>NZ_JXKG01000009.1 GCF_001885735.1 Enterococcus canintestini | reverse complement strand
GAGCTATGAATTATTCAGGATAGCAGTAGCTTCTTGATAATTTCCTACTGTTAATAATTCTTTGGCTTTATTTACCTCTTTTTGTAACTGTTCTTTTTGCTTTGTAATAAGTATTTCAAATTCTAAAGCTAACGTATTGCGTTGTTCACAAATTTCACTCAGGTGTGTTGCTTGTTCATCTGCTTTATTTAGAATTTCAAGTTCCGCTTCTGCTTTAACAACATTATTTTGCTTTAATGCTGTCTGAAGTTCCGTTAAATTATTTTGTAGCTCCTTTTTTTCCTCCGTTAATCTTGCAACTTCATCTTGCCAGGCACGAGCTTGTGCTTTTAATTCTGCTGAGCCTTGCGGGATCTGCAAAATTTTCTTGCTCTGAAGGCTGATAAATGTCAAATCCAGATTGCTCTCATCACTAAGAGTCATAGCTGGTTCCAACTGTTCTTTATAGGCTAACGCTTCTTTAGAACTTTTTTTAATAAATAGGGCTCGTTCTACATGAATCGCAGCGTTCCGGTAATCTTTTTTGGCAATCGCCTCATCTGCTTGCTCTAGCGAATGATGATAAAGTTGTTGATTTTGATATAAAAAATAGCCACAAGCGCCACTGGCTAAAAGTAATAACGTACCCATTAGTAAAAAAATCCGCTTCACTGGAATTCCTCCTCTTTAACAATCCATCTAAAAAACTCATTTTTTTCTAATCTAATTGTAACTATCAAAACGAGTTATGACAAGAGAAGTGCTGGCAGATTGCTAATTTTTTAGCGCAAACTAGCGAGTAAATTAAAATATTTTCTAATACATTGGAAAACATTGCAGTAAGTCAAGTAGGCTAGATGATTATGCTTAATAACTTCCAAAACGGACACCCTATCATTTCACTCAAATTAAATTTCGTGATAAGTTTAAAAAAAGAACATTTTAAGGAGGAGAAATGATGACCGTACCAAATTTTGTTTTAAATGATGGCAATTATATTCCAGCACTAGGTTTTGGCACATATAAAATTCGTGGCGACCATGGAATGCAACAAATTTTAAGTGCTATTCGTGATGGCTATCGTGCGCTTGATACTTCGACAAACTATGATAACGAGGGAATTGTAGGTGAGGCAGTGCGGCGCTCTGGTATTCCTCGTTCAGAATTTTTTATCACTTCAAAATTACCGGGTAAATACCATCACTACGACGATGCATTATTGTCTATTCAAGAATCTTTACGACGGATGGGGTTAGCGTATTTTGATCTTTTCTTGATTCACTGGCCACTTCCAAAACGTGGTCTTTATTCTGAAGCTTGGCAAGCACTAGTAACTGCTCAAAAATTGGGACTTATCCGTTCAATTGGTGTTTCAAATTTTGAACCTGAACATTTAGATAAAATCATCAGTGATACAGGTGTCACCCCTGCGGTTAATCAAATTGAATTACATCCTTATTGGACACAAGAAAAAATGGTCGCAGAAAATAAAAAACGCGGTATTATAACAGAAGCTTGGAGTCCTTTGGGTCGCGCCAGTGCATCATTAAATGAACCCTTGATTCAAGATTTAGCAAAAAAATACCATAAAAATGCTGGTCAGATTATTTTACGTTGGCACCATGAACGTGGTATTGTGCCAATTCCTAAAGCAAGTTCACTAACGCATCAACGTTTAAACTTGGATATTTTTGATTTTGCTTTAATGCCAAATGAAATTGAGGCGATTACGGCACTAAATAAAGCCGATGGTCGCATTAACGACCAAGATCCTAACGAATACGAAGAATTTGAATAAAAAATACCTACTTGTTATTTCGGTCACCTTTGTAGCAATCCAAAAGGCTAGATTTTTAGTCTAACTTTTGAAAGCTCATAACATTGGTCCAAAGTTAACAAGTAGGTTTCTTTTATTTAACTAATCCTAATTTCTGACAAGCCTGCCAAATACCGTCTTCACCCACTTTGCTGGTGACAAATTTTGCCTTTTCTTTTAAAGCATCACAAGCATTGCCCATAGCAATTGGATATCCAACTGCATCAAACATGGCTAAATCATTTTCTTCATCCCCAAAAGCTAGCGCTTCTTCTGGTTTAATGTTCAATTTTTTTAAGATTTCATGGACACCTGTCGCTTTTGATACATGAGCCAAGTGCACATCCATAACCACTGGTGCAACTTTTTCTGCCACGAGTAATTCATTTTTTATTTGAATACTTCTACGATCTTCCAAACGAACAATTAACTGAATCACGTCTGCTGGTAAAGTTTTAATATCTGTGACATACTCGATATATTTTGCGGCAGCATCTTCTGTTGCAACTTTTTCACTCGTTGCCAAAAAACGATCTGGTGTTTCAATAATATAGTGAATTTGTTGCTGATCAAAAGCTAACATTGTTTCTTTTAAAAGTGAAGGTGGGATGGGATGACAAGCTAGTTCTTTTCCTTTGTACAAAACTTGTGTGCCATTCGAGGCCACTAAACTTTCAACGCCTAATTCTGTAGCAAATTCTTGCAACATCAAATAATTGCGTCCTGAAGCAATCACAGGTTCAATTCCGTTTTGTTTTAACTGGCGTAGTGCTTCTTTGGCAGAAGAAGGAATCCTTTCTATAATTCCCAAATCACGAGGTAATTCATTATCCGCTAACGTACCATCAATATCAAAAAATGCAATTTTAAATTGTGTCATCTCGTACCTCTTTCTAAAACTTTCTCTTATGTTAATTTTAGCAGTAAAAAAACGAGATTACACTGTGAAATAAAAAAAATTGCTCAGGCTCGTTAAACTCTTGCATCAGAAATTAAATTTATCAGCTTTATTCCTTTTTAAAAGTCAAATAAGCCTTTAACCTAAAAAATGAAGTGTGACAAAAATCTTGCCACACTTCATTTTTCCTAGTTACCCCTATACTAAAATCAATCTCTACTTGAATAAGTCGAAATTCCTCAAAAAATTAAGAAGCACTTTCGAATACTCTATTTTGTTTCTTAAAATTGTTTACTTCTATCGTAATTTCATTATGCTACTGCTTGGCAGAGCCATTTCCATGGCCAGGAGTATAATTTGCAGCTTGCGCTACGGTAATTAAACTAAAATTACCTGGATTTTTTACTTGACCGTAAGTTTTACCACTTTCTACTTTTAAAAACTTATAACCATTTGGCGCTTGATACCATCCAGCAGAAGTTTGAATCGGCGCAGGAGTTTCATTATTTGAAGGAGTATTAGCAACTGTTTGGGCTTGCGCTTCTTTTTGGCGTTCTGCTTTTTCTTGCGCTTCTTTGGCAGCTTTCAGTTCAGCTGCTTTTTTTCTGGCAGCAGCTTCTGCAGCAAGTCTTTTTGCTTTTTCCTGACGTTCACTACTTACTTTATAGGAGCTATCGTAACTTGTTTTCAGAGTAGTATAGTTATTTGCTAAATCACCCGGTTGGTAATTTTTTAAACCTAAGGCATCGTTTAGGACGCTTCTAATTTGCTTTAACTCCGTTTTTTCGTCAGAATTTAAATCTCCTTTAGATAATAGTTCATTTGTTGCCTTAATCAATTCTCGGACAACTTTTTCATTCTCTTTAAAGTCTTGCTCCGTAGCCGTTGCACGACTTTTGAGCGTTGTTACCTTACTTTTAGAACTATCAAAATGACTTTTTAATACTAGTAAATCATCAGCATCTAAAAAATACTTTTCATTTTCTTTTTGTAAATTTGCCAGTTCTGTCTTATCATTTTTAGTTAGAAATTTATGTTTTTGTAAATCACTTGCGATCTTATTATCTTCTTTTAAATTCGCAACAAACTCTAGCATCTCTGCTTGATTTGCTTTCATTTCTGTTGCTAATTTCTCCGTTTTTGAAGCTAGTGTTCGGACTGGCTTTACCTTTTGTGGTGAGGTAATTTCTGCGAGTTCGTTGGTTAAGGCAGTCACTTTTGCTTCATCGTCAGCTGTAATAAATGGCTCTTGGCTTTTTTCGTTTAACTCAGTCAAATCTGCTGTTACCAGTTGATATTCTTGTGCTGCTACTTTGGCTTCTTTTTTCACCAATCGTAAGTTCACTTTATGTAACAACTTTTCTTGTTGATTAATTTTTTCTTTTAAACCACTGCGATTTTCCCTATTTTTTATTTTTGCAAAGTTTGTTACGGTTTGTTGAAGATCTTTTTTATCTTGGCTTGTGATAAATTCGGAATTAATCGCTTGTTGTACTTTTTGCTCTTGCTTTACTTGAGTATCATAAACGGCTTGATAAGCGTCTGTATTTAACCCTGTCGCGACAAATCCCGCACTCATAAAAGCTAGTACTACACCTAAAATGTCTCGTCTTAACTTCATATTTACTCCTTTTTAAACTAAATTTTGTTTACGATTTTCAATAGAATCACGATACCATTGTAAAGAGATCTCAATATCTTCTTTTAACTCATGATCATCAGAAAGATAATTGTAATAAGAAGTGATTTCTCCAATAATTTCCAGCAAGTCACTGATCGCTTTTACATCATCAGTTGTGTTTTTATTTTGCAAACGAGCAAATAGTTCACGCGACTCTCGTTCAAAATAATGCTGTAACTGATAATCAATAAAAAAAACAAGTTCATCATTTTGAAGCGTTTCTAATTGATAGCGCTTTAAAAAACCAACTAATTGATCGTAGTTCTCACTTTCTGTTTTCATCTTCTTCATTTGAAATAAAACAATTCCCATCGCGATAAAATACCAGATAAATGGACTCACTCGCAATAAATCTAAGACCACAATCAAACTGGCTACCAACAACAAAATAACAGACAAAAGAATTACTTTAACAACATAACGTTGTTTTTCCTTATACAAAGACAGAATATAGTAATACTCACTCATCTTTTCTCCCCCAATTCACTTTATTTTTTCATCCAATTCTATTTTATCCTATTGTGTAAAATAAAAGCAAAAAATAAAATAAATATTCTAATTTTGATTTTTCACAATAATTTTTCGACCAAAATAAAAAAACATTCAAACACGTAACACCTTTCTATCATGATAAAAATGATAAAAGTAGCGCTTGTGTTTGAATGTTTTATTTCTGTTAAATATATTGGATGATAGCCATTAAGACTGGTACTACTACAACGAACAAAATAGTACTTGTTGTTACCAAGTTCGTTGCATATTTAACATCGCCATGGGCATCTGCCGCTAAAATAGGCAATACCGCTAACATTGGTGTCGCTGATTGAACGATCAATGTTTGTTTTAATAAACTAGCCAAATGAATATCAAACATAGATGAACCTAAGCTAATTAAACCAATCAAAATAACCGGTGATAAAACAAAACGACCAATTAATGCTACCACAGTATCTCGGTCAAAACGAATACTCTTCAAACCAGCATCGTATAAGACAATCCCAATATAAAGTAGTGATAACGGTGTTACAATTCCACCAACATAACCTAATGTTGCGTTGATGAAACTTGGTACAGGAATACTAAAAATTAGAAATATTAATGCCACAATAAAACCTAAGAGTGGTGGTGGCAATAATTTCTTCCAGTTTAATTTAGCTTTTTGGCTTCCTTTTTCTTTTGTAGGGTCATCATTTGAAATTAAAAATACCCCAAAAGCCCAAGTCGAAATCGTATTCGTCACATAATAAACTAAAAAGTATGGTAACGCCTTATCACCAAATAAAGCAATATTTAACGGCAACCCAATGAAAATCGTATTTGCATTTACGACGCCATTCATAAAAATACCGCGACGTCCTGGACGAATTTTCATCACTTTTACTAATAGATAGGCGATAAGATAACCAATAATAACGCCTAAAACTGGAAATAAAAGACTACCAGATAATGAAACCAAACTATCTTTAGTCAAATATTTTAAAACAGAAACAAAAATTGAAGCTGGTAACGCAATTTTTGTAATTAAGCTGGAAATATTTTTGCCAAAATTATCATCAAACCAACCTTGTCTTTTCAAGATATAACCTAATGCAATCATCAAAATAATACTAATAACACTTTGAATTGATTGAAAGAATACCACAATAACCCCTTCTCTCTTTAATATTCAGGAACCCATTTTGTTGCTTTAACCGCTGCTTTAATGTCTTCAATTGGTTCTTTATTTAATTTTTGATCTAAGACACTTTGACCCACAACTTCTGCAATTCGTTCTGAAAACTCAGCAAGTTTTGCAACTGGTGGTAAAACTGCGGCACCTGGTTTTGAAGTATCAACTAAACCACCTAAAGCGTGGCTTGCTTGTGATAACATTTCACCATTTACCCGACTAGCAGTCGATGCAATAATACCTAAACCTAAACCAGGATACATTAATGCATTGTTAGCTTGCCCGATTTGGTAAGTTACTCCGTTATATTCTACATCTGCAGCTGGAATTCCTGTACCTACTAAAGCTTTGCCTTCTGTCCAATGAATTAAATCTGCTGCTGTTGCTTCAGCTAATTTGGTTGGATTTGAAAGTGGGAAAATAACGGGACGATTTGTATGTGCAGCCATTTCTTTTACAATCGTTTCAGTAAAAGCACCCGGTTGGGTTGAAGTACCAATCATAACCGTTGGATGAACAGTTTTCACAACATTTTCTAAATTGGTTAAGTCAATATTTTGATCAAATTCATCACGTTTACGTACGAATGCTTTTTGTCCTTCTGTCAAATCTGGTGTATCTTCAAACAACAGACCTTGTTTGTCTACCAAATAAAAACGACTTCTTGCTTCTTCTTCACTTAAGCCTTCACGAATTAATTCATCTAATAATTGGTTAGCAATTCCGACACCGGCAGTACCAGCCCCAAAAGTTAAAAAGGTTTGGTCGGTTAATTTTTCTTGGGCAATATTCATTGCTCCCAAAACGCCAGCTAAAACAACAATCCCAGTTCCTTGAATATCATCATTAAATGTCGTAATTTTATCTTGATATTTTTCCAAAATCGTTGCTGCATTACTACGGCCAAAGTCTTCCCAGTGCAATAATAGTTCAGGGAATAATTTTGTAGCAGCTGTCACAAATTTATCGACAAAGTCCATGTAACGTTCACCATAAACGCGTTCATGTTTATTGCCTAAATATAAAGGATCATTCAATAATTTTTCATTATTCGTTCCAGCGTCTAATGATACCGGTAAAACTTGGCTCGGATCGATACCAGCGGCTGCTGTATATACCATTAGTTTACCAATCGCAATATCTACACCGTTGACACCCCAGTCACCAATCCCTAAGATACCTTCTGCATCTGTGACCACGATTAAACGAATATCTCTACCGGCAGCGGCATTTTTTAAACTTACTTCAATATCTTCTGGTGCATCAATTGATAAAAAGGCGGCATTTTGTGGTTGCACAAATAATTCATTGTATTGTTCAATTGAATCAGCTACGGTTGGATCATAAACAATAGGCATAAATTCTACAATATGTTGGCCCATTAATTTATAAAACAAGGTACGATTAGTATTGAAAATATTCATTAGAAAAATTCGTTTTTCCAAGTCGCTAGTTTTACTTAAATATTGACCATAAGCTTGGACTGCTTGTTCTTCTAGTGTTTGCACATGACTAGGCAACATGCCAACTAAACCTAATTTTTCTCTTTCATTTTTGGTAAAAGCAGTTCCTTTGTTTAAAAATGGATTGTTTAAAACTCCAATGCCTTTCATACTATCTTCCTCCTATTTTTCATATCCTTTACAACAATTAGAATAGTTCCTGCCACTTGTTATAGTCAAAAAGAAACGTTATGATAAATATTGTTTATATGAAAAGGATACAGGTATTTATTTACATACGTCAAATAGGAGGTCTTAGATGAATATTCGTGATTTAGAATACTTTCAACGTCTTGCCTTAGAAAAAAGCTATTCAAAGGTTGCCGCATTTTATCATGTGAGCCAACCAACTATTACTTATGCTATAAAACGATTAGAAACGGAATTAAATATTCCCTTAGTCAACCGTAGTCAAGCACATAAAAATGTCGCATTGACCAGTGCTGGCCGCCAATTTCTACAGCACGTCAATACAATTTTACGGGAGTTACGGATTGCCAAAGAAGAAATCAGTCATTTAACAATCAAAAAACTACCATTAGGGCTACCTCCTATTATTGGTAATTATTATTTTCCCAAGTTATCTCCTCAATTGCTAAAAGCAGATATTTTACCCCATTTAATCATTCGGCGGGAAGGTTCAGAGAATTTGCTACGTCAAGTCAAACTTGGTAGATTGGATGTTGGTCTCATCGGCTCATTAGATCCGATTCAAGTTGAATCTTTATCTGCTGAAATTTTAACGAAAAAGAAATTCAAAATTGTAGTAGCTAAAAATCATCCCCTGGCACACCAAAAAGAAGTGGCCTTTGGAAAGCTGGCGACAGAGAAATTTTTATTGTTAAGTGAGCAATATGTCCATCACCATGCTTTTTTACGTCTCAGTCAGCAAAATAATTTGGATCCACAAGTCATTTATCAAAGTGATGATTTAGATATTTTAAAAGGCATGATTAAGTCTGGCATGGGAGTCGGCTTTTTAGCGGAATTGGCCATTAATTCAGATGATAATTTAGTTACCTTGGATTTGACCGATAATAATCAACCTCAATTTCTCATTTCCCTTGTCTATCGCAATAGCAGCATTTTACCGCCAATAATGGAAAAGCTACTCGAATTAATTCGTCAAATCGTCACCAAAGATGAAATAAAAAAAGTTCAAAAAGACTAGCCTGGGTGAAACACCTTCCAAAAATTGGCTGAAAAGCTAACTTTTGGAAGAGATCACACTGGTCTTTTTGAACTTTTTATTCTTTATGATTTTCTTTTTCGAAAAGCCACCACATTATCAGGTATTGGCTTTTCGTGATGCAGTTTTTCTTGTTTTGTAGTCGGCGCTGGAAAGTTCCCTTTAATCACTCTACCTTGTGACAGTGAGCGAATAAGCTTCCGCAGATTTTCTTCGGATTCTTTTTTCTCTTCTTCCATTTGCACTTTCATAGCAGCTAAATCTTCTTTTGAAATGGTCAAATGCTGAAATTTCCCCTTAACATGATGGTATGCCATGGCTTCGGCAAAACTTCTAGGGCCACCACGAACTAAAAAGCGCAAATAAAGTGCATAGTCACCGGTAAATCTTTTTTTCATCTTATTTCCCCCTATCTTTCCTTTTGGCAGGATGGAGCACCTTGTCATGGATGTCATGGACAGGTTGCTGAAGCGTCATAGAGCCTGTTCTCTTAGCTTCTCTTGATAGCTTGTTTTTAGTATAGCATAGACTTACTAAATTTTTCTTAAACTAGCTACTACTATTTGGCTGGCGAGTTGTCGTGAAATTCAGCAGCTTTATAGGACATGTTCTGGCTGCTTAAAATACTTTTTCATTAAACAAAAAAAACGGCTCATACTTTGAAAGTTATTTCAAAGTATGAGCCGCAACTAGTATTAATTTTTAGCCTGCCAACTCTTCAAATTGAGAATTGTAAAGTTGCGCATAGTAACCACCTTTGGCTAATAATTCTTCATGGGTACCTTGTTCTTTAATATCCCCATCTTGCATATAAAGAATCTTGTCGGCATCTTTAATCGTTGACAAGCGGTGAGCAATAACAAAAGAAGTTCTGCCAGCCATTAAGTTGTTCATGGCATTTTGAATTAAGACTTCCGTCCGTGTATCAACAGAAGATGTCGCTTCATCCAAAATCAAGATCGGTTTATCTGCTAAAATTGCCCGCGCAATTGTTAGCAACTGTTTTTGACCTTGAGAGATGTTGGAAGACTCTTCATTAAGTTCCATATTGTAACCACCAGGTAATGTTTCAATGAAGTGATGCACATGGGCAGCTTTGGCCGCGGCATAAACTTCTTCATCAGTTGCATCTAAATTACCATAGCGTAAGTTGTCCATAATGGTTCCTTTGAACAACCAAGTATCTTGTAAAACCATCCCGATGTTTTGACGTAAATCAGCTCGGTTAAAGTCACGAATATCATGACCGTCAATTTTAATAGCACCAGAATTCACGTCATAAAAACGCATTAACAATTTAACCATTGTCGTTTTACCAGCACCAGTCGGCCCAACGATTGCCACCATCTGACCTGGATCAACATGGCTGCTAAAATCGTTAATGATAATTTTATCTGGTGTATAGCCAAAGTGTACGTGTTCAAAGTCCACTTCACCTTTAACTTTTCCGATTTTAACTGGATTTTCAACAGTTTGTGCCTCTTCATCTTCACCTAAGAATTCAAAAACACGTTCAGCTGCTGCTGCCATTGATTGCAACATATTTGAAACTTGCGCTAATTGCGCAATTGGTTGAGTTAAGTTGCGGACATATTGAATGAAGGCTTGAATATCCCCAACGGTAATTGTGCCGTTGTAAGCTAAAATCCCACCAATAATCGCCACTGCAACATAACCTAAGTTACCAACAAAGTTCATGATTGGTTGCATCAAACCTGAAAGAAATTGTGATTTCCAAGCAGATTTGAATAAGATATCATTTTGTTCTTTAAATTCTTTCATGGCATTTTCTTCATCGTTAAACAAATGAACAATGTTATAGCCACCGACAGTTTCTTCTACTTGACCGTTAATTTTACCTAAATATTTTTGTTGGGTAGCAAAATATTTTTGTGAATATTTCACGACAAACATAATTAACAACAAGGAAATTGGCACAATCAAAACTGAAATTCCCGTCATTTGAACAGAAATAGATAACATCATGATAATTACACCGACAATAGTAAATGTCGAAGTAATTAACTGTGTAACAGATTGGTTTAATGATTGACCTAAAGTATCCACGTCATTAGTGATACGGGATAAAACTTCACCAGTTGTCCGGCTTTCAAAGTAGTTCATTGGCATCCGATTAATTTTTTCGGTAATTTCTTTACGCATCCGGTAAGTAATCTTTTGAGTAACAGTCGACATGATCCAGCCTTGCATCACACCAAAGAGTGCTGCGACTAAATACAAACCCAACATAAAGAGTAGAATTTGACCGATTTTATCGAAGTTAATGCCACCAGTACCTTGATATTTTTTGATTAAGCCATTGAATAATTCTGTAATGGCTTTTGATAAGATTTTTGGTCCCCAGATATTAAAAACAGTTGACGCTGCTGCGAATATCATGACAAACAAGACTGCAATCTTGTATTCTGCCATATAGGAGACTAATTTTTTAATGGTGCCTTTAAAGTCTTTGGCTTTTTCGCCACCGGCCATGCCGCCACCCATTGGGCCACGACCGCCACGGGGAGTTTGTTGTTTATTTTCTGCCATTTTCTTCGCCTCCTATTCTGCTTCTAAGCCCAATTCAGCGTTACTCAATTGTGAAGAAGCAATTTCTTGATAAACAGCAGATGTTTCCATCAATTCTTCGTGAGTACCTTGTGCAACAATCCGACCTTCATTTAAAACAATAATGTTATCGGCATGTAAAATCGTCGAAATTTTTTGTGCTACGATAATTTGCGTAATACCTTTAACATTTTCGGCTAATGCTCGTCGTAAAGCGACATCTGTCTTATTATCTAACGCAGAAAGAGAATCATCAAAAATTAAGATTTTTGGATCTTTGGCTAACGCACGCGCAATCGCCAAACGTTGTTTTTGCCCACCAGAAACATTGGTCCCGCCTTGAGAAATAGCACGATCATAACCTGCATCATTTGAATTAATGAATTCTTCTGCTTGAGCAATCATGGCCGCTTTTTTCATTTGTTCATCTGAAATACCATCGACGTTCCCAAATTTAATATTTGATTTAATATCACCAGAGAATAAAACCCCTTTTTGTGGTACAAAACCAATTAAATCATGAAGTTTGTGTAAACTCATCTGACGAATATCAACACCGTCAATTGTAATACGACCAGTTGAAACATCAAACAAACGTGGAATTAAGTTTACAACAGTCGATTTACCAGAACCAGTTGAACCGATTAAGGCTGTTGTTTGACCTGGTTTAGCTGTGAAATTCAAGTGATGCAATACATCTTCTTCTGCATCAGGATAATGGAAAGTAACACCTTCAAATTTCACTTCACCAGTAAAGTCGTGATCATCTTGTGGTTGGTCTGGATCAGTAATAGTTGGTTTTGTTTCTAAGATTTCATCTACCCGTCCAGCAGAAACATTCGCACGAGGTAAAATAATTGAAACCATTGAAAGCATCATAAAGGCCATGACAATTTGCATTGTATACGTGATAAATGCCATCATATCCCCAACTTGTAATTGACCGGCATCCATATTGTGACCGCCGACCCAAACGATTAAGACAGAAATCCCATTCATAAGTAACATCATAATTGGCATCATAATGGACATTGAACGGTTAACAAACATTTGTGTTTTCATTAAATCAGTATTGGCACCGTCAAAACGTTTTTCTTCATATTTTTCACGGGAGAAAGCACGAATAACAGGTAAACCAGTGATAATTTCACGAGAAACCAAGTTCACGCGGTCGACTAATTTTTGTAAGCTCTTGAATTTTGGCATCGTAAAACCAAGTAATGTCAAAACTAAAATCAAAACTAATCCAACGGCAACGCCGATGATCCAGCCCATGCCAGTTCCTGTTTTATAAACTTCATAAATCCCGCCAAGCCCTAAGATTGGAGCATATAAAACCATACGAATGGTCATAACTAACCCCATTTGGATTTGTTGAATATCATTAGTACTACGAGTGATTAATGAAGCTGGTGAGAATTTTTCCATCTCGGCATTGGAAAATTTTAAAATTTGATCGAATTGTCCAACCCGTAAATTTTTACCGACAGAAGATGAAACTAAAGAAGCAATTAAACCAACTAAAATAGCAGCCGCTGCTGAAATTAAAGTTAAGATAATCATCTGTGTTCCTTTTTTCACCATATAATCAGTTTGAATTTGTTTTGTGTCTTTGTTTAATGCTTTATATTCAGCTAATGTTAATTGGACACCAACTGTTTTCATGGAATCTTCACCCATGTCACCCAGTTCAGCTTTCGTTTCTTTTCTCGCTGCTGCTACTTTTTCAGGCATCGCATCATTGGTCTTTTGCAATTCATCGCCAATTTTTTGCGCTTGTGCACCTTTTTCTTTTGCTTCATCAGCGAGTTGTTGCGCTTGTGCACCTTTTGTTTGCGCTGTTGCCATGTCGCCAGCTGCCGCTGCTGTTTGGGCCTCTGTTGCTGCAGTTTGGGCTTGTTCGCCTAACGATTTAGCCTGTGCACCTAATTCTTGTGCTTTTTTACCATCTGTACCTAGTTTTTGATAGGTATCTAAAATTTCTTTGGCGGCATTGCCGTCTTTTGAATCTTTGGCCTGAGAAGAAGCGAGCATCATCATTGGTAATTCAAAAATTTTCGCTAGCTTTTCTTTGGTCATCCCTTTTTGTAAATTGAGGTTATATACCTCAACTTTTTTGCCATCCACTGTTTTAGTGCCGGCTTTATAGTTTTCTTTAATCGTATCTTTTTCAGCATCAGTCATAAAAAGTTCAACTGCTGAAAGCGTAGATTTTCGAATTGTTTCTGGGGTTGGATTTTCCAAACCGCCTTGTTGAATTCCTACGTCCACGATGTCTGACGTAATGCTTGGTAATGTCAAATCACTATGCGCTTGAATTCCTAAGAGTACCAGTGCCGCTAGGATTGCATACCAGTATTTGCCTAGATATTTAAATAATTTCACGTCTGCAACCTTCCTTACATATTAGATTTTTCTTCTTCAGATTTAGTAGCACCGCTTTTTAGCCAGTTAAGCTTTAATGAAAAATCGTATAAAGCTTCTTCCATATCAAAATCATCTTGTCCTACCAGATGACGATAGCCTTCTGCAACCGTAGAAAAAACGACGTGCATCAACATTTTGACTAAAATTTTCAACTCTTTTTGATTTTGAACTTTTAAAGTCGTTAGATCAATCATGTTATAAAACGCCTGCATACTCTTCCGATGTTCTTGTCTGGCATCAGTAGCATGAAGTGGTGGTGCCTGTTGCTTACCTAGGTGAGGCGCAACTTTATGAAAAGAACGATAGTCCATATTCATAAATAAATTTTTGTAAAACGCTGCGTTTTCTCCATGTAACACTTCTTTGACCATTTTAGTAAAGTAAATTTCAAAACCATCAAAAAGTTGCCCTTGTGCTTCTTCCATTGCATTATTGAGTTCTTGCTGGCTATCTCTTCGCATACTTTGAAAATAGTAATAATAAAGATCTTCTTTATCTTCAAAATACTGATAAAAACTGCCACGAGGAATACCGGCATCCTTAATAATTTGAGCAATAGACGCGTCCCCTAAAGGTACTCTGGAAAACTCTTTTTTCGCAGCTTTCATAATCCGTTGCTGCTTTTCTTTAGTCAGATGAAAAAAGGTTTCCTTTGGCATGATCTCTCCTCCTTACTTTAAAAATTTTCACTTTAAATAAATGACGCCATGTCATGTGACAATGTGTCATTATACACCCATTTTTGGTAATTGCAAGCATTTTGCATAATAATTTTCATAGATTTTTTTATAAGAAAAACGTTATTCTAACAGGTCAAACAGCTTATCCAGCAGCGTTTATCTTATAATGAAAATTATTTTTTTATTTTTTGGCACCTCCACCTAATTTTCAAACGTAAAAAATTCATCATTTCTTCATAACTTTATTTGAAATAACGTTTTCAATTTAAAGTAAAAGAAAAGAACAATGTTTAGTCTTTAAACATTCCAGTAAAACGATACTAGCAGATTGCTTTATGAGTTTTTTAGTTGTTAAATTGCAAGCAGCTTTTACGACTTGATTTTCTTTAACCAATTAATGATAGCCTCACTCAGCTCTTTTTGTTGTTGTGAATTAGAAATTGTAGCTTTACCATCGCCTTTTTGTGCACCATAACTGCCAAAACCAGCATGATTACCACCTTTAATTTCTAAAAAAGTAGTATTATCTGGCAAATAAGCTTTTGATTTTTGATATTGGGTTTTATTTAAAACCTGATCCTGACTTGCAGTAATAGATAAGACGGGAATATTCACTTTTTTAAGCGAACCTTTTTCATCAGGATAACTAGCTAAAAAAATCATACCGGCAATTTCCTTTTGATGATTTTGCCCATATCGACTAGCCATTACCCCACCTAATGAGTGGCCTACCAAAATATTTTTTGCTTTGGCATTTTTCGCTTTGGCATTTTTCCCTAGAACAACATCCGCCTTATTTGGCGCAAGTACTGCTAAATTTAACGGCAACTTCAATACATAAACCGAATAACCTGCATCTGCTACTGCTTGTGCCCAAATACGATAACTAGCAGGTGCCACTAAAGCACCGGGATAAAAGATAAGATTGGTTTGCTCTTCATTTTTATTTGGCTGTGAACTGACAAAAAGCTCATAATCTTTTGTCGCTTTTGTAGGTTTAATTACCGTAGCAGCTTTACTTGGCTCATACGTATTCTCTTTTAGATATAAGCTACCACCTGCAGTCACAAACAGAAAAACAACCAAAATTCCCAGCAACATTTTTTGCCACCAACGCCATTTTTTCACATTTATACCTTCTTTATTCCATTTTTTTTGCGATAATGAAGTTCTACCATTTCCCCCATCGTTGTGCTATCAACAAAAGTCAAACGCTGTTGATAATCCCCCTTTGGAAATAATCGTTTGCCACTGCCCAATAGCACTGGAGCAATTTGAATCCAGTATTCATCTAGTAAGTTAGCTTCCATTAAATGTGTCAAAAGTTTTCCACCACCAACAATCCAAATGTAACCTTTAACTTGCTTTTTTAAATCCCCAATGACTTTAATAGGATCTTGAGGGGTAAAATAGCCTTCCTGAATTTCATCAGTTCGTGTGCGGGAAAAAATAATTTTTTGTTTCTGAGGATATAAGGGTTCTCCTTTTAGTAGTCCGATTACCTCATCATAAGTCACTCGTCCCATTACTACTGCTGCAACTTTTTCCTCAAAATCTTTATACGTCGATATTCCAGCTAAATCCGTATCAAATAACCACTGCAAATTATCATTATCATCTGCCAAATAGCCATCCAAACTTATTGCTCCGTAAAAAACGACTTTTCCCATCAAAAACCTCCTTTTAACGTATTACACTAATTTTCAAAACAAAATGAGTTCTACTTCAGTATACCAACAAGGGGCAATCTTATAAAAAGATTGCCCTTTTTCTTTACAGGAAAGTTTAATGGTGTTGTTTTTGGTCTTAGGCGATAATAAATTGAATTAATTACTTTGACTATCAAAGAACGAATTCAAGGATTGATTGTAAGTTTAATATCGAGAATAAACAACAGCATAAAAAATACCGACCAGATTTTCTAGTCGGTATTTGATCTAACTATATTGTGTCTCGCTTCAAAGTACATCTTTTTTATTGTACTTTAATTGTTCACTTCATCATGTATCATTTGGATGATATTCTCTAGATCTTCAATCGAACTAGCTTGATTAACGGCGTTTAAGAAAGCACCATATGCTAGTCCATTAATTTTACCTTGTTCCCAATATTTTTTAAGTAATGCTTGTGCTTCTTTACGCTTGTCCTCAATTGGTTTATTGATTTCTTGTTGGTTCTTATCATTCTGTGTTTTTGCTTCCTTCACGATTGCATCAACTTGTGATTTTGTGGTTGCTTTATCAATTCGCACTTGAAAAGCATCGTTTTGTGCATTTGTTAAATATGCGTATTCCATAAAAACTTTCCATTTAGCTGCTTCTTTATATTCATCTAGACCATCTTGTTCTGCATTTTCTTGGTCTTGTGCTTTTGCGTCTGAAACTATTTTATTCACAGCTACAACTGTAGTAGCAGCATCTACTTTGTTTTTAAATGTTTGTTTTTCCGAAGCGGACAAATTCTTTAATCCATCAACCGTTTGTTTTGCTTTTGTTTTTGCTTCGGCTAATGTTTTTGCTTCGGCTAATGTTTTTGCATCGGTATTAATTTTCTTCGCTTCATTTACAATATTAGTGACTTCTTTAATTGTGCCTGCACTATTAATTAATGAATTGTAATGTGTTTTTTGTGCTGAAGTTAAATATTGCAACCCATTTACTGTTGCTTTACTTGTTTCTTTTGCTGTATTCAGCTCTTTAATTGCTGCGTCTGCTGCTTTTGCCTCTGTTACGATGGCTTTAACAGCTTCAACTGTTTTTTCATTATTAATACGTGTGACATATCCTTGCTTAGCATGAGAGGAAACATTTTGTAAACTATTAACAGTCGTAATACCATTTTCTTTTTCTTCTTTAAGTTTAGCCACTGCTTCAGCTGCACTATTTGTTTGTCTTGCTTCTGTTAAGGTATTGTTGACTTCCTTCAAATTCGTTGCGTTGTCTACTGCATCTAGATAAGAAGTTGTTTGTTCTGCTGTTAAGTACTTCATATTAGAAATTTCTGTTGTTGCGTCTTTTTTTACTTGTGCCAATAACTTGGCTGCATTCTCTTCATTCAGTACGTTTTGTTTTTGTGCTTTGGAAAGAACATTTGATACTCCTACCGTTGTTGTTTGATTATCAATCTGTTTAGTAAAGTTTGTTACTTCTTCAATAGATAACCATTCTAACTCCTTAAGAGAAGCTTTTACGTCCGTTTTTGCTTCTATTAGGTTTTGTTTATCTTGTGATTTGGCTTGAGAAACAATAAGATCTACTTCTTTTTCATCACTTGCAGAGTCTAATTGTTCACCATAATTTGTTTTTTCTACTTCTGATAGATTTTTAAGTGCGTTAATTTTTGTTTTTGCTTTTGCTTTGTACTGTCTTAACTCATTTGCATCATTGTGACCATGAGCCATGTTTAGAAGTTGTTCAACCCGTTCAATAGTAGTTGTATATTTGCCACTAATTAGACCTATATAAGCTTCTTTTTCATCTTTAGATAAGAATTTCATTGTGTTTACTTCAGAAATTGCATCTTCTTTTGCTTTTTTTAGTTCCTGTGTGGCTTTATTTTCATTGTTTTTTTGAATTGCTGCATCTACAATTGGTTGTACTGCTTCTTTTTCAGTTACAGCATTGATTTGATTTACATACCCCTGTTGCTGTGAAGATGTTAAGTATTGTAAACTTTGTATCTGTTTGATTACATCTTGTTTAAGTTTGGTTAGTTCTTGTGTGTACTTATTCGTTTCATTTTTTGCTTTTGCTTCTGAAACAATATCTGCAACTGTATCTTTATTACCTGCGTTGTTTACTTGACTAATGTAGTTACTTTTTTCTGCGTTTGTTAGGTATCCTAAACCGTTAATTGTTTTAATTGCTTGTGTTTTAGCAACTTCAAGTTCTTTCACTGCAATTTTTGCTTCAAGTTCTTTAATAAGTTCCTTCTGTTTTGCAATTGCTTGTTTCAAGTCTTCTACTTTTTGTTCAAGAGCTGGAATATCTGCATCACCAATAGCATCAATTTGTGCTTGAATGCTTGCAATCTCTGCTTCAATTCTATTTACACGATTTTCTGCATCTGCACTTTCTTCATTACGTTGATTCATTTCATTCATTGCTACTTCTTCTGCTTGGTTCTTCGCATCCACTGTCGCTTGTGCTTCATTTAATGCTGCTTCTAGTGGTACTAATTGTTGGTCGATTGCTGTAGTTTCAGCTTCAATTTCAGCAAGACGTGCAACGTCAGCTGGTGTTGCGTTTTCCCCTGCATTATCAATTATTGCTTTTAAAGTAGTCCATTCGTCTGTTAATGCTGCTTGTTTTGTATTTAATTCCTCTACTTGTGCAAATGCTTCGTCGCGAACTCCAATTGCATCTGAAGTTTCTTGTACTGCTGCTTGATATTTAGCTTCTGCCTCTTTAGCTAAAGCATCTTTACTTGAAAATTCATCTTTAGCTGCAGGAAGTTTCCCTGACCAATCTGCAAGGTGCTCTTGTAAGATTGCCAACTCGCTTTGACTCCCTTGCGCATTTTCCAAGTCTATTTCCGCTTGTGCAAGTTCTTGTTCTAATTCGGCTAATTTGGTTTTTGCAGCTTCTAATTGTGAATATAAGCCTTCAAGTGTGGGGTCTGTTGGATTTTCAGGGTCTGTTGGATTTTGTGGTTCTTCTGGATCTACTGGTTTTTCAGGAGTTGGTTTACTTTCATTTTCATTCGGTTTACTACTAGTATTTTCCTTATTATCAGTATTCGTATCTGGTTTTTGTTCATTACTTGGACTGTTTTCAGTATTTATGACTTTATTATTGCTGGTATTGTTTGAGATTGTCCCGCTACTTATCTTTTCATTGGAAGAATTTATTACGTTGGAACCATTCTTTTCGTCGTTCGTTTCTATGTAATTATTTGCGGGCTCATCTGATATTTGATTTGCAACTGTTTTATTTGGATCCAATTTATTGTCATCAGTAACGGTACCTGAACCAATTACTTTTCCTTTAGAATCTGTAATGGTTACGTGATTACCATCCCAAGAAATTACTGTTCCAACTGGAAGTGTGTACTGTTCACCATCTTTGTAGCCATTATCAAATAATAATTGCATTGGATTTTTGATATTTAATGCAACACCTATATTCCAAACAGTATCTCCTGTTTGCATGGTAATAGTTTTTTGACCCTCTGAAATACGTGAAGCAATCTCTTCAGATGAATTGGGTGCCCAAGTAGCTGCTTCTGCTTTGATACCATTCGTGGTTAATAATCCTCCCAAAATCAAGCTACCAAAAACTAAGCCATACACTAACCATTGCTTTTTAGCCTTAACCATTTTTGCACGATATTTTTTTTCGCTTCCTAAAGCATGCGCAAAATATTTCTTTTTCATTTTCACTTTTCCTCCCAATACATATCTGAATTTACCTAAAATGATCTACTGTATTGATAGCGCATCCAACTCAATCAACTATTGAATCTAAACGCCTTTAATAAGAGGTTTTACTATTATCTAAATAAGTTACTTTCATCAATTACCCTTGCTACAAAGTACAAGGTCTAAAAGATGTTCTTAGCAGTATCCTCATTTTTATTCTAATGTTATGTAGACCCTTTAAAATTTTATTCCGGTAAAACTCATAATATGTATACTTTTTTTATGCAAATCACTTACTACCTAAATTGTCTGTTTCTCTGTTACTAAACCATGTTCTCACCTTTTAAATAACGCATCATCTATAAAACGTTTTCTTTTTTATCTTCCACCTTTCAAAACCAATAATACCAACCAAATTTTATTTTATCACAATTGTTTTTATTTAGATATACATTATATTAAAATGCTTTTTATCTATCTAAATCCTTTAAAATAAACAATTTTTTTGAAATAATTAGCGCAAAATTAAGATGAATTATTAAAAGTTGGCGCTAGTCTTATCAAATGCAGTCAAAAAAGTAGCTGATTTAAAAATTTTAATATAAAAAAGGGGATAATCCTTATATTATCAAGGTTTCAAACAATAATTCAAGTATTAATCGCCTGATTTTACTATTTGAAAAGACTCATAAAAAGGCAAATAAAATAGCTATCAAAATGGATTTATATACTTTTCATATACAAAATAAAATAACGAAAAAATCATTGAATTTAAAATTCTTAATGTACGTTTCAGTGTTAAAATTCTCATTTGTAGAATTTAACTCGACATATCCCAGAAAAAGATAAAATATTCTATCTAGGTACTTACTAGAATGGTAAAATGAAACAAATATAACGTACAAGGAGGAACAGTGTTTGAGTAAAGATAAAAAAATTTTTTTAATTGTAACAATCACTCAATATATAATATTTGGAATTTCGTTAGCATGGGCATTTTTAGCTAGAAGAATTACCCCAAACTGGCCATTTTATCTCTTGTTGGTAGGAATATTAATAGGAAATTTTATCCCACATAAGTATCGTAGTAATTTCTTTTCAACTGAACCTGGTTTCTTTTTTAAAACAAAGACACGAAAATTTGAAAATATTATTTACATGACAACTACTTGTCTAGTTATTTTGCTAGTTATACTTCTAAATATCTTATGATGTATCAATGCAGAAGATGATGAGAAAATAGAAACTGACTTCACCTATCTCTTTATTTGCATAGCCAATCTAAAAATCATCACAATAAAAAAAGAGCCCAAAACATTGAATTAACAATGTTTTGGTACTCTTTAATTTTATTACCCCACGCTGCCTTCCATTTCATAACTAATCAAACGATTTAACTCAACCGCATATTCCATTGGAAGTTCTTTGGTGAATGGTTCGACAAAGCCCATGACAATCATTTCAGTCGCTTCTGATTCTGATAGTCCACGGCTCATCAGGTAGTAAAGTTGTTCTTCAGAAATTTTGGAAACTTTTGCTTCGTGTTCAAGGGAGACTTGGCTATTGTGAATTTCGTTAAAAGGAATCGTATCTGATTTTGATAGTTCATCCATAATAATCGTATCACACTCGATATGAGAAGCCGATCCCGCACTTTTCTTACCAAAAGTTACTTGACCGCGATAGTTTACTTCACCGCCGTCTTTTGAAATAGATTTTGAGACGATAGAGCTTGATGTATTGGGTGCATTATGAATCATTTTAGCACCTGTATCTTGGATTTGGTTAGCACCAGCAAAAGCGATTGAAAGCATTGTCCCGCGCGCACCTTCACCATCCAAGTATACACTTGGATATTTCATTGTTGTTTTTGCACCTAAGTTTCCGTCAATCCATTCAACGGTTGCACCTTCATAGGCTTTAGCTCGTTTTGTGACTAAATTGTAGACATTATCTGACCAGTTTTGAATCGTAGTATAGCGGCAGTAAGCATCTTTTCTGGTGAAAATTTCAACGATTGCCGCATGCAGACTATTGCTGGAATAAGTTGGTGCAGTACATCCTTCTACGTAATGTACGCTTGCGCCTTCATCGACGATAATCAATGTCCGTTCAAATTGGCCGGTATTTTCAGCGTTGATTCGGAAATACGTTTGTAATGGTGTATCAACTCGCACGCCTTTTGGTACATAAATAAAGGTTCCCCCAGACCAAACAGCGGAATTTAATGCCGCTAATTTATTATCTGTTGGTGGTACCAATTGCGCAAAGTACTCTTTGAAAAGTTCAGGATACTCTTTTAGAGCTGAATCGGTATCGGTAAAAATAATCCCCAACTTTTCAAATTCTTCTTTCATGTTATGGTAAACCACTTCTGATTCATATTGAGCAGAAGCACCAGCTAAGTAAGCTCGTTCTGCTTCTGGAATCCCAATTTTTTCAAAAGTATCTTTAATTTTATCAGGAACATCATCCCAATCACGAGCTGGCTTGTCACTGGCTTTTTGATAATATTTAATTTTATTAAAGTCGATGTCAGAAAGGTCTGGTCCCCATTTTTGCATCGGCATTTTATTAAATGCTGCTAGTGATTTCAAACGAAAATCTAGCATCCATTCTGGTTCGCCTTTTACAGCGGAAATTTCCCGGACCACTTCTTCAGTTAAACCTTCACCAGTACTAAAAACAGGTTTGACATCATCATGGAAACCAAATTTGTATTCTTCTAATTCAGGAACACCCATGGGATCACTACTCCTTACTTTATTTCGTCTTCCTTATATAGCTTCAATTTAATAGGTAAAAGTTATTTAATTGTTTTTACCTAAGCTATCTTCTTCATGTGGATGAATAGAACTTGTTTCTGCAATGCCAGTATTAGAATCCAAAACCGCTTTTTCTAACGCTTTCCAAGCTAATGTCGCACATTTGATACGGGTAGGAAATTTAGCCACGCCACTTAACATCGCTGCATCTCCTAGTTTATCCGCTTCAGGTACAACTTTTCCTTGGACTAAGTCAGAAAACATTTGTTCTAAATTTTCAACTTCTGATAATGGTTTTCCAATCACAGCATCTGTCATCATCGAAGCACTCGCTGTACTAATGGAGCAGCCACTACCGTCAAAAGCAATATCTGAGATAATACCATCGTTTACTTCTACTTCCAAATGAATCACATCGCCACAAGTTGGATTGTTCATTTCAATGGTCACATTTGATTTTCCCAACGTTCCGCGATGGTGTGGATGGCTGGAATGATCTAGAATGACTTGGCGATATAAATTGTCTAATTTAGATAGAGCCATGTTGGAAAAACTCCTTTGTTTTGTGAATCGCATCAATTAAGCGATCCGCATCTTTTTTAGTGTTATAAAAATAAAAACTTGCTCGTGCTGTTGCTGGTACATTTAAATACTTCAATAGCGGTTGCGCACAGTGATGTCCGGCTCTAACCGCAACGCCTTCCATGTCTAAGGCCGTGGCGACATCATGGGGATGTAACCCTTCAATATTAAAGGCGATGACACCAGTGTGATCTTTTGGATCTTGCGGACCATAAACCATTACCCCTTCAATCGCTTTTAATTTTGGCATCACATAATCAACTAAACTTTGTTCATAAGCATGAATTTCATCCATGCCAATTTCAGTTAAGTAATCTACTGCAGCACCCAAACCAATTCCACCAGCAATATTAGGTGTACCCGCCTCGAATTTCCACGGTAATTCTTTCCAAGTGCTGTCATACAAATTCACAAAATCAATCATCTCACCGCCAAATTCCACCGGCTCCATTTGTTCCAACCACTTACGTTTACCATATAAGACCCCAATTCCTGTCGGGCCACACATTTTATGCCCACTAAAAGCATAAAAATCAGCATCTAGTTGTTGGACGTCTACTTTCATATGAGGAACCGCTTGAGCACCATCAACCACCATAATCGCATCGTTTTCGTGAGCCAACGTAACTAGTTCTTGAATGGGATTAATGCCACCTAAAACGTTTGATACTTGAGCGATAGAGACAATTTTCGTTTTCGTCCCAATCTTACGCTTAGCGTCAGCTAAATCTAGATATCCTTCTGGCGTAATGTTGATATAAATTAATTTTGCGCCTTTTTTTTGGGCCAACTGTTGCCAAGGAATGATATTGGAATGATGCTCCATATAAGAAATCACGATTTCATCGCCGGCTTCAATAAATTGATCTCCAAAACTATTCGCTACCCAGTTTAAACCAGTAGTTGTTCCTCGAGTAAACAACACTTCTGCTGTTTCTTTGGCGTTAATAAACGCACGAACTTTCTCACGAGCAGCTTCATAGGATTTGGTTGCTCGTTCTGCTAAAGTATGAACCCCGCGGTGAACATTTGCGTTGTCTTGATGATAATAAGCTGCTACTTTAGCTAAAACTGCTTCTGGTTTTTGGGTAGTCGCAGCGTTATCTAAGTAAACCAATGGTTCATCGTTTACTAATTGATGCAATATCGGGAAATCTTGTCGTAATTTTAGCGCATCAATCATTGATTCAACTTCCCTTCAATCACGTCAATAAATTCTTTTTGAGCTTCTTTAACCGGAATTGCTGTAATCACTGATCCTAAGAAACCACGAATAACTAAACGTTCTGCCTCTGTTTTTGGTAAGCCACGACTCATTAAGTAATACATTTCTTCTGGGTCTACTCGCCCAACACTGGCAGCATGGCCAGCAGTTACTTCATTTTCATCAATTAAAAGAATTGGATTAGCATCCCCGCGAGCTTTATCAGAAAGCATTAAAACACGACTTTCTTGTTGGGCATCTGCACCTTTTGCACCTTTTAAAATATGTCCGATGCCGTTAAAAGTTAAAGTTCCTTTTTCACGAATGACACCGTGTTGCAAAATATGACCGATAGAATGAGGCGCTTTATTAGTAACTCGAGTATCAATTCCTTGAATTTGTTTGCCAGCTGAAATAGCTACAACTTTAATTTCAGAATGGGCTCCATCGCCAACTAAATCCGTATCAAAGTCTGCTACTACATCACCGTCATTCATAACCCCAATGGCCCAATCCACCATTGCATCTCGCATAACATAGCCACGACGATTCAAATAAGTAGTTAAATTAACACCTAATCGGTCAATCGCAGAATATTTTACTTTAGCGCCAGCTTTAGCAATTACTTCCACCACGATATTGGCAGCTTGTTTTTTAGCATCTTCAGCAGTTGAGCTAAAGCGTTCTAAATAAGTAAACTCACTATGCTCATCAGCGACAATTAAAATATGTTTAAAGAAATGTTCTGCACCAGTTTGATTTAAAATTGCTTCAATTGGTTCTTTTATGACAACATTTTTAGGAACATATAAAAACAATCCGCTATTCATAAAAGCGGCGTGTGCTGCAGTTAATTTATCTTCAAAAGGTGTTACAGCTTTGGTCATATAATATTCTTTGACCAATTCGGGATAATCTTTTGCCGCGGTGAAAATGTCCGTGAAAATAACACCTTGTTCCACTAGATTTTGTGGTAACTGTTCAAAAACCGTGGTATCGTCTGTTTGGGCTAACATCGGATTATCTGCCATCACATCAAAAGCTGCGACCCCTGCTTCTTTTGGTTCAACACTTAGATGTTCACTTGTCACATTTAATAATGGCCAGCGATGGAAACGTACGCGATCAATTTTAGGTAAAGACATTTCATCAACTTTTTCTAATGCCGCTAAACGTAATTCCAACATCCAAGTTGGTTCTTCTTTGTAAGCAGAAAAGGTGGTCACATCAGCCAGTAACTTTTTCAATTCTGTCATCAACTTGACCTCCTCTTAAACTTCTTCCTTGTAATCAATACCTAATTCTTTACTGATTCCAGCATAACCTTCTGCTTCCAAGCGTTTAGCAAGATCAGCATTACCAGTTAATACCACACGTCCATCCATCATGATGTGCACCACATCTGGTGTAATGTAGTTCAATAAGCGTTGGTAGTGGGTAATAATTAACGCACCAAAATCAGCGCCACGCATTTCATTTACACCTTTTGCAACAACTTTTAGCGCATCAATATCAAGCCCTGAGTCAATTTCATCTAAAATGGCAAAAGTTGGTTCCAACATTAGTAATTGTAAAATTTCATTTCGTTTTTTCTCGCCACCAGAAAATCCTTCGTTTAAATAACGTTCTGCCATTTCTTCTGGCATATTTAGTAATTCCATTTTCTTATCTAATTTTTTCAAAAAGTCCATTACAGAAATTTTGTCATCTTCTTCTCGTTTTGCATTGATTGCAGCCCGCATAAATTCAGCATTGGTAATACCTGGAATTTCACTTGGATATTGCATCGCCAAAAACAAACCTGCCCGTGCCCGTTCATCAACTTCCATTTCCAATAAATTTTCACCATCAAGTAAAATTTCACCTTGCGTTACTTCATAATTTGGATTGCCCATAATCGCAGCTGATAAAGTTGATTTCCCTGTTCCATTTGGTCCCATAATGGCATGAATCTCGCCTGTATTTAGCGTTAAGTTCACGCCTTTTAAGATTTCTTTATCTTCGATTGCTACATGTAAATTTTTAATTTCTAACGTTGCCATCGTCTCGCCTCCATCATTTTTCATTCTCACTCATTTTACGCTAATTGAGAATGATAAGCAAACTCAGATGAACAAATTTGCTTATGCTTTTACTATTATAGAATTAATTATTTTTAATTTAGAATAATTATAAATTAAAAGAACAAAAAGCAAAACTTTTCCGTCTCCAAATTTGTTATTTCTCAGAAAAGCTAAATGAACTTGGTCAACTCTCAAGCAATAAGACGAAATCTTGTTAAATTGTTTCTCAAATTTCGCAAGATTTTGGCTTATTGCCGTAGAGAGTTAGTTCATGTGCTAGATCATAGAAAAGCTAAATGGACTCGCTCAACTCTCAAGCAATAAGATAGAATTTTAATAAATTGCTTTTCAAATTTCTTCAAATTTCAGCTTATTGCCGTAGAGAGTTAGTTCATGTGCTAGATCTCAGAAAAGCTAAATGAACTTGGTCAACTCTCAAGCAATAAGATGGAATTTTAAAATATATCCTTATAAAAAAATTATGTCATTCATTCTATTATAAAAAAACGAGTAACCGCTATTTGCGGCTACTCGTTTATCACTTTATTAGTTTGCGTCCACGATTTTAACGGAACCTTTCCATTTATCGTCTACAAATTTTTTCACTTCATCACTATGCAAGGCTGCAATCAATTTTTTAATCGCAGGTTTGTCTTCATCGCCTTTACGTACGGCAATAATATTTGCATAAGGAGAGTTATCATCATCTTTTAGTAACGCATCTTTTTCAGGATTTAAACCAGCTGTTAAAGCAAAGTTGGCATTGATTGCTACTAAAGCATCTTTTTCATTTTCATAAGTTGGGACTAATAAACCAGGATCAATGTCGTGTTTGAATTTTAAGTCTTTTTTATTTTCAGCAATATCATCAAAAGTAGCAGTTGTTTTCTCAACGCCATCTTTCAATTTGATTAGCCCAGCATTTTCCAAGATAGTTAAAATTCGGCCCCAGTCAGTATTTGAATTAGATGTAATAACCGTTGTACCGTCTTTAATATCATCTACACTTTTAATATCTTTTGAGTAAATACCCATTGGTTCAATGTGAATTGCCCCGGCATCCACAAAATCATAACCATTTTCTTTTACTTGATCTTCAAAATATGGTTTGTGTTGGAAGTAGTTGGCATCAATTTCTTTTTCAGCGAGTAATTTGTTCAATAAAGTGTAGTCTGTAAATGATTTAACTTCTAAATCTACGCCCTCTTTTTTCAATAAAGGTTTGGCTTCATTTAAAATTTCAGCATGGGGACTAGTGGTAGCTCCTACGACTAGTTTTGTTTGTTCACCTGATGAATTATTTGTTGCATCATCTTTTGAGTCGCCATTGCCACATGCGGCTAGTGTGATTGTTGCTAGTAATACTGTTGCTAGACCAAATAATTTTTTCATTTTCATTTCTCCTTTAAATTTTAATTTTTAAACTTCGACACTTTTAGCGTTTATCTAATTTTTGTGTGAAGTAATCTCCTAGACCTTGGACGATAAAAACGATCAGTAACATGATGACTGTGGCAACCAAAGTAACCGTTTGATTCCCTAATTGGAAACCTTCAGACCACGCCAATGATCCCAAACCGCCAGCCCCAATCGCGCCAGCCATCGCTGTAAAACCAATCATAGAAACAGAAGTAACGGTAAAACCAGAAACTAACGCTGGCATGCTTTCAGGGATTAAAATTTTATAAATAACTTGCCAATAATTAGCACCCATGGCATTAGCCGCTTCTAGTACACCAGGAGATACTTCCCGAAAAGCAATTTCAACTAAACGAGCGTAAAAAGGAACCGCTGATAAAATCAAAGCAGGTAAAGCCGCACTGGCTCCAATCATACTTCCCACCAATGTTTTCGTAAAAGGAATAATTAAAACCATCAAAATCATAAACGGGGTTGAACGAAAAATATTACTAATAATCGAGACGATATTGTATAAGATCTGGTAACTAGCGCTTTTTTTGCGTCCTAAGCTATACAATAATAAACCTAATAAAATACCTAAAACAAAAACTACAATCATCGAAACAACCGTCATATACAGTGTATCAATAGTGGATGTCTGCATCTTAGCCCAGTCCACTTTATCAAAATTTAGATACGTTTCAGAAAAGCTTTTATCCACGATGCAACACCTCCACTCCTACTTGTTGGGCAGAAAAGAATGCCATTGTTTTATCAATCGCATCTTCTGCGCCGGTAATTAAGACAGTTAAAGAGCCAAATGAATCTTCTTTTGATTGACGAATATTACCATACACTACGTTAATGTCGACATCAAACTGACGAATTGCTTGTGAAATCACTGGTTCATTGGCATTGTCTGCTTTAAAAACAAGTGTAGCGAGCAAGCCATTAGGATTTTCTGCAATAAATTCTTGTAAGACTTCTTTTGGTTCTTCACTTGGTTGTAAGTCTTGTTGGACAAAGCGTTTTGTTACAGCTTGTTGAGGATTACGAAAGACTTTTGATACTTCTCCTTCTTCAACAATTTTACCTAATTCCATCACCGCCACTTTATTACAAATTTTGCGGATAACATTCATTTCGTGGGTAATTAAAACAATCGTCAAGTTCAACTTTTGGTTGATTGCTAATAATAAATCCAGTACTTCATCAGTTGTTTGGGGATCAAGCGCACTTGTTGCTTCATCACAAAGTAAAATTTTAGGATCATTGGCTAAAGCTCTGGCAATACCTACTCTTTGTTTTTGGCCTCCAGATAATTGGGCTGGATAGGCATCACCACGACCTTCTAAATTAACCAAAGCTAAAAGTTCTTGTGCTTTTTGTTGGCGTTTTTCTTTCGGAATACCTGCAAGTTCCATCGGCAATTCGATATTTTCTAAAACAGTCCGGGACCACAATAAATTGAAGTGTTGAAAAATCATCCCGACATTTTTACGAAAATCTCGTAATTCTTTATTTTTTAGAGTACCAATATTTTGTCCATCTACGACTACGCTACCACTAGTTGCTAATTCTAATCCGTTTAACAAACGGACTAAAGTCGATTTACCTGCGCCGGAATAACCGACAATACCATAGATGTCACCTTTATCAACCGTCAAGGAAACACCATCTACTGCATGAATAGTTTGCTTTTTGACGTTAAAACTTTTTTTGACATCTGTCAGTTTTATTAAAGCCATTTTTTCAGCCTCTTTCTTTGTTTACTTCTCAGCAATAAAAAAACAGCTTTCCATCCTTGTAATTCTTTCGATTACAAAAGGACGAAAAGCTGTCGCAATTTCGTGTTACCACCTTAATTTGTTACAGTTTCACAACTATAACCTTACCCAGTACTTACCTAAATCGTGCATACTGTCGTGCTATAACGGGCACTCCCGTAATAAGCTTGCTTATGTGCTCACTTACTCTGCTCAAAGACCATCTTCCATCTTACCTTCATTACCTGTTTGCAGCATCCCAGGCTCTCTGTGAAATGTCGGTGACATGTACTCTTCTTTTCAAAGCTTTCAAGTTATTGGTGAAATTATAACAAGGTAAAAATCAACTGTCAAATATTTTCAGAAAAATTTTACAGTTCATGGAATTCTGTGGCGTCAACATCTTTAAATGCAACTAGCCAAGCATTCATTTCATCTTCGTCGTTTAAGACATCGCTATTTTCCAACGCTTTTTCATTGACAGAAGAAATCGTGCCACTTAATGGTGCTGGAAATTCTTGAACTGCTTTTTCTGCTTCTACTTCAACTAGTGGTGTGCCTTGTTTAAACGTTTGACCGGCTTTTGGCAATGAGGCAAATGTTACTTTACCTAAATCAGATTGCGCAGCTTCCGTTAAACCAACGACATACTCATTTCCATTGTACAATACCCACAAATTATCTTTTGTTTTCAAACATTTTTGTTGCATCTTATTTCGCGATCCCTTCATATTCAGTTTCTTTAAAACCAATCGACAAAAGCTTGTCGTTACGCACTAAAATTGGACGTTTTATTAACATCCCATCACTTGCCAATAATTCACTAGCTTCTTGAAGTGACAAATTGGGCACTTGTTCTTTTAGCCCCATTTCACGATACTTCATCCCACTCGTATTAAAAAAGCGACGAATCGGCAAATCACTTTCTTCCATCCAATGCATTAAAGTTGCAGCAGTTGGCGGATTTTGCACCATATCAATGGTTTGAACAGCGATATCTTGGGAATCTAACCACGCTTTCGCTTTTTTACAAGTACTACATTTTGGATACCAATATAAAGTCAGCATAGCCTTGCTCCTTTACTTTTATTTCCGCATTCACTTTACCACGTTTAAGCAAAAGTAGCATCTTTTTCTTCTTTTTTTGTTTCCGCTTGATAACGCATCGACAAAATCAATCCAATACCAATCATATTACTCAAAATAGCTGAACCACCTTGACTAATAAAAGGTAGTGGAATACCAGTTAATGGTAAAAGTCCAATATTTGCTCCAATATTTTCAAACACGTGGAATAAAATCATCATAATAATTCCCGTTGCGATATAAGCATAAAATTCATTATTTGTATCAAAGCATACGCGAATCATATGATAAATTAAGATAAAATACAAGAGGATCACAAAAGCACTACCGATAAAACCAAAATTTTCTCCAATAACAGTAAAAATCATATCTGATTCTCTAACCGGCACATAGACATCACTTACATTAAACCCTTTACCCAGCATGCCTCCAGAACCAATTGCCAACAAGCCATACGCCAATTGATAAGAGTTGCCTTGCATATCGTGGAAAGGATTCAACCAAGAATCAATCCGGGCAAATTGATAAGATTTAAAGCCCACGTGATATAAAAGGTCACGACCAACCTCTGTTGTCACTAGAAAAATAGTTCCTCCTCCTACAATTGCAAAAATTGCGATTAGAGGAATTAAAATCCGCCAAGATATCCCTGACATTAAAAAGACACCGCCAATAATGGCGACAAACACCAACATCGTCCCGAAGTCTTTTTGCAACATAACTAAAATTAAAACCGGTAACGAAACAGCGAGAATTTTTAAAATAAGTAAGCCGTCTGTCGGTAAATTACGGTTGCGATACTTCACATTATGGGTCGTTACAACGAGTGCTAGCATCAAGATTAAAGCTACTTTCATCAATTCAGCGGGTTGAAAATTCACTGGCCCAAAAGTAAACCAGTTTTTTGAACCTGTTACACTTTCTAAATTGCGGTCATAAAATTTCAATAATAAAGTCATAATTATAAGACCCGCACCATAAATGTAAGGTGTTAATTTCCAAATCCATTTGGACTTCATATGCATAATAACAACAATTGCTACTGTGCCAACGCCATACCAAACCGCTTGTTTTGCTACTCCTGCTAGAACATTAGGATTATTGCGGTCATGCGTCAAGGCAACGTACAATGCCGCTAGCCCGATTAAGCACAACAAAAAGACTGGTAAAATTACACCATAATCAATCCGATTATCATTTCTTGATCGTCTGTTTTCCATGATTCCTCTTCTTTCCAAAAAAGCTTTACAAAACGCATTTAAGATCTTAATTATTGCTTTGATTTTTAAACTCTAACAAAATAATGAAGTCCTCGCGTTCGTTCAGCCAAACACTGTAAAAAAACTAATTACAGTGTTTCTCCTACGTTTTATAATCTAAATTTTAATCAGTAAAAAAGTGCACTTCCTCATTATAGAGGTTAATGAAGGGAAAGAAAAGAAGGGAATAATACCCTAGGAAAAATTTAAAAATTTCTACTGTCCGCATTTTTCATTTTTTGTCAAAAATACTTTAGCTATAAAAATTCAACCAAAAAAATAGGACTCAAGCTGACTGAGATGTCAACTTAAGTCAAAAAGACTATTTTAACTTTTCCAATTGTTTGTAATTAATAATCATGACACCATTACTTTGAGTCATAAGTTGTTGATTATCGCCAGTTTCATCGATTTCAACGACGGCAGAATTTTTTAACTGTTTCGTAACGGTACCGGTCTGCGGTTTTCCGTAAATTGAAAATTTCACATGGGTATCGACCTGAAAACCTTTGCCTGCATCCGATGGAATAATTGTTGTTTCAAACTTACCAAAACTTGCCACTATAGAAAACCTCCCTTTAATTAATACTAGTATACCACACTTTGTGAAAATTTTCTAAGTCATTGTTTCATAGAAGGGTTTTGTCTTTACAAATAATTTATTTTTGCTATAATTTCTAACGTACTCGCCAGCTTAGCTCAGTAGGTAGAGCAACGCACTCGTAACGCGTAGGTCACAGGTTCGATCCCTGCAGCTGGCATAGCTAGAAGCCTTGTTAATCAAGGCTTCTTTTTTTGTATATTTTACCTAAATTTCATCTTGGGGCAGAGATTTTTAAATGCTCCTAAAGCTGAAGTAAGTGACAATTTATAGTTTGTAAGTATTAATAGGTGCTTTTCTTCTTCTATTACTATGATACAATCTAGATGATAAAAATGAAGGTGGGACCAATATGCGTCACAAAAAAATAATACAATTAGACCTATATCTGTTGCTTTTCTTTTAGTAATATTAGTAATTTTAATTTTTAATTTATTCATATTTCTATCCAATAAAAATGCCACTGCAAAAATTTATTCTCATCGAGGTGCTTCTGGTGAAGAAATTGAGCATACATTTTCAGCATACGATTTAGCTATTTTATATGGATCAAAATTTATAGAACAAGATTTAGTAACTTCTAAAGATGGTACCTTATATATTTCTCACGATCTCTCAGCTAAAAGAATTACGGGCGTAAATAAGAATTTTTCCGACATGACTGATAGTGAAATAAATAATTTAAAAACTGCTAATGGGGACAGGATTCTTAAACTACAAGATGTATTCAATAAATACAAAGATAAAGTACATTATGTAATTGAATTGAAAGAAAATGATTTACAAACCTCTCTATTTAAAAAAATTATAAAAGACAATAACCTCGAGAACAATATTATCGTGCAAGCTTCAAATGTTAAAGCACTCAATAATCTTGAAGCAGTCTTTCCTGATATGAAAAAGCTTTTACTTGTTAATACACAAGATAAATTAGAGTCAGGTGTTAAAGAAAAAAATGTTGACATTATTTCTGCTGAGAAAAAACTTATGACCACGGACAATGTTGAACTCGTTCACAAGCACAACAAGGAATTTAACGTTTGGACACTAAATACTACTAAAGAAATTGAAAATGCGATTAAACTTAGAGTGGACACTTACTTTACAAATTATACCGCCAAAGCAATAGCTTTAGAGAAGAAGTTTTTTTATAAATTATCTATTTAAGCTAAAAACAAAAAAAATACTGACACCAAAAGCTAGCTTTTTAGTCTAACTTTTGGCGTCAGTAATTTTTTAGCTATTATTTTGTACCAAACAAGCGGTCACCGGCATCCCCTAAACCAGGAACGATGTAACCATGCTTATTCAAATGGTCATCTAAAGCCGCTGTAAAGATATCAATATCAGGATGTGCTTCTTGTAATGCCCGCACACCTTCTGGAGCTGCCACTAAACAAACAAATTTGATGTTAGACGCACCACGTTTTTTCAATGAATCAATTGCCATAATAGCAGAGCCACCAGTTGCTAACATTGGATCGACCACAAAGATTTGACGATTGTCGATATCTTCTGGCATTTTGAAGAAATATTCGTGAGCTTGTAGCGTTTCTTCGTCACGGTATAAACCGACATGTCCGACTTTAGCTGCTGGAATTAATTCCAAGATACCATCTACCATGCCTAAACCAGCCCGTAAAATTGGCACAATCGCAACTTTTTTACCTGTTAGTGTTTTTTGCGTTGATTGCGCTACTGGTGTTTCAATATCAATATCTTCTAATGGCATATCACGAGATACTTCATAAGCCATCAACATTGCGATTTCGTTAACAACCTCGCGAAATACTTTTGTACCAGTATTTTTGTCACGAATAATTGTTAATTTGTGTTGGATCAATGGATGATCGATTACTTGAAATTTGCCCATTGTAAAAACTCCTTTAGTTTTTATTTTATTTTAAAGCAAATGCGCTAGTTTAACAACTCATCCCTTCATTTTTTTCTGGCGTGCCAATTCAATTTTGCGCTGCCAAGAAACTTGATCTAATTTTTGCCAGAAATTATGGCGATAGTAATAAACTAGTCCAATACTGATTGTAACTATCACTACGGCCACAATACTGTTAACAAGAGTCGCAGCCATGATATTTAAGAGTAAAATGTAGCCTCCAATCAATAAAGCTCCGATAATCATACTCCCCCACATCATAAAAATTAGCCCCACACGGCCACTTCCCCGTAAGAAAAGTTGACTAAAATTCGTCCAATCCACCAAAAGTAAACGATAATCGCGGACAAAATAAAATTGCGATAAGAGGATTGTTCCTAAAATCGCCCCAACTACAAAGAATAGCAGGAACAATAAAGAAGCTTTTAAAACAAGTCCAGTCGCGAAAGCTAAAATTAGCGAAATTCCACCTTGAATTAATAGACCAGCTTTAAATTTTTCGACTAGATAATCTTTGCGGCTAATTGGCAAAGTTTGCATATAAGAATAGTTTTCACCATCTAAAGAAATTAAGTTCCCCACAAATGAGGTTTGATTAATCGTTATGAACGCTAAAATAATCCCACTTAAAAAAGCGACACCTGCAAATTTTAAAGGCAAATGACTCAAATTAAAATCCCCATTAAAAGCAAAAGTAGCAATAAAGACAACTGGAAAAATCAACGATGACGAGAGAACTTGAGTGATTAACGTTGGATTTTTTACCAGTTCAAAATTATATCGTCGTAACACTTGCGCTAGATTTTGATTTTTCTTATGCACACGGCGGACAACCTGATCGGTACTAGAAATAGTCGTTACTTGTTCATAAAGTTGGGGTAAAATTTGCCATTTCACTAAGAAAGCTAAAATGAGTAAAAAGCCAATCACTCCTGCTAAACTCAATAAGCCACTACTAGAAAAAGGAGCATGAACAATATGAAATAATGGCAACAGTGGCAAAATAATATTACGATCGGCTAAATAGTCATCTGCTGAATCACGGTTCATCAGCATAATACCAATAATAACTAAACCCATCGTGACCCATAAAAGCAAGGTCGTCATCAGTTTTTTGTGTTTTTGAAAAACTTTTGTTCGGGTCAGACCAAAAACAATTAAACTGCATACTGCAAATAAAATTAATAGTACGACCACAAACAAGACAACACTCAGAAAAATTGCTAGAAAAATATTTACCCCACTTTTTAAACTCGTTAGTAAAAACAAAACAAGAAGTGGAATAATAAACGGAACGACTGACAACGCCACCACAATGTTTTTTGCAATAAAAATTTGACTTTGCTTAAAAGGTAAAGGTAAATAACTACCTAAATCTTTACTCTCAAAGAAAATATTGTAAATAACACTTACCCCTTGGGATAAGCCTAATAAAGAAAATAGCGTGGCAAAATACGTAAATGTTCCTGGCATTTTCGCAAAATTAGTCATAAAAAGCATAGAACCATAAACTGCTAAAAAGATAAGGCCTGATAATAAATACTGATTTATAATTGCCACCGATAAATTTTTGCGTCCTTTTTTACGCAAACGATCCGTTACTTGTGGATTGGAATAACGTAAACTGACAGCAATTAAAGCTTTTAACTGCTTACTCATCGCTCTCACCTGCTAGTTCTTTGACAATTTCTTCGCTATTTTTTCTACCTGCCATTTTTAAATAAATTGCCTCTAAAGATTCTTCTGGGTTTTCGGCTAATAAATCAGTGACTGAACCGTTATAAATTAGTTCGCCTTGTTTTAAGATAGCTAATTCATCACATAACTGTTGTGCTGTGTCTAACACATGGGTTGAAAAAATAACGGTCTTACCTTTTGCGGCATGTTGTTTCATTAATTCTTTTAAATCAAAAGATGCTTGCGGATCTAAACCTTGCATTGGTTCATCTAAAATCCAAATATCCGGATCTGGCAATAGCGCCCCAATAATAATCGTTTTTTGACGCATCCCATGAGAAAAGCTCGCCAATGTTTCATTCACATGATTTTCCATACTGAATAATTCAACTAATTCTTTTAGTCGATTTTCTTTATTTTCTAACTCATAGGCTGCCGCAATTAAATCCCAGTACTCTCCAGCAGATAATTGCAAGAAAATATCAGGTGTATCCGGAACATAACCGATTCTTTTTTTGATTTCCATGCGATTAGCTGAAAGTTCTTTGCCATCGACTAAAATTTGACCACGAGTTGGTTCAATAATACTGACCAAACTTTTGATGGTAGTTGATTTTCCGGCCCCATTATGTCCCAAAAAGCCAAAAATTTCGCCTTCTTTAATCGTCAAGCTTAAATTTTGTAATGCTGTTTTTGTCCCATAATCTTTTCCTAACTCTTGTAATGTAATCATTTTGTTCACTCCCTATTAAAACACCTTTAAACTAGTGGTTTTAATTTTTTACGTAAAGTAAATCCCCGTATTATTAAGTATCATACTACAATCTGACAGGGATAAAAATGTGTATTTTATTTTCACGAATAAAAATGGATTATTTCTTATAGAAAATTTAGTACGAAGATTATAAATTTTAAGCTAGTTACAATAAGCATAATTAAGATAGAAAATTTCCTAAAACTATTGGAAAAATATTATTTTTCATAAAAAAGTTAAATAAAAAAAGAGGCGATGGCACAAAAAATTGCCATCGCCTGCTCATAAAATTTATTTCTCTAGATCTTGATAAATTGGAAAACGATCCGTCAATCGTTTAACGCTCGCCTTAATTTTAGCTAATTCCGCTTTATCCTCACGATTTTTTAGTGCACTCACTACTAATTGCGCAACTTGAGTACTTTCTTCTTCTTTAAAGCCACGACTTGTTAAAGCCGGTGTTCCTACTCTAATACCGCTTGTTTCTGTTGGGCTAAGTGATTCAAAAGGAATAGAATTTTTATTTAGCGTAATATTAACTGTTTCTAAAATATTTTCCGCTATTTTACCAGTGATATCTAGTCCTCTAACATCAACTAACAATAAATGATTATCTGTTGCTCCAGATACCAGCCGTGTTTCTGGTGTTTGATTAAAGACTTTAGCCATCGCTTGCGCGTTGTTGATAACTTGTTGACTATATTCTTTAAAGCTTGGGTCTAGTGCTTCTTTAAACGCAACAGCTTTAGCCGCAATTACGTGTTCTAGTGGCCCGCCTTGGATGCCAGGGAAAACTGCACTATTAATTTTTTTAGCCAAATCGGCGTCATTGGTTAAAATCATTCCACCACGAGGTCCACGTAATGTTTTATGCGTCGTAGTAGTGGTAATATCCGCATAAGGAATTGGCGATGGGTGTAAGCCTGCGGCAACAAGGCCAGCAATATGCGCCATATCGACCATTAACTTGGCACCAACTTCATCGGCAATTTCTCTAAACTTGGCAAAATCAATTGTCCGAGAGTAAGCACTAGCACCGGCAACAATTAATTTTGGTTGATGTTTACGCGCTAAAATACGTACAACGTTATAATCGATAACTTCAGTAGTGGGATCCACACCGTAACTAACAAAGTGATAGGTTTTACCACTGAAGTTTACTTTTGAACCATGAGTTAAGTGCCCGCCAGCTGCAAGATCCATTCCTAAAATTGTATCGCCAGGTTGAACCAAAGCCAAATATGCTGCTGTATTAGCTTGTGAACCAGAATGGGGTTGAACGTTTGCAAATTGGGCCCCAAATAATTCTTTAGCCCGATTAATCGCTAAGTTTTCTGCGATATCAACAAATTCACAACCACCGTAATAGCGTCGGCCCGGATAACCTTCTGCGTATTTATTCGTCAATACACTACCTTGAGCTGCTAAAACACCCGGTGAAACAATATTTTCTGAAGCTATTAACTCCAAGTTATTTTGCTGACGATTGAACTCATTATCCACAGCTTCCCATAATTCTGGGTCAAATTCACGATAATCCATTTTAGCCACTCCTTTAATTAACACTCGTTTTCTTAGAACTTTTAAGCTAAGTCTAAAAGCCACTTAGTATTGAAATTGTATCACAAAAATAAGGCGCAAAAGAAATCTTTCGCCCCTTATTTTTTCGATTAATCTTCAGCTACAAAATATTGTTGGTTGGCCGATTTTTTTAGACGATTCATATAGGCTGCCCCAATTCCTGTTTCTGGGTAAACTTCTGCCAAAATCACATCTAAAGCTAGTGCTTTATCATCTAATGCCCGCAAACCAGCAAAAAGCCCCTTAGCCGCCGCACTGGCAGTATCTTGACTGTACATAAAGACGCAAGCGGTATCATAGCGCATTTCTTCTGAAATTTTTGGCCCCGCCAAAACGCCAGCCCGCAAATGATTCACTTTTACCCATTCTTTGGCTTTTTGCCAATCGCCATCTTTTACCAGCAAAACTTTTGTATCAGGAGCATAATGTTTGTATTTCATTCCTGGTGCTTTGGGCGCTTCTGATTCACCGACAAGATGTTTATCCAACACCACCGCTACACCTAATGTTTGACTTAATTCTTCTTGAGTAATTGCACCGGGACGTAAAATTACCGGTGCACTGGTTGGGTCACTTAAATCTAAGACTGTTGACTCTAAACCAATTTGAGCCGCACCGTCATCCACAATCCCCGCAATTTTGCCTTGTAGATCATGATAAACGTGCTCACTTGTAGTCGGACTTGGTTTACCAGAAGTATTAGCACTGGGCCCTACTAAAGGAACATTTGCCAAAGTAATTAAATCACGTGTTTTTTTATTGGCTGGCATGCGAAAAGCAGCTGTGGATAAACCACCAGTGACAACCGACGGCAAACTATCTTTTTTAATAGTAAAAATCAAAGTTAATGGTCCTGGCCAATATGTTTTCACAATTTTTTCAGTTAAAGGATGAAAGTTATCCACATAATCTTTTACCATTTCAAAATTGGCGACTGTTACAATTAATGGGTTATCACTAGGGCGGCCTTTCACAGCAAAAACTTTTTTGACTGCATCTGGTAAAAGCGCATTAGCTCCCAATCCGTAGACTGTTTCAGTTGGAAATGCAATCAGTTCGCCTGCTTTTAATTTGTCGGCAGCTTCTTGTAGTTGGTCAGTTTGGTATACCTTTGTTTCCAATTTTTATCCACATCCTTTTTTTACAAAATAAGCGAGTTTTCAACAATTTCATTAAAGTTATCCACTTTTTGTGGATAAACGATTTGTCAAGTGTGCAAAAGTTTGTTAATAACTTTTTTATTGTGAAACCATTCTGCTAGCTATGTTTTTTTTACGTGAAACAATTTTAAAAAATTTTTTTCCACAAGTTTGCGTAATAATTAATGCACATAGACCATTCGTTCATTTCCGCTTAAGTCTTTTTTTACTTGAATTTTTTTATCCGGAAAGGCCTGTTGAAAAATTTCACTGACCGCCTCACCTTGTCTAAAGCCAATTTCAAGGAAGATTTGACCATCTTTTGCTAAAACTTGTTGGGCTTGTTGGGCTAATTTACGATAAATTGCTAAACCATTTTCTGTAGCAAACAATGCGCTTTTCGGCTCAAATTCCCGCACACTTTCATCCATTAGTTCCCACTCACTGGCACTGATGTAAGGCGGATTACTAATAATTAAATCATACTCTTCTTTGGCCCACGTTAACGTATCGCCTAAGACAAAATCTAATTTAGCCCCTAACATTTCGGCATTTTCTTTGGCTACAGCTAATGTTTCTGGGACAATATCCACAGCTGTTACTTGCCAATTCGGGCGCGCTAATTTTAACGAAATAGCAATCGCACCTGTTCCTGTCCCGACATCCACTACTTTTTTGGTTGTATTTTTAGCATTTTCTTTTAAACACCACTCAACCAATTCTTCTGTTTCAGGTCGAGGAATTAAAGTGGCTTCGTTTACTTTAAATTTATGCCCATAAAAATATTCATAGCCTAACAGATATTGGGGGGGAACATTGGCTAATAACGCCTCTAAATCTGCCTTTATTTGCTGTACATCGCTGGCTGAAATTGGTTGATTCATATTTAATAACCACTTGGTCTTATCCCAACCTTTGCGGGCTAAAAAGACAAACTCAATACTATGTCCTTCTTTTCCCGCTGCTTCTAAAAAAGAAGAAGCTCTTAACAGAGCTTCTCGATAAGTCTTAACCATTTTGCATCTCTTCTAATTTCGATGTTTGATCGTACATGATTAAGGCATCGATAATTTCGTCTAATTTTCCAGCTAAAATTTGATCCAATTTTTGAATCGTTAAGCCAATTCGGTGATCGGTTACTCGGTTTTGTGGGAAATTATACGTACGAATCCGTTCAGAACGATCCCCAGTACCTACAGCTGATTTACGGGTTGCATCGTATTCACTTTGAGCTTCATGAGAAATTTGATCATAAACCCGTGCCCGCAAAACTTTCATCGCTTTTTCGCGGTTTTTCAACTGTGAACGTTCATCTTGCATCGCTACGACAATGCCGGTGGGAATGTGAGTCAAACGTACCGCAGAAGCAGTTTTATTGACGTGCTGACCACCCGCACCTGAAGCGTGATAAATATCAGTTCGAATATCTTTATCTGCAATTTCAATTTCCACTTCTTCTGCTTCTGGCATAACGACCACTGTCGCAGTTGAAGTATGAATTCGTCCTTGGGATTCTGTCGATGGTACACGTTGAACGCGGTGAGCGCCACTTTCATATTTTAGTTTGGAGTAGACGTTATCTCCAGTAATCATCATAATTACTTCTTTGTACCCACCAATACCAGTAATATTGGCATCCATAACTTCGACTTTCCACCCTTGGGCTTCAGCGTATTTTTGATACATATTAAATAAGTCACCAGCAAAAAGTGCCGCTTCATCGCCGCCGGCAGCGCCTCTGATTTCCATAATGATATTTTTGTCATCATTTGGATCTTTTGGCAATAACAAAATTTTAATACGATCTTCTAATACTTCTTTTTCTTTTTTCAAGTCACTTAATTCTTCTTTGGCCATTTCTGCCATTTCATCATCTAAGTTTTCACCTAATAATTCTTCAGCATCTTTAATGCCATCAACAACTTGTTTATAACGACGATAAACTTCTACAGTTTCTCTGGTATTGGCTTCTTCTTTTGAAAGCTCCATAAAGCGCTGCGTATCACTAATTACGTCTGGATCACTTAATAGCTCGCCTAATTCTTCATAACGATCTTCAATCGCTTGCAGCTGATCATACATATTGTTTTGCTCCTTTATTATGAGATAGATAATTTAGTAGAGTGTATTTTCTACTAAAGATAATTTTTTATATTTCTGGATGAAAATAATGGTTGCGACAAACAGGGTAATAGGCTTCGTTTCCGCCAATTTGAACTTGATCGCCTTCATAAACGGGCTTGCCGTCAATATAGTGGAGATTCATAGTTGCTTTTTTATGACAAAACCAACAAATTGTTTTCATCTCTTCGATTTTATCTGCATAAAGCAATAAATATTTTGACCCCTCAAATAATTCATTACGAAAATCATTCTTTAAACCAAATGCCATCACAGGAATATTCAATTCATCAACAATTCTAGTAAAGTCTAAAACATGTTGTTTTTGCAAAAATTGTGCCTCGTCAATTAACACACAGTAAGGCTTAAACGTTAAATTATTAATCGTATCAAAGACATTGGTCTCAGCAAAAATTGGAAGTGCTTCTCTTTGTAAGCCAATACGGCTCGAAACTTTTCCAACTCCTGAACGTGTATCTAATCCACTTGTCATAATAACGACAGGCTTGTCTTGTTCTTCATAGTTGTGGGCAACTTTTAAGATTTCAATTGTTTTACCACTATTCATTGCGCCATATTTAAAAAATAATTGTGCCATTACCAATTCCTCCGCTTCACTCTTTGCTATTATAGCGGAAATAGTCAGCTTTTTACAGTAGGAATTTCTTTTTAGAAATAGCTGAAAGTTCACTGGAAAAACAAAAAAGCCACCGTCAAAATCAGACGATGGCTTTTTTAGGGAGTAAGAAAATGAAAAGAAAAGTTTGTTGGGTTTGGGTTGTTTGTTGGTATGTATATATAGTAGCCAGAAAATGTGAACAATTTATGACAAGAGTTTGGCAAAACCGTACTTTTTTTCTAACAGCTCCTTTATTTTTTTAAATCTATACTTCTTGACACTTCCTTTATGTAGAAATGAAACAGGAATTTGCCACATTTTTTCTGCTTGTCTGCTATACTAAAGAAAAATAATTGAGAGTATAAAGGAGTTTTTTATGCATATTATGCGGGTGCTCCGACAAAAATCACGTCGTGCACGTTTTTTTATCGCCAGTAATGTTTCTTCTATTCAAGTAATTGTCAGTTACTATTTAATTATGACGGTAGTTTCATTACTGCTTTTTTATTTACCTTTTTTTCGCCAACCAAATGTCCATGTTCCATTTTTAGATATGGTATTTATGGCGATTAGTACCGTAAGTGTTACGGGTCTAACTACCTTTAATATTGATCACATCTTCAACGAAAATGGCGTCATTTTACTAGAAGTGCTCTTTCAAATTGGCGGATTGGGGATTATGATGATCTCCACTTTCTTTTTTATCATTTCTCGTCGCAAAATTTCTTTAAAACAGCGACAATTGATTATGACAGATATGAACCAGCCTCGTTTAAGTGGCATTGTTCGCTTAATTCGGATTACGTTTACTATGATTTTAGTCTTTCAAGTTAGTTTTGGTCTATTATTTGCGGGTTACTTTTTATGGCATGGTTATTACCAAAAAATTGGCGATGCGCTATTTTATGGATTTTATCAAGCCATTTCAGCCGTTACAAACTCAGGATTTGATGTTACCGGTGATTCCATTATTCCATTTGCCCATGATTACCTTTTTTTATTGGCAATTATGTTTTTAATTTTTATTGGGGGAATTGGGTTTCCGGTCTTAATGGACTTTTATGAATGGTTTTTATACCGGCGTAAAAAAGTCCAACGCCGACTTCCTTTTCGTTTTTCACTCTTTACTAAAATCGCTGTCTTAGCGTTTATTATTTTATTTATCGGTGGTACGCTTTTAATCTACTTACTGGAAAGAGATCACCTCTTTTTAGGCATTGATCCTTTTGGCCGCTGGGTGAATAGTATGTTTTATTCCATGACTACTCGTAATGCCGGTTTACAAATTCATGATTTAGGGGATTTTCAAGTCACAACATTAATCATTTTTTCACTCCTAATGTTTATTGGTTGTAGTCCAAGTTCTGTCGGTGGTGGTGTACGAACTACAACAATTGCGATTATTGGACTTTATATGACCTCATTTTTAAAAAGCGAAGATAACATTAACATTTTTGGGCGTAGAATTAGTGACGCCGATGTTCGTAAGTCTGTGGTCGTCTTTATGTTGTCACTGGCAATGTGTTTTTTTAGCGTCCTATTGCTAAGTGCAACAGAAGACCAATCGCTAATTGCAATTATTGTCGAGGTTACCTCAGCTTTTGGAACAACCGGATTATCCCTTGGAATCACCGCTGATTTATCTGTAGTTGGTAAAATCGTTATTGCCTTATTAATGTTTATCGGGCGCATTGGCATGTTATATACATTATTACTATTCATTCCAAAAGAAACTCGTGACCAAGGATATGAATATCCAACAGAACAAATTATTATTGGCTAATTTCAATATGCGTAATAACACGTGCAACACCACTTTTTACAGATAGACGACTTTTTATAAGAAGCTACGCACTCTTTAGTGGTAGCTTCTTTTTTAACCACTTTTACTCACCCCAAGTAAAATTTAAGAAAAAGCAAAGGTGTTACCGTAATGTCTTCAGACTATGGTATGATAAGTTGGATTTAGGAAACAATGTAACGTTAGTTTAACCAAAAGGAGTAGCAGAATTTATGAGCTTACGTAGTCACTTGGCAATTTTTGCCGGCAAAAGTGCCCAATGGATTTTGAAAACATTTTTTAAAGGTGGTTCCAGTTATCCTGGCCAACTCGCCTTAAAAATTGATCCCAATGTTTTGGATCACTATTCTGACCTTTATGAAGTTGTGGTTGTAACGGGCACCAACGGTAAAACACTTACAACTGCTTTAACTGTCAATATATTACAACAACAATTTGACGAAGTGTTGACCAATCCAACCGGAGCTAATATGGTTCAAGGGATTGTTTCAACTTTTCTATCAGCAAAGCCTAAGAAAAATCAAAAAAACTTTGCAGTCTTAGAAATTGACGAAGCCAGCCTAAGCAAAGTGACCGAATATATCAAACCTGAATTATTTGTCTTTACCAATATTTTTCGTGACCAAATGGACCGTTATGGTGAGATTTATACAACTTATCGTTTAATTGTCGAAGGTGCCGCAAAATCACCTCACGCACCAATTTTATGTAATGGTGATTCACCGATTTTCAATTCCTTGGATACGGTCAATCCACGAAAATATTATGGTTTTGATCACTTACCTGATAAAGAACAAATGGCCCACTATAATACCGACGGCGTTTTATGTCCGCAATGTCATCATATTTTGCACTACAAAATGATTACTTACGCCAATCTTGGCAAATACTATTGTCCTAACTGTGGCTTTCATCGTCCTGAATTAGATTACAAACTGACCAACATGGTAGCCATGGACAATACTTCTGCGGATTTTGTAATAGATGGACACGAATATGGCATTGAAGTAGGTGGCATGTATAACGTCTACAATGCCTTAGCTGCAACGGCTGTGGCAGAGTATTACGATGTGCCGGCAGAAAAAATTAAAGCCGGTCTTGGTTATGACGAAAAAGTTTTTGGTCGACAAGAAATTATCGACATTGACGGCAAGAAATGTACCTTAGTCTTAGTTAAAAATCCGGTAGGTTTAAATCAAGTCATCGACATGATTGGCCTTTCTCCTTATCCTTTTTCACTAGTGGCTTTATTAAATGCCAACTATGCAGACGGAATTGACGTCAGCTGGATTTGGGATGGAAATCACGAAGCCTTTGCGCAAATGAATATTCCAGCAGTCATTGCCGGTGGTGAGCGTCATAAAGACATGGCATTGCGTTTAAAAGTTGCTGGCATTGCAGAAGATAAATTAACGGAAACAAAAGATTTAGACGAAGTTATTGCAGATATTAAGAAATTGCCAACTGAAAATGTTTATATTTTGGCAACTTATACTGCTGTGTTACAATTACGAAAAAAATTAGCGGAACAAGGTTACATTAAAGGAGGAATGGATCGTGGCTGATTACGAACTAACATTAGCCCATCTATACGGCAACCTATTAAACACTTATGGGGATAACGGTAACTTATTGGTTTTACAATACTTGGCCAAAAAAATGGGAATTCAATTGGATACTGAGATCGTTAGTATCCATGAAAAATTTGACGCTAAAAAATATGATTTAGTCTTTTTTGGTGGCGGTCAAGATTTTGAACAATTGATTGTTTCAGAAGATATTCAACAAAAAAAAGCAGACTTAACCGACTATATTGAAAACGACGGTATTATGTTAGCTATTTGTGGCGGTTATCAACTGTTAGGCCATTATTATATGGGCGCTAATGGCGAAAAAATTAAAGGTATTGGCGCATTAGATCATTATACTTTAAGCCAGGAAAACAATCGCTTTATTGGCGATATTGTCATTCACAATGAAGAATTTGACGAAACTTATTACGGCTTTGAAAATCACAACGGTCGTACTTTCTTAGGTGAAGGCGAACGTCCTTTGGGTAAAATCGTCGAAGGAAAAGGCAATAACGGAGAAGATCAAACAGAAGGTGTCATTTACCGTAACGTTTATGGTTCTTATTTTCACGGCCCAATTTTAGCTCGTAATGAAAAATTAGCCTATCGCTTGTTAAAAACAGCCCTTGAAAAAAAATACGGTACAGTAAACATCCCCACATTAGCCGAAATTGCTTAAAACAAGAAAAGCAGAATAAACGTGGTCAACTCTCAAGTAATAAGATGGAATTTTAATAAATTGTTTTCCAAATTTCTTTAAATTTCAGCTTATTACCATAGAGAGTTCGTTTGTGAAGCTAGATCACAGAAAAGCTAAATGAACTCGTCCAGCTTTCAAGCAATAAGGTANGAGTTCGTTTGTGAAGCTAGATCACAGAAAAGCTAAATGAACTCGTCCAGCTTTCAAGCAATAAGGTAAAATCTTGTTAAATTGTTTCTCAAATTTCGCAAGATTTTACCTTATTGCCGTAGAAAGCTAGTTCATGGAGCTAGTCAAAGAAAAGCTAAACAAACGGGCTCAACTCGCTACAAAATCAAAAAGCGCCTCATAAAGCTAGTCGATTGACTTACTTTATGAGGCGCTTTTTGCCTAGATTAACACAACCGCATGTCTACTTTTTGTAAAAAGCGACCACTTGTGACTACTTCTGCGTTAATTTCTGCTAGTTGCCCATCTTTTAATTCATAAAGACTGAAACCTGCATGTTGAATGAAACGCACCATTCCAGCGCCTTCATCTTGACCTAAAAAAGAAAGTCCATCAGCAGTATAATAGGCAATTCCCGCTACTGTAGTCTGGTAATGACTATGAGTGTGGCCATTTATAACCGCTAAAATATCGTAACGTTTTAAAATTTGCCAAACTTGTTGAGCTTGCGGGAGTTGCGGTGTGGCGTATTGCTTTTCAAGCAAATGATGATGTGTCATAACCAAAACAGGTTTGTCTTGATGCGTTGAAAGCATATCTTCCAACCAATTTAATTGCCCCCGATCGATCTGCCCATCTGCTTGACCATACACCGAACTATCAAAAGATAATAAATAAAAATCTTCAAAAGTGTGAACAAAATTATAGTAATTGCTTGTTGGAACGTTTTTTAACCAGCCTTGGTAAAAATTCTCTTTAATATCGTGATTACCTAGTGTGACTAAAACCGGTGTATCTGGAAATGCTTTGTCAAAGTAATCTTTTAAAAACGCATAATCCGCTACTTCACCATCTTCAGTCAAATCACCGGTAATCAGCACTAAATCAATCGCTGTTTGCGCTTTGGCCTTTTTTATTGCAAGATCGAGATAATGAAGAGGCTTTTCCATTTTCATCAGCATTTCTTGGTAGCCATTTTCTGCGGGTAGATACTGGCTGCGATAATGTAAATCAGATAATTGTAAAATCTTCATTAGCGTAACTTCCTACGAATCCAGCCGGTAAATAAGTCTAAAGAAAAGACTGTTACAACGACTCCTAATAAAATAATACTTACACGATCCCAACTTCTAGTTTGAATGGCAAATATCAGTGGTGCACCAATCCCGCCAGCACCAACTAAACCTAAAGTTGCCGCACTACGAACCGCTATTTCAAAATGATTTAAAGATAATGAACTATAAATTGGTAATAAATAAGGTACCCGCACGGAAAAGATAATCTGCCAAAAATTAGCACCAATTGCTGTTGCGTCTTCTACTAACGCTTCGTTCATGCCTTCTGCTTCTTCTGTGAATAATTTTCCTAACATCCCAATTTGATGAACTCCAATTGCCATCACGCCGGCAAATGGTCCTGGTCCAACAACTTTGACAAAAATAATCGCATATACTAATTCCGGAAATGCTCGTAAAACGTTACAAATAAATTTGCCAATTTTAGCAATCCAAGGATGATTTTGCCACAAGTTACTGGCGCTAATTAAAGTTAGCGGTAACGCTAAAATAGTTGCAATAAAAGTACCCAAAAAAGCAATCCCTAGCGTTAAAAGTAAGAGGCTAATTAAATCTTCGCCGCTGCCGTCATAAAGGTAGTGCCAATCCGGATGAGCCAACCCTTGTAAAACTTCTTTTCCCATCGCTAGAGAAAAAGTTTCTAAACTACTATAATCAATCCCCACTGCAGAATAAATGACCAGTACCACAAGTAACAGCAGGAAAAAATATGTTTTTTTACTAATTTGGCTTATTATCATCCCAATCTCCTCCTAACTGCTTCACTCAAACCATCCACAATCGCCACTACTACAAATATCGTCAAAATAATAATTGCCACCCGGTCGTAGCGCATGAGTGCCAAAGAGGAATTTAAAATCACACCAATCCCCCCTGCTCCGACATAACCTAAAACCGTTGAAGCTCGCACGTTTACTTCAAAAGCATAAAAAGTATAACTAATAATTTGATTAATCACTTGTGGTGCAACAGACCAAATAGCAACTTGCATTTTATTAGCTCCTACTGCTTCATTGGCTTCAATCGGGCCAAAGTCAATCGTCTCAATGGCTTGAAAAACTAATTGGGATACCATGCCAAATGTAAATACAGCGATAGTTAAAACCCCTGTTGCCTCGCCAATCCCAAAGACTGCAACAAATAAAGCTGCCAATAATAAATTAGGAATTGTCCGAATGACACCTAAGAAAAAACGAATAATATACGATAATACGCGTTGTTTGGTTACAACTTGAGTCGCTAAAAAGCTAACTGGTACCGCAAATAAAACACCTAAAAAAGTCCCAAACACAGACATTTGTAATGTCTTTAAAAGCGGGGTTAAAAGATTTGGCAAATAGCCAAAATCCGGTTTTAGAAAACGTGCTAAAAAGATCCCCATCTGATCAGAATTTTGAAAAACTGCTTGGAAATCCGCGCCAGTTAAAAGAATACTCCCTTGTAAACAAGCTAGTAAAATAACGACAATAAATAAGTGTTTATACCAATTAAAATGCACCGTATCTTTAATTTGCATCAGGTGCCACATCCTTTTCATAGGCCTCACCGTATATTTCCTTCAGGCGTTGCGCCGTTAAGGTTTCTGCTGCACCATCAAACACAATTTCTCCACTTTTTAGCGCAATAATTCGTGTTGCATAAGCTTTTGCCAGTGGGACAGAATGGATGTTGACGATAATTGTTTTGTTTAAGCTTTGGTTGATTTCTTTTAAATCCCCCATTACTTTCTCAGCCGTTACAGGGTCTAAAGAGGCTACTGGTTCATCGGCTAAAATAATTCCTGCTTGTTGAACTAATGCTCTAGCGATTAAAACCCGTTGCTGTTGGCCCCCACTTAATTCGTCACTGCGCGTATGCAATTTATCTGATAACCCAACCTGTGCTAAGGCAGTTGTGGTTTTTTCATAGTCTTCTTTAGTAAACAGGCCAAAAATACTTTTCCAAGTAGAGTAATAGCCTAGTCGACCAGACAAAACATTTTTTTGAACGGTACTGCGTTTAACCAGATTAAAACTTTGGGAAATCAACCCGATATTGCGGCGAATTTGGCGTAGTTTTTTCTTATTGGCTTTAGTAATGGAGTCACCATTAATCATAATTTCGCCCTCAGTTGTAGTAACCAAGCGATTAATAGAGCGTAACAATGTGCTTTTCCCCGCTCCACTCAACCCGATGATTGCAACAAATTCACCATCTTGAATCGTTAAATTAATATTTTGCAGTCCTTTGACACCATTAGGATATACTTTGGCGACATTTTTAAATTCAATCATGTATTTTGCTCCTATATTTTAGTAAAGATTAAGTTATAAAAAGCCAGCTCATACGAACTGGCACATTTGTTACTCGGAAGCTTTTTTAGTATATTCGCGAATTGTGTCATAAGCGCTATCTGCAGCCTCTTGATAACCTTTATGCCCCCATAACGCCATCGCTTCTTGACCGGCTTCATCTTTTGGCATTGCTAAAAAGACATCTTTAATTTCTTCTTTCAGCTTAGCATCCATTTTAGGTTGCACCGCAATTGCGTCATTGGGAATATCCCCTTTGGTTAAAGATAAAACGCGTAATTCTTTCATAATATCTTGGTCACTAAATTTTGAAGCAAAGACATTTCGCGCGCCCTCAAAAACAAAGGCCGCATCCATTTGGCCATTTAAAACAGCAGTCATTTCACTTGGAATATCATTAACAGTTGTCAGTGTGGCATCTTTTGTAGGATCAATGCCGGCATCTTTTAGTTCTGCCACTGGATAAATATAGCCACTAGCTGAGTTTGGTGATAGTGTGGCAATCTTTTTCCCTTTTAAATCGGACAAGTTTTTCAAATCACTATCAGCTTTAACTAAAATTTCACCTTTAAAAGTATTAGTTAATTCGTCGGTTGGTAGACCAGTTTTTCGGTCATACGCACCCAATTGAGAGGTTAACAATGCTTCTGCGGCATCCATATCTTTGGCTTGCACATAAGCCGCCGGTGGCATAATCCCCACATCGACTTGGCCAGAAGCCATCGCTTCAACAATAGTAGAATAGTCTGTTGCTAATGTTACCGTTACATCCTTATCTAGTTTTTCAGATAAATACTCTGCAAATGGTTTTGTTTTAGCTTCCATGGAACCGTCATTATTAGTAGGAACAAATTGAACTACCAATTTTTCTTTTGAGTCCCCTTGTGCTTTTTGTTCACTGCCACATCCTGCAAGACCAACTAAAATTCCTAGCGTTAAAAGACCTGTTGCCAACATTTTGAAACGCATGTTTTCTCCCCCTATTGGAAATTGATTTATATTGCTCCCACATAATAGCAAGAATTTTCCCAAACAAAAATGACCTGTGTCACTTTGAAGGTAATTTTTTTGTAAAGTTTAGGTAAAATCCGAACATTATCTTAATAAAGTAGTAAAAAGGGATGCTTTTTTGCGCGATTGCCGTTATAATCAATAACAAACTTGCAGATGAGAAAGGAAGCTTTTATGAAACAATTATTTGATAAAAGCCAGTTAAAAGAAGCTATTACCAGTCATAACCTCCAAGACTATTTAGATACCGATTTATTTTCGATCGCGACACTATGTACTTTTGAAAAAGATGAAGATCTCATTCAAGCCGGTACACCTTCTAAGTACCTCTATTTTTTAGTCGAAGGTACTGCCATGGTATATTCTTATACTTATGACACCCAGAATATTTGTATCAATTATTGCTATGAGGCAACGATTATCGGCGAAGCCTCATCTTTATGGCAAACAACACCTAGCAGTAGCGTTAAAGCCATGACACCTTGTACTTGTGTTTGTGTAAATTTAAAACAATACCGCACCCTTTTACAAAATGACTTACGTTTTTTAAAACACACCTGTCAACTCCTTAGCTATCGCTTAAATACAGGTATTAATTTAGCTAATTCATTAAGTGAGCCGGTGGAAACACGGCTGGCTCGGTTTATTTTAGAACATGAAAAAGAAGGGCTTTTTTCTTTTCAACTAAATAACTGCGCAGCTATTTTAAATGTGAGTTATCGTCATCTTTTACGAACGATGACAAACTTTAAGGAACAAGGTATTTTACAAAAAAGCCGTGGTGGCTATCTTATTTTAAATAAAAAAGAATTAACCGCACTCACTGCCTAAAAAATTGCACTGCGATAGATACCATATTTTGTCGTAGTGCTTTTTATTGTGCGTAATTTTTTAGCTTGATAAATATGAAAACGTCACCTCATTGCCATCTTTTTTGCGTATAATGAACTTAACAAGAAATAAAAGAAGTTTGGATAGTTACTAACCAAAAAACAAAAGGAAGATAGAAAATGAAGGAAACACTCGCTGATGATTTAAACCTTTTAAGCGCTTTTTGCGGCGTACGAGATCTTACCGATTTATCACAAAATGCTCTTTATCAAAAATACCAGCTAAAAAAGGCGGATGCTTTCGTTTTATTTGGTGGGAGCATTTTATCAGGAATAGATGTCATGATAACAGCGATGAATAACCAAGTGGCGACAAATTACTTAATCGTAGGTGGTCAAGGCCATACTACTGATGCACTGCGTTTAAAAATAAATCAGTTTTATCCCCAGATTCCTACAAAAAATGCTAGTGAAGCACAAATGTTTAATGCTATTTTGCAATTAAAAACCGGCAAAACAGCTGACTACTTAGAAGAAAAGTCGACCAATAGCGGCAACAATATCACAAATCTTTTACAATTACTTGAAACGCACGAATTAAAAAAAGACAGTCTTATTTTGTGCCAAGATGCGACAATGCAGCGACGGATGGCTGCGACATGCAGTAAATTTGCCCCTAATACGACAATCATAAATTATGCCAGCTATAAAGTGAAAGTCATGGAAAAAGATAATCAGTTGCACTTTGACCGTAAACTTTTAGGAATGTGGGAGATGGATCAATACATAACATTGCTACTGGGTGAAATTAGCCGACTACAAAATACGCCCAGTGGTTATGGTCCTGCTGGTAAAAATTTTATCGCTCCTGTGTTTATCCCTCAAGACGTACTAGCGGCTTTTTATCGTGTTGCAAAATTATTTCCAAATAAAGTTCGTACTGCTAATCCAGCTTATGCTAAAAGTTTAGAAAACTAATATTTTCATCAAAATATTTTTCCACTAATTTTTTCACTATTTTTAAATCTGAGGAGGTTGACGTTTAATATGAAAGGAATTTTATTTGATTTCAATGGTACGCTGATTAACGATACAAAAAAACACGAAGATGCTTGGCAAACGTTTATTACCAAAAGCACCGGCTCGCCAGTTTCCGATGCTGATTTTGCCAAATATTTTCATGGTAAAAATGCCAAACATACTTTGGAACACGTTTTTAAACGTTCCTTAACGCAAAAAGAAATTGAGGATTACGCCGAAGAAAAAGAAGCAATTTATCGCCAAATTTGTTTAGAAGATCCCCACTACGGTTTATTAAAAGGCGTACCCGAATTTCTAACTCAATTACAAAAACAACAAATTCCTTTTACTATCGCTACAGCTTCAGGGAAAACTAATTTAGATTTTTATTTTGAAACACTTGGATTAGAACAATGGTTTGATTTAAATCAGGTTGTCTATGACGATGGAACGATGATTAGTAAACCAGACCCCGATCCTTATTTAAAAGGTGCGGCCCGCTTAAGTCTTCCTGCCAAAGAATGTGTCATTTTTGAAGATGTCCCCGCCGGTCTTGCGAGTGCATATAACGCTAATCCAGCTAAAATAGTTGCCGTGGCGACTTCTGCCAAAAAAGCTACTTTAGCTTCATTACCCGGTGTTTCACTTGTAATTGAAGATTTTACCGATTCAGCGCTAACTGAATTACTCACCCATTTTAGTTAAAAAAAGGCCATCTTGAAAAAAGATGAAGTGACCTACAAAAGTTAGACTAAAAAATTTAACTTTTGGGGCCACTTCACTTTTTCTTAGATGGCTGTTTCTTTATGCTCTTATTGCCACTGCGCTGTAACACTCACACCAAAATGATCACTTACAACCGGGGTTTTGCCCCCATCAAAAATAACTTCATAGGTGACTACTTTAAATTCAGGAGTCATAAAAATGTAATCAATCCGTTCACCATTACTTTCTTCCCAACCAGCAATTTTAGCTAGCGTCGTATAGTTACCAACGCTTTTTTTGGCTGCATAAAAACTATCTTGCAATTGCCAATCACTAGCTAAGATTAAATCATAGCCTGGCGTATGGGCTGGGTTATTGAAATCTCCCATTAAAACAAGCGGATACGAATTAGTCGCTAAAAAAGCTTGTGTTTTTTCCCACTCAGCAGAAAATCCTTTTGTCCACCAAGAAAAATGGCCGCTTACGACTTGAAGAAGCTGACCGTCTACTTCTGTTAATGCCGTTAAGATTCTTCTGGTGTGATAATCTGCTACATCAGTAGTTTTTGAAACTAGGTGGTCTTTTGCAATAAAAGGAGTTTTGGCTAAAATTGCTACACCTTCATGGAAACGATCATAACCAATGTGGTTGTAACACCAGCTCCAGTAATAATCCTTTTCTACACATTGCAATTGTTCTTGCAAACGCAGCGCAAAATTATCTTCGTGAATTACCACATCAGTACTACTGGGAATAAACCAATCATCTAAAACCGCCACTTCACTTTTTACAAGCTGATTAACTTCTTGTAAACAAATCACATCATAATCATTTGCCGCAATATTTTTTACTAGTTGGTCTAATTTTTCTGTTTGATTTTCTTCCAACCAACTATGGCAATTTAAGGTTAAAAATTTCATCTTCTTACTCCTATCTCTTTACATCGTTTAAGAATAGCACACTTTACTCACGAAGAAAAAGGACTGTACCCTTAAGACACAATGTCTTTAGCACAGCCCTTTTATATTTACAGTGCCACTTTGGCTACTTCTATTTTACCAGCAAGTTCACCTGTCTTGGTTAACGTCACAGTTTGAATTTCTTCTGCATTGGTAAAGGCAACAATAATTGTTGTCTGTTTATTAGCGGCTTTGATTCCATTTAAATCCATTTGGGCAATCACATCTCCTGCTGAAACTTTATCGCCATCTTTAACCTTCACTGTAAATGGCGCACCTTTTAAATCAACCGTATCAATGCCCATATGCACTAAAACTTCTAGTCCATTGTCTGTCAGTAAGCCCAATGCATGTTTAGTTGGAAAGACACTTGTGACCGTGCCAGAAACAGGGGCATAAACAGTCCCATTTTGAGGTTCTACCCCAAAACCATCTCCCATCATTTTTTGAGAGAAAACTGGATCGTTCACTGCCGAAATCGGCTTAACATTGCCGTCTGCTACATTTAAAATTGTTTCATTGATTCCTTTAAATTCTTTAGGTGCTTTTTCTTCACCGATTTCAGCAATTACTTCTGTTTGGGGAATTTCCATGCCAGAATCAATAGCATCTTGAATATCAGATTTTAAAATATCCGCTTTTGGTCCATAGACTGCTTGAACCCCTTTATCTTTTACCAATAATCCCATTGCGCCAGCATTTTTCCAATCCATTTCGCCGCCAACTTTGGCAGGATCTTTGACAGAAACACGTAAACGCGTCATGCATGCATCGACATCCATGATATTTTCTTTCCCGCCTAAAAGATTAATTACCTTTACGATTTGAGAGTTTGGATCTAATTTTCCATCTGCTGTAACGGTTGTTGTATCGGCATCCTTATTATCGTTTTCATAATTTCCATTACGTCCTGGTGTGGCAAAATTGAATTTTTTAATTAAGAAATTAGCTACAAAAAACATCACGACACCAAAGACTAACGTGACCCAAATAAAGTTAAATAAATCACCGCCCAGACCTGCTTTAATGGCCATTGGTGTTCTTGTTAATAGTTCAATATTACCAAATGAGTGAACGCGCAAATGTACAATGTCTGCCATTGCAAAAGCCGCACCTTGAACTACTGCATAGACAACATATAACGGCACAGCTGCAAACATAAACATAAATTCTAGTGGTTCTGTTACCCCAGTTAAAAAGACAGCCAATGCTGCTGAAAGATACATCGATTTATAAGCATTGCGTTTGTCTTTATCCACATTACGGTACATTGCAAAAGCTAGACCCATTAAAATACCAGAAGCTCCGATCATTTGCCCTACTTTAAAACGAGCCGGAGTAAAGTGATTTAAGACATACTCATATTGTGACATATCGCCTTGGCCTTTTAAGTTTACTAAATCAGTCGCCCAAGCTAACCACAATGGATCTTGACCAAATACTTGTTGTCCTGCTTGTGCGCCAGACATAATCGTATACGCTCCACCTAATTCCGTATAGTTAATTGGAATGGTCAACATGTGATGTAAACCAAATGGTAGAAGTAAACGTTCCAATGTCCCATATAAAAACGGTGCCAAAACTGGGGCTGTTTCTTGCGATTGGGCGATCCACAAACCAAAGTTATTGATTCCCGATTGAATTACCGGCCAGACGATGGCTAAAACTAAAGAAACTAAGATTGAACGAAAAATAACTACAAAAGGAACAAAACGTTTTCCGTTGAAAAATGCTAAAGCATCCGGTAATTTACGGAAGTTATAATATTTGTTATAAGCTGTCGCACCTACAAACCCGGCGATAATCCCCACAAAAACGCCCATATTTAAAGCTGGGGCTTCTAAAACACTAGTGAAAAAACCATTTACCATAATTTTAGTGCCAAACAATGTTTCAGTAAGCGCCTCTGGATCCGCTAACATTTCACTAGTTACGCCAAAAATAGCACCAGTAATGCGATTGATTAAAATAAATGACAATCCAGCCGCAAAGGCACCACCGGCTCTTTCTTTAGCCCAACTTCCCCCAATTGCTAAAGCGAATAAAAGATGAAGGTTGCCAATAATAGCCCAACCAATGTTTTCAATTACACCACCTGTTGTCACTAAAGCTGCTAGATCAGGATTCATCATTGGAATTGTTTTTCCAATACTAATCATTAAACCGGCAGCTGGCATAACTGCAATGACCACCATTAAGGCTTTCCCAAATTTTTGCCAAAACTCAAAACTAATTAATTTTTTCAGATTTTCTTTCACAAACCTTCACTCCTTTAATAATTTCCCATTGTTCTATTAAATAATTCCAATTTACCAATTCCGAAAATAACGCAATCGGTTTCGTTGCAAATTATTATAGCGGAGTTCGATTTTACTGTAAAGGTAAAATTATATTTTTATTTTTCACCATATTTCGAGGATGAATTACAAACCAAATAAAAATAAGGCTGCGTAAGCGTGAGTGTGTCCTTATTTCAAGCTAAAATAAGACCGTCGCAATCTTTTTGCAAGTTAACGCTTGACTAACGCAATCGATTGCGTTTATTATTTAGTTAACGAAGACAACACAAGGAGGATTATAAAATGAATCAGATTCAGCGCCTATTTGACATTGACCCTTGGAAAATTACGACCAAAACCTTAGACAAGCAAAATCGTCGCTTACAAGAATCATTAACAAGCACAGGTAATGGTTATATGGGGATGCGGGGAAATTTTGAAGAACAATATTCTGGTGATCATCATTTAGGAACATATTTAGCTGGGGTTTGGTATCCGGATAAAACCCGCGTTGGTTGGTGGAAAAATGGTTACCCTGATTACTTTGGCAAAGTTATTAACGCAATCAACTTTCTAAAATTAAATATTACCGTCAATGGGACAACGATTGATTTAGCTACAATTCCCCATGAAGATTTTCACTTAGAACTAGATATGCAAACCGGAATTTTAACACGTCGCTTTACAATTAAATTAACAGATGCGACTGTCCGTTTTAATTTTGAACGCTTCTTATCAATTGTCAAAAAAGAACTAGCAGTTTTAAAAGTGACTGCAGAAGTAATTACAGGGGCAGCTGAAATTACCATTGATTCTTCTTTAGATAGTAATGTTCGCAATGAAGATAGCAATTACGATGAATTATTTTGGGAAGAAAAAGATAGTGGCACACAAGATAATGGCACTTACTTAACCGTTCAAACCATCCCAAACAATTTTGGCATCGAACGTTTTAGCGTGACAGCACTAATGCAGCATAATCAGCAAGCGCTTGAAACTACACCGGCACCATTAGCAATTTCAGAATCTTTTAGTTATGAAGCAAAAGCCGGTGAAACAATCGATTTTGAAAAAAGAATTATCGTTTTAACTAGCCGTGATGTACCAGAAGAAACACAAGTCAAAAAAGCTAGTGAATTAATGTCTACTTATAGTGAAAGTTTTGACGTTTTAAAAGATGAGCAAGTTGCAGCGTGGAAAAAACGATGGGAATTAGCCGATGTGGCGATTAATGGTGACCCAGCCGCGCAACAAGGGATTCGGTTTAATTTGTTCCAATTATTCTCCACTTATTACGGTGACGATGAACGTCTAAATATTGGACCAAAAGGCTTTACCGGTGAAAAATATGGCGGGGCTACTTATTGGGATACTGAGGCTTACGCTGTTCCACTTTACCTTGCGTTAGCAGAACCAAAAGTTACCAAAAACCTTTTAAAATATCGTCACAATCAATTACCAGAAGCTCACATTAACGCTCAAAAACAAGGATTAGCAGGAGCTTTATACCCAATGGTGACCTTTACAGGAATTGAATGTCATAATGAATGGGAAATTACCTTTGAAGAAATCCACCGTAATGGTTCTATTGCCTATGCAATTTATAACTACACAAATTACACTGGAGACGAAACTTATTTACAAAAAGAAGGTTTGGAAGTTTTAACTGAAATTGCGCGTTTTTGGGCAGATCGCGTTCACTTTTCAAAACGGCAGCAAAAATATATGATTCATGGGGTAACAGGACCTAATGAATACGAAAATAATATTAATAATAACTGGTATACCAATATGCTAGCTGCCTGGGTATTAAAATATACCTTAGAAAATTATCGTCGTTTTGAAGATGTAGCAACTGTTTCAATTCCTCAAAGTGAACAAGAGCAGTGGGAAGATATCTACCGTAATATGTATTTACCAGTTGATGAAGAATTGGGGATTTTTGTGCAACACGATACTTTCTTAGACAAAGATCTTATGCCTGTTACAGACTTAAATCCAGCCGATTTACCATTGAACCAACATTGGTCATGGGATAAAATTTTACGCTCTTGCTTTATTAAACAAGCTGATGTCTTGCAAGGAATTTATTATTTTTCTGATGAGTTTACTTTGGAAGAAAAACAAAAGAACTTCAATTTCTACGAACCAATGACTGTCCATGAATCTTCACTTTCTGCTAGTATTCATGCTATTTTAGCAGCGGAACTAGGGATGGAGGAAAAAGCTTTAGAAATGTATGAACGGACCGCTCGCCTTGATTTGGATAATTACAACAATGATACCGAAGACGGCTTGCATATCACTTCTATGACAGGTAGCTGGTTAGCCATTGTCCAAGGTTTTGCCCAAATGAAAACGGCCCATGAGACACTTTCGTTTGCGCCGTTTTTACCAAGCAAATGGGATAGTTATGCATTTCATATCAACTATCGTGGCCGCTTGTTAGCTGTAACCGTTGAAAAAGAAACAGTTACTTTAAAACTTGTTGCCGGCGATACCATCAATGTAACATTATATGATGAAAACTATGAGTTAGCAGACGAAATCACAGTCGCTATGAAAGACTAGTTCTTGCGCCCGCAGTCTGCGGGCGTTTTCTGGTATATGTATATAAAATATGACGTAAGAAAAACTGCATCCCTTTAGCTTTTCTAATTTTCTAGCTAAAAAACTTACTTTACAAGCCAAGCAGTAGTTGGTAAAACAAAATAAAAAATTAACCGTTATTAATCCATTAATTTGGCTAGTTTTCTGGCGCTAAAATTGCTATGATAGCAAAAGAATCCATTTCAATTAAATTTGGAGGCAAAGCTATGAGTATCACTGTAAAAGATGTCGCTAAAAAAGCCGGTGTCGCAACTTCAACGGTTTCACGCGTCATCAACGATCACCCAAGTATTTCAGAAGAAACCAAGAAAAAAGTGCGAAAAGTTATGAAAGATTTAGGCTATGTACCAAACGTTACTGCGCGGAATCTGGGCAAACAAATCGCTAGTGCGATTGGCATCATCTTACCTCCTTTAGATTCAAAAGAACGCTTGGGCAACCCTTTTTATTTAGAAACGATTGAAGCTGTTAATGAAGAAGCCAGCACATACCACATGTCTGTGGCTGTCGCTTCTGCTAATAATTTTGAAACCTTACTGGAAAATGTCAAACGCATGCATTTGCAAAAGCAAGTGGACGGTTTTATTTTAACGTATTCGGATAATCACGATCCGGTCATTGCTTATTTGGCGGATAACAAAATTCCTTTTACACTAATCGGTCAGCCTTATCAAAAAGAAAGTGAAATTATTTTTGTCGATAACGACAACCAATTATTAGGTAAACAAGCTACTGAATACTTAATTACCCGCGGTCATAAAAATATTTTATTTGTCACCAATACAACTCGCGAAAACCTCTATTTTGAGCGCTACTTTGGCTATCAAAAAGCGCTAATGATTGCGAATTTGACCACGCATGCGGCAGTAAAATTTGAAGCGCCGGAAGATTATATTTTATTTGAAAATATTTTGGAAGAAACAAAGGCCACCGCGCTTGTCGTAATTGATGATTTATTTGCGATGCGGATTATGCAGTTGGTCCAAATGTATGGCAAAAAAATTCCTGATGATATCTCTTTGATTAGCTTTAATAATTCCATTTTTTCTACTTTGGTTCATCCTTACATCACAAGTCTAGATGTCGACGTTTCACGCTTAGGGAAAATGGCTACACAAAAATTAATGGAACAAATTAACCAACAACTCACCGATGGTATTAAAGTAATCGTACCCCACAAACTTATTCAAAGAGAAACGGTTTTAGATTTAACAAAGTGAATTAATTCATCAAAAGCAGCTTGCAAAAGGAGCAGTGACACCTCTTTTTGCAAGCTGCTTTTACCTTTACTAGCGTAATAAATAGACACCTAGTAAACAAAATAAAACACCGGCTGCTTCTTTTAGGGAGAACGGTTCTTTAAAGATAAAAATACCGATTGGAATTAGAAGTAGCGTCAATAAACTTGTCACCAAAATAGCCGCCATACTCATCGGCCAGCCTACCCGATATAACCACAGATAGCCAACTTCGACAAAGACGATTGCAATCCCTAATAAAACAGTGCCACCATTTAAGTAATGCACTTCTTGACTAAGTGGCGTTTTGTCACTTCGAAATAAAAATGAAAATAGACAAATGACCCAAGCAATTCCATACACAACTAAGAGTGAAAAAAATAAATTACTCTTTTCGTTTACACTTTTTGAAGCAAAATGATACAACAGATTTGCAATTACAGTTAGAAGTAATGGTGCATAAAACAAAAGCCTCTCCTCCTTTATCTGCTAAAAAACAGAGAAAAAATCCGTTAACCTGAATTTTTTCTCTGTTTAAGATTATTCTTTTTTACCAGGTTCTGAAGCGATAATGCTACATTTGCCTTCAATGGTCCAATTGGAAATACCATTTGGCATAATGCAACTGGTGCCCATTGGCATTTCATAAGATTTACCATTTACTTTTAATTCACCAAAGCCATCAATAACCGTCATTAATGTATAAGGCGCATGAGCTTGTAGCTCAAGTTTTCCATTTACTTGCCATTCGTACACATTAAAGAAGTCCGTTTTTAAATAAGTGATGATACTGGACTCGCCTTTTTTCACTTCTGTTACGTTTAATTCTGGTTTACGGGCAGGAACTGTTGTGACATCAATAGATTGTTGAATGTGTAATTCACGCGTCTTACCTTGATCATCTTTGCGATCGTAATCATATACACGATAAGTAGTATCAGAGCTTTGTTGGGTTTCTAAAATCATGATACCTTTACCAATCGCGTGAATTGTACCACTTGGAACATAGTAAAAATCACCTTTTTGAACTGGTACCCGCGTCAATAAATCATCCCAACGTTCATCGTGAATCATTTCGGCTAATTCTTCTCGTGTTTTAGCATGATGTCCGTAAATAATTTCAGCACCAGGATTGGCATCAATAATATACCAACACTCCGTTTTACCTAGTTCCCCTTCATGTTTCATACCATACGCATCATCAGGATGCACTTGGACAGATAGTTCATCTTCAGCATCCAAAATTTTAATTAATAAAGGAAAAACCGGTTCGGTCGGATTGCCAAATAATTCTTTATGGTTTTGCCATAACTCATCTAATTTTTGTCCGGCAAATTCGCCATTGGTTACAACACTTACACCATGGGGATGGGCACTGATTGCCCAATCTTCCCCAATTTTATCACTGGGTAAATCAAAGCCAAAAACAGTGTGAAGGCGATTGCCACCCCAGATTTTCTCTTGAAAAACAGGTTTCATAAATAATGGTTCCACGCTTAATTTCCTCCTAGTTATGAATTCATCTCGTGTTAAAAATTAAACTTAACTTTCTAACAACTTGTCTTGCAATATTATACCACTTTTCTAAATTTGTGAGCCTTTTCTTTTAAATATAAAGCCAGTATTTCATCTCTTTTGGCTAAATAAAGACTGCGATTGTCATGCGGATGAACACGATTACTTAAAAAGATAAACCCACTGTTTTCATTGGGATCTAGCAAAAGAAAAGTCCCTGTATAGCCAGTATGAAATAACAAAGGTCGTTTCTGTTCATCTTGTGTATACTTTAAATCCCAGCCTAAAGATCTCTTTCCGTCGTGTTGGGGTGTTTGATCGGTTAAAAGTAGCGCAATCGTTTCTTTTTTTAGATAGTCTTTACCATCAGCCAAATACATCTGAGCAAAAATTTCCAAATCGGCTAAATTGGTAAATAAACCAGCATTGCCAGCTTCTTCTTTTAAAATCCGCGCTTTAGGATCATGAGTTATCCCTTGTAAGACTGTCCCATCAGCTAAGACTTCGGTTGGTACAATTTTGCTTTTTATTTTTTCTGCGGGCAAAAATAGACTATTTTTCATCCCTAAAGGAGCTAAAACTTCAGTATAAAAAATTTCTACCGCCGTTTTTTGGTAGATTTCTTCTAACATAAAGCCTAATAAAATCGTCCCAGCATCGGTATATTGCACTACTTCACCTAAATTTTTTCCCGGTTGTAGCTTTAAATAAGCTTTTTTCAATTCCTCTTTACGCAGTTGATTGCGATTTTCAATCCAGGTCTGAATATCTGAAGTATGGGTTAACAAATGCCGCAATGTAATCTGCTGATTTTCAAAAGCGGATAAGTATTTTTTTAAAGGTGCATCTAAATCAAGACGTCCTTGTTCGACTAACCGTAAAATAACACTCGTAGTACACACAACTTTCGTCAAAGATGCAACGTCAAAAAGACTATTCTTTTGCAATTCTTCTGGCTGAGGAACCAGCATCTTTTTTCCCAAAACGATTTCTTCTGTTTTTTCTTTTTCAATAAAGGCAAAGGCAACTCCGGGAAAAACGCCTTCATTTAGCTGTTTTTTAATCAAAGCCTTCGTTTTAGAATACATTTTTTCACCCTTTATCTTTTTGTTTGATTGTATCATTATTTTCTATAACATTTAAACCTTCCATAAAATCCTAAAAAATAGCAGGGATAACCATAAGAACAAAAAAATCTGGACATCTGTCCAGATTTAAAAATTGCTTAATGTCGTTTCTTTTCCTCGCTCACAAACCACCATTCAATACCAGTAGGATCATAAACGGTAATAATTTGCTTTTTGTGATCAATAAAGAATTCAACCCTCAGCTTTTCTAAATGGTCCGCTAAAGCGAAGATATCTGCTTGTGGAACGCGAAATTGCAAGAAGTCTAAACCCAACACATCATCTGTGGCAAGATCTAATGTACCGCCTTGCCCTGTTGATAATCCCACGTGGAAATTACCACCATTAAGCGCTAAAATACCACTGGTTTCATCTTGAACCTTCAAGCCAATGACATTTTCCAAAAAGTCTTGTTGTTCGTTTAGTCGACTAGTATTTAAATGAATTTTGTCAAAGTGAACGCCACCTGATAAGCGAGGAAATTCCCCAGTCGCCTTTTGCGCCAATGCAACTAGATTTAACGCCACCGGATTTTGATGGGTATTTTTAGAGCCAAAATAAATTTCTAACTGATTACCTTCTGGATCCTCCACTAAAATCCCAGATGCTTCGTTTGCAGTTAAAGCATCTTCAATAGGATAGTTGGCTTGTAAGAGCCGTTGTGCTAAATCTGCCATCTCTTTTTCAGAAGGAATCACCAAACACAAACGTTTAAGTTTTTTTATTTCACCAGTGTGGTCTTGTGCATAAGGACTTTCTTCCAACCATAACAAATCATTCTTATCTTTAGCTGTGCCAAAGATTGCCAACTCATTTTCTTCTCTTTTCAAATTAAAACCAATAATATCTCGGTAAAATTCAATCATTAGGTTCCGATTTTTCACGCGTAACGCCACGGTTTCAAGCCCCGCCGCCGATAGTGCAAATTCAGCCATTTTCTTTACTCCCCTTCCGACAAGCCTATTGTACTTAGAAATTAGTCTGGTCGCAAATGATATCCCTTTTTGCTTTCAAATAACAAACGTCTTAATTAAACCAATTATCGTAAAACAAACTATCAACATGCATTTTATCACTTTTTCGGTAAAAAAAAATAAAATTATCTCTTAAAATGACATTTTTTGTTAGTTAGCTGGAAATTAACCACAAAAAAGTGTCTCACAAGTGGAGACACAATCAAAGTTAATCAAATATTTTGCCAGGATTTAACACTCCTAACGGATCAAAAGTTGCCTTAATTTGTTGCATGAGTTTCAATTTAGCTGGTGAAAGATTTTCCATGAAATATTTTTTCTTTAATAAACCAATTCCATGTTCGGCAGAAGGCAAGCCACCTCTTGCTGCAATTTCACGGTATAACTGATTTAAAAAGCTTTCCAAACGTTTTTGCCAAAGGGAGTCACTTAAGTTTTGTCTCATAATACACGCATGAATATTACCATCACCAGCATGACCGAAGAATACACCTGCTAATTCTAATTGTTGCGCTAGTTTTTTCATATATAAAATAGTCGTGGTAATTTGATTAATTGGCACCACAATATCTAGTGGCTCTTGGATACTGATTGCTTCGACGCCAGAAACAATCGCTCCTCGTAGTTGCCAAATTTCTTTTGCTTCTTTTTCGTTTAAAACGTTAAATGCCCTAATTGTTGCGTCTTTTAGTATTTTTTTTAAATTTTCAATTTGTTCTTGGCACTCCTTAGCACTTCCATCAACCGTTAATAACAAAAAAGCATCCCCAGCTACATTGGGTAAAGGAATTTCCAACAAGTTACTAGCAAAGGCTAAGCCACTTTTTTCAAAAAATTCTAAAGCAGTCGGCGTCACACTAGAAGCTAAAATTTGATAAACAGCTGGTGCCAACTCATTTAAGTCGTTAAATCCAATTAATACGCTTTGTGTTGTAACAGGTCTTGGCCGTAATTTCAGTTGCAACTTGGTAATAATCCCAAGCGTTCCTTCTGAGCCAATAAACAAGTCCTTTAAGTCATAACCAGAACTGGCTTTATTATTTAAACCACCGACTAAAATAAGTGTTCCATCCGCTAATACGACTTCCATTCCCCTGATGTTATCACGAGTAACTCCATATTTTATCGCCCGCATTCCACCAGCATTTGTAGCCGCCGTTCCACCAATAGTTGCCTCTTTTGAACCAGGATCTGGTGCATAGAAGTATGGTGTTTGTTCTAGATAAGTCTGAATTTCTGCTAACGTTACTCCCGCTTGAACGGTTAATGTTAATGTTTTTTGATCCAGTTCAATAATTTGTCGCATTTGCTTTAAACAAACCAAGACTTCACCTTGGCTGGCAAAAGTGGCACCGGTTAAACCAGTAAAACCGCCAATCGTAATTAATTTTTGTTTTTTTTCATTTACTGTTTTAACACATTCAACAACTTCAGCTGTGTTAGTAGGATAAAAAATTCCCGCTGCATTACCAATTTCTCCAGTTATTTTATTTTGTAAATATACTGCTGGTACGTTCTTATCCACTTCTTTCACTTCCTTATTTGAAGTTTAAAACTTAACGGGTAAAATATTGTGCTAAGCGATCCCCACCCCATTGAATGAGTTGAACGACGACCACTAGTAGCAAAATAATAATAATTAAAACAAATGTTTCATAGCGATAATAACCGTATTGAATTGCTAAGTCTCCAATACCTCCTGCCCCAATTGTACCTACCATTGCAGAATATCCTAATAAACTAATAATAGTTAAAACAACACCGCGAATTAACCCAGGTAGACTTTCAGGAATAATAACTCCTACTACAATTTGCTTAGTCGTAGCGCCTTGTGCAACACTTGCCTCCAAGGTACCTGCATCTACTTCAGTAAAAGCTCCTTCGGCAACGCGGGCAAAAAAAGGGATAGCAGCAATCGACAGTGAAATAGCAGCTCCAGTTGGTGTATAAGGATCTCCTAAAATTGCAGCTAAAAAAGGAATTAAAGTGACAAGTAAAATCAAAAATGGTAATGAACGAATAGCATTGACTAAAAAACCAACTGTTTTATGTAGGATAATATTTTGATGAAATAAACTATTACTCGCCAAAAATAGCAGTAACCCAATTAATCCTCCTACAATAACACCAATGATAGTTGCAACAGCCACCATATAAAAAGTGTCTGCCAATGCTTTAGGCAAATGATTTTGTAAAATTTCGATTGTTTCTGCCATTAAATTGCCTCCTTAATTTCTTTTGCAGCAAATACTTTTTGAGATAATCGTAAAAAAGATTGTTCTACAGCATTTTTATCACCGGTTAAATATACTAATAAAATACCAATTACATCATTTTGAATATATTCAATTTTCCCATGAATAATTGAGATTGCCACATCAAATTCTTTTGAAACGTCAGTAATTAATGGCGTTAATGTACTCTTACCTTGATAACGCAATTCAACCAGTCGTCCTTTAGATAAATCTGGTAAAAGTTCATTTGGTAATTGTAGATTTAAATAACGTCCAACTAATTTTTTTGTGATAGCCGCCTTGGGATTAGCAAAGATATTATAGGTAGAATCCGCTTCTACCACCTTACCATTTTCCATTACAGCCATCCGATGAAACAATTTTTTGGCAACTTCTAATTCGTGGGTAATAAAAACAATCGTAATTCCCAATTTTTGATTAATATCTGCTAAAATTCGTAATATTTCTTCGGTTGTCTCAACATCCAAAGCACTAGTAGCTTCATCACAGAGTAAAATTTCTGGGTTATTTGCTAATGCCCGCGCAATGCCAATCCGTTGCTTTTGTCCACCAGATAATTGATTAGGATAACTGTCAATTTTGTCGCCTAAGTCGACTAAATCTAATAATTCCTTCACACGCTCAGGAAGTGCTTGCTTGTAATTTCCCGCTTTTAGTGCAAACGCAATATTTTCTCCGACTGTTTTATTATTGATTAAATTAAAATGTTGAAAGATCATGCCAATTTTTTGTCGCAATTTACGTACTTTATCGGCTGGTAGTTGTGTAATTTCCACACCATCAATTTTTATGCTCCCAGCACTTGGTCGTTGTAGTAAATTCAAAGTACGAATTAAAGTACTTTTACCAGCCCCACTAAGTCCCACTACACCAAAAATCTCGCCTTGTTTAATAGTAAGACTAACGTCATCTACCGCAGCAAAATGCTTTTTTTTCTGACTAAAGTTAACTGTGACATGCTCTAAAATGATTTTATCCATACTAAAAATTGTCCTTTCTTAAGACCTTTATTGCCAATCAGCTGGTTTGTCAAAGTCTTTAAAATCTGATTTAGCAATGGCATCTTTAAATGCTTGACTGGTTAAAGCTGTCTTTATTGCTTTTGCCAACTTATTATCTTTATCAGCAGTGCGCACAACAAAAACATTTTTATATTCTTCTTTTAATTTTTCTAATGCCAATGCATCAGCCGGATCTAGTTTTGCCGCCCATGCAAAATTTCCCGGTACTAACGCTAAATCCACTGTATCAAGTGCACGCGCCAATTGAGCTGCATCTAAAGTTTTAAATTCCAAATTTTTAGGATTTTCCGCGATATCATCTACTGTCGCCTTTGTTTCATCAATATCGTCTTTAATCGTAACCAAATTATTAGCCGCTAATAATTGTAATGTTCGCGCTAAGTTAGAAGCATCATTTGCAATAGCTACAGTCGACCCAGCTTTTACATCTGCTAAACTGGTTATTTTTTTAGAATAAATCCCCATTCCTAACGTAGGTACTGTACCAATAGCGGACAAATCTAATTTGTTATCGGCTGAAAATTTTTCAAGGTAAGCCGTATGTTGAAATAAATTCGCATCAATTTGTTTCGCCGCAAGAGCTTTGTTAGGCTGTACATAATCATTAAATAGTTTAGTAGTTAATTTAAATCCATCTTTTTCAATCAAAGGTGAAATAACCTCAGTCACCATATCGCCATAAGGACCTGGCGCTACTCCCACTACCACTTCTTTTATTCCATCACTAGAAGCGGTTTGTCCTGTTTTTTGATTTCCGTTACCACAAGCCCCTAGAGTGATAAGTGTTCCTAAAGTAATAACCCCTGTTACAATCTTTTTCAATTTCATCTTTTTTCCTCCTTTTTTAATTTCCCTTATGTGTAAAAACTCTTCAGCAATAAAAAAACTCTCGTCCTTATTTTGCTTAAGCAAAATAAGGACGAGAGCACAAGCTTCCGTGTTACCACCTTTATTCATCAGATATTTCATCTGATCTCATCGTAGTACGTGTTCATACTACCGTGCTATAACGGGCACTCCCGTTAACTGCTCGTTTAAAAACTCACAGTTTCTTGCTCAAAGACCATTTTCCAGATGCCTTGTCTACTTCTTTTCACCAGCCGAAGCTCTCTTTAAAACGCATCATCTGTACTTATCTTATCATCGCATTTGTGTTATTGGTAGCTATCATAAAGGATTCCGACGCGTTCGTCAATATAAACATTTGAATTTTCTGATATTTCAGTCAATAAAAAAACTTTTTAGTCGTTTTTTAACGATTCAAAATGCGATGAACACTCTGATCTGTCAAAAATAAAATAGACTTGGCAAACACAAAAAAATTTGGCTACCAAGTCTACATTAATTATTCTTCTGTGGCTAGTTGAGCAGCTTCATAAGCAGCAACTTTTTCCGGATGATGCTTTTGTAAAAAGCGTTTTTTGAAGATTAGAAATTCTTCTAAATCCATTAAAATATGATACAGACGCGCTTTACGTAAAAACTCTTCTTTCGTTTGAGGTAAAGGGGTCTCTTCAATTTTTTGCACCAACTGATCCACCATCTGTAACTGATGAATCGGCTGGCTCATTTCGCCAAAATGTAGCGCAATTTCATTCAAAAATGCGACAATCACTGCCGAATCACTTTTAATTAAACGCAATTTTTTTATTTCATAATGGAGATTATGCAATACATTACATTGTTGCGTCCGCATTTCAAAATAATCCAAATAAAAATCATCGCTTATTGGCAAGCGATTTTGCTGATAAGCAAAGGCCGCTTGGGTGTAGTTATGCAGCTCTTTTTCTAAGCTGATAATATCATCCCAGACATGGTTTTGTAACTGGCTATCTGCTAAGTAAGCAGCCAATTTTTCAAAAACGAGTTTGAATTTTTTTTCACTCGTCTGGCGACAATAGTTTAAATACTTTTTTTGACTTTCATAATGCTGGAAGTGATTAACGACAATGGCAATTAACAACCCAATTACTAATAGCCAAAGTTCATTGGTGATAGCATTGATGGTCAGTGTGCTTTTGGCCATTAAATGGGTCAAAACAACAGCATTAACAGACAGTGTCGGTAATAAGTTCCGCGCACTTAAACCAAATGTCAGCAAAACTAAAATAATACCATAACTAATCCATTCTAAATGTTGGATCGGTTGAATTAAAAATGCTAAAAAAACAGTGATTAAAAAAGTCCCTAAGCGTTGCAAACATAAGCGCCATGTTTGGACTTTCGTGGTAGAGATTGTCAACAGTGTAATAATTCCCGCAGAAGCGGCAAAATTTAAACCCAATAGTTCTGCCAATAAAATCGCCAGTGCGCTACCAATTCCAATTTTTGCAGCATAACCTAAATGTTGTTGCCAAGTATTTTTCGTTAATAGATTCATTTACCGTCTCCTTTTTATAATTTTTCTTTTATTATACTGGAAAAACAGTTGTAATGAATCCCTCCCTTGTTCTTTCAGAGTTCTTTTCTATTTTTAGCCAACATTATTTATCTCACCTCTTTTTAAATCAACTATACCAATAACTAGATTTTATGTTACATCACCAATGTAAAAAGACTTTTACACCTATACATAAATAAAATGATTTGCTATATTATTATAATGACGGAGGTGTTAATTTGGAAGAAAAGTACTATCAACTACTAAAAGAAAAATTTCCCCAAAAAGAACAAGTTTTAACAGAGCTCATCAATTTAGAAGCAATTGTACAACTACCAAAAGGAACAGAACATTTTGTTAGTGATCTTCATGGTGAATTTGATGCCTTTGATCATGTCTTGCGCAATGGTTCAGGTAGTGTAAAAGAAAAAGTCAAAGAGTGTTTTCAAGCTGACCCGAATGTTCCCATTCGCGATTTATGTACACTCATTTACTATCCCGAAGAAAAACTGGCTTTACAAAAAGCCACCTTAACAAACACAGAGTTAATTGCTTATTATGAAGAAAATATTCCTTATCTTTTACAAGTTACCAATTACGCTGGGCGTAAATACACCCGTTCTAAAGTGAGAAAAGCCCTCCCGCCTCAATTTGCTTATATCATTGAAGAATTATTAACTGAGGTTGATACTAAAAAAGATAAAGTTGATTATTTTGCGACGATTATTCAGCGTATTATTACTTTAAATCAAGCTCCTGCACTGATTACTGCCCTAGCTAAAACTATTCAGCGACTAGTGGTAGACCATCTGCATGTCGTAGGCGATATTTACGATCGTGGCCCAAAACCTGATTTTATTATGGAACGACTGTGCACTTTACCTTCTGTCGATATTCAGTGGGGCAATCATGATATTGTTTGGCTAGCAGCTGTGGCGGGTTCTCCTGTGGCGGTGATGAATTTGCTCCGTATTTCTTCTCGCTATGGCAATTTAGATATTTTAGAGGAACGCTATGGCATCAATTTACGACCATTAGCAAACTATGCCCAAAAATATTATCAGCCCAAAACTGCGTTTAATGTTAAAGCTGAAAACATTCACGAGTTTTCAAAAAGCGAGCAAATTTTATTAAATCAGATGCAACAAGCAACAGCAATTTTACAATTTAAACTAGAAGGGCAATTAATTGAACGGCGACCAGAATTTCTATTAGATCAGCGTAATATGCTAACCTTTATTGACTACACTAACCAAACAATTACATTGCAGGGGCAAAAATACCCGCTCATTGATTTTCAAGCGCCAACAATTGATCCACTTAATCCGCTAGCTTTAACACTAGAAGAAGAAAACTTAGTTACACGGCTTTTGACTTCAATCCAAGCATCTGAAAAATTAAAACGCCACATGGACTTTTTAATAGAAGCGGGTGCGATGTATTTGTGTTACAACGGCAATTTATTATTTCACGGCTGTATTCCACTACATGAAAATGGTGATTTAAAATCACTCCGTATTAATGGTCAGAACTACGCCGGCAAGAGCCTATTAGATTTTTATGAAGAACAAGTACGAAAAAGTTATCAAAATCCTCATTGTCATTTTGATTTAGCAACAGATATGTTGTGGTATTTATGGACTGGCGAGCGTTCTTCTTTATTTGGTAAAGAAGCTATGACGACATTTGAACGCTACTATATCGCCGACAAAAAAACACATCGCGAAAAGAAAAATGCCTATTACACTTTGCGTAATGACGAAACCATTTGTCAAGAGTTATTAGCAGAATTTGACTTGCCTGATTACGGTCATATTATTAACGGTCACACCCCAGTCAAAGAAAAAAAGGGCGAAGATCCAATTAAAGCCAATAGTAAACTAATTGTCATTGATGGCGGATACGCCAAAAGTTATCAAAAAACTACCGGCATCGCTGGCTATACTTTATTGTCAAATAGCTATGGGATGCAATTAGCCGCCCACCAACCATTTACATCTGTCACGGATGCGGTAATAAATGGTACTGATATTATTTCAGTCAAGCGTTTAGTGGCAGAAGTACCCAATCGAACCAAAGTCAAAGCAACTAATATCGGTACTAAAATTTGTCGTGAGATGGCAGACCTACAGTATCTCTATCAAAACTTTGATAAAATTTAAGTAAAAAATCACAGTTTACGCCTAAAACGAAGAGAAACCTTGTCCTTATGCTTTTTCTGATCGGTTTAATTGCCAACACAACTCATCAAAGAGTTTAAAAACAAGCGTAGTAACGCTTGTTTTTTTCTTTTATGCATTTTTTTATTCATATATAACCCTTTAATATCAGAATGAAAATCGTTTACATTCATTTTCTTTTCATTATTTTATCAGATAAAAAGAAAAACGTTGAATTTTTTGGTGAAATAAAATAAGATACTAACATCTTACAAAAAGAAAGAAGGATGAAAGATGACTTCAATTTCCGTACAAGATTTTAACTTGCTACGTCAAAACGAAGCGCTGAACATCTTAGATATTCGCGACTCGCAGGATTTTGAAATGAGCCATTTACCACATGCCATTTCTTTACCCGCAACAAGCTTACCTAACGAATTAAACAAATTAGATAAAAATGCGACCTATTACGTAATCAGCTACTCCGGACGTCGCTCAGAAATTATCGCGAATTTCTTAGAAAATCACGGTTACAAGGCAATTCATGTAATTGGCGGTATGCGTGATATTAAACAATTAGCAGCTTAAAAACGAAAGTGTGACAAGCCTCGCTTCTAACACACTATTTTTCTGTAAAAAGAACCGTGACCAAAATGGCCACGGTTCTTTTTTATTCATCTTCTGTTTCTTCATGATAGTATTGGGAAACATCTTTATACCATTCAAAAAGATGCGTAATGAGGACTTTTGCCGCTGCGTAGACAGGAATTCCCAAAATGACCCCGACCACACCAAATAACTTACCAGAAGTCAATAATACTAATAAAATAGTCACCGGGTGAACAGAAAGTTCATTACCTAAAACTAATGGTGAAATTAAACGACCTTCAATAGTTTGTTCAATGACAAACACAACTAGTACTTTCACTAACATTACTGGCCCTGCCACAATCGCTAAAAAGATAGCGGGAACCATGGCTAAAAATGACCCTAAATAAGGAATCAAATTCAAAAAGCCAGCTGCGACACCTAATGTCACAGAATAATCCAACCCGATAATCGAAAAGCCGATAATAAACATGATAGCCACAGCAAAAGCAACTGTCAGTTGCCCTCTAATATAAGAGGAAACTTGCTCGTTCATTTCTTTTAAAACTTTTAGTGTTGGTTTACGCATTTTATTGGGTAAAAATTTAACAAAATATGGAGCTAAATTCCGGCCATCCTTTAAAAGATAAAATAAAATGAAAGGCATTGTAAAAATAGCCACTAAAGTAGAGGCGACCGCCCCGACAATTTTTCCTAAACTAGAGATAGTTGAGCTGGAAATATTACGAATAAAATCGGTCAGCCAAGTAGTAATCTTATCGCCATAGCTATCAAATTGATCTTTAAATGTACCAAAAATCGGATCATTTAAAATTTCATTGGCTTTTTGGTCAATAACATCTAAATAATTGGGAAAATTATCGATAAAACTTGCGGTTTGTTCCCGAATTTTCGGGACAATAACCACCACGCCCCAAGTAATTAAACCAATTACAAGTAAAAACAATAAGAAAATGCTGTAAATTCGTTTTAACCCTTTTTTCTCCAAATAATCAACAGCTGGATTCATTAGATAATAAAAAACGCCTGCTAAAACAATCGGTAAGCCGACGACACCAACAAACTGTGCGATAGGCTCAAATAAATATGAAACTTTAGTAAAAGCATTTAAAATCAATAAAATCAATAAAATAATCAATAAGGCGGTCACAAACTGATTATTTAAAAACCATTTCCAAAACCAAGATAACCTTTTTTTATCTTTCTCCATTTTAAAACCTCCGTTTGGCACTTTAGGCCTTTAGAAATATAAAATAAGTTCAACTGCACTTTTATGGATACGTAATCGTCATCCCTACTTCTAATTGTGGCACTTCAAAAGGTGTAAGATAGACACCATTGACAATACTGTCAGTTACTGGCACCTCATCAAATATAAAAGAAGCATGTTGAATTTCATGAAGCCCTTTTAATGCGGTATTGCCAACATGAGTCACCGTATATTTAGCTTCACCAAAACGAATTTCGTCTCCTTTTTTTAAAGTGATCTTATCAGCTTTTGGTACATCTTGGATAATTGCGTAAGGCTTTAAACCTTTTGTGGCACTTTCATCAAAGAAAATTAATAATTTTTCGTCGGCATCAATTGCCTCTTTCCCGATTGCTGTAATTTTTCCTGTTATCATTTAATCGTTACCTCCTATATGTTTATAACATTTCGTTTGAAATTCATTTTAAAATATCGTGATTGGTCCATAAATCCAACTCACACAAAAAAAGACTGGTTTCAATTTTGTTTATCAAAAGAGACTTTTTTACTTTTATACTCATTTTTTTATTGTAGTTTTAACAGTTTTTATTATAACATACCTGATCTTTTCTCTAACTTCTAAAGCGGATTCTTTGTGGTAGAATAGAAAAGAGAGTGAAGTATTTAAAGCAAAAATTTTTCTTAAGAAAAATTTGGCAATAATTGGTAGGAGGATGACTTATGTTACATCACTTATTATTAGGAACTTATACAAGACGTGAAAGCGAAGGAATTTACCGTATTACCCTCGATACAGAAAAAGAACAATTGCTAGATTTAAGTTTGGCCACTAAAGAAAACAGTCCAACTTATTTAGCCCAAAGTAACGCTAAAAATCTTTATACTGTGACAGCTGTTGACGGCAATGGTGGTTGTGGTGCTTATGATAAAGACTTTAACTTTTTAAATGCCGTAACAAAAGAAGGAGCTCCACTGTGCTACGTGGCAGTTGATGAAGAGCGCCAATTAGTTTATGGAGCTAATTATCATTTAGGTGAAATTAGTGTCTACGGTTTAAAATCAGATGGTAGTCTTAAACCTGGTGTGGTAATTAAGCACGATGAACCTACCGGCAGTAATGAAAATCAAGATAAACCCCATGTTCACTATACCGATTTAACTCCTGATAAACGCCTTGTCGTTTGTGATTTAGGAACTGACCGAGTGTACACTTATAACGTTAGTGAAACAGGAGAGTTAGACGAAGTAGCCATTTATCAAACCGAAGATGGTGCTGGTCCCCGTCATTTAGTTTTTCATCCTACGAAAAATATCGCCTACTTATTAGGTGAATTAAATAGTACGCTGACTGTTTTAAGTTACAATCCTGAAGATGGTAGCTTTACTGAAATCATGCAAGATTCCTTGTTACCAAAAGATTTTACTGGAGCAAATGGTGGCGCAGCAGTGCGCATTAGTCCAGATGGTCGCTTTATTTATGCATCTAATCGCGGACATAACTCAATTGTTGTTTTTGCCCTTTCAACAGATGGATTGACGATTGAAAAAGTCCAAACAATCAGCACTGAAGGTGATTTCCCACGGGATTTTGCCCTTGACCCAAGTGGCAAATATGTCGTTTGTGCTAATCAAAACAGCGATAATTTAACTCTTTATACCCGCAATCAAACTGACGGTACCCTAACCACTGTCCAAAAAGATGTGTATGCACCAGAATGTGTCTGCGTCTTATTTGAAGACTAAAGAAAAGAATTGGAGGAACCCCCATGTTTACCAAAACACCAATTGAATTATTACTAAAAGATTTTTCAAACTTATTAAATAAATGCCAGTCCGTTTGTGATTTAGTGAGTACGCGCCGCTATAACGAAAACTTAGCAATTTTAACTACCTCAGAAGGTTACGCAATTGCCGAAAAAGCTTATATTCGCTGCGATCAAAATACGGAGTTACAAACCAAAGAAGTTGAAGCATTCGTGAATGCTTTTGACGATTTTTATTTTGAACTTAAACAAGTTTTATTCCATGACGATGACGACATTACTAGTTTAAAAGCGCGACTTAGTACTATGCAAAGTCAATACGAAGCGTTAACGCAATCTTTTAATCTGTTATAGGAGAATATATTATGAATCAACAAGAAGCATTGGACCGTTTAAAAGAAGAATTAAAACTACCTTATTTCAATGGAAAAATTGAAGAAAAGGAATATAGCGAAGAAGAATATCAAAAAATGAAACGTGATTTAATTAAATATTTTGATGACTACGTTCGCAACGTAGAAAATTAAAATATTAGAGGTTGTGACAAAAGCGACCAGCTTCTGTCACACTGTTTATCCGAAAAGAGAGGTGTGACAAGAATATTGTCACACCTCTCTTTTTAGCATATAAACGGTGCTAGAAAAGTGACTGCTACTTATAAGAAGAAATTTCACAAAAAACTTGAACAGTAATTTTATTAAAAATATTTCTTATTTCATAAAGCCCACCACTTCTATTGCGACCTCACCTTTTATTTTCTAATTACAATTCGTCTATTTTTTAAGTTCTAAAAATTTGGTAGCGACATTTTTCAAAAAAGTTTCATCGTGCTCCACAATTAACATTGTTGGTTGCACAGACTGAATGACTTCTTCTAGCTGCTCCTGGTTAAAGACATCCAAATAGTTTAACGGCTCATCCCAAATAAATAATTCCGCAGGCGTTGCAAGTGACTTGGCAAGTTCAACGCGTTTTCTTTGTCCCATGCTCATATCTTCAATTTTATTAAAAAAAACTTCTCGCTCAACACCCAATTTGCGTAAATTATTTAACAAGTCTTCATAATTCAAATGGTGACTTTCTGCAAATTCCACTAAACTTCCCCGATTATCCTCATAATTTTGACGCACATAGCTAATTGTAAGTTTTTGAGGACGATTGACTTTTCCTTTGACGCTTCCTTCAAAGGTATTTTGTAAATAATGAATTAAAGAAGATTTACCAGCACCATTTGCTCCCATAATTGCTAAGCGGTCTCCTTGATGCAATTCAAATGTAATTGGTTTGAATAATGCAGAACTATCAGGATATTGTAATGTTAAGTCTTCTACTTGAAGTAATAATTTGTGGTGGCTTGGCGCAAAATTTAATTTCAAAGTATTAACCGTTTCAATATCTTTTAATAATTCTGCCTTTTGGGACATTTGCTCTTCTAGGCGATTTACAATCGCTTTTGCCCGTTTCATCGTTCGCGCAGCATCTGCTCCTACTGCTCCTTTATTTACCCGTCGTAACTCGGTATCGATGAAACCTTTTGACTTTTTAGTTTTATCACCTTCTCGAGAACGAGCCCACTCAGCTTTTTCTGCGGCAGTTTGTTGTAAGCGGCCAATTTCTTTTTTTATTTTCGTATTTTGCTCTAATTCATATTGATCGCGTAATTGTTTTTGTTCTTCGTAAATAGAAAAATTACCTTGGTACAACACTAACTGACTTTTTTCAAGAGACAAAATGTGATCGACCACTTCATCGATAAAATGACGGTCATGACTGACCACAATAAAACCTTGCTTTTTCTTTTTCAAATATTGCGCTACTTGCTTTCGACCTAAGACATCTAAATGATTAGTCGGTTCATCAATTAAAGGAAAATTCGCTTCATCGACAAATAGCAAAGCCAATAAGACTTTGGTCTGCTCTCCACCTGAGAGACTAGCAAATGGCCGCCACAAAACAAGTGGATCCACCCCAAGTAAATTTAATTCTCGTTCTAACTGCCATTGTTCAAAAGCAGCTACTTCATTTAACGCATAAAATGTGATTTGATTTTTATCGACTAATTTTTGCGGAAAGTACGTAAAAGTCATTTGATGCGTAATCTGTCCTTCATAAGAAAATTTATTTTGCAATAAATTCAATAAAGTTGTTTTCCCTCGCCCATTACGGCCAATTAAGCCTAATTTCCAACTGGTATCAATTATTAAATTACTATGATCAAACAGTAATGTCCCTTGATTATCAAAACCAAAAGTTAGATCATGTATTTTTATCACTGGCATATTCTCACCTCATAAAAGGGCGTAAAACTGATTTTTGCTTAAAAATTCTGCTGGCGCGATTAATTTAAATTACGCACTAGCTTATTTTTAGCCTAAATCTACTTATAGCCCCAAAAAGAACCCTTCCTATTTTCAGGAAGGGTTCTCTACCAGAGATATGACAATAAATAAGGTAAACAAAAAGACCTTACACTGTCATTTAACCAATCCTGAAAATCTGCACACGAATCCCTTGGTCGTTCCAAGTTTTTCGTCTGAATGCAGCTTCAACAAATTGGTTAAAATTTCAATGCAAGATCCCTCATTTCGTTTTTAATAAGAAAAGAATAGCATGGTTTTAAAAATTTAACAATCTATTTAGATACAGCAAAAGTAAGAAAGTATCATAAAAAAGCATCTGGATCCAAATAAAAAAACAAATAATTTATTTTTGATTAATATTTTGATTATTCATTTCTTTTTTTTGTTTTTATTACGAAAAAAAATTTCCTATCAGTTTGTCTAAAAATACAAATCGACAGCTATCTTTTTTTAGTTTATGCGCACAAAAAACCATTGGGTTGGTTAGGCCCAATGGAAAAAGGAGTAATTACTCTCAAATGGAGTAAAATGAAAAATAAAAAGGTTGTTGTTGGTTATGTATTTAATATAAACGACAACTTATTTTTTGTCATAAAAATAACGTTATAGTTAAATTAGATAACTCTCGTTTTGCTAATTTCACTGTCACTACCTCGATTACGTTTTCCAAGTAGTTTTATAAAATTGATTATTTCTAAAGAAAAGATAAAAAATTCACTTTTAAATGATTATTTCTTTAGTCAAACCAACAAAAAAAGAGGTTGCAACAGAAGCGACCAGCTTCTATTGCACCGTTTATTCGAAAATAGAAGGTGTGACAAAAGTCTTGTCACACCTTCTTTAAACACTTTTATCTTTCAAATTTACTTCTTACCAAGTAATAAATTGGTCATCCGTTGAATTGAAAATGAAATTTCATCTGTTGCTTCATCTTGTTTTGTTTCAGAAGCATCAAAGGCTTTCGTATCAATTCCATGTTCTGTTTGTAGACTGGCAATCATCTCATCGCAACCAGCGACGTATTTTTCATAAGAACGTTGAAATTTTTTATGAATTCCCATTACTTTAGCAGGAGGACGTAATTTTTCAATTTGCGCTAACATCGCTTTGTATTTTTTAGTACCGGCAGTAAAGACATCAACTACTTCAGCAATTTTTTCAGGTGTTAATTCTGCTAATTTGTCTTCATCAATTGCCTTCCGAATAATTTCATAATGAGGATTCATCTCTTCCCCAATTTTTTCAGTATCTTGTACGATATCATTAATATTTTGGACATAATAACCAAGATTTGGTCTCACAGTTATTCCTACTTTCTTTTTTGTGATACTTTCATTTTAGCGGTTTTTCGACTAATTAGAAAGTATTCTCGAAAAAAAGGGTTATTTTTTGCAATTTTTTTAAGAGTCTTGGAAAATATAGGCAAAGGTGGTGATGTGAGATGACACAAACAAACACGCTGCAAGAATACGCTAAATTAAGCAGTGAAGATAGTCTCGCAAAGATAAATAGTTCAAAAAATGGGCTTACCGATCAAGAAGTCCAAAAAAGATTGGAAAAATACGGTAAAAATGTAATCGCAACTACCCAAAAGCAGTCTATGCTTAAAACATTTTTGACCAACTTCACCAGTATGATGGCTATTTTACTATGGATTGCCGGCTTTATTGCCCTTTTAACTGGTACACCAGAATTAGGAATTGCAATTTGGCTCGTAAATGTTATTAATGGTATTTTTAGTTTCTGGCAACAATATCGCGCCCAACAAGCTACAAGCGCACTGCAAAAAATGTTACCTAGTTACGTGAAAGTCATCCGTAACGGGCAAGCAAATAAAATTTTAGCGGCTGATTTAGTCCCTGGTGATATTGTTACTTTAAATAGTGGTGATAACATCCCCGCTGACGGTCGCCTGTTAACTGCTGACAGTTTAGAAGTTAATCAATCGTCTTTAACAGGTGAATCCACTACCGTCAATAAAGAAATCGAGATTCAAACAGATGAGGCATTAAAAAGTGCTGGTAAATATGCCGAAGCCAATTTAGTTTACGAAGGAACTTCTGTAGTCAACGGCAGTGGGGTATTTGTCGTTTTAGCGACTGGGATGGACACAGAATTTGGACAAATCGCTTCATTGACGACTTCTGTAACCGACGTGAAAAGTCCCTTACAAAAAGAATTAGATATTTTAACTCGTCAGCTTTCCATCATAGCCATTGGAATTGGTATTTTATTTTTTATCGCTGCGGTCTTTTTTGTCGGTTATCCTTGGCCGAAAGCATTTATTTTTGCCCTTGGCATGGTGGTAGCTTTTATTCCAGAAGGTTTACTGCCGACAGTTACACTATCTTTGGCGATGGCGGTTCAAAAAATGGCAAAAAAGAATGCGTTAGTTAAACATTTGAACAGTGTAGAAACACTAGGTGAAACAACAGTAATTTGTTCAGATAAGACGGGTACTTTAACCAAAAATGAAATGACAATTGAAAAAGTATGGCTACCTGAGTCAAGCTACACCGTTTCTGGGACAGGTTATGAACCAAATGGTATTGTTAAAAAGGGAGACACACGAATTGATCTATCCCAAGAAAAAGATTTACTACAACTATTGCGCATCGGCAGTTTATGTAATGATTCTGCCATTGAAGAAAAAAATGATCACTATCAACTCGTCGGTAGCCCTGATGAAGGTAGTATTTTAATTTTAGCTAGTAAAGCCGATTATGATTTAAGCGATGAACAAAAAAATTATCCTCGAAAAAGCGAACTTCCTTTTGACTCAAAACGTAAACGCATGTCCACTATTCATACCCATGATAATCAGCAATACGTTTTTACCAAAGGTGGCATTACCGAAGTTTTAAGCTGTTGTCAGAGTTATTTAAAAAATGGCCAAGTCGCGCCTTTAGACGATACTCTCAAAAAGCAAATTTTAACTCAAAACGATCACTTCGCAAAAGAAGGGCTCCGCACGTTAGCTTTTGCCTATCGTCCACTAAAGCCCAATGAAGAATTAACAATTGAGAACTGCGAACAAAATTTGATTTTTGTCGGCATTACCGCCAGCCAAGATCCACCACGGGAAAATGTGATCGAGGCAATTCAAAAATGTCACGATGCGTCGATCCGTATTATTATGGTCACTGGCGATTACGGTCTAACTGCTGAAAGTATTGCTCGCAAAATCGGTATTGTTAAAAGTGATGATGTGCGGGTTATTACTGGGGATGATTTAGCTGCTATGGATGAAGCAACCTTAAAAGAAAATTTACGTCATGAAGTTATTTTTGCCCGTGTAGCGCCAGAGCAAAAATATCGTGTCGTTTCCACCTTGCAAAGTTTAGGGGAAGTAGTTGCCTCCACTGGTGACGGTGTAAATGACGCCCCTGCTTTAAAAAAAGCGGATATTGGCGTTGCGATGGGTATTACAGGCACTGATGTTGCAAAAGAAGCGGCAGATATGATTTTAACTGACGATAATTTCACCTCAATTGTCAATGCGATTGAAGAAGGACGGACTGTTTACAATAATATTCGTAAATTTTTACTTTATATTTTAAATAGTAATATGCCTGAAGCAATTCCATCACTACTATTTTTACTATCAAAAGGTACTATTCCTTTACCTTTAACGGTTATGCAAATTTTGACCATTGATCTTGGTACTGACATGCTTCCTGCCTTAGGACTAGCCACTGAACAAACGGAAGCTGGCACTATGAAAAAGCCACCCCGCAAACAATCTGAACATTTGTTAACCAAACAGATTATCATCAAAGCTTTTGGTTTTTATGGCCTAATGGCTTCATTTATTTCCATTGGCGCTTACTTTTTTGTCAATCACCTAAACGGTTGGCCAGCTGTCGCATTGGCAGCAAACGGGAAAGTTTATCTCATGGCTACCACTATGACACTAGCGGCAATTGTTTTCTGTCAAATCGGTGCTGTTTTTAACTGTCGGACTGAAAAGCAATCCTTATTTGAAATTGGCTTATTTTCAAATAAACGCATTTTAGGGGGAATCATTTTTGAAATTATCTTAATCACATGTTTGATGTATCTTCCCTTCTTACAAAAATTATTTGGCACGACTGGCATTCAACTTAAAGACTGGTTATTTTTAATTTGTATCCCATTGCCACTTATCTTGATTGAAGAAATTCGCAAAAAAATTATACGCAGTCATTAAATTTAAGAGTCAAAAATGTCTGTGACAGAAGTAACCTACTTCAAAAACTAAGAAGGAATTTCAAAAAAATGACTTTTCAAATTTTTGCGAAATTTCAGCTTATTAAATAAGAAGCTGCTTCTGCCATACCATTTATTTTCAAAAAAAGTTGTGACAAGAGTCTTGTCACAACTTTTCTTTATCTTTATTAACTTACCGGATGCGCTGCCTGTGTGTGTCGTTGATTCAAAATAAATCCGACCACAATTGTAATTATAGGTGCTAATAACGGAAAAAAGGCAAACGGTACATATGCTAGTGCACTTACTTTCAAAGTTCCTGCAATAAAGGTACCACTAACGCCCCAAGGAATTAAGGCATTAACGCTCGCTCCGGCATCCGCTAGCGTTCTAGTTAAATAGCGATTGTCTAACTTCGCGGTTTCAAAAGATTTTTTAAAGGTTTCGCCGGGTAAAATCACCGATAAATATTGTTCGCCCACGATAATATTTACGCCGATACTGCTTAGTGCAGTCAGACCAATTAAACGAGAAGGACGATCCATCTTATTTTTCAGTGCTTCCACAATATTTTCCACAATCTTATATTTTAACAACAAACCACCTAAAGCTAACGCTAAAATAATCAAGCTCGCCGAACCGAGCATACTCATGATACCTCCCCGAGATAAAAGCGTATTTAACTTTTCACTGTCGGTTTCCGCTTTAAATCCATTCATCAAAATATCGGCTACTTTTTGAACTGTTAAACTTTGATCGTGAATAAAACTAATAACCACTGCTACTGTTGCACCAGTTAAAAGGGTCGCAATTGCGGGGATTTTTTTTATTGCCATCACAAATAGCACCACCAACGGAATTAAAGTCCACGGTGAAATCCAGAAATTATTTTGCATACTCGTAATCATCTCATTGACACTGGTTAAATTTGCGGTTTTATTCGTGTGACCTAAGAAAATATAAAGTAAAAAACTAATTGCAAAGGCGGGTAAATCCGTAAAACGCATATTGGCGATGTGTTGAAACAAATCAATTTCCCCAATACCAGCGGCTAAATTCGTCGTATCTGATAAAGGTGAAATATTATTGCCTAAAAATGCCCCTGAAACAACTGCGCCAGCTGTGTAAGCATCGTGAAATCCTAAAATATGACCAATTCCTAAAAAAGCAATCCCAATCGTTGAAATAGTGGTAAATGAGCTACCAACTGTTAAACCTACAATCGAACAAACAACAAATACTGTCGGTAAGAAAAAGCGAACCGAAATAATTTTAAAGCCATAGACCATGATAGTAGGAATCGTTCCGGCTAAAATCCAAGAAGCGACCAATACCCCAATGAGTAAAAAGATAATAATAGGAATAATTCCAGGTGTTATCCCATTAATAATGCCTCCATGAATATCATCCCACGAAAATTTCCTCACACGTCCATATAAAAGTAACAACATAAAAACAAATAAAATAGGAATATGCGGACTTAATTGAAAGCCAATAATTAAGATACCTAAAATAGCTAACATAGCCGCTAAAATCGCAGCACTTTCTTTAGTAGAAATTTTTTTCACAACAATACCTTCTTTACACTTTGTCTTTAAAATTAAGATAAAAGTTTTTTCATAGTAAAAACGCCCTGCCGCAAGGTCTTACGACAGGACGCTTAAAAAGTTGTTAATGACTATGATGCAAGTGGTCTGCAGAATTGTCACTAACAGCAACTTTCCAGTCATTTTTCTTAAAGTGATTAATGACCAAAGGAATAACAAACATCACAATTGCAATTGCCGCAACAAGTAATGCGTTTGCTAAAGTTGAAGTTCTTAATGTCGCATACGTAACGACTACAATTGAAAATAGCAACATCAAACTAACAACCCACACAAAGGCGTTACCTTTTTTACCAATCCGGTATGGGCGTGCCATTTCAGGACGGTGTTTGCGCAATTCTAAAACAGAAATCGCAATTAAGACATAAACGATACAATAAACAATGGTTGTCGCATTTGTTAAAGTTAAGAAAACTGCGCTAACGTCATCCATTACCCCATATAATAAGGCAAACAATGAAATGACAATAGATTGGGTTAAGACAACATTTTTAGAAACGCCGTATTTGTTTTCTTTTTGGAAACCAAATTTTGGTGGTAAGAAACCTTCTCTGGCAACTTGAATAATTGTTTTTGAAGGGCCTGTTACCCAAGCTGAAAGTTGTAATAATACCCCAATAAAGACCATGAAACTGAAAATATTCCCAATAATTTTTGGTAAACCTAAAATTTCACAGTAAATAATGATTGGTTGCGTAATGTTGGCTAATTCCATTTTTCCAGCAGGAACTACATTTGCAACTAACATCGCATTAATCACATTTAATAAAACCAAACCAATTAAAGCAATGAAAACACCTTTTGTATAGTTCTTAGTTGAATCTTTTAATCGTGGCATATAAACAGAACTCATTTCAATCCCAACGAAAATAAAGCTAATCCCTGCTAAATATTTTAACGTTTCAATGTGTTGTAAATCTGGTAACATTTTAGACCAAGAAAAAGCACCCAAATAGCCGTTTGAAACTAAACCGACTTTGAAAAATGCAAAAAGACCTAAAACAAACATGACCACAACTGGAATATAAACCCCTAGCCAAACACCGATGTTCCCACCAACTTTGGCCATATCAAATTTTAAATTCAAAATGGTAATAATCCAATAAATAATTAAAATACAAGCTAAAACAAACCAGTGATTATTGCCTAACGCCACATTACCAAATGTATTACCTAAAAGAGGCCCTAATGTCGAAGCAACCATTACCATTCCTGGGAACATTTGCACCCACAATAGCCAAGCGACAACAAATCCCCATTTACTACCTAAAGCAGTTTTTACCCATAATTGGGGGCCACCTTCTTCAGGTAACATGGTAGAAAGTTCACCGGAAATCATTGAAATTGGGCCGGCAAAAAAGACAACCGCAAAAATGGAATAGAAAATTAACGTCCATCCAACTGCTGCTAAAGTTGGGATACTACGAACTGTGGCACACAATGCCATTGTCAGTCCGATAAAAGTACCCAAGCTAATTTTATTAATATCTGACTTACTCACTTTTGACACGCTCCTTAAAATTGGACCGCAGTCGATCAGTTGCCAGACGGCAACTGATCCTGCCGTCTTCTAACTGATTAGTGTGCTGAATGTACTAATTTTTCTGCATAGATTTTTTCCAATTTTTCTTGAAGCGCAACTTTAATTTTTTCAGCATATTCTTCAAAGTTTTCTGCTTTGTTCATGTATGGTGTCATAACGCTAGCACGTAAAACGGTAATTTTTTCAACCCGACGCCATTCTGCATCTGAAAAACCAAGTTGGTTCACAAATTGTAATGGGCTATCACCATAATCTGGGATTGCAAAGTCAGTATGAGAAGTTAAGAATTCATTGCCGTAAATGCTACCTTTGACATATGAAGAATAGTCGTAAACATCATGGTTTAATTTGTTCATCGCTTCTAAGTCATCGTTGCCTTTTTCTTTAAAGACATAATCCACCATGTTGAAATCTGGATAAGTTAGTGGATGTACTTCAATTTCTTTGTCGCCAACTTTAAAGGATAAGTTGTTTAAGAAATTAAAGAAACGATGTGAGCCTTCAATTGAGGCACCCATTAATTTACCGTAACCAGCAACGTTTAATGGCAAGACATGGTGAGCAGCCCAAACACTAGCAGCTGTAGCACCAGCTTTAGAACCTTCTAAAATATAAGCCCCAAGTAGCGCTGGAATATCCGCACCTTTTTCAAATACATAAGTTGCAAAGTATGAGATAACGTCACGCATACGAATATCTTGAATAACAATCCCACCAGCTGAATAAGGAACATAGCCCATTTTATGTGGGTCGATTGTAACAGATTCAGCTTCTTCAATCGCACGATAAGCGTTGTAAACTTCTTCTAAAATATAATTTTTATTTTCAGTGAAAACACCTTTTTCAAAATGAACATCTTTTAAGTTTTCAAAAGGAATGAAGTCATTGTTTTCATCTAAGAAAATGGCACGACCGTAACCACCATAAGCAGCATCAACGTGTAAATAGAAGTAAATGCCGTCTTTTGCTAAAACGTCACGTAAAGCGGCCATTTTATCGATTGGGTCAATAGCACCTTCTTCAGTTGAACCAACAACACCAACGACACCTAAAATTGGTGTTTGTTCTGCAGCTAATTGACGCACGATTTTTTCTAATTCATTTACATCTAAGCGATAGTTGTGATCTACAGGTACAGGAATAACTTGATCTAAACCAATCCCGATAATATCTGCAGCTTTTAACCATGAATAGTGTTTTGTTTGCGGCACTAACCATTTGCCTAATTTAGCTAAGTTTTTACCACTACGAGCAGAAGCAGCTTTAATATCGTCAATTTTATCAGGTACACTTTCTAATAAGTCCATAATTTCTTTTGTAGACATATTTAAAAGTTCCCATTCAGATTTACCGCTAACTAATTCTGGTGTTACTTCTTTCATAGCAAGTGGTAATGATTTGATATTACGGGCATACCATAAACCTTCTAAGTTTGCTAGTGAACCGTCAGCCACGATATGACCCCAACCATTTTTGTAGCTCATTAAGTGGGCAAATTCATGTCCTACTTCTTCTTCCATTTGGCTTGTTGCTGGTGATGATTCATAAGCGACATTATTACCATTCCAAAGCATAGCAAAATTGTAAGCTAGTAAAGAAGGCATTAATGTTTCTGAGTTCATATGACCCCAGTAACGTCCTGCTGTATGCCATGGCACAGAATGACTGCGCATGCGAGAAGAAATTTCTGATAAAACATCTTCCATTTTGTTGACAGTGTTTTTAAAACTTTCACTGCTTTTTTCTTCTGGCGTAATAATTGGCATGTCTTGTGGCATGTAATTTTGACGCCAGCCTAAATGCTCGTCTACTAATTCGTTTAACAAAGCTTTATAAATTTGGCCATTTTCAGCTTTGTCCCCAATAAATAGGGCATTTAGATTCAAATCGTTTCCTTGTTCACTCATGATGAACTCCTCCTAAAAAAGTATTGATAAAAATTTTGTCGTTTGTAGGTTACACCTGTTTTTTTTAAAAGTAAAATCAAAACTTGCTCCTTTTTTAATCATTTTCTTATTTATTAAATTGTTTTAAAGTTATGGTCAATTGTGAAAATTTAATAAAAGAAAAAGTGGCTTGTTTTTTATCTGAAAATTCAAAACAGGTAGATAACCACCGTTATTTATTCATTTAAAATCAACCAATTTTTTCTCTTTCGTGAATTAATTTAAATTAAGCCTCACTGTTATGGTAAATAACTTTGTGAAGTGATTTTATTTTGGTTCTATAATATTTTGTG
>NZ_JXKG01000008.1 GCF_001885735.1 Enterococcus canintestini | reverse complement strand
GAAATAGAGGTTGTGACAAGACTCTTGTCATAACCTCTATTTTTGTAGCTAAAGTATTGATTTTATTTCGTAGTATTTTTCTCTTCTTACTTGAATAAAGCTAATCATTACCTAATTTACTTTTTCGTCATTTTTACAACAACTTCACAGCGAGCAGTTTGAGGAAACATATCCACTGATTGTAAATAATGAATGTCATAAACTTTCGCTAAACTAACTAAATCTCGAGCTAACGTTGAAACGTTACAAGAAATATAGACAAATTTTTTGACTGGCTGTTGCGTTAACGCACGTAATAATTTTTGATCTAAACCAGTGCGGGGAGGATCTACGACAATGGCATCCGGACTAAAACCGTCTTTTAACCACTGAGGAAGGAGTTCTTCAGCTGTTCCCGTTTCATAATGGGTGTTTGTCACACCTAGACGTTTGGCATTACGCTTAGCATCTGAAATGGCTTGTTCGATTGTGTCCATTCCCCGTACTTCTTTCGCTATTTTTGCCATCGAAAGACCAATTGTCCCAACACCACAATAAGCATCTACCAATGTTTCTTGTGGCGATAAAGCCAGTGCTTTGCGGGCTTCATCGTATAAAATTTTTGTTTGATACGGGTTTAACTGGAAAAAAGCGCGAGCAGACAAATCAAATTGCAATTCATCCAATGCTTCTGCGATGCTTTCTTTGCCCCATAAAAGTTCGGTCTGTTCTCCCATAACCAGTGACGTCTTTTTATTTTGAACATTTTGCATAATAGAGACTAAAAAAGGTAAACGCTGGGTTAACTCACGAATTAAGCTGTTTTTTTGGGGTAATTTATTAGTATGTGTAATAAATACTAATTGGACTTCGCCAGTTTGTACCCCTTTTCGTACCATCAATGTTTTTAAAATCCCACTATTTTTCTTTTCATCATAAATTGGAATTTGATATTTATTAATTAATTGTACCGTCGTATTCATAACAGCTTGTGTGTCTGGTTCTTGCACCAGACAGTTATCAATTGCTACTAAGTTATGCGAACCAGTTTCGTAAAGACCGGCTTCAGCTTTTTGTTTTTTCGTATTATATCGCAGTTGAAATTGTGCTTTATTACGATAACGCCATGGGTCTTCCATCCCAATAGTTTCTTTTAATACGTAATTTTTATAACCAACTGGTTTGAATTTTGTTAAAGCTTGTTGCAATAAATCGCGTTTAAAATCTAATTGTTTGTCATAAGCCAAATGTTGCAACTGGCAGCCACCACAACGATCATAAAAAATACAAGGGGGCGTAATCCGATGTGGACTTTTTTTTATGATTTGTAAAATCTGAGCTTCAGCAAATTTTGCAGTAACATTTGTAACTTGAGCGGTTATTTTTTCTCCGGGTAAAGCTTTGGGGATAAAGACGATTAGGCGTTTGTAATAGGCAATTCCTTCACCATTAATACCCAAGCGTTTAATTGTGACGTTAATTTTTTGTCCCTGTTTGACAACTTGTTCCATAGCTGGCTCCTTGTTTGTGACAGCAACTATGAAAAGTGCTGTTCTTTTTGTCTTTTTACTGTAGTTATCTTAACATAATCTATTCAGAAACAAAACCAACCGAAAGGCTTTAGACAAGTAGTACTTTATGGTACACTACAAACATATATTCGTGTTTTATCTATTCATGAAAACTGGTAAAGGAGGCTTACTGATGATTACTGTTGCGCGGGTAGCAAAAGGGAAAAACGGATTTTATGAAGTTGATTTATCCAATGGTGAAACTTTAAGAGTTTCAGAGGATTTACTAATTAAATTTCGTTTGTTAAAAGGACTCGAGCTAGACGAAAAGACACTAGCAGAAATCAATAAAAATGCGCACTATGATGTCGGTGTTCAATTGGCGTTAAATTATATCAGTTATCAGCTGCGCTCAGAAAAAGAAGTGCGAACATATTTGAAAGATCGTGAAATTCCTAGTTCCGATCGAGAAAAAATTATCGCACATTTAAAAGACTTATCTGTCTTAGATGATAAAATCTATGGCGAAAGCTACGTTAGAACGCAAATGCGTTTGAGCGATAAGGGACCGGCGGTAATTAAACAACAATTGCGCCAAAAGGGTCTAACTCCAGAGGTAATCGAAAACGCGCTGTGGTTATATGATGATAAGACTCAAATTGAAGTAGCAGAACATGCCGCCCAAAAAATTCTAAAAAAAATTCATAATAAAAGTTTTAAAGAAACAAAACAAAAATTACAATTAACGCTACGGCAAAAAGGTTTTAGTGGCGATATTACCAATTTAGTATTGGCTAATTTGGAACTGGAAATAGATGAAGATTTGGAAAAAGAGGCTTTAAAAAAAGCAGGTGAAAAACTTTGGCGCAGACATCAAAATAAAGCACCGCAAATTCGTAAGCAAAAAATCAAACAAAGTCTTTATCAAAAAGGCTTTTCATTAGAGGAGATTCAGCAGTTTATCGATGAACAAGAAGAATGAGCATTTAAATGAAGCACAAATAAAAGAGTTGCAACAAGTTTTTATTGCCTGGTATCAAAAAAACAGACGTAATCTGCCTTGGCGCCAAAGTCGCGATCCTTATTTTATTTGGATTTCTGAAATTATGTTGCAACAAACTCGCGTAGATACAGTTATTGATTATTTTTATCGTTTTACTGCTAAATATCCAACTATTAAAGCACTAGCAGAAAGTGATGAACAAGAACTTTTAAAAGTCTGGGAAGGGTTAGGTTATTATTCACGCGCCCGTAATTTAAAAAAAGCCGCCCAACAAATTATGACAGAATTTGACGGGACCTTTCCAACTGATATTGAGAAGATTCATTCATTAAAAGGTATCGGACCATACACTGCTGGGGCAATTGCTAGTATCGCTTTTAATCAAGCCGAACCTGCCATTGACGGCAATGCCATGCGGGTAGTTAGTCGCTTATATGGGATTGACGCTGACATCGCTAAACCCGCCAGTCGCAAAATTTTTGATCAAGTATTGCGTCAACTTATCCCTGTTGCTGCACCAGGAGATTTCAATCAGGCGCTAATGGACTTAGGCTCAGGAATTTGTACGCCTAAAAAACCAGAGTGTGAAAACTGTCCATTAAAAAACTTTTGTGTTGCCTATCAAACTGGTCAGCAAGAAAAATATCCAGTTAAAACAAAAGCAGCTAAACCAAAAGATGTTTATTATTTTGCGACAGCTATCACCAATACGCAAGGTGAATACTTATTAACACAAAGACCAGATGACGGGTTGTTGGCAAAGATGTGGACGTTTCCTTTAATTGAAGTTAGTAAAGAGACGTTTGAATTCGGGCAAAAAAATTTTAATAAAGAAAGTCATGAATTAAATCTTTTTTCAGTAGCAGAAGATATCTCTTTACCTGAGGTGTTGCCAAAAGATGTAGTGTGGCAAAAACGACACTTAGGTGAGATCAAGCATATTTTTAGTCATTTAAAATGGCATGTACTGCTTTTTTATGGTGTTAAACAAGCCGACTTTTTACTGCCAAAAAAAAGTCACTTTGTCCCTTTAAAAGAATTTGACCACTACGTTTTCCCTAAGCCACAGCAAAAGTTAGTTGACCTGTTGGAAAAAAACAAATAGTGAATAAACATTTCTAGTCAAGGCTTACTTTTATTGCTATAATAATTACGATGTCGGTGTAAAACATACCCAACATACCATCATGGTTAAAAGGGAAGGGTTATAGCATGCAAATTCCAAAAGAAGGCGAGTTTGTAACGATCCAAAGTTATAAACACGATGGCAATTTGCACCGTACGTGGCGAGATACAATGGTTTTAAAAACCAGTGAATATTCGATGATTGGTGTCAACGACCACACACTTGTAACAGAGTCAGACGGTAGACGCTGGGTGACAAGAGAACCTGCAATTGTCTACTTTCATAAAAAGTGTTGGTTTAACGTCATTGCCATGATTCGTGAAAAAGGTGTCTCCTATTATTGTAATCTAGCTTCACCTTATTTATTAGACGAGGAGGCCTTGAAGTATATTGATTATGATCTTGATATCAAGGTTTTTCCTGACGGTGAAAAGCGGCTACTAGATGTGGATGAATATGAGCAGCACAGTAAGCTCATGCATTATCCCAAAGACGTTGATTATATTTTAAAAGAAAACGTCAAAATATTAGTGGATTGGATTAATAATGGTAAAGGTCCTTTTTCTGAAGGCTATATCGATATTTGGTATGACCGCTACAAGCAATTGTCACGAAAATAAAAAAACTATCCTACTTTTTGGTAGGATAGTTTTTTAGCTTCATTTAAGGATTTTAAGGTACAATAAAGATATAAAAATAAAATACAGGTTGGATAAGAAATGAAGACAAAAACTAAGTTAGGATTTATTATTTTAGCCGTTAGTCTAATAAGTATAGCAGGGGTTATTTGGCAGAGTGAATTAAAAAGCGACGCCACAAAAGAAACCGTAGAGAAAAAAGAACAGCCTTCGGTTTTGACAGTTGATCAAACGAACCCTTTGACTGTCACCAGTAAAAAAGTTCAAGTTTACGTTGATCCGTCTTTATACAGCACGGTGGCAGAAACAGATAATGATTATGTTTTGCTGAAAAAAGAACCAGATGAAAAGAGCGAAACTGTTACAAAATTGTATCGTGGTGAGTGGGGGCTTTATTTGGTAACGCAAGGCGACTGGATAAAAATAAACACCAATGAAGGGAAAATCGGTTGGCTCAAAAAAGAAAATACCGAGATTGCAACCAGTTCTCGTAAAGTAAAGCCAACATTAGCCCAATTTAAAGTAGTATTAGATGCCGGACACGGCGGGGTTGATACCGGCGCTGAAAGTGAAGACGGGACTTTAATTGAAAAAGAGTTGACGCTACAAACAGTAAAAAAAGTAGGTGCGGCTTTAGAAAAGCTAGGCGTAACAGTTGTATATACCCGTACTAAAGATGAGTACCTTGAGTTAAGTACTATTACTAAAAAAGCTATGGCAGAAGATGCCGATTTATTTATCAGTCTACATTATGATAAATATGACTATGATAATGGCATGGATGGGCAAACAACTTATTATTACTATCAAGAAGATAAAGAAGTGGCGACAATTATAAATAATGCTCTTGACCAAAATCTTTCTTTAAATAATAATGGCATTCGAGTAGGTAATTATTTTGTTTTACGTCAGTCCAATCGTCCTAGTCTATTATTGGAGTTAGGTTATTTGAATAGTGATCGTGATTTAGCGCTATTAAAGCAAACAGATTTTCAAGCGAATGTAGCAAATGGAATTGCAACGGGTGTACGTACTTATGTGGAAAGTTTAAACAAATAAAAACCAAAAAAGAAGCTGTGATAAAACTATCATCACAGCTTCTTTTTTAGAATAAACGTTGTGACAAAAGTAGCTTTTTCTTAAATAAGACGGAATTTGCAAAAATTTGAAAAGCAACTTTCGCAAATTTCAACTTATTTGTTGAAGCTAACCCCATCTATTACAACTTCATCTTCTTTTTGAAATTTAACTATTCAGCCAGTTTTTTTGCCATCGTAATATGTTTTATACCCGCTTCATAAAAAGGTTCTCCTTGGGGAATAAACCCTAATTTATGGTAGAAATCACGAACTTGCCATTGTGCCCCTAAGGTAATTTCTTTAAAATCGTGTTCTCTGGCAAAATCTTCGGCACCTTTTAGTAATGTTTTTCCGAGACCTTTGCCCCGATATTCTTTTAAAACGGCCATTCGCTGGACTTTTACAATTTGATCATTTATCGGTAGTAGGCGAACTGTCGCCAATGGTACTTTTTTATCGTCATATAAAACAAAGTGAACTGCATAGGCTTCATTTTCATCGATTTCAACAGATAGCGGTACGTTTTGTTCTTTGACAAAAACTTGATTCCTAATTTTTACTGCCGCTAAATAAATGTCACTCATTGTGTCACGAGTTTGGAGGATGCGCAAAAAAATCGCCTTCTTTCATTATTTTTTTGATTCTTGCCAAATAATCGGCAAACTTGCTTGCTTTAAGTTTGCAATCTAGTTATTTTTTGATAAGATTAGTAACAACTAAAATTAAAACAGAATCACCAAATTGTAAACTGTTTTGTTTAGACAAAGGAGTGATCGCTTGTTAGACAAACTAAAGAATTCAAAAATCATGTTTTGGTCGCTGGAGTTGCTGATTTTAGCTACTTTGATTTTTGTTTCAACTAAAATTGATTTTATTTTTAAACCTATCGGCACCTTTTTTTCTACTCTTTTTGCCCCAGTATTAATTGCTGGCTTTTTATATTATTTGTTAAATCCAATTGTGAACTTATTGGAAAAAAGAGTCAAATTAAAACGTATTTACGGCATCATCTTAGTTTTTCTACTTTTAATTGGTGCACTGGTCTTATTAATCGGTAGCGTGATTCCAAGTCTGGTTAGCCAGATTAGTTCTTTAGCGGAGAGTACGCCATCTTTTATCGCCAGTGTGGAAAAGTGGATTAGAGAAATGGCCCAAAGTCCATTTTTCAAACAAATTGACTTACAAGCCCAGTTTGATAAATTAGATATTTCATATGGGAATATCATTCAACGTTTCTTAAGTAGTCTATCAAACAGTATCGGCTCAATTGTCGGTCAAGTAGCCAATGCAACAATGATTATTGTAACTGCGCCGTTTATTTTATTTTATATGCTAAAAGACGGCAATCGTTTGGTGCCAAACATTGAACGCTTCTTTCCTGAAAATCGCCGCGAACAAATTGTTGATTTGTTGGGGAAATTGAATTATACCTTATCTAAATATATTAGTGGCCAAGCGATTGAATGTGTTTTTGTGGCAACTTTTACTTTTATCGGCTACCTAATTATTGGGGTCGATTACGCCTTTTTATTTGGCGTTATCGCTGGTGTTACAAATTTGATACCTTACCTTGGACCTTATTTGGGTTTGATGCCGGCTGTTTTAGTCACAGTCTTTGATTCACCGCTAAAAGCATTATTATGTTGTGTCGTGGTTTTAATCGTCCAACAACTAGATGGCAATATCATTTATCCAAATGTAATTGGTAAAACATTAGCCATTCATCCTTTAACAATTATTTTAGTGTTGTTAGTGGCGGGAAATATTGCCGGTCTATTAGGAATTTTCTTAGGCGTTCCTTTTTATGCCGTCTGCCGTGTTTTAGTTACCTTTATTGTCAAACTTATTAAAGAAGATAAAAAAGTAGCAGAAGTTCCCGTAGCAAAAGATGAGGGACAAAAAATAGAGTAGTATGGTTTTTATTGCAAAGAATTTACCTTTGTGATACGATTTTAGCGTGGTAAGTACCACGCTTTTTTTCTATTTAAACATGAAAATATAAGGAGAGAAAGAAATTATGAATTCTGACCCCGAGAGTCAGTCGCTGATCGCCCAGTTTTTATTACTAATTGTTTTAACGTTAATTAATGCCTTTTTGGCAGCGTCGGAAATTGCCGTTGTTTCAATTAACAAAAACCGGGTGGAGCAAAAAGCTGAAGAAGGCAATGTCAAGTCGCAAAAGTTATTGAAAATATTGGAAAACCCAACGAATTTTTTATCTACGATTCAAGTGGGGATCACATTAGTCAATATTTTATCTGGGGCGTCTTTAGCCGACACACTATCCAGTCGTCTAGCACCTGTTTTAGGTGGCGGAGCTGCCGCTAAAAGCATTGCCAATATTATTGTTTTAGCAATTTTAACTTACGTATCAATCGTTTTTGGTGAATTGTATCCTAAGCGAATTGCTTTAAATAAATCAGAAGAAGTGGCGACCTTTACTTCTGGTGTAATCCGTGTAATTGGAACCATTGCAAAACCATTCGTTTGGTTATTATCAGCTTCAACGAGTCTGTTGGCTAAAATTACGCCAATGGATTTTGACGATGAAGATTCGAAAATGACGCGAGACGAAATGCGTTATATGTTAGAAACAGAAGGCGTTTTAGAAGAAGACGAATTAGAAATGCTGCAAGGCGTTTTTTCTTTGGACACAAAAGTCGCCCGTGAAGTGATGGTGCCACGTACAGACGCATTTATGGTAGATATTAATGATCCAATTGGCGATATCGTAACCGAAGTATTGTCAGAAAATTATTCTCGTATTCCCGTTTATAATGAAGATAAAGACAAAGTAATTGGTGTATTGCATACGAAAAATCTGTTAAAAGCGGCGTATCAATTTGGTTTTGAAAATATTGATATGCACAAGATTTTACAAGAGCCTTTATTTGTCCCAGAAACAGTTTTTATCGATGACTTATTATACGAATTGAAAAAAACCCGTAACCAAATGGCGATTCTTTTAGATGAGTATGGCGGGATGGTTGGGGTTGTTACTTTAGAAGACTTATTAGAAGAAATCGTCGGTGAAATTGACGATGAAACAGATGAAGTCGAAAAGCTGTATGAAAAAGTAAATGACCATGAATACATTATCCAAGGGCGGATGTTAATCGATGAATTTAACGAAGCTTTTGATACGGATCTGCACATGAGTGACGTAGATACAATGGCAGGTTACTTAATTACAGCGCTAGGGACAATTCCAGATGAAGGTGAAAAACTTTCCTTTAAAGTAGATAACCTAACGTTGATTTCAGAAGAGATGGAAGGATCTCGAGTGTTAAAAATACGCGTTATTTTCCATGATCCTGAAATTGAAGTTGAACCAGAAGAAGAACGTCGTCATTTTCGCAAAGAATTTGAAGATGATGAACCAAGACGTTAAGTAAGGATGTGATGTGCTGAAATTTTAGCACATCCTTTTTTTATCATTTATGAAATTTTCAATCCGTGCTATACTAGCATAGTTGTTTTAGATAAAAATAAATCAAGTTAATGGTTAAAGCCATTTTTAATTTAATGAACCAAAGGAGAACATAATGGATAATCCAAATTTAAGAAAAGAAGTCGATAGTCGTCGAACATTTGCGATTATTTCCCACCCGGATGCTGGGAAAACGACAATTACTGAACAATTATTACTTTTTGGTGGCGCAATTCGCCAAGCCGGTACCGTCAAAGGTAAAAAAACCGGTAATTTTGCTAAATCTGACTGGATGGAAATTGAAAAACAACGGGGGATTTCTGTAACCAGTTCAGTGATGCAATTTGACTATGATGATAAACGGGTAAATATTTTAGATACGCCCGGGCACGAAGATTTTTCTGAAGATACTTATCGAACATTGATGGCAGTTGATAGTGCTGTCATGGTAATTGATAGCGCCAAAGGGATTGAAGCCCAAACAAAAAAATTATTCCAAGTTGTCAAAAGACGGGGAATTCCAATTTTTACTTTCATTAATAAGTTGGACCGTGACGGCCGAGAACCACTGGAATTATTAGAAGAATTAGAAGACTTATTACAAATTGAATCTTACCCAATGAATTGGCCGATTGGGATGGGAAAAGGCTTAGAAGGACTGTATGACATTTATAATGAACGGATTGAACTGTATCGTCCTGAAAATTATGGTGGTGAACGTTTAATTCCTTTAGATCAAGCTGGTGAAATTCCTGCCGATCATCCTTTTAGAGGGAGTGGGCAATACGAGCAAGTTTTAGAAGAAGTAGAGCTAGTCAAAGAAGCAGGAGATAGTTTCGATCGCAAAAAAATTGCCAACGGGGAACAAACGCCAGTCTTCTTTGGTTCTGCTTTGACCAATTTTGGTGTCCAAACTTTCTTAGAAACATTTTTAGAATTTGCCCCATCACCTTATGCCCACAAAACACAATCAGGTGATGAAGTTAGCCCTTATGAACCAGAATTTTCTGGTTTTGTCTTCAAAATTCAAGCGAATATGAATCCTGCCCACCGTGACCGGATTGCTTTTGTTCGGATTTGTTCTGGCACTTTTGAACGAGGCATGGACATTACGTTAGAGCGTACTGGTAAAAAAATGAAGTTAAGTAATGTAACGCAATTTATGGCTGATGCTAGAGAAAATATCCAAGAAGCTGTAGCCGGCGATATTATCGGGGTCTATGATACTGGTAATTATCAAATTGGCGATACGCTTTATGAAGGCAAGTTAAAAGTGGCTTATGAAGAATTACCGTCATTTACACCAGAGTTATTTATGAAAGTTCAAGCAAAAAATGTGATGAAGCAAAAATCTTTCCATAAAGGTATTCAGCAGCTAGTACAAGAAGGTGCGATTCAAATGTATCGGACGTACTTAACTGATGAGTATGTAATTGGCGCAGTTGGGCAATTACAATTTGAAGTTTTCCAATACCGGATGAAAAACGAATACAACGCTGAAGTGGTGATGACACCAATGGGACACAAAATCGCTCGTTGGATTGATCCTGAACAATTGGATGAAAAAATGGGCTCCTCGCGAAATATTTTGGCGCGAGATCGCTTTGACCAACCACTATTCTTATTTGAAAACCAATTTGCAGAACGCTGGTTTGCCGATAAGTATCCCGATGTGAAGTTGAAGAGTTTGATGTAAAATTTTATAATATAAAACTTAAGTTGTTGTTTTAAGCTATGCAATCACGTTGCATAGCTTTTTTTATGTTATCTAATAAATTTATTTGAATTCACTTCATTATTTAATGAAGCGTAAAATTATACCCCTTCGAATTAGAAATATCTGTGCTGTTTTTAGTGAAAATCGGTGTAATTCGTTGTTTTTCTAACGATAATAACAGATGTAATATTCATTATATTTGAAAAATATCGGATTATAAATTAGTATTGAATTAAATAGCATTATATTTTTTTAATTTTATGAATTCGTATTGAGTACTAAAAGAAGGGAGATTATCTGGAATGATTGGTATAAAAAAATTAAGCGCTTTGCTTTTAGGTACCCAACTTCTTTTTGCAACGGGTTCTTCCTCGTTTTCCGCGACCCAAAATTATGATGAAAGTTCAAGTGAAAAAACGCACGAAACGACTACCGAATCCACTAAAAAATTAGAACTTCATGATAGCATTAGTGCAACCCTTGAGAGCCAAACAAGTGCTAGTTCTGAGGAACAAGTAATCGCTGAGGAGCAAGTAGCCGATAGCAGTACAAAAGAAAGTGAGTCTAAAGACCCGCCAACAAAAGAAAGTGTCAGCCGTGCTGTAGGTGTACAGGCAAGTGGTAGTGGTACTTCCGACAGTGATCCGAGAATTGTTGAAAATTCTGCGGAATTAAGAACAGCAATTGAAACGGATCAAGTTGCTTACATTCAATTGGCCGAATCTACTGATATTTTTGAATTTAGTGGAAGTTCTCCTCGAATTACAAGTAATGTTACGATTGATGGAAACGGTCGCACCATCTCATATGATGGTAATGCATTTGTAGTTAGAGCAGGTAATGTTTGGATAAAATTTATGAATATGACATTTGGTTCACCTGATTATACCATTCCGGCTGATGAGTGGTATGGTTTTTGCCGAGGATATGGAAATTCAAATGTCACAGTTGAAGTCGAAAATGTCACTTATTATTCAAATAAAGGGGCGCAACCTTTTCATAATCATGGGACTAATAGTAAAATTGTCTTTTCAGGAAAAAATTTTTTCTCAAGTAGAGAGGGTTCGCAATCTCAAGAATTTGCGGAATGTAATCATTTTCTATTTAAAAAAAATAGTCATACGATTGTTGAACATGCTACAGGGCAAACTAACTCAATTGTGACATCGGGGCGTGATTTTAGTTTTGAATTAGAGGCAGGAGCGGTTGTGGATTATAGCACAACGAGTAGTCGGTTTGTTGATAACTATTCAGGTAACGGAACAATGAAGATTGGAGAGAATGCATCGCTTAAGATTAATGGTGATGGAACGTTTGTCAACCTTAGTCGACCAATGAATCTTCAAGTTGATGAAGGTGGAGAACTCGGCTTGACTTTTGCGAGTAAGTTTAATTTTTCTAATGCTTCCACATTCAACTTTGCGAAGGATTCGACATTAAGTATGGCAGTAACAAATGCAAATCAAGTTTTTAATAATACAATCCCTGCAGCAAATTTCATTATCGATAATGCTTATCGTTTATCTTTTAATGTTTCTGGCTCAACAAATAGTGAACCCGTCAATGCAGGGTTCACATTTTCTGAATTTGTCGACGATATTACCGGTTACGGTATTACGGCAGGCAATACTCCTATAGACAAAATTATTAACCAGGGCGATACCATTACTTCATATAGGGGGGACTTCACGTTAAGTCCGTCGACTGACTTTGATACAGAGCAAAAAACTACGATTCGAGGAGCAAGAAGTATTGTCTTACAACGCTTGCCTAATCCAGCGGTGATACTAGATATCAAACAAGTGGTTAAAGATACTAGCGCTGCTTTTAATCTAACTGATTATTTGACCAATAATAATGTTATTACTGGCGTAGATTATTTGCTATTTAGTAAGCAACAAGATACTGAAAGCTTTAATGATACTGATAAAATCGCTGAACAAAAGATAGAAGCAAAAGCAGAAGAAGCAGAAGAAGTAGGAACAGCAACAGTAACAGAGCTTACTGAAGCAGAAATTACAAGTTCTGTAGAGTTTACCAATTTAGCAGAACAGACAGAATATTGGCTTTATGTCCAAATTAAAGCGAACTATGGGTCAGGTGATAGTGAGTGGTATGAAATATCTTTTACCACAAAGACGGATGCACTCAATGTAACATTCCCAACTGAAATGTTCTTTAATACCGAAATGTCTGAAGCAGACAGACGACTACTAGTCACATCACAACGCTATCGAGTCAAAAATAATAGTGCTTATCCAATTGAATTAAAGATAAATTCTTTTAGTGAAGACGGTGAGTCAGGCGTTGATTTGTTAGAAAATATAGACGGCGATACGAAAGGTCACTTATATTTACAGCTAGCAAAAGACAGTGAAGAACCCACTACATTAAAAAAAGATTTAGCAAATGTTGATATGGGAGAATTAGATATCGATCAGCAAATAAATTTACAGTTTACTGGTGAATACTTTGGTAACGCAGGTAAGGAAATCAACACAAAATACAACATGATTTTGGAATTTACGAGAACGGGGGAGTAACAGAATGAATACAACTAACACGCAGTCCAATCAAAAAAACAAAAAAATAATTTTACTTTTATTATTACTTTTGTTGTTAAGTGTTGGGGGATATTTTGTTTATCGTCATTTTAATCAACCTGATGTACCTGTGACAATCGTTAGTGGTGAGTTTTTGCCAGATGGAAAAGATGCATCCAAAATTTCAGGTGAAGAATTACAACAATTGGCGCAAAAAAAAGTAGATGCTAGCCAATTCAACATGGTTATCGCCCCCACTGCCAATGTACAACAAGGTACAAAGAGTGATTTGTTTATTCAAAATCCACCTCATAACGCCAATCCAATCAACGTGGAAATTCGGTTAAAAGATTCAAATGAATTAGTTTATACCTCGGGTGCTATTCACCCGGGTTATGAAATAAAAGGAGCTACTCTGGAAAAAAAATTGGAGGAGGGGAGTTATCCGGCAACTGCGCTTTTTAGCATTTATGATGGTAATACCAAAGGAAAACGTGGACAAGTTGCCGCAGCGATTGATTTTGTTGTGAAATAAAAAAAGAAAGGAAGAGGAAAAATGAAAAAAATATTTGGTTTAGTTGCACTATCAAGCATCGTGTTGATGGCCCTACCGGCATATGCAGAACAACATGAAATTATTGGTGAAAATTCTGGAGATATTACGATAAATGGGACATTAGGTATTGATAATACCGATGAGGACGCGACAATTGTAGAAGAAGATGATGCTTGGATTAATGTTACACTTCCATTAGATACAATCTTTTATAGTGCCAGCCCAAAAGCAGGTGCGCCTATCACATCACCTGACTATACAATTACTAATAATTCTGGTCGTCCAGTAGATATTCATTTTAAGGGAATAGCAAAAGATGATCCGGATTCTTCTGCCAAAGCTGTTTATATGGTTGAGTTGAATGGCTTTAGTAAAGCGAACCCTAAAATTATTGAAGGTGGGTTAGCAACTTCAGCGAGTAACGGAGTGCTTATTCATACACTTGCAAATAATAATGGAAAACTTGCAAAAGATGATCCTTCTGAACTTAACACAACTGCTAATACTGTTACTTTTGGATATGTGGGAGAGGTTACGGATGCAATGGATGGTGATACAATTACTGAAAATTACACTATGACTCTTGAATTTAAGGCTGTTAGTTGGTCAGGAGATACACCTTAATTTTGTAGGAGGGCTTGCAGATGAGTGGAGATATTCAAGTAACGGGAGTGTTAAACATGCCTGTTGAGTCGTCTGTTTCAGAGCCAGGGGAAACCACTTCAAGTTCGACATCCAATGAAGTTGTCTATGTTTCGACAAAAAAGGAGTTTTACCCACAAACAGGGGATGAGATAAATACCAACTACCTTATTATGGGAGTATTAATGATTATCTTAAGTATTACGTTGATTGTCTCCCGTTTTAGGAAAAAGACAACTAAATAATTTTAGTCAGTACGTCTTATACCTAAGTGGTAATGTGTTATTAGTAAATGATAGTAGTAAATTTTAAATGCAGCGTTTGTTAGTGACGCTGCATTTTTTATTGTTTTTTTTAGACCAATCGCAAGAAGAAAGAACGACAAAAAATTCAAAAAAGATTCTATGAACTTATTCAAATTGAGAATTTTTTTTAGCAAAACACAATCATCTAGTAAAACAAATCGTATTTATGCTATTATGAGGTATAAACTTAAAAGGGGCCATAAAATGTTAGAAACGATTTTATTAGATGATCCAGCACAGAATAAACTTATGTTATTTAAACATATGTTGGAATTGGAACAGGGGTTGTATCCAATTCACTATTTTGAAAAATATACCGGTTTTTCTCATATTAAAACGGCTAATTTATTAAACCAAATGAATCAAGATTTGTTTGATTTAGAGACAGGTTATGTCTTGTTTACAGAAAAAGAAAAAGTCCAGATTGACGGCAGTTTACCTAAGCTACATAGTTACCGCCAATTCTTATTACAAAATAGTGTGCCTTATCAAGTTTTGCTAGCGACACTTTTACAACCAGAAATGGATTTAAAAGAGTTTGGGCAATTAACAGATTTAAGTCAGTCTTCTTTAATGCGGCGGCTAAAGCCATTAGTTGCTTATTTGAAAGATAAAGGTATTCGTCTAAATTGTTTGCAAATGGAGGTAACCGGACGGGAATCACTGGTTCGGATTATGTATTTTAACTTTTTGTGGATGGTTGATTTTGGAACAGAATTATTTCAATACTTTGAAAAAAATAATTTTGATTTACATACGCTTCTCGATGAAAATGATTTAATCTATTTACAGTATTTTGAACAAAGAGAACAAATTATCTACCAAGCGATCAGTTTGTTGCGGACAAAGCACGGGCACTATATTGATGAGCCGGAAATTAATCACTTTTTATATCCTGCAGCTTTAAATACCCGCTTTAAGCAAAAGTTAGCCCAAGACGGCGTGGCAGAAACTTATCGGGAAAGAGAAGCTAATTTTGTAGCATATATGATTTTTTACTGGCCGCAGTATTTTTCAGAAAACGATCCGCGTTTACCTTACGTTCGAAAAAATTATAAAAGTTTGACTGAATCAAAAGCAAAAGCAGCAGACTTCTTGGCAGAAATGTTACCGTATTTTCAGAATTTCCCACGCAATAAACAAGAACTGCTACTAATAAATTATCAAACTATCTTTTTGCGCCAGCAATTGTTTGATGGCAAAGCCCCTAAAAATTTAGATTTTATTTTGGAAAGTTTAAAAGTACAACATCCCAACTATGAAATCTTACAAGGCTATGTGGCAAATATTTTAGCGGCAAAAAAAAGTGACGATTTAGTTAATCTTTTGACGTTGGTGAGTTTACCTCAAGTGGAACGAAATGAAAAAACTGACAAAATCAAAGTTGGAATTATTGGTTTTCCAAACCATTTTCTTTTGTACTCTTTAATTAATCGAATTGAAGATTTGCCTTTTGTCGAGTATTCGTTAATGAATACAACCTCCAATGAACAATATGATGCAATTATTACGTGCGCTGCTTCTTTGGTACCTGCTAATAATCACCAATATTGGATTGTGGAAGGTGAAGGATCTTTTGATGCTACGGATGATTTCTTGTTCCGTGTGTTTAAAGAAAAACAAAAAAAGCAAAAAACAGCTTTACCACTTTCATAAGTTAAAAATACCGTTTCTAGTATCCGCAAAGGTTACTAGAAACGGTATTTTAGTTTTAAAAGTATGATTGTCGTCACTTTTAAGATGCGTTATTACTTAGCTGATTTGTTTTTATCGAAATTTCAACTAAACCAGGTAGCTCAATCTGGGTGATAGTATCAGGTTCGTAGCTGCCAGCTGGTAATTTCTTTAGAAAATATTCTTTTATTTCGTTAATTTCACGTTCATTCAGATTGCGCTTTTTATTAATCAATAAAATTTCATTATGGTTGGGTGCTACTGTATACACAACAGTAGAGTTGCCAGCCGTATAAACTTTCACCAATTCGGCATCTGTATTTTCCAATTGATTGCGCACCAAACGTGAGTGACTGTTGGTTACGTTGATTAATTTCATCTGGTTCACTCCTTCAAGGCAAGTTTGAACTAACTCATCTATTATTATACGGTTCAAAAGGCGATAAGAAAAGTGATTACACTTGAAAAGATAACAAAGTTTGGTGAATTATTTCCTGATCTAAGCCGATGATTAAAAAAATAAGACGAGAAAAAAGCTCATAATCTAGTACAATTCCGCTAGATTATGAGCTTTTTTTAGTTATTCTTCTGTTGTGTCAGCAGGTTTTTCACTTTCTTTTTCTTCAGCATGGGTAACTTCAATTTTACCATCTTCTGTTAAGCGTGCTGCCAACTCTTTTGCTTCAGGGTGATCCAAATAGTATTCGGCGATGCCATCTTCAATTTGATCTTGGATGGTACGACGTAATGGTCGAGCACCCATTGCAGGGTTGTAACCTAAATCAACTAATTTTTCTTCGACATCTTTTGGTACTGTGATGTGAAGATGTTGCGAAGCTAACATATCGTTTACTTCTTGTAACATTAATTCTACGATGTGCAATAAGTTTTCTTTGCTTAAAGCTTTGAATTCAATAATACCGTCAAAACGGTTTAAGAACTCAGGTGAGAAGTAGTTATTTAGTTGGTTTAAAACAGAACGAGTAACACCTTCTCTTGATGCGGCAAAACCAACACTTGCTTCAACATTACCAGTACCTGCGTTACTTGTCATGATGATCAAAGTATCTTTAAAGCTAACCGTGCGACCTTGTGCATCCGTTAAGCGCCCATCATCTAAAATTTGTAAGAACATGTGTAAAACATCAGGGTGGGCTTTTTCAATTTCGTCCAATAAAATTAAACTGTAAGGGTTACGACGAACTTTTTCTGTTAATTGACCGGCTTCTTCATAACCGACATAGCCAGGAGGAGAACCGATTAATTTCGCCACACTATGTTTTTCCATGTATTCTGACATATCAAAGCGAATCATGGAATCTTCAGAACCAAACATTTCGTAGGCCAGTTGTTTTGCTAATTCTGTTTTACCAACACCAGTAGGTCCGACAAATAAAAATGAACCAATTGGACGATTCTTTTTACTTAAACCGACCCGATTACGACGAATTGCTTTGGCTACTTTATCAATAGCTTCATCTTGTCCGATAACATGTTCTTTTAAGTCATGACTAAGATTTTTCAATTGCGTTTGTTCTTTTTCTTTTAATTCGCCAACAGGAATACCTGTTCGTTCTTCGACGATTTGTTCCATATCTTTTTCAGTGATTGTTGGTGTTTCTTCATCACTGATTTGTTTGTTTTTCATTTCTTCTAATTTGTTAATTTGATCGCGATAGTAGGCTGCTTTTTCGAAATCTTCTTCTTGGGATGCTTGTTGTTTTTGTGCTTGCGCATCTTGCAATTTCTTTTCAATCGCTTTTGGATCCACCAATTGAATGGTTAAGTTTTTCTTAGAGCCAGATTCATCTAGTAAGTCAATTGCTTTATCTGGTAAGAATCGATCTTGGATATAGCGGTTTGATAAAATGGCAGCAGCTTTTATTGCTTCATCAGTATATTTTACATGATGATAATCTTCATAACGTGGTTGCAAACCTTTTAAAATCGCAATTGTTTCTTCAACAGAAGGTTCATCCACTCGAACTGGCTGCATCCGACGTTCTAAGGCAGCATCTTTTTCAATGATACGGTACTCGTTTAAAGTTGTAGCACCTACCATTTGTAGTTCACCACGGGCTAAAGCAGGTTTTAAAATATTGCCTGCGTCCATATTGCCATCACCAGCAGAACCAGCACCGACAATTTCGTGAACTTCATCGATGAATAAGATAACATTTTCAGCTTGCTTAATTTCATCGATTAATTTTTGCATTCTTTCTTCAAATTGACCGCGAATACCTGTACCTTGGACTAAAGAAGCGACATCTAAACGAATTACTTCTTTATCCATTAATTTTTGTGGTACATCGCCATCGACAATTTTTTGTGCTAAACCTTCAACCACGGCTGTTTTACCAACACCGGGCTCTCCAATTAAAACAGGATTGTTTTTTGTACGGCGATTTAAAATTTCGATTACACGTTTAATTTCATCGTCACGACCAACAACAGGATCAATGTCACCATTGCGGGCTTGTTCGGTAATGTTAATACCATATTCACCTAATAGTCCGTTGGCTCCTTGGTTTTGACGAGGGGGTTGCCCACCGTTAAAGTTATTGCCACCACCAAATTGGGTAGGGGGAGTTTGATCTCCAGGATTTCTTGGTTGCATTTGTTGCGACATTTGACGGAACAAATCATCAAGACTTCCAAAGCCAAATGGATCTTGTGCCATCATATTTGTTTGACTACCAGTTTGATTTTTCAATTTTTGGTAGCAACTTTGGCAGTAATCTAATTGCTTTCTTTGGCCATTTACATTTGCGTATAAATGAATGGTTGCTTCATTTTTGCCACAGTTTTGACAAAGCATAAATAATTCACGACCTTTCATGGATTTACTTTCAATTATTATTGTAACGCGCTTTTTTTAATGAGTAAAAAGATACACCTAAAAAGCGGGGTCAAGTCAAAGTTATCTTTGACCTTTATTGACCATAACTGTATTATACTAAAATTATTGTAGGGTGCAAGTAATTTGTCTGCTTCTATTATAAGAAGATAATTTTTGCTAATAAGTCAGCATCTTTTGTTTAATAACAAAGAGATTGGAATTGCTTTAAATAAAGGAAGAAAAATTTTCAAATTTAATTGGACTAGATATCTTTTAGTTAATATGAGAGAAAACGGTTGTACGATTGTAAAAAAAATGGTAATCTTAACAGTTGAAAGGGCCTTTTTTGATGATTTATTTCCACTATTAAAAAAGAAAACCCTCACAAAAAACTTGTTTCACAAAGGAGACCGATTAATATGGAAAAAAAAGATTTTCACGTAGTTGCAGAAACAGGGATTCACGCACGTCCCGCTACATTATTAGTACAAACTGCTAGCAAATTTAACTCTGACATTAACTTAGAGTACAAAGGCAAATCAGTAAATCTTAAATCTATCATGGGCGTTATGTCTCTTGGTGTTGGCCAAGGCTCTGACGTAACAATCACAGCAGAAGGTGCTGACGAAGCAGACGCAATGGCTGCAATCGTTGAAACAATGAAGAAAGAAGGATTATCTGAATAATGGTTGAAATGCTAAAAGGGATCGCCGCCAGTGACGGAGTTGCCGTTGCGAAAGCTTACCTGCTAGTTCAACCGGATTTATCCTTTAACAAAATTTCAGTAGAAGATACTGAAGCAGAAGCAAAAAGATTAGACGATGCTTTAGCAAAATCTACTGAAGAATTACAACAAATTCGGGAAAAAGCAGCGCAAAGTTTGGGCGAAGCAGAAGCTCAAGTATTTGACGCCCATTTGATGGTCTTATCTGACCCTGAAATGATTGGTCAAATTAAACAAAACGTGAAAGATAACAAAGTCAATGCAGAAGCTGCATTGAAAGAAGTTACTGACATGTATATTGGCATGTTTGAAGCAATGGATGACAATGCTTACATGCAAGAACGCGCAGCTGATATCCGTGACGTTGCCAAACGTGTCTTAGCACACTTATTAGGAGTTACTTTACCAAATCCTTCAATGATTAATGAAGAAGTAGTTGTGGTTGCCCACGACTTAACACCAAGTGATACTGCACAATTAGACCGGAAATTCGTTAAAGCTTTTGTTACTGACATTGGCGGACGGACTTCTCACTCTGCTATCATGGCTCGTTCTCTTGAAATTCCTGCAATTGTAGGAACAAAAGAAATTACAGCTAAAGTTAAAGCAGGTGACATCCTAGCTGTTAACGGTATTATCGGTGACGTCATCATTGATCCAACTGAAGAACAAAAAGCTGAATTCCAAAAAGCGGGTGCAGATTTTGCGGCCCAAAAAGCTGAATGGGAAAAATTAAAAGAAGCAGATACTGTCACTGCTGATGGTAAACACTTTGAATTAGCTGCTAACATTGGTACACCAAAAGATTTAGAAGGGGTACACAATAACGGCGCTGAAGCAATCGGCTTATATAGAACAGAATTTCTTTATATGGACTCACCTGATTTTCCAACCGAAGAAGATCAATTTGAAGCCTATAAAGCAGTTTTAGAAGGTATGGGTGATAAACCAGTCGTTGTTCGGACAATGGACATTGGCGGGGACAAAGAATTACCATACTTAACTTTACCGCATGAAATGAATCCTTTCTTAGGTTATCGTGCATTACGTATTAGTTTATCAGAATTAGGTGACGACATGTTCCGCACGCAATTACGTGCGTTGTTACGTGCTTCTGCCTTTGGTAACTTACGAATTATGTTCCCGATGGTCGCAACATTGAAAGAATTCAGAGCAGCGAAAAAAATGTATGATGAAGAACGTCAAAAATTAATCGACGAAGGTGTAGCAGTTTCTGATACAATCCAAGTTGGTATTATGATTGAAATTCCAGCGGCAGCTGTCTTAGCTGATAAATTTGCCAAGGAAGTCGACTTCTTCAGTATTGGAACCAATGATTTAATCCAATATACTATGGCTGCAGACCGTATGAACGAACGCGTGTCTTACCTTTACCAACCATATAACCCATCTATCTTACGTTTAATCAAAAACGTAATTGATTCAGCTCACGCTGAAGGTAAATGGGCTGGTATGTGTGGTGAAATGGCCGGCGATCAAACTGCTGTGCCAATTTTGATGGGAATGGGCTTAGATGAATTCTCAATGAGCGCAACATCAATTCTTAAAACACGTAGCTTAATGAAACGTTTATCTACTGAAGATATGAAAGTTCTTGCTGATAAAGCATTAAATGACTGCGATACAATGGAAGAAGTCATTGAATTAGTAGAAGAAGCGGTAAAATAAAAGTTATTTTTAACCTCGGAGATTTTTCTCTGAGGTTTTTTTGTTTATCTGAATTTTACTTTTAAATTGTGTTTTTCCATTTCTAAATCTGTTCTTTTGTAGTTTTAAAAAAAGAAATACGACAACTTATGTGCTATGCTAGAAGAAAGAATAAAATGGTTAAAATTAAACGCTACTAGCATTTATTAGCAAAAATGTGGCATGGATGTACACAAAGTATCTAACGAGTTTGTCACTTGCTTTTTTTTCATTGCTATTTTAGTGATATTAACGCTAAAATATAACTTGAAATAGGACTATAGTTTGATTAAAGTATGAAAAAGCTGTGCTACACTATAGAAAAGTTGTTGGTTAACTGAAGAAGTTACAGCGAGATAGTTTGGAGGAAAGACTGTGAAAATCGGATTTTTTACAGATACCTATTTTCCGCAAGTTAGCGGTGTTGCGACATCAATTAAAACATTAAAGACGGAGCTAGAAAAAAAAGGACATGAAGTTTACATTTTTACTACGACCGATCCTAATGCAACTGGCGTAGAAGATGACATTATTCGCATGCCAAGTGTGCCTTTTGTTTCGTTTAAAGATCGACGAATTGTTGTTCGAGGAATGTGGTATGCTTATCTAATCGCCAAAGAATTAGAGTTAGATTTAATTCATACGCATACTGAATTTGGCGCAGGGCTTTTAGGTAAAATGGTCGGAAAAAAATTAAAAATACCAGTGATTCATACATACCACACTATGTATGAAGACTATTTGCATTATATAGCAAAAGGAAAAGTAGTCAGACAATCTCATGTAAAATACTTTTCCCGTTTATTTGCAAATCATACAACAGGAGTCGTTTGCCCAAGTGAACGTGTCATCGATACCTTAAGAGGCTATGGTGTTACTTCTCCGATGCGTGTTATTCCAACGGGGATTGAGTTGGAAAAATTTGAACGACCTGACATTACTTTAGCAATGAAAAAAACATTGCGAAACGAAATGGGCATTGAAGATGACCAAATTATGCTCTTATCATTGAGTCGTATTTCTTATGAAAAAAATATTCAAGCAATTATTCACGGTTTACCACAAGTCGTATCACAATTACCCAAAGCCCGGTTAGTCATTGTTGGTAAAGGACCTTATACAGAAGAATTAAAAGAGTTAGTTGAAGAATTAGATTTAACAGATTACGTCTATTTTGTTGGCGAAGTACCAAATGATGAAGTCGCTCTTTATTATCATGCAGCGGATTATTTTGTTAGTGCTTCAACTTCAGAAACACAAGGCTTAACTTACACAGAAGCAATGGCTGCAGGTACACCTTTAATCGTTGAAGGAAATGATTATTTAGATAACTTGATTGACGATGCGTCATTTGGGGTCACTTTTGCCAAAGATGAAGAGTTTGCTGATGCATTATTGGATTATATCGCCAGTGGTCAAAAATCAGATCCAATGAAGCTTTCTAATAAACTGTATGAAATTTCTGCGACTCATTTTGGTGAAGCAATGTTAGACTTTTATCACGACATGATTGCTTATTATGCCAACCTATCTTTAGAAAAAGAAACTGCTCCAACGATGAAAAAAATTAAAGTAAAATTGTATTCATTTAAACGGACTTCTAATTAAAATACAGTCTTATCACAACAAAAAATCACGGCTTTAGCTTATACTAAAGTTGTGATTTTTTATTTATGGCATTTATGGCTAGTTGAGAGGATGGTAGCAGATGAAAATTGGTTTTATCGGTATCGGCGTTATGGGTCATTGGATGGCCGCACATTTATTAGCGGCTGGTAATGAAGTTTATGTGTACAATCGAACTAAAGCTAAAGCAAAGCAAATCGTAGAACAAGGTGCGGTTTGGTGCGATACACCACAAGCTGTAGCAGAAAATGCAGATGTGGTCTTTTCGATTGTTGGTTACCCGCAAGATGTAAAAGAAATTTATTATGGCGAAAATGGAATCTTTACTGCGGATGTAAAAGATAAAATTTTAGTTGATATGACGACCAGTACACCTTCTTTAGCAGAACAAATTGCTCAAACAGCGAAACAAAAAGGCGCAGAATCATTAGATGCACCAGTTTCTGGTGGTGATTTAGGTGCGAAAAACGCAACTTTAACCATTATGGTAGGTGGCTCCCAGGAAGCTTATGAAAAAGTAATGCCACTTTTTAAAGTGATGGGAAAAAGTTATGTTTTACATGGCGGTCCTGGTAAAGGACAGCATACGAAAATGGCCAATCAAATTATGATTGCCGGCACTATGACTGGGATGACAGAAATGCTGGTTTACGCTAAGGCAGCGGGTTTAAATCTGGAAAAGGTTATTGAAACTGTAGGTGGTGGCGGTGGTGCCAACTGGTCTTTAGCAAACTATGCACCTCGTATCTTAAAAGAAGACTATACACCAGGATTTTTTGTGAAGCATTTTATCAAAGATTTAAAAATAGCATTGGCTGAAGCTGAGAAAATGGCAATTGATTTACCAGCTACTAAAGAAGCAACTCGTTTGTATGAATTGCTCGCGCAAAAAGGATACGAAAATGATGGAACACAAGCTTTAATTAAACTATGGTGGGGAAACTAATGTTTTTACAAAAAAATATGATTTTTTTGTAAAAACCAATGCAAGCTGCTGGCGCTTTTGATACAATATAACAGAAGTTGAGAAAAAGGAGGCTTTCCCCATGACAAGTTCACAATTAGTTGCCATTATCAGACGTTTAGAAGCAATGACTGAAGCAACCGATAATGAAATCCAAGTTCGCCGCTTTGAAAAAGAAGGCGTTGAAAAATGTACCGTAACTTACGATAAATCAACTGAAACATTTGAATTGACTGAAACAGATACCCAACAGCACTATCAATTCGACAATATTGATATCGTAGCAATGGAAATCTATGATCTAATTCAATAATCGTAATAAAAAACACGAGAGGATTTTCCTCTCGTGTTTTTTATTGGCTCAATTCTGCTAATAAGCGGGAAACAGTAGTCATTTCATTTATTTTGAAAACATTACTGCCAGCAAAAATGAGTCCATGATCTGGATTATCACGAACGCTTTGTAACAACATTTCCGTAATGCAATAAGGAATAGTTTTGCGATCGCAGTGATCGTGAGAAAGGCAACTCCGACATTTTTTAATAGGAATTTGTTTACTCGTAATCGTTTGGGTAAATTCATTTTCAATTGCGCGTCCTGGCATACCAACTGGGCTTTTAATAATTTTGACGGCATCTTTTGTGGCGTGTAAATAGCGTTCTTTATATGAAATAGGCGCGTCGCATTCTTCTGTGACGACAAATCGCGTTGCCATTTGTACACCTGCACAACCAAGACCTAAGTAATGGTCAATATCATTGCGGTCGTATACGCCTCCTGCGAAAAAGATAGGAATTTGGCAATTAAATTTTTCACCGTATTCTTTTGCTACTGCGACGATTTTAATAACTTCTTGATCCATCTTTTTAATTGCTTCGTGAATGTTATCGTACTTAAAGCCTAAATGGCCACCAGCTTCAGGGCCTTCAATCACTAAAAAGTCCGCTGTGCGCTGGTAGCGTTTAGCCCAAGTTCGCAACAAAACTTTAGCTGCTTTTTCAGAAGAAACAATAGGTGCAATCTTCGTTTTAGAGTTTGCGACTAATTCAGGCAAATGAATCGGCAATCCTGCGCCTGAAATAATAACATCGGCTCCAACTTCAACACAACGCTGTACATATTTTTCATATTTGTAAGTTGCGCACATAATATTAAAGCCGACAATTCCTGTTCCAGCAATGGCTTTAGCAGCTTGATATTGCTCTTTAATAGCTTTCATATTGGCTTTAAATGGTGCCCGTTCAAAAATAGGATCATTAAATCCAATTTGAGCACATGAAATAATCCCCATACCACCTTCTTTTGCAACATTTCCCGCTAAACGAGAGAGGCTGACACCAATTCCCATGCCACCTTGAATAATGGGGATTTGTAAAGCTAAATCACCAATTTTGACTGGTGTTAATTTCATAATAGTCTCCTTAATAAAATACTTTGATTTTCAAACTAAATTAAATGTTAGCTTTCACCTTTATACTTGTCAATATTTTTTTGAAACAATTCACCGAGAATCAAAAACAGATGAGTATAGCTTTAGAAAAATAAAAAAATTTAAAAAAACTATTGCATTTTAAAAAAAGTTATAATATATTTTGATAGTCAAACGATTTGATAATCAAACTAATTTGGATGGTGAAAGTGTGGAAAAAGATTTAGAAACAGTCAATGACTACCTTGTGAGCGTCTTCAACGATATCTTAACAATTGAGGAATCTGAGTTGCAAAAATCGCAGTTCAATGATTTGAGTATTACGGAAATGCACACAATCGAGGCTATTGGCATGTATAAAAAAAAGACCACTTCAGAAGTGGCAAAAGAACTTTCTATCACGGTGGGGACTTTGACTACCGCCATCAACCGGTTAGTAAAAAAGGGCTATGTTGAACGGATTCGTAGTGAAGACGATCGGCGAGTGGTCAAACTCGGATTGACGAAAAAAGGCAAATTATTATTCCGTGTTCATGAATATTTTCATCGTCAAATGATTAAACGTGTTTTAGCTGGCATGGATAGTGATGAGGAAGCGACTTTATTAAAAGCTTTAAAAAATCTCCATGATTTTTTACAAGAGTATAAGTGAGTGTGAAGATGAAAAAATACGGGAAAATTACTGCGACAGCTAGTTTTGTTCCAGAAAAAATTGTTAAAAACGATGACTTAGCGCAACTTATGGCGACATCAGATGACTGGATAAAAAGTCGTACGGGTATTTTAGAACGACGCATTGCAACAAGTGAAAATACTTCTGATCTTTGTATTGGCGTGGCTGAAAAATTGCTTTTGAAAAGTCAGCTGACAGCTGAAGATTTGGATTTCATTATTGTTGCAACCATGACACCAGATTATATGACACCATCTGTTGCTTGTATGGTACAAGGTGCAATTGGTGCTACAAATGCTTTTGCTTTTGACTTATCTGCTGCCTGTTCGGGCTTTGTCTACGCGCTGTCGATGGCAGAAAAACTCATTCAAACAACCGCTCAAAAAGGTATCGTTATTGGCGGTGAAGTTTTATCTAAAGTAGTTGACTGGCAAGATCGTTCCACTGCTGTTTTATTCGGTGATGGTGCGGCGGGAGTTTTGCTGGAGGCCAGTGAAATACCAATGATAAAAAAAGAAAAGTTGTCTGCTGATGGTACTAAAGGTGCAGCACTAACTTCAGGTTATGTCAAAAATACTAATCCTTTCAAAGAAGATGATACGTCCTTTTCATATTTGAAAATGGCGGGTCGTGAGATTTTTGATTTTGCGACACGGGATGTAGTAAATGCAATTGACCAATTAGTTGTAGAAGACAAAGAAAAAATTGACTTTTATTTGTTACATCAAGCCAATGCGCGCATATTGGATAAAGTAGCTAGAAAATTGAAAGTTCCCAGAGAACGTTTTTTACAAAATATGGATAAATATGGCAATACATCAGCTGCAAGTATTCCGCTTTTATTAGATGAAGCTGTAAGGGCCGGTGTTATCCGTTTAGATGGAACACAAAATGTGGTGTTTTCAGGCTTTGGTGGTGGTTTGACTTGGGGTGTTATGCAAGCCACGCTTTAAAACCTGTTTGCAATATAAATTATAAAATCATTCATTTAATTGGAGGAAATAAACATGGTATTTGAAAAAATTCAAGAAATCGTAGCAGAAGAATTAGGAAAAGAAAAAGATGAAATTCAATTAACAACTAATATTCAAGAAGATTTAGAAGCGGATAGTTTGGACTTATTCCAAATCATCAATGAAATTGAAGACGAATTCGATGTAAAAATCGAAACAGAAGAAGGAATTGCAACTGTAGCAGACCTTGTGAAATATGTTGAAGCTCAAAAAGCTGAATAATTTCTTTTAAGCTAGGCGTTAGTCTGGCTTTTCTTATAATGAAAGACGCGTCTTTCATTATAAGAAAAGCTAATCAATTAAATTGAGAGCTTAAAAATTTCAAAAAAGTATTTGAAGATAACGGCTTGGGCTGAAAAGACGGAGGGCAATAGATGAAAACGGCTTTTTTATTTAGTGGTCAAGGAGCACAGTACACTGGAATGGGAAAAGAACTATACGATAGTGAAGCGATTGTCGCTCAAACTTTTGCTGAAGCTAGTGAAGTGCTGGGATATGATATGGCGGCTTTATGTTTTGAAGAGCAGCAAAAAGACAAATTAAATCAAACGCAATACACGCAACCGGCTATATTAACTGTCAGTATTGCTTTTTGGCGTTTATTAAAAGAAAACGGCTTTAATGCAGATGCCGTCTGTGGTTTAAGTTTAGGCGAATATTCTGCGCTAGTGGCAAGTGGTGCACTTGATTTTAAAACTGCTGTAAGTTTAGTTGCTAAACGAGGACACTTTATGGCAAACGCGGCTCCTCTTGGTAGTGGCAAAATGGTGGCAGTTATGAATACAGCAAGTGAAGTAATTGAAAAGTGTTGTAAAGAAGCAAGTAGCATTGGTATTGTGTCACCGGCAAACTATAATACGCCGCAGCAAATTGTTATTGGTGGTGAGGTAGCTGCTGTTGATAAAGCTTGCGAATTACTAACCAAAGCAGGTGTAAAACGGCTGATTCCATTAAATGTGAGTGGCCCTTTCCATACGGCTTTGTTAGCACCAGCAGCTGTTAAATTACAAACAGAGCTGGCAAATATCAATTTTGAACCAATGAAGATCCCGGTTATTAGTAATACCACAGCACAAGTGATGCCACAAACAGACATTAAATCATTACTTGAGTGCCAAGTAATGTCTCCGGTTCATTTTTATGAAAGTATCGCTACTTTAAAAGAACTAGGAATTAATCAAATGGTCGAAATTGGACCGGGTAAAGTTCTGAGTGGCTTTATCAAAAAAATTGACAAAACATTGACGACTACAAGAGTAGAAGATAGCAAAACATTGAATGAAACGATGACGATTTTAGCAAATAAATAGTCACGTTGCAGGAGGAAGAGATGGAGCTTAGAGGAAAAAATGTTTTAATTACTGGTAGTACAAGAGGAATCGGTAAAGGTATTGCAGAAGCTTTTGCAAAAGAAGGCGCTAATATCATTTTAAATGGGAGACGCCCAGTGCCGCTAGCGCAAATTGAAGCAATTGAAAAGTATGGCGTATCTTGTATTGGTGTAACTGGTGATATCAGTGATTACGATACAGCTAAAAATCTATTAGCAGAAATTGAAGAAACAATGGGCAGTGTTGATATTTTAATTAACAACGCTGGTATTACTAACGATAAACTATTATTGCGCATGACCGCAAAAGATTTTGAGGATGTTATGAAAATTAATTTAAGCGGGACCTTTAACATGACGCAATTAGTTTTGAAAAAAATGTTGAAAAACCGCTGTGGGACAATTATTAATATGTCTTCAGTTTCTGGTTTAATTGGAAATGCTGGTCAAGCAAATTACGCGGCAAGTAAAGCGGGAATGGTAGGGTTCACAAAATCTGTTGCCAGAGAAGTAGCTCCAAGAGGCATTACATGTAATGCCATTGCACCAGGATTTATTACAACTGATATGACAGAGGTGCTTTCTGAGAAAGTAAAAGAACAAGTAAGTAAAAATATTCCGTTACAAAAATTTGGGACCGTTACAGATATTGCACAAACGGCAGTATTTCTTGCTAAAAGTCCGTATATCACCGGTCAAGTGATTAATGTTGATGGTGGTTTGGTAATGCATGGTTAACGATTAAAAAGCTGCTTTTAATAAGGAGGATAATATGAATCGCGTAGTAATTACAGGTTATGGTGTTGCATCTCCCATTGGTAATGATGCTGAAACATTTTTAAATAGTTTAAAAGAAGGAAAAAATGGGATCGGTGAGATTACACAGTTTGATGCTAGTGAAACAGGTATCACTGTCGCAGCTGAAGTAAAAGAATTTCCTTTTGATAAATACTTTATTAAAAAAGACGCTAAAAGAATGGATAAATTTTCATTATTTGGCCTTTATGCTGCACTAGAAGCAATGGCAATGTCTGGTTTAGATACCAAAGAAATGGATGTTGATCGGTTTGGTGTAATGGTAAGTTCTGGCATCGGTGGCTTACAGACAATTCAAGATCAGGTCATCCGCATGCATGATAAAGGAGCAAAACGAGTTTCGCCGATGTTTGTACCAATGTCTATTGTTAATATGGTAGCGGGCAATATTGCGCTGAAAGTTGGCGCTAAGGGAATTTGTACGAGTACGGTGACAGCATGTGCTTCAGGTACGCATTCTATTGGTGAAGCTTTTCGGAATATTAAACATGGTTATGCCGATGTCATTTTAGCTGGTGGCGCGGAAGCTTCAATTAATGAGATTGGAATTTCTGGTTTTGCTGCTTTAACGGCTTTGACAAATGAAACGGATCCAAATAAAGCTTCTGTCCCTTTTGATGAAAATCGCAGTGGTTTTGTCATGGGCGAAGGTGGCGGTGTCGTTGTGGTGGAATCTTTAGAACATGCTAAAGCGCGCGGTGCCAATATTTTAGCTGAAATCGTCGGTTACGGTGCAAATTGTGATGCTTATCATATGACTGCACCAAATCCAGATGGCTCAGGTGCTGGTAAAGCGATGAAGTTAGCGATGAAAGAAGCAGGTATTACAGCTAGTGAAGTAGATTATATTAATGCTCATGGAACTAGTACGCCAGCAAATGATGTAGCAGAAGCCAAAGCAATTCAATACGGCTTAGGGGAAAATTATAAAGATACTTATGTCAGCAGTACAAAATCAATGACAGGTCACTTATTAGGTGCAGCCGGAGGAATTGAAGCGATTGCTTCTTTATTAGCCTTACAATACCAATTTGTACCGCCAACTATTAATGTCACAAAACAAGATCCCGCCATTGATTTAAATGTCGTGACAAATAAAGCAAAAGAGGCAGAGTTAAAATACGCCATGAGTAACTCTTTGGGATTTGGTGGTCATAATGCTGTTATCTGTCTAAAACGTTGGGAGGCATAAGCTAGTGAATATCAACGAAATCAAAGATTTATTAGCGCAATTTGATCAGTCAACTTTAACTGAATTTGATTTAAAAGATAATAACTTTGAACTGTACTTTAATAAAAATCAGCAAGTTCGTGGTGAAAAAGCTGCTACTGGAGAAGTTGTTTCCACACAACCCATACCGACACAAGCGCCAAGTTTTCGTTTAGATAATGAATCTTTAGAGGATTCTTCAATTAAATCTTCACCGGTTTCTATAACTGAACAAAAAGTAGCAGGTAAAGAAATCGTCTCACCACTTGTTGGCGTCTGCTACCTAAAGAGTGCGCCAGATCAACCAGTCTTCAAAAATGTAGGCGACCATGTTGAAAAAGGAGAAGTCCTTTGTATCATCGAAGCGATGAAAGTGATGAATGAAATCATAAGTGATGTGACTGGTGAAGTCGTGGAAATTTTAGTGGAAAACGAACAAGTAGTAGAATTTAATCAACCGTTATTTGTTGTGAAAGAAGGTTAAATTATGGCAGTTATGACAATTGAAGAAATCAAAGAAATTATTCCACATCGCTATCCTTTTTTATTAATTGATCGCATCGAAGAACTTGAAGCAGGGCAAAAGGTTGTTGCTAAAAAAAATGTGACAGTAAATGAGCCCTTTTTTCAAGGGCACTTTCCTAAAGAACCTGTTATGCCGGGGGTTCTAATTATTGAAGCTTTGGCACAAGCTGGTGCAGTAGCTTTACTTTCGTTACCAGATTTTAAAGGAAAAACCGCTTATTTTGGTGGGATTGATAAAGCTAAATTTCGCCGAAAAGTTGTTCCCGGCGATACATTAATATTAGAAGTTGAAATTTTAAAAGTGAAAGCTACAGCCGGAATTGGCAAAGGTGTGGCCTATGTTGACGGTAAAAAAGCAGCTGAAGCAGAATTAACCTTTATGATTGGATAGGTGAATGTATGTTTTCAAAAGTTTTAATTGCAAATCGCGGTGAGATTGCAGTCCGTGTCATTCGCGCTTGTCGCGAATTAGGTATTCAAACAGTTGCCGTTTATTCTGAAGCAGATAAAGATGCACTCCACGCTGAAATGGCAGATGAGGCAATTTGCATTGGTCCTGCTAAAGCAAGTGATTCTTATTTGAACGTGCAACAAATCTTAAGTGCTGCGATTGTCACAAAAGCTGAAGCAATCCATCCAGGCTTTGGTTTTTTATCTGAAAATAGTCGTTTTGCAGCAATGTGTGAAGAATGCAATATCACCTTCATTGGGCCAAAAAGTGAAACAATTGATGCAATGGGAAATAAAATTAACGCCCGTCAATTAATGATTGAAGCAGAGGTTCCGGTTATTCCCGGTAGCGAAGGGGATTTAAAAGACGTCACAGAAGCATTGGCAATAGCTGATGAAATTGGCTATCCGGTGATGCTAAAAGCTGCTGCTGGTGGAGGCGGCAAAGGAATACGTAAAGTAATGACTAAAGAAGAATTACCGCAACATTTTAAATCAGCTCAACAAGAGGCTAAAGCGGCCTTTGGTAATGATGCGATGTATTTGGAAAAGATTATTTACCCAGCGCGTCATATTGAAGTTCAAATTTTAGGGGATGATTATGGTAATGTCATTCATTTAGGAGAACGGGATTGTTCCTTACAACGTAATAATCAAAAAGTTTTAGAAGAAGCGCCTTCTGTTGTAATCTCAGAGCAAAAGCGAGAAGCGCTGGGCTCAGCGGCAGTACGGGCAGCAAAAGCGGTAAATTATCGCAATGCTGGTACGATTGAATTTTTGATGGATGAGACAGGTTCTTTTTATTTCATGGAAATGAATACGCGTATTCAAGTAGAACATCCGATTACTGAAATGATCACCGGCGTCGACTTAGTTAAAAAGCAGCTTGAAATTGCAGCTGGTGAAGCACTGGGGTTAAAGCAAAGTGATATAAAAATTAGTGGTCATGCAATCGAATGTCGAATTAATGCAGAAAATCCAGCTTTTAATTTTGCACCAGCTCCTGGTAAAATCAAAAACTTATTCTTGCCAAGTGGCGGATTAGGGCTCCGTGTTGAAAGTGGGATGTATTCAGGTTATACCATTCCACCTTATTATGATTCTATGATTGCAAAAATTATTGTTCATGGTCAGACTCGTTTTGAAGCGTTAATGAAGATGCAACGTGCCCTAGGAGAATTAGTGACAGACGGTGTTACTACTAATGCAGAATTTCAATTGGATTTGATTTCACATCCGAATGTGGTTGCTGGTGATTATGATACGGCCTTTTTACAAAGTGTCTTTTTACCAGCGTGGACACCTGAAACATAGGAGGGATTTATTTGGCATTATTTAAAAAGAAAAAATATATCCGGATTAATCCCAATCGTACCCAAACACCAAGTCAAAAGCCTCAGGTTCCGGATAACTTATGGGCAAAATGTCCCAACTGTAAACATATGCTTTATACCAAAGATATTGGCGTCGAAAAAATCTGTCCTTATTGTGCTTATAATTTTCGGATTAGTGCGTGGGAACGAATCGCAATTACAATTGATGAGAAAAGTTTTGACGAATGGGACGCAGATCTTGTTACCAAAGACCCTCTGAACTTTCCTGGGTATAAAGAAAAAATAAAACAAACACAAGCAAAAACGGGTTTAAATGAAGCTGTTTTAACAGGAGAAGCAACCATTAATGGCGTAGCTTTTGCATTAGGTGTAATGGATCCTCATTTTATTATGGGAAGTATGGGAACAATCGTCGGAGAAAAAATTACGCGTTTATTTGAAAAAGCAACCCAAAAAGGTTTACCTGTTGTTATTTTTACAGCCTCTGGCGGTGCTAGAATGCAAGAAGGAATCTTTTCTTTAATGCAGATGGCAAAAATATCAGCGGCAGTAAAACAACATAGTAATGCCGGCCTTTTTTATTTAACAGTCTTAACTGATCCTACAACTGGGGGGGTCACTGCTAGTTTTGCGATGGAAGGTGACATTATCTTGGCGGAGCCGCAAAGTCTAATTGGTTTTGCTGGAAGACGAGTTATTGAGCAGACGATTAAACAAGAGCTGCCAGAAGACTTTCAAAAAGCTGAATTTTTATTAGAACACGGATTTGTGGATCAAATTGTGCCCCGCACAGAATTGAAAAGTCGAATCGAGCATTTACTACGTTTACACACAGTAGAAGGGTGGTTGGCTAAATGACCGAAGCTTGCGAAATTGTCCAATTAGCCCGCAGCAAAGAACGCCTAAGTGCATTAGAGCTTTTTGAGCTGATTTTTGAAGATTACGAAGAGTTTCATGGTGATCGTTTATTTGCTGATGATGAAGCAGTCGTTGGTGGAATTGCCACTTTAAATAATAAGCCGGTCACGGTCATTGGGATTCAAAAAGGACGGGATTTAAAAGAAAATTTAAAAACTAATTTTGGGTCTCCTCATCCAGAAGGTTATCGGAAAGCTTTGCGTCTTATGAAACAAGCTGAAAAATTTAAACGTCCCGTGATTACTTTTATCAATACGGCGGGGGCTTATTGTGGCGTTGGGGCAGAAGAGCGTGGTGAAGGAGAAGCAATTGCCAAAAATTTAATGGAAATGTCAGATTTAAATGTACCCATTATTGCGATTATTATCGGTGAAGGTGGAAGTGGTGGTGCGTTAGCATTGGCGCTAGGTGATGAGGTTTGGATGATGGAACATTCTATTTATGCAATTTTATCACCAGAAGGATTTGCTTCTATTTTATGGAAAGATGGTAGTCGCGCTGCTGAAGCGGCAGACTTAATGAAAATTACCGCACAAGAATTATATGCCTTAAATGTAATTGAAAAAGTAATTCCTGAAACAAAAGATGGAAAAGCATTACCACAAGAAGTTATCGTTAAAACGCTTCAACAAAACTTAGTTGAAAAACTAACCGAGTTGTCACAAAAAGATACTCAGACGCTACTATCTGATCGCTATCAGCGCTTTCGAAAATTTTAATTGAAGATTTATCATTCATGACGACGATGAATGATAAGTCTTTTTTTTGCAAAAAAATTAGAAAAATGCTTTTTTGTATAAAAAATGAATGGAAGTTGCTTTGTTGTAAAAAAGCGGGGATATAAAATCGATATTTTCTTTATTTTAGGCGATGTTTACAGGCGTTTCAAAGACGCTTATTTTTTTTATTGCAAAAATATACGAATATTTGTAAGAAAAATTCAGAAAAAGCGTGCATTTGAAAAAACGATATGATAATATGTATATATTCTCAACAAACAGAGAAAAAATGAATATATATTTATTAGGAGTGGTAGGATGAAAAAGTTTTGGACTAGCTTAGCAATTATTGGTGTTTGTTTTTTATTAGGCGGATGTGGCAACAAAAAAGAAGATAAATTAGCCGCCATCAAAGAAAGCGGGGAACTAAAAGTTGGGACTTCGGCTGAATTTGCTCCTTTTGAATTTCATACATTAATCGATGGCAAAGATAAAATTGTTGGCGCTGATATCGATTTGGCCCAGGCTATAGCAGATAAACTAGGAGTAAAATTAAAAATCGAAGACATGGAATTCAATGCTGTTTTAGCTACTTTAAAAGAAGGCAAAGTCGATTTAGGAATTGCTGGTATTTCCGCTACACCTAAACGTCAAAAAGCTTTTGATTTTTCTGCTAATTATTACAATCCACCACAAAAAGTAGTCATTAATAAAAAAGACGCAGCTAAGTATAATTCAATTAAGAGTTTAAGTGGTAAAAAAATTGGAGCCCAAAAAGGTTCTATTCAAGAAGATATCGTCAAAGAACAATTTGATGATCCTCAAATCGTTTCTGTAGCCAAAGTGCCAAACTTAATTTTAGAGGTAAAACAAGGCTCAATTGATGCTTTAGTTGTAGAAGAAACGGTGGGCGCTTCTTATATCGCTCAAAATCCCGAACTACAATTTGCTGCTATTGATTTAAAATCTAGCGAAGATGAAGCTTATGCTATTGCGTTGCAAAAAGATAGCGATACTTTGAAAAAAGAAATTGATAAAATCATCAAAGAATTAAATGATTCTGGTGAAATTGAAAAATATGTCAAAGAAAATACGGCTTTAGCCAATAAATCGACCGAAGAATAAAATGGGGAATAAAAAATGGACTTTTCTTTTTTAGCTGAATATTATCCATATTTTTTATATGGTACTGTGATAACTTTAATTATCTCTGTTGTAACAATTATTATTGGCACTGTGATCGGCATTTTGATGGCACTGGCAAAACTTAGTCCCATCGCTCCTTTAAGGTGGGTAGCCAATATTTATATTGAAATTTTTCGTTGTACGCCAATGTTAATCCAAATTATGATTGGTTTTGTATTGTTACAAGGGACATTCTCAGCTCCAACGATTGATATCGGGATTTTAAAGTTGGATTTCACCCGTCTTATTCCCGGACTTATCGTCATCTCTTTAAATTCAGGTGCCTATGTAGCTGAAATTGTTCGCGGGGGAATTCAATCTGTTGACGCTGGTCAAAAAGAAGCAGCAGGATCGCTGGGATTAAAGCCAATGCAGGCAATGCGTTATGTTATCTTTCCCCAAGCCTTACGAAATATTCTACCACCGATGGGAAATGAATTTATTATTTTGATTAAAGATTCATCTTTACTTTCAACCATTGGTATTTATGAATTAATGAATACTGCACAAATTGTCATTACCAATTCTTATATTCCTTTAGAGCCTTACTTTGTAGCGGCAGCTATTTATTTTGTAATTACTTTTTCAACCGGGCGTCTTTTAGCCTGGTGGGAACAAAAAATGGGTGTTGGTTACAGTCGATAAGTAAAATTTGAAGGAGCGATAAAATGTCTGTTTTAATTGATGTTAAAAATTTGCACAAATCTTTTAAAAATAATGAAGTTTTAAAGGGAATTAGCACTGAAATAAAAAAAGGTGAAGTCGTTGTAGTCATTGGCCCTTCTGGTTCAGGTAAAAGTACTTTTTTACGCTGTCTGAATTTACTCGAAACACCAACAAGTGGACAAATCTTTTTTGAAGAACAAAATATTACAGATGCAAAAAACGATCTTTATCACATGCGAGAGAAAATGGGCATGGTTTTTCAAAACTTTAATTTGTTTCCTAATATGAATGTGTTAGCCAATATTACATTAGCCCCTAGAAAAGTGAAAAATATTTCCAATTCAGAGGCAGAAAAAATTGCAGAGAAATTGTTAGTTCAAGTTGGTCTAGCGGACAAGGCTACTGCTTATCCGCAATCTTTATCCGGTGGCCAAAAACAACGGATTGCGATTGCCCGTGCACTGGCTATGCAACCTGATGTGATGCTATTTGATGAACCGACTTCTGCTCTTGATCCTGAAATGGTAGGCGAAGTTTTGCAGGTCATGCAAGATTTAGCCAAAGATGGTATGACCATGGTAATTGTCACCCACGAAATGGGCTTTGCCAAAGAGGTAGCAGACCGTGTTTTATTTATGGATGAAGGAATTATTATGGAAGAAGGAACACCGACTGCTATTTTTGATCAGCCCAAACATCCACGTACCATTAGCTTCTTATCAAAGGTTCTAGCATAAAAAACGTGTAAAACTGAAAAGACTGTGACAAAAAAGATATCATGGTCTTACAGTTTTACACTTTTTTATTTTATGGCTGTTCGTCTGCTTTAGTATCCAGCTCAAAAGGTGAACCGATATAAATATAGCGCGTAGTAATCACGCCATCTGGGTCAGTAGCGGTGACTTCTTGTTTAAAAGGAAAACAAATTCGTTGTCCTAATTTCGTTTCGTTATTGTCGGCGATGATTTGAAAGTTTGGCGCAGTAGGCAATTCACCAACAACTTTGTCAATAATCATTTCATCAGACATATCACCAGTTTTAACAATTTTTTTGTAGTCTGCTAAAAAAGCAGCTTGGTTTCCTAAAATTTCCATCTGTGTATACTCCTTAATAGTTTTAAATAAAAGTAGTAAAAATAACTCTCAGCGTGAAAATATCGCTTTCAATAATTTTAGCATATTTTTACGGTTTTGACTGAAATAAGGTTTATACTTTTTATAGTCAATAATCAATGAAAGATATTAATTAAATGTAATTATACAGCTTGTAAAAAAGCACATCTAAATTTATATATGCATCAATAAAGAAAAATCGTGCTGATATAATGAATATAATTGAGTAGAACTCAAATTGAAAAATGTCTTCAATTTGGTATTAAAAATATTAGTTTTTGTTATAACTAATTCGACTATTACAATGTAGTTAATTTTAGCGAAAAAGATTGTAAAAAAGTTTATACTTTTTTAGATATAACTTTCAAGGAGGTAAAGGAGTTGTCTATTGGCTTTTATTTCGCAACTGATTCAAAAATTAATTTAGAAGAAAATACTGAATGTTCTGGGATGATTTCGATTAACGACATTATGAAATTTGCTAACGCTGATAATTTGATTTCAGACTTCGTGAAGAATATGGAAATTGATTTAAGTAATATTGATAAAGACGATAAGATATTTACAATAATCGAAGATGAAAAGAAAGCTCAACCCTTTAATGTTATTAAAGACAGCGGGGACGGTATTATTTCGAAATATACAGCAAAGAAAAATATCTACTATCTTGATTTATATAGTTGGAATTTTTTCTATGATAGACTGTCTGAATTTTTAATCCGCTCTTCAGATTCATTTGAGCTTTGGATGATATGGGAAGATAAATATGAGATAGAAGATTTGGTCACTGTTAATCTTAAATACTTAGATTCAAATTATTTAGAAAAAGTGTATGGTAAGAATGAATATTTAAACCCAATAGTTGGTATATCTAGTGGAATAAGTTTGTAAGAAGGCAACGAATGATTGAAACGGATGTGTGATTTTCGATGTGAAGAGATTTAGTTAAAGAAACTGTTAAATATTTTATCGCCAATCTATTTACAATCATATTGCCACGTTTGTACAAAATCGATTCAATTTCACTAGGATTTCACTATTTAGTAACTTTTAAAAGAAAAATCTGATAGGTGGAATGATTGGTCTAATCCGGTAATTATTTACTGGTACGCGTTTATCTAAACGAAATAGTGCAATTGTTAAACTCTTAATGGACGATAAAAACTCGATATCGCATGATTACTGATGTACCGATTGAGTAATAAACCTAAAGATACTAATTTATAGCATCAGCAGCGATTACCCCCGAATAACTAATTTGACTAGTTTTATTTAATTCACAACTCGTCAAAATAAATACTAAAGAAAACACCATTAAATATTTAAGAATATATTTCATAAAGAAATTCTTTTATCTTTTTATGCGATCGTTTTCTTTTTTTATCTGAAATCACAGCACTACCTTATTACGCATACAACTTATAAAATTGAAATATGAAATGTCTTTTGTTTTATTTTTGGGAATCTGTCACTTTCAGATGGGGATGAAACTTTTTATGAAAATCTAAATCAAAGTGAGACTAAAAAAGCAAATTTTGTGTAATTTTTGTGTAATCGAAATAAAAAAGACCACAAACCTTATAATAACAAGGCTTGTGGCTTTGTAATCAAAGCGGGTGACGAGAATCGAACTCGCGACGGAAGCTTGGGAAGCTTCTGTTTTACCACTAAACTACACCCGCGAAACAAGAACTAGTATATAGCTTTTTTTATTTTCGAGCAAGTAATTTGATGAACTTTTTTTAAATGCGTTGATAAAAAAGAATTGTAATTCCTTTTTATAAAAAAGCGAGAGATTGTTTAATAAAGTTTGAAAGAATTATTATGAAAATTACCAAAGCTAGAATTATCACAGCTTTTATAGTATAATTTCGGTTTGAGGAGTACAGGGTACTTCTTCATTTTTTAAGTAAAGGAGCACCTATGTTTCAGGAATATAAACCAACTTGGATGGTATCAGCCATCTATCAAATTACACCGGAACAATTAAAAAAACATGGTATTAAAGCTGTTTTAACAGATTTAGATAATACTTTAATCGCATGGAATAATCCAAATGGCACAGAAGAGTTGCGCCAATGGCTAAAACAAATGGATGAGGCAAAAATTCCAGTTGTGGTAGTGTCTAATAATAATCAAGAACGTATTGCCCATGCATTGGAGCCATTTGGCTTGGATTTTGTTGCGCGCGCGTTAAAACCTTTTGCTAGAGGAATTAAGGCAGGCTATCAAAAGCTGGGAATGAAAAAAGAAGATGTTGTAATGGTAGGCGATCAAATTATGACGGATATTCGCGGTGCTAATAGAGCAGGCGTGAAAAGTATTTTAGTCAAGCCTGTGGTGGCAACAGATGGCTGGAATACCCGTATTAATCGCTTTTTTGAACGGAAAATTATGAAGCATCTACAAAAAAATAATCCGGATATGAAATGGCAAGGTGAATTAAATGACTGAAACTGAAGCAATTTATTGTATTGGCTGTGGTGCAGAAATTCAAACACAACATCCTGGGGAAATAGGCTATACACCTCAGTCTGCATTAGATAAAGGCCTTGAAAGTGGCGAAGTCTACTGCCAAAGATGTTTTCGTTTGCGGCATTATAACGAAATCCAACCCGTTGCTTTAACGGATGATGATTTTTTACGTTTATTAAATGAATTAGGTCAAAAGGATGCGTTAATTGTTAATGTGGTCGATATTTTTGACTTTAATGGTTCAATTATTCCAGGTTTGCATCGTTTTGTGGGGAATAATCCCGTTTTATTAGTAGGTAATAAAGTGGATATTTTACCGAAATCTTTAAAACGCGGAAAAATGACACAATGGATGCGAGAAAGAGCCCATGAAGCTGGATTACGTCCTGTCGATGTTTTGTTAACTAGTGCAAAAAAACCGCAAGAAATGACGGAATTACTTGAAGCGATTGAAAAATATCGTGAAGGGCGCGACGTCTATGTGGTCGGAGTAACCAACGTTGGTAAATCGACTTTAATTAATCAAATTATTAAGCAGACGGCTGGCGTACAAGATTTAATTACTACCTCTCGCTTTCCAGGTACCACGTTAGATAAAATTGAAATTCCTTTAGAAGATGGACATTTCTTAATTGATACTCCTGGAATTATTCATAGAGAGCAAATGGCTCACTATTTAGGGGTTAAAGATTTAAAAATTATCGCACCGCAAAAAGAAGTTAAACCTAAAGTCTATCAATTAAATCCAGAACAAACACTCTTTTTAGGTGGTTTGGCTCGCTTTGACTTTATTAAAGGGAAGCGTAGTTCATTTGTAACATATGTTTCAAATGACGTAGAGATTCACCGCACGAAGCTTATAAATGCGGATGCTTTTTATGAAAAACACGTCGGGGGATTATTACAACCACCTCGTCTTGATGAAGTGAAAGATTTTCCGCCCTTACAACGTTTTGAATTTTCAATTAAAGAAAAAACTGATATTGTCTTTGCTGGTATAGGATGGATTACAATTACTGAACCTTGTGTTATAGCTGGGTGGGCTCCAAAGGGTGTATCTGTTTTAACTAGAAAAGCATTGATTTAGAAAGAAGGCAATTATGGAATTACGGGGAAAACAAAAACGTTTTTTAAGAAGTAAAGCACATCACTTACAACCAATTTTTCAAATTGGTAAAGGTGGGGTTAGTGGACCAATGCTAACACAAATTGGCGAAGCGTTGGAAAAACGCGAACTAATTAAAGTTTCTTTGTTACAAAATACCGATGAAATTGCAACAGATGTGGCGCATATTTTGGCCGATGAAGTACATTGCCAAGTTGTCCAAATTATTGGGCGGGTTTTGGTTTTGTATCGTCCAAGTAGCAAAGAAAAATATCAACGAATTTCAAAAGAAGTAAAAGCAATTTAGGAGGTTTGGCAGATGCAAAAAGTGACAATTGATGTTGTGCCCAATGTTAAAGTTGCTCCTCTTAATACGAAGCGGCGGAAACAAGTTGGAATTTTAGGAGGAAATTTTAATCCTGTTCATTTGATGCATTTAATTATTGCCGATCAAGTTGGTCAACTTTTGGGCCTGGATGAAGTACGCTTAATGCCTGAATATCTGCCACCTCATGTCGATGCAAAAAAAACAATTGCGCCAGAACATCGCTTGGCGATGTTGGAGCTGGCTGTGGCAGATAATCCGCGCTTGAAAGTGGAAGACATTGAAATAAAGCGACAAGGTGTAAGTTATACGATTGAAACCATGAAGCTTTTAAAAGAGCAAAACCCTGATGTCGATTTTTATTTCATTATTGGCGGTGATATGGTGGCGTATTTGCCAAAATGGCGTCAAATCGATGAACTGATCGATTTGGTTCAATTTGTCGGGGTGAAACGGCCAAATTACAGTCAAGAAACACCTTATCCAATTATCTGGGTAGATATCCCCCAAATGGATTTAAGTTCTTCTGAGATTCGGAAAAAAATTGCGCAAGGATGCTCTGTTCGCTACTTTCTACCTGATCCTGTGTTAAACTATATTTTAGAAAAGGGGCTGTATCTTGATGAAATATAGTGATAATTATACGGCAATGGATCGTGAATTGTTAATGCAAAAAGTGCAAATGCAAATGAGCGAAAGACGTTTCAAACATGTTTTAGGCGTTGAAGAAACCGCGATTGCGCTAGCTGAAAAATATGGTGCCTCGCCTGAAAAAGCAAGTATTGCTGCGCTAACTCATGATTATGCAAAAGAACGAAGTGATGAAGAATTCCAATTGGTTATTCGTCGCGATGGTTTTGATTTAGCCTTATTAAAATGGAACAACGCGATTTGGCATGGCATTGTTGGAGCTGATTTTGTTCAACGTGAACTTGGCATTGATGATGAAGAAATTCTGAATGCAATTGCGTTGCATACAACAGGCGCTGCTGAAATGTCACTTTTAGCTAAAATTATTTATGTCGCAGATTTTATTGAACCAGGCCGTGATTTTCCTGGTGTAAATGAAGCAAGAGAAATTGCTTTGGTTAATTTAGATGATGCGGTAGCTTATGAAACTAAACATACATTAACGTATTTGATTGAACAAGGAAAACCAATCTACCCCAAAACAATTGAGACATATAATAAGTGGGTTGCAAAACACATTTAATTACAGAAAGATATATTTTAGGAGGGAATCACCATAGAAAGTGAAAATATTTTACAGACAGCTGTAAAAGCTGCTGATTCAAAACATGCGCAAGATATTATTGCGTTAGATGTACGGGAGATTTCACTGTTAGCGGATTATTTTCTAATCTGTTCGGCCAATAGTGAACGTCAAATCAATGCAATTATCGATGAAATTGTTGAAAAAGAAGAAGAACAAGGAGTTGCCATTAAACGGATTGAAGGTAAAGATGGTGCTAAGTGGGTTTTAATTGACTTAGGCGATGTGATCGTTCACGTCTTTAGCACGAGCGAACGCGAATTTTACAATTTAGAAAAATTGTGGTCTGACGCACCTTTAGTCGACTTAAACGCATGGCTTGTGTCTTAAAATGGCCTATGAAACTTTTGCTTTTGTCTATGATGAAGTAATGGATAAAAGCCTCTATGAAAAGTGGTATGAATTTTCAAAGCGCCACTTAAAAGGAAAAAAACAACTTTTGGAACTAGCTTGTGGGACAGGTGCTTTAGCCTGTCGCTTTGCCAAAGCTGGTTATGATGTAACAGCGTTAGATCTGTCTGAAGAAATGTTAATGATTGCAAGTCAAAGAGCGCTTGAAGCGGATGTTTCCGTTCAGTTTATTGAAGGGGACATGCTAGATTTAAATGATATTGGCGAATATGAAGCAGTGACTTGTTTTTCAGATTCATTATGCTATATGCCAGATGAACAAGCTGTGCAACAAGTATTTGATGGCGTCTATCAAATTTTAAAAGATGAAAGTATCTTTATTTTTGATGTTCACTCTCTTTATCAAATTAATGAAGTTTTTCCTGATTATAATTACCATTATCAAACGGATGATTTTGCCTTTTTGTGGGAAAGTTATGCAGGAGAACTTCCCAACAGTATTGAACATTTTTTAACTTTCTTTGTCGCCCAAGATGCAGAAAGTGATTTGTTTGAACGTCGTGATGAATTGCATAAAGAGCGTACTTATTCGCTCGAGCTTTATCAAAGAATGTTAGAAAATGCAGGTTTTAGCCAAGTCGCCTGTTTGGGAGATTTTACTGATAGTGAACCCAATGAAAAAACGCGCCGTTGGTTTTTTGTCTGTCAAAAATAATTAAACCTTTATCCGAACTTTGTGTGTTAGTATGAAACATGCTGAGTTCGGATATCTTTGTTTAGGACTAAGATATTTACATTTTTTGCTAGTAAAGGAGAAATCGATGAAAGCATGTGGCGTAATTGTTGAATATAATCCCTTTCATAATGGCCATCTTTATCATCTCAAAAAAGCCCGCGAAAAAAGCCAGGCCGATGTAATGGTAGCAGTAATGAGTGGTAATTTTTTACAGCGGGGAGAACCTGCTGTGGTAGACAAATGGCAACGAGCACAAGCAGCCCTTTCAAATGGAGCGGATTTAGTGGTAGAACTCCCTTTTCAATACGCCTGCCAAGCAGCAGATATTTTTGCCAATGGGAGTGTCCAAACATTAGCACAATTACAGTGTGAAAGCTTGTGTTTTGGTACCGACTATGAAACTTCTTTTGACTATAATTATTTTGGTCACCAACTAAATTTTAGAGCAGAAGAAGTAGCAGCCCTTTTTAAAGAAAAAGCGGATCAAAAAAGAACTTATCCTCAAATTATGCAAGAGGTTTATCAAACGCTTTTTGCTTTGCCACCGGTTGAACAAGTGTTACCTAATCATATCTTAGGTTTAAGTTACGCTAAAGAAAATGCACAATTACCAAAGCCAATGAATTTAATTGCGATTAAGCGACAAAAAGCTGGGTATCATGATCTTGCGGTTACAGATGAGAAAATTGCCAGTGCAACGGCAATTCGGCGATTACTGGCAACAAATGAAAATGTTGCAGATTTTGTACCAGAGGAAATGGCGCAAGCATTGAAACAACCTGCTATTTCGTGGCAGCAATTTTGGCCTTATTTGCGCTATCGTTTAATAAGCAGCACAGTAGAAGAACTATTAGTAATTTATCAAATGGAATTAGGGTTAGCTTTAAAATTAAAAGAAGTAGCAGTGAAACAAAGTGAGTTCACAACGTTTTTAAAAGACGTGAAATCAAAACATTTTACTGTGACCCGCATTCAACGCCAACTCTGCTATGTTTTATTAAATATACGTACTAAAGAAATCACAAATGCATGGGAAAATAACTATTTGCGGATCTTAGGTTTTACGGCTAATGGGCAAAAATATTTAAATCAAATCAAAAAAAATGTTACTTGGCCTATCCTAGCGCGAGTAGGGAAAAGTGGTGCAAAACAAGTACCTTTAACACTACGCTCAGATGAAGTTTATCGTTTAGCCAGTAAAGAGATCAAAGAACAAAACTTCGGTCAGATGCCACTTATAGTGAATTGATGTAAAAAAACACTTCACATAAAGCTGTGACACAAGTATAATGGAAAAGGACGTTTTTTCGTCAGTTGAATAATAATAGAAACGGAAGTGAAAGTATGGGACGTAAATGGGCAAATATCGTCGCGAAAAAAACCGCAAAAGACGGTGCAAACAGCCGTATTTATGCAAAATTTGGGATTGAAATCTACGCAGCAGCAAAATCAGGTGATCCTGATCCCCACGCTAACCAAAAATTACGTTTTGTTATCGAACGGGCGAAAACGTATAATGTGCCAAAACACATCATTGATCGTGCGATTGAAAAAGCAAAAGGTTCTGGCGATGAAAATTATCAAGAATTGCGTTATGAAGGTTTTGGACCAAATGGCTCAATGGTTATCGTTGACGCTTTGACAAACAATGTGAACCGTACTGCAGCAGATGTACGAGCTGCTTTTGGTAAAAATGGCGGGAACATGGGTGTCTCTGGAGCGGTTAGTTATATGTTTGATAATACGGCAATTTTTGGTTTTGCCGGTGAAGATGCTGACGAAATTTTAGAATATCTAATGGAAAAAGATATCGATGTTCGTGATGTAATTCAAGAAGATGATCAAATTATTGTTTACGGTGAACCGGAAGATTTCAACAGCATTCAAGAAGCGTTGAAAGAAAAAGGAATCAGTGAATTTTCAGTAGCTGAAATTCAAATGATCCCTCAAAATGAAATCAAATTAACCGGTGAAGACTTGGAAAAATTTGAAAAAATGATCGATGCCTTGGATGATTTAGAAGATGTGCAACGTATTTTCCATAATGTAGAATTAGATGATTAGTTTTGATTTACTAGGAAAAGTGTCAGTATGAAACGGCACTTTGTTTAAAAAGTAGTACAACATAAATTTTGTAAGATAAGATAATTTAGACCAGCGAAGAAATTCGTTGGTCTTTTTTTCTAAGCTAGTTTCTTTGAGAATTGAAAAAAGTATAAAAAATAAATTAGTTTAATAGAATTAAAAAATATTCTTTGTAAGCGGAAAAATGTGGTTTAAAATTCAAAAATAACGTGTTAAACTCATATATATGTAGCAAATTTAAGGGGATGTTAAGTACATAAAAAACTATCTCAAAATACATATTTCTACTTCACTTAAACCTTTTTATGTATCTACTTGTCTGGTTTTATTAGCTATTTAGCATTCGTTTAATTACAAAAAAATTTATTAAAGGAGAAATTGATGAAAAAGATTGGATTTGCAACATTACTTGTAAGCCTAGTTATCTTAAGTTCTTGTAGCTCAATAAGTAATGAAACATCAAAAAGTCAAACAAATGTTACATCAACTAGTAATGCTAGTACTACCAATTCTTTAATGACTGAAGTTGAATCATTGAAAAAAGAATTACTCGAAAAAGAAAAAGAATTAGCAAGTGCAGAAACAAATAAGCAGAAAATTTCAGAACTTGAGGAAACATTGTCTGAAAAAAACACAGAATTACAACAATTGAAAGCAGAATCGCATACGATTGATACGACAATGACAGATGAAGTTGCTGAAAAAATTTGGAACACTCTGACTCCTGAAGCAACTGGAAATTACATAGGCTTTCAAGAGGAAACTACCACTTCTGGTTGGTATAGTTTTCAATATCAAAATGGAGTTGGCAACGTTCCAGTTTTTAGAAGATATGGCGATTTAGCACTGGTAAAATGGGGTGGCGGTGGCACAGTGGTAAATATTAGCGTGTTAAATTTAAATGCCCAAGAAGTGATTACATCCTTCGATGTGAATTAAAAATTCTTTCTTCATATCAAGAAAGTAGTTTGAACAAGTACTGGCCTATAAAAATTTAATCTTTTTTCAGTAAGTTCAAAATTTTATGGGCTAAATGGAGATGCTATGATTAATTAGGCGGCACTTGTGGGTTCATTTATCTTTTTGTTGGCGTTTATAACTTTATTTATAAATTGCTTTCTAAATAAAATAAATGATTGGTGAATTTATTAAAAGGATTTTAAGCTTAAATTTTGACAACTGCTATAGGCTTTGGGATAGTAAAATAGGAGGTGTTAAAATGATTAATGCTTATAAAGAATATTGGCATAACATGACTGTTATGAACGCATCTGCCAAAAGAGGGCAATATTGGTGGCCGCAAGTTATTAATTATTTAGTATTAGCAATCTATTCGGTTGTGACAGGAGTTAACCGTTATATTGAAATTACAGCTGATGACGGTACAATTATCAAAGAATGGAATGCAGTAACGTTAGTTTTTGTCCTATTGAGCGCACTAATTTGGTTGGCTAATTTTACTGTACGCGCACGTCGTCTACATGATCGCAACCACAGTAACTGGTGGATTTTATTTTACTTGATTCCTTTAATTGGTAATATCGTTATTTTCATCACTTTAATTTTACCAAGTAAAGCCAACACCCGCTGGCCGATCAATCAATCGGAGCTGTAGCCAATTGATACTAAAAGAAAAAGTAAAAAAACAAGCCTTCAGGATTAAAAATGAAGGCTTGTTTTTTAGCTTTTTTTTATTAAAAGACTTTGAATAGCACTGAGAAAATAAGGTAAATACAAAAACCACAAATTCAATCTTTGCCATAAACCACGATGGGAAACTTGAAATTGGCTGATGATCGGAATCTTTGGCATTGCAAATAAAAACATAAATACCATAGCGGCAATAAAAATGAGGGGCAAAAAGACGATGAAAATTTCATTTTTTTCTTGGCGATAAAGTAAAAACAAAAGGAATGTTCCTAACAAAAGTGCAACGAAGCCTGCGCCAGAAGCATAATTGTGCAATAAGGAAGTAAAATCAACCTCACTTTCATTTGCGGCGCGATCAAATAAACCAGTGATAATACAATCGCCAATTCCAAAAACAACCACCATTAACGAAAGAATAAGAGAAAACTTTTGATTGGTTTCTTTAAATCGTTCATAAATTGCTGGGGCACTTAAAACAAAAAGGGTGCCATTAATAATTTCCCAAATTTTAAAGGCCCATTTTGTCGGACTATCGGTTTCACCGAAAGTTGAAATTAAATTATTTATTTGGCTGTAATTGGGATAATAGTGCGCCAAAATAAAAGGGAGTGCAATTTCACTGATAATGGCTAATAGCAGCAGGTAAAAGCCATATTCTTTTAATAATTTCAATACCATCACTCCAGTATGTTTTCATTTGTTTTCATATTTATTTTAGACTTATTTTTATCTCTTGAAAACTATTATGTCTTTTCAAAAAATAAACAAATAAGTGGTAGAAAAAATTACGGTATTATCTTGATACCAACGTTTAAAAAATTCCAATTTGACTTATGATTTAGTTATTGAAGTATAAATTGGCTGATATTATTGTCAGAAAATGAATTTTTTTATTTTTTCGAATTTTCTCTGCAAATGGTTTAATGAAATTATGCTATACTATTGAAGAGAAAACGTTATCTTTGAGGTGGTGTTGTTGTTTGGAAAAAATCAGTTTGGAACCTTTTGATCGCATTTTAAGCGACTATGAACAAAAAGCGGAGTTAGCAGTATCAGTCGGTGCGTGTTCTACCTTAGCTGCTCGATGTCAACGCTTTGGGGTGGAAGGGTATCGCTTAGGTGATTTTCGTGGAGCTGGTTACTTGAATCGTTATGTTTACTACAGTGTGACCCAAGCGCCAATGCTTATTTATCGTCGTAATTATTTGATTCCTTTGGTTTTTCGCCAAAACCCTGAGAGTTATGAATTATTTGCTGAAGAATTTCGTTTAGAGGGTTTTTTTATACTATTGGATTGGTATTTGAAAAATGAACCTCAAAAAGTAATTTTAAGAGATCGTAAAAATCAAGAAAAATCTCATAAATATCAAGAATATACAGTGATTGACAGCGCCTTTTTAGTTTTTCGTCTGTCTGAAATAATAGATGCGGCTGGATTACCTGTAAGCCAGTGTCAAAACTTGAATGATTTTAAAACATGGAATAAAAAACATCATTTAATTGATAATGGTTTGGTAGGACGTCACGCGAAACTATTTGATGAAGAAGATAAAAAGCAGTTGTCAGAACTTAAAATGATATTAAATATTATTCAATTAAAATATCCACAGATGCCATTATTCATTTAAAAACCCAAACTATTACAGCGATTTACTAGTTTTTAGAACTAACCAATCGTTTGTGATAGTTTGGGTATTTTCATTCTTGTTAGTGAAATTTTGAGTTTTTATAAAACGACTTTATTAAATGTTAATGGATCCGCTGTGTCAAAAAATGGTGAGAGGGGCTCATGGCTAATAACGGTTAGTTCGTGCATCGCCCGAGTTGCAATAGTATAAAAAATTAACCGATCCTGTAACGTCTTAAAACTATCGTCAATTTGCCAAGCGTAGACACGATCAAATTCTAAGCCTTTCGCTAGGTAAGCAGGGATAATCATAATACGTCGTTTCATGAAATCCTCTTCCGAGATAATTAATTGAATCTCTTGTTTCATTTTTTCGTCTAGCGCTTCATAAAGAGCAACACAATCTTGACTGGTCCGACAAATAATTGCTGTCCGCCAATATTGAGCTTTTGCTTCATTTTCTTTTAAATCATTTATTAAATAATTCAGACATTCCGTTTTATTAAAGCCAGTTACTAGGGTTGGTAGATCTCCTTTTCTGGCAGTCATTTCCACAGTATCTTCTTCTGATAAAAATTGATTGGCAAAGTCTGTAATTTCTTTAGTGGATCGATAACTTGTTGTTAATTGGTATCGGGTTACTTCTTGATCTGGGAAAAGGGCAGCTAAATTACCGACAATGGTCTCATTACCAAAGACTTTTTGATTTAAATCTCCACACAGCGTAAGGTTGGCTTGGGGGTACAACTCCCGTAATAGCGCCACTTGTGCAGGTGGAAAGTCTTGCATTTCATCGATAAAAATGAAACGAGCATTGACTGGTAAGTCAACTGGTCGCAATCCTTTTAATAGTAAGAAGAATAAAACAGCATCTTCTTGTTTTAACAGGCGATTTTTTAATAAGTCGCGGGTAGCTTCGAGACTTTCTTGCCATTGATTTACAGTCACGTGATTTTCAGTTAAAGTTTTTTTAGAAACGTTTTGTAAAAAATGCAAATATTGTTTGGAAAAGTTAATAAATTGGAAACGATTAATACTTTTAACCATACTGTGAAAGTGGCGCTTTACAATTTGTTTTTTAATCTGATTGCGTAATTTTCGTTCGTTTTCTTCAGAATCAGTTAAGTTAGGATGATCTGCAAAATATTGTTGTAATTCTTCTTCGGCGGCCTCTTTTACCCAAGTTTTTTTGGCTTCGTCTTTTTGTAGGCCACCAACTTTTTTCAATAGTTTTGTCTGCAATAATTGTGTCCGTTGGTAAAGTGGTAAATTTGGATTTGTTTCTTGATACCAAGTGCGCATTTGTTTTGTTGAAATCAAAGTTTCTCCATTAATTTTCAAATTACGAAATAACGGTCCTAAGTCGGTGATTGCTTTAATATAATTTTTAATAGCCTTGACTAAAACTAAACTGCTTTTTAGTCGCTCGCTTTGTTTTTCATTGCCAGATAAAAAGACAACTTCTTGCTCAGCTTCTTTTTCAATCGTAAATTGTGGCAATAACTGGTCCATAAAAGAGCGGAATGTTCGAGTTGGGACAGTACTTTCTCCAAGGGAAGGCAAAACCATTGAAATATAATCAGAAAATAGATGGTTAGGTGAAAATAAGAGAACTTGTTCATCAGCCAACCATTTACGATTACGATAAAGTAAAAAAGCAATTCGTTGTAAAAGGGCAGAAGTTTTACCACTACCTGCGATACCTTCAATTAACATGACTTTGCTCGTTGTATTGCGAATAATTTTATTTTGGGCTTTTTGAATCGTGGAGACGATATTTTTCATTTGAGAAGAAGATGCTTCATCTAAAATCTCTAATAAAAATTCATCATTAATTACTTCAGAAGTATCCACCATTGAAAGCATTTGCCCATCTTGAATTTTAAACTGGCGTTTTAATAAAAGTTCTACTTCATATCGGTCGTGGTCGGTTTCATAAAAAGCTGGACCTAATTCACCTTCATAATAAAGATTGGCAATTGGTGCGCGCCAATCGATGACGATGGTTTCTTGATTTTTATCCCGTAAAGAAGCAATACCTAAATAAAGTGTTTCTTTATTTTCTTGTCCTTCTTTAAAATCAATCCGCGCAAAATAAGGATTTCCTTCCATTGTATTAAGTGTTTTTAAACGTTTTACTTGGCTTTCGGCTGTGTGATACTTCAAGAGTAGTTCTTGCTCATGTTGGCGATACTCCATTGCAGATTCATAAAAAGACTCATCGGAACCGCCTCGGATTTGGTGATCGGCAACTTCTTTTAATTCGGCTTGCATCTTGCCACTTAGCTGTTGTTGCTGTTCTTTAATTAGTTGTTCTTCATTTTGAATAAGTGCAACAGTCCATGCGACATGCTGCTTTTCTTTGGCACGTTCATCCATTAAACAAGCCTCCATTTCCTATGTGTGTGATAAAATCACGCCATAAAATTATAGCACAAGTTCGACTCTGAAAAAAAGGTTACTGCTTTCAAAGTTTTTTTAAAATTTTATGTAAATGAGAAAGGAAGAAACAATGCGTAAGGAAGATGAAATGTTAGCATTAATAAAACAAGTAGCTCAAAAATTACCTCAGGTCAAAGGCGTAGCGCTTTCTGGCTCGCGTGCAAATCCTCACGTCCCCAAAGATATATTTCAAGATTATGATGTCGTTTACTTAGTAGATGAAAAAGATAGTTTATTAAAAGAGCGCAGTTGGTTAAAAGCTTTTGGTGAAATTTTAATTATGCAATGTCCTGAGGAAATGACTTTGTTCCCAGCTACTTTAGGAGATTGTTTTACCTTTTTAATGTTATTTGAAGATAATAACCGCATTGATTTAATGCTTTGTCCTATAAAAAATCTGCCAGATTGGTTAAAAACAGAAAAAGTAGTTTTACCTTTGTGGGATCCTCAAAATTTACTTGCAGATATTAAGAAAACAAATCCTGATTCCTTATATCTTCAAAAAGCGCCGAGTCAAGCGGAATTTACAGATTGTTGTAATGAGTTTTGGTGGGTGTCCACTTATGTAGTTAAAGGTCTATGGCGTAAGGAATGGTTATATGCTACTGATCATCTTTATAACATTTGTCAAAAGGAATTACGTCGTTTGCTGAGTTGGCAAGTTGCTTTAGAACAAGGATGTAGCGTTAGTATTGGCAAAAACGATAAGTATTTACTAAATTATTTGTCTGATGAAATAAGACAATCACTGCTTGATTTGCTGGATTTTACTACTGGTGAAAAAATCTGGCAGAGTCTTTATAAAACCCAAAACCTTTTTCATCAAACAGCTGTAAAATTTGCTGAAATGAGTGGTTTTTTTTATGATGCTAAAACAGCCAATGCTGTGAAGAAATACAGTCACAATTGGCAGCATCAGGATGATCAAAGCTAATTGTAAATGATTCTTTTTTTCATTTAGCACTTTTCTATTTTCATTTGGAAATAAGCAAGTTATCCTTTAAGTGAAGCTTGAACTATTCAAGTTGGGAAAGTAGGGGATGGAAATGAGTCATTTTAAAAAATTCTTTTTAACTTTAGTGGTAGGAGTCATAGCTTGTCTTTTTGAGTTTGTTTTGAAACAAGGACAGTGGGCCTATCTACTCGTAACAATTGTGGGTGGCTTCATGGCCTTTACCATGTTAATTGAAATGGTAAAAACATTGCGATCTGGCCGTTATGGTGTGGATATTTTAGCGATTACGGCTATTGTCGCTACTTTAGCAGTTGGGGAATACTGGGCGAGTTTGATGATTTTAATCATGTTGACCGGCGGAGATAGTTTAGAAGATTATGCCAGTCGTCAAGCAGGCCGTGAATTACAATCTCTATTAGATAATTCTCCTCAAGTTGCGCATCGAAAAAATGGGGATCGCTTAGAAGATTTAACTTTAGATAAGGTTAAAGTTGGCGATATTTTAGTGGTTAAGCCCCATGAAATTGTCCCTGTTGATGGGATTGCCTTACAAGAAGGTAGTGTCGATGAATCTTCTTTAACTGGTGAATCTCGGCCAGTGGATAAAAATAGCGGAGATGACATTATGTCTGGAGCTATAAATGGTGAGGGAACTTTGGTTTATCAAGTAACTTCACTAGCTGAAGATTCACAATATCAACAAATCGTTAAACTTGTAAAAGAATCGCAAGAAAAACCCGCTCATTTTGTGCGGATGGCAGACCGTTACGCTGTGCCATTTACTGCAATTGCGTATCTTATTGGGGGGATTGCCTGGTTTGTTACGAAAGATCCGGTCCGTTTTGCTGAAGTCTTAGTCGTAGCTTCTCCTTGCCCTTTGATTTTAGCAGCTCCAGTTGCATTAGTAGCAGGCATGAGTCGTTCAAGTCGTAATGGTATTGTGGTGAAAACAGGTACTACAATCGAAAAACTTGCCGAAGCTAAGACCATTGCTTTTGATAAAACAGGTACCATTACCAAAGGCCAATTAACAGTAGAAGCGATAAATCCTGTAGCTGGTTTTCCAGAAGATAAATTTTTGAGCTATCTTGCCAGTGCCGAACAAGAATCACTGCACATTTTAGCGCGATCACTTGTTTCTTATGCTACCAAACGAGTAGAATTAGTACCGGTTAAAAACTTAGAAGAAGTTGTTGGTTCTGGTGTAAAAGGTGAGATTGATGGCAAAGTCATCAAAATTGGGCGGGCAGAATTTGCCCACGCTAGTATTTCTGCTGGTGATGCTACGATGATTTTTGCATCGTTAGATGATCAATACATCGGAAGTGTAACTTTTGCAGATGAAATACGGCCAGAAGCTCAAACTACGATTACCCAATTACGTAATTTAGGTGTCGATAAGGAAATTATGTTAACTGGCGATCGTAAAGGAATTGCAGAATTAACAGCTACTGCAGTTGGAATTAAAGAAGTTCATGCCGAATGTCTGCCACAAGATAAAATTAACGTTTTAAAAAATATCACTAAAGCAGATCGGCCGTTAGTGATGATCGGTGATGGTATTAATGATGCGCCAGCTTTAGCGATTGCTGATGTCGGTATTGCTATGGGAGCTCACGGTTCTTCAGCGGCTTCTGAAAGTGCAGATGCTGTTATTTTGAAGGATGATTTAAGTAGCGTTGCAGCAGCGGTTAGTATCTCGCAAGATACAATGAAAATCGCCCGACAATCAGTTTTAATCGGAATTTTTATCTGTGTTGGTTTGATGCTAGTTGCTAGCACGGGGGTGATTCCTGCGTTAATCGGTGCGATGTTACAAGAGGTTGTTGATACGGTCTCCATTTTAAGTGCATTACGGGCCAAAAACGATCGTAAAAATAAAGATACCAGGAAAAAATTAAGTTTAGGCCATTAGCATAAGCTAATAGAGTATCTTTATAAAAAATATCGAAAATAAAGTTTCAAATTTTATGCAATAATTTCAGTTTTGTGCGGGACATTTTGACTTGTTTAAGGTTAAAATAGAGGTAATTTAAAAAAGGAAGTGAATAATATGCCATTTGTCCATGTTGAATTAGTTGAAGGACGTAGTAAAGAACAATTGACTGCAATGATGAAAGATATTACTGAAGCTGTTCATAAGAATACCGGTGCGCCAAAAGAACATATTCATGTGATTATTAATGAAATGAAAAAAGGTACTTATGCTGTTAATGGTGAATTTAAGTAAGTTTATTCTTGCATTTTTTTAAAAGAAGTGTTTAAATATATTCAACTTGTAAAGCCAACTGATTTTGAGAGTCTGTAACAGAGAGGAAGACAACTGCTGAAAGTTTTCCAACAGAAAACCAAAGGATGACCACTTTACTTATTCCTAATTAATCTTAGGCGGTGGCAACCGTTAGCGGCAAAAGAGAAGACGAAAATATGTCTTAAAATTAGGTGGAACCACGTTAATCACGTCCTAGTGCTATTATAGCGCTAGGACTTTTTTTATTATTTAAGGAGGAATTATCTATGGCAATTACAATTACATTTCCTGATGGTGCAAAAAAAGAATTTGAATCAGGTAGTACAACAAAAGATATTGCGGCTAGTATTTCTAATAGCTTAGCAAAAAAAGCTTTGGCGGGAAAAGTTAATGGCGAATTAGTAGACCTAAATCGTCCAATTAATGAAGATGCTACCTTAGCAATTATTACCCCAGCTGATGAAGAAGCGTTACCTTTACTTCGCCATTCTGCTGCTCATTTAATGGCACAAGCGGCCCGTCGTTTATTTCCGAATATTCACTTTGGCGTAGGCCCTGCGATTGACAGTGGATTTTATTATGATACTGATAACGGTCAACATCCAATCACAGCCGAAGACTTACCAGCAATTGAAACAGAAATGATGAAAATCGTGAAAGAAAATTTACCGATTGAACGCTTGGTTTTATCAAAAGCAGAAGCATTGGATTTGTTTCATGCAGACCCTTATAAAGTCGAATTAATTAATGAAATGCCAGAAGATGAAACAATTACAGCCTATCGTCAAGGAGAATTTGTTGATTTGTGCCGTGGCCCACATGTTCCTTCAACTGGTCGTATTCAAGTTTTCAAACTATTATCTGTTGCGGGTGCTTACTGGCGTGGTAATTCCGATAATCAGATGATGCAACGTGTTTATGGGACAGCTTTCTTTGATAAAAAAGATCTAAAAGAATTTATTAAACAAAGAGAAGAAGCAAAAGAACGCGATCACCGTAAATTAGGAAAAGAATTAGATTTATTTATGGTTTCACCAGAAGTTGGTTCAGGACTTCCTTTCTGGTTACCAAAAGGTGCTACAATTCGCCGGATTATTGAACGTTATATTATCGATAAAGAAGTAAGTTTAGGTTACCAACACGTTTATACACCAATTATGGCCAATGTTGATTTATATAAGACTTCTGGTCACTGGGATCATTATCATGAAGATATGTTCCCACCGATGGATATGGGCGATGGCGAAATGCTTGTTTTACGTCCAATGAACTGTCCGCATCACATGATGGTCTACAAAAATGATATTCATTCTTATCGGGAACTACCAATTCGAATTGCAGAACTTGGCATGATGCATCGCTATGAAAAATCTGGTGCCTTATCTGGTTTACAACGGGTACGGGAAATGACATTAAATGATGGCCATACTTTTGTGCGTCCGGATCAAATTAAAGATGAATTCAAACGGACTTTGGACTTGATGATTGCGGTTTATGCAGACTTCAACGTGACAGATTATCGTTTCCGCTTGAGTTATCGTGATCCTAACAATACTGAAAAATACTTTGATGATGATGCAATGTGGGATAACGCGCAAACAATGTTAAAAGCAGCGATGGATGAATTAGGCTTAGACTATTTTGAAGCTGAAGGAGAAGCAGCATTTTACGGACCAAAACTTGACGTGCAGGTGAAAACAGCGATGGGGATGGAAGAAACCTTGTCTACTATTCAATTAGACTTCTTATTACCTGAACGTTTTGAGTTGACTTATGTCGGTGAAGATGGCGAAAATACTCATCGTCCGGTCGTTATTCACCGCGGAATTGTTTCTACAATGGAACGTTTTGTAGCTTATTTAACAGAAGTTTACAAAGGTGCATTTCCAACTTGGTTAGCGCCAATTCAAGCAACAATTATTCCAGTTTCTGTTGCAGCACATTCTGATTATGCTTATGAAATCAAAGAACGTCTACAAGCAAAAGGAATTCGGGTTGAAGTCGATGACCGAAATGAAAAAATGGGTTATAAAATTCGAGCTTCACAAACACAAAAAATTCCATATCAACTTGTTGTAGGGGATAATGAAGTAAAAGATGCAACTGTAAACGTTCGTCGTTATGGAAGTAAAGAAACTTCAGTTGAAGAACTAAATATTTTTGTGGATGCAATTGCAGCAGAAGTAGCTAACTACAGTCGCGTATAAATTTTTAAGCTGTCCTGCCTAATTTAACTCTTTTATGGTAAAGTAATTTAAGAAAGTTCAAACGAATTTTCAAACAGGAAAAATTATTTTATCAAATAAAGTTAAAGAGGCGGCAGCTTCTTTTACATAGTGAGATACGAAAGGAAATAGCGACTATGATGAAAACCAATTGGCAAAAACGCTCTGTAATAGCTGTGATTTTATTTACACTACTAACTGGTGGCATTTATGGCATCTATTGGATTTATACTACCAACCGAGATTTAAATGATTTAACTGGTGACTATCGGCTAAAACCAGGATGGACATTATTTTTTGGACTTATTACTTGTGGCCTATATATGTTTTATTGGTGGTATCGCATCAATGATCTGGTGATGGCTGCGCAAAAAAGAGCACTGCGACCTTATCGTAGTGACAATAAGTTATTATTTATTGTCTTGCGTATTTTTGGCCTAGCCGTGATTAATATGGCAATTTTACAATCTGACTTAAATGATGTTTATGATCATTTAAATCAAGGCGTGATAAATATGAAGAGTCAAGGAGACGATGAATGGTCGGATTATTAGAATGTCCTTTAAAAGCTGTGACAGGTCTGCCGTGTCCGGTTTGTGGTATGACGCGTGCTTTTATTCATTTGGCACAGGGGGATATTACGACAGCGTTTTATTATCATCCACTTTTTTGGGTAATTATTTTGTTGGTTTTACTCTATGGAGTTAGTTTAAAAAAAGCGGTTATTGCACGGCTTTTGACTAATAAATATTGGTGGATTGGAATTATAAGTCTGTTTTTAGTTGTTTATTCATATCGAATGGTTCAGTATTTTCCCCATCAAGCACCATTGGATTTCAATTTTAATGCTTTTTTGCCGCGATTGTGGCAAATTATTGCTACTTAAATAACGCTATTTCTGCTTTCAGTTGTGATTTTCAAAAAAATATGTTAGAATGTATAACGGTAATGATACTTAGTGGAGTGAGGGATTTTTTCCCTCACTCTTTTTAATGAAAAGAATTGGTCAAGGAGGCGATGATTGTTGAGTACAGTGGTAGAAACAGTAACAAATTTAGTTGTTCCAATTTTGGATGAACAAAATTTTGAATTAGTCGAAGTTGAGTTTGTTAAAGAGGGAAAAAGCTGGTTTTTGCGAGTATTCATCGACAAAGAAGGCGGCATTGATATAGAAGAATGTGCCTATGTAAGTGAAAAGCTAAGTGAAAAGTTGGATAATATGGATCCAGATCCAATTCCTCAAGCTTATTTTCTAGAGGTGTCTTCTCCTGGTGCCGAGCGTCCACTGAAAAAAGAAGCCGATTATCAAAAAGCCGTGGGTGAATATATCCACATCTCATTATATCAAGCAGTTGAAGGACAAAAGCAATATGAAGGATTTTTAGTTTCTTTAAATGAAGCTGAACTTGTATTAAAGATCAGAATTAAAACGCGGGAAAAAGAACTGACTTTTGATCGTAAGAATATTGCCAAAGCCCGTTTAGCTATTCAATTTTAAAAAAGGAGTTCCAAGCAGATGAGTAAAGAAATGTTGAATGCATTAGATGCTTTAGAAGCTGAAAAAGGCATCTCAAAAGAAATCGTGATTGAAGCACTAGAAGCCGCTTTAGTGTCAGCTTATAAACGTCACTACGGCCAAGCCCAAAACGTAGAAGTAGAATTCAATCAAAAAAAAGGTGACATTCATGTTTATGCTGTCAAAGAAGTAACAGAAGAAGTCATGGATTCCCAATTAGAAGTTTCTTTAAAAGAAGCAATCAAAATCAACCCAGCTTATGAAATTGGTGACAAAATTCGTTTTGAAGTAACGCCAAAAGATTTTGGCCGAATTGCAGCGCAAACAGCCAAACAAGTTATTTTACAGCGCGTTAGAGAAGCAGAAAGAACGATTATCTATAATGAATTTTCAGCTTATGAAAAAGATATTATGCAAGGTATTGTTGAAAGACAAGACAATCGTTACATTTATGTCAATTTGGGTAAAATCGAAGCTGTTTTATCAAAACAAGATCAAATGCCAAACGAATTTTATCAACCACATGATCGTATTAAAGTCTATGTTTCTCGGGTTGAAAATACTTCAAAAGGTCCACAAGTCTTTGTTAGTCGTTCCCATCCAGATTTATTACGCCGTTTATTTGAACAAGAAGTGCCAGAAGTTTATGATGGTACTGTAGAGATTGTTAGCATTGCTAGAGAAGCTGGCGATCGTTCAAAAGTTGCAGTGCGTTCAGATGACCCTAATATTGATCCTGTGGGTACTTGTGTCGGCCCTAAAGGTCAGCGAGTTCAAGCAATTGTTAACGAATTAAAAGGCGAAAATATGGATATTGTCGAATGGGATGAAGATCCAGCTATTTATATTGCTAATGCATTGAATCCAGCTGAAGCACAAGACGTTATTTTTGATTTGGATAATCCCCGTGCTTGTACCGTTGTTGTGCCAGATTATCAACTATCACTTGCGATTGGTAAAAGAGGTCAAAATGCTCGCTTAGCAGCCAAATTAACTGGTTATAAAATTGATATTAAAGCTGAATCTGATATGGAAGAATTTTATGCCAAATTAGAAGAAGGCGACTATATCGATGAAGGCGAGTTTGTAACTGAAGAAACAGTTGATGAAAATGCAATCGATTCTGTTGATGAAGTAATTGAAAATAGCGATATGACAAGTGATGATTATGAAAATATTGCTTTTGATGAAGAAAAAGAGGATTAATCAGGAGGCGATTTCATGAAGAAACGAAAGATTCCTTTACGTAAATCCGTTGTTTCCGGTGAAATGAAACCAAAAAAAGAACTGATTCGCATTACTCGATCAAAAGAAGGCGAAGTTTCGATTGATCCCACTGGTAAAATGCCAGGTCGCGGTGCTTATGTTGCAATTGAGCCAGCAGAAGTACAAAAAGCTTGGGATAAAAAAATCTTGGATCGGGTCTTAGAAACACCACTGACTGATGCGTTTTATCAAGAACTTCTTGATTATGTTACCCATCAAAAAGCCCGTCGTGAGTTATTTGGCAATGGATAAAAACAAGGTATTGAACATGTTAGGTTTAGCAATGCGCGCTGGAAAGTTGGTCACTGGCGAAGAACTAACGTTAAAAGAGATTCGTCGCAACAAAGCTCGTTTGGTATTAATTGCCACAGATGCTGGTAAAAATACCCACAAAAACATAAGTGATAAGTGCACTTATTATAAAATTCCCTATAATGATCGTTTAACCGCCTTGGAAATAGGAGGTGCGATTGGTAAACCCCGGATGGTAATTGGTATTTTAGATGCGGGCTTTGCCAAAAAGATAGGAGAATTAATACAAGGTTAGGAAGGTGATTGCATGGGAAAAAAACGAATTTATGAACTTGCAAAAGAAATCAACAAATCGAGTAAAGAATTGGTGGATACGGCACAATCTTTAGGATTTGATGTAAAAAATCATATGGGAGCAATCTCAGATACTGAGGAGAAAAAGTTACGCCAAGCTGTTGGTGTAACAAAAAGTATTGACAATGCTCCAAAACCTGCATCCCAACCAGCTAACCCAGATGAAGCAAAAAAACCTGAGCATAAAAAATTTGTTACCCAACGGAATAATCCGAAATTCCAAAATCGGAATAATCCAAACCAAAAACAAGGCCACAAACAAGGTCAAAATAAAGGAAACCAACAAGGGCAACAGAAAAATCAAGCAACGCACAACCGTCAACAAGGGACTGTAAATAAAACACAAGCTGAGCAAAATAATCGTTTCAATCATTCTGAAACACCTTCAGCTAAAGCTGTTTCAAATAAAACTGAAAACACATCACAAAAAACTGTACCAGTAAATCAAAAAACAGCTAATAAAAAAACGGAGGATCAAAAGCCTATTAATAATAATAATCAAAAACGGAGTAACCAAACCAAGCAGACAAAACCTGCACAACAAGCTCCGACACAAAATAAAAAACCAGCAACACAACAACGTACTACGACAAAACCTGCTACGAACGCTAATAAACCAGCCGCAAAACCTGCAAATACTCAACCAGCTGCCAAAGCAGATGGTAATAAAGCGGGTAACCGTAGTAACGATAATCGTAACAAAAATTATGGTCAACAAAATCGTCAAGGTGGCTATCAACAAAACCGTAATAAGTTTAAGAAAAAAGGTAAAAAAGGAAAACAACAAGTTTCCAATAAACCGGCAGTACCACCACGTAAATTTAGAGAATTGCCAGAAGTATTAGAATATACAGAAGGCATGAATGTAGCTGATATTGCTAAAAAAATTCACCGTGAACCAGCCGAAATCATCAAAAAATTATTTATGATGGGTGTCATGGTTAACCAAAACCAAGCGCTAGACAAAGATACAATTGAACTTTTGGCGACAGATTATGGAATTGAGCCTCAAGAAAAAGTACAAGTCGATATTGCCGACATTGACAAATTCTTTGAAGCAGAAGAAGTTGCAGCCGAAAACTTAGTACCACGTCCACCAGTTGTGACGATTATGGGTCACGTTGACCATGGTAAAACAACTTTACTAGATACACTACGTCACTCACGAGTAACAAGTGGTGAAGCTGGCGGGATTACGCAACATATTGGTGCTTATCAAATTGACATTGATGGGAAACCAATTACTTTCTTAGATACACCAGGACACGCGGCCTTTACAAGTATGCGGGCTCGAGGTGCAAGTATTACAGATATTACAATTTTAGTTGTTGCAGCAGATGATGGCGTTATGCCACAGACTGTTGAGGCGATTAACCACGCCAAAGCAGCGAAAGTGCCAATTATTGTTGCAGTGAATAAAATTGATAAACCTGGTGCTAACCCACAACACGTAATGCAAGAACTAAGTGAATACGAATTAATTCCTGAAAGTTGGGGTGGCGACACAATTTTTGTTGAAATTTCAGCGAAATTTGGTCAAAACATCGATGAATTATTAGAAATGATTTTACTTGTAGCAGAAGTAGAAGACTTAAAAGCAGATCCAACCCAAAGAGCCATTGGTACTGTAATTGAAGCTCGTTTGGATAAAGGTAAAGGCCCAGTGGCAACATTACTCGTGCAACAAGGTACTTTACATGTGGGCGATCCAATTGTAGTCGGAAATACTTATGGCCGTGTACGGGTAATGACCAATGATTTAGGCCGACGGGATAAATCAGCAGGACCTGCGACACCAGTCGAAATTACTGGTTTAAATGATGTTCCTCAAGCAGGCGATCGTTTTGTCGTCTTTGAAGATGAAAAAACAGCGCGGGCTGCCGGTGAAGAACGGGCAAAACGTGCTTTGATGGAACAACGTGCTTCTAATAGCCGTGTGACATTGGATAACTTATTTGAAAGCCTAAAAGAAGGCGAATTAAAAGAAGTTAACGTGATTATTAAAGCAGACGTACAAGGTTCAGCAGAAGCGCTTGCTGCTTCATTGAAGAAAATTGAAGTAGAAGGCGTACGAGTTAATATCGTCCATTCTGCTGTTGGTGCTATTAATGAAAGTGATGTTACCTTAGCAGCTGCAAGTAATGCGATTATCATCGGCTTCAACGTGCGCCCAACGCCACAAGCAAAACAACAAGCAGATGCCGAAACGGTTGATATTCGTTTACACCGTATCATTTATAAAGCAATCGAAGAAATTGAAACAGCGATGAAGGGCTTACTTGACCCAGAATTTGAAGAAAAAATTACTGGTCAAATGATCGTCCGCGAAACATATAAAGTTTCAAAAGTTGGTACGATTGCCGGTTGCTATGTAACCGATGGGTTTATTCGCCGCGACAGTGGTGTCCGTGTCATTCGTGATGGTATCGTGATTTACGAAGGCGTCCTTGCGAGCTTGAAACGCTTTAAAGATGATGTTAAAGAAGTAAAACAAGGCTTTGAATGTGGCGCTATGGTCGAAAAATTCAATGATTTGAAAGTTGACGATGTGATTGAAGCTTATGTAATGGAAGAAATCAAAAACGACTAAGATAAATGGAGGGATAAGGATGGCCAATTATCGTGACCGTCGTGTTGCCCATGAAATTTTAAGAGAAGTCAACGATATTTTACGTAAAAGAGTACGCGATCCACGGGTGCAAGATGTCACTATTACAGATGTCCGGGTAACAGGAGATTTACAACAAGCAACAATCTTTTATAGTATTTTATCTGACTTAGCTTCTGATAAACAAAAAGCACAAGCGGGTTTAGAAAAAGCGAGTGGTTTAATTCGACGAGAATTAGGCCAACGGTTAACATTATATAAAACACCGGAAATCTCTTTTGAATTAGATAGCTCTGTGCAATATGGTAACAAAATCGACGAAATGATCCGTAATTTACACAAGGATTAAGATAAAGAAGCCTCTTTAGAAAGGAAAACTTTTTAAAGAGGCTTTTTTTCTGCTATAATAGGGCAGTTGAAATGAATTTAGAGATAGTGAGGAGTTAGAATGGACGGCATTTTAGCTTTATGGAAAGAACGTGGCATGACTAGTCATGACTGTGTATTCAAATTACGTAAGATTTTAAAAACGAAAAAAATTGGTCACGGTGGGACTTTGGACCCAGATGTGGATGGTATTTTACCGATTTGTATTGGTAAAGCAACTAAGGTGATTGAATTCATGCAAGATAGTGGTAAAGTTTATACCGGAGAAATTACATTAGGCTATGCAACCACAACAGAAGACGCCTCAGGGGAAGTAGTTGCAACAACGCCGATTGAAACTCCTTTTAGCCAAAATGAGATTGATAATATTATGAAATTGATGGAAGGCGAGATTACACAAATTCCACCTATGTATTCTGCTGTTAAAGTGAATGGAAAGCGATTATATGAATATGCGCGGGCTGGTTTAGAAGTAGAAAGACCGAAACGTAAAGCCCAGATTAAAAGTTTTCGCCGGATAAGTGAACCTGAATATGACAAAGAAAATAAAACTCAAAGTTGGCGTTTTGAAGTTGTTTGTGGCAAAGGAACTTACGTACGTACTTTAGCAGTAGATACTGGTAAAAAACTAGGAGTAGCTGCTCACATGTCTGATTTAACTCGTTTGGAAAGTGGCGGACTAAAGCCAGCCCAAGCACTAACTTTAGCTCAAGTAGCGCAAGCTGTTGCAGAGGATACGATTAGTGAATATTTATTGCCGCTAGAATATGGGCTATCAGCTTTTGACAAAATTACCATTAACGAAAAAACATGGCTCCAAGTAAAAAATGGTATGCGCTTAGCTCCTGAAGTCTTTGGTTTAGATTCTATGCCTAAAAAACCAATTGCTTTATATTATCAGGAAAAAGTTGTAGCTTTATATGAGAACAATCCAAAAGAAAAAAATAAATTGAAACCGTTAAAAATGTTACGAACTGAGGTATAGTATTGTGAAAATTATCCAAATTCATCATCCTTATACAAAAGAACAAATTCCAAGTGAGCCGGTAGTTTTAGTTTTAGGTTTTTTTGATGGCGTTCACCGGGGCCATCAAAAAGTTATTTTGACTGGCAAAGAATTAGCTCGACAAAAAGGGATTAAACTTGCTGTGATGACGTTTAATCAACATCCTTCTGTCGTCTTTAAAAAACAAGAAGGCGAAAATCAAAAGTATTTAACTTCTTTAAAACAAAAAGAGTATCATATGGCAGAACTTGGTGTCGATTATTTATATGAGATTGAATTTACTTCAAATTTTGCCCACTTAAAACCGCAAACATTCGTAGATGAGTATATTGTGGGGTTACACGCTGTAGCTGCTGTTAGTGGTTTTGATTATACTTACGGGCCGAAAGATATAGCAGATGTTTCACATCTACCTGAGTATGCCAAAGGAAGGTTTGAAATTGTCACTGTCCCAAAAGAAACATTAGCAGGGGATAAAATTAGTTCAACTCGAATCCGTGAATTATTAGATGAAGGCAATATGCTAGAAGTAACAAAATTACTCGGCTACATTTATGAAATTGAAGGAACAGTGGTACACGGAGATGCCCGTGGCCGCACACTGGGGTATCCGACGGCAAATATTCGTTTTAAAAATAGCGTTCGTTTACCGATGGAAGGTGTGTATGTTTCTGAAATTAAAGTCGCTGATAAATGGTATCAAGCGATGAGTTCGATTGGCCATAATGATACGTTTGGTGAAGGGCGCAAATTAACAGTTGAAGTTTTTATTTTAGATTTCAATAAAGATATCTATGGTGAAACAGTACGCGTTCGGTTTAATCATCTTATTCGCAAACAAGTAAAATTTGCTGGTGCTGATGGTCTAGTCAAACAGCTCAATCAAGATGAAAAGGATACTCGTAATTATTTTAATAACTAAATAAAAGGAAACCTACTAAAAGTAGGCTTCTTTTTTTGTAAGCACAATTTTATCGACTTAAATTGTTCTCATTGCAAGAGACAAAGCTATGAAAGAGATGATAAAATCATTATTCGAATATTTGGATAATAGGTTATAATAAAAAGTATCTAGATTACATAAAAATAAAATACGTTATTTTGTTTTTGGGGAGCTGAAAAAAATGCTGAATTTTGTTTAGTTCTTATCTAGAATGAAGTAAAATGTGATTAAGTATTAATTACTATAAAGAATTTACTTTAAGAATATTTCAAATATCCAAGGAGGAATTATAATGACAGTAGCAAAAATCGTATATGCAAGTGCAACAGGAAATACAGAGGGAATTTCAGAAATTTTAGAAGATGCTTTTAAAGATTTAGCAATCGAGGTAGAAAGAATTGAAGCAGACGATGCGGATGATTCAACTTTTGACGATGCAGATATTTGCGTAGTAGCAACTTATACTGATGGTGATGGTGAAGTTCCTTTTGATTTAGAAGACTTCTATGATGATTTACCTGATTTTGAATTAGAAGGAAAAGTATTTGGCGTAGTTGGATCTGGTGATAGTGAATTATATCCAGATTATTTCTGTCAAGCAGCGGTTGATTTTGATCAAGCTTTTGAAAAAACCGGTGCAAAACGCGGGGCACAATTAGTCAAAATTGAAAATGATGCTGATGATGAAGATGAAGAGGTGCTAAAAGCATTTGTAACAGCTTTAACACAAGCATAAAAAAAGGAGTCTGATTGAATCAAGGTCGGCGACGTATTGAATGAGAAATGGCAGCGCGTTTATTATAAAAGTAGCTACGCCATTGCAGGAATTGTTCAAGGCGCTAACTGCGTTTTATTGAGATACTTTTTAAACAATTACAACTTAATCAACAGGACTTATTGCTGCTGATTTCACAACAGGTGAAACAAATATTCCTAATACCTTTGCTAGTGGAGATATCGTTACAGAAACAGCGACAGTCATTTTGGCGATGGGTGCTGGTAAAATTACTCTAAGGCAAATAGACAACTATATCCAAAACTAAAAACTCCATGTATAATAGCAAAGTATTTATGACTTTTTGTCATAATTTTAAGTGAGGTGAACGGAATGAAAAAAATGAAAACGATGGATGGGAACACCGCTGCAGCTTATATTTCTTATGCTTTTACAGAAGTTGCTGCCATCTATCCGATTACGCCAAGTTCAACAATGGCGGAAATGGTCGATGAATGGTCTTCTGTTAACCAACAACGTAATATTTTTGGTGAACCTGTTAATTTAGTAGAGTTACAGTCAGAAGCAGGGGCAGCGGGTACTGTTCACGGTTCTTTAAAAACAGGTGTTTTAACTACCACATATACTGCATCACAAGGTTTACTTTTGATGATTCCCAATATGTTTAAAATTGCAGGGGAACTTTTGCCAACTGTTTTTCACGTTGCGGCACGCGCTGTATCGACAAATGCTTTATCCATTTTTGGTGATCATAGCGATGTAATGGCGGCAAGACAAACAGGTTTTTGTATGCTGGCTGAATCTAGTGTGCAAGAAGTAATGGACTTATCAGCTGTAGCGCATTTGGCAGCGATTGAAGGTAGTCTACCATTTATGAACTTCTTTGACGGGTTTCGGACTAGTCACGAATTGCAAAAAATTGAAGTGTTGGCTTATGAAGATTTAAAGGAAATGGTAAATTGGGAAGAATTGCAAAAATTCCGTCAGCGTGGCATGAATCCAAACCATCCCACTGTTTCAGGGACAGCACAAAATCCTGATATTCATTTTCAACAAAGAGAAACGGTTAATCAATACTATGATAATATTTTGCCGATAGTACAAAAATATATGGGGAAAATTAATGACTTACGTGGAACAAATTACGATTTAACCAATTATTATGGCGATCCTACGGCTACTGAAGTTATTATTTCGATGGGATCTGTTTCTCCAACAATTCAACAAACTGTGGATTACCTTAATAAACAAGGGCGCAAAGTCGGACATTTAAATGTTCATTTGTACCGTCCTTTCCCAGCTGAAAACTTATTGCAAAACTTACCGGCAACAGTCGAGCGAATTGCTGTATTAGATCGTACCAAAGAACCTGGTTCAGATGGAGAACCATTATTATTAGATGTCCAAAGTGTCTTATATCGTCATATCAATCGCCCAATTGTAATCGGCGGTCGCTATGGAATTGCCTCAAAAGATGTTACGCCAGATCAAATTGTGACGGTTTTTGATCATTTATTGTTACCTCCTGATCAATTGAAATATCGATTTACGATCGGGATTAAAGATGATGTTACCCACCTATCTTTACCACAATCAGAAATTTTAGATTTAACATCTCCTAGCACTTTTCAAGCGAAATTCTGGGGTTTTGGTTCAGATGGGACAGTAGGAGCAAACAAACAAGCAATTAAAATTATCGGTAACAATACCGATCAATATGCGCAAGCTTATTTTGCCTATGATTCAAAAAAATCTGGTGGGTTGACCATTTCTCATTTACGATTTGGCGATCACGAAATTCGTTCAACTTATAATGTTGAGTCTGCTGATTATATTGCCTGTCACAATAGCGCCTATATTCATCAGTACGATTTATTAAAAGGGTTAAAAGATGGCGGTACTTTCTTACTTAATACTGTCTGGGACGAAGAAAAAGTAAAGAAAAATTTACCAAGTCATTTGAAAAAATATTTAGCCGTGCACAATATTAATTTTTATATTATCAATGCGATGGATATTTCAATTAAAAACGGGCTCGGACGGCGAATTAATACCGTTTGTTCGGCTGCTTTTTTTGAAGTGACAGATATCATGGACAGAGATACATTTTTACCATTATTAAAACAAGAAGTTCAAAATGCTTATGGCAAAAAATCCATGAAATTAGTCGAAAATAACTGGCAGGCCATTGATGAAACATTTGAATCTTTAATAAAAGTTGACGTACCAACAGAATGGGCAGATGTTGAAGTTCGGGTGAGAAAATCAGAAGATGATGCCCATAAACCTGCTTATATTCGTAATATTTTAGAACCGATTAATCGTCAAGAAGGTAACAGTCTTTCTGTTAAAGATTTAATGGATAATGATATGTTAGGTGGCACAATGGCAATGGGATCGGCTGCTTATGAAAAACGCGGTATTGCATTAGAAGTACCGCAGTGGTTACCAGATGCTTGTACTCAATGTAATGAATGTGCCTTTATTTGTCCTCATGCTGCGATTCGTCCTTTCCTTGCTGATGAAGAAGAAGAAAAAGAAGCGCCAGAAGGCTTTATCACACGTAAAATGCGGGGTGCTGATGGTTTAGAGTACCGTATTCAAGTATCAGTAGAAGATTGTACCGGTTGTGGACTTTGCGTGGAAGCTTGTCCGGCTAAAGGCAAAGCTTTAGTTATGCGACCTTACGAAGAGATGAAAGATGAAGCGATGAACTGGGCTTTTGCGATGACATTGCGTCAAAAAGCCAACCCTGTGAAAAAAGAATCTGTTAAGGGTTCGCAATTTGAGCAACCGTTGCTAGAATTTTCCGGAGCTTGTGCCGGTTGTGGTGAAACGCCATACATTAAACTATTAACGCAACTGTATGGCGATCGCATGATGATTGCCAATACGACAGGATGCTCTTCTATTTGGGGTGGCTCATCTCCTGCAACCCCTTATACTACTAACGCCAATGGTTGTGGACCTGCTTGGTCAAATTCTTTATTTGAAGATAACGCTGAATTTGGTTTAGGGATGTATATCGCCAATGAAACTAAACGGAAACGTTTAGCCAGTGCAGTAGAAGATGTCTTGCAAAAAAATGCTGTTTCTGCTGATACGGCAGCATTATTAGTAGATTGGCTAGAGCACGTACATGATGGAAAAGGCACACAACAACGAGCAGCAAAAGTTATTGCCGCTTTGAAATTAGAAACAAATAAGCTAGCTGTTGCGCCTTTATTGGAATATCAAGATATGTTTGTTAAACCAAGTCAGTGGATTGTCGGTGGCGATGGTTGGGCCTATGATATTGGCTATTCCGGTATCGACCATGTGTTAGCAACTGGCGCAGATGTAAATATTTTTGTCATGGATAACGAACTATACGCCAACACCGGTGGGCAAATGTCAAAAGCAACGCCAACATCTGCGATTGCTAAATTTGCTGCTGGTGGTAAGAAGACCAAGAAAAAAGATTTAGGTATGATGGCGATTGCTTACCAAGATATTTACGTCGCTCAAATTTCAATTGAAGCTAATCCTAAACAAGCATTGAAGGCAATTTTGGAAGCGGAAAGCTATCCTGGTCCTTCCCTTATAATTGGTTACACTCCATGTATTAATCACGGTCTAAAAGGTGGTATGAGTCAGTCGATTAAAGAAAGTAAGGATGCCGTTGAGAGTGGTTATTGGCAACTGTATCGCTACGATCCACGTTTACGTGAAGAAGGGAAAGATCCAATGCGAATTGACTTTAAAAAAGTTGATTTTACAAAGATGAATGAGTTTTTAGAAAATCAAGTGCGTTTTTCTGCTTTACGTAATATTAAAACTTCTACTGAAGAAGTGGACGAAATGCTGGAACAAACGGTTCAAGATATGGAAGAAAGAACAGGTGTTTACAGCCAGTTAGCCGATTTAAATAAATAAAAAATTTTTTCACTATTAATATTAAGAACCTTGAAAGCTGAATTTTTAATTGGCTTTCAAGGTTCTTTTTATAGTCATGTATAAAATGAGATTAAATTTTATCTTTTTTTAATTTCACAAATAGAAAAAAGTGCTGGTTTAAATAAATGATGATTTATAATAAAAACTTTATCATGGCGATTATGGATTTTTCCAATCGTATAGCTAATAATTTTTTCTTCGCCGGCTTTTATAAGATGCTGCGATTTATAACTTGTCACCTTCTTTGGCGTAGCCACCCAGTTGCTACTATCCATGCTATAGCTGTTATGAATGACTAGAATTGCTCCATTGTGAACTTTAATGTGAAAGTATCTTTCGCCTGTCTCATTAAAGTTAATTGTATGAATTCGTTTTCGACCAAATAGTTTAGTCAGTGTGATTTTTTCAGTGTTGATTTTCATTTGTTACTCCTTTTAAAGGAAGATCTGATAGACGATAGCCTTGTTGATGTTTTAAAAAGCGAGATTTTGGCCGAATAATCAGTTGTGCAGTGTAAATTCCTTGATGCCCTGAAACAAAGTAACTAATAAAAGTTCCAACAACATAAAAAGGAATCATCTCAGACCCAAATAAATCAATCCCCAGCATAATAGTTGTTAAAGGAGCATTAGCAGCACAACCAAAGACACAAATCTTACCTACTGCTGCAAATAAACTTGGCGATAAATGGAACGCATTTGCAATACCAGAACCCAAGGCAGATCCAATATCAAATAAGGGGGTAACTTCTCCGCCTTGAAAACCTGCTCCTAAACTTAAGCTAGTAAAGAACAATTTGAATAAAGCTTGTTTCACTGTTGCTAGTCCTGCAAAAGCATCATCCATCATCCATAAACTTAAACCTTCATATTTTTGTCCTTGGAAAATTAACATGAGTAAAACTACAATGAGCGCCGTGATAAAGGCTCTTAGTAAATAATTAGCAAAAACTTGCTGATAGATTTTTTTTAGGCGATGGGTTAAAAAGGCAAAAAAGCGTCCTGCCAGACCAAATACAATACCAGCTAATAAAAAAACTAAAATAAATTGTGGGGTTAAATTATTTACCTTTGAAATGAAATGATGGCTATGGGTTGTCCCCAATGCAAGAGCAGTGAAATTTCCGATATAAGCGGCAGTAAAACAAGATAGAAGTGCATTCCGTTCAATTTTTCCAATATAGGCCATCTCCATACCGAAAAAGGCTCCTGCTAATGGTGTGCCAAAAATTGAGCTAAAACCAGCACTAACACCAGCGTGAATTAGTAATTTGCGACTTTTATTAGTGAGTTTTAAAGACTCACCTAATTTATTAGAAATTACACCGCCAATTTGAACGGCGCTGCCTTCACGACCAACCGAAGCACCAAAAAAATGAGATAAAAGAGTGAAAATAAAAGTCAAAAAGCCCATCCGCAAGGGAACCTTTGCTTCTGTTTGGATGCTTTCAATAATGAGGTTGTTTCCTTTACCAGCATTTTTGCCATAATTTTGATAGGTGTAAGCAGTCAAAATTGCAAGAAGTGGTAAAAAATATAGTAAGTAGGCATGCTGCTCACGAAAATTTCCTACCCAAGCTAGACCAGCCAGTAAAAAATGAGAAACAATACCTGTGACGATTGCAACTATTATAACTGCGCTATAAAAAGTACCACTTTCTTTTATGATCTTGACTATTGCCTGTTTATCCATTTAAATCCTCCTAGAGATAATTTTGTTAAATATTTTAACGCGCTAACTGTGAACGATTAAAAAAATAAAATGAAAACAAAAAAAGCTAATGGTTCTACAAATAAACTTGTAGAAGTCATTAGCTTGAAAGCGGTTTTGGACAAAGCCAAGGGAGAGCATCATTCCCAAAATATTTAACTGTAGTTAGTTTAGCCAAAAGAATGTGGAGAGTCAAGAAAATTTCTGAAATTTTTTTGAAAATGATAAACGTCAATGTTTTGTCAGTTAGCCAATGTTTTGATAACATGATGATGTATTTAAAATAATTATGAGGTGAAAATATGCGGATAAATAAATCAAAAGTTGCCATTATTGGTAGTGGCTTAGTAGGCTCTTCAACAGCCTTTAGCTTAATTACACAAGGAGTTTGTGATGAAGTGTTGATGGTAGACATTAACGCGGAAAAAGCATCGGGTGAAGTCAGAGATTTAAGAAACTCCATTCGTTTTCTAGGTCGAAATGTTAGAGTAAAAGCTGGAACTTATACTGATTGTAGCGATGCAGATATCGTTGTTATCACAGCCGGAGCACCACCAAAAGCTGGTCAAACACGTCTAGATACGCTTGATATTAGTGCAAAGATTGCCAAATCAATCGTTGAACCGGTAATGAAAAGTGGTTTTGATGGTATTTTTGTAGTCGTTTCAAATCCAGTCGATATGCTAGCTCATCTGGTTTATAAACTTTCTGGTTTACCAAAAAATCAAATCATTGGTTCGGGAACTTCAGTTGATTCCGCCCGTTTACAAAACTTTTTAGCAGACTTAGTGGATGTCGATCCTAGAAGTGTTTATGCTTATGCCTTAGGTGAACATGGTGATTCTTTAATGGTTCCTTGGTCAACGGTCACAATTGCGGGTAAATCTTTTACAGATATTATCGCCGACAACGCAGAACTTGTTGGAGACGTGGACTTGGATGAAATCGTCTATAAAACAACCCAAGAAGGTTGGGAAATTTATAATCGTAAAGGAACCACTTATTATGGGATTGCATCTGCTTGTGTGGGGATTATTAAAGCCGTTTTATATGATGAAAACTCCATCATCCCGGTTTCGACTTTGTTGGAAGGGGAGTATGGCCAGACAGGAATATTTGCCGGTGTACCAGCTGTATTGAATCGTTCTGGGGTTTTTGATATTTTAGAAATTCATATGACCGCTACAGAAGAAGAAAAATTCCAACATTCTGCTAATGTTATTCGTGAATACACAGCAAAAATTCAAAAATACGAAAATTAATCCCTTACAATGTAAATAATATCGTAATGGTTGACTATTTAGAAATTCAAGAGTGTTTGGTGGATTTTGTTTAGGAGGAAAAAGAGTGAAAGTACAGGTGGAAAATAAAAATTTTCATTATCAGTTAGATCTATCTGATAAGCTGATCCAAACAGTCACACTGATTGTTTGTGGGACGTTGGTAATAAAAAAAATTATAAAAGTTCAAGCTAAGAAAAAATAAGTCAATTTTGGCTTTAAGTTGAGATATAGCTAATCTAGCGGTAATAAATTAACAGTTTTGTAATTTTTACTAAGGAAAAAGGAGCAATTAAGCGCGTTTAAAAGTTTCTTAATTATTGTTGAGAAAGATAAAGTTGTTATATGACAATCGTCAGAAAATTTCCAAGTCCAAATTTCCTAGGTACTAAAGCAATTAAACACGTGGTTATAAATAAACTTGGTTTTTTGTAATAATTATTTTGAATTTGAAACATTCTGTTAAGTTGTTGTCACCTATGAGCGTGTACTCCTTGTTATGATATGGAAGTCGTTTGAGACGAATATTGGATAACAAAGGAGCAACTCATATATGAAATTAGTAAAATCACTTTTTGCCACAACTGCCGTTTTAGCTGGCTTTGCAGCTTTTGGTATGAATGCCAATGCTGCTGAAGTAAGCCATACTGTAACCAGCTCTGACACATTAACAAGTATCTCCTTAAAATATTATGGTGATACAAATCACGTAAATACAATTGCAAAAGCAAATAACATTCAAAATGTCGATTTAATTATCGATGGTCAAGTATTAAAATTTGATACAGACGCCAAAGCAACAAGTGCTTCTGAAGACAATAATACGTCAGCTTCACAATCAGTAAGCCAAAATGAAACAGCTACACAAAACACTAATACTACCTATTCTGGTCGCACAATTACGATGGAATCAACAGCTTATAGTTCTGATCCAGCCGATGCACTAGGTGGTGGTACAGTAACAGCAACGGGACAAAATTTATTGGAAAATCCAATGGCGGTGGCTGTTGACCCAAGTGTTATTCCATTAGGGACACATTTATATGTTGAAGGCTATGGCGAAGCTTACGCTGTCGATACTGGTTCAGCAATTCAAGGTAATATCATTGACGTCCATTTTCCAACTGCGGCTCAATGTGAGTCTTGGGGACGTCGTCAAGTACAAGTAACTATTTTAGATAACTAAATCATGTAAGCCCCAGCTACTTTTCACTTTTTTTGAAAAGTAGCTGGGGTATTTTTATATGTAGCTAAATTTTTAAGAATAAGTATTAAAATTTCACCTCCATACTGGTGAAGAAACATAATCGTTCCACTTTGATTAATAAATAAATGAGTTTACAGTTTGTTTTATTAAAAAATGTACATAGTTTTGTATTTTATTTGTTATTTTCATGTATACTTAAGGTAATGGGTACTTTTTCAAGTAGTCCAAAATTTTTTAAGGAGGGACTGTATGCGAAAAAATTTTCAAGAAGTGATTGTTGCAATTTTACCGATGACAGTTTTGATTGTCATTTTGACCTTTATTTTTGCACCATTACCCGCTGAAGACTTAGCAACCATTATTATTGGCGCAGCAATCATGATGATTGGAATGACACTATTTTTATTTGGTGCCGAGTATTCCATGTTACGTGTGGGCGAATTGGTAGGAGAATACATGATTAAACGCCGGAGCTTAGCACTTATGATTAGTTTGGGTTTCTCAATTGGAATTGGGATTACAATAGCAGAGCCATCTGTTCAAGTCTTAGCACAACAAGTTACTGAAATTTCTGAAGGCGCTATCACTAAAGCTGTTTTAATTGGTGTTGTCAGTGTCGGAACCGGGATTTTCTTAGCTTTTGCGTTATTACGAACAGTATTTCGTCTATCTTATTATCAGATGATGTTATTAGGCTATGTGGCTGTGTTTATTGCCTCGTTTTTCACTAGTCCAGAATTTATGCCAATTGCTTTTGATGCTGGTGGGGTAACAACTGGACCAGTTACGGTACCATTTATTTTAGCGTTGGCGAGTGGGTTAACCAGTATGATTCATCAGAAAAAAGGTGAAAATGATAGCTTTGGCATGGTGGGCGTTTCTTCTTTAGGGCCAATTTTAGCTGTGATGGTGTTGGGGGTGATTTTCCAATGAGTTTTCTCCAACAAGTATTTAGTGGTTTTACTACGATGATTAAAGAAGTATTACTGGCAATTTTTCCCATTGTTTTTCTCTTTGTCTTGTTGAATTTCACCAGTTTTAAATTGAAGAAGAAAAAATTTATTCAAATCTTGAAAGGTTTTCTAATTACCACAGTGGGTTTAATTCTATTTTTACATGGTGTAAATATTGCATATGTGCCGGTAGGACAATATCTTGGGAGTGAAATTGCCAAGTTAGATTATAACTGGATTTTAATTCCATTAGGATTTTTGATGGGCTTTTTAGTTGGTTTTGCTGAACCGGCGATTCATGTAATGGTAAAACAAGTAGAAGAAGAAAGTGGCGGAACCGTCCGCAGTAAAGTCTTGTTAGCTGTTGTTTCACTGGGGATAGGTGCGGCTGTCAGTTTGTCCATGTGGCGCTTATTAGCAGGCTTTAGCTTGTATTATTTTCTTATTCCGGGTTATATCCTCGTTTTTATTTTAGGTAGAAAAGTAGATAAGATGTTTTTAGCAATGGCTTTTGACAATGGCGGGGTTGCAACTGGACCTATGTGTTCAACTTTCATCTTATCAATGGCAGTGGCGATTGCTGCTGAAATTGAAGGACGGAGCCCGTTAATTGATGGTTTTGGAGTAGTAGCGTTAATTGCTTTAACTCCGATTTTATCAACACTTGCGTTAGGATATATTTATAAAAGAAGAGCGGAACAAAAAGTAGTGAAAGTGGAGGCTGAAAAATGAACAAACCAGTAGCATTGAATCTTGAGATGATTATTACTATTGTGGAACGTGGCATAGGCGATGCTGTCATTGAATATTCCAAACAGGCTGGCGCAAATGGAGGAACCTTACTTCACGGTAAAGGATCTGGTTCGCATGATAAAGGACGCTTTTTTGGAATTGAAATTGAACCTGAAAAAGATATTGTATTAACCTTGGTGCCAGATAGTCTCACGAATGAAGTGATGGATGCCATTGGTAGAGGCATTAAAATTAATGAACCGGGTAACGGTATTTGTTTTAGTATCGATATTGATAAGGTAATGGGGATTACAGAAATTAACTCTTATCGTAGAGTTGTCGATATGGATCAATTACTCGATTAATTACTTATAAAAAATAACACACCCGCAATCTATTTTTGTCCTATTTTATCATAGGGTAAAAACAGATTACGGGTGTGTTTTCGTTAATTTAACTGCATTTTTTGTTCTTCATCTAAGCGACGTAATTCTTTCATAGCTTTAATATAGGAGTATAATAAGACAATGACAGATCCCGCCCAAGCAAGGGGTGATGCCGCTGCTGCACCGGGATATTGGAAATAATGGGTTAAAACAATTGCTGCAAACGAACGCATGATCAATTCCATAATACCGGCAATGGTTGGGATTTTGGTTTGCCCTAATCCTTGTAAGGTATAGCGCAAAATAAATAAAATCGCTAATATCCAATATAAACTTGCGACGATGAGAAAGTAGATTCGTGATAGTTCAAAAACTTTGGTTTCACTACGACTGACAAATAAAGCGACAAAAGAATCTCCAAATGTAATCACGACAATACCGGCGATAATACTAAAGATAATACTCATGATTAAACACTGTTTAACACCTTCTAAGATACGACCATATTTTTTTGCACCATAATTTTGGGCAGTAAACGTCGCCATCGTAACCCCAAAACTCATCATTGGCTGGGTTGCAAATTGATCAATTCGACCGGCCGCTGCTTGCGCTGCTACTGCATCTGTACCAAGACTATTAATGGCTGATTGTAAAACAACAGCGCCAATTGCGATAATTGAAGCCTGAAAAGCCATTGGCAGTCCAGCATTTAGATGAACACGGTATTCTTCTTTCAAATCCTTAAAGTCACTTTTACTAATTTGTAACAGTGGAATTCGTCGCTTAATATAAATAAAACACATTAAACTAGCTGACATTTGTGCAATGACAGTAGCATAACCAGCACCAGCAACGCCCATATTAAATTGGGTAATGAAAACTAAATCGAGCACGACATTAATGATAACTGCAAAAATTAAAAAGAATAGTGGCGTGCGGCTATCCCCTAAAGCACGGACCATATTGCTTAAAAGGTTAAACGCCATGGCGGCAAACATTCCCCCTAAAATAACAGAAATAAATTCTTGGGCTTGATTTAGAATTTCTGGTGGTGTCTGCATAATAACCAGTAGGGGCCGCAAAAAGACTAAGCTTAGAATGGTTAAAATAAGGGTGACGACTAAACTAATAACAAGACTTGCTGCAAAACTTTTTTTGACACTTTTGTAATCTCTAGCACCAAATCGTTGTGCAGTAATAATCGATAGCCCTGCAGTTAAACCTTGGGCAAAACCGATGATTAAAAACGTAATACTTCCGGTAGATCCAACAGCAGCTAAAGCATCTTTGCCGATAGTTTGACCGACGATAATCATATCGACCATATTATAAAATTGTTGAAAAACATTTCCCACAAACAATGGAATGGTAAACATAAAAATCAGTTTGGCAGGTGTTCCGGTTGTCAAATCTTTCATGTAATTACTCCTAATTTTTTGAATATTTATTATTTTTAACTGTTTGTCTAAGTAAAGTAAATGGTAGCATAAAAGTTATCAAATACAAGCTTTTTTCAGGCGATTTTGCAAGAATTTTCACTTTTTTCATGACATTTCTTTTTATTGCTGGGATAATAAAGAAGAGGAGGCAACAAGATGAAAGTTGTATTAATACGTCACGGTGAAAGTATCGCAAATTTTGAAAATTACTGGACTGGTTGGTTGGATGTTCCATTAACGGAAAAAGGTAAACAGCAAGCAAAAGAAGCGGGCAAGAAAATTCATAAAGCTGATATTCAATTTGATGCTGTCTTTACTTCGGTTTTAAAAAGAGCCATTTTAACCAGTCAATTAGTCTTAGAAGAAGCTGAGCAATTATGGGTGCCGGTCACAAAAACATGGCGCTTAAATGAACGGCATTATGGGGCGTTAATCGGTAAAAATAAAGATGAAATGGCGACTCTTTACGGAGTTGAACAAGTAAAAAAATGGCGCCGTGGCTATTGGGAGATGCCACCTTTAGAAAGTAGCCAAACTTTTGATCGTCGCTACCAAGGGTTAGGCTCAAAAGATCTTCCAAAAGGTGAAAGTTTAGCACAAACACAAAAACGAGTTGTGCCATTATGGCAAGATCAGATAGCACCGCTTCTATTGGCTGGAAAAAATATTTTAGTAGCAGGACATGGTAACAGTTTACGGGCACTAGTAAAATATTTAGAAGAAGTACCTGATAATCAATTGGATACTATTGTTATTCCTAATGCACAACCAGTTGTCTATGAATTTAATGATAAATTGGCACTTATTAAGAAAACCATGCTATAAATCCGAACTATTCTTTTAATAAGATTTATTTTGTTCTTTTTTTTATCGTAAGGAAATTGTATTTTTGTTATACTCTGAAAAAACAGGAGGTATTTTTATATGAAAGCTATTTTAACTGTAATTGGCCAAGACAAAGTAGGAATCATTGCTGGGGTAAGCCAAAAACTGGCGGATTTGGATATTAATATTTTGGATGTTTCACAAACAATTATGGAAGAATATTTTACAATGACTATGATGTTGCAATTAAAACAAAATGCCGATTTTGAAAATATAAAAAAAGAATTGCATTCTGTCGGGGTGAAATTGGGTGTGAAAATCAACATTCAAAACGAAGAAATTTTCAATGCAATGCATAAATTATAAGTAAGGAGTTTAGACCATGGAAACAAATCAGATTTTAGAAACCATTCGCATGGTAGAAGAAGAAAACCTAGACATACGAACGATTACAATGGGAATCTCTTTACTAGATTGTATCAGCGGTGATGTCAATAAAACTTGTGCTAACATTTATGACAAGATCACCACAAAAGCACGTCATTTGGTTAGAGTTGGCGAAGAGATTGAAACAGAATTTGGTATTCCAATTATTAATAAGCGAATTTCGGTCACGCCAATTTCACTCATTGCCGCAGCAAGCGGGACTAATGATTGTATTCCTTTTGCTAAAACTTTGGATAAAGCCGCAATTGCATTAGGTGTAAATTTCATCGGCGGTTTTTCTGCTTTGGTTGAAAAAGGTTACCAAGGAGCCGATCAAGCGTTAATTGCTTCGATCCCTGAAGCCCTAAAGGAAACGCAATTTGTTTGTTCTTCTGTCAATATTGGTTCAACGCGAGCTGGAATTAATATGGATGCTGTTAAATTAATGGGAGAAACAATCAAAAAAACGGCTGAAGCATCAGACATGGGGTGTGCAAAATTAGTTGTTTTTGCTAATGCAGTTGAAGATAACCCATTTATGGCGGGAGCTTTTCATGGTGTTGGTGAAGCAGATTGTGAAATTAACGTTGGTGTTAGTGGTCCAGGTGTAGTGAAGCGAGCCTTGGAAAAAGTTAAAGGGGAATCCTTTGATGTGGTGGCTGAAACGGTGAAAAAAACTGCCTTCAAAATTACACGAATGGGACAATTGGTGGGACAAGTGGCTTCAAAGCGTTTAGGTGTACCGTTTGGAATCGTCGATTTGTCTTTAGCACCAACACCTGCTGTGGGAGATAGTGTGGCCCTTATTTTAGAAGAAATGGGATTAGAATCTGTCGGTACTCACGGCACAACCGCTGCTCTTGCCCTTTTAAATGACGCAGTTAAAAAAGGTGGCGTAATGGCATGTAATCATGTTGGTGGCTTATCAGGTGCTTTTATCCCGGTTTCTGAAGATGCGGGAATGATTAAAGCCGTAGAAAATGGCTTGTTAAATTTAGAAAAATTAGAAGCTATGACGGCAATTTGTTCTGTGGGATTAGATATGATCGCTATTCCAGGGGATACAACCGCTGAAACGATTGCAGCTATGATTGCCGATGAGGCAGCTATTGGAGTGATTAATCACAAGACAACTGCGGTACGAATTATTCCAGCTAAAGGACAAAAAGTAGGCGATATGGTGGAATTTGGTGGTTTGTTAGGTCGCGCGCCGGTAATGAAAGTTAATCCAGCCAAAAGTAGTGATTTCATTGCCCGGGGTGGACGAATTCCAGCGCCAATTCATTCATTTAAAAACTAAAGGTTGGTGGCTATGAAAGATTTTATTTGGGACTTTGATGGTACGCTATTTGATACTTACCCCAACATGTTAAAAGCAATTTTGAAAGTTTTACAAGAAGAAGGTATATTTGCAGATAAAGAGACGATTTATCAACTATTAAAAGAAAAATCTTCAAAGGCTGTCACCCAGCGCTATCAACTAGATTTTAATGATTTTTCGCAACGTTTTCATCAGTATGAAAATGACATGGAAAAGTGGCCTCATCCTTTTGATCATGTCGCAGAAACATTAGATGCGGTGCAAAAAAATGGTGGTCGCAATTTTATCATGACTCATCGTACAGTTTCTTCGACGAAAAAATTATTGAATTATTATCATTTAACTGATTTTTTTGTTGAAGTTGTGGGAGAAGAAAATAATTTTGCCAGAAAACCTGATCCAGCGGCACTAAATTATCTAGTGAAAAAATATCATTTGCCAAAAATGCAAACTGTGATGGTAGGTGATCGACTTTTAGATATTGAGGCGGGAAAAAAAGCGGGCTTAAAAACGTGTTTTTTTGATAATGAAGGTTTGCTAAAAAATATTGTCGCTGATTATTATGCGACCGATTTTTTACAGTTAGAAAATTTAATTGATAAGTAACTTACTTAAAAAAGCCTATAGATATGCAGATAAACGGATATGTTGAAGCAATCGTCAAAGATGAGATAATAAATCTAATCTTTGACGATTTTTTGCTATTTTTATGAAGTTTGAAATATTAGCGTCTTTTATTGCGTAATTAAATGTGAAAGGAGGAGAAAATGGACTTTTTAGCGAATAAAAAAAATCAGTTGTTTGTTGGGGGAATAGTTTGCATTTGCCTGTTGCTAGTGGGGATCTTTTTTATTTGGCACAAACAAAATGAAGAAAAATCATGGGAAAATTTAACAAATACTACGAGTACGACAAGTAGTGAAGCTAAAACCAGTCAAAGTCAAAGCCCGACCATTACTGTTGATATTAAAGGAGAAGTGGTAAAACCTGGTGTTTACGAGCTTTCCAATGATGCTAGAATGCAAAAATTGGTGCAGCTAGCTGGTGGCTTTACAAAAGAGGCGCAACAAAAAGAAATTAATTTAGCCCAAAAACTTCAAGATCAACAGATGGTTTATGTCCCCAATAAAAAAGAACAGCTACAGACTAATGAAGTAAATGATACTGAAGGTAGTAATATGGCAAGCGCTACGTCAAATGAAAAGGTAAATATTAATACAGCAGATTTAACACAGTTACAAACGTTATCTGGAATTGGGATAAAAAAAGCAGAAGCAATTTTAACTTATCGGGAAGAAAATGGTAATTTTAAATCAATTGAAGAACTAAAAGAAGTTTCGGGAATCGGGGAAAAGACGGTTGAAAAATTACGTGCATCGATTACAATATAAATAAAATCTTAAAGGAGCAAAGTTATGACTGATCAGAGAATTCCTTGGGACCAGTATTTTATGGCACAGGCAGTCCTTTTAGCATTACGAAGCACGTGTACGCGACTTGAAGTGGGTGCCACTTTAGTAAAAGACAAACGCATTATCGCAGGGGGCTATAATGGATCAGTTAGCGGGGATGTCCATTGTATTGATGATGGCTGTTACGTCGTAGATAATCATTGTATTCGGACCATCCATGCTGAAATGAATGCACTTTTACAATGTGCTAAATTGGGTATTTCTACCGATCAGGCAGAAGTCTATGTTACCCATTTTCCTTGTTTACAATGCACTAAAGCTCTTTTACAAGCTGGTATTCGTAAAATTTATTACTTACATGATTATCGCAACGATCCGTATGCGGTCGAATTAATCAACCAAGTTGGCGCTACTGCGCAAAAAGTTGTATTAGAGCCCGAATATTTTCAAAAACTTTCTTTTGGTTCATTAAACGAATTAACTGAATAAAGACTTAACCAACTACTGGATTTTCCCGAGTCTGGGGTTGGTGTTAATTATTTGTAGTATCTACTATAAACAACCACTGTTTTTATTGCTTTTGTTTTTATATTGTAGCTATTTTTACTGTAGTCGCCATTTTAAATTGCTTTTAGTGATTGGCCTCTGCAGTCTTTTTATCGTACCACGTCTAATTAATATCTTAGAAAAAACGGATCAGGTTTATCACGGACCACAACAATTCTTACTTCAAATAAAAATAGATAGTCTAAAGGTTAATGGCGACAGTTTAACCTTTAGTGCTAAAAATCAGCAACAAGAAAATTTTAGTTGTTATTACCGTTTAAAAAATAAAACGGAAAAAGATTTTGTTAACAACAAAAACTTTAATCAAAATTTTGTTACCGTCTGGGGCGAAGTTACTAAAGGGCGCAGTCGCCGTAATCTTGGGGGCTTTGATCAGAAGAACTATTTAAGAAGTCAGCATTATTGTGGCACGTTAAATATTGAAAAATTAAAGTGGCACGAAAAAAAGACGTTTAACTTTTGTCAAATACGTGCAGCTTTAATTAGACACCTAAAGGAGAAATTTCCTAAGAAAACCAAAGCATATCTAGCCGCATTATTTTTAGGCTATAAAGATCAAGATTTTAAAGAAACGCAAGCTACGTTGTCACCAACTGGTATTTTACATTTTTTTAGTATCTCAGGGTTACATGTTCATCTTTTTTTAGGAGCCTTTTTGAGTATTCTCCAACTATTACGTTTGACCTTAAAAGCGAGTGTGTTACCGTTGTTGTTATTTGCAGGCATCTTAATAATTCTAACGGGGGGAAGTATCGGTATTTTTCGCGCCACAACACTTTTCTTTTTAAGCATCTTGACTCAACTAATTCCCCTTACATTTTCACCGTTAGATAAATTTAGTCTCGTTTTTTTACTGTGTTTAGTTAAAGATCCTTTACTAATTTTTCAAACTGCAGGTCAACTATCTTTTGTGATGGCGTTGTTACTTTTAGTAACCGTTAAAGAAACGACTTTTTTAGGCCAAGTGAAACAAAGTTATTGGCTGACTTTATTAGCTTTGCCAATTATTTGTTATTACTTTTATGAATGGCCACTTTTAGGCGGTCTTTTAACAGTCCTTTTATTGCCACTGTTTAAATTTTTCTTATTGCCAGTAGGTTTTATCTTATTAATGATGAGTTTTATTACACCTGTAAACATTTTTGTGCTATTGTTTGAAAAATTTATCGAGTTTTTTGAAAGTCTTTTAAGTCTTAGTACGTTTACATTGCCGATAGGTTGGCTGCCACCAATTTTTGTCATCTTCTTTTTATTAAGTGGCATTTTTGTCTATCAAAAAAAACACACTTATTGGCTAATTGTGGGACTAATTTTACTCCCCTTTATGATCAATCGTTTATTTTTTCCCTTAATGGCGATTTTTGTTGATGTCGGCCAAGGAGATGCGATTTTGTTTAAGTCGGCGTTCAATCGAGAAGTTGTCTTAATTGATACTGGTGGGAAATTATCATTTCAGAGTGAAAATTGGCAAGAAAAAGTTCAAAATAGTAACGCTCAAAATACACTGATTCCACTTTTAAAAGCGTTAGGAATTACTAAGATTGATAAGATTTTTATTACTCATGGAGATACTGATCATATGGGAGACTTAGACGAGGTCTTAAAACGGTTTAAAGTGGATAATTTAATTTTGGGGGCTGGTAGTCAAAAGCATCAAAATTTGCAAAAGACTTTAAAAAAATTACCCCCTAAAACAAATTTACGTGTAGTTAAAGGAGAGTATCTGATTAACGACCATTTTCCTATCCGCGTTTTTGCTCCGCTTGAAGGTAAAGGAGAAAATGAAGACTCGCTTGTTTTACAAATTCAAATGCGACAGCAACGCTTTTTATTGACAGGTGATTTACATCAAGCAGGAGAAGAATTGCTAGTAAGAAAATACCATGGATTAAAAAGTGACGTATTGAAGTTAGGTCATCACGGCAGCCGAACTTCTTCATCGTTAAAATTTATTCAGGCTATATCCCCAGATGCAGCCGTTATTTCTTGCGGTTTAAATAATCGTTTTGGCCATCCTCATGATGAGGTTTTAACAACCTTACAAGTTAAAAACGTTCAGGTTTTACGTACCGATCAACAAGGGATGATTTATTTCAGCTGGCATTTATTTCAAGATAAAGCAATGCCTAAAGTGATAGAAGAATCCGCTAGCTCTAATTAAAAGGAAATGGTAGGATAGAAAAAGAGTATTTGAAGGAGAACGATTATGAAAGCTCAAGAAGCATTACAAGCTATTAAAGAAAAGCCATTAGCGCCTTTGTATCTGGTTTTAGGAACAGAAAGTTACCTACAAGACCGCATCAAACAGGCTTTTATGGAACGCCTGCAGTTACAAAAAGACGATTTAGACTTGGTTTATTTTGATTTAGAGCAAGATCCTTTAAATTTAGTAGTTGCAGAAGCGCAAGCGCCGTCTTTATTTTCATTAGAAGATAAGCGGCTAATCATCGCTGAAAATCCGTTGTTTTTAACAGCTGAAAAAAAGAGTAATGTCATTGATCAAGATTTAACTGATTTTTTAAGTTATTTAAAAGCGCCATCAGATAGTGGGGTAGTAGTAATTATCGCACCTTATGAAAAATTGGATGAGCGCAAAAAAGTAAGTAAGTTGTTAAAAAAACAGGCGGTTGTAATCGATGTACAGCCTTTAAAAGAACAAGAGGTAGAACGTTACATTCGTCAAACCTTAACAGCTGAAAATATCCAGTTAGATAGAGTGGCCTTTGATACTTTCATGCAACTAACTGAAATGGATTTAACAAAAGCTATGCAAGAACTAGATAAATTACTCTTATATGGGGCTAATGGTGCTCCGTTAACAAAAGAGGTCATTTTGCAATTAGTTCCCAAGTCATTAGAAAATAATATATTTGAATTGACAGAAAATGTCTTAAGAGGTGATGCTGACAAAGCGTTGCGGATCTATGAGGACTTACATTTGCAAGGTGAGGAGACAATTAAAATTAATGCGATTTTGATTGGTCAAGTACGCTTATTATTGCAAACAAAAATTTTAACAAAAGCAGGCTATCAACAAGCTAATATCGCTCAAACTTTAAAAGTTCATCCTTACCGCGTTAAACTTGCGATGCAGCAGGTACGTAAATACGATGAAAAACAACTAATGGACTTGTATGATGAATTAGTAGAAAATGATTATCTGGTAAAGACTGGCCAAATGGATAAAGAGTTTTTATTCCAGCTTTTTGTATTAAAATCTGCCCATTAAAAGTAAAAGTCAAAAAGACAATAATAAAAAAAGCGTTGCAGCCTAGGCTGCAACGCTTTTTAAGACTATTTAGCGATTTTTTTGCTTAAACGAGCTTTATCGCGGTTAGCTTTATTTTTGTGGATCAAGCCTTTTGTTTCGGCCATATCGATTGCTTTGCTAGCTTCTTTATACAAAGCTTCTACGTTATCAGCACCAGCTTCAACAGCTTGTTCGAATTTTTTGATGCTTGAACGCACAGCACTCATTTGAGATGAATTTTTAGCGTTAGCAGCAGTACTAGTTTTCACGCGTTTGATTGCAGATTCAATGTTTGGCATAAGTTTCACCTCCGAATAAAAAGTTTTGCATGACAAGTCATACAAATCAACACTAGTCATTATACCCAAACATTGTATCCAATGCAATAAAAGTTGTAAAGAAATTTTACTTAACAGAAAAAGTTAAAAAAAGTACACATACAAAAATTAAATATGCTATGATACAAACGTAAAAAACAAATCTGCTTTATGGTGGTGTGATTTTTTTGAGTATAGCATTAGTGATAACGATTACTTTGGTGATGGGGGTTATATTTGTCAATGGTTGGACCGATGCCCCAAATGCCATTGCAACAGCAGTTTCAACTAGGGTTTTAAAACCAAATGTAGCCATTTGGATTGCGGTATTGATGAATTTTCTCGGCGCGCTTGTTATGACATATTTTAATGCCCAAGTGGCAGAAACAATTAGTAATATTGTGAGTTTTGACGCCCAAGGAAATATTGGAGCTTCACAAGTAGCACTGGCTGCTTCGCTTTTTTCAATTGTAGTATGGGCTGTAGCAGCCTGGTATTTTGGTATTCCGACTAGTGAATCGCATGCGTTAATTGCGGGATTGACTGGTTCAGCGATGGCTTTAGGCGGGCTAGGAGCAGTAAATGGACAAGAATGGCTCAAAGTATTATTTGGACTTATTGTTTCAACAATTTTAGGATTTGGTGGCGGTTTTCTAATTACCAAGCTCATCGTCATTATTTTTCGCGATGTTCCCAGAAGAAAAGCCAATAAATTTTTTACAGTTGGACAAGCAACCGCTGCGGCGGCGAACGCCTTTTTACATGGGGCGCAAGACGGTCAGAAATTTATGGGGGTCTTTATGCTAGGCCTTTATTATAATAATTTGGCTGAAAAAACCGGTGGCGGCTTTACTATTCCACTATGGGTAATGGCACTTTGTTCAATTACCATGGGGATTGGAACTTCAGTTGGCGGTATGAAGATTATTAAATCAGTTGGGATGGATATGGTAAAACTAGAAAAATACCAAGGCTTTTCTGCTGATATTAGTGCGGCCATTGTTTTATTTTTGGCCTCAGTATTTGGGATTCCTGTTTCAACTACACATACAAAAACCACCGCAATTATGGGAGTAGGTGCTTCAAGAAGGCTTTCTAGTGTGGACTGGCGTATCGTTAAAGAAATGATTTTTGCTTGGGTAATGACATTTCCCGGCTGTGGTTTAATCGCTTATTTGATGGCGAAATTATTTGTCGCAATCTTTTAATTTAGATAAGGAGTTTAAAAATGGCACGAAGAAAACAATATGATTTTTTAGATGCAATGGCACATTTGACTAAAAATGCTGCAGCTGCGGCTGAAGTTTTGGTGCAATTAGTTAAAAACTATTCTGCAGAAAATTTAATAACTGAAGCGGAAAAAATTCATGATTTAGAAAAAGAAGGCGATAAGATCGTCACAGAGCTAACCAATGAATTGTACGACGCGTTTATCACACCGATTGATCGCGAAGATATCTTAATTATCGCTGAACGCATTGACGATATTTTAGATGGAATCAATGCGCTAACTTATTTATTTGAAAATTTGGCCATTACTAAAATGCGTCCCCAAACGGATGAGTTTGCCCAATTAGTATTGGTAGCGGCTAATGGTGTTCATACTGCGATGTTGGAATTCCCTAAGTTTAAACATTCCAAAACATTGAAAAAAATGATCGATGAAGTAAATCGTGTTGAATCAGAATCTGATCGTCTTTATTCTAAATTAAAAAAGGGCTTGTTCACAGAAGAAACAGATCTTTTAGAAATTATTAAATGGAAAGATGTCTATGATCGATTCGAACAAATTGTTAATGCCAGTGAAGCAGCAGTAGATATTATTGACGGTATGGTAATTAAAAATACTTAAACAAAAAACGCAAACTATTTCTTAATTAAGAGAAAGTTTGCGTTTTTATTTATGTTACATTGCGATTAACCAATAACCGATTAGAATGATACCTAAAATAATCCGATACCATCCAAAGACGGTAAAGTCATTTTTCTTGATGTAATTCATTAAGAATTTAATTGCGATAACAGAAACTATAAAAGAGACTACTGTTCCGACTAATAAAACGATTGTACTTTGAAAACTAAAGCTATTGCCATTTAAAATAAATTTGACAATCTTTAAGCCACTAGCACCAATCATAGTTGGAATGCCCATAAAAAATGAAAATTCAGCTGCAACAAAACGGGAAGCGCCAATTAAAATACCACCTAAAATTGTTGCACCAGAACGAGAAGTCCCAGGAACTAAAGATAATACTTGGAACATACCGACGATTAATGCGGCTTTATAAGTGAATTTATTTAAATCGGTACATTTAGGTGTTGCCGTTTTATTACGTTTTTCCACGATAATGAAGGCAATTCCATAAATAATTAGCATTAAAGCAACGGAGAAGAAGTTGTGGAAATGCGCATCTAACCAGTCGTCCAAAGGTAAGCCGATAATAACAGATGGAATAACAGCTACAATAACCTTAAACCAAAGATTCCAAGTATCCTTTTTCTCAATCTCACTTTTACTAGGAGAAAAAGGATTTAATTTATTAAAGTAAAGATAAATAACTGCGAGGATAGCGCCTAATTGAATGACAACATTAAACATGGTCATAAAGGCTTCTGATTCTTGTAGCTTGATAAATTCATTTGCTAAAATCAAATGGCCGGTACTACTAATTGGCAACCATTCTGTGATGCCTTCAATAATCCCCAGAATAATTGCTTTTAAAATGTTAAGCAAAAACATGCTTTCATTCCTTTCTTAAGATAAAGTTATAATCGGGAGTTAGTCCGATAAAAAGATTACAGGCTATAGTATACATTGAAATATTTGGAAAACCAATTGCTTTATTGAGTCTTTTACAAAAAAGAGACAATCCGTAAAATCTTTTGACGGACTGTCTCAAATAAAAATATTTTTTTATAAACTCTTTCTTTTGCGGTTTTAAGCTAAAAGATTTTTTGAAATCTTTTGTCCTTCTTCAATAAAAGCGGTCGAACCAACTTCTTCAATTGTAAAATTACCGTTCTCATCATAAGTTAGGCGAGTGACACTACCATTTTGTAAATCGACACGGACGGGTTGTTTGGCATCGATTAGATTTAGTAAAAAGGCAATTGTAAAACCATGGGAAACAATGACAGCTTTTCCGCCGCCTTTTTTTTGCACCCGATGCGCAATATCTTCGAAACCAGAAAAGACACGATTTTTAATCGTTTCAAAATCTTCTGCCCAATTTGCAGTATCAGCATCTTTTACAGCTTCAGCAATTTTTTCAAAAGAAATATTTGTTTCCCACATTTCTTCACTATCTTTAAAGTTTAATACGCGGGGCAAGACTCCCCACATCTCAGAATCATAACCACCTTCTAATGAACCCCAACACCATTCGCGAATACGGTTATCGATTGAATAAGAAATGTTGTTGCCAGCATGATGTTCCCCTAAAATAATGCGCATTGTTTCAATTGCGCGACCAGAATCACTAGAAACAGCTTCCACAAAATCAATATCTTTTAAGCCAAGGCCTAAATAATGAATCATTTCCGCACCTTTTTCTGTTAGTGGGGTATCACACCAACCTTGTGCCCGTTGTAGTGCGTTAAACATTGTTTTACCGTGACGAATGACATATAATTCAACTTTTTCCATCTGAAGATCTCCTTTTTATAATTTAATTTCGATTATAAGTTTATGCTTTAAAACATTCCTTTAAAAAAAGGATTCGTTTTCTTTTCTCGCTCGATAGTCGTCGCTTCACCGTGACCTGGGTAAACAGGGAATTCATCTGGCAAAGTGAAAAGTTCTGTTTTGATACTATTTAATAATTGCTCTAAATTGCCAGTGGGTAAATCAGTTCGTCCGATACTACCGCGAAAGAGTGCATCACCACTAATCACAAAGTCATCGAAAACAAAACTAACACTGCCAATCGAATGTCCTGGCGTAGGTACAACACTAAACGTCATTTCCCCTAAGGTATATTCTTTTAGTTCAAATAAAAAATCGGCTGGTGCGACAATAATGTTTTCCATATCATCGTGACGATCTAAACCTGAAAGATTCATAATTGGATCTTGCAACCAATCAGCTTCTAAAGGACTACCATAAACTGGAATTTTGTAGTATTCACGTAAGTCATCCACAGCACCAATATGATCATAATGGGTATGGGTTAATAAAATAGCAACCGGTTTTGCCTTTAATTTTTTAATCTCTTGCATAATTAAAGGACCATCAGCACCAGGGTCAATAATTAGTAGGTGTTCTTTTTTCACGACTAGATAGCAATTTTCTTCAATTGCACCTGTCGAAATTTTAATAATTTCCATTTTTTCGCCTCCACACTGGTTCTCACTTCCAGTATAGCTTAAAGAAGAAAACAAACAAAGGGAGATGTCTAAGTAAATTCTAAAGTGTCCTATGCTATGATAAAAGAAAAAGCGCTTTGAAAGGGTGAGAGATGTGAAATTTTATTTACGAGATAGCTTAGTGGAACTAGGGATGGAGGCAATTGTCTTAGCCAAAGTAAGCAATGTGGATCCCAATGCGCCACTAACAGCAGATTTAGAAAAATATATTGCTACAAGTGAGGACCTAGCCGCTGCATACGACCGCGAGGCAATTCGCGTGCATTCCGTTATCGCCGGTTATCGGGAAAAAATGCAAAAAATTGGTAAAAGTGTGAAGAAAAATCCTCCCACAGCAGAAGCCTTAATTAAAAATATTCAGCGTCGTGGGAGTCTGCCACGTGTTAACAGCATTGTTGATTTGTATAATGCCGAAGCACTCCATTCTTTTTTAGCCATTGGTGCGCACGATTATGATACGATTACAGATTTTGTTGAATTTACGCGAGCGAGTGAACCGACAACTTTTACACCAATTGGATCAAAAAATAAGCAAGTCGAAATCGGAGATATTTTTTATCGTGATCAAAAAGGTGTGATGGCTTATCTTGATGCAAGAGACGGAGAGGATTATAAAATTACACAAAAGACGAAAAATCTTTTATTAATTATGCAGGGAAATGCCAATACGAATGTTATGATACGAGTTGCTGCTTTAACACGCGTTTGTGATAACATTCAAAAAATATGTCCGAATGCGACTTATGAAATTGCGGTCGTGACCCAAAAAGCAGATACTTTTTTTGAATAATTTTTGACATTAACTTCATTTTCCTCGTTGTTAAGGTGAAGGAGGAGATGATATGTATCAACAATTTTGGCAATTTCTTGTGTTTTTGCAGGGTACAGGGATTTTTAATGTTGTAGCGGTTTTAGCAGTGGCAATGATCTTTGATTTTTTTAGTGGAATGCTTGCGGCTACCTGGACAAAAACCATATCTTCCCGCATTGGCATTAATGGGATTATCCGTAAGCTTGCGAGTATGTTTTTGTTGCTCTTTTTTATACCTGTGGCGTTTATTTTGCCTGCTAGTACAGGAGTTGCAATGTTATGGGTTTTTTATTTAGGTTATTTGTGGTTGGAAATTGAATCGATTTTAGAAAATTACCGTAAGTTAGGAATAGACACGACTATCTTTAAAAAATTTTTAGCCGAATTAAAAAAACGCAAATAAAATTGTTTTAGTTTTTAAAAGAACACGAAAAATGGCGCTGACAAAGGACTTGTCAGTGTTTTTTTATTAGCTAAAAACATGAGTTGTTTCTCGTAGTGATTTCTGTTAAATTGAGTTGTATTTTAAAAATACAACTTTATTACTAGATAATTTTACAACCCTTAAAAAATTAAAAGCGATGCAGTTTTTAGTCATAGGAGGTGGTCTTTTGCAGCATGCGCGGGTGTCAGTTCGAAAACTAGTGGAATTTATTTTACGAAGAGGCAGTATCGACAGTCGTCATACTAGCAATCATACTGCTCAAGAAGGTGCTAAGATTCATCGCCGGTTACAAAAAGCCGCAGGTGATGACTATCAAAAAGAAGTCGCTTTAAAATATACGTTAAAAATAGCAAAAGATGAATTAACGGTAGAAGGCCGAGCGGACGGGATCTTTAAAGATGGGTTAGAGTATGTTATTGATGAAATTAAAACATCAGAAACGCCCTTTGAGGAATTAGCACCAGAACAAAAAGAATTATTTTTCTACCAAGGAATGGTTTATGCGTATATTTACGCAGTCCAACATGATTTAGCGACTATTAAAGTACAGTTAACTTATTTTCAAACTATCGAAGAAAAGGTTACAAAAGAAGTGCGTACTTTTTTATTTCAAGAACTAGCTGATTTTTTTACGCAATTAACAGGTGAATATCAAAAATGGTTGGAATTTCAAAACAATTGGCGTCGAGTTCGAAATACTTCGTTACAATTGCTGCAATTTCCTTACGATGAATTTCGTAAAGGACAAAGAGAGTTAGCGGTGGCCGCTTATAAAACGTTAAAAACACAACAACGTTTATTTGTTGAGGCGCCGACTGGAACAGGTAAGACGATTTCAACACTTTTTCCAGCGCTGAAAGCATTAGGTGAAGAAGATGATGATCGTATTTTTTATCTAACGGCTAAAACAATTACCCGGCAAGTGGCAGAAGATGCGCTAAAGGCACTTTGTAATGAAGACAAGGCGCAACTAAAAAGCGTCACCTTAACTGCTAAAGATAAAATTTGTTTTTTAACTGAGCGTAACTGTACTCCAGAGCATTGCCCTTTTGCAGATGGCTATTACGATCGAATTAACGAAGGGTTATGGGATTTGTTACACCATGAAAATCAGATTACCCGTTCAGTGATTGAAACCTATGCAAAAAAGCATACACTTTGTCCGTTTGAATTATCATTAGACGTTAGTCTGTGGTGTGATGTTATTATAGGTGATTATAATTATCTTTTTGATCCGACGGTTTATTTACGTCGCTTTTTTGAAGAAGAAAATGAAAAGCATTATTTCTTAATTGATGAAGCTCATAACCTTGTTGCTCGTTCAAAAGAGATGTATTCAGCAGAGATTACGCGTCAAAGCGGAGAACACTTGCTAGGGCTATTACCGCAAAAAGATCGAAAACTGCGACGGAGTCTAATAAGATTAGACGATGAATTTACATTAATTGAAACAGCGGTGACAGAAAAGAAAGAACATTTTTTTGCCCAAAAGCCACCTGCGGATAGTTTTAACAAGCAGTTATACAAAGTCAGTGAAAAGCTCCATGAATGGTTAGGAGAAAATCCCGAAGATAAAGCGCAAGAAATTGCGTTAAATTATTATTTTACAGTGCTAAATTATTTGAAGATTAGTGAGCTTTACGATGATCACTACATTACTACTGTTACGCGTAATTATCGTGACGTTACGCTAAAACAATTTTGTTTAGATCCTGCTCCGTTTTTAAATCAAATGTTAAATAAAGGCAAAGGGGCTATTTTATTTTCCGCTAGTTTTACCCCACTTACTTATTATCAAGAAGTTTTAGGTGGGGGAAAAGAAGCGTTGCGTTACCGTTTGCCGAGTCCCTTTTTGCCTGAACGACAAGCACTTTTTATATTAGATTACATCCCGACCACGTATAAACAACGGGAAAACAGCCTGACAAATCTAGTGGCTGCAATTTATGAGATGGTGATGGCTAAAAAAGGAAATTATTTTGTTTTTCTACCTTCTTATGCGTATTTAGATTTAGTCGCAACTGCTTTTAAAAAAGCCTATCCTGAGATTGCGACTCTTATTCAAAATAATGAACTGTCAGAAGGAGAAAAGGAGAATTTTTTAGCGGCATTTATTTCTGATCCCCAAACTGCTTTAGTAGGTTTTTGTGTGTTAGGCGGAGTCTTTTCAGAAGGAATTGATTTAAAAGGAAGTCGTTTAATTGGAAGTATGATTGTAACAGTCGGCTTGCCGCAGATGAACCATGAACAAGAATTACTAAAAGATTATTATGGTGGTAAAAAAGGATTTGACTATGCTTATCGTCTGCCGGGGATGAATAAAGTTTTACAGGCTGCTGGTCGTGTGATTCGCGATCAAAAGGATTATGGTGTGGTGTTATTAGTCGATCAACGTTTTGAAAGTCCTGAATATCTGAGTCTTTTTCCGCCTCACTGGCATCATTTTTTACCAATTCACAATCCTCAAGAATTAAAGTCGAATTTATTACATTTCTGGGAACAAAAAAATGATTAAAAAGATTGCATTCAAAGCGACAACTGCTATATTAGAAAGGGAATAAAATTGCCGGTTACGGCATTACCATAAATTTATTGTAAAAGGAGTTTGAGGGTTGTGACAAAAGTTTGGCAGCAACATCTACAAATGGAAATGATGAAAAAAATTGGAGTTGTCTTGCTATCAGGCGTAATTGCAGCTGTGGCACTGAACTTCTTTTTAATTCCCGCTCAGGTTTTAGCGGCAGGTATGAATGGGGTAGCCCAAATAGTGGTTTCTTTAGGACACCACTATTTCGGTATTACTTTTGATACTGGGATTTTTATTTTCCTATTAAACGTTCCAATTTTTATTGTTGGTTTTTTAAAGTTAGGTAAAGCGGCAACTTTTTGGAGTTTTATGAATGTTATTAGCGTTTCGTTGTTTACCATTATCGTTCCGCAAGGTGAAGTCACAAATAATATCTTAATGAATGCTATTGTAGGTGGTGTGCTATTAGGTGTTGGTGGTGGCTTATCTTTAAAATTTGGTTTTACGACTGGCGGTTTAGATATTGTCTCGTTAATTTTATCCAACACTACCGGGAAAACAGTCGGAAACTTTATGTTGCTACTAAATGGCATTATCGTTTTGATTGCCGGCTTTATCTTTAGTTGGGAAAGTGCGTTATATACCATTATTTCGATTTATGCGATGAGCCATGTGGTGGATGCAATTCATACCAGTCATCAAAAAGTCACTGCCTTTATTATTACTACCAAACCTGATCTAGTGGGCCAAAATATTTCTGAACATGTTTTTCGCGGCATGACACTATTACCTTCGATGGGGGGCTATTCTGGTGTGGAAGGTAAAATGATTATGATGGTTGTTACCCGGTATGAAGTCTATGATTTAGAACAAGCTATTTTAGAGGTCGATGAAAACGCGTTTGTTGATTTTGTTCCAACTCAATCGATTATTGGTCGTTTTGCTAGTGAAGATGATCAGCGTACCTTTAAAGCAACCGGTGTTTTTCCAGAAATTAAAATGACGAAGAAAAAAGGACATAAATAAATGAATTAGCAAAAAGAGGTATGTGTGACAACATTACATGTCACACATACCTCTTTTTGACAAATGATCTTAACGAATCCCTAATGCAATTCGGGCATAACGACTCATCTTATCAGTCGTCCATGCTGGATACCAAACCAATTTAACTTCGGTTTTGGTAACTTCTGGTACTTCAGCTAATGCTTGATGAATTTGATCAGTTAAAATATCTGCTAAAGGACATCCCATCGTTGTCAATGTCATTTTAATGACAGTTTCACCAGTCTCGCCTTCAAATTCAATATCATATACTAAACCAAGATTGACAATATCAATACCTAATTCAGGGTCAATCACAGTTTCTAAAGCAGTTAAAATGCGTTCTTTAATTTCTTCAATTTCTTGTGTCGTCCGCGTTTCGTTCATAACAGCAACCCCTTTTAGAATTCTTTTCAAATAATAACTTGTTTTTTCGAATTTGTAAATCATCTGTTTTCTAAAATTAAGTAAAGACGAACGAAGGAATTGGATTTGGAGACATTTTGAAACTTACTATTGAAATTCAGCTAAAAAGTAGCTATGCTAAGTCCAACCAAATTGAAATGAGGCGATTTTGTGTTAACCACTAATTTCTTAGATTTTGATTTTTCCAACCCGTTTATGAATGCATCTGGTGTTCATTGTATGACGACTAACGAGCTTGATGAATTAGCTGCTTCAAACGCTGGTGCATATATTATGAAAAGTGCCACGCCAGCAAAACGTGAAGGTAATCCGGAACCACGCTATTTTGATGTTCCTCTTGGCAGTATTAATTCAATGGGATTGCCAAATCTAGGCTTTGATTATTACTTGGAGTATGCGTTAAAACAACAAGAAAAGACAAGTCGCCCCGTATTTTTCTCAGTGGCGGGTATGAGTGTAGCGGAAAATATTGCCATGCTTAAAAAAATCGAAGCCAGTGACTTTAAAGGGGTAACAGAATTAAATTTATCTTGCCCCAATGTTCCTGGTAAACCCCAAGTTGCCTATGATTTTGAATTGACATATGAAACATTAGCACAAGTATTTGACTTTTTTACTAAACCATTAGGGGTCAAATTACCACCGTACTTTGATATGGCTCATTTTGATCAAATGGCAGCAATATTAAATAAATATCCTTTAAGTTATGTGAATGCAATAAATAGTATTGGCAATGGCTTATACATTGACACAGATAGTGATCAAGTTGTCATTAAACCTAAAGAAGGGTTTGGGGGAATTGGCGGTGAATACGTAAAGCCAACTGCTTTAGCAAATGTTCGTGCTTTTTATACACGTCTTAAACCTGAAATTAAAATTATTGGCACTGGTGGCATTTTAACTGGACAAGATGCGTATGAACATTTACTTTGTGGGGCAACTATGCTACAAGTTGGAACGCAATTGCAAAAAGAAGGGCCGGCCATTTTTGATCGTTTACAAAAAGAACTAATGGCTATCATGGAAGAAAAAGGCTATAAAACAATTGCTGAATTTCGTGGCAAATTAAAAGCTATCGTTTAAAATATTTTAATAAAAGAGATTGTACTTTTACGGTGCAATCTCTTTTATTTATCGATATAAGGATATTCATTGAAATGGTAGTGGGGATATTATATATTTATTATGAAGAGATACATGTTATCATTTATCCCACTATGTTAGTTAATGATATTTTAATTTTATTTTAACTTTTTTGGATAAATCGAACCTGTCAAAGGATGGTGTTTATGAAAAAAATGAAGATATCGTTGCGGGATATCGGGATTTTCGGCGGTTTTATTGCCATATTAATAATCATTCGAATATTCATTTTCTCACCAGTAATCGTTGACGGGTCTTCCATGGCACCAACGCTTTATGACAGTGATCGAGGCTTTGCTTTGAAAATTGGGAAATTGCAACGCTTTAGTATCGTAGTGTTAAACAATCCGGATCAGTTCAGTGAAGAGGAAAAATTTATTAAACGCGTCGTAGGCTTGCCAGGTGAAAAGATTGAATACAAGAATAATAATCTATATATTAACAATAAAGCGACAAAAGAAAATTTTAAAACCGAGGATATGATTTGGGAAATGGATAATTTTATTTATCAAATTCCCCCGGGTGAATATTTTGTTTTAGGAGATAACCGGGATCACTCAACCGATAGTCGTAATTTTGGTTCGATTCATCGCGACGAGATTATTGGGACATTTCGTTTACGTTTTTATCCGATTAGTTCGTTTCGACTATTTTAAATGAGGAGTATAAAATGCAAATACAATTAGCCACACAAAAAAATCTTCCTGAAATTATGGAAGTAATTGAAGATGGACGTGCCTTTTTAAAGCGTCAAGGACTGCCACAGTGGCAAAATGGTTATGGCCCTAGTGAAGCGCAAATGGCAGAAGATATTGCCAATCAATTTTGTTTTATTGCCATTTTGAAAGGAAAAATAGTTGCCGTAGCTAGTCTTATAAGAGGCGTTGATCCTGTCTATAGTGAAATAACGGGTGCTTGGTCTTATGAGGATGAAATGGGCTATATTGCCATTCATCGTGTCGCTGTCAGTAGAGATTTCACCAAACAAGGTATCGCGCGTCAATTTTTAACTGCACTAATCAAAGTAGCGCAGGAGCAAGGCTACAAAGATATTAGAATCGATACATATCCTGATAATAAGCCGATGATTAAGACGATTGAAGCTTTGGGATTTTTTTACTGTGGTCAAGTCCATTTTCCGATTCCAGCGGGGGTGCGCAATGCTTATCAGTTAGTTTTAGCTTAATTTTAGTTATTTATACTTTTTTTTGCTGAAAACTGGCGTCAAAATAATAAAATTTATTTATTAAAAATGGCTGAACCAACGCCGGATGAATCTGAATCTGCCTGTTTCCCTTGGGGCAGTAGGATTCTTTTTTTTATTTCTGTTATCTTTACAATTGTTATTTTAATAAAAATCCCCTTCTTGCTTAGAATTCCATGAGAATGTGTGCTAAAATAATAACGAGGTAATAAAAGGGGGTTGCTCTATGAAAAAAAGAAATAGTTTGCGCTTGCGACGAGCGCTTTCGGCATTTAGTGTGCTGTTGGTTTTGTTTTCCCAAAGCGCGCCTGCTTATGCAAATGTAGTTGCTACTAGTGGTTCTAGTGAGGCAGTTTTAGAAAATACAACAGAAACAACAACGAGTGAAAGTGAAGAACAAGTTACTCCACCAACACCGGTTATTGTAGATAAGACAAAATTGGAACAACAACTTACTCTGTTAAAAGAAGTGATGGCTAATGCGCAACAGTACCGACCATCAACTTATCCAGCAGCAAAAATAAATCAGCTTTATCAATGGGGCAGTGAGTTAGTTGTTGCTACTGAATCTGATCAACAAACAGTTGATGAATGTACTAATGAGATAGAAATCGTAAGAAACGCTTTAGAGCTTAAAGCTGATAAAACTAATTTACAAGCTTTACTAACTAAAGCTGCAAGTTTTAAAGAAAGTGACTACACACCAGCTTCTTTTAAGAGCTTAAAAACACAAATTGATCTGGCAACACAGATTTCAAAAAATGAAGATGCAACAAATGAGCAAGTGGCGGCTGTTCAAATTGACTTACAAAAAGCAATTGATGGGCTAGAAAAAGTAGTCACACCAAAACCAGATCCAAAACCTAAGCCACAGCCAAAACCAGATCCTGTGCCAACGCCAAAACCAAAGCCTAATCAATCTACTACAAATAAGCCCAATAAACCAAGCGCTTCAACTAATAATGACAAGCCCAAAACAGATAGCACTCAAGCTAAGACACCAAAACCTGCAAATCAAGGACCTAGTCAAAAAGAAAATGCAACATCATTAGATAAAGACTTAGTCGTAGACAGCTTGACTGATTCTAATTTAAATGGGTTTGAGCTTCCATTATTGAGTAGCTTTAAAGATAAAAAACAGGCAGCTTTGATTGCAGCGGCGTTAAAGACGTTGAATAAACCTTTTGAAAAAAACGGTAAAGCACCGGAAGCTTTTAATAACTTAAGCTTACCAAACTACTTATATCATGAAATTTTTGGAATCACGTTAGGCAAAACATACGATGAAATGATAAAAGCAAGTCAGCAGACAACTCTAGAAAAAGCCCAACCAGGCGATTTACTTTTTTGGCAAAACGATAAAAAAATAAATAAGGTTGCGCTATATCTGGGCCAAGGGAAATACATGCTAGCGACAGATGAAAATCATGAGGCTTTAAAAGAGCAACGCCAATTAACAGAAGAAGCAAAAGAAGATGCTGATAAAGAAAAAAATAATGAAAACAAACAAACAGAGCTACCCGGCGTTCAAATCTTTACACTTCAAGGCTATGAAGTAAACGATGCTGGTGTGGTGAAAATTAACGATGATGCTGATAAAGCAGATGAAAAGACAACCTCTTCTTTAAGTGAAAAATATGGAGTGTCAGAAAATCCAAACGTCGTTATAAGTATGCCAACAGATTTAAACTTAACTGAAAAAGGCCAAGAAACATTAGATAGTTATGCTGCTACGATTGATTTCAAAGTTAACCCAATTACGCAACGTTTCATTGAATCCATTGCAGATGATGCCAGAGAGTTAGGTTTAAAATATGATGTTTTTGCCTCTGTAATGATTGCGCAAGCTATTTTAGAAAGCGGATCTGGCGCAAGCGGCTTATCACGAGCTCCTTATTATAATTTATTCGGCATTAAGGGCTCTCACGCTGGTTCATCGGTGGCGATGAAGACAATGGAAGATAATGGTAATGGTGAATTGTATCAAATTACAGCGAATTTTAGAAGTTATCCGAGCTATAAAGAGTCTTTAAAAGATTATGTTGAACTAATTCGTGGTGGCATTGCTGGTAATGACAGCTTTTATAAAGCAGCTTGGCGTTCTGAAGCGGGTAATTATTTACAAGCTACCGATCATTTGATGGGAAAATACGCAACCGATACGCAATATAGTAACAAGCTAAATTCAATTATTGCTGCATATCATTTGACGCAATTTGATGAGCCTAAAACACCAGAAGGCACTCAAACGGGTGTAGTTATCCAATCGCGCCAAAATATTCCTACGTATTACCGTAACAAAATGATTTTTCCAGATTATGATGGTAAAAACTACAATACTTCTGGTTCTTATCCAGTCGGTCAGTGCACGTGGTATGTTTATAATCGGATTACACAACTCGGTGGTCGCGTTGATAACTTTATGGGAAATGGCGGAGAATGGGGCCAAAAAGGAGCAAAACTGGGTTATAAAACCACGAGTACGCCAAAGGTTGGTTATGCTGTAAGTTTTCATCCTGGTATAGCTGGCTCTAGTACAACGTATGGACACGTTGCTTTTGTTGAAGCAGTAGGTCCTGATGGGATTTTAGTTTCTGAAGGAAATGTTATCAGCCCAACAACTATTTCTTATCGTATCATTCCAAATAGTATCGCGCGTTCAAGTAACGTAACATATATTGCACCAAGATAATTAGATAAAAAAGACAGTCATCAATTTTTGATGGCTGTCTTTTTTTAGCAAAATTAGAGAAATTTATTCTAAAAAGATCCAACATCTTCGTATCTCAACACTTTGCAGAAGATAGCTCAACACTATTTAAGTAAAAGTAAATTGTGTTGGAAGTGTTGGGAGAAATGCGTATTAGCCGCTTTTTTTCACATCGCCAGAAATTGGCACGCATCTTGCTTCTAATAAAGTGTCAGTAAGGAGGGAAGAAAATATGAATACTATCATTCTAGCAAGTCACGGCGAATTATCCCAAGGCTTAAAACAAACTGCTGAAATGATTTTAGGACCAACAGATAATATTTACGCACTATCGGCTTATCGTGATGAAGATGAGCCAATTGAAAAACAGATGCAACGTTTCATCAAAAAAATGGGGACAAAAAATTTGTTTATTCTAACCGATATTTTAGGCGGTAGCGTAAACAACGAAATGCTAACACTTTTAAAAGAAAACCCTGAAATACATCTGATCACCGGAATGAATCTTCCACTGGTGGTTTCGATTGCAACGCAAGTGGGTGAAATTAATGCAAGTGATTTACAAACGATTATTACAGAAAGTCAAAATTCTTTAATTGATTGCAGTCGTCTATTACAAACAACTGGAAAAGGAGGGGATGATCTATGATTAAACTGGTACGCATTGATCATCGATTATTACATGGACAAGTTGTATTTTCTTGGAGTAAATCATTACAAATAAACCGGATTATTGTTGTCAATGATGAAGCCGCAAATGATGAATTTAAGAAAATGTCACTAGAGTTGTCCAAACCACAAGGTATAAAATTAAATATTTTTACTGTTGACAACACCCTTAGCAAAATGGCAAAAGTTGAAACATTGAACGAGAATATCATGATGATTTTCGGAAATACTAAAGATGTACGTAAATTTTGCACAGGCTATCCCAAAATTAATGCCATTAATTATGGAGGCATCATAAAAAAAGAAGGAGCTAAACAATTTAGTAACGCGATTTTTTTAACAGAAAATGAAATTGAAGATGCCAAAGCATTGAAGGAAATGGGAATTGCCCAATTTATGCAGCAAGTTCCAACTTCTAAAAAAGAAGATTTAAATACAATGATTTAAAAGAAAGGGGTTTGCATTATGTTGTTTCAATCGATTGCCCTGGGTTTAATCGGAATATTTTGTATTCTGGACTCCAGACTGTTAGGTAGACTGAACTTTGAACGGCCTTTGATTGTCAGTACGCTGGTTGGTTTAGTATTGGGAGATTTAGAAAAAGGATTAATGGTTGGGGCATCGTTGGAGTTGATGTCTTTAGGTCTAGTAAATATTGGTGCTGCAGCACCACCAGATATGAATATGGCTTCTATTATTGCGACAGCTTTTGCTATTTTATCTGGATCAAATGCCGAAACAGCATTAACGATTGCTATTCCGATCTCTGTTTTAGGCCAAATGTTAGGTATTTTAATGCGAACGGTACTATCTAATTTGACACACCGAGCGGATACTTTAATTTCTGAAGGAAAATTTAGCAGTGCTAGACGAATACATATCGTCTATGGTTCTGTTTTGTATTCGCTAATGTATTTTATCCCGATTTTCTTAGCAATTTACTTTGGAACTGATTTAGTTAAAAGTATTGTCGATAGCATTCCGGCTTGGTTAACAAATGGATTGACGCTGGCTAGTAAAATATTACCGGCTTATGGTTTTGCTTTATTATTGCAGACTATGTTAACTAAAAAAATGATTCCGTTTCTATTGTTAGGATTTCTAATCACAGCTTATTCGGGATTAAGTATAACAGGGGTGGCAGCATTTGCTTGTATTGTCGCTTTTGTAATGGCTCAAGTGAACTTTGGTGGCGGCAATAAAGGAACAATGTCGTCCCAAGAACCTGACCCTTTAGATGACTTGTAGAAAGGAGTTTAAAAAATGACGAAAAAAGATCCAAATAGTTGGAAGTATTGGCAGTTCTTCTGGCGCTCATGGGCAATTCAAGCTTCGTGGAATTATGAACGTCAAATGAATATGGGTTTTATGTATGGGATTGCACCAATTATTGACAAAATTTACGCTAAACCAGAAGATGCTCACAAAAAAATGGAAGCATACGAACGACACATGGCTTATTACAATTGTACGCCGCAAACCAGCGCATTTGTACTAGGATTAGCCGCTTCAATGGAAGAGCAATATGCTGAAGACCAAGAAAACTTCAACCCTGAAGCAATTGGTGCATTGAAGACTTCTTTAATGGGACCGTTATCTGGCATCGGGGACTCCTTTTTCCAAGGAACAGTGCGGGTGTTGGCTTTTGGTTTTGGGATTAATTTAGCGCAACAAGGTAGTATTTTAGGGCCAATTTTGGCAATGATTATCTCGTTTGTGCCATCGTTTTTGGTGACTTATTATGGCGGGAAAATTGGATATAACACTGGTAATAAATATCTTGCCAAACTTTATCAAGAAGGTTTGATGGATAAAGTTATGTATGTTTGTACGATTGTCGGTTTAATGGTAATTGGTGCGATGATTGCCAGTATGATTGGCATTACTACCCCTTTGAAATTTGGGAAAGCTTTTGTCTTACAAGATGTTTTAGATAATATTATGCCACAATTGATTCCATTAGGGTTAACGTTTCTTATGTATTGGTTATTGCAAAAGAAAGTCCGTACTGGGGTGATGTTAGCCATTTGTATTGTGGGTGGGATCTTACTAAGTGTCTGCGGAATTTTTAGTTAAGGGACAAACCTGATTCAGGTTAAAAATAATAAAGCTATGAGGAGGAATTCAAACATGAATTCAAAGTTAAGTCCAAAAGAGATTGTAAAAGAGATTGTCAGCAATAAAGAAGTGAAATCAATTGTATTTGTAGGGTGTGGTGCTTCAAAAGCTGATTTGTACCCAGCCAAATACTTTTTAGATCAAAATGCCAATCAATTACGTGTAAGTCATTTTACCGCCAATGAATTCAATTATGCGACACCTCGTTCTGTCGACGAGCATACTGTTGTTATTTCAGCTTCATTAGGAGGTACCACTCCTGAAACTGTCCAAGCTAACGCAGTAGCCAAAGAAAAAGGTGCCACAGTTATTAGTTTAACACGTAGCGTTGACTCACCGCTAACAAAAGATGCAGATTACGTCATTTATCATCGCTTTTCTGAAAATTATGCTGCAAAACTTGAAAAAACAGGTTTTTGTTTGCAACTGGCAGTCGAGTTATTAAACCAAATCGAAGGTTATGCAGACTATGATAAAATGATGGCTGGTTTTAGTAAGATTTATGATTTATCACAAGTAAGTGCTGAAAATGCGCGTCTTCAAGCGAAGCAATTTGCTGAACGTTTTAAAGATGAAAAAGTTATCTATGTGATGAGTTCAGGTGCCACACATGAAGTAGCATATTCTAGCTCAATCTGTCTATTAATGGAAATGCAGTGGATTAATTCAGGGACATTTCATGCTGGAGAATTTTTCCACGGTCCTTTTGAAATTACAGATAAGAACGTTCCATTCATCTTATTGATGAACGATGGACGTACACGCGCAATCGATGCACGCGCCTTAACTTTCTTAGATCGTTTTGATGCGAAAACAGAAGTTGTGGATGCGTTAGACTGGGGATTGTCTGCTGAAATTGATAAGGAAGTTTTGGATTACTTTAATCCATTTGTTATTACCGCAGTTTTTCGTGTCTATGCCGAAGAGCTTGCAAAAGCACGACAACATCCGTTAACTAAACGTCGTTATATGTGGAAACTAGAGTATTAAACTTTCATAAGCTGGGGCATTTGCCTCGGCTTTTCTTTCATTAGCTTGAAAGCTATTGTGAAATCTCTTACAATTATTTTAAGAAAAGAACTTAGGCGGTGTTTATCATGAATCAAAAAGTAGAAGAATATATCAAAAAAATAACTCGGGATTATCCAAACCATGATAAAGCTGACTTTTCAGCTTCTGTTATTAGTGAAAATATTGGCTTAAACCGCAGTACAACTAGTTCTTATTTAAACCAAGGTTTAAAAGAAGGGATACTTGTAAAAGTTAAAGGCTATCCAGTTTCTTTTTTACACATTGCAGTCCTCGCTGAAGTTGGAATTGTAGTGAAAGGATCAGAATATGAAAGTTGGGAAGAATTATTTGAATTAGAAAAACAAAATGTTTTAGAAACAGTGATTGGAGCTAGGGGGAGTTTAAAAGAAGCTATCGACCAAGTAAAAACAGCTATTTTATATCCTGATAATGGATTACCTATTCTTTTATCCGGTAGTAGTGGTTCGGGAAAAACTTTTCTAGCTGAAAAAATTCACGAATATGCTATTTCAGAAAAAGTCATTTTAAAAGACGCTCCTTTTATTGCATATAACTGTGCACAGTACTTTAATAATCCAGAACTGTTGTCTTCGGCCTTATTCGGCCACGTTAAAGGTGCGTTTACTGGGGCAGAAAAGGAACACGTTGGTCTGATTGAAAAAGCTAATAACGGTATTTTATTTTTAGATGAAGTCCATCGCTTATCAGATGAAGGACAAGAAAAGTTGTTTACTTTTATGGATACTGGTGAATTTTCGCCAATGGGGGATAATGCTATCAAACGAAAAGCCAATGTCCGTTTAATTTTTGCTACGACTGAAAACGTGTATCAGACTTTTTTACCGACCTTTATACGTCGTTTGCCAGTTATTGTCTCATTACCTAACTATGAACAACGCCCACAGTCTGAAAGAATGCAATTAATTGATACTTTTTTTATTAATGAAGCCAATATTTTATCTAAAAGAGTGGATGTCAGTTATCAGCTTATCGATTTTTTGTTAAATAGCGATTTAGAAGGTAATGTTGGGAAAATTAAGAATATTGTCAAATACGTTTGCGGCAGTGCATTTGCCAAAAATCAAAACAATAAGGCTATTCGTGTCCGTTTAAAAGATTTACCCTCTGAAAATGCATTGCGTTTAAAGGGACAACTAAAAAAGACGATTAAAGCTTTGCCGGATCGACAATATTTACCGCATACGACCAATCAAGTCTTTTTAGAATCTTTTGAAGCTAAGCAAATTCGACAGTTATTTGAGCAGATGCGTCAACTTTATCAAAAAGTAGAAACACAAGATTTAACTATTAAAGATTTTATTGAAACAATGGTAAATCGTGTGAATAACTTAATGGATGAATTTATTTTTAAAGATAATTATGCAAGTGAAGAATCTTTTTATTCAGTTTTGACCTACCAAATTCGTGAAACTTTTGATTGGATGCATGAAAATTATGGCTTTGATCAAGATGGAAACCGTGTTATTGCATTGGCTCAATACCTCTATCGGAAAAATAATACAGATGCTATCGCTGAAAATCACCAGTGGCAAACCATTAAAGATAAACTTTTACACCTTATTTCTAGTTCAATGGATACCTCATATTGGTATGCTAAAAAAGTTTTAGGGCATATCTCAAGACAATTGGATCAGGATTTTAAAGATGAAGACTTAATATTTGTTTCTTTTTACTTTCACGGTTTGCAAATAACACCACGAGAAAAGGAAATTAAAAGCATTATCTTAGCTCATGGCTATTCCACTGCTAGCAGCATGGCAAATGTTGGTAACAGGATGTTAAAACAAAATATTTTTCATGCTTATGATATGCCAATAAATATCACATTAGATAAAGTAGAAGAACAAGTTATTCGTTTTATTAACGATTATCGGACCGATGCGGGCTTAATTTTGTTAGTGGATATGGGTTCTTTAAATCAACTGGGAGAACGATTACAAAATAAGCTAAGAGGTCCTTTACTAATTATCGATTATGTTTCGACACCGTTAGTCTTGGAAATTGGTCATTTGCTTCAAAGTCAGTTATCAATTTCTGAAATTAGTCAAAAAATTGAAATTGAAAATAAAGTTCAAAAGCAATTAATTTTACCAAAACAAGAAAAAAAGCAAGCTATTTTAACCTGTTGTTATACCGGAATGGGATCAGCTATCCAAATTCAAGAAATTTTAGAACATTGTTTGGAAGATTATTGTGAGGAATTGGCGATTATTCCATATGACTATCATAAACTAGAAAAAAATAAACTTTACGAAGATCCTTTTCAAATGTATGAAGTCGTAATGATTGTAGGAACAGAAAATCCGAAAATTCAACAAATTCCTTATATTGGGTTGGACCACTTAATTAATGGCACAGACATCGAAAAATTTGTCTCAATTTTAAAAGACTATTTTGATATTAGTGATAAAGCGTTGAAAGAACAGTTGATGTTTAGTTTTTCAATTAATAAAATTATAGAGAATTTAACCATTTTAGATGCGACTAAGCTTTTGCGACTAGTGCAAAGTGCTGTTTCTTTAGCAGAAGAAAATTTAGGAATTACATTGTCAAACAGCAAATTATTCTTACTTTATTTACATTGCTGCTGTATGATTGAACGAATTTTAAGGAAAGAAAGCGTAGATGAACAAACAGACTTAATACCTTATATGGAACAGGCGGGTTCTGAGATGGAACTGATCCATCGCGCTTTTCGAAACGTTGAAAACGAATATACCATTAAGATTTCTGATTTAGAATTGCGTCTAATTCACGAAATTATTAATGGTTAAGGAGAGGTTACAATGACTTTAGGTGTAATTTTTGACATGGATGGGGTTTTAATCGATTCAGAAAGTTTTTATTTTGAACGCCGAATGAATTTTTTTAAGGAAAAAAAACTAACTCCGGGCTCAAAAGATAAACTTGACTTTGTTGGATTAACAGAAGATGGGATTTGGCAAGTATTAGTTCCAGACGTAGAAAATCGGGCAATTTTAAAAAAAGAATATCAAAAGTATCGCAAAGCACATCCGCTTGATTTTGTGAAAGCTCTAAGATGTGATGTAAAGGAAGTTTTAGCTTACTTAAAGTACAATCAAATAAAAATAGCGTTAGCCTCCTCTTCTCCAGAAAACGAAATCAAAGCGATGTTAAATCAAAATAATTTAGAATCTTTTTTTGATTTTATCATTTCAGGTGAAAGTTTGACAAAAAGTAAACCACATCCTGAAATTTACCTGCTTTCAAAAGAAGCTTTACAGTGTGATAAGTATATTGCGGTGGAAGATTCACCAGTAGGAATAGCTTCGGCCAAAGCTGCCCAACTATATACGATAGCATTAAAACAAGATTTTCCAATTAACCAAAATGAGGCAGATTTAATTATAGATAATCTGTCTGATGTGATTAAAGTGGTGGAAAATTGTAGTAAGTATAAAATTACGAGGAACACATAACCTTCATAAGATAATTGCAATTTGCGAAAATCACTTGTCCAATCAACTCTACATTTGGTAAGATGACAATGATTTGAAAAAGGAAGGTGCCTCATGAAAAAAAGATTGAAGAAAAAGCATGCTTATAAAAAATATATTCATGATATTTTTACCGGATACGAAAAAATGATCAGTGAACCGGAATTAGAGCAATTGACTTTTTCGTATTTGAATGAAGAAACAATTATTTATCGCGATGAAGACAAACGTATACGCTTTTTAACACGAGATAAATAAGTCTTAAGGAGATGAGAGTCTCCTTTTTTTGTGAAAAAAATTAACGAATTATAATAGCTAAATAAAGAACAAAATGAATGTTTTGAGACTATTAAGTCTCGGATAACTGGATTTTATAAGTATGAAAGCGCAAAAAAAGCGAATGAAACAAAAAAATGATTTTCAGTTTGATTTTTTTTCGATGTATTGAGCAAATAAAATCATTGACCCAAAGCCGGAGAAGTGGTAAATTAATCAACGTTGACGAATCAGTCACACAGTTGAAAACAACTTGAAATATTTTTGAAAAAAGTTGTTGACAATTGTAACAATGATTGCTAAACTAACGAAGTTGCTTAATGAGTAGCACTTTTATGAAATATCATTTCAAAAAGTTTTCAAAGCTTTTTGAAAAAAACAGTTGACAAACAAAATGTCAGCTGATAAGATATAAGAGTTGCTGAAACATTTAAAAAGCAACGATCAAGCGGTTAAATAAATGAGAAACGACAGTAAGTTGATTTCTAAACACATTCTTTTAACAGCTGATGTAGACCTTTGAAAACTGAA
>NZ_JXKG01000007.1 GCF_001885735.1 Enterococcus canintestini | reverse complement strand
CCAACACAATTTGACGAAGAGCCTTTATTTTAACTACGATAAAAAAAAGCACGACCTGTAAAGACAGATCGTGCTCTCTTGTAACGTATTAACAGTGATTTTTACTTTTTTAAGACCAGTTCATCATTTGAATTGGAAAATGAAAATCATTGTTTTTCAAGGTAAAAAATTATCAAATTCTAATTTAATACTTTGGCCAAAAAGTATTTTTTCTTACCTTTTCTTATCACAACGAATTTTCCTTCGAAATGATCAGATGGTGTTACGACAAAATTTAAATCAGTGATACGATCACCGTTAATACTTATAGCTCCGTTTGAAACATCTTCTCGTGCTTGACGTTTTGATGGTTCAATTTTTGTTGCTACTAATAATTCCACGATATTTTCTGGATCGCTGGAAATTTCAACCGTTGGCATTTTGCTAAAGCCTTGTTCGATTTCAGTAGCATTTAAATCTTTGATATTACCGGAAAATAGCGCTTCGGTAATCTTTTGTGCTTCTTTTAAGTCTTCTTCGCTGTGAACAAAGCGAGTAACTTCTTCAGCTAAGCGGCGTTGCGCTTCGCGTTTTTCTGGTTCAGTGGCAACTTTTTGTGCCAAAGCATCAATTTCTTCTTTATCTAAGAAAGTAAAGAATTTCAAGTATTTAATAACATCACGATCATCTTGATTTAACCAAAATTGGTAGAATTCAAATGGTGAAGTTTTCTTAGGATCTAACCAAACAGCACCACCGGCAGTTTTACCGAATTTAGTACCATCTGCTTTTAACATTAATGGAATAGTTAAACCAAAGGCTTCAGCTTCAGGGCCTTCTAATTTACGAATCAAATCAAGTCCCGCTGTAATATTGCCCCATTGATCGGCACCACCGATTTGTAATTGCACACCGTATGTTTTAAATAGATGTAAAAAGTCGATGGATTGTAAAATTTGGTAAGTGAACTCTGTAAAGGAAATTCCCACTTCCAAACGACTTGAAACGATATCTTTGGCTAACATTGTGTTAATGTTGAAGTTTTTACCGTAGTCACGTAAAAATTCCAACAATGAAATTTTAGATAACCAGTCAAAGTTATTTACAAAACTGATATTGGCATCTTTACCAAATAATTTGCGCATTTGGTTGGATAACGCGTCGACATTGTGCTGAACGGTTTCCATTGTTTGTAACGTTCTTTCTGTTGTACGACCACTAGGATCACCGATTGTACCAGTACCACCACCGATTAAAATATATGGACGGTGGCCCGCCAATTGAAATCTTTTCATCATCATGAAAGGAATTAAATGTCCAATGTGCATGGAATCGCCGGTTGGGTCGACACCACAATAAAGCGCAATGCTCTTTTCATCTACGAGTTTACGTAGACCTTCTTCATTGGTTTGTTGGTTGATGGCATCCCGCCACGTTAATTCATCAATAATATTCATCTTATTGACCTCCGTCTATATTTATGAAAGCAGTAAACTGCTGGCATAGCAAAATTAATAGGTGTTATTAAAAAATTTTTTAAAGCGTTTTATGAATGGGTTTAAAATTTGAGCAGCTAAAAAACAAAGTAACAAAAAAGTCCCTTGGCAAAATTGCCAAGGGACGAAAATTCGCGGTACCACCCAAATTATATACTTTTAAAAAAAGTATATCACTCAAACATTTAACGCTGTCGCGTGGCTTTACGCCAAGACTCCGGAAGTGTAATTCACACAATAGCGTGTACTGGTTTGCAGCCCCACCAGCTCTCTTAAACAGCGGCTATTATCCTACTGTGTTTCCATCACAGTCATCATTTATTAATGTGACTACATCATAAGACTGTGGCAGCGGTTTGTCAACCACAAAGGCGTTATTTTTTTCAGAATAACACTTTACAAAAAAGAATAGCAGCGTATTATTTCCGTTAAAAAACGAATTGTCATAGCATAATTATTCAGAGGTCAAAAGTTGGGAAACATCACTTTGTCCTCTTTTTATTTCCAGGTAAAAAGATAGTGCTGTCACTACCAAAAATAACTTTATAAAATAACACAATAAAAATGAAACGATCTCGTTTACACGCAAGCGATAAGATGAAATTGCTTCAAAAGAAGTTGCTGATGAAATGTCGTTTATAAAAAAAGAGGTTACGATTGAAGTGACTAGCTGAAAGTAATAAGACCGAATTGCTGAAAATTGTTTTTCAAATTTTTTGGAATTCTATCTTATTTCAAAAAAGTTACTTGTCACACCGTTTATTCGAAAAAAAAGCTGTGACAATTTTTTGTCACAGCTTTTTTTGTATTCTATTCTTTTCCTAATGCTCGTTGAACGGCTTTAACAATTTCCACTACTGGAATAATTGCAAAGGAAGAACCAACGACAATTCCCCATTGATATAAATCAAGGTGGGCAACACGGAAAACATCATTTAGACCAGGAACAACAATAATAACCATCATTAAGAAAAATGACAGTAAAATCGCCCAGTTAAATGATTTGTTGCGGAATGGTCCCACTTTAAATAAGGATTGGTGAACAGATTTCACATTAAACGCATGGAACAATTGCATCAACCCTAATGTTGCAAAGGCCATTGTTAACGCATCGCTGTGAATTGCTTCATACGTTGCGTGAACGGGCCATTGGATAGCAGACCAATAAACAAACAAGACAGTCGCTGCTTCTAAAATCCCTTGATAGATGATACTTGAGAAAACACCACCAGAGAACAAGTTGGAATTACGACCTCTTGGCTTGTGGCTCATTAAATCTTTTTCAGCTGGTTCCATCCCCAACGCAATCGCAGGGAATGTATCTGTTACTAAGTTAATCCATAATAGGTGAATTGGTAATAATGTATCCCAGTTTAGCATTGTAGCAATAAAGAGTGTTAAAACTTCCCCTAAGTTAGCAGCTAATAAATACTGTACGGCTTTTTGAATATTAGAGAAAACTTTACGTCCTTCTTCAACAGCCACCACAATTGTCGCAAAGTTGTCATCTGCTAAGACCATGTCAGAAGCACCTTTTGAAACTTCAGTACCAGTAATCCCCATACCAACCCCAATATCGGCTTGTTTTAAGGCAGGGGCATCGTTGACACCGTCACCAGTCATGGCCACAACTTTACCTTCTTTTTGCCAAGCTTTTACAATTCGCACTTTATGTTCAGGTGATACCCGCGCATAGACAGAATAATTTGCCACTTTTTGAGCAAATTCTTCATCTGACATTTGATTTAATTCAGCACCTGTTAAAACAGCTGCATCATCGCCAGCTTTAATAATTCCCAGACGAGCCGCAATAGCTTCTGCGGTATCTTTGTGGTCGCCGGTAATCATAATTGGACGAATACCTGCTTCTTTGGCGACTTTAACTGCATCGGCAGCTTCAGCGCGTTCAGGGTCGATCATGCCGACTAAACCGGCAAAAATTAAATCATTTTCAACGACTGCAGAATCCAATTCAGTTGGAATTGAATCAACATATTTATAAGCCATCCCTAACACACGTAGCGCTTGTTTGGCCATATCTTTATTGTTGTCTAAAATGGTTTGCTCTTCTGCTTTATTCATCGGTTTTACGTCATCAAACACTTGATACTGTGTGCAACGACCTAATAACACATCTGGTGCCCCTTTAACAGCCACCAGGTAGCGACCGTCTGCTTGTTGGTGAATTGTAGACATCAATTTTCTTTCTGAGTCAAAAGGTAGTTCCGCAACACGAGGTTCTTGGGCTACTTTTTCAGTCACGTTAAACCCTTGATCCTGACCAAATTTCACAAGGGCTGTTTCAGTTGGATCACCGATTAATTCCCCTTCTTGACTGAATTTTGTGTCGTTGGCGTAGTTCATCACTTTAAGCGCCATATTATCGGCAGGAATTTGTTCACTGGCAGGATATTGTTGCCCGTTGGTATAAAGTTTTTCAACTGTCATTTGATTTAATGTCAACGTACCAGTTTTATCAGATGCGATAATATCGGTTGAACCTAGTGTTTCTACCGCTGGTAATTTCCGAATAATGGAATTACGTTTAGCTAAAACTTGCGTTCCTAACGCTAAAATAATCGTTACAATTGCCGGTAATCCTTCTGGAATCGCTGCAACAGCTAAAGATACAGACGTTAATAACATATCCATCCACGGTGTACCGTTAACTAATGTACCAAATAAGAACATAATGACAGCAATTACTAAAATTGCAGCCGTTAAGAATTTACCTAAGTGATTCAAGTTGTTTTTTAGTGGTGTTTCCGTTTCGTCAGCTGCAGCTAACATTCCTGCAATTTTACCAACTTCAGTATTCATCCCAGTGTTTACAACAACACCTTTTCCGCGACCATAAGTGACGTTACTATTAGAATAAGCCATGTTAATGCGGTCGCCGATTCCAATTTCATCGCCTTCTAAAACAACGAGTTCTTTTTCAACTGGGACTGATTCCCCTGTTAAAGCAGCTTCTTCAATTTTTAATGAGCTGGCTTCAATTAAACGCATATCAGCAGGAACAACATCGCCGGCTTCTAATAAGACAATGTCCCCTGGTACAAGTTCTGTACTTTTAATTGATAAGGCATGACCGTCTCGCATAACATTAGCATTTGGGGTGGACATATCCCGTAATGCTTCAATTGCAGCTTCTGCTTTTGATTCTTGGACAACACCCATCACAGCGTTAATAATTACAACAAGCAAAATAATGATGGAGTCAACAGGTTCGTGGGGAGCCGAAATAATCGCGGCAACTAGTAAAACCAAAATCATCAAGTCTTTGAACTGTTCAAAGAACTTTTGAACCATTGATTTTTTCTTACCTTCTTCAAGCTCATTTTCACCATATTCGCTTAAACGTTTTTTGGCTTCTGTGGCACTAAGGCCCTCAGCAGTTGCATCTAACTCTTTTAGAACCTCTTCTGGCGTTTGGGAATAAAACGCTTGGCTCAACTGCTGCTTTTTGTTTTCTTCTGACAATTTTGTTCCTCCTTTGAAATTTTCCTCCACAAGTCAGCTAAAAAAAATAGACTTGTGTATGTGCATAACATACATAAGTCTCACTAATTAAGGCAACACCAGAAAATAAATTTCGGTTGGTGATGTTGCCACAGCTTATGCTGCTAGTTACTCCCTCATGAAAACATATAAATACAAAGAACATTATATAGTAGATTGTAGTTGCGAGCAAATACTTTTCATAAAAGACAACTAGGAAAAAGAAAGAAAAAAACTGAAGGGACTTCTTTTTGACACTTGCATAATAAAGGTAGAATTAAAAAATTGCGCTGTAAATTTCTTGAAATTTCAGCTTAGCACCTAGAAATAGTATTTCAGAAAAAATTTTTACTAGAACAAAAGTAAAAAAAACCGTGTTGTCAGCATCTTTTAGTTACTGACAACACGGTTAAATTAGGCAATTACTGATCCATTTGGCATTTGTTTGGGAGCTTCAACAATAGCTAAGTTGCCATTTTCATCTTCGGCAGATAAAATCATCCCTTGGCTAATTTGACCACGCATTTTTCGCGGTTTTAAGTTAGCTACGATAACAACTTTTTTACCAATCAACGCTTTTGGATCTGGATAAAATTCAGCGATTCCTGACAAGATTTGACGATCTTGCGAATCTCCGGCAGCTAAACGAAATTGTAAGAGTTTGTCTGCTCCTTTGACTTTTTGACAGTCGATAACTTCGGCTACTTTTAATTCTACTTTATCAAAATCATCATATTTGATTTGTTTTTCTTTAACTGAAACCAATTCTGTTTCTTCTGGGTCCCACTTCACTGTTTCTTCTGGAGTAACAACACCTTCTGTCATTTTCTTTTGAATGTATGCTACTTCTACTTCTTGATCTAAACGTGGGAAAATTGGTTTTCCTTTAGCAACGACTTTTGTATTCCGTGGAAATTCTCCAAAGCGCAAATCTTTTAAGTCCATCGTTTCCGCATCTAAACCTAGTTGTTGGAAAATTTTCTTTGGTGTTTCCGTCATAATTGGTTGTAATAAAATCGCAACAATACGCAAACTTTCAGCTAAATGCACCATGACACTATCTAATTCGGCCTTGTGCTCTTCATCTTTTGCTAATACCCAAGGTTCAGTTTCATCGATATATTTGTTTGCCCGAGAGACCAAAGTCCAAACTTCCGCTAAAGCAACACTAAATTCCATTTTATCCATTGCTTGGTGGTAACGGCCTACCACATTTGCAGCCGTTGTGGATAATTCACTATCAAAAGCAGTCACTTTAGAAGCATAAGCCGGTACATTGCCATCACAATATTTATTAATCATCGCAATCGTACGGTTTAATAAGTTACCTAGATCATTAGCCAAATCATAGTTCACTCGAGCCACAAAATCTTCTGGCGTAAAGACGCCGTCTGAACCAAAAGGCATTGCCCGTAATAAGTAATAACGTAATGCATCTAAGCCGTAACGTTCAACTAACATTTCCGGATAAACTACATTTCCTTTTGATTTACTCATTTTACCGTCTTTCATTAACAACCAGCCGTGACCAAAGATTTTTTTAGGTAATGGTAAATCTAGCGCCATCAGCATAATTGGCCAATAAATCGTGTGGAAACGGACAATTTCTTTACCTACCATATGCACATCAGCAGGCCAATATTTATCAAATAAAGTAGTATCATCTGAGCCGTAACCTAAAGCAGTAATATAGTTAGATAAGGCATCAATCCAAACATATACAACGTGTTTTGGATCAGATTTAACAGGGATGCCCCATTTAAAAGTAGTCCGTGATACTGCTAAATCCTCTAAACCAGGTTTAATAAAGTTGTTAATCATTTCATTTTTACGAGATTCCGGTTGAATAAATTCTGGGTGTTCATTGTAATATTCCAATAAACGATCAGCATATTTACTCATGCGGAAAAAGTAAGATTCTTCTTTTACCAATTCGACTTCATGCCCACTTGGTGCTTTACCGCCGATTACTTTACCATCTTCATCACGATAAACTTCTGCTAATTGCGTTTCAGTAAAGTACTCTTCATCAGAAACAGAATACCAACCTTCGTATTCACCTAAATAGATATCCCCTTGGGTTAAAAGACGATCAAAGATTTTTTGGACTGCTGCTTTATGATAATCGTCCGTTGTCCGAATAAATTTATCGTAACTAATATCTAATGTTTTCCACAACTTTTGAATATCAGCTGCCATTTTATCTACATAAGTTTGGGGTTCAACACCTAATTCTAATGCCTTTTTCTCGATTTTTTGACCGTGTTCATCAACACCAGTCAAATAAAAAACATCAAAGCCCATTAAACGTTTGTAACGTGCAACCGCATCACAGGCAATTGTAGTGTATGAGTTACCAATATGCAGTTTGCCGCTGGGATAATAAATCGGTGTTGTAATATAAAAAGTTTCTTTTCCAGCCATGGATTTTCCTCCTAGTAATAAAAAAGTGAAGATGACTCTTTGGGACCAGTCGCTTTAAAAAGCTACTAAAATACCACAAATGGCTATTCGTCGCATTTCAACCAAGGTCGTCACCTAAATTTTTAAGTACACATCACGTAAATGATTCTTAGCTAGTATACCACAATTCTAACTTTCTTTAAGTGCTTTTCCTTGTAAAAAACAAAGGCAAATTCATTTTCACTGGATTTGCCCGCCTTAAAGAAATTTTTTTTGGTATAATGAAAGAGATTAACGAAATTGAGGGACACACTATGACAAAAAAACATCGGCTTTTAATCGCGGCCATTGCCGTTTTAACACTTTTCCACATGATATTTTGCGCTTTTTACGGCCGCTTATATGGCTATTTTAATTTAGAGGGACAATTACAATCTTTTTTGACCACAACTGCAATTATTCGTGGCCTTTTACTGATTGGAATCGCTATTTCAGGCTTAATTAGCTTAAAAGATAAAGCGAGCAAAACAACTCCTTTTTACCTAATTTTCTTTTTATTCAATTTGATTATTCCATTTATTTTTAAATAAAGTAGAGGTGAGCAGTTTTATGCCAGAGTTTGCATCAAAAGCTGAAGAAAAACATTACTATGAACAAGTTGCCACCGAAGAGGACTTTCTGCAGTGGTATAAAAAGCAAGATCACCCAGAATATGAGAAACCTTCTTTAACTGTTGATATGGTTTTAATGTGTTACAACAAAGAAGAAGACCAGTTAAAAATGCTTTTAATTAAGCGAAAAAGCCATCCTTATCGTAATTCTTGGGCATTGCCTGGCGGATTTGTAATGCCAAATGAATCAACTGATGACTCGGTACTACGAGAAACATTGGAAGAAACGGGAGTAGAAATTTCTAAATCCAATATTGAACAACTCCATACTTTCAGCACGCCTAATCGCGATCCCAGAGGTTGGGTAGTCACCGTTAGTTATTTAACTTTTATTGGAGAAGAACCATTAAGTGCCGGGGATGATGCGGATGAAGTTCGGTGGTTTACCATGGAACGAAAAGGAAGCCAGCTGTATTTAACCAGCGGTCAAGACGTTGAGATTATTTTGAACTTAAAAACTGGCCTTTCTTCCGGTAGCGATTCTCTAGCTTTTGACCACAGTCAAATTGTCTTAAAAGCTTTTAAACGCGTCGCAGAAAAAATGGAACATGAACCTAGAGTTTTACAAGTTTTAGGACCTACTTTTACGATCACTGAAGCCCGCAAAGTTTTTGCAAAATTTTGGGGCATGGATTTTAAAAGTATCGATCATTCCAACTTTAAAAAAGCGATGTTGCAATATTTTGATGAAATTGGTGAAAAACCCCTTGGCATTGGCCGACCTTCTAAAATTTATCAACTAAAAAAAGAAGTTCTCGCAGCTAAATTCTAAATTTTTGCGCCATATCAGCTTTATTCGAAAACAGGAGGTGCGACAAGTCTTTTGTCACACCTCCTGTTTTTCCTTTATTCTAAAGTAGATTTTCGACAAAAGCACCTTACCTCACAGTGAGAAAGCCACTAATCCTCTGTTACTTCTTCAAAATCACCAATCCGTTTGGCCATAATAATATCTGGTTTAAACCAACCGCTTGCGTCAGGAATCACACCCGTAATTTGATACCCCATTTTTTCATAAAAACTATATGGATGATTTTTCAAATTTTTAATTTGTGCAATTGCTGCTAAAGGTTCTTGATAGAGGTCCATTTGACTTAAAGTTGTTTCATTGTTTTCATCGTCAGCACCTAAATAAATGGTAATCCCGCCTCTAGAAGCAATTTCCGATTCTAAAAAAGAAACCAAGCGAGCACCAATATTTTGTCGCCTAAAATCTGGCACTACTACTAAAGGATGCAATTCCCAACCCGTTTGACCATATTGTGGAATCGCCCCAATAAAGCCCACCAGCTCCTCTTTTACTAAAGCAGCAACCGCAATGCGTTCTGGCGCTAACAATTTTTCAACTTCTGTTTTAGCTGATTGACCATATTCTTTAGGCCATGTTTTGGCTAAAAGATCTGCCAATTGATCTTTTAAAATTGGATTATCCCGTTCAAATTCTGTAATTAACATTGGCACACGCCTCCTGTAGTCTTAAAGGTAGTTTACCAATAATTCAAAAATGCAGGAAATAATATGACTTTTTCTTAAATCAGAATATAAATGAAAAAAAGTGGCATCAGCCACTTTTCTAATCACAACGATTAAGTAATTTTACGCGTGTTGTTTTTGCTTTTTTTGTTCTTGCATTTTTTTACTCCGCAATTGTCCACAGGCCGCATCAATATCTGTACCATGTTCTTTACGAATTACACAATTGATTCCATTACGTTTTAAAATATCATAAAAGCGTAAAACATCCGCTTTTTCACTACGAGAATATTGATCGTGTTCACTGACTGGATTGTAAGGAATTAAGTTGACGTAAGCTAATTTTTTCTTATCTTTTAACAACTCAGCAAGTTCTTTGGCATGATGGGGGCGATCATTGACATTATTTAACATAATGTATTCAAAGGTAACCCGTCGATTCGTTTTTTCGATATATTCATCAATTGCTTCCATTAAAACTTCAATTGGATAGCTTTTATTAATACGCATCATGGAACTTCTGACTTCATTATTAGGGGCATGTAATGAAATCGCTAAATTAACTTGCAAGCCGTTATTCGCGAATTCTTTAATCTTACGGGCCAAACCACTTGTAGAAACCGTAATGTGGCGGGCACCGATGGCTAAACCTTTAGGATCATTAATCACTTGAATAAAGTTCATAACATTATCGTAATTATCAAATGGTTCGCCTATTCCCATCACGACGACATGGGAAACACGATCCCCATTATTCAGTTGATCAAAATAGTGTTGCACTAACATAATTTGGGCGACAATTTCACCTGTTGTTAAATCCCGTTGCTTTCGCAATAGGCCACTTGCACAAAAAGTACAACCAATATTACAGCCAACTTGGGTAGTGACACAAACTGACATGCCATAGTCTTGCCGCATTAGGACTGTTTCAATCATCAGCTTATCCGGCAACTCAAATAAATATTTAACCGTACCGTCACTTGCCTCTTGGACTACTAATTGCTTTAAAGGATTTACAACAAAGTGTTCTTCTAATTTTGCGATTAAAACTTTCGACAAATTCGTCATTTGTGCAAATTCTGACACACGCTTTTCATAAAGCCATTCCCAAACTTGATTGCCCCGAAACTTCTTTTCGCCATTTTCAATCAGCCAGTTCATTAGCTCTTCTTTATTTAAACCATAAATAGATGGTTTCATTGTTGGTTTTTTCACAATTTTTCCCCTTTTTGACAGATTCGCTCCATACTATAACAGATTTATTGTCTATCTTTCAACCTGGCTTAGTCTTTTTTAAAGAAAGAAAAGAAATAAAAAAAGTGAAAAGACTCATTTTGTCTAAAAGAAAAAATATGTTTGAGTAAAACCCTAATAGAGTTGTCTAGTTTCTAAGATTTTTATATGTACTAAAGAAAAAAGTTTTCTAAACTGCTTAGCTAAGCTAAGCACGTCTAGAAAACAAATTAAATCAGCTAAAATATAGCTTTCTTTTATTACAATTTACTTTTGAGGTGGTGTCTGTTCTTTTTTTGATGCATTTAATTTTTGTTCTTGTTTTTCCAACTCACCATAAGCATTGCGGCTGAGTGTATTACCGTTTGCTGCTCCGCCGTTACGCGTGAGGGCAGTAATTTTTCGTAACATTTTAAGCAAAAATTCTTGCATCGTTACCTCCTTTTGTTCCATTAAAAAGTTAGTTTGCTACTCTAAATCTTGCGGGACTTCTTCTGTTGGGGCTGGTTCAATTAAAACTTTACGCGGTTTACTTCCTTCAGAAGGGCCTACCACACCGTGCATTTCCAGTTCATCAACTAAACGCGCTGCCCGATTATAACCAATCCGAAAACGGCGCTGCAATAATGAAACGCTAGCAGTCTGCATATCAACCACCAAATCTTTGGCTTGTTCGTATAACTCATCTTCTGGTTGAGCATTAGCACCACTTGCAGTCTCGTCTTCTTCTGTGACCATCATTTTTTCTTCATATTCTGCCCCTTGTTGTTCAGTGATAAAGGCTACCACGCGCTCTACTTCATGATCGGAAATAAAGGCACCTTGCACGCGAATCGGTTTATTTTCACCCATTGGTAAAAAGAGCATATCCCCGCGCCCTAGTAATTTTTCGGCGCCATTACTATCTAAAATTGTACGGGAATCCGTCCCACTCGAAACAGCAAAAGCCATGCGGGAAGGAACGTTAGCTTTAATAATCCCGGTAATAACATCCACACTCGGCCGCTGTGTCGCTAAAATCATGTGAATTCCAGCTGCCCGTGCCATTTGAGCCAAACGAATAATCGCATCTTCCACTTCATTAGAAGCCACCATCATTAAGTCCGCCAGTTCATCAACAATAACTACGATAAAAGGTAAAATCGGATTATTTTCACCATGACTACTATTTCGCTCTGAAATCATTTCATTATAGCCGGTGATATTGCGGACGCCGGCCGCGGCAAATTTCTCGTAACGCTCTTCCATTTCTTTGACAACTTTTTGTAATGCTTGGGCAGCTTTTCGCGGATTTGTCACAACCGGTGTCAACAAATGCGGAATCCCATTGTAAACATTTAATTCCACCATTTTGGGATCAATCATCATTAATTTGACTTCATGGGGCTTAGCCCGCATTAAAATACTTGTGATAATGCCATTAATGGCAACGGATTTCCCGCTACCTGTTGATCCAGCAATAAGTAAATGGGGCATCTTCGTTAAGTCGGCCGTTTGAACCCGACCAGAAATATCTCGCCCCAATGGTACTTCTAATAATTTATCTGGATGATCTGGTTGGGCTTCAATCACTTCTCGGAAGGAAACCATACTAATGCTACTATTTGGCACTTCAATACCAATTAGAGATTTTCCGGGAATCGGTGCTTCCATCCGCACATCTTTAGCAGCTAAGGCTAAGGCTATATCATCTGTTAAGCTGACAATTTTACTAACCTTCACCCCAACTGCTGGCTGGACTTCAAATTTGGTTACAGCAGGTCCTAAGCTAGCTTTGACAACTTTTGCTTCGACGCCAAAACTTTGGAAGGTTTGTTCTAATACACCAATATTGTGTTCAATTTTTTGATATTCATCACTCTGGTCAGTAGGCGGAAGTGAGTCTAGTAACGTCACATTGGGTAGTTGATAATCGCGATCTTCTGCTTCGGCTGGAATTTCAAAATCTAAATCTTCACCGTCGTCTGGTATCTCAGCCTCTGTTGTCTGGTTTAAATTATTCGTTTCCGTTACAGGCTCAGTAGCAACTTTTTCTTGAAAATGATCAATTGGTACAAAACTCAATTGCTCTGGTTCAACTTCAACGGTACTTTTTGCTGTTTCCGCCAGTTTTTCACCTTCTGTTTGTGGTCGAACTTGATTTTTCGCATTTTTTTCTAATTCCCGTTTTGCAGCGGCTTTTTCAGCAGCAATTTTTTCTGCTTTTGTAGCAGCCTTTTCTGCTTGTCTTGCTTTTTTTAACGCCTGTTTTGCTTCTTTTTTTGCAGGGTCACCGGCTAAAAGTTCTTGTAAGGTTTCACCGGCAGCTTGCAAATGTTCTAAAAGCTCGCCACCACTCATCATACTAACTAAAAATAAACCTACACTTGCTAATAAAAAGGCAAAGAAATAACTTCCAATTTGGGATACTAGAAAATAACTACATTGATACAAAATAGCCCCTAACATACCACCGCCGACATTTTGACTGACTTGGTTCGTGCGAATGTCCCCTAATAAAGCACCCCAGGTTGTATTAATAATATTGGGGTCACCACTAATTACATTGCGAAATAATAACGCGTGTAAAAACATTAAAACGCCCGCATAAATAAGTAGTCCACCCAAAAAGCGACGAAAACTTTCCAATTTTGCCGCTGTGGTTTTGACCATTAGCCATAGTCCATATAAAGCTAGCGCAATTGCCAATACAGGATAAGTATTCCCCCCAATAATTCTAAGACAATTAGCAATTAAAGTTCCCAAAAAGCCCAACTTAAATAAACCAAGTAGCGCAAATATTATAAAAGCGGCGCCAATTACCGCCAACATCATTTTTTCTTGTTGTTGCTGTTGTTTTTTTGTTACTCGTTTCTTTTTCTTCTGGCTTTTTCGTTGTGCCATTTTTATAATCCCTCATTTCATCTTCCTTATTATACAAAAAAAAACAGGCGAACAAAAGTTTTGTTCTACCTGTTAAAAGTTTTAACCACTTTATTTGGGTGAGACATCTTCACCAAACCATTTTTCAGAGATTTTTTTAAATTCGCCATTTTCTTTGATAGCGTTAAAACCTTCATTAATTTTTTTAGCTAAGGCTTCATTGTTTTTTCGTACTCCGACTGCATAATCTTCATTTTCAAACGGTCCTTTAATAATGTTGTAATCCTCTAGTTGATCTTTTTGCGTTAAATAATAATCAGCGTAGACTTTATCAATTAGTAAACCATCAATACGACCATTTTCTAAATCAATAAAAGCTTCATTAAAGCTGGCGTATAAAACTGCGTCGTTATCTGCGACAATATCTTTTAACACTTCTGGCTGTTTAGTAAACAAGTCATAACCAGAAGAACCTTCTTGAGCGCCTAAAATTTTACCTTTCATCTCTTTAAACGTAGTGATGTTACTCTTTTTCGGTGTAACTAGCACTTGATCGTTTTCCATGTACGTATCGGAGAAAAGGACTTTTTGCTCTCGTTCTGCCGTTTTGGAGTAGCCATTCCAAATGGCATCAATTGTTCCATTATCAAGTTCTGTTTCTTTCATTGACCAGTCAATCGATTGAAATTTGACTTTTTGTCCGGTTTCTTTAAAAACAGCTTTAGCCAAATCAATGTCAAAACCAACTAAATTCCCATCTTTGTCTTTAAAACCCATTGGTACAAAAGTATCGTCTAGCCCTACGACTACTTCTTTTGGAATTTCATTTGCTTTTGTTTTGGGATTTTCTTCCTTACTCCCACAAGCTACCAACAAACCAAGACTTGCCACTACAGTTAATAATGTACTCCATTTTTTCAATTTCATTTTTACACCCTCCTTATTTTTTACAACACTTCCAATTTATTTTGGTGTTACTTTTAGTGTTTGATCGGCAATGTGTTCTGCAAATGTCCAATCGTGGGTAACTACGATTTGGGTGACGCCTTCTTTTTTTAAAGATAAAATCAATTTTTCAACTTGCTCTCTTAAAGCCGGATCAAGAGCACTGGTTGGCTCATCATAAGCCAAAACTTGCGGATCCATTGCCATAGCACGAGCAATTGCGACCCGTTGTTTTTGTCCACCTGATAATTGATAAGGATAACTTTGTAATAAATCTTCTAATCCTAGTTGTGCAGCTAACTTTTCAGCTTTTTTGGTAAAAGTCGCAGTGTTTTCCTTCAAAACTAGTTTTGGTGCTAACGTAATATTTTCAAAAACATTCAAATGGGGAAAAAGTTGAAAATCTTGAAAAACAACCCCGACAACTTGTTCTTGTTCATTTAATGCAATCGGATTAAATGCTTTACCATCTAGTAAAAAAGTACCACTATCCGCTTTTTCTAAGCCAGCTAACATACGTAGTAAAGTTGTTTTTCCGCCCCCAGAAGGACCCACAATCGCTAAAATCTCCCCATCAGGAATATTTAAGTCTAAGTTTTCAAAAATAGTTTTTTTACCAAATGCTTTATTGATGTTCTTTAATTCCAACATTATTTTCACCCACCTAACGATAATAGTTTAATTTGTTTTCTAAAGCTTTCATAATCAATGTGAAAGCCCCCGTCATCACCAAATAGATTAAACCAACTCCGACTAACGGTAGCAAAGTGGTATCCCGTTCCATTGCAATTTTACCAATTCGCATCATATCTGAAAGTCCTAAAATATAAACTAAAGACGTATCTTTTACTAAATTGACCACTTCATTTCCTACTGAAGGAAGCGTGATTTTTACGACTTGTGGGATAATGATTTTCGTGATTGTTTGCATTTTGCTTAAGCGTAAAACTTGCGCTGCTTCGTATTGTCCTTCTGGAATAGACTGAATGCCACCTCTGAAAATTTCAGCAAAATAAGCAGCATAGTTAATAATAAAAGCTAGTAGTGCAGCATCAAAGCGCTCCAAGACCAGCGCTGGCATTAAAAGTGGCAACCCATAAAAGATAAAAATTAATTGCAATAACAGTGGCGTACCCCGCATAATCCAAACATACACCTGCACAATTAACTTAAAAGGTTGCAAGTGGCTTGCTAATACAAAGGCTAAAATAATCCCTAATGGAATTGAGCCTAGTAAAGTTAAACCAAATAATTTTAAAGTGATGCCTGCTCCAGACAATAATTGTGGTAAAACAGATAATAAATAATTCATCTCGTCAGCTCCTTATTTTGTAAACAAAAAAGCCCTCTGACATAAAAGTCAGAGGGCGTAATTCCGCGGTTCCACCTCTTTTTATTACTTTTTCACAAAAGTAATCTCCATCAGTCACCATAGATAAAAGTAATCCCAAAATAAAAAAGTCCCTTAGCGCAAGCGCTAAAGGACGTAAATTACGTGGTTCCACCTTATTTCACTCCTGCTTTGCAGCTAAGAGTCTCTATAAGTCATCTATCAATGACTGTTGCTGTAACGGGCATACCCGGATTTTCTTACTAGTATTTCAGAAAAACAACTCCAAGATGTGGTTCACAAATTGTCATCGCCTCTTTTCACCTGCCAGAGACTCTCTTTAGATGGACATACTTGCTACTCTTCTTATCGATGTCGTATTATTAGGTTGTCTTTAACTTTAAAAGGTGAAATGAAATTTGTCAACTATTTTTTTAAAAGGGGTCTTTTTTATGTTCGCTACGGCCAAAGCTGCCTATCAACTACTAGAAGAATTAAACATTTCCTACCAACGAGTAGACCACCAACCGATTACATCCGTTAAAAATGTACCTTTTACTTTACCCGGACCACAAGTAAAAAATTTAGTTTTAAAACCGCGCAAAGGCGAACATCGTTTTTTGGTCATTTTACCAGATGAAAAACAAGCAGATTTGACATCTTTAGCGAAAACCTTAAATGAAAAGCGTCTATCTTTTGTTTCGGAAAAAAATTTGGTAGAATTACTAAATGTGCCCGCAGGTTCGGTCACACCTTTGGCTTTGCCTAATGATTATGATCACAAAATCACTGTCGTCATTGATAAAGATATCGACCAACAAGATACAGTCGGATTTCATCCCAACATTAATTCGACGACACTGATTATGCAATTTCGTGATTTTGAAAAGATTTTAAATCATTTAGGATACAAACCACTTTATGTAGCGATTTAAATAGAAATTACGAGGTGTAGTGACGCTTATGTTGGTCTTATTGATTTTCACATTAATTGCTGGTGGCGCCGGCTATTTATTCTATCTATTAACTAAAGATACTATTCGCGAAGTTTACGAACAATTGGATGATAAAAATGAAAAAATTCGCAAAATTAAAGCCGTTTGTTTAGGTGTTTTCCACCTGATAGCTTTTTAAATCCAGCTTTAGCAACTACTTTTATCTTAACGTATAAATAAAAGCGCTCTCTAGATGAGAACGCTTTTTTATGTATTAAAAAAATATGTACTATACCAATAAATCCAATCCTAAATATTTCAAAACACCTAACAACACGCCGACTAATATAATAACAGAAATTAACATAAACAATATCAGCCCTACCATAAATTTTCTCCGACTTCGCATCCTTACTCCTCCCTCGTGGTAAACAATTAAGCCTATTGCATAATTATGCTACCACTTATTTGCGGGAATTTTAGCAAAATGTGAGAGGTTTTATGATTTTAACCTGCATTTTTTATAACTTTGCCACTGAAAAAGAAATTTATTAAAAGAACACCGTTTAAAACTTATTAATAACAAACATTTTCTAACCTTTACCATTTTTATTTTGATAAAAATAACCAGATAAAAAACTAAATCACACTAAAAGTTGTTCTTTTTATGAGAAATTTTATTCGCTAATAAAAATAAAATTTCTCATAAATTAAAAACAACTTTTTTTAATAAAGGCAGTTTTTTTCTTTTATTTCAATTTAAATCTAGATTAAATTTAAGTTTCATAAGCGGTTAAAATGACATTGCCATTTAAATATTCTCCCAAATAGATCTCACTAATTTTGTCGTGCCCTTGGGCTTTTACTTCTGCTTCTAGCCAGTCAACATCTTTTTCAATTATTTCTAATAAATCGAAATTTGCTTGGCCATCGACAATAATCGGATAACGAATCATTTCGGCGCCATATTCGATGACGTTTAATTGCCCATTTTGTTCCATGACCGCAAGTTTTACTTTTTCCACTTCAAAAATGCCGTTAGAACGCAATTTAAACATCAAGTCATTGGCTGAAATACCAATTCGCAGACAATCCTGCACATTTACTGCCCCATTACGAATTAAAGTAACTGGTGCCCCGTCAATCACGCGTTTTATCCAGCGGTTATGTTCTTTGGCAAATTTTAAAACTAAAACGAGTAATGTCCAAATAATTAAGACTAAAACAAATTGTAAAACAGTAATGGCTTCGTTATAAATAACCCCGCCAATAATCCCCCCTAAGACAAAGTTTTGGACTTGATCCATTGGAGAGGTTGGAGCTAGGTTGCCTTTTCCCATGATCGTAATTTGTAAAATTAAACAAATTAGCCCCAAAGCAAACTTGGCTAAAATTGGTAAATAATAACTCATCTTTATTCCCCCTACTTTTGTTTCACAATCTGGTCTTTGGCCGTTAATAGTGCTACGGCATCCATTTTAAAGTTCGTCCCATCTTGACTGAGTGTAACGCGGTAACAATCTTCTCCGATTAAAACTAACATTTGGTCCGTCAAAGTCGTGCTGTTAACATATACCTCTTCTGGTGCAACCACTTCATCTTGGGCAACTCTTTTAACAAAATGGACCATCTGGGAAGACTGCGAATGATTGCTTTGATCTTGTTTGTAATCAGAATACTGTACTCCCAGTAAAAAAAGTAACAATAATAAAAAGATAATAGTCAAATCTCGGTATTTTGTATCTAGACGATGTCGCAAATATGTACTAAATACAAAAATTAAAAAAATCAAAGCGGCAAAAATCAACCCATATTTAATGTAATCGTTTACTCCTGCATTATTTTGTAAATAATCAATGCCATAAAAAGTCATTTTCACTCCCCATTTCTCTGTTTACTTCTCCTTATTTTAGCATGTAGATAAATTATTTTTAATATATTTGATTTTTACTGCAACTATTATTTGACATTGTCTTATAAAATCTCGATAATGTAGCTTAATTAGGGGAGTAGCACATAGATAGACTATGGTTTTAGATCAACATCCCGCGTAAATCGCTGGTCTAAAACATCATTGCCAGACCTAAGTTCCAACTGAGAAAGTTTTTATTTTTGAAACTTATTCAGTTAATTTTAGCAAAACTTAGGAGGAAAAAATGAGTCAACAGAAAATGTCTAAAGTAACAGCAGCAGGCTTACTGGTTGCGATGGGAGTTGTCTATGGTGATATTGGGACAAGTCCTCTTTACGTTATGAAGGCAATTGTCGAAGAAAACGGTGGCTTAAAAAGTCTCAATCCAGATTTTATCTTAGGTGCTGTCTCGCTGATTTTTTGGACGCTAACGTTTTTAACCACAATTAAATACGTGGTAATTGCCTTAAATGCCGATAACCACGGTGAAGGCGGAATTTTTTCGCTGTATACGTTGGTGCGAAAAAAAAGCAAATACTTAATTATCCCAGCTATGATTGGTGGTGCAGCGCTACTAGCTGATGGTGTGTTAACGCCTGCGGTTACAGTAACAACTGCTATTGAAGGCTTACGGGGCATCCCAGCCTTTTATGATCGTTTTGGGATGAACCAAAATGTGATTGTAATTATCACATTAATTATTTTACTAATTTTATTTACAGTCCAGCGTTTTGGTACCGATATGGTAGGGAAAGCATTTGGCCCGGCGATGTTTTTATGGTTTACCTTTTTAGGTGGCATGGGACTTTTTCACTTTGGGCAAGATTTATCTGTTATCCGCGCTTTAAATCCGATGTATGCCATCAAACTTTTATTTAGTCCTGATAACAAATTGGGCATTTTAATTTTAGGCAATATCTTTTTAGCAACTACTGGGGCGGAAGCTTTGTATTCTGATATGGGACACGTCGGTAAGAAAAATATTCGTGTCAGCTGGCCTTATGTCAAAGTTTGCCTTTTATTAAATTATTTAGGCCAAGCTGCTTGGTTATTAAGTGTTTATCAAGACCCTAAAATCCAGGCGATTGAACAATTAAATCCATTTTTCCGTATTTTACCAGCTAGTTGGATGGTTTTCGGGGTTATATTTGCCACCATTGCAGCTGTAATTGCTTCACAAGCGTTATTGTCGGGTTCTTTTACCTTAGTTTCTGAAGCCATTAAGTTGCGCTTATTGCCACGAATGAAAATTATGTATCCCGGATCTTCAATTGGACAAATGTATATCCCAGCGGTGAACTTTATTTTGTGGTTGGCTTGTTCTTTAATCGTGCTTACTTTCCGTACCTCTTCTCATATGGAAGCAGCTTACGGATTATCCATTACGGTAACGATGCTTATGACAACTCTTTTACTTTACTTTTATTTATCAGAAAAACGGCACAATAAATTGCTAGCAGCTTGTGTTAGTCTTTTCTTTGCAGCTATTGAAACGATTTTTTTCATTTCCAGTGCCGCGAAATTTTTACACGGTGGCTTTGTCGCTGTGATTATTGCTTTACTTATCTTAGCTGTCATGATTATTTGGGAATGGGGCAATATTATTCAAGAAGAAGCAGCGGATACCGTGCATCTAAAAGAATATATCCCCCAATTAGCTGCTTTACGTCAAGATGAAAGTATCCCAATGTATCAAACAAACGTGGTTTTTCTAGTACCTCATATTAATGATGATGAAATTGGGAAACAATTCGTCTACTCTATTTTAGACAAACGACCAAAACGGGCCCAAACATATTGGTTTGTAAATGTTGTCGTAACAGATGAACCTTACACTAAAGAATTTTCTGTTGATACCTTAGAAACTGATTTTATTGTCGTTGTCCGTTTGTATTTAGGTTTTCGCGTCAATCAGGAAGTAAATGTTTACGTCCGACAAATTATTCATGACTTAATGAAAGATGGTCGGCTACCAAAACAACCCCAACGTTATTCCTTAACACCGGGACGAAATGTCGGTGATTTCCAATTTGTCTTAATCGAAGAAGAGCTTTCTAACAATACGGAACTAGGTAAATGGGAACGTCAGATCATGCAGGCAAAACTCTTGATTAAACGACATACTATGTCCCCAGAAAACTGGTTTGGTTTAGAATATAGTGACGTCTTATATGAAACTGTACCTCTTATAATTGGTCGCACCAAGAAAACCCGACTCGTGGAACGTAAAAATTAAAGAAACAGTCGCTAATTGTAGTGCTCTGAGAAGTTAGAGTTTTTATCTAACTTCTCAGAGCACTTTTGTTTTTAATCGCAACTGTTTTTTAACGCCGATAAAATTCCTTACCTGCCCGGTAGTCAGATGGACTCATCCCCACTTCTTTGCGAAACACTTTACTAAAATAATTGGCATTCGAAAAGCCAGTAGCTTCTGCGACAAACTGCACTTCTTTACCTAGCCACAAGAGCTCTTGCGCATGATTAATGCGAATTTTTTGTAGATAATGCATAGGGGGTATTTGATAAACCGAGTTAAACTCCCGTATTAAGCGAAATTTGGACATGCCAAATTCTTGTGCCAAATCATCAAGGGAAAAATCATTTGAATAATTTTTATTCAAATAATCTTTTACTTTTAACATTTTAGGTGACTGATCAAGGTTTTGGTTTTTAATCGCCGCTTTCAAGGTAAGTACTAGTTGAAAAGTCAGCTTGGCGTTTAAATAGATATCGACTTCTGATTCAATTAATTTTGATACCAAATTCTTTATTTCAAGCTGATACTTTTTTTCTAAAGTTAGCACCTGGATAGACTGCGGAAACCATTGGCGAACATTAGGAGAAAATTCTAAATATAAAAAATGCCATTTATCACCAAAGTACTGATAATTACCAGGAATTTCACCTAAAAAGGCTTTCCCCGGGGTTAAAGTAAACATTGCTCCGGGTGTTTTTAATTGACCACTTCCTGTTAACGTCATTTGCAATACGAGCATATTTTCCTTGCGCTGACGCGCATCCCAAAAATAGTCTTGCCCGCCAAAACCAATTCCCACCCCATAAATTAAAGGCAATCCTTCATCTGAAATATAATGAAAACGTTGATTTATCTCTTGCAATTTTTTACCCTTCCCAAAATTATTTTTTCTTGTTTAGCGCTATCTTTCTATTATATCTTATTATTATCAAAAGAGAATAGAGGCGATTAGAATGGAAATAATTTACCAAGAAAAAGAAAAGCGTTTTCACTTACGCAACGATTCCATTAGTTATATTTTCCAAGTAGAAAAAGACAAGTATTTACAACATTGCTACTTTGGGCCCGCTTTAACAAGTTATCATCAAAGTAATCCACCCCAATTTATCGATCGCGGTTTTAATACTAATCCTATTAGTAGCGAGCGCACTTTTTCGCTTAACACATTACCATTAGAAACAAGCACTCAAGGAAGCCTCGATTATCGGATTGCAAATTATCAGTTTCTTAATCAAGCCGGCAATAATGTGACCGCCTTTGAATATGAAAGCTATCGCATCTATGACGGAAAACCTAAACTTTCAGAGTTACCTACTCTTCGTGGTTCAAAAGCTAAGACGTTGGAAATTGTATTAATTGATTCAATTCAGCAACTAAAAATGATCTTACACTACAGTATTTTTACCGATTCATCTGCTATTACCCGCAGTGTAACTTTTGAAAACTTAAGTAATACAGCTATCTATTTAGAAAATGCTGGTTCTTTAATGTTAGATTTGCCTCGTTGTGATTATGATTTAGTCACCCTTAATGGTGCCCATACTAATGAAGCCAATATTACCCGACAAAAATTGCACCCTGGTATTCAAAGAATTGATTCTAATCGGGGAACTAGCAGTCCACAGCACCAGCCGTTTTTGGCACTGGCAAACTGGAACACAACCGAAAATAGCGGTGAAGTAATGGCATTTCACCTTATCTATAGCGGAAATTTTATCGCCCAAGTTGAAGTAGAACAATATGGTACATCCCGAGTTCAAATGGGCATTAATCCGGACACTTTTTCATGGAAATTAAATCCAAAAGCTATTTTTGAAACTCCAGAAGCAGTTATGGTCTACAGTACAACTGGCTTTAACGGTATGTCTCAAACATTTCATCATCTTTACCAAGAGCACTTGGTTCCTAAAACCTGGCAAAAAAAAGAGCGGCCAATTTTATTAAATACATGGGAAGGAAATTATTTTGATTTTACCGAAACAGATTTATTAAACCAAGCCGATAAAGCTAAAGAATTAGGTATTGAGTTATTCGTTTTAGATGATGGCTGGTTTGGTCAGCGAAATGATGACACAAAAGCATTGGGAGACTGGTTTGAAAATACAACTAAAATTCCGAGTAAAATTACCGGCTTAGCTGAAAAAATTCACGAAAAAGGCTTACAATTTGGCTTATGGTTTGAACCAGAAATGATTTCAAAAGAGAGCTTACTTTTTAATAAACATCCCGAATGGGCATTGCAAGTTCCAAATTATCCCTTAACCCAAGGACGACAACAACTGGTATTGGATTTTAGTAAAGAAGCTGTCCAAGATTTTATTATTGACATGCTGACTGGCTATTTGCAAACTGGAAAAATTGATTATATTAAATGGGATATGAATCGTCATTTAACCGAAGTGGGCAACCTTACTTTACCGCAGGATCAGCAACAAGAAATTGCTCACCGCTATGTTTTAGGCTTATATCGGATTTTACAAACTTTAACGACAAAGTTTCCTGAAGTTCTATTTGAAAATTGCTCCAGTGGCGGTGGACGTTTTGATCCTGGTATGATGGCGTATATGCCCCAAACGTGGACGAGTGACAATTCTGATGCTCTATGCCGAACAAGGATTCAAAGTGGTTACAGCTATCTTTATCCACCTATTATGATGGGAGCCCATGTTTCTGATGTCCCGAATCATCAAGTTGGCCGAATTACACCGCTGAAAACACGTGGTTTAATTGCGATGAGTGGTAATTTTGGCTATGAACTCGCAATAAATCAACAATCTGAAACTACGCTTGCAGAAATAAAAAAACAAATTAAATTTTATAAAAAGCACCGCCAGTTATTACAATTCGGCGACTTTTATCGTCTGCTTTTACCTACTGAAACTGCAGCTTGTGCTTGGCTATTTAAAAATGAAGACGAAGCACTAGTCGTTTATTTTCACGGTTTAGCCCAACCTGCACAAAAAGCACACTATTTGAAAACTTACTATCTAGACCACGACGCACTTTATCAAGAAGTAAATAGCCAAGCCGTTTTTAGCGGAGCTGAGTTAAATTATGCTGGCTTATTAATTCCTCGTATAAAAGGTGATTTTGAAACATGCTACTTCCATTTCAAAAAAATTACGTCTACTAAAACTGTTTAAAATATCAAATACTTGCGAGATGTGACAAAAGTCTTGTTACATTTCCTTTTTCCAAATAAACGTTATGACAGAAGTAGCTTCTGTCATAACCTCGTTTTTAAATTTTGCTTAATAAGCTAATTCCCCGTTCTCAAGCAATAAGCTGAAATTTTCAACTCTCTTCAAAATTCAGCTTATTGCCATAGAGATCCCGTCTACAAAGCTGGATTAAAAAACACCTTGTGGACTTACTTATAAAAACGCTATAATCTCTTTATCTATAAAAAACACCAAAGTTACGCGTATGTTTTACGAAGTGCCCCCCAAAAGTTAGACTTTTCGGTCTAACTTTTGGGGGTCGGCTCATTACGCTTTTACTTTGGTGTTTCTATAAGAAATAACTATAATTTATCTTTGAACTTCACTTACAACTAATAAATCTTCGCCGGCGACAACTTGCGTCTTATTTAAGACATCAACAGCAGCATAGGCTTGTGTATTAGTGACAATTTCCATGACTGTATCATCATAACCGGCTTCTTGTAATGCTTTTAAATCAAAGGTTCCCAAAACGTCCCCTTTTTTTACCAACTCACCGTACTTCCGTTGAGTTGTAAAACCCACTCCATTTAAATTCACAGTATCAATTCCAATATGAATTAAAACTTCTGCTCCTTGGGTCGTCATTAAGCCATAAGCATGTTTTGCATCATAAACAACTGTTAATTCCCCATCAGCCGGTGCGTAAATAATCCCTTCTTTTGGTTTAATCGCAATTCCTTTACCCATCATTTCTGTTGAAAAAACTGGGTCATCTACATTTTCAAGAGCAATCGCAGTGCCTGTCACCGCTGAAGCCAACACTTCATCTTTAGGTGTTTTCATTGGTGCAGGATCTTCATTAATCGCCACAGCAACATCTGCTTTTGGTGTTGCTTCATCTGCTAATAAAGCCATATTTTTCTTACCGTAAAGATAAGTTGTCGTAAAGCCAACCACAATACTAACTAAAATTCCCAACATAAAAAATGGAATTGATTTAGGTGCAATGGAGATAAAACCAATCACACTAGCAGGTCCCATTGCCACTGATAAAACATGGAACAAACCAATGACTACACAGGCAATACCAGAGGCAATCATCCCACAGATAAAAGGAAACTTCAATTTAAGGTTTACCCCAAAGATCGCGGGTTCTGTAATACCTAACATAGCGGAAATACTTGCAGAAGTTGCTAAACTTTTTTGCTTTTCGTTTTTCGTTAGTAACATAATCGCTAATGTTGCCGCCCCTTGTGCTACATTTGCCATTGAAGCAACTGGAAAAATAAAAGATCCGCCTGTTTTTGCGACATCTGCTAATAATGTTGTTTCAATAGCAGGAAAACTTTGGTGTAGCCCCGTAATGACAATCGGCGAATAAAATAGTCCGAAAATCCCAAGCCCAATAGCTCCTGTTGTATCATATAACCACGTTAAGCCGTATGTTAAACCATCCCCAACGCCTCGCATAATCGGGCCTACTACTGTAAAAGTTAAAAAACCCGTAATAATAATAGCTAGCATAGGTGTAAACGTAAAATCAAAAGCATTAGCCAAACGTTTATGAAAGAATTTTTCTAAGTTAGCCAAAATAAATGATACTGCTAAAACCGGTAGCACAGAACCTTGGTAACCAGCTTGTGCCACTTGCAAACCAAAAATGTTCCAATATGGCATTGAACCATCTGCAATAGCATTGGCTACGCCATAACCATTGACTAAGTCCGGCATTACCATAACCATCCCCATCGCTGCTCCCAGATAAGGATTGCCACCAAAACGGCGTGTCGCTGAAAATCCAACTAAAATTGGTAAAAAGGCAAATGGTGCTGAAGCTAATAAGTTAATAATACTTGCAAAATCTTGGACTCCTGGAAACATTTCAACTACAGATTGCGGCCCAAAAAGATGTTGTGCTGTTAACACATTGTTAATAGCCATTAGTAAACCACCAGCAACTAAGGCCGGCACAATTGGCACAAAAATATCGGATAACACTTTAATAAACGCCATCGCAGGATTGTTTTTCTTGCCATTAGAAGCAATCGCTTTCATATCGGCGGTAGAAGCTTCTTTGGTGCCGGTCAATTTAACAAATTCCTCATAGACATAATTGACATCCCCTGCACCGATGATAATTTGAAACTGATCATTTGCCTCAAAAGTACCTTTGACTGCGTCGTTATTATCTAACGCGTTTTGATCAACTTTACTACTGTCTTTTAAAACTAAACGTAACCGAGTTGCACAATGAGCAGCCGCTAGAACATTATCTTTTCCCAAAGCCTGTGTAATCTCTTCAGCAACTTTTTTGTAATCCATCTTTTTTCCTCCTAAGTTCATTGTGTTTTTATCCTTTTGTAAATAAGTGCAAAATACAAAATTAAATTAAGGATAAATAAAATGTAATCGCTTTTTCTGGCTTTAGTATGACATGCTAAAACAAAATTGTCAAACGTTTATCAAAAATATTTTTCATTTTCCTTCAAATAAACTAGAATTAAACAAAAAAGCTAGTATGACGTCAAAATAAAATTGTTATACGTTTGACAAACAAACCACAATATTCTACTATAAGCTTAGAAATCGTTTACTTAAGACAGGAGCATAATTTATGAAATCGATTACTTGGAATACCCAAAAACGATATCGACCATACGAACAATGGTCAACTGAATACAAAAAAGAACTTCTCCATTCTGTCGCCCAATCACAATGGCGTCTTAATTACCATATTCAGCCTGTTACAGGACTTTTAAATGATCCAAATGGTTTTTCTTATTTTAATAATCAATGGCACCTATTCTATCAGGCTTACCCTTTTGGTGCAGTTCATGGGGTAAAATCTTGGTATCACCTTGTTTCAGATAACTTAATCGACTGGCAGGAATTAGGGTTAGCGCTTCAACCTGACAGTAAATACGACAGTCACGGTGTCTATTCTGGATCAGCGTTTCCGCTTGGTGATCAATTATTGCTGACTTATACCGGTAACGTGCGTGATCAAGAATGGGAGCGTCATTCTTATCAATTGGGGGCGCTGATGGATACAAACAATGAAATTACAAAAATTTCTACTCCGTTCATCCCTAGTCCACCTGCTGGTTATACGCAGGAATTTCGCGATCCTCAAATTTTTAAATATGAAGAAAAATATGTCATGTTGATTGGAGCTCAAAATACCAAACAAGAAGGTCAAATATTAACGTATATTAGTGATGATTTAAAAGAATGGCAATTTATCGGGCCGTTATCTTTCACTGATAAAAAAATGGGATTTATGATTGAATGTCCCAATTTAGTTTTTTATAAAGGACGCCCGATTTTACTTTTTTGTCCCCAAGGCTTAGATAAAAACATTTGCCACTATGACAATATCTATCCCAATATGTATGTGGTAGCGGAAAAATTTGATTTAGCTACGAATACTTTAGTCGGAGCTAGTTCTTTAAAAAATTTAGATGAAGGCTTTGACGTTTACGCCACCCAAGCTTTTAATGCTCCGGATGGACGTGCTTTAGCAATTAGTTGGATCGGCTTACCCGAAATTGAATACCCCACCGATCAAGAAGGTTGGGCGCATTGTTTAAGCTTAGTTAAAGAGTTGCACTTAATAGGAGATGTGCTTTTCCAACAACCGATCCAAGAAAGTAAAAAATTACAAACAACACCTATGCAAAAACTAAAGGGCACTTCTTCTACTGAAAGTTTTGACCTGCATACAAACAGTTATGAAGCAAAATTGACTTTTACAAAAGACGCTAAAGGTACAATCACTTTATTCCATGACCCCATCAAAAATAATGGCTTAACCATTTCATTTGATTCAAAGCATGGTAAAATGAAAGTTGACCGTAACCACAGCGAACACCCTTTTGCCACTGCCTTTGGTTCACAAAGAGAATTTGAAATTACAAAACAACCGCTTAATTTACAAATTTTTGTAGATTCTTCTGTGGTAGAAATCTTTATAAATCAAGGTGAACAAACTTTAACCGCTCGCTATTTCCCGGAAAAGTCGGCAACAGCGATAACTGTTATGACAGATAAAAACTGGCAAGGTACACTTTTTCCTTTACGGTCCATGAAAAAATAAGGACTGAAATAGATGACAATAAAACTAACCGACGTCGCAAAAAAAGCCGGTGTTTCGCCGACAACTGTTTCTCGCGTCATTAATAACTATGGTTCTTTAAGTCAAAAGACAATTGATAAAGTCCATGCAGCAATGAAAGAATTAAATTATCAGCCAAACTCATTGGCTCGTTCATTACAAGGGAAAAACACCCAATTAATCGGTTTAATTTTTCCTACCGTCGCTCATCCATTTTACGGGGAGTTGGTGGAACTTTTGGAAAGCAAATTGTTTGAATTAGGTTATCGTTCTATTTTATGCGATAGTGCCAACAACAAAGAAAAAGAACGTAATTACTTAAATATGTTAGCCGCCAATAAAGTCGATGGTATTATCGCCGGCGCCCATAACTTAGGGATTAATGAATATGAAAAATTACAGATGCCGATTGTTTCATTTGATCGTTATCTGGCAGATGACATCCCCATTGTTGGGAGTGATAACTTTCAAGGAGGATACTTAGCGACTGAAAACCTCTATTTGAAAGGAGCTCGTAAAATTGCTATTTTAACTGGCTCCCAAGAATCAGCCTCACCAACTAATGATCGCTTAGCCGGCTACTTACAATTTTTAAAAGAACACAATTTAAGTCCTATCGTTCACCAAATTCGTAGTATGGCGCGTTCAACGGCGATGAAAAATCTCGATATTAAACGGATTTTGACTAGTGAAGAAACTGATGGGTTATTTTGTACTGACGATTTAACCGCCATCTTAGTAATGAATCAAGCCCACGCTTTAGGAATAAACATCCCTGATGATTTAAAAATTATCGGTTATGATGGGACCAAATTTATCCAAAATTATTTTCCTCAATTATCTACCATCGCCCAACCGATGTCAGACTTTGCCGATGTTTTGGTGGACTTATTGCTCCAACGAATTAAAGATGCCGACAAAAAACTTGAAACAAATTATCTCTTACCGGTGAAATTAATCCAAGGCCAAACTACTTAAAAAGCCACGAAATGTTTCTTTTAGCAGAAACATTTCGTGACTTTTTTAAATTGCTTGCAATAAATCATATTGGGATTGATACAAATGATAATACAGTCCCCGTTCTTTCATTAACTCTTCATGATTGCCGCTTTCTACAATTTTACCTCCTGCGATATAAAAGATGCGGTCGGCATTTTTTATCGTAGACAGCCGATGGGCGATAATGAAAGATGTTCTACCTTTTAAGAGTTGTTGCAATCCTTCTTGGAGCAGCTCCTCTGTCTTAGTATCAATGCTAGATGTCGCTTCATCTAAAATTAAGATTTTAGGATCTGCTAAAAGCGCGCGGGCAAATGAAATCAATTGGCGCTGTCCAGCTGAAAGCGTGCTTCCTCTTTCTTCGACGACAGTTTCATAGCCATCTTTTAAATCTTTAATAAAATCATGAGCCCGCACAACCTTAGCTGCAGCAATCACTTCTTCTTTTGTCGCTGCTAAATTACCATAACGAATATTTTCAATAATCGTTCCGGAAAAAATAAATGTATCTTGCAACATAACTCCCATTTGACTACGTAAAGACTGTAATGTTACCTCCCGAACATCTCTACCATCAACTTTGACACTACCTTCATTGACATCATAAAAACGACTTAATAAATTAATAACCGTTGTTTTACCTGCGCCAGTAGGACCAACAAGTGCAATACTTTGTCCAGAATCCACATGGAAGGTGATATCATTTAAAATGTTTTTACCTGCTTCATAACGAAACGCTACATGTTCAAAATCTACCTCACCTTTAATTGGTGGTAAAATTTGAGCATCTTTTGCATCTTGAATATCGGGAATTTCATCTAGTGTTTCAAAAATCCGTTCCAAGTATGCACTCGCTGTTATCAGTGAATTATAAAAATTTCCAATATTAATCACCGGATTCCAAAAGTTATTAATGTAGCTAATAAAGGCAATTAATGTTCCAGTAGTCACATTAACTCCCAGAGATGAAATCCCGACATAATAAATAATACAGGTCGTTAAGACGGCTATGTTTTGCACACCCGGCCATAAAAGAAATTGAATTTTCACCGCATGCATCCAAGATGTGCGGTATTCTTCACTTACCTCATCAAAAATCCGTGCATTTTCTTTTTCCCTAGCAAACGACTGGGTAATACGGATACCGGCAATACTTTCGTGAATATAAGCATTTAAATTGGACTGTTTATTACTTAATGCTTGATACGCTTTACGTTGTTTGTTTTGAATCACAAGCACCATCACAAATAAAACTGGCAATAAAATTAGGCTATAAAAAGTTAGGCGTACATCGATAAAGAACATAAAAATAAGGGTAATCACGACACTAAAAATATCTGAGATCAAATTGATTAAGCCATTACTTAATAAATCACTTAACGTATTGATGTAATTGACAACCCGAATTAAAATTTTGCCATGAGGACGATTGTCAAAATATGAAAAAGGCAAACGTTGCAAATGTTCAAAAATATCAAAACGCATATCTTTTAACATATCTTGTCCAATTGTCGTAATTTGGATAATACGATAACGCATGCACACCCCGATAATAATTAATGAACCTAAGAAAATACCACCTAACAGCAATAACCGATTACTATCTTGTTGCGGAATAACCGTATCAATGGCGATTTTGGTTAAATAAGGGCCTAACATCCCTAAACCATTGGCTAAAATAATCGTAGCTAGTACGATTATAATTGCTTTTTTATACGGGGTGACGTAGCTTAAAAGCCGTTTTAAATCGCCCCAGCGAAATTCTTGTGCTAATTCTTCGTCTTCATCAAAACGATTACGCGCCATCTTCTGTCCCCCCTGTCAATCCCAATTGCTTACGGTATACTTCGTAATATTTTCCTTTTTTAGTCACCAACTCTTCATGGGTTCCTTGTTCTACTACACGGCCTTTTTCCATTAACAAAATGAGATCGGCATCTTTAACAGAAGAAATACGGTGGGCGATGATAAAGGTCGTTTTTTTGGTTGTTAATTTAGCCAATTCCTGCTGAATTTTTGACTCTGTTTCCATATCCACAGCAGAAGTTGTATCATCTAAAATTAAAATAGCAGGATTTTTAGCTAGGGCGCGTGCTAAAGAAATCCGTTGTTTTTGCCCCCCAGATAACCCTACTCCCCGTTCACCGACAACCGTTTCATACCCCTGAGGCATTCGCGTAATAAAGGAATCAGCATCTGCCACTGTTGCCATTTTCCGAATAAAGTTTTCATCTGCATAAGGATTACCAAAAGCAATATTATCAGCAATTGTATTGGAGAATAGGAAAACATCTTGCATAACCATCGAAATACTTTCACGCAATTGACGTACTGGATATTCCCGCGCATCTTTGCCGTCAATTAAAACACGGCCTTGAGTAGGATCATAAAAACGCCCCACCAAATTTACTAAGGTTGTTTTCCCAGAGCCAGTTTCTCCTAAAATCCCCACTGTTTTACCTGGTCCAGTTTTAAAATTAATTTGGGATAAGACATTGTGATTTGGATCATCTGAAAAATGAAAACTAACATTTTCAAAGACTACTTCTCCTTTAATTGGTGTCAATAAGTTTTCATCTTCAACAGGAATACTTGATTTTTGGCCCAATAATTGGCGGATTTTAATACAAGCCGCATTAAAACGCTGCACGTCGTTAATCAGCCAACCGCTCATTCGTAAAGGATTATTTAACATCCATAAATAACCATTAAAAGCTACCAATTGTCCTAACGTCAGATTCCCGCGGATAACTAAAATTCCGCCAAAAACTAACGTAATAACAGCTAATGTACCAGCAAACCCATCTAGCCACGGTAAAAATTTAGCGGAAACTTCAGCAGAATCCAAGTTTCGTTGTTTAAAATCTTCATTGTATTGTTTGAACTTATCTAATTCAAAATCTTCTCTTGCAAAAGCTTTTACCACGCGATTACCGCCGATATTTTCTTCTACCATCGAGTTCAGGCGTGCAAAACTTTCCCGAATTTCAAAAAACTTGGGATGCGCTTCTTTAGCCATTTTATTGGTTAAAATAAAAATAATCGGTGTCACTACTAATAAAGACAATGTAAGTTGCCAACTAATAAACGCCATGACAATCACAGCAGCTAAAAACCACAATACACATTCCACAATATTGTAAGTGACCCAGGCAACAAAATGACGGATTGCATCCACATCGCCAGTCATTCGTGCCATAATATCACCTACACGCGTATGATTAAAAAAATCAAAATCTAGCGTCTGTAATTTAGAATACATATCCTCGCGTAATTGATAAATCGCATTTTGACTCATTTTTTCACACAAAATTTGATACAAATAGCGTACAATCGTCCGTAAAACCGTGGTACCAATCATTAAAGCAATTAAAGGTAACAACCACGCTTTTTTCCCCTGATTAATGACGTCATCTACAATTAACCCGCCCACGTACGGATTAACCACAATCAAACTTGCATTCAATAAAATAAATAAACAAATAAGACCAAAATGATTGCGTGATTTTTTGATATAACGCCAGATCCATTGCATATTCGACATAAATTCACCTCCAACTTTTATCTATAAATATCTTAGTAGATTGAATTAGAAAAGAAATGGGATATCTTCTTTAAAATGATGTAAAATATTAACAAAGATAGCTTTTGCCTTTAGTGCTTCTTTTTTTAAAACAAAATTAAAGCGATTTCACAATTCGTTAAAATATAGGAGTTTATTATGCATTTAATCAATCCGCAAACCTTTAATCCTGAAATTTTATATCTTTTTGATGCTTGTTGCGATGAAGATTCAGTTGGAAATTATCACGCACATGATTTTTTAGAAATTTCACTAGTATTAGAAGGAGAATCAGAGTATTTTTTTGAAGATTTACCCAAAACTACTATTCGAGCTGGGCAAGTCCTACTCTTTAACCCAGGCTATCATCATATGGAGCGCCATATTAAACAAACTTCTCATCAACTGCATATCGGGATTAAAAATTTTACGTTACAAGGTTTGCCTCGGGATACTTTTCCCCATAAAAGTCCCATTTTAAACTTGGGACGTCACCAGCAAAATGTCTTACAAATCGCGTGGCGTCTATTAGAGGAATTGTATCAAGATGCTCCAGAAACGCAGGTATTACGCAAAATTCTTATCAGTGAAATGTTGGTGCATATTTTACGCGGTCTTGATGATACAAACGAACGCCAACCTACTTCTTTAACCAGCCGGCAACAGCGCCAGCAAAAAATTGTTGATGAGACAATCTATTTTTTGGAAAATCATTTTACAGAAGAAATCAGTTTAGAACAACTTGCCCAAGCACAATTTGTGAGCCCCGCCTACTTATCCCGTTTATTTAAAGATATTGTCGGGGAAAGTCCGATTAATTATCTCATTAAATTACGATTAAGTGAGGCCGAACATTTAATAAAAACAACAACACTGTCAATTAAACAGATTGCACAAGCTACAGGCTACCAAGATGCTTATCATTTTAGTAAATCTTTTAAAAAACAATTTGGAATCGCACCTTCTAGCTTAAGTGAAAAAAAGACCTCTTAATTAAAAGCGCTTTAAAAAAAATCAGAGTAAAGGATATTAGATTTTACTAAGGAGGACAAAGAAAGTAAATCTCCTTGCTATCTGTCTTTTTGTAGTGTATATTTTTAACAGCAAAAAAATTCACCATTGAAAAAATTCGCATCATTGCGTGTCCATTTTTTCAAACCACCTTTAACATAGTCCAGAGAGGCTAAGAAGGGTCCGTCACAAGCTAAGGGGTCTTACTACCCATATTGTCGCCATTGACGATCCTCCTGCCTAAAAAGGTAGGATTTTTTTGTACCAAAAATTATGAGGAGGATTTTTTATGGCAGAGAAAAATGATATTCACTTTCACAATGATGATGTCGTCTTAGACATCCACGATCGCCCCACACCATTTCATTGGTTTGGGTTAAGTTTACAGCATTTATTTACTATGTTTGGTGCCACCGTCTTAGTTCCCATTTTAGTTGGTATTAACCCAAGTATCGCTTTAGTTAGTTCTGGCCTTGGGACACTGGTTTATTTAACCGTCACAAAAGGAAAAATACCCGCTTATCTTGGTAGCAGTTTTGCTTTTATTGCCGCTATGCAATTATTGATGAAAACAGACGGTTATCCGGCTATTGCCCAAGGTGCTTTAACAACCGGTGCGGTTTACTTAATCGTTGCTTTTCTAATCAAAAAAATTGGAACTGCTTGGTTAGATAAGGTCTTACCTCCTATTGTGGTAGGACCAGTCATTATGGTAATTGGTCTAGGTCTAGCAAGTAATGCCGCTAACAACGCCATGTATAATGCCAGTGGTAATTATGATTTTAAATACGTTGCTGTAGCTTTATTGACTTTAGCTGTGACAATTATTTTCAACATGTTTTTAACTGGTTTTTTAGGACTAATTCCCATTTTACTCGGAATTATTTCTGGTTATCTAATCGCCTTAGCCTTTGGCATTGTCGACTTTCAACCAGTTCTTGATGCGCCGTGGTTACAGTTACCGGCATTTGAAGTTATGTTTGTCCAATATCAGCCAAAACTTTACTTCAATGCAATTACCACTATGGCACCAATTGCCTTTGTAACCATGACAGAGCATATCGGCCATTTAATGGTGTTAAATAAATTAACCAAACGCAATTTCTTTTCTGATCCTGGCATGGATCGCACATTAATGGGGGATGGCTTAGCACAAATTGTGGCAGGCTTTGTCGGTGGCCCACCCGTTACTAGTTACGGTGAAAATATTGGGGTATTAGCAATCACACGTGTGCATAGCGTATTTGTTATCGGTGGTGCTGCTGTTTTAGCCATCGTTTTAGGCTTTGTCGGAAAATTAAGTGCTTTAATTTTAAGTATTCCAGGACCAGTAATCTCTGGTATTAGCTTTGTTTTATTCGGGGTAATTGCCGCAAGCGGATTGAAAATTTTAGTTGAAAATAATACCAACTTTGATAAAAAGAAAAACTTATTGATTACTTCAAGTATTTTGGTAATCGGTATTGGCGGTTTAGTTTTTGAAGCTGGAACATTCACCTTATCAGCCATGGCATTGTCCACTTTAATTGGCATCTTTTTAAATTTAGTTTTACCAGATCGTTAGTAAAAAAAGCTGAAGAAACGCATTTAACTCTCTAGTATTAAGGCGCAATCTTGCCAAATTGTTCCCCAAATTTCACAAGATTTTGGCTTATTGTCGTAGAGAGTTAGTTCATTTTGCTAGATTAAAGAAAAGCAAAACGAAGTGTCCAGCTCGCAAGTAAGAAGATGGCATTTTGAAAATTACATTTCACATTCACCTTATCTTCTCACCGATTAAAAAGGCGCGACCACTTTAAAGTGGCCACGCCTTTTTTTAATCCTTTTGTTGCATCGCAGCTTTTAATGCTAACGCCAAAGGACTTTCTGTTTCTTCTTGCTTACTATATTTCTTAACTAATTTTCTTTCTTCTTGTTTTGTCATTTTTTTATTACGGGCTTTTTTATCTGGTATTTTTTCAGTGATACCACAATATTTACATTTAAAGAAGGCACCATTTTTACCATCTAAAATTTCCATTTTTTTATGACACTGAGAACAACGATGATTCGAAACTTTCGGTTCTTTTCTGCGACGGTAACTACATTCAGTATTGGAACAAATATAGATTTTACCATCTTTTGTGTTGCGTTCTTTTAACTGTGCGCCACATTCAGGACAAAGTTTAGTCGTAAGCGTGTAATCTTTATAAGTTTCTTTGGATTCTTTAATTTCACTTACTAATCGTGCAGTGTCTTTTTCAATTCCTTTTAAAAAGCTAGTAGCAGATTCTTTCCCCTGCGCAATATTTTCTAAACTTCTTTCCCATTTTGCAGTTAAATCAGGACTGACAAGAGAGGCATTGACTAAATTTAACAGTTGTTTGCCTTTAGGTGTTACGGCTAAAACATTGCCTCTACGTTCCATTAATTCTGATTTTAATAGTTTTTCGATAATTTCTGCACGCGTGGCGGGGGTTCCTAAGGCATACTTTTCCATCTGGGCTAACAAACTACCTTCTGTTGCCAACTTAGGTGGGGTGGTCAATTCTTTATTAATCGCAAATTGGCCCTTAACGCTTTTGACATTTTCCCAATCCGTTAATTTTTCAGTCAGTTTTTCACTCACTTTTTGCCAACCATTTTGCAATACTTTTTCTTGGCGAAAAACAAATTCACCAGCAGGAAATTCAACTATTGCCTTCACGTTTGCCGTTATATATTGGTCGGCAAATAATCCTAGAAAACGTTCTACAATCAAATGATAAATGCGGCTTTCATCCGTTGACATCTTTTCAAAACGAGGACGTTCTTCTGTTGGGATTAGCGCATAGTGATCGGTTACTTTACTATCATTGAAAACTGCAGTTTGTTTGACTTTGGCCCCTTCTTTTAAATACGTTTTGGCCCGATTATCCACTGTCGCCAGCGCTTGTAATCTTTCTTTTAACGTGCCCGCCACATCTTTTGGTAAATATTTTGAATCTGTCCGCGGATAGCTGACCACTTTATGAGTTTCATATAAACTTTGCACTACCGACAATGTTTTTTTAGCGGAGTATTGATACTTACTATTGGCTACTCGTTGTAATTCTGTTAAATCATAAGGTAAAGGCGCCGACTGACGCTTTTCTTTTACTGTTACGTCTTTTACTTTTCCAATTTGATTTTGCCAATTTGCAACGAGCGCTTCTGCTTGGTTACGTTCGTGTAATTGTTGCGGATTTTTTAGCTGTAGACGCCCTTTTTCATTGCCATATAACAAATCAATGGTGTAATAAGTTTCAGGAATAAATTTTTCTGATTTTTCTTGGGCTTTTGCCACTAATGCCAAAGTGGGGGTCTGAACTCGACCAGCACTTAGACTATCTTGGTATTTTACCGTTAAAGCGCGGGTAACATTTAACCCCACCAACCAATCGGCTTTTCCGCGTGCCACAGCTGATTGATACAAATTATCGTATTGTTTTGCTGGTTTTAATTGCCGAAAACCTTCTTTTACGGCTTTTGTTGTTTGTGAAGATATCCAAAGCCGTTCTAACGGTTTATTAAATCGAATCCATTCAAAAATATAGCGCCCAACAGCTTCTCCTTCACGACCACCATCTGTCGCAATAATGCCACCGGTAATATCTTGCCGTTTAGCTAAGTTTCCAATTAATTTTAATTGTCGATTAGTTTTTGGTAACGGCTTAATTCCGATGTGTTTTGGAATCATGGGTAATGTTTCCATCGTCCATGTTTTCCACTCTTGTTTAATATCTTCAGGTAATTTTAAAGTTAATAAATGGCCATACGCCCAAGTAATAACATATTGGTCATTTTCAAAATAATCTTTTCCTTTTGGTTTTGCCCCTAAGACTTTAGCAAAATCTTTGGCTACACTTGGTTTTTCGGTTAATACTAATTTTTTTCCCATATCTGCTCCTTTAAAACAGGACTTTGTTAAAATTTATAGTTCTATGAAATAATTCAGTTTTTAGTGACATCACTTTGTTCATTTCCTGTCCTTCATTATAACAGCTCCCTTTTGAAAGCTAAACTGCTATTAAATAATCTTACAAACTCTAATAAGAGGAAATAACAAATTTTAACTGTCATTTATCTACTAAACTAAAAAAGCTTAAACTAACTACCACAGCCAGTTTAAGCTTATACTTAATGATTAATTTGCTACTTTACGTCTACATACACGTAGTCTTGCTTCACCATTTATGGTTTGACAAAGGTTTGACGCACTTTCTTTTGTAACCGCAGCATAATCTTTTAATAAAACCAGTCCCGTGTATTGTTGCAAATAGTCATCACACTCTTCACACCAGCGCTCGTCACTTTCGTTCCAAAATGCTGCTTGATAATTGGGATGAGATTTCAGATGTGTAAAATTCGGACTTAATTCTAGCCACTTGGTTTCATAAAATTGTTCTGCCGCATTTAAATCAGTAAAAGTATATTCTTCTTTAATATCATTTTGCCAATCTTCAAAGAACCACCACGGTTCGTTGTCCCCATACATAATAACAACCTGATACATACCTATTGCTCCTTTTATTCCCCATTTGCATTAATCATACTCATGAATCCTTATACTGACAAGAAATTCGCACTAATTTTAAATAACCATTATTATTTTTATTTAATTTGAAAATATTATTCTTTTTAAGGAATTTTTCTTTTGAAAAAAGATAAATATTATTAAAACTTCTTTTTTCCCTTATAAAAAAGTTAAACACTTTTTAACGGGCGACAGAATCGAATCAATTAAGAGGGACTGTTATTTTTATTAGATCAAATTGCGCGAATAAATTGAAAGATAAACATTTTTTTTCGTAACAAAAAGCTAATTTTAGTATCTTTTGTTTGAAGTGATAACTCTTTTTAACAAAATAAAAAAACAAGAATAAAATAGATTATTTGTCCAACCGCTAAAACGAGAAAAACCCAAATGGAATTATAACTAATTTTGAGTTTTCATCATCTCAATAAAATAGTTATCCATTCAGGTCAAATTTTTTATCTATTAATAGTGATCATGTAAATATTGTAAAACAGAAGGGGCTAATTGCGTGGCCGATTCATTTTCTTGACGGTCTTCTAACATACTAATAAAGAGATAGCTACTACCTTCTCCTTCATAAGCTAGTAAGAAGCTATTTTCTTGCCCTTTTTCATCTTGTTTTTCTTTGATTTCAGCTGTACCTGTTTTTGCAGCTAGTGAAAAGCCTAAACTACTCAAACTGTGAGCTGTACCGTTTGGATCGGTTACAACAGCCTGTAAATCTTCATTTATTTGTGCGACACTGGCAGCTTTTACGACTGCCTCTTTTTCTTTTGTCTTAGCGTCTTTTATAAGTTTTGGATAGACAAGTGTCCCTTGGTTGGCAAAAACAGAATACATCGTTGCTTGTTGAATAGGATTAATTAATAGTTGTCCTTGGCCATAGCCAGTATCAGCGAGTAAAATCTTAGAATCAAAACTTTTTTCATTGCTGATTTGCGCAGGATTCATAGCAAGCGGTAAATCTAGTCCTTCCCCAAAGATAAATTGATCTAAACCAGCTCGAAAAGCTTTTTCTCCCATCTTCAACGTTGCTTGCGCCATGTAAATATTATCTGAATAAACCAGTGCATCTTTTAAATTCACTGAAGGAACATCTGAAACGCGGGTGACATAATAGTCTCCCCAAGAGCTATCTTGCTGCCATTTTAATCCGTTAATTGCAACTTTTTGATTGGGATCTAAACTACCATTATCAAGCCCAATAGCAGCAGTGATTGTTTTAAAGGTAGATCCTGGCGCATAGCCGGTCACTAAACGATTTAAAAATGGCTTTTTGCTATCTTTTTCATAAGCATCATACTCTTTTTGAGAAATCCCATTGGTCATTTTATTAGGATCATAACTGGGACTGCTGACTAAAGCTAAAAGATCCCCTGTTTTAGGTGCACTTACTACTGTGGCACCCGCTTGATTCGCTAAAGCATTATAGGCTAACTCTTGTAAACTACTATCAATGGTTAAGTGAATTGATTCGCCATCTTTTTTCTTCGTTTCTAATAAAACCGATTTTTCGTTACCCGCTTCATCTGTAATCGCTAATTTTCCACCGGCTGTTCCCCGTAATTTTTCATCATAAGTTGCTTCTAGTCCCGCACGCCCAATTTCACCATCACTGGTCAACTCAGGATGTTTTTCTAAATCTTCAGCGGTAATTTTACCTAGATAGCCAACTAATTGTGCAGCGGCTGCCCCTAACGGATATTTACGGCCTGTAATTTCTTGAATACTAGCACCAGTAGGTAAACTTTTGGCTTCATCGACGATTTTTAAAGGTACAAAATAATCAGGTTTAACCCAACTTTGAGCTAAAGCCTGTGTAATTTGTTTTTCAGTTAAGTCATAAATTTGAGCAATGGCTGCAATATTTTTTTCCTTCTCAGAACCTTCACCTAATTTTTGTGGTACAACACCTAATTGCTTTAGTGTTCCATTTTCTGCTAAAGGTTGATTATTACGATCCAAAATTTGACCGCGGACTGGCGCATCGACAGTTAAACTAACTTTATCTTTACCGCTCATTTGAGGAAAAATTAGATTTGGACCCCACTCTAATTTTGGCTCATTATTTTCATAAGCGAGATAAGTTTGATATTTCAAATTTTTCAACTGGCCCATTGCCGTCGACAAGGATAACTCATAAGTCACTTGATATTGATCATTTTTTCCGGCAGTTATTTTTAAATCGGATAATTTGATATTTTTTGCTTCAATGGCTGTGAAAATAGTTTGATACTTTTCGCTGATTTCTTTCTTACTATAACCGTTACGTTGGGCTGTATCAACTAAAAGTGTACTCGGAATTTTATCATATTTCCCCTCAGCTAAATAAGTGGTGAAATCTTTGACCACTTGTTCTCTTGCCGCTTGTTTCTTTTCACTTTGTAAATGATACGCAAAAAAAGCGCCCCCAGCTATAAGTAAAATAAGCAGTAGAATAACAATAAAAAATGGATTAAATTTCTTTTTTTGTTTAGTATTGCGTCGTGATTGTTCCGTCATCTTTTTTCTCCTAATAAAATAGTACTCATATTTTACACCAGGATACGTTCCCGCTTTTTCTAATTCCGTATTTTTTAGCAAAAGTTAATTCTTTTAACAAGAAAAGCTAAAGGCAGCGGTCAGCTTTTGGGAAAAATCTCAGAAATTCGTCTTCTGGTGCTTTTTACCAGAAACTAATTTTTGAATTTTTACCGAAGAGCTGCTGCCTGTGCAGGATCAAAAGAAATGTTAACAGCAGCGCTCAGCTCTCCATTAATAGGCTAGTTCATAAAGCTAAATTTCAATAATTTTACGCTCTCCTTCATACTCTGTGTAAAATTATCATCCTTTTACCAAAAAAAGATGCGCCCATTTGGACACATCTTAAAATTTAGACATATTGTAAAACTTCAGCTGCTTTATAAGCGTGGTCGATTAGACCTCCACCTAAACATTCTTCACCATCATAAAAGACAACTGCTTGCCCTGGTGTAATTGCCCGCACTGGTTCATCAAAAATAACTTCCGCGCGATCATCAGCTAATAAGCGTACTGTTACCGGAACATCTGCTTGACGGTAACGGAATTTAGCTGTGCATTTGAATTCCTGTGGCATTGGTTCATTGGTTGTAAAATGAATTGTACTAGCATCTAAACGATCAGCGTAAAGCGCTGGGTGATGGAATCCTTGGCCGACATAAAGCGTATTAGTGGCTAAGTCTTTCCCTACTACAAACCAAGGGTCATTTGAAGTACCGCCACCACCGATACCTAAGCCTTGGCGTTGACCGATGGTATAATACATTAACCCATCGTGTTCACCTTTAACTTCACCATCAAGTGTAACCATCTTCCCTTTTTTAGCAGGGAGGTAATTACTTAGAAATTGTTTGAAATTCTTTTCCCCAATAAAACAAACACCAGTAGAATCCTTTTTCTTAGCAGTAGCCAGCCCAGCACGTTCTGCAATAGCCCGTACTTCAGGTTTTTGCATACCACCTAAAGGAAACATTGTTTTGGCAAGTTGTTCTTGTGATAATTGGCTTAAGAAATACGTTTGATCTTTATTATTATCCACACCCCGGAGCATGTGAACAACACCATTTTCATCTTTTGAAACACGCGCATAGTGACCTGTAGCCACGTAATCTGCCCCTAATTCCATCGCGTAATCTAAGAAAGCTTTAAATTTAATTTCTTTATTACACATCACATCAGGATTTGGCGTGCGACCGGCGCGATATTCCGCTAAGAAATATTCAAACACGCGATCCCAGTATTCTTTTTCGAAATTGACCGAATAATACGGAATTCCAATTTGTGCTGCCACTTGGGCAACATCTTTATAGTCTTCTGTTGCGGTACAGACACCGTTCTCATCAGTATCATCCCAATTTTTCATGAAGATACCTACGACATCGTAGCCTTGTTCTTTTAGCAAAAGTGCGGTTACAGAAGAATCCACCCCGCCACTCATGCCCACGACAACGCGAATTTTGCTGTTGTCTGTCATGTAATCACCATCATTTCATTGTTAATTCCGAAAATTTAACGATTTGAAGGTCGCAACTTTTCAGTATTTGTCATTATACAACAGAAGTCTAATAATTTCATGTACTTGTTTTTAAATTAGCATTTTCTTTAAATGATAATTTAAACCGTTGGTAAACTAAGGCAGCTATCTATTTATTTTTGCTTAAAATTACGCCAGCTATAAAACTACTAGTAAAGATTTCCGTAGAAGAATATAAAATTTAAACTATCATAATTTTTCTTATTTTATTAACTCATATTTGCCAATACCGTCGCTTTTTTTGCCGCAATAAGATCAATTTGATTTTCTGAAATTGGTCTGCCAAAGGGTTGTTTGTCCGGCAGAAAATCTAACTCCGGTGCATCTACCCCAACGTTAATATTTTCTTTAATCGGCACGCTATAATGATGAACATGTCCATGAAGATTACGGATATTTTTGGTAACACCCAAAAGTAGCGGGTAATGGGTTAAATAGTACTGATGATGGTTGAACTTTATAATAATGCCGACATCTGCAAAAGCAAATTTATTTTGCCCATTGGCCAAAACAGAATTATTTTGGGCTAAAAATTTGAATAATGTCCGATGATCATGGTTCCCTTTAATAAAGATAATTTGACCATTTAACTGCATCAGTAAGGCTAAGATTTCTGGATAACCAGCTTCATAGTCTTTATGCATGGCGATATCGCCTAAGTGATAAACTGTATCTGTTTCTTTTACAACGGCATTCCAATTTTTGATCATAATTTCATGCATCGTAGCTAAATCTTTAAAAGGTCGGGGTGCAAAATCATTGTCGCCTAATAAATCTTGATGAAAGTAGTGGGTATCAGAGGTAAAAAATTTCATTTTCTTCACCTACAATACTGCCAAAGGCTGTTTTTTAGTGGGAGCAGGATAATGCGTTGCTATCAGTTCCCATTCAGCTTCGGTTAATGAAATCTTAGCAGCGGCAAAATTTGCCAGCACATGTTGTTGATTACTTGATTGGGGAATTGCCAGTGTATTATCATGACGAATTGCCCAAGCAAGTAATAATTGAAAAATGGTACACTGATGTTTTTGGGCTAGTGATTGTAAAACTTCATCTGCTAAAAACTGATTTCCCAGGCTATCCCCTTGAGCCACTGGCGAATAGGCAATTAAAGGCAGCTTGTTTTCTTTCATGTAAGGTAATAAATCAAACTCAATCCCGCGACTGCCTAAGTTATACAATACTTCATTTGCCACGCAATTTTTGCCAGCAGGAATTTTTGCTAACTCCTTAAGCTCTGTAACATCAAAATTTGAGACTCCCCAATTTCGAATTTTTCCTGCTTGTTTAGCTGATTCCATCGCTACTACTGTTTCTTCTAACGGAATATCACCCGGCCAGTGGAGTAAATATAAATCTAAATAGTCGGTATTAAGACGTTTTAAACTGGCATCTAAGCTTTGTGGTAATTTTTTTTTTGAAGCATGCCAAGGATAAACTTTTGATATCAAATAGATACTATCACGCTTGATTGTTCTTAAAGCCGCTCCGACTAATTTTTCAGCGTTTCCTTCGCCATACATTTCTGCTGTATCCACCGCTACTTTAGCATCTTGCGTTGTTTGGGCTAAACCAGCTGTTAAAGCTTTTAATTCGGCTGTCTTTTTGGCTGGATCATCTCCCATGTGCCATGTTCCCAATCCAATGGGATAGATTGTTTCACCTGCAATTTCCATCAATTTCTCCTCCTCGGCTTTTGTTACTTCCAGTATAAACCAGCAAACAAATAGGGTAAAAAAATACCTCTTCTTACACCAGAAAAATAAAGTAAAAAATGACCGCAACTAAAAAATTAGGACAAAAAAACCGTCAGTCCAAGCTAACGGTTTTACTGATTGTTTATTTTTCTACTTTTTCAAATAAGCCGCGACTAATAAAGCCATCCATTAAAAAGTAAAATTTGTCTTGCAACATTTTATGTTGTGAATCTTTAAAAATATTAACAGCTTTTAAGCCATTGGCAGTGGTAACGGACATTTTTAGTGTTTTAATTTCACTGTCGACTGTAATTTTTAACTTAAAACCTTCTTTACTTTGAGGGGTTGCCTCTAAAGGTTGAATCAATTGAAAATTACCGCCATTAGTTTCTTTAAAGCCGTTATCTCGTAATGTATATTTCTTTGCTTCAGGATTTAATTGGTAGGTTACTGCTGCTCCTAAAACAGTTGCTGTTTTTTGAAATGCCATCTGCTCACCTCTATTTTATTATTACTTTAATTATAAAAGTTTTTTCAAGGTTTGACTATACTGAACCTATTATTTTTGGCAGGCGGCAATAAGTTGATCGGCAAAATAAGCCACATCTTCTAAAGTATTTCCATAACCAAAGCTAACGCGAATTGATTCATGAATAGCATCACTATCTTTACCATACATCGCCGTTAAAACATGGGAGGGTTCAATATTACCTGCTGTACAAGCAGAACCAGTTGAAATTGCTTGCCCTTTTAAATCTAATTTCATTAATAATAAATTATTATCGACATCCAGCAGTTGTAAATTTAAAACATGAGGCAACTTATGCTGTAAATCACCATTAATGCGATAAGAAATGTTAGCTTCAGTCAATTTTTTTAACAGCAAGTCGGCTAGTTTGGCATAATGAGCAGCATTTTCTGCTTGTTTTTCTGGCGTTAAAATGGCAACAGCTTGCGCCATGCCAATAATTCCCATCAAATTTTCAGTGCCAGCACGTCTTTTTTCTTCTTGTTCGCCGCCATGAAGATAACTTGGTAGGCTGACCCCGTCTTTTTTAAAAAGAAAGCCGACTCCTTTTGGTCCGTTAATTTTATGGGCTGAAATACTAAATAAATCAATCTGATTTTCGTAAGGATTTAAAGGGACTTTCCCAAAAGCTTGAACGGCATCCGTATGAAATAAAGCTGGATGATCTTTTAAAAGTTCACCAATTTCTTTAATCGGTAATAAATTTCCAGTTTCGTTATTAGCCGCCATAATTGAAACTAAAATTGTATCTGGCCGTAATGCATTTTTAACTGTTTCAACAGACAATTGACCTTTTTCATCCACCGGCAAATACGTCACGTCAAATCCCAAAGATTCTAAATAATGCATCGATTCTAAAACAGCCGGATGTTCAATGGCGGTGGTAATTAAATGCCGGCCTTGTTGTTGCCGGGCTAGAGCAGTTCCGATAATGGCGGTATTATCACCTTCTGTTCCGCCGCTATTAAAAATGATTTCATGCGCTTTGACCCCTAAACTTTTGGCAATTAATAAGCGACTTGCTTCTAATTTTTCATGGGCTTTGCGACCAAAACCATGTACGCTAGAAGGATTACCAAAAACCGGCATTGCTTCAGTCATTGCGTTTATAACCGTCGGATGTAGTGGCGTTGTTGCAGCATGATCCAAATAAATTTCTTTCACTGTCTTCACCTTTTCTTGTCTATGCTAGGGTCATTCTAGCATAAAAGTTACGTTTTATTAATTGATTACCATTTTAGCCAAAATAAAAAGAGACAGTGACCATGAAGTATCGTTAAAATTAAACTTTGCGTTAACTTTAACGATACTACACAAATGGCATGTCACTGCCTCATTTAAAGATAAACAACATTTTTTAGTCATTTATGTTTAATTTTCTATACGTTTATTACGTTCTTTTTGACTTTAGACTAATCAAAATCTTTTTCTTCTAAGCGAAATAATGGACTCATTGGTGTATTTTCATGGATACGTTTAACGGCTTCCCCCATTAGTTCACCACAAGTAATATAAGTTAAATTATTAGGATGACGACTCGGATCGGTTAAACAAGAATCCGTCACACAAATATTGGTAATCCCCGCACTTTCCAAATTTTCCTTAGCAGGTGGAGATAACAACGCATGAGATGCACAAGCGTAAACTTCTTTTGCGCCTGCTTCTTTTAACAATTTTGCCGCTACTTTAAAAGTATTGCCGGTATTTAAAATATCATCTACCATGATACACGTCTTACCGGTGACATCGCCAATGACATAACCGCCATTTTCATCGCTTTCTTCTTGGTCTACAATCGCCAGTGTCGTATTCAAGTATTCCGCTAAACTTCGGGTTCTGTTAACACCTGAATTTTTTGGTGAAACCACCACAAAATCATCACCATACATTTTCTTTTCGCGATAGTATTTGGCAAAAAGTGGCATCGTAAACAAATTATCAACTGGAATATCAAAGAATCCTTGTACTTGGACGGTATGTAAATCCAAAGTTAAAATTCGTGTTGCACCTGCTTCTTGTAACATATTGGCTACAAGTTTGGCAGTAATTGGTTCATGAGGTCGTGCAGTCCGATCTTGACGGGCATAGCCGTAGTATGGCAAGACGACGTTAATAGTTTTGGCACTTGCACGTTTCATTGCATCAATCATAATCAACAATTCCATATAGTAATCATTAACAGGTTGATTGGTGGCTTGAATTAAGTAGACGTGAGCACCCCGCACACTTTCTTCAATACTAATTGAAATTTCACCATCACTAAATTGTTTAATGGCACATTGTCCTAATTTTGTTCCAAAAACAGCAGCGATTTTTTCTGCTAATGGTTCATTTCCATTCAAGCTAAAAATTTTCAACGATTGATCCTGGTATTGTTCCCCCATGATAGCCTCCTTAGTTATTGGCAGTTCTTTAACAAACGTCATTTTTTATGACAAATTCTTTTTTATTCTAACATTTTTTGCGGCATTTTTGAACCGTAAGCGCAAGTTCACTTTCATCTCACTTTACGCTAAAGAAATGGTGCCATTAATCCAACTAGCGGGAACTATTTTTTGATAGTCTCCCCAGTTATCGTGAATTTTGAGCCAATAATTGCCAACAGCATCTTTTTTATAAGCATAAGCTACCACCCAGTGATTGCCATACGTGCTGCCTTTTAGTTTCATTAATCCCACAATGACTGGTTTTCCTTGGTCGATGCGTTTTATTACACGGGTCAGACCGCCTAGGGGTGTTTGCCGCGCCCGTAAAGGTAAATGAAATAGACTAAAGTAGCGAGACATCCCATGGGCCACTTGGAAAGAAAGCGTTGGAAAATCAAAAGGTTGAATAATTACACGCAATAAATCTTGTAAAGCAGCCGTATTTTCACTACCTTTTGCTCGAATGTGCGCTGGTATAATAGTCGGCATTAGGTGATCTTGGTAATAGCATAAAAAAGTAGTCGCAGCACTTGTTCCACACAAATACCCCGATTTGGTTATAATCTTGCGATAAGGATAAAAAAGCGCAGCGTCAATTCCAATCCATTCATTTGCAGTCATAATCTTCACCTCGCCCACAGTATAGCATAAGTGAACATTTTAATTCATTTTCGCTAGACTTATAAAAAATTGAACGTTTTCTTTGTGAAAAAGCTTTCTATATACGATAATAGACATAAAATAAAAAGAACTACGATTTTTTATTGCTTTTCAACACTTTTCCGATAAGAACAACGTACCTAAACTACTTACTTATCCATGACAGTCGTTGTAATAGCAAAACAAGGAGGATATCATCTGATGAGTAACTTACTAAAAAATGATTTTTATGAATATGTCAATGGTGACTGGATGAAAACAGCCGTTATCCCTGAGGACAAACCTGCTACCGGCGGCTTTCAAGATCTAGTCGATGGAATCGATAAATTATTAATGACAGAATTTGATGACATGCTAGCTGAAAAAAGCACCATCCCACAAGGAAAAATGGAAGATGCAATCGCCTATTACGAACTAGCTAACGATTATGCCATGCGGGATAAATTAGGGGCAGAGCCGATTCAAGAACCTTTGGCTAAGATTGCCGCTTTAAAAGGCTATGATGATCTAAATAAACAGCTAACTGACTGGGTGTTAGATGGTTTTGCGTTACCCTTTGCCTTAGATGTAGACCAAGACATGAAAAATACTCAGCAAAATGTCTTATTTGCTTATCCTGCCGATACTATTTTGCCGGATAAAACCTATTATGAAAAAGACCATCCGCAAGGGGAAGCCTTACTAAAAGTTTTTGCGGACATGACGATTCGTGTTCTTGAAAAAATGGGACATTCTACTACGGAAGCTAAAAAAATTACACAAGATGCTTTAGCTTTTGACCGCTTAATCGTTCCTAATGTTAGAAGTTCTGAGGAGAACGCTGACTATAGTAAAAATTATAATCCCCGGAGTTTCACGGAATTTTGTGCCTATGCACCTGTTTTGGATTTAAAAGATTTGGTGGAAACACTCATAAACGCAACTCCTGAAACCATTATTGTAACAGAACCTGATTACTTTGATGCGTTGAATGACCTTTTAACAGAAGAAAACTTCCCATTACTTAAAAACTGGCTTTACATTCAAACCGCTTTAAGTTACACCAACTTATTAAGTGAAGATTTACGTCAATTAGGGGGAACTTATGCCCGACAATTATCTGGCGCACCTAGCGCTATGCCACAAAAAAAAGCAGCATTTTATTTGGCAAATGGCCGTTTTAGTCAAGTAGTTGGACAATTTTATGGAACAAAATATTTTGGTGAAAAAGCCAAAGAAGATGTCAAACATATGGTCCAAACTATGATTGGAATTTATCAAGACCGCTTAGAAAAAAATGACTGGTTATCAAAAGAAACCCGTACAAAAGCGATTACGAAATTGAATAAATTAGGCGTACAAGTAGGCTATCCTGACAAAATCCCTGCTTTTTATGAAAAATTCACCACTACCAGTAAAGCAGAAGGTGGAACCTTAGTCGCAAATAGTCGCAAGTTTAGCCGGATTGTTAGAGAAGACAATTTCAGCCGTTACGGTAAAACAGCTGATCGCAATGAATGGGAGATGAGTGCTGCTACGGTCAATGCTTATTACCATCCATTTAAAAATATCATTGTTTTTCCAGCTGCTATTTTACAAGCTCCTTTTTACAGCTTGGAACAGTCTACTAGCGCCAATTATGGTGGAATTGGTGCCGTAATCGCTCATGAAATCTCTCATGCATTTGATAATAATGGTGCGAAATTTGATGAATATGGCAATATGAACAACTGGTGGACGGAAGCTGATTTAGCGCATTTTGAAAAGTTAGCGGCAAAAATGATTGCTGAATTTGATGGGATTAAATTCGCCGGAGGTAAAGTAAACGGCACTCTGACCGTTTCAGAAAATATCGCCGATGCAGGTGGCGTTAGTTGCGCGCTAGCTGCGGCTAAAAAAGAAGCCGATGTCTCATTAGATGACTTCTTCACCAACTGGGCCAAAATTTGGCGTACAAAAGCACGGGAACAATATCAACAATTATTATTGGCGGTGGATGTCCATGCGCCAGCCAAACTACGCGCCAATATTCAACTGCAAAATGTCCCTGAGTTCTTTGAGACTTATGCTATTACGAAAGGTGACGGCATGTATAAAGCGCCAGAAGAACGAGTGCATATTTGGTAAGAAGTTGTAAGTAGTAAAAAGCATTAAGCTATTCGTATTTTCATGCGTCTAACTTAGTGCTTTTTTAATAAAAAAGAGGTGTTTCAATTGAAACTTTATGAAAAAGATAGTTATCTCACGACCTTAAAAACCACGATTACCCAACAAGGAACAGACGAATACGGTAATTTTGTCTCTTTAAAAGACAGTATTATTTATCCAGGTGGTGGTGGCCAACCGGCAGATAGGGCTTGGATACAAGCTATCCCTGTGACAAAAATACAAAAAAATGAAAATGATGTTCGTTATTATCTAAAAGAAGCGCCAAATAATCTTCCACAACAAGTGGATATCCAAATTGATTGGGCACAACGTTTTGACCTTATGCAACAACATACCGGCCAACACATCTTAGCGCGAGTCTGCGAAGATTTATTTCAAGTTCGCATTTCAAAAGAACAAATTACACTAACAGATTCTTTTTTTGAGATTGATACAAAATTAAGTCCCACTCAATTACAAACAGCCATTGCCCGTAGTAACGAAATTATTCGCGCTCATAAAAGTGTCTTTATTCTTTTCCCGACTGAAGAACAGCTGAAAAAAGAAACCCTTTTTACGACTCCGCCAAAATATTTTGCTGGCTTACGTTTAATTAAAATTGCTGATTTTGACCTCATTGGCTGTGGTGGTACTCACGTTCAAAATACCGCCGAAGTGCAAGGAATTGCTTTTACCCAAATAAAAGAACATAAAAAAGGAATGACATTGCACTTTACTTGTGGCAATCGTTTATTCCAACAATTTGAAAGCAATCAAAAACAATTAGCAACTTTAACGAAAGTCACCCAAGTTCCTATTACTGATTTAACAACTTTCTTTAAAGAGCAACAAGAAAAAATCGACACTTACCAACAATGTCTTGCTGCTTATCAAGTTCAAACGTTAATCACAACTGCCAAAGAAATTGCACCAAACTTTGTTTATAGTGAAGCGACTACAGCAAATGTAAATGAATTACAACAAGCCGCTCGTAAACTAGCTGAAATTTATCCGTTAGCGTTGATTTGTACCGCTACAAAAAGCGATGACATTTTGCGCTATCACCTGACTTGTCTAAAAGAAAATAACAAACTTCCCATCGGACAACTGATTAAATTGAGCAATCAAAAATTTGGTGGCCGTGGTGGCGGTTCTGCTTTAAAAGGTGACGGTACCTTACCTTACAGCCAAAAAGAAGCTTGGTTACACTTTTTACAAGACTAGCTAAATAAACAAATGCACTCAAAAAAACAGCGATGAAATCTGTGGTTAAGAAAACTAACCATGGAATCATCGCTGTTTTTTTATTTGAAATACCTTTTTATAGCACTAGCATAAGCCAAAAATAAATGACTAAATTAGCACACCTACTTTTTTACTTTTTATCTTATAAAATTTCAGCACCTAATGTGTTTTTAAAGTGTGATAAGGCCCAGTTGTGTCCAATTTCATCAAAACTTGCGACAGCATCTTTTATAATATGCAATTTATATCCTAGATTATAAGCATCAACTGCGGTATGCAGCACACAAATATCCGTACAAACACCTGTCAAATATAAATCGGTTATCCCTCTTTCCCGCAAGCGAATATCTAAATCCGTGCCACTAAAAGCAGAATAATGGCGTTTATCAATCCAATAGACGGTAGCATCTTCTTTGTGTTTATCATATAAAGACGCCAGACTACCGTAAAGATTACGGCCACTAGTTCCAATAACATTATGAGGAGGAAACAGTCCATTTTCAGGATGATATTGATCGTTTGGATCATGGGCATCAATGGTAAAAACGGTGTAATCGCCTGCTTCAATAAAATCTTTTGTAACTGCCACGAGCTTTTCTTCAATCGCTTGACCAGCTTTTCCAGTCGTTAACTTGCCATCTGTTGCTACAAAATCATTGGTATAATCAATCGAAATAAGTGCTTTTTTCATTTTGGGCCTCCCTTTTTATAGAAAATCTATTTTAAAATCCGAATAAATTCTAAAACTAATTCAGCAGAACGTTTGCCAGCTTCTTCAATAAACTCATCAAAACTAACCGTCGCGCTATGATCGGCAGTATCACTCATCGCCCGCACAACTAAAAACGGAATAGAAAACTGACTCGCTGTCTGCGCAATAGCCGCCCCTTCCATTTCACAAGCTAATGCATCAGGAAAATCTTTTAAGATTGCGGTTACTTTTTCTGGACTATCGATGAAGCTATCTCCGGTAACAATTAGACCGCGTTTTACTTCATGATCCGTTTTTGCTGCCGCTTGAGCCATTACTTGTTGCAAATAAGTACTCGTTTCATAATAAAGCGGAAATCCACCTGGTAACTGTCCTTTTTTATAGCCAAATCCGGTGACGTCAACATCAAAATAAGCTAATTTTTCAGCAATAACTAAATCACCTACGCTTAAGCCAGCACCAATCCCGCCAGCAGAACCAGTGTTAATCACCATATTTACGCCATATTGTTGAATTAATAAGCTGGTGGTTAAAGAGGCTGCTACTTTTCCAATCCCAGAACGAACTACAATCACTTCATGATTACCAATTCGACCAGAAATAAACAAAGCATCCGCCCGTTCCCAAGATAGCGGACTATCTATTGCACTTCTTAAAATTTTAATTTCTTCTTCCATTGCGCCAATAATTCCAATTTTCACATTAATTCCCCCAGCATTATCTGTTATTTAACCTAATAGTAGCAGTTTCTTTAAAAAATTTCACTCGATAAGAAAATGCAAAAAAGCTAGACTTAAGTTTACGTATAGCTTACACGCCAACTTAATTCCAACTCATTTTGTTTTATTTATAAAAAGAAAGTTGCCAATAAGACGACCCCAATTAAAAGCGCAACGACAATAATTGCGCCGACTAAAAAACTATTCAATTCACGGGATTTACGAGATTCGCCGCTTCTGGTTTTGGTTAGTTCTTTTTGCTTTTTAGCTTCTTTACGATAAAAATTTTTAATTTTTTCATCTTTTCGGTCGTATTCTTTTTGTAACTTCATCGTTTCTTTTTCCCGCACAGGAACATCAAATTCCTTTCTTATTCCTGTTTTTTCTTTTTGCCGACGTAACTCACTGCGGGTAATTAGTGGTCCTTTACTCACTTACGCCCCTCATTTCTGTAATAATTCCCAATAAGTAATTGCATACATAGTTTTCGCATCACAAATTATTCCGTCTTTGACCGCTTTTTGGGCTTGTTCAAGTGTTAATGCATATAATTCCAGTACTTCATCTTCATCTTGCGCCCGAGGGTTTTCGACCTTAGTTAATCCTATTGCCTGATAAAGATGTAACATTTCGTTTGAAAAACCAGGTGATAAATACATTGAACCTACATGTTTCATTTCTTTAGCGGCAAAACCTGTTTCTTCTTCTAATTCTCTAGCACCTGTCACAGCAGGATGACTTCCTTCACCTGGGTCAATTTTACCAGCGGGAATTTCTAAAATAACTTTTTCTAAAGGCTTTCTGAACTGTTTAACAAAAAGCATTTTATTTTCAGCCGTAATGGCAATAATGCCTACGCCACCAGGATGAAAGACTAATTCTCGTTTGGCGGTACCGCCACTAGGCAGTCTAACATCATCCAAAAAGACATCGATAATTTTACCGTGAAAAAGTTCAGTTCGTTTAATTGTTTTTTCTTCAAAATCTGCAAAGGAAAGCATTGGAACGCCTACTTTCTATTTTTATTTCCACTTGCCTGTTTTTATAAATATACTGTGGGTAATCATAAAAGGAAATTGAATCCTTTTGATTAAAACTAAGTACTATTATACACAATTTCACGAATGGGAAACTTAAGAATGCGATAATAAATCTTATGAATTTTCTAAATCGCAAAAATCCACCCTTGGTCTGATTTTTTTCCACCTCCCCCCGTGGTAAAATAAACTCGTGAAGTTAAGGGAAGACCTTTAAATGATAAATCACCCAATTTTAGGAGGGTAAAAAATGAAGAAAAAAACCACTGTACTCATGTTAGCAGGAATTCTTTTTTTACTGCTTTATTTCGGCTATGAAACAGGAACGGATTTGATTCCACTCATTTTAGTGGTTGGCGGTATTTGCCTAATTATTTATGGCGTTTCAAATCGGCGCAACAATAGCCAAGTAAGTGTGTTACCTGTCATGACCAAAGAAAAAGAAGCCCACTATATAGAAAGTGGCATGACGGAAAAAGAGATTGAATTTTTCCGCGAAACGATGAATCAAACGAAAAAGCAAATTTTAAAATTGCAAGAAAACATTAACCAAAATGCCAAGTTAAAAGCAATTGACTTACGCCATGATACATTGCGTGCCTCAAAAGCTATGTTTAAGGAATTGGTAAAAGATCCCCAAAAATTGCATTTTGCCAATCATTTCTTATACACTCACCTACCTAACATGGTAGATTTAACCGACAAATTTATTGAAATTAACGGGCATGAAATCAAAACCAAAGAAACGTATGAAAAAATCGAAGAAAGCTCTCAAATTATTGATCAAATGGCCGCTTTAATCGCTAAAGATTATCAACAGTTTGTCGCTGATGATTTGGAAGATTTGGATATTGAGCTTTCCATTGCCAAACAAAGCTTAAAAAGAGATAATAGTTTGTAAGCAGGCGCTTACAAAAAAAATCTAGCGCAAGCTAGATTTTTTATTAAACTTTTAATTACGAAAACCAAGTAAAACTGGAGGAATGAAGATGACCGATACACCTGAAACACAACAAAACGTCGATCAAACATTAGACGATTTATTAAACAATCCATTTACTACCCCGGTAGGTTCTTTAACCCAAACACAACAAAATGAAATTAATGTTTTAAAAGATCAACAAAAAGCTGAGCGCTTAGTTGACAAATTACCTGATGAGCGCAAAGTACAAGCCCAAGAATTAGCGGCAAAAATTGATGTGACAGATCAACAAGGGGTGATTACCTATGGCGCTGTCGCGCAACAAAAATTAAGCGAGTTTTCTCAATCCATGTTAAATCATGTCCAAGCTGCCGATATCGGTCCTGTGGGTGATTCTTTAACTGATTTAATGTATCGCTTAAACGAAGCCAATCCAGATGATTTAAGAGCCGGAGAAGGCAACGTCTTTAAACGGATGTTTGGTAAAGTTAAACAATCCATTTATGAAATTACCGCCAAATATCAAAAAATCGGTGCTCAAATTGACAAAATTGCCGTTAAACTGGACAAAGAAAAAGATGGGCTACTAAAAGATAATTTGATGCTAGAACAACTTTATCATAAAAACAAAGACTATTTTGATGCTTTAAATCTTTACATTGCCGCAGGCGAATTAAAGATGGAAGAATTGCAAACAAAAATTATTCCAGAAGCTGTTGAAAAAGCCCAAGCTACTGGTGATCAAATGGACGTGCAAATTGTCAATGACTACAATCAATTTTTAGACCGTTTAGACAAACGAACTCATGATTTGCGTTTAGCACGACAAATTACGATTCAACAAGCCCCTCAGATTCGCTTAATTCAAAATACGAACCAAGCGTTAGCTGAAAAAATTCAAGCATCTGTCAATACCGCTATTCCATTATGGAAAAATCAGGTAGTGATTGCATTAACCTTATTACGTCAAAAAGATGCTGTAACGGCACAACGTCAAGTTTCTGAAACAACCAATGAATTATTGAAGAAAAACTCTGAAATGTTGAAAGTTTCCGCAATTGAAACCGCCAAAGAAAACGAACGCGGTATCGTTGACATTGAAACCTTGCAAAAGACTCAAAACGACTTAGTTGAAACAATTCAACAAACGTTACAAATTCAACGGGAAGGAAAAGAAAAACGACGAGCAGCCGAAGTAGAACTTGGTCATATGGAGGCTGATTTGAAACAACGTCTACTAGAACTAACCCAAAACGAAAAATGAAACTACTTTAACATTGAAGTAATCGGACTAAAAGTGATGCGCTTCAAGAAATTTCAACTGATTTAAGAAGTTGTTTCTTTAATAGCGTTTATTCGACAAAATAAGGTGTGACAAGAATCTTGTCACACCTTATTTTGTCTTCCTTAATTAAACTTACTTGTTCAATGGCAAAAGTAAGTTTCGTTTGTTATGATGAAATTGTAAAAAAATTCTGTCAATTAAGGAGAAAAACGATGGCTATTATAGATTTTGAAGCAGTTCATTTAATCCGCAACCAAAAATTTTTACTTGAAAATATTAACTGGCAAATTAGACATGGTGAAGATTGGGCTATTCTTGGCTTAAACGGGGCGGGAAAAACATTACTGCTACAATTAATTGCCGGAAACTTGTGGCCATCAAGTGGTAAATTGACAGTCTTAGGAGCTGAATTCGGTAAGGCAAATATCCCAGACTTAGCAAAACGTATTGGTTGGGTCAGTAATGTCGTTCAAGCCAAACTTTACCAAAGTGACACAGCTCTTGAAATTGTAATCTCCGGCAAATTTTCAAGCATTGGTTTGTGGCAAGATTACAGTACTGCCGATGAAAAAAAAGCGGCTGAATTACTCGCTATGTTAGGTGGAGATAATCTTCACCATAAATCTTATCAAATTCTATCTCAAGGAGAAAAACAAGTTGTTCTGATTGCTCGTGCCCTTATGGCAGATCCCGAGCTTTTAATTTTAGATGAACCCTGTAATGGATTAGACTTATTTGCCCGAGAAGATTTATTAGTAAGAATTGCACAATTAAAATGCCAAAAGGATGCACCTACTATTTTATTTGTTACTCATCATATAGAAGAAATTCTTCCTTTTATTTCCCATGTACTCATGATTTCAAATGGCAAAATTTTTGCCAAAGGAACACCACAAAAATTACTTACTCCTGCCATTTTAAATAATTTTTATCAACGTAAAATACAAATTATGCCCTTTATGAAAGAGCGAATACTCGTTTATCCGCAATAATAAAAAATGTCATAGAAGTTCTCACCCAGATGAACTCCTATGACATTTTTATTATTTATTCATTGCACTATTGCGGTAACCATAGAAAAAGTAAATCGCTAATCCTAAAATCAACGTGATCGCAAACACAATATAAGTTGTGATACTAAATTGCACAATTAAAAAGACACATGCTAAAACAGATACAATCGGTAAAACTGGTACCCATGGCACTGCGAATTGACCTTTTTCTGGTTTACCAAATTCTTTGCGTAATTTCAAAATCCCACCAGAGACCATCATCAAGTAAACCAAAGCAGCAATGTTGGTTAATTCCGCTAAAATTTGCAAAGGAAAAGCAGCGGCAAAGAATAAAGCAAAAGCACCTGCCACAAACGTTGCATTTTTTGGTGTACGCGTCTTTTTATCAATTTTTTGCATTTGTTTTGGTAACAAACCATCTTTACTAATTGCATATAATAGCCGAGCTAATGAATACATCATAGAAATCGTCACTGTCAATAACGTTAAAATTGCCCCAACAGAGATAATAGAGCCAATTAAACCATGACCAGCGTAACGCATGACAAAAGCCATGGGATCAGATACTTGTAATTTAGCAAAAGGTACTGCTCCAGTTGAAATTAAAGTGACAATAATATATAAAACTGTTGCTATCCCAATTGAGCCAATAATGCCTTTGGGAACATCTTTTTGCGGATTTTTCACTTCTTCAGCCGCCATGGCAACAGAATCAAAACCTAAAAAGGCAAAGAAAACTAGCGATGATCCTTTAAAGACGCTACCAATTCCATTAGGCATAAATGGCGTCCAATTATTAGGTTTAATATAAAAAATACCGACAGCAATAAATAAAATAATAATGAAAAATTTCACCCATACCATCGCATTATTTAAACGCAGTGCTTTTTTAGCTTCTTGGCTAACCCAAAAAGTAATAAAGACAATAACTAAAGCCGCAATTAAATCAATATACGTACCATTGGCAGCATTATAGCCTGCCGTTAATGCCTTTGGTAAATGAATGCCCCAACTGCCCAAAAAACCTTGCATATACCCTGACCAGCCTGAAGCGACGGAACAAACAGCTAATAAAAACTCACAAATCAAAAACCAGCCCGTAAACCAGGCCGCAAATTCGCCAAAAACAACATACATGTAGGCATAAGGACCACCAATAACGGGGATTCGCGCTGAAAATTCAGCGAAACAAAGTCCAGATAGACCAACAACAACAGCTGCTAATACAAAAGATAAGGTTAAGGCTGGACCAGCCTGATTAGCGTCTGGTACGCCAGTTATAACAAAAATACCAGTACCAATAATGGCCCCAATTCCTAACATAATCAAATCTTTTAACTGTAAATTGCGCTTTAAGTCTGTTGCATGACTTGTTTTAATCTCTTTTTTACGAAAATCCATTGCGCTCCCCCTCATAATCTAACTAGAATTCTTTTTTGGCTTCTAAGCTAAAGCCTTCATATATCCTAAAAGAATACCACCAAAAATAACAAGAAGGCAACCGATAATGACATAAAACATTTCTTTTTTTGTCTTGTGTTCCCCCAATAAGAAAATACCACCTAAAGTTGAAATAATAATACCCATTTGCGATAGAGAAAAACCAACTGCTAAGCCAACTGTTTGGATGGATAATAACATACAAATGTTCCCAATTCCCCACAAAAGACCAGAGGTAATATTCCGCCAAACATATTTGTCAAAAGCAACTTTTTTCGCTGAAAAACATAACGCTCCAGTTAGCATCCCAACACTTTGTGGCAAAATAATCGCTAAAGGATCAAGTCCTGCCCATGTAATAATAATAGTGTAAAGACCATACCCGATTGTTGAAACAAACAAGAAACGAAAACCTTTACCAAAATCATACATTTTTCTTCCTGCTTCTGGTTCACTCTTACCGTCTGGATCTTTGCGGGAAGTTAAATAAGCACCAGCAACGAGTAATGCTAAGGCTAAAAAGCCTAAAACAAAGTCACGACCATGTTGCCATTCATGGAAAAAGATTGCCCCTGCGATCGTATTTAACATCAACTGCATGCCAGTTGAAAGGGGTAATCCCACTGAAACACCCATTGCTTTCATGGCGTGAAATTGTCCATTTTGGCCAACAAACCAAAATAATCCAGAAATAAAGCCGACAATAATTGTCATCATATCAATTGTTGGGCGCATCACAAAGAAGATTCCTAGTGAAAAAATAAATGCTCCCATCGTCATGCCAAGTGTTTGTTGGTTGGCATCCCCACCTAATTTTCCGCTTACCAAACCAATGCTGCCCCAGGCAAACATTGGTATTAATGCTACTAATATAGCCATTTCCATTCTCCTTTTCTCTAATTCTAAAAAGACACCCAAACAGTGTAGCAGTGAAAACGTTTTGCAGACAAGAAAAAACTCGCAGTTTTCTGCGAGTTTAGCGTTGTTCTTGATAATAAGACACATAAGGAAAGAAAAGTGTCATGGTCGTTCCTACCCCAACGGTTGATTCAGCGGTTAACGTCACCCCTAATTGTTGGGCTAAATTTTGCGCTAAATACAAGCCTAAACCGGTGGCGTGCATTTCTGAAAAGCGGCCGTTTTGTCCTGTAAACCCCTTATCAAAAATCCGACGTAAATCTTCTTTTGGAATTCCAATTCCATTGTCTTTTACCGCTAAAGTGACACCTTTAGCAGATTGATCGAGTAAAATAAGGATTTCGCCGTTTTCTGGTGTATATTTAATGGCATTACTTAATAATTGCTGAAAAATAAAGCCAATCCATTTCCCATCAGTTAACACCCGCTGATCCTCTCCCACTACTTGGTAACGCAATTTTTTTTGGATAAAATAATTGGCGTTACTACGCATAATAGGTTGAATAACTTTTTTTAATTGGGTTTCTTCAATCAAATAATCTTTTGAGAAATTATCCAAACGGGCTACGTATAAAACTTGCTCGACATAGCCGTCAATTTTGCCTAATTCATTTTCCAACTGCATATATTTTTCATCCGGAATATCAAACTCCACTGCATGCAGTAACAGCTGACTGGCCGCAAGAGGCACCTTAATTTCATGAACCCAAGAGTCGATATAATCTTTTTGATCTTCTTGTGCGGCTACAATTTTTTGCATATGGACTTGATGTTCACGAATAATTTGATTAATAAAATCTTGTTGCAGTTGTTCTTCATGGGTTCTCGCTCCGGCTAAATAATTTTGAATAGAACTTTCTTCTTCACCCACTTGCAACTTTTGCCACCAGCGTCGCTTATAATAATAATGGTAAGCCAAAAATAAGCTGAAAAAGACGCCTTCAATCAAAGCCAAATAGCCAATGTTACGCCAATTCATTTGAAATCCTGGCGTCAGCCACATTATAAAAGCGGTCAAAAATACAAAGCCTACCCAAGCAAAAATCAATAGCCATTGATCTTTTAAATATTTAAAAAAGTTCATTGTAGCTCCTATCAACTAAAATTTTTATCCTTTTTTGTAAAGCGGGCTTTTCTTACTTACAAGTCATAGTTTACTAAGGAACAAGATATCCTTGACCAACTTTTGTCTCAATATAATCTTTTACACCGGCCTGTTCAATTTTACGGCGCAAACGATTAATATTTACCGTCAACGTATTATCATCCACATAGCGTTCATCATCCCATAATGCGCGTAATAATTTTTCCCGTGATAAAATCTTACCGTTATTTTTCATTAAAATGTACAGCAAACGATATTCATTTTTACTTAAATCAATAACTTCATCTTGAATGACCATCGTACTATTATCCACATTTAGCGTTAGACCATTATGAACGAGAGTTTCGCTACTGGCCTCAGAATAATTATAAGAACGGCGCAGTAATGCATTGATTTTAGCAACTAAAACATCCAATTCAAAAGGCTTTGTGACAAAATCATCCGCCCCCATATTCATCGCCATAATCATATCCATATTAGTATTACGACTGGAAATAAAGATAATTGGAACTTTGGAGACCTCCCGAATTTTTTGACACCAATAGTAGCCGTCAAAAACTGGTAAGTTAATATCCAATAAAACTAATTGTGGTTCTTGTGCTAAAAAATCATCAAAAACATTTTCAAAATCAGTAGTCCCAAAAACCTCAAATTGCCATTTTTTCAATTCTTCCATAATTAGTTGACGAATTACACCTTCGTCTTCTACTACCATAATTTTTGCCATGATATCCTCCTATCAGACACATTTAGTGAAGCTTATAATATCAAATTAGCGCATTTTGTTTTTTGTCGCAAGTTCTGACACCAGATTTAAAAATAACTTAGCGAATTAAAAAATACTTCCCATAAAAGTTATGAGAAGTATCTTTACTTTATTCAATTATTAAAATACCTTCTTCGACTAATTTGGCACAAAATAAAAATAGGCCATCAGCAAATAAAACACTCATATTCACGCCAAAGTATAAAGCAATCTTTTCAAACCAATCACTCCGTCGTCTTTTCAGATAGCGGTACGCTAAAAAATTACTGCCATAAGTGATGAGAGTGGCACCCATTAAAACCCAACCAATCATTTTCAATCCCCTTTTACTAAAACCTTTTCAGCTTTATTTTTACGCAAAATCTTCTTGTTTGCAAGCGGTATCTTGACAAATCTTATTTTTTGTCTAAAGATGTCAGGTCTAAGCTAGTAAAAGTAGCGAAAAACTTACGTAAAATAGGCAGGACTTTTTGAATCATATCATTTTCATCATTTTCTATTTGTAAAACAAGTAGCGGCTCATGTAAACTTAAGCGTAATAAAAACCAGCCTGTGCCATAAGGTTCACTTAAAATCATTCGCACGCCTTCTTCATTTTCTGTATCTTCTTTAAAGCCGACAAAGTCCGCTTTTCTTAAGGCATCAATTACGTTTTGTCCATAGTCTTTAAAATTAGTTTCATTAATTTTCAGACGTATTTCCATTGTTTGGGCAGGTTGTTTCAATTGGGCAATGAGGTCATTAATCGTTTGCCCTTTGGCTTTTAATTGTGGTAAAATCATTAAAATTTTGGCTACGACATAGGCGCCATCATCGAGGTTATAATTTTCTTTAAAAGCCGCATGACCACTTGTTTCAATGGCAAGTTGGGTGTCAATTCCTTCATTATTTAACGCTATCATTTTATTGATCACATTCCGATAGCCCGAAATATAACGGACTTGCTTGCCCCCTAACGCTTCAATAAACGTTTTTAAATGATCACTTGTCGGCGAATTGGTTACAATTACAGCACCTTTATGTTGGGTTAAAACAATATTACTTAACACGGCAATTAAATTGTTGCGGTTCAAAACGGCGCCATCAGGTCCCACTAAAGCTGCACGATCAACGTCAGTATCAAAAATAACGCCGAGATCGGCCTTTTCTCGCAACACTGCTGCTTTAATACTTGCCATCGCCTCTTTATTATCGGGGTTAGGAATATGATTGGGAAAATGACCATCTGGGTTTAAAAATTGCGAACCGGTAGTATCTGCCCCTAATACTTGCAAGACTTTTTCAGCAAAAAAGCCTCCCGCCCCATTGCCAGCATCCACGATAATATGCCAACCTTCCAGCGGTTTTTCTCCAAATTCTTTCGTTGCTAAACTTATCTTTTCAACTAAATCAGCACTATAAACAGAAATAAGATCCGCAGTTTGACTTGTTCCCTTTAAACCGTTTTTGTGTTGGTTTGAATGCGCCATGATATACGCCACATCTTCTGCTTCTGCGCCCCCTGTTTTGGTAAAAATTTTTACCCCATTGTAATAATAAGGCAGGTGACTTGCGGTTAGCATAATGCCCGCATCACAAGAAAATTGTGGAAATTGCGTACTCATAAACATCGCTGGCGTAGTAGCTAAACCAAAGTCAATTACCTGTACACCTTGCGCGTTAAACGAAGCCACCATTGCTTCTTTTAATGCCCGACCACTAATACGACTATCTTGGCCGATTCCGATAATTAATTTACCTTGATTGTATTTTTCTTCTAATCCTTTTTTGATTAAAAAAGAAATGATGCCACCTGCAATTTTTTCTATTTCATAGGGAGTTAAATTTTCTTTATAATCTGTTGTCGCTACTGCAATACCACGAATATCTGAACTCAATGCTAATGGTAATTTCTTTGCCAAAATAAGCACCCTTTCTGAAAACGCTTTTCTTCAGTATAACAGATTCTTTTTTTAGAAGCATTACTTTTTTGGTAAAAAATACTTTTATCTATCACGAAAATATTTGAACTTTGTAAAGTTAGTGAGTAAAGCCATAATTTTTTCGTTCTTTTTTTTCGTGAAAGACTAAATGGCTCTGTTCTAATTCTTTAATCGCCACTTTTAAATCTTCAATAAAATCGTGAGCCATATTCATTCCAAAATCACTCCGGACGACAATGCGCTGAATGATCTCTTCGTCTAAATTCTTCGGTAGAGGATACGTTGGAACTTGCCATCCTTTCATTAAAAGGCGATCAGAAAGATCATAGAGCGTCCATTTTCTGGTCTTATCCGCGACTAATTTATAACACAGTAGAGGAAGTTGGTCTCCGGTATTAATTAGTTCAAATTGTTTTGCTTCTTTTAATTTCTCTCCTAAATAAAGGGCGACATCATGGGTCCGTTTATGAATACTTTGATACCCTTTATAGCCAAAACGAACAAAATTATAATATTGCCCAATCAATTGCGCACCACTATGCGAGAAATTAATCGCCATTGTTGGTAATTCTCCCCCTAAGTAACTCACTTTAAAAACTAGTTCTTCTGGTAAAAAAGTTTTGTCTTTCCACAATACCCAACCAATTCCTGGATACACCAACCCATATTTATGACCTGAAGCATTAATGGAAATAACATTATCTAGTTGAAAATCCCATTTTAATTCCGGTTCAACAAAAGGTGCATATAATCCGCCAGAAGCTGCGTCAACATGAATAAAAACTTTTTGCTCTGTTTGTTCGTTATAAGTTGTCAACAACTCATCCAATTTTTTGATATTGTCGTATTGTCCGGTATAGGTGATACCCAAAATCCCTACGATACCAATTGTATATTCGTCAATTGCTGCCACTGCCTTTTCTACATCTAAAGAAAGACAGTCTGTCGTCAATGGAATTTCCCGTAATTCAATATCCCAATAAACACAAAATTTTTCCCAGCAAACTTGGTAGCCAGAAGAAATAATTAAATTGGGCTTTTTTTCTTTTAGTGCTATTCCAGCTTTTTCGCCCCGCTTACGCCAAGCAAATTTCATAGCCATGCCCGCTAACATACACGCCTCTGAAGAACCAATCGTCGAAGTTCCAATAAAATTTTCTGGAGCATGCCATAAATTTGCGATAATGTTGACACAGCGATTCTCGATTTCTGCTGTCCGGGGATATTCTGATTTATCAATCACGTTGCGATCTAATGTTTCACTCATTAGTTTCACCGCTTCTGGCTCCATATAAGTTTGACAAAAAGTCGCTAGATTTAATCGTGCTTTGCCTTCATCTAACAGATCATCTTTAATCATTTGATACGCAACCCGCGGTTCCACTGATTCTTGAGCCAATTTGTAAGAAGGTAAGACTTCATCTTCGTTTTTGGTTCCAAATATGGGTTCTAAATATTCTGCTTCGCGGCGATCTTTTTTTTCATATAACATTTTTTTCACTCCCATTTTCATTGCTACTTTTATCTCATCGCTATTACGTTAATCAAAAGAAAACCCGCAAAAAAATTTTTTTTGCGGATTTTTTACTATTTAAGCTAATTCAGCCAGCAATTTTTCCATCGCTTGGGCGACTTCTGCTGGAAGAGCGTTGTATCCTTCATTTTCTGTTTTTTGCGCCAAAATGAAATCAAGACGCCCTTGCATTCGAATCCGCAACTGATCAATATAAGTTGGATCGGAAAAATCAACTTCAAAACCGTCAACTGGTAAATAACTCATATTACTCAACGGTCCAAAGGCACTAAATTCAGCGGTTCCATCTACGATTTTTTCAATTGAGCCTAATGTATCTTTAGGCTTCACTTTCTTACCTTTGTAAAAACCGGTATTTAAGATATAACAAGCAGTCGCTGTCGTTTTACTAGCAAAAATATCACGAAAATCAGCATAATCTTGCCCTAATGGATAGCATCGGAAAGGATTGGCAAAGGGTTCAATTACCAATTTATCCAAGTCGACATTTCCAACTACATTTTCAGCAGTGGTTCGTTTGGTTGCAAGGGTTAAGCCAAAGACAGCTGCCAAGGTTGGATCTTCAATTTTTATAACTGGGGGTAAACTGTCATCTTTCATAATCCAAAAGATTGCATCAATCGCTTCATTTAAATGATCTACCCGATTTTTTGTTACGTAGCGGGATTTAACTGTGCGTCCGTTCCCATTGCGGATATCTTGGGTAACAATGACTTTTTTCTCTTCATTGTCTAAGGTGACACCGACATTTTGACAAGTCAGAAAATATTTTACAGCCTCATCATCTAAAGGATAATCTTGTGTTTTATCAAAATAAGCCGGTTCTAGGGCAGTCGTTGAGCCATGCTCTTTGTTGATAACAAAAGCATCGTCATGTAAAACATCTACTTGGTATTTATCCCCGTGTTTGGCTAACGTAATAGTAGATTTACCTGATCCAGAAAGACCAAAAGCTGCCATTGTAAACTTGCTATCTTTTTTGTGATATTGTTTCATGCCACCATGACAGGCAATAAAACCATTACGATGAGCTGTGGCCCAAGCTAGAGTTAAGGTGGCTTTTTTTAGTTCGCCAAAATAATTTAAACCTAACACTGCTGCAACGTTATGTTCTGGATCAAATAATGCTAAGCCATGAGGAAAATCAGGATGTGACCAATTTGGATCAGCATATAAATAAATATCGTTTTCAGGATATGAAATAGAATTTCCGTATAACTTCTGAAACTCATTGGTTAAAATTTGAAAATTCAATAAATAAGAATAAAAATTGGTTTCATAACCCGTTGGCAATAATAAATGCCCTTTTACCATAAATTCTGAATCCAAGCCGACAACAACTTCACCACGATAAAACTTTTGGCTGCGTCCTGTATACAATGCCTGCCGTAATATTCCTTCAAAAAGTGTCCGGTCAATGCCTGGCTGCCCAATTACTCTACGAGCTGCAGCTGTTCGGCCGGTGACTTTCCCATCATTAAAAACAAGTATTTTAGCATCCTCCGGTAAGCCTAGTTCTTTGGTGTGAATTACCGGCATATCGGTAATAACTGCCCCTGGTGCTTCTTTTGCTAAATTATAAGCGGTCGTTAAATCTAAAACCGGCGTGACATTATTACCGTAAAAAACCGATTCTACCATTGTTTTAAAACTAGAAAATAAAGAATTATCAGGTGAAATATCCTGATGCGAATAAGTGCCAATCGTTGCCATCTGTCGTCCTCCAATCAATTATATTAAAATTAAAGTGTTTACATGATAATAAATTAATTATAATACAACAATGGTTACTTGTCTTTTTATTTTCTTTAAAAAAATTTAATATGCAAATTCAGATATTCCTTCTTTTTCCAGCAAAGCTACTTTCATTGGGATACCACCACGATAACCTGTTAGCCGACCATTTTTACCGATAATGCGATGACAGGCAACAACAATCATTAACGGGTTGCGTCCTACTGCATTCGCGACGGCTCGTACTCCTTTTTCATTGTCAACTTGTTGGGCAATCTGACTGTATGAAGTCGTGGTACCATATGGAACTTCTTTTACTTTTTGCCATACTTTCTTTTGAAAATCAGTTCCAATTAGAGCAACAGGAAAATTAAATTTTTCTAATGTTCCATTAAAATATGCCGTTAATTCTCTTTTGACATCCTCACTGCTCCCTTTTACAGCTTGTAAGGGCCAGCCTTTAAAAAATTTAGCTAATTCAGTAGCTGCGACATCTTCTATGCCAATGTAACAAACGCCATTTGCAATGCGCCCAACCACAAATTGATAAGAATCAATACTAAAACGATCAACAAAAATTGTTTCCATCTCTTTCACCTCGTTATTATTGTACCCTTAATTTTTGAGAATTACTTGGTTAAATGTATTTTGGCTAAATGAGCTTTTTACGTTATACTAAACCCACTAAAATGATAAAAAGAGACGAGAATATGACTTTACAAGATAAATTAAAAAGATTACCTACCACACCAGGAATTTATTTAATGAAAGATATTCACGGCGATGTGATTTACGTAGGGAAAGCAAAAAATTTAAAACAGCGCGTTCGTTCTTATTTTCAAAAAAACCAGCAACATTCTAAAAAAGTGCAGCGGATGATTTTTAATATTGCCGATTTGGAAGTTCGATTAGTGGAGACTGAACTAGACGCGTTATTATTGGAGTGCCGATTAATCCAAGAAATTCATCCGCATTACAATCGCATCATGAACTATTATCAAAATTACTGTTATGTCGACTTTAGCGCAGCAAAAATGCAACTAACACCAACGTCTACTAACACGAGCTTTGGGCCATTTCGTCAATATAAAAAATTACCTCAGATTTTATCCATCTTAGCTGAGACCTATCTATTGCCTGGTACCAATCGGGTAACGCAACAAATGATTCGCCAACAACTACCGGAAGTAGAAACAATACCATTAGCGACCCGTTTTTCAAATTGCCAGTCCTTTTTTGCTGGTAAAGAAACCACTTTTTTTACTTTATTAAACCAACGTATCGCCTATAGCGCCAACCAGCAAAACTTTGAACATGCCCAATTACTAAAAGAACAATTAGAGCTGTGCCAACACTTCTATCATTATATAAAACAGCGCACAGATTTCTGCCAACAACAACAATTGCTTTTAAAAATCCCCGTAACAGAAGAAAAACAAAAAATTTATTTTATCGCTTATGGCCAGATCGTTAAAACTGAAATTTTAAAAAATGATCAACCAGTAGTATTTCCACCAGGAGACTTTTCATCACAGCCTTTAGAAAAAGCAGACGTTGATCCTTTAGATATTTTACGAAGTTACTATACCCAGCATCACTAACAACTGGAGCAATTTAACTTTATCTTTTTTATCTTTATAAAAGATAAACACCTTTTATTAAAAAAGACCTGAAGAAAAACACTTTAACAGCATTTTCCTTCAGGTCATATTTTATTTATCTCGTGTATCTATAATAATTGTTACCGGTCCGTCATTTACTAGTGCTACTTGCATATCGGCCCCAAATTTTCCAGTCTCTACTTGCAAACCACTTTGTCGTAAGCCTTCATTAAACGCTTCGTAAAGCGGAATCGCTTGTTCTGGTCGCGCGGCTTTGACAAAACTAGGACGATTACCTTTTTTAGTATCTGCATAAAGTGTGAATTGCGAAACACTTAAAATACTGCCGGCAACTGCCTCAATATTCAAATTCATTTTACCAGCTTCATCTTCAAAAATGCGCATCATGGTAATCTTACGGATTAAATAATCCACATCTTCTTTAGTATCTTCTTCATGGATTCCCAGTAAAATCATAAATCCTTGCTGAATACTGCCAACAATTTGATTATCAATCGTTACACTAGCAGATTTGACGCGCTGAATAACTGCTTTCATCTTTTACCCCTTTGTCCGTCTGACGCTATAAACTTCAGGTATTTGTTTAATTTTATCCACAATTTGTTTTAAATGGGTTAAATTTTGAATGCCAACTGTAATACGAATCGTTGCCATTTTATCTTTATTCGATTTTGCTTCCACACTTTGTAAACGCTTGGTCATAGCGTTAACTGTTTGTAAAACATCATTTAATAAACCAGAACGATCATAGCCATAAATTTCTAAATCAGCGTCATATTCTTTTGAATTATTAGAAGTATCTTCCCATTCTACTTCAATAAGACGCTTTTGAGCGTTTTCTGTCTGAACATTTGGGCAATCACGGCGATGGATGGAAATGCCACGGCCTTTGGTGATATAACCGACAATGTCATCTCCTGGCACAGGATTACAACAACGACTAATACGAATTAATAAGTTGTCTGCCCCTTCAATAACGATACCACCATCATGACGAACTTTCATCCGTTCTTCTTTTTTAGTAGGTGGCTGATTCATTAAATCTTGTACTTTTTGTTTTTCTTTTTCTTCTTTTTGTAGGCGACGTTCTTCTTCTGTGAGACGATTAGCTACAGTGGTAGGGCTCACTTCGCCATAACCAACAGCGGCATATAAATCATCTTCTGATTGATAATTAAAGCGTTCCAAAAGTTCTGCCATTTTATTTTTGTTCATGTAATCTTTTGGTAAGAATTCCATTTCTTGCAACGTTTTATAAACGGCATCGTGACCCTTTTGAACATTTTCTTCGCGATCTTGCGCTTTAAAGAAGCGTTTGATTTTATTTTTGGCTTTACTCGTTGCCACTAATTTCAACCAGTCGCGACTAGGACCAAAAGAATTTGGTGAGGTTAAAATTTCAACAATATCCCCATTTTTTAATTTATAATCCAACTGTACCATTTTGCCGTTAACCTTGGAACCAGTGGTTTTATTGCCCACATCCGTATGAATACTATACGCAAAGTCAAGTGGTCCAGATCCTTGAGGTAACTCGGTGACATCGCCTTTTGGTGTGAAAACATACACTTTATCGCTAAAAATGTCGCCTTTAACACCTTCCATAAATTCAGAAGCATCGTAACTTTCATCTTGAAGTTCCAAAATTTCACGGAACCAACTGATTTGATTGGTCATTTTATCCGGCTTCACTTTATCGGTTTTGCCTTCTTTGTAAGCCCAATGTGCAGCTACCCCGAATTCTGCTATTTCGTGCATTTCATGGGTTCTGATTTGGATTTCCACTGGATTGCCTTTAGGTCCAATTACTGTCGTGTGTAAAGACTGATACATATTGGCTTTTGGCATTGCAATATAATCTTTAAAACGGCCTGGCATTGGTTTCCATTTTGTATGAATGGTACCTAAGACGGCATAGCAATCTTTAATAGTATCTACAATAACTCGAATAGCTAACAGGTCATAAATCTCTTCAAACTTTTTCTTTTGGTCGACCATTTTGCGATAGATTGAATAAATATGTTTAGGACGACCATAAATTTCGGCGTAAATATCCAATTCCTCGGTGGCTACGCGAATTTCTTCAACTGTTTCTGCCACATAAGCTTCTCGCTCATCTCGCTTTGTCTGCATAAGATGCACAATGCGGTAGTATTGTTGTGGATTTAAATAACGAAGTGCCGTATCTTCTAATTCCCACTTAATCCGACTAATCCCTAAACGATGGGCTAATGGCGCATAAATTTCCAGTGTTTCTTTGGCAATTCGGCGTTGTTTATCTTCTCTTAGATGTTTTAACGTGCGCATATTATGCAAACGATCGGCTAATTTCACCATGATTACCCGTAAATCTTGTGCCATGGCAATTAACATTTTACGGTGATTTTCCGCTAACTGTTCTTCATGAGATTTGTATTTAATTTTCCCAAGTTTTGTAACCCCGTCCACTAACATAGCCACATCACTGCCGAAGTCTCGGGTTAAATCCGCTAAAGTAATGGGTGTGTCTTCTACTACATCATGTAAAAAGCCCGTAGCAACAGTGTGTGGATCCATATGCAGTTCAGCTAAAATACCAGCAACTTGAATCGGATGAATAATGTAAGGTTCCCCAGATTTGCGAAATTGTTCTTTGTGGGCCTCAGTAGCATAATCTAAAGCTTTTTGTACAAAAGCCACATGTTCGGCACTCATATATTGACTAACTAAACGAATCACGCCAGGACCTGTTAGTATTTCATCTTTTGCCACAAGCATACCTCTTTTCTTTTTCACAACTGATAAGAAAAACTTTACAAAGGACTTTTCACGAAGTACTAAGGCGGAATCTTGATCATTCAGCATGTACTGATTCAAAATTTCGACTTAATAGTCCCAAAAGTTCCTCTCTAAAGTTAAACATCGTTACGCTTTAATTCTAAACACTACTAGTGCGATTAGTAAGAAAAGTACCGACTTTAAAGCGGTACTTTTCCATAATTAGGCTTATTATACACTAGATGTAAACGTGATTTCAATTACTGCAACCTTATTTAAACTACCCTTAATTTTGCCGTTAAATCTAAATTCTCTAACGTAAAAACACCAAAGCAGTCTGCCCCACTTAAAAGTAATTCTTGTAGTTGTTTTGTATCGGGTTTAATCAGATTAATTTGTAACTCCACAGCCTTACCTGCGTCATAGGCAAAAATGGTAGCATCATGCTTGGCATTTTCAAAAGAATCACCTTCTCCTAGTACAAGATGATTCCAACCTAATTTTTTAATAGTTTCTGCAATTTCAATTTTTTGGAGCTCTTTTAAATGACGACTATCCACCCGAATTCTGATTTCACCCCAAGCCATTGCCAATGAATGTAATGTCTGTTGTAAAACTTGTGCTTGCTCACTTTGCTGAATTAGCATAGTTGGTGAAACCGTAATTTCTAAAAAATCAGCTCCACTTTGAAAAGCTTTCCCCACTTCAAAAGCTTTTTTAGCAATCGTACCATTTCCTAAAGGATAGTCAATCACTGTGCCAATTTTTATAGTTGTTCGCGCCAAAAGTTGTTTTGCACGTTCTAGGTGATTTGGCAACACAACGATTTCTTTTACCGGTTGGATTTGTAATGCTAAAAGTTGATCTTTAAAATCCCAATCTGTCATAGCTGGGTTAACTAAGCGTAAGCTGACAACCTCACTAACGTCCATACTTTCACCTCTTTATAGTAATTCCCATTGATAGCTAATTGCACTTAATAAATACAAAGGGGCAGTTTCAGTTCGCAAAATTCGCGGTCCTAAACCACATAATTTACCGCCAGCTGCGGTCATTTTTTTAATTTCAGCAGGTGTGATACCACCTTCTGGTCCAAAGATAGCCAACAGCCGACTACCAGCAGGCAAACTTTGCAAAACTTCTACTAACTGTGCCTTTTCCCCTTGTTTAGCTGATTCTTCATAAGCTACCACAATCGCATCATAGTCGGTTAATTTATCCCACAACTGTCCTTCATTTGCCAAAAGAGTTACATTTGGTGTTAATTGTCGTTGGGATTGTTCAGCTGCCTCTTGGGCAATTTTAGCTAAACGTTGTTGTTTTTTAGCTAATTTTTTTTCATCCCATTTCACGACTGAACTTTGTGCGGGAAAACCAATAAATTCATAAGCACCAAGCTCGGTCCCTTTTTGAACAATCCATTCCAACTTATCACCTTTTGGATAACCACTGGCAATCGTAACTAGAAGGGGTAATTCTTTGTTTTGCAACTCTTTTGCCACTTCTGTTAAAATAACCGCATTTTCTTCAATTGCGACAATTTTTGCAACGATCGCAATTTGATCTGCGTAAACAAGATAAACTTCATCATCTGGTTTCATACGCATTACCCGAATCATATGGTGGAAAGCTTCGCCGGTTAAACGAATTTCCTCTCTTTGGTAAGGCGTTGAAATAAAATAACGTTGCATGTTAAACTTCCTCTTTTTTCAGAATAATCGCAAACCAATCTTTTTGCTGCAAGACTTGCGCCACGTAAAATCCATTTGCCTCCAGCACTTCTAGTACTTCCGCTTTTTTATCTTCAATAATTCCTGAAACAATCAGCGTTCCAGTATCCTTTAATAAACGATAAGCATCGGGAACCATTTTGATGATAATGTCAGCTAAAATATTGGCAACAATTACGTCAGCTTCAATTGTAACCCCGTTTAATAAATCATTAGCGCTCACGTGAACGTCTTTTGCGACAGGATTCAAATCCATATTTTCTTGGGCAGAGCGCACCGCCACCTCGTCTAAATCAAAAGCATAAACATCTTTTGCACCTAAAAATTTACTGGCAATACTTAATACCCCTGAACCAGTGCCGACATCTAGTAACGTTTCGCCACCACGTAAAGTCATCTCTAATGCTTGTAATGTTAAATTTGTTGTCGGGTGTGTTCCTGTCCCAAAAGCCATGCCGGGATCTAACGTAATAATTTTTTCTTCTGGCATTGTCGCTGGGTAACTTTCCCATTGCGGTACGATCGTTAAATAGCGCGTGACACGGACTGGATGATAATATTTTTTCCAAGCTGTCGCCCAATCTTGTTCAGAAACTTCACTTGTGGTCACATTATTTTTTCCCACCGCTAAACCAAATTCAGGTAGTTTATTAATACGCTCTTTAATAAAAGGCAAGATTTCTGGTAAAAAGGTTGTTTCTGGGAAGTAAGCTTGTACTGTTGCGGCCCCTTTTTCTAAGTTAATAAAATCTGTCTTATCTAAAATCTCACCAAAAGCGTCCGATTGAAAATACTCTGCATCTAGACTATCTTCAATGGCCACCCCGCTAGCACCAGCTTCCATTAAAATATTGGCTACAGCTTCAACTGCTTCACTGGCGGTTTCTACTTTAATTTCATTCCATTTCATTGTTGTACACCTCAATTAAGATTTTCAGCAGTTTAAAGCGCTAAACGCTATTTTACTTGCTCTACACTACTTTATACATTTTAGTAAGCAGGATAAGGAATATAACTATCCCCATCTTTTGCTTTATAACTGTTCATTAAAGCAAATAAAACATCATGGTCAAACGTCAGCTCAAAAACAGCCGCTGATTCATCTGTTAAAAAGTCTAACAAGTCACTTTGACCTTTATCTAAGACATCTTTTAAGTAGTCCACTAAACCGTCTAGCATCGCTTTTGCCATACCTTTTTTGCCTTCATAAGGTAAAACGGCTAAATAATCAGCTTCATTAAATTTTGATTTTGCCGGATTAAATAATAAAATACCATCTTCAAATTCAATAATTTCTTCTTCTGACTCCACCCCTGTGGCATCGTCAATGGTCAGTTTTTCTTTGTTTTCTGCAAAAAGACGTAAGACGATTTCAATCGTATGATTTTTTTTATCCCAATCAAGGGCGACATCATAATCAGATACCTTTTTAGTTAACGCTTCATCTAAATAAGTTAAAATATTCGTTTTCATTTTTATTTCCAGCCCCAATCTTCTCTAATTTGATTTTTCTTTTGTTGTGAAATATAGGGATTTCCAGCTACCGCATACCGCAACGGCATTTGTGTCCACTGACCTTTATTAGGAATTCCAATTCGTGGTAGTCGTAAAATTTCTTTGGCAGTGCGCTTTTTTTCTGGCACCAATCGTAAGGAACTAGAAAAGATAGACTGTCCATACAAATCTTTGGTGACCCCTAAAGCTGCCACTAACTTACCTGGACCGTTACTAAGTTGTGGTCCATTTTTTCCGCCCCGATTTTCTTTCATTAATTCTATTCCTTCTGCTGGCTCAAGTGCGCGAATCATCACACCTTGCGGCAAACCACTTTTCTGCGTAATAATATTTAAAATCAAATGCGTATGCATCGTATAAAGATAAATCGTTCCCGCTTTTTCATACATCGCTCGTACACGGGGCGTTTTTCTCATACCATAGCTGTGTGCGGCCTCATCTTCTGGTCCTAAATACGCCTCGCAATCGACAATATATCCGGCTGTAATGCCCTTTGGTGTGATATTTTCGATATACATGCCAATTAAGTATTCCGCAATTTCCGATGTTGTTTTTGTATTCAAAATTTCTTTTACTTCTTTTAATGTTTGCATGACATTCACCTTTTCTCATTGTACACAAAAGACGTCCTTCTGACCACGAAATCAGTTGATTTTTAAGGATTTACCACAATTATAAAAAAAGTGGAACAAACGTGGCTAACTCTTTAGCATTAAGACGAAATTGTGTGAAACTGTTCTGCAAATTGCTTCTAAAAATTCCCCAATCTCATCTCTTCAGCGCTAAAATTTCATTTCAAAAAAGCTATGTTATACTTTAATCAGCTTATCGGGTTAACTATCCGTAGCTAAAAAGAGCAAAATTTTATAATCTGTTCTTGTAACTAAAATGCACGTTTAGTAATTACAATTCAAAATTTTTCAATTAATTTTATAAACTAAAAAAGGAGGCTTTCTTCCTATGCAAAAGCCACTTGCTTATCGTATGCGCCCTCGTAATTTAGATGAGGTCGTCGGCCAGCAACAGCTAGTTGGACCAGGTAAAATTATTCGTCGGATGGTGGAGGCCAAGATGTTGTCTTCGATGATTTTATATGGACCACCAGGTACTGGCAAAACGAGTATTGCCTCTGCTATTGCAGGCTCAACTAAATATGCTTTTCGCATGTTAAATGCCGCTACTGATACTAAAAAAGATTTACAAGTCGTAGCTGAAGAAGCTAAAATGAGCGGAACCGTAATTTTATTACTAGACGAAGTTCATCGCTTAGATAAAACGAAACAAGATTTTCTTTTGCCTCACTTAGAAAGTGGACGCATTATCATGATTGGAGCTACAACCGAGAACCCTTATATTACCATCAATCCGGCGATTCGAAGTCGCTGTCAAATTTTTGAAGTCAAGCCACTTTCAGAAGAAGATATTTTACAAGCGGTCGATTTGGCTTTAGCAGATAAAGAGCGCGGTCTGGGAAATTATCCAGTCAAAATTGATGAAAACGCCCGCCTTCATCTTTCACGAGCTACTAACGGTGATTTACGTAGCGCTTTAAATGGCTTGGAGTTAGCCGTACGCTCAACTCCCGAACAAGATGGCATTATCCACTTAACACTTAGCATTATTGAAGAATGTATCCAAAGAAAAGCTCTTACCCATGATAAAAATGGCGATGCCCATTACGATGTGATCTCTGCTTTTCAAAAATCCATTCGAGGCAGTGATGTCGATGCTGCACTCCATTATTTAGGACGTTTAGTTGAAGCAGGAGATTTAGCGATTATTTGCCGTCGTCTAATGGTTATCGGCTATGAAGATATTGGTTTGGCCAACCCAGCCGCAGCCGCGCGCACAGTTAATGCCGTTTTAGCTGCCGAACGCTTAGGACTCCCAGAAGCTCGCATTCCTTTAGCAGATTGTGTAGTAGACTTATGTCTTTCACCTAAATCAAATTCTGCCTATGCAGCACTAGATGCAGCTATTCAAGACATCCGCACTGGCGCTACAGGTGATGTCCCTGACCACTTAAAAGATAGTCACTACCAAGGGGCAAAAGATTTAGCTCGTGGTATCGGTTATCAGTATCCTCATAATTTTGAAGACGCTTGGGTAAACCAACAATATTTACCAGATAAAATTAAAGATGCCCACTATTATCAACCAAAAGCATCCGGTAAATATGAACAAGCTTTAGGTCAACAGTATTACCGTATCAAAGAGTGGCAGCAACAAAACCGTAAAACGAAAAAACTATCAGACTAAACTATTTCGTTTAAGTAGCTTAAAAATGTGAACACTTTTTCCAAAAATTGTTTACGTTAGCTGCTTTACATGACACTACAGTAGTCTTAATAAGATAAGTTGTCATAGATAGCGTTTACAAAACTAAAGCAATCTGGTTGCTACTTTTGTCCCCCTATGCTACTATGTAAGTGGGAATTCTGTGATGTACGAGTTATCCTTTTTGTGTGTTGACCGAACATTTTTATTGATATATTGGGATCCGTCCTGTGTGAGAGTTGGTAACATGCCTTTTCCTTTGGTAGTTCGATACTCTAACCGTGGAACCCACCTGCTAGAAACTGCGGGATCAATACTATGGGACGAATAACGGCATCGACGGATATTACCCATTCTTTATGAATGTAGCCGCCTGTCTTTTGACAGACGGCTTTTATTTTTAACTTAGAGGAGTTTTATTTTATGATTCGGATCTTAGTCATTTTATTTGCTTTAGTTTTATTGTTTTTAAGCTATATTTTATTGAAAAAGCCTCACTTACTAACACCTTTGTTAGCTTCAAATAAAGAAGATTTAAGTTTTTTAAATACTTATGGTCAACTATACTTTGTTTTTGCAATTTTAGGCTTTATCACAGCAGTCGTAAATTTAAAAACTATCATTTTGCTCTACATCTTTCTAGCACTCATTCTTGCAGCTCTTTTTAGTCTGAAATTAGCCAAATCACTTAATAAATAATCTTTTTGCAATAGCTTCCTTTTTGCAATTCTCTTAAAGTAGTTTACAATAAAACTGTAGATAACAAGATGCTTTATGAGGCGTTGTCAAAGTAAAGGAGTGAGAAAAATGTTACAACAATATAAAACAATTATGGTGGCTGTTGATGGTTCCAGTGAAGCAGAATTAGCTTTTAAAAAAGCGGTGAATGTTGCGCAGCGAAATGAAGCAAAACTACTCATTGCTCATGTTATTGATACACGTGCTTTCCAAACTGTATCTTCTTTTGATGGCATGTTAGCAGAACAAGCGACAGAAATGGCCAAACAAACTCTCGATGATTATGCCACTTACGCCAAAGAACAAGAATGTCACAACATTAAAACTGTGATTGAATACGGCGCACCAAAACCAATTATCGCCAAACAACTACCGCAAGAACACGAGGTAGACTTGATTATGTTGGGTGCAACAGGATTAAATGCAGTGGAACGTCTGTTCATCGGTTCTGTTTCAGAATATGTTATTCGTAACGCTCCTTGTGATGTGTTGGTGGTTCGAACTGATTTAGATAATAAAGTAGTAGAACCAGAAAATGAAAAAGATTAAATGCTAACGATAATAAAAAAACTGAAACGAGTGGTTGACTTTTCAATCACCTGTTTCAGTTTTTTATTAACGAGCCAATACACAACGATTAATCTGTTCGTCGATACACGTCTGTAAGCTAATGCGCTCTCCTTTTTCATCCAATAGTCGTGGCAACACGTCATCTTTTAAATCATTTGCATTATATCCTTCATCTGTAACGTCTATCACTTCATAAACATGGTAAGTCTTTTTGTCACCGTAATCATCATAAACTGTAATCGGTGCGCCAACGTACAGTTCCATCACACTATGAAAATCACCTGGATTGTGACCAATAAAATGGGTTGGTTCCCCATCTTTAACCAAGCCAGTCCCCTTCCAAGTTGCCGCCCCTGTTTCAGGAGCCGCACTAGCGCCTGGCATGTGTCTAAAAGGAATGGTTTGACCATTAAATTGTAAGACGTTTTTTAATTTATTTGAATTAGGACTTTCTTCATTAGAAGTAGGAGACATTTCTTTTTGTGTTTGACCTTGTGATTGCGCCTTAATTGTTTTAGGTGCAAGGGCGCGGTTGACACTGTCATATTCTGTATTTTTTGCGCTGGCAGTCGCATTATGTTGTATTTTTGGGAATATTTCTACTTCTAGCTCTTTTTTTGCTATATTATTAGCCCTATCTTTGACTTGTACTGTCACTTTTTGCTTCCCGACTTTTTTAGTGTCTACCTTGTCGATTTGGCTTTCAGCTAAGGAGATTGTACCATCCACATCATCTTTGATATCTAGGTAATCTTCCCACTTAAATTTTGCACCATAAGAAAATTGTAATGGTTTTACTTGGTGAATAACTGGCGCCGTTTGATCAACTAAATTCACTGTTACGGTACGAGTTAATACTTTATTAAAACGAACATAAACCTTTAAAGGAATTTGATACTGGCCAATTTTAGCTTCTTGCATAGAAACTAATTGCGGAATTTCTACTTTTGTAACTTGCGGCATCTCATTTAAGTGGGCAGCTTCTAATAATGCTTCTTTCATTACATGCTTTTTTGTGGCAGCGGGCAATGTAATCTTGTCGACTAGCACTTGATCCATCCGTCGTTCAGCACTGGCGTAGACTTTAAAAAAGCTAATTCCAGCAGATAAAAGACAAACTAACATAATGCTCGCAAATAGCAATTCTCTTTTTTTCATAGCCCTCTCCTCTATTTTTTCTTTATTTTTTAAATAAGAAAAATAACTTTTTCTACATTTCAACTTCAATAGTTTAAATTCTTAAATACGCCTTTATTATATAATTTTATCTTTAAATAAAATATCGTATTTCAACTCATTTTTTCATTAAATAACCTTCATTTTTTGAACATTTTTCTGTAATTTTTAAAGCAAACTATCTTCATCCAAAACAATATTGCTGTCTTTACACGTCCACCCTAATATGTAATGAGATTTTATTTACAAGTTTCATTTATAAAAGATGCTCATTATCCTTCGCACAATTTTAATCATTATGTTAAACTCAATATATATGATTACATATTCATGCGTTTTATGTACATATCCGAATCATTATAAATTTATCACATTAGACTTGGAGGAAATCACATGCATGAACATCATTCTACCCCCACCAATATCAATCATGCCTTCAAATTGGGGATTTTAATTAATCTAATTTTTGTTTTTATCGAAACAATTTTTGGCTTTTCAGCTAATGCGCTATCTTTAATAGCTGACGCTGGTCACAATCTAAGTGATGTTTTAGGACTAGTTGTTTCATGGGTAGCCGTTTTATTAAGCAGTCGACCGCGCACATCTAATCGGACGTATGGTTATAAACGCAGCTCGATTTTAGCCGCTTTATTTAACGCAATTTTCTTATTAGTAGCCATCGGTGGTATTTTAGTAGAAGCACTACAACGACTACAAAATCCGCAACCAGTCGCTGAAAATAAAGTTATCGTGGTAGCTTTAATCGGTATTTTAATTAACGGTTTTACCGCCTATCTTTTTATGAAAGATCAACACCACGATTTAAATGTTAAAGGTGCGTTTTTGCATATGGCTGCTGATACGCTGGTGTCTGTTGGGGTGGTAGTTGCTGCCGTTATTGTGAAATTCACCCACTGGTTCTGGTTAGATCCTGTTATCAGCTTAGTGATTGCTGTCATCATTTTTATTGGCACATGGGGATTATTACGCGATGCCGGCAATTTATCCCTTGATGCTGTTCCAAAAGCTGTCGATTACGATGAAGTAAAGAAATTCATTGAAGCTACTCCTGGTGTTTTAGCCATCCACGATTTGCACATTTGGGGAATAAGCACAACTGAAAATGCGCTGACTGTTCACATTTGTCGGCAAACACTGGCAGATAACAATCAATTTTTAGAAAAGTTAGATCATGAATTAACGAAAAATTTTGCCCTTTCTCATATCACCATTCAAGTAGAACTCGGGGAAATTGAAAATGAATCCGTAAAACACAGCATTTAAAATATGAAAAGTAAAAAAGGTGGATCACTCGCAAGTAATAAGCGGGAATTTTAATCAATTATTTTTTCATATTTCTTTAAATTTCTGCTTATTGTTGTAGCGAGCACGTTCATTTTGCTAGCAATCACGCCGGTAAATAAAACTTATTTCTAAAATAATATAAAAGCTCTTTACCTAAAAAAACTGCCTGCTCTCAAATTATTGAGAACAGGCAGTTTTTTTAATTTTCTTTTGGAACTGGTTGTAATACACCATCTGTCATTTTCAACACCCGATCACTCCATTGTGTCATGCGAGGATCATGGGTCACCATGATAGTGGCTTTTTTATTTTGATGCGCTTCATGAGCTAAAAGTTTAACAACTTCAAAAGCATGATCTGTATCTAATGAAGCGGTTGGCTCATCTGCCAAAATAACACTCGGATCATTGTATAAAGCCCGTCCAATAGCTACTCGTTGTCGTTCACCACCGGATAAATCACGGGGATATTTATCTTTTAAGTTTAAAATATCTAAAGAACGTAAAATGGTTTCCACACGTTCTTTATCTAAATTGGCTTTTTTCACTTTATCCACTAAGAAAAATTGTTCCTCAATTTTTAGAAAAGGAATTAAATTTGAAGCTTGTAAAATAAAGCCGATTTCTTTAAAGCGTAGTTGGCTCCGTTTTTTTTCATTTAAATTGGTAAAGTCATTGCCATTAATTAAAATGCTACCACTAGAAGGCGTCTGTAACCCCCCAGCAATTGTCAAAAAAGTACTTTTACCAGAACCAGAAGGACCAATAATCGAGACGAATTCGCCCGGTTTAACTGCAAAATCAATACCTTTTAAAGCGGTAATTTGCGTATGACCACTACCAAAAACTTTTTTTACATTATTCATTTCTAAAGCATTTTCCATTTTTTTAACCTCCAATTGCTGTAATTGGATCTACTTTGGTTACTGTTCGAATTGAAAACAGTCCGCCAATAACAGCTACAACTATTAAGACAACACCATATAAGAGCCAATCATTTGTCACAATTTGAAATGGCATGGCACTCGGTAGTATCAGACTAGTTAAAAAGGCCAATACAGCAGCGCCAATCACGCCCATTACCCCGACCATGAAAGATTGTGCAATAATTGATTTGGCAATAAAACCAGTTGAGATACCTTCTGCTTTCATAATGCCAAAAGTCGCTGTCTTTTGTAATGTCATCACGTACATAAAAATCCCAATGACTGCTGTGACTACGATAAATAAGAAGTAAATCATGCCATTTAACGTCAAGTTTTGAGCTGAATAACCTGGAATGGCTTCAATAAAATCACTTAATGATAAAGCATCCAAATCTTCTTTTTGATCACTTGTTAAATCCGGACTACCTTTTTTGACTAAAATACCATTGATTGGCATTTGAGTGTTATCTTGTGGTAATTGCCCGTTATATTTCACATTTACAAATGTTTCTGTGTCCGCATATATAACTGGTGTAACCGTGTAATACGTAGCTTTAAAAATACCAACGACTGTTAATTTTTCTTCGTATTTCCCAATCGTAATTTTATCGCCGATTTGATAACCTTCATCTGCTAAATTTTGTGAAATAATGATATCATTTTTCTTTAAATCATTACTGCCTTTGGTAACTTTTGGCAACATGAACGCATCTGAACTTGTACCAAATAATGTAATATCTGTTGTCTTCTTATCTAATTTAGCAGCACCATTATAAATACTAATTGGCGCCTTTTTGCTTGTTGTCTTTACATCATTAAAATCTTGTAGCGTTAACTGTGAAGCATTTAATGACTTATTGGCGTCTTTGGCCAAAACCACTGTATCTGCTTGCCAATCATCTGCCGCTTGCATAAATTCTTGCGCTAGTCCTGAAGCTAGTCCTGATAGCAAGAAGACTACGTAAGAAACCAACAGCATAATGCCAATGATTAGACCATAACGTAGTTTTGCATAGCGCATTTCTTTAAGTGCTAAAAACATATTCATCATCCTTACCTATTTACAATTTTCTTGCTTGAGTACGTTGTTCACTTTAATCTCACAGTGACATTTTGTCACTATTTTTGCTTATAAGCGCTAATCCGCTTAATTTTTTCTTAATGTTTTGCCATCAAACTTTTTATTGACAGCTAAAGTTGTCAACAAATCTCGAATTTTTCCTTCACTAAATCGAATAAACTTTTTGACAATATCGTAGTCGATGACCTTCCTTCACTTTAACTAGGATAGGAAGTTTACAAAATAAAAACAAACATTCAGCTTAAGCGAACATCCAAGAGTTCTACTTAAGCTAAATGTTTTAACAAATGTTTCCAATCTATTATTTTTGAATCCCATTTTTTAACCATTTAATCCGCATCCGATAAACTTTTAATAACTGCTTTTCATCCCAATCGTTAACGATAAAAGCCGTCAAAATCTCCATGACAAAATCCATAATTAAAAATAAGAGTTCTTGTGTTTCTTCTAGCGTATCCAACTCAATATCGTTTTTCAACAGCAGCTCCTGCCATTGCAATACCATCGCATTTTGCCCGTTGTTACTATGATTACGCTTAGCAAAAACTGCCGGATTTGCTGTCAGCAACTGAATTTGTTGCCATTCTGTGGCCGTTTTATTAATTACCGCGATTTTTTCTAAATAGTTCGCGATTCCTTCAAATAAATCCTCTGACGTGGTATAAACTGAAGTTAAAATATCGCGATGGACCGCAATCGAAGCCTTTTGAACGATGTAGTTGTGTGCATCAGCTAAATCGATAAAATATTTGTAAAAAGTCCCCCGTGACATACCCATTTTTTCCACAATCTCAGATACTTTGATTTGTGAAATATGCCGATTATAAAAAGTTGCCAATAAAATTGTTTCAACTTTTTCTTGTTTGTCGGCGGTTAGATTTAAAAAAGTTGATTTCGGCATTTTAAGACCTCCACTAATTTCCCAGCTGTCGACTTTTTTTGGTAGCCGCACTGACTGCTACCATTATAGCTGCTCGTAAGCCTTCAGTCTCCAAAACTTTTACACCTGTAATAGTCGTACCATCAGGTGAAGTTACCTGATCTTTTAAAACGCCCGGATGTTCTTTTGTTTCAATCACCATTTTAGCCGCACCCAAGACTGTTTGTGCTGCAAATTCATAAGCCATCTCTCGTGACATGCCTTCAAAAACAGCGCCATCGGCTAATGCTTCAATAAACAAATAAACAAATGCAGGACCTGAACCACTTAATCCTGTGACACAATCCATCATCTTTTCAGGAACAACTTCGGCTTTACCAAAACTACGGAAAATAGCTAAAACCTGCGCAATTTCTTCTGAAGTAACAACTGCATTAGCCGCGACCGCTGACATTGCTTCTCCCACTAATGCCGGAGTATTAGGCATAACACGCAAAATTTTCTGAGTTTCTCCAAGACAATCCACTAGCGTATCAATGGTAATCCCGGCAGCTATAGACACTACAAGTTGTTCATTTTTTATAACTTTTGCGACTTGCGGTAATACTTCGAGTAAAACATTCGGCTTAACTGCAAAAATGATAATATCACTTTTTTGAATGAGTTCATCACTATCTGTCAGTGTTTTAACACCAAAATTTCTCTTGATTTTTTCCAAAGATGGTTTATAAGCATCATAGACAAATATCGCATCTTGCGCGTAAAGTTTTGCTTCTAGCAAACCAGCAAGCATTGCCTGTCCCATATTTCCCGCACCATAAAATCCTATCGTTGCCATTTCCTTCATCCTCTCTTTGTTTTAAGTTTGCTATATTTTCTCTAAAAAAGCTACTATCAGCTAAATAAATACTATCATGGCTATATAAAACTTACTTTTAATTGAAAATATAATTAAATAATTTAGCTTTTCTTCAAAAAGAGGTATCACCATATCATTTTACCAATTTATAAATATTGCAAAAAGCCCAGTTTAAGACAACTAGTTTGCCTTAAACTGGACGTTACAATTTTAACTTTCATTCCACTACTTGCTCTGAAACATATTTAGCATATAACGGGTGTGTCACGATTAATTCACGGTGCGTACCACTGCCGGTAACTTCTCCATGTTCGATGAAGTAAATTTTATCAGCATCAACAATGGTTGAAAGTCGATGCGCAATCACTAATGTCGTCCGTCCTGCCATTAATTGATCTAATGCCCGTTGCACTTTTTCTTCTGATTGCGAATCTAGGCTAGCTGTCGCTTCATCTAACATCAAAATATTCGGATTACGTAAAAAGGCACGAGCAATTGCAATCCGTTGTTTTTGTCCACCAGATAATTTAACTCCTCGTTCACCAATTTCAGTATCTAATTGATCAGGAAATTCTCTTACAAACTGGTCTGCAAAAGCCAATGATAACCCTTGCCACATTTCTTCATCTGTTAGTAAATGATCTAATCCATACTGTAAATTATCCCGGATACTGCCAGCAAAAACAGCACTATCTTGTGAAACATAACCAATTTGTGAACGCCAATCTTTCAAAGATAAGTCATTGATATTTTGTCCACCAATGGTAATCGTGCCAGATTTTGGTTCATAAAAACGCTCCAACAATCCAAAAATAGTTGATTTCCCACCCCCACTCGGTCCGGCAAAAGCGACCACCGTATTAGGTTTTGCAGTAAAAGAGACGTCTTGTAAAATCACTTTTGATTCATCGTAGCTAAAAGATAAGTGACTCGCTTCAATCGTTTTCCCGGTGACAGTAATATTTGTATCAACAGTAATTGTTTCTGTTGGTGTGTCTAGGATTGCTTGAATCCGTTCTGTTGCTCCCATCGCTTTTTGAACTTGAGAAAAGAAGGTCGCAAAACTAGCAGCTGGTGTAATGATATTAAAAAGATACAATAAAAAAGCAACCAGTTCCCCGCTGGTTAGCGTCCCAGCTTGTACGCGCACTGCGCCATAACCTAAAATACCAACAAACAATCCCAACATCGTCGTCATCATAACTGGCTGTAAGATTGCTTCAACCTTGGCATCTTTTAATCCTAATTTAAAGATTTTATCAATATAACGACCACCATGTTTCATTTCATAATTTTCACCGTTACTGGATTTAATTAAACGAATTTCAGAAATCTTTTCAGTCGTATCCGCATTAAAATCCGCCAATGCACTTTGCATCTGTCTACCAATTTTCATCATAATTTTGCCAATTGGTAGCATGACTACCATCACAATTGGCACTGAAATAAACATTAAGGCTGCCATTTTCCAGTCCATAATAAATAAGATGATCACAGATCCGACTAATTGAATAGCACCGGTAATAAAATTAGGGAATTGGGTTGTAACCAAGTCTTTAATGACACTTGTATCATTTACCAGTCGGGAACTACTTTCACCTGATTTGTGATTGTCGTAATAACCTACTGGCAGATGCAAAAGATGATGCCATAGTTTCTCCCGTAATGTCTTTATCGAGCTTTCACCGACATAACGTAAAAAGTAACCGCCAATTGCACCAAAGCCCAAATAAACGATAAAAGCTATGCCTAAGACCGCCACCATTTTACCATCAATTTTTGCTAATTCACTGGTGTCAACTAATCCTTTAGTTAATTGCGGCACGATTAAACTAGCACCGCTGGTAATTAAACTTAATAATAGACCAAAAGCAAAGAGCCCTTTTTTGGGACTAACACTATTAATCAGTTTCAAAAAATCTTTAAATTTAAATGTTCCTTTTGGTTTTGGTAATTCATCATCAAATATTGCAGCTTCACGGCCGCATCCACCTTGTGGCATTGTAAATTCCTCTTTTCAAAATTAAATGTTTAGATAAAACTCAATTCCAACGAAAGTTTGCAATCTCGATAGTTTCTCTGAAATTTCAAACTTTTAGACAAGATAATTTTATTAATATACCTATAGCACGAGGTTGTGAGAAAAGCTGCTTCTGTCACAACGTTTATTCGGAAATAGGAGGTGCGACAAGACTTTTGTCGCACTCTCATTTCGGTTACTTTTTAGAAATCTTGCCAATCATCATCTTGGTTAGAATCATCATGATTTTCTTGTTTGGGTTTCATACCACCAAATTTATTTTGCCAAAAATCAAACCAAGCTTCTTGTTGTTCGCTAGTTTTATGTTGATGATTTTCGTGAAAATTACGACCACCGTGATGCACGCCGCGTCCACCTCTTGGTCCGCCACCAAAGCCAAAACCGCCAAAACCACCACGAAAATTGCGCATTTGTTCAAAATCTTCAAATGACATTTCCCGCATTTTTTTCTTCATTTGGCGTCGAAATTTATTCATTTCAGCCGCATCCATTTCTGACCATTCTTGGCCAAAACGCTCTTTAAAAGCGGCTTTCATATTTTGAACAGCTGCAAGACGATCAAATGGATCGACAAAAGCCTCTGCTTTTTGCTTCATTTCCTCACTCCAACCGTCCATTATTTTTTGCAACAAAGTAGCTAATTCTGACATTTCAGCTTCTGTTAAACCATCAAAAAAATATTCACTTTCAATAGTATCTGCCGCTTGTGCTGACGCTTCAGCTTGCTTCTTGCCTTCAGCTGTTAAAAATACCATTTTAATCCGTTTATCCTGCTCGTCTTCAACGCGCTTAATCGCACCGCTGTTTTCCAATTTTTTCAACAATTCTGCTAAAGAACTTGGACTCAACCCCAAAATATCCGCTAGATAGCCCTGTGTTAAACCATCTTCTAGACGCAATACTGCCAGTACACGTTGTTGCCCAGTTAATTTCTGACGCTTACTCATAAATGCATTACCAGCATCACTGATGAAACGAATTTGTTTTAATAATTGATCACTTAATTTACTCATTCAAATTACCTCACTTTTATTACGGTGCCGAACATTTCGGTACCGAACTTTATTTCGTTGACGATTATATTTCGGTACCGAACAATTGTCAATACTTTTACCTCAAAAAATTCAATTGATTTTTAAATGACTAAAAAAAAGTAGCAGAAAGATTGAAATTTCAACCTTTCTGCTACTAAAAATTTTATTTAAAAAGAAGCAGTCGTTAATTACCCATTTGGCGTAGATAATCACATTCTGCTTCTTTTTAGTATTGCAAAAATGATTCTAACGAATTGAAGTTGAACGCTAGACTCACACAACTATTATACCTGATTTATCACTAATTTGGGTGAATCTTACATTTGCCTTATCTTTAAACTAGGAAAAAAAGCTAATTATTGACATTCTATCTTATAACTAAAATAAAGTGGCAATATAAAGTAAAATCGCCGCAGTCACTGCTAGTATACCAAAAGCTTTTAAACCAACTTTAAACCATTTCGAAAAATTAATTTCGGCAATCGCTAGACCAGCCAATAAAACGCCACCTGTTGGAGAAATAATGTTCATCAAACCATTCCCAAACTGATTGCTTAAAACAATGACATCTCGATTTATACCAAGTAAATCTCCTAAAGGTGCCATAACAGGCATCGTTAAAGCCGCAGCACCTGAAGACGAAGGTACAAAAAATGTCACTAAAACTTGAGCACCTAATAAAATGGTAGAGAATAAGGCTTTAGGTAGTCCACCCAAAAGAGTTGCCAAACTATTCAAAATTGTATCGATAATCATGCCATTTTCTAAAATTACTAAAACGCCTCGTGCCAAACCGATAATGACCGCAGCATAAGCAAAATCAGCGCAACCTTCCACAAAAGCTTCCGCAATTTTTTTTTGCCCAAATTTTGCCACAACTCCAGCAAACAACGCTAAAGCTACAAATAGCGCTGAGATTTCGACCATATACCAGCCTTGTGCAATAATGCCCCAAATCATTACACCTAAACCACCGATAAAACCAGCCACAATCAACTTGTCACCGCCAGAAAAAGGTTTATCTTGTTCAAAATTTTGAAATTTGCTTTTAACTAATTGATCACTTGCATAAACCACAGAACTTTTCGGATTAGCTTTTACTTTACGAGCGTAGTTCATAGTAAAAATAATCGCAATCACCGTTAAAATCAACCAACAAATAACCCGATACCATAATAATGGATTACCATGTACACCAGCTACACCTTGAGCAATTAAGACATTAAAAGGATTAATGGTTGAACCAACATAACCTACTTGTGTTCCCAAAAATAAAATTAAAATAGCTGTCATTGAATCATATCCTAATGAGAACATCAGCGAAATAAATACTGCGAATAGCGGAATCACCTCTTCACTCATGCCAAAGGTAGAACCACCTAAACTAAACAAAATCATAGATAAAGGAATCACTAGAATTCCTTTGTCTCCAAGCGACGTAGCCAAGGAGAACAAAGCGCGGTCTACCGCTCCTGTTTTTAGAATCACCCCAAACGCGCCACCTACTACCAATACAAAAGCAACTACTTCAACCGCTGATATAATTCCCGCTGCTGGCGCTTCTAAAATAGCACCTATTCCCTGACCATAACCTGATTTAGCAATTTGGTGATAGGTGCCAGGAATCACGGTCGTTTTTTCTGTGCCATTAATATTTTCTATTACTGTTTCAAACTGACCACTGGGAATAATCCAAGTTAGAATTGCCGCTGCGACAATCAAACAAAAAATTAGAGTATAACTATGGGGAAAGGTAAATTTCTTTTTTGTTTTTTCTGTTACTTCCATATCTTTTCCTCCTTTGATACACGCATATACGTTTTATAACGTTGTATAAAACTTGAAACTTATACTTGATAGACTAGCTGACCGTCAATATACGTAGCAATCACTTTTGCTTGCTCTAGTCGCGTAATATCTTGTGTCGTTAAATCTTCATTGAAAATCGCTAAATGCGCTTTTTGTCCTTTCAAAAGCGTGCCACAATCTTTTATTCCATTAGCTAGAAAAGCATTTTTCGTAAAACTTTGGAGTAAACTAAGGCAATTAAGTCCGTTTTCTTCTTGCCAACGTTTTTTACCTTGAGGAAATCTCCGCCAAACGCTGCGCATAATTGCTTCTGGTAAATTCGTTATAAAAAGTGGTAAGTCCGTTCCGCTAGTAATCAAGATATTCGCCTCCTCCAAAGCACGATAATTAAAAAATCGTGATGCGTACTTGTATGGCAAAACTTTTTCCATATAACTTTTTTCATAGCTTTCATTTAAACCTAATACTTGGGGATAAATTTCGGCGACAATTTTCCCCTCTGCCATATGTTGGGCAGTTTCTTTAGTGATCATTTCCAAATCACTAATTGAATTATAAACACCATTAGGTAAACGCTTACTATTTTGAGCTAAAATTTCAGCAGCTTTTGCTGCCGCTTTATCTCCTTCTGTTGTTAAACAACAGGGGATATTTTGACTATTGCAAGCTTTAACCAAGTAGGCAATTTTATTATAATCAATTTGTGGCTGGTCTATTCCAGAACTATAAGCACCATAAGTATCCCCCGTTTCCTCTGCCACGACGCCATCTACCATAATTTTAGCGCCACCAAATGTTACATTTTTAGGAAAAGTAGTTTGTTGGTAATTTATCAGCCGTGGGATATCCAAAGACTCAGCTACGGCTTGAATATAAAAACGCGTCTGAATTTTCCCTTCTGGTCGCCAGGTGAAATAATCGGCACTATCAAAAACAATCTCTTTTGTTGCTACAACACCACAAGCAAGCAGCGTCTTTTCATACTGCTGATAAGCTGCGGTTAGCTCTTTTTTATCTGCCAATAATTCATTAATTAATTTTACAGCAGCCTCTGCACTAGTACCTGTCTCATCCAAATCATAACGTGCTTTAGCATAGTTATTTAGCCAACAGTAAGAACGCTTTTGATCGATGCCACTAATGGCACCTGAATAATTTAAGTCATCTAAGTCTTGGCTGGTCGGTTTTTCTGGCCACGTTTCACAATCAAATCCATGAAAATAGATAGGTCCCCCATGTTTTTTGGCTGCTACAGCTTTGATTTTCGCTAAGGCTTCGGCTTTGGTGTGACAATCACTTAAATCAATTCCCGCCTGCATGCGCAAATAACCGCTAAAAAAGACGTGATTGTCCATTAAACCTGGCATAACAAAATCATCATCATAGCAAAGTAATTTGCGTTTATCCGAAATTAATCCATAATCCCAGTTAAATTCTTTGGCAATGATTTTGTCATCTTTCATCACAATATGACCCTTTTGCACCGGATGAATCCCATCAAAAAGGTAATTTGTGCGAATAATTTTTTCCATGATTCCTCCTTTTAGCACATAGCTTTGCGGTGAATCAAATACTAAAAGTGTACGCATCCCCTAAATAAAACTGTTTGCCAAAATGAATGGGCCGCATATTTTGGTCTTTCACTACTGTCTGCATGTAAAAAAACGGTGTCCCAATCGCAACCGCCATTGTTTTGGCCATAAAATCATCTGCTGTTACAATTTCCAAAGTCGTTTCACCTGGATTGATGGGTAAAATATCGTGTTTGCGTAAGATTTCATACAAAGAACCAGTTAAATCTTCCTCTTGTAAAAAAGCAAAACGGGCATAATCAAAATAATTATTTTCTAATAGTAGAGGCGTCCCATTACCCAAACGCTTTCTTTGGGTATATAAAACTTTAGCGCCAACGGGAATTTCCAATTTTTCAGCTAGTTCTTGATTTGCTGTTAAAATTTCTTCTTTTAATAGGCTACTTGTCGTCTTTAACTGGCTGCTTTTACCACTATCACTAAATCCTGTAACATACTCAATTTTTCGCAAGACCTTGTGCCCACTGATAAAAGTCCCTTTACCTTGTTTTTTTACCAAATAGCCTTCAGCAACTAACTCTTCAATCGCTTTACGAACGGTAATACGACTCACACCGTAGTTTTTAATAAATTCTGGTTCTGTCGGGATACGTTTATTTTCGGTATATTCACCGGTATTTATTTTTGTTTTGATAACTTCTTTTAACTGTTTATATAATGGCAATTGTGCATTTGCATCAAGCATATTCGTCCCTCACTTAGTTTTTGATCAAAAGATCTCTCCTAAAGTAGAGTACCAAATGCCTTAGCTGAACACAAGTTACTCGTAGCTAACTCCATAGCCAAAAGATCCTTCTATCAGACAAGAATCGCCGGCAAAATCATTTCCTTTTTTCATGGCAGTAGAAATATCATCCCCACTTAAATAATTAATTAAAAAAGCAGTTAAAAAAGAATCTCCCGCAGCCATTGTATCCACAGGTTCTTTTAACACAGGAACCACCTCATAAAAACGTTGGCCATCATAGGCGATAGCAGAATTGGCACCTCTTGTTATAACCAAGACTTCATTGTTGCCAGTAAAATGTTCATGTAAAAATTGTTTTGCATCTTCATCGTTTTCATCACTCATAGAGAAAAAGCCAAAATTTACCGCAGCAATCGCCTTTTGAACTTCAGCTTCTGTAAAATCGTCAGAAAAATCATAAGAAATTTTGCCAGGCAATTCTTTTAACACTGGCAACAGGTGATTGACATGACTATAAAGTCCCATATGAATCAGATCAAAGGTTTTAAGATAGTCTTGATCTTCTGCACTTAAACGAATCGGATTGGTTTGGGTCACGCCGCCTTCATTACTGCCTAAAAAAATGCGATCCCCGTCTTTAATTTCTACGCGAGCACAGCCATTTTCACCTTCAACTAGCCGAGAATGACTATTGTCTAAACCAATTTCTTCTACCACTTTTTTAACATACTGTCCTTCTTTATCTGTACCAAAGACACCCATAAAACTACTGTCTACACCCAATTTTTTGGAAAAAACGGCAAAATTCAGTGCATTGCCTCCTGGATACATCAGTTTATAATTGACATACTTATCCACTACATTATCGCCTAATCCAAGAACTTTCATAAAACTGCCCCTTTCTTTTTGTCCATTCAAAAATGAAATAACAATTGCATTTTTTTGATTAAGGAGAAGACAGTTAGGTTATCTTCTAACTGCCTCACACATAATGATTTTAATAAGCAACTTTTCCCATATAACGACGCACATCTAAATCATGATTGCGTACTTTAGACAAAGCCAAACGATACTCAGCTAAAACACTATAAAATAAAATCGGATTGAAAAATTCATTTACTTCAGTGGGAATTAAATCCAACCCTAATTCTTTGGCATCGACGTATTCGACATTTTTGGCATATTCTTGTAAAAATGTTTTTGCCCGCTCGTCTAGAGGCCGAGTGCGTCCTTCACTCATTAACATAATGTAATTGCGATCTTGATCGGTCACTTCAAAAGGCCCATGGAAATATTCACCAGAATGGACTGATGTGGAATCCAGCCACTGCATCTCCATTAATGAACAAATAGAAAAGCCATAGGCATGGCCATAGCTAGGGCCACTTCCCATAATATAGAACATCGTGTCATTTTGATATTTATCAGCAAAAACTTTTACCCGCTCTTGTACTTGGGCAATGGCGTTTTTTACAACTGTATCAATAATCCCCATACCTTCTTTAAATTTGTCGTAGTGAGCATAGCCTTCTGTTTGCGCAACTAATGAAACAGTTAAATCTAAAATAATAGCCATTGGATTATTTTTCACTTCAGCATCTGCGCCCCAATCATACAAAAAGCTATAGTTTGAAACTTCAAATAAGTCCGCTTCTTTGTTATGGGTTAATCCTACTGTTTGAGCCCCGAAACTTTGGGCAACTCGACCTGCTTGAACTGTTTCTTTAGTATTGCCACCATGAGAACATAAAATTACCACTGCCTGCTCATCTAAAGCTTTGGGTGGCACATGGCAAAATTCATTTGCAGTATACCAACCAGTAAAACATTTGCTTGACTCAGCTTTCATAAAATATTCGGCTACATACATATCCACTAAAGAGCCACCACAAGCAACAAAGTAAACACCGGAAAGCTGTCCTTCATTTTTAGCCAAAATATTCTCAACTGTTTTTGTTACATCCATTTTTTGTCCTCCTAAATTTTGCAGACTTTTTAAATTACGTACAGGTACATCCCTGTTTTTCGAATAGAACAGTGCGATTTTATCTTGTATAACGTTATATGACGTTTTATAAAATGAGTGTAATCGATTTCTATGTAAAGGTCAATAACTTATTAGAATTTTTGACTAAAAAAAGCAAACATAAAAAAATGTTTGCCTACTCTTTACTTCATCACTAATAAGTATATGTTTGTGCAGTCAGCTGATAAATAGTGAATTATAGCTCATTTTTTACTGAAACAACTAAAGAAGAGAAAATAAGCAACTATTTTCTATCGCACAAGTGAATTATTTACTCTTCTTTTTCAAAACTAATAGCCGTCCAGCCTAATTTGTATCCTGCGTTTATAAAAGCATTTAAAGATTCGGTGTGGGAAAATTCTGTTCTAGCGACAGGAATTCTGTCCATATCTGCCTTCATAATCTCAGCTGTCAGTTTCTGAATTAATTTTGTAGCCAAACCTTGCTTACGATAATTTGGCAAAATATTTATTCCAATTTCACAACAGTACTTACCGTTTTCATTACACCCCGCCATGCCAATAATTTTATTATTTATTTGATAGGCTACACCTAGCTTATCCGGGTCTTCCTTGCTATACATAAAACATTGGTCAAAATCTTTTTGATTTCTAAATTGTTTGATATCGTCTCCATAAAAAAATTGAAAAGCCTCCTCTTCACTGTTAACTATTTTTTGTGGCAATAAAAAAGTTCCCCATTCTTTTAGACGATAGCCATTTTTTATTAAAATTGCTTGAAAAGCTTGAATATTTTGTAGGTCGAAAAACCATTGATTATTTTTGCCTTGATACTGTTTTTTTTATTGTGAAACTAAGGATACATTATCTGCTCGTATATAGAGCTTTCCCTGATACACAATCGCAACACCGGCAAATCGATGATAAGAAAACATAGCTTTGGTAGGTTGTCCATAACAAAAAGTATCCGTAGTTAAGTCTGTGGGCAAACAGCCGATATCAAGCGCAAATTGTTCTGTTATTGTTCGCATATACACTCCAATCGTAAAAAATAATAAAAAAACATCCTACACTATTAGGAGCATAGGATGTTTGCAAATGACTCGCTATTCTTTAAATTAACGTAAACGTTCAACGTCGCGGGCAATCATTAATTCTTCATCAGTTGGAATTAATAACACTTTGACTTTTGATTCTGGTGTTGAAATTTCTAATTCTTCACCACGTACTTTATTTTTCTCTGGATCAATTTCGCAACCAAACCAAGTCATGCCTTTGATGACTTCATTACGAACGTGAGCATCGTTTTCGCCGATACCAGCTGTGAAGACGATTGCGTCAACGCCATTCATTGTGGTTACGTAACCACCAATGTATTTACGGATACGGTCAGTGAATACATCATACGCAACTTTTACTTCTTCTTTGTCGTAGTTTGCTTCAAGGTCGCGCATGTCACTTGAAAGGCCAGTTAAACCAAGTAAACCAGATTTTTTATTTAAAATATCAACCATCGCTTCAATGTTAATGTTTAATTTGTCCATTAAGTATGGTAAAACAGCAGGATCAATATCACCAGAACGTGTTCCCATTGTCACCCCAGCAAGTGGTGTGAAGCCCATTGAAGTATCCACTGATTTTCCGCCATCAACAGCTGTAATAGAAGCACCATTACCTAAATGGCAAGTGATGATTTTTAATTCTTCAATTGGTTTTCCTAACATTTCAGCCGCACGTTGGGAAACATAGCGATGACTTGTGCCATGGAAACCGTATTTACGTACTTTAAAGTCAGTATAGTATTCCATTGGTAAGCTGTACAAATAGTTATGTTTAGGCATTGTTGCGTGGAATGAAGTATCAAAAACTGCCACACTGATAATATCAGGTAAGATTTTTTTGAATGCTTTAATGCCCATTAAATTGGCAGGGTTATGCAGTGGTGCAAATTCAGCTAATGCTTCAATATTATTCATGACTTCATCATCAATTACAACAGAATCTTTGTACGTTTCACCACCATGTACAACACGATGACCAACGCCTGTGATTTCATCGTAGTTTGCTAAGATTTCTAATTCAATTAATTTGTCTAATAGCATTTTAACTGCGACTTCATGGTCGTTAATATCGACAACTTCATTATATTTTTGGCCTTCGCCGTATTTAATCGTGAAAATAGAATCTTTTAGACCAATTCTTTCGACGATTCCTTTAGCGACAACACTTTCTTCTGGCATTTGGTACAATTGCCATTTTAAACTTGAACTTCCTGCATTGATTGCGATTGTTTTAGACATGTTACTCTCCTTTTAAATAATTAATTGGCTGATTTCCAGTCTTCAAATTGTTTAAAGAATTTAGCGATTACTTTTTCATCAGTTAGTGAAGCAAGTTTCGCTAAAAAGACCTCTTTTTGAATAGCAGACTCTCCACGATTTTGGACAATCAAAATACTTTTACGGGATTGTTCGGATTGGAAAAGTTGATCTGGCAATTGAATTAGCCCTTGTAAAAAGACTTTTTCTGCCATCCACTTTTTAAAATAAGCTGATTGTTCAGATTCTAATAGATTACTTGGTACTAAGAACAAGCCATAGCCTGCTTCTTTAACGTAATTCATTGCTTGTTCCATTAATAAGTGATGCGCATAAGAATGGCCGTCTTTTACACCGGTAATAAATTCTTGTGCTTTTTGATCATTAGGATAATAGCCAATTGGTAAATCAGAAATAGCTACATCAGTTGGATCTAATAATAAATCTTGTAAACTGTCTTGGTGGAAAAGTTGTAAATCGCCTTTGGTCCACTCGGTATCAGCTGCGGCAACTGCAAGTAATGTATCATCAATATCCACACCGACTCCTTTTGCCTGATAGCCAGCAGCTTGCAGATTTAATAGCGCTGTCAATAATAGATTGCCCATTCCCACCGCAGGATCAAAAATAGTCACTGCTTGTTTTTTATCGGGATAAAACTGTTCTAGTAAATAGACAAATAAAAATCCGAGCCCATCTGGTGTTAATTGATGATTAGCTTGTAATTGTTCTGTTTTACTGCCCTTTAGTAAAAGTAATTGGGATAATTTCCGTAAATCTTCACCTGATAAAGAGATTTCCTTTAGTTTTGTGTACAGTGTGTCGATTTTAGCAACTGTTTTGTCATCTGGCACGCCATCTAGTACTCGTACACTAAATCCGTCCAATTGGTTTTCCACATTCTCGATGTATGCATCCAGAAATGAGGACCCCAAAGCATTTTGCAGCAATTGGATGGCTTCAAGATTCAATGAAAAAGCTTCTTCAAATTGATCAGGAAACATAAGACACCTTCTTTCTGGAGATTATAACACCTTTTATACCTGTTTAATGATAGCCGATTCCCTAAAATTTATCAATCAAAAATTCACATTTTTGTTTGTGAAACAACGAACATAGACCTTTTTTGATAAGGATACCAAAAAGCTGAGAAACACAAATGGTAAGGTTTTCTCAGCAACTGTTATATTCTTAATAAGAAACAGATTTTTTGTTATCTTTAAATCGTTGGGATAGCTTAGTTAATTCTGTTTCACTGACGGTAAAATGAAAATTTTGTTTCTCTAGTTCAATCAATAATTTTAAGTCTTTTTGTTCTTTTTCAAATTGACAAGACCCATTTGAGAACTCCACTGTCCCTTTTTGTTGTTTTTCATCTGATAATGTGAAGTAGTAAACTAAAAATAACTCTCTCATTGTTTTAGCCCGATATAAGCGCTCTGTTTTAATCGCGGCAGTCGCCGTTATGAAATGGTGCGTTAAGACACTGTAACTTAGTAAGCTAATTAGGGCAACTAAGAGTAGTGTTGATAATAAAATACCGGCCTTATGCTCAGTTTTCCACCCATTTTCCATAACAAACATCTCCTGATTGAAAAAAGACTTGTAAAGTAACGGTTTTGGTCATCAAGTTTTTAGAAAAGCGGAGATGATAAACGTCCATTAAAAGCGGCTGATGTCCTTCTTTATCTACTCTTTTACGAATCATATTATCTCCTTTTTCAATTGAAATTGTCTTACCTTCAGTAGTTTTGCACTTTAAAACTGCTGGAGTGCAAGAAAGTAACGTTGTATCTTGCAATTCATTTTCTAATTGGAGCATAAAAGTCGCAAACTCCTGCTCTTGTCTTTTGGTAACAATTTCTTTTAAATGTATCGTCCGTAAAAAAAGGCTGCTAATTAACAACAAACACAAATTAAAAATGAAGAGCGCCACTAAACATTCTAAAAGTGTAAACCCATTAATTTTCAAGTTTAACCTCCATGAGATGATTATCTCTTTGACAATAAAAATAGTAGGTTCGTGGATTATAATGAATAACGTAATCTTGCTTTTCATAACTTACAGTATGGAAATTTACCCCGTCATGTCGCAAGATGATCCGTGCTTCTTCATACATAATCCGGCTTTGCAATAACTGTGCTTTGGCGTTTTCACTTCTCATTAATAGTTGTTGTTGCTGGTGAATTAAAATTAAAGCACAGCCGGTTAAAATGCTCAACGACACCAAAGCCTCTAACAAAATAAAGCCTTTAGGTAATTGTTTTGACAAAGCGACCACTTCCTAATTGAAATTGATACATAATTTTTGTCTTTTCCCATTGAAAAATGACAGATTCCATCCCCGAATAATTACCACTATCCGCCTTTATCACAATAGTTTGTGGCATCTTGCAACTTAACTCCTCTGGTAGCGGTAAATCAGGATAGCTTTCTTGTTCTAAAATTTCATACTGCAATACTCTTTTTTCTTGATCAAATCTCAATGTTGTCTCAATTTGTTGGGTAATTGCGGTTTGTTGTAACAACAAAAAATTTTGTTCAAATTGTGCTAAAAATAATTCGACTTTCGTTTTTGCGATTAATGGCTGTAACGTTAATGTTGGTATGAAAAGAAAAATAGAAATCACAAACAAAGTTATTAAAGATTCTACAATGGTAAAACCAGCATTTTGACGATTACTCGGTTGAATTTTGATTATATTTTTCATAGATTGCCCATTGTTCACTTGTAACATATTCTGGTACCATACTTTCTTCATTGGCTACACCACTGGGATTATTTAATTTGAATAGTTCAATTTGTGTTTCGACAGTCTTCACAACCGCAGTCTCGCCACCTTTTTCAGCTTGATCTTTTTGTTTTGAGAGATTAGGTACAAACAGTAATAACAAGATACTAATAATAAATAACACGACTAGCATTTCGATAATCGTGAACGCAGAATAGTTCTTTTTTTCCTTTATTTTTTTGATTTTATTGATATTAAACCACACGAGCTTACTCCCCTTTCAGTTATTCAGCTGTATATTTTCATACAACGGCAAAAATAAGGCGCCATAAACACTAATAATCAAAATCGCAATAACGACAAAAACTACTGGCTGAATCAGACTAATGCCTCTTTCCACTTTGTAATTCAATTTTTGACTACATAATTTACTGTATAAAATCAACTCCGTTCCCATTTTTCCTGTTGCTTGGCCTTGAAATACAATCAGACTAAATTCTGGTGGCAAAAACGGATAGGTTTGTAGCTTTTTGCTAAGCGGTTCTCCTTGTTGCAATGCACCATCCAGTTCACAAGCAATCTGGCACAATAAAGAATTCGGAGCAGTCTTTTGCATTACCTGAATAATTTGGTTGATTTCTAGTCCCTGACAAAAGAGTTTGCCCCACTCTAGTGCAAAATAACTACCGATGAATAAGCGATAAAAATGATTAACTAATGGTAAATGACTAAAAAATGTAGCTTGTTTCAAAGCAGATATTTTATTGAAATAGCATTTTAACAAAATAGACGTTCCTAAAATTCCAATCACAAAAATAAGGAATACATAAGGACTATAGCGTAGGAATAAAAGCCCCCAATGGTTTTTAGGTAACATATCTGAAGCTAATAACTGCGGCAGCAAAAAGTGATGCAAACTGCCCATGACACCACTTACAAAAAGCAGTAGTAACAAGGGATAACTTAAAACTTGCTGCAAAGCTCTTTTTTGTTTAGTGACTAACTCCAGTTGTTCAGCAATTTGACGCAATGTTTCTGCTAATAAACCTTGCTCTGCAGCTAATTGAACTTGTGCAATCTCAGCGGCTGTAAAATCAATTGTCACAAAAACTTCACTTAATGCTGTCCCTGCAGCCAGTGCTTTACGAAATGCCGCCAGTTTCAACTCATCAAATTCATGACTACGTTGGAGCACTTCAATTGCTTGCAGTAAGGTAAAGCCACTTAATAATAAATCTGCCAATGTTTTGACTAAACGTTGTTTATCATTGCTCTTGTTGCAAAATTTCTTCATGAATTCGCCCTTCTTCAACTAATTGCCTCAAATTTTGCTGCCAATTGGATAAAGGAACTTCTTTTTCAAATTGATAAGCGAGTAATCCGGCTGTCTTTTGATTAATATCGGTTAATAAGCGCTGGTAGATAATTCCCCCTAGACAATAGTCCAATTCATTTTCACTAGGCAATAAATCACGTAGGCGACTTTTCGTTTGGGCTAAATTGGCCGCATGGACGGTAGCAAAAACTTTGTGACCGGTTAATGCTGCACGAATTGCGGCTTTTGCAGTTAAGGAATCTCTGATTTCACCAATAATAAGACAGTCCGGTCGATGACGTAACGCCAGTTGAATCAAAGTATCATAGGTTTGACCAATTACAGTATTGGTTTGTAGCTGTAAAAAAGTATCCTCTTCAATTTCAACCGGATCTTCAATTGTAATCACTTGTCCTACGCTATGTTTTGCCAAGCGATACATTAACGTGGTTTTACCAGAACCAGTCGGACCACTAAATAAATACAAACGCCGTCTATTTGTCATCTGACGGATAATTTCCAACTGTTCTGGAAAATAAAAATGAGCTGATTTTGCTAAAGGTTGTAAAAAACGCAAAACTAAACTTTCTTTACCTTCATAATTGCCCACAATCGAAAGACGCAAGCGCTGTTTGCCAACCGCAGTTTCATAAGTGATGGCCCCAAGTTGTACTTTCCGCTTTTCTCCGACATCCATTTGGCCTAAGTATTTAAACCGCGCAATTAATTTTTCCGCATGCTCTTTTTTGAGAGTATCAAAGACGATCCGCTTATTTCCTTGTCTAAATTGAAGCTGCCATTGGTCTTTTTGCGGGGTAATGTATAAGTCCTCCATCTGATGTGTCATACCATATCTGATCAATTTTTCTGACAAACAAGTAACATCCATTCTCCTTCCTCCTCATAATGAGATACGCTAAATTTATAATTTTCGTTTTAAGCCATAAATTTTTTAAACAAGAAAAGCGAAAGGTAGTGGGTAACTCTTTGGAAAAATCTCAGAAATTCGTTTTCTGGTGCACTTGACCAGAAACTAATTTTTGAATTTTTCCCGAAGAGTTGCTACATGTGCTAGACAACTAGAAAAGCTTTGCGAACTCGTCCAGCTCGCTAGCAATAAGATAGAATTTTAATAAATTGCTTTTCAGATTTCTTCAAATTTTAGCTTATTGTCGCAGCGAGTTAGTTCGTAAAGCTAGATCAAAGAAAAGCGAAAGGTTGCGGGTAACTTCAAAGCAATAAGTTAAAATAAACTTATCTATTATCAAAACGTTATAATCTCTTTAAACTAAAAAAATGAGGTTGTGACAAAATTCTTGTCACAACCTCTATTTCCGAATAAACGGTATGTCAGAAGCAGCTTCTTCGGAAATAAGACGAAATTCCCCAAATTTAAAAAACAATTTTCGAAAATTCCGTCTTATTTCTTGAAACTGGTCGCTTTTGTCACAACCTCATTTGAGTTTATTGAAATTTTCTTCAAAACAAATTAGAAGATTTCAGCTGTTATGATACTTTTTTTGTTTTATCAGCAAACTGAGCTTCTACGCGGTAAATTGGTTGCCCTTTTCCACTGAACTTTTCTTCATATTCTGTCATCACATTACCAGAAAAATCACTGTGATGTAAATCTAACCAAACTTGTTTTAACGTCATCCCATATTGAGAAAAACTAGCTAAAGAATATTCAAATAAGCCTTGATTATCTGTTTTAAAATGAATTTCACCTTTTGGCTTCAAGATTGCTTCATCTACCGCTAAAAAGTCTGGAGAAGTTAAGCGTCGTTTAATATGGCGTTTTTTGGGCCACGGATCAGAAAAGTTCAAATAGATTTGATCGACTTCACTTTCAGCAAAGTACTCTGTCAATGCTGAACCATCAACATGTAACAGTTTCAAATTATCCACTTCTGCCGCTAAAGCTTTATCTAGCGCATGGGAAACTACACTGACTTGCATATCGATCCCGATATAGTTAATCGTTGGATTTTGTTTTGCCATTCCACTAATAAACCGGCCTTTTCCCATTCCAATTTCAATTTGAATCGGTTGGTTATTGCCAAAAACTTCATGCCAACGCCCTTTATGAGCAGTTGGTTCAGCAATTACAATTTCTGGATGTGCCACTAACATTTCTTCGGCACCGTTTCTTTTTCTTACCCGCATAATTTCTTCCTTTCTTCTTCCTAAAAATATAACCGTAAAAAAAGAGCAAAGTCTAAAGCTTTTGCAAAAGACATCGCCCTACTCACTAAAAATTCGTTTTAACTGAATGATCACTTCATTCATCGTTTCAAAATCGCCACGAACATAATATTTTTTTACTTCTTGTAGTAGTGACATTAACGCATACCAGTAAACTTTTTCCAAGTTGGTTCCATTTGGCATCATGCCATAACTCATTAACCACCGACTCCAAGAAGACTTGGGTAGATAATGCCCCAAAAAAGTACCAATATCTACAGCTGGATCACTAAAACAAATAGAATCCCAATCAACTAAATATAAATAATTGCGACAAACTAGCCAGTTACGGTGATTGACATCGCCATGAACAACTACCGCATCGGCTGCGGTAAATTCTGGTATATTATGTTTTAAATAATGCAAGACTAACTGCAAAAAACGATTTTCACCAATTGGGTTAGCGAGCGCACTTTCGTATTGTTCCAACATCATTTTAGGCGTTAAAAGTTCACCGCCAATTTTTTGTAACATCCGCTTTAACGACTGCGAGTGATGCAACTGATATAAAACATCCACCACATCGTTTCTTTTCCCAATCTCTTCTGCCGTTAAAATCGTACCTTCTAGCCATTCTTGTGCAGAAAACGTATCCCCGTTTCCTGTCCTTTTGGTCCAAATTAGACGAGGAGTAATTCCTTCTTTTGAAAGAGCAGCAAGCATTGGCGTCGTATTCCGTTTCACAAAAACTTTATCGTTTTCCCGCGAACCGATATAGGCTTTTCCGGTATCGCCTTTAATAGGACTTAAATTCCATTCTTGGCCTAACTGAATATCCATCTGCTCTTCCTCCTTCAAAACAAAAGTACCACCATTCTAGCGGTCTTAGGCCATAACGTCAAGCGCATATACGTTCCCCCGCTCCCTTTTTTAAGAGCTTTTTTATTTTAATTTGCCTTAGGACGCCATCTTCTTTAATCGACTTGGCACATACCATTTGGTAAAGAAAAATACCATGAGAAAATACGCAATGGTTACTAAGAAACGATCTGTCCAATTAGATAAGGCAATGTTTGCTATAAGAGCAAAGATAAGAGCGGCAACTGCTAATAAAATAAATAGCAAAAATTGCAATGCTTTTGCTTTTTGTAAGCTTGCAACTGGATAAAGTTGTGTCAAAATCATATAACGAAATTGGTTGTATAAAGGAATTAGCTGAAAACCAATCATATAAATAAATAAAATCCCTAGTCCCAAACTAAAGTAAAGATCATGAACAAAATATAACAGTAAGCTACCAATAATCACTAAGCGGAGAAAAAGTCCACTGTACTCTGAACCTCTAACAAAACGTCTAGCATATAAATAAAGATAAGTATTACGTTGGATTGGTTTAATCTGCCGCAAGATACCATCTAAATAAGCTCGCCGTTTGACAGTAGCTGTGATTTCTGGCACGTCCGTAAAAAGATTAATAAACTGATAAATGCGATGCAAGCGACTCTTTTCTAAGTGAATCATTTTTTCCCAGTCCAAGTTATCTTCGCGTTTGGTTACAAACTGTTGTGCACCAATGGCTGTCACCAGCGCTAAAAGTACTCCGATAAAAGCATTCAAGAAAATACTTACCCCTAGACAAATTGCAGCAGCAATAAACCAGACTACTTCCACCTGTCTTAAAAATTGCCAGGAGACTTGATAAATTTTTAATGTCGCTAATTTTAATTGAGCAAACTTCAAAGACCATAGACTGATTAATAAAAGAAAAAAAGCCGAAAAATCAAGTGAACTTGTTGCCACCAGTAATGGCATCAAAAAACCTAAAATTAGTAATTCGATAAAAAAAGGCAGTAGTAAAGAATAATAAAATGCACTTTTAAAATAATCTTTTAACGCGCTTTCTTTCGGAAGTAAAAAAACAATATCAGCCTCTTGGGTGAGGGTGGCAAAATTGCCAAGCGGTAAAATTGCCAACAAAACAAAAAGTATCACAACTGATGCCGGCCAAAAATGACTCGGTAATGTTTTGATAAATTCAGAGTAGTAAAGTCCGACTCCACCTAGTAAAAAGACACAAATTAAAACAAAGTGATCATTAAATACATAACGTAAATATTTTTGGATATGGCGTTGGTGATTGCCTAGTCGTTTTTTAAATAGCTCATGCATTTTCAGTCACCTGCGCTTTAGTTAAGTGCAAATAGATTTCATCCAAATCGGCCCCTTGTAAACCAAAAGTTTCTTGCAAGTGAGCTAAGCTACCTTGAGCAATGATTTTTCCTTCATGTAAAACGATAAAACGATCGCAATACTTTTCGGCTGTCGCTAAAATATGCGTAGACATCAATATCGCAGCACCATTATTTTTCATTTGTTCCATTAATTCTAGTAGCGCATTAATGGCTAATGGATCTAAGCCTAAAAAAGGCTCATCAATAATATAAAGACTTGGTTCAATTAAAAAGGCACACAACACCATAACTTTTTGCTTCATCCCTTTAGAGAATTTAGCCGGAAACCAATCCAACTTATTTTCTAAGCGAAATGTTTTTAAGAGCGGTTCTGCTCGCTTCAATGCCTCTTCTTGCTTAATATCATACGCCATGGCTGTTATTTCAATATGCTCTTTTAAAGTCAATTCTTCATATAAAGATGGCGTTTCTGGAATATAGCCAATTTGTTTGCGATAATTTTCCGGATCTTTTTTTAAGGTTAGATCATTTAAAGTGATACTCCCTTTTTGCGGTTGTAATAACCCGATAATTTCTTTAATGGTTGTACTTTTCCCTGCACCATTTAAACCAATTAAACCAACTAATTCACCAGGTGCGATAGTGAAATTCAAATCTTTTAAAACCGGAAACTGGCCATAGCCACCGGTTAAGTCTTTGACTATTAAACTCATTTTATAAGCTCCTTTAGCTTGGTAGTAACATTTCATTGCTAACAAGCCCCATTATACCAAAAAACAGTCTTTCGCTGAAAAAAACTAGCTGATTGTGGTAAAGTAAGGATAATAAAACTTGGCAAAAATGCGACATTAAATAGTCGCAGCCAACTAGAGAGGATGAATTTCATGGAAAATTGTATTTTTTGTAAAATTGCAGCTGGTGATGTTCCTAGCTATAAAGTATACGAAGATGAAGTCGTCTACGCTTTTTTAGACCTTTCGCAAGTTACAAAAGGACATACACTGATTATCCCGAAAAAACATGTTACGGATATTTTTGAATATGACGAAGAATTAGCTAGCGCCGTTTTTGCCCGCATTCCTAAAATTGCCCGGGCACTAGAAGCAGCATTTCCTGATATGGAAGGTTTAAATATTTTAAACAACAATAAAGAATTAGCGTACCAATCTGTCTTCCATTCCCATATTCATTTGATTCCACGTTATGAAAAAACAGATGATTTTTCCGTTCATTTTGGTGATCATGAAGGTTTGCACAACCCAGATGAAATGCAGGCTATTGCCGATGCGATTGCAAAGCAGGTGAACTAAATGATAAAAAGCTTTCTAAAAGGATTAGTGGTAGGTTCTATCGCTGGTGGTGTAGGAACGTTATTAACCGTGCCAAGAAGTGGGAATGAAACTCGTGAAAAACTAACCAAAGAATTGGAAGTGGCCACTAAAACCACGCAAGATTTAAATGCTAGTTTAAATAATTTTAAAAAAGCACTTTTAACGACCCAACAAACAGCACAAGAAATTATTCCTGCTTTTACTGCTGGACTAGAACAAGATATCACGGATTTTAAATTTCAGGCAGAACCGCGCATCACCCAAATTAAAGATCAAGTCACAACCCTTACAAATCATGCGAATGCATTGGCTGCAATTGATCCTACAACAGATAATGCAGTAGCAAACTCTAAGGAAAAATAAAGAAAAGCGACCATTGTGTGAATTTTGTTTGAAACTTAACACCAGTGATTTTTTTTAAAAACAGAATGTGCTATAGTAATATTTGTGAAAATTAAATTGAAAATACAGGAGTGCTCGACTAAATGAAGAAAAAAATGTTATTAGCCGCTATCAGCGCCATGGCTGTTTTATCCCTTGCTGCATGTGGCACTAAAGATCAAGACATCGCCACTATGAAAGGGGCAAAAATCACGGTTTCAGATTTCTACGATCAAGCAAAATATGAGTCTACTAACCAACAAACAATCCGTAACATGATTATTTTAAAAGTTTTCGGTGACAAATACGGTGATAAAGTAGACCAAAAAGAAATCGACAAACAATACAATGAACAAGCAAAAATTTACGGTGATAGCTTTGAACAACAATTGGAACAATCTGGCTTCACTAAAAAAACCTTCAAAGAATATTTAACACAACAAGCTGCCCTTGAAAAAGGAATCAAATCTCACGTTAAAGTAACCGATAAAGATTTGAAAACTGCTTGGGATTCATTCCATCCAGAAGTAGATGCCCACATCATTGCAGCTGCCAGTGAAGATGAAGCGAAAAAATTAAAAGAAGAAGTAAGTAAAAAAGATGCTGACTTTGAAAAAATTGCTAAGAAGAGTTCAACTGACTCTGCCACTAAAGAAAAAGGTGGTAAAGTTTCATTTGATTCAGAAACAGCAAGTGTCCCAGCTGATGTAAAAACAGCTGCCTTTAAACTTAAAGATGGTGAAATTTCTGACGTAATTCCTGTTACTGACCAATCTACAATGATGACAAGCTACTATGTTGTACGGATGGACAAAAACAAAGCTAAAGGTAACGACATGGAACCTTACAAAAAACAATTAAAAGAAATTGCGATTAACACCAAAGCATCTGACTCTACTTTCTCTGCTAAAGTAATCGGGCAAGAACTAAAAGATGCTAACGTGAAAGTTAAAGATCAAGCATTACAAAATATCTTAAGCGACTTTATTGAAGCTGCTGAAACAAAAGATTCTACAAAAGAAACTTCAAGCTCAACCAAAGAATCTGAAAATTCATCAACAACTGCTTCTGAAACAAAGAGTTCTGAAACAGCAGAAAGTTCAACTGCTGAATCAAATTAATAACAGTATCCAATTATTTGACTCTTTTAAGTTCAAGATTAAAAACCCTCGTAGCCTAAGGCTGCGAGGTTTTTTTGCTTTTGCTAACTTTTTTTCTTTTTCAACAATGTCACGATACTATATAAAACACCATTAACTAACATGCCAATTACAAATAATGGTAGCGTTGTAGCCGTCAACCAGCCAATTTCTAAAATGTGAGAAAAGAGCATTGCCGCCACATAAATCCCACCAATTGTCGTGATAATTAAAAAGAGACGTAAAAAATTAAGTGGTAGACAGGCTTTAATAACTGCCAAGCAACTAATCCCAATTAATAAATAATACATTAAAGTAGTTGCCTCTAATTGTGACAAATTCAACTGACTAGCTAAAACGGTAACAGCTAAGACATTGAGTACCACAAGTAAAGCGTTTGGTAAGGCAGCTTTTAGCGCGGTGGGTAAAAATTTACCGGTAACTTTTTGTTTATTACTTTCAAAAGATAAAAAGAAAGAAGGATAGCCTTCAATTGCCAAATCAATCAATGTGATTTGAATCGGAATAAAAGGAAATGCTTGCACACTTAGTAAACAAATAACGGATAACAAGAAAGAATAAATCGTTTTAATGAAAAATATGCCGGAAACTTTAGTGACATTATTTACTACTCGGCGACCTTCAAATAAAACCGCGGGAAGTGTAGTAAAATCAGAATCCAGTAAGACTAAATTGGAAATTTGACGTGTAGCCGCATCTCCATCTGCCATGGCAATACTGACATCTGCTGCCCGCAAAGCTAAAACATCATTGACGCCATCACCAGTCATCGCCACAGTAGAACCCGCTTGTTTTAATGCTTGGACTAATAATTTCTTTTGATGAGGTGCTACGCGACCAAAAACTGTATACTGCAAAGCTGCAGCTTTCACGTCCTCATCTGTTTGACACGTGGTTAAATCAATATATTTATCATAATTTGGCAAGCCAGCACGCTTGGCGATATTTGACACCGTGACCGGATTATCACCGGAAATGACTTTTAATGCGACACCTTCTTGTTCCAAGTAGGCCAATGTTTCTTGGGCATTATTTCGGATGATGTCTTCAATTTCAATAACAGCAATTGCCTTACGCTTAAGTATATTAGTTTCTGAGGTTTCAGCTACCGCAATCACCAATACGCGTAAGCCATTTTTTTGGGCGTTAAAAACCACTGGAGGAATATTATCGCCTGCCAAGACTCGCTCTGGTGCACCTAAATATACTGTTCCAATTGTTTCTAAATTCATTTTGCTCCATTTACGCTCTGAAGAAAATGGTGTGATGTCACTGGCACTATAATTTGTAGTTTCAGGAAAATAATCCCGTAAGGCCTGCATGGTTACATTACTATCGGTACTATTTTTTAAATAACTGCCAATAATTGCCGGCAGTTGCTCTTTATAATTTTCATCCACACTATGAAGTTTATAGACCCGCATATTTCCTTCAGTAATCGTTCCGGTCTTATCTAAACAAAGGGTATCGACATGTGCTAATGTTTCAATTGCATACATGTCTTGCACCAAAATTCTTTTTTTGGCTAATTTGGTTACCCCAGTTGTCAGCGCGATACTAATTAATAAAACAAGTCCTTTGGGTAACATCCCTAAAACCGCTGCCGCTGAAACCACTACCGCTTCTTTTACGCCACTAGAACGTAAAACGAAAGCTTCTAAAAATAATAAAATACCAAAAGGAATAATGACAAAACTCGTGAATTTAGACACCTGTCGAATCGCTCTAATCAATTCCGAATTCAACGGTTTATGGGTTTTTGCTTCATTGGTTAATTTTACGGCATAATTATCTTTTCCCACATGGATCACTTGAGCGAAAACTTCGCCACTGACTAAAAAGCTCCCCGATAACAATGCTGCTCCTGCTTGTTTACCAATTAAATCTGACTCCCCTGTCAGCATCGCTTCATTAACCTCAGCAAAGCCCGAAATTACCTCCATATCAGAAGGAACTTGTTCACCTGCTGCTAGTTTGACTAAATCATCCATTACTAATTCCGTAGAGTCTAACGCCAATTCAATCCCATCGCGTATAACACGAACTTGCTTTTTATTTACAATGGAAAGTTTCTGTACCAGATTGCGGGCATGAATTTCTTGATAGATTCCAATTGTAATATTGACGAAAATAATCAGCAAATAAAACATATTGCTATAAGCGCCAACTAAAAATAAACAAATACCAATTAATAGATTTAAAAAATTGAATAACGTAACTAAATTATCATAAAAAATAGCTCCTGTTGATTTGGTGGCACTTTCTGTAAAATTATTTTGTAAGCCGCGTTCTTTTCGTAACTCTACTTCAGCTAAACTTAAGCCGGTTTTATTTTCCACAACACTAAATCTCCTTTACCAATCCTCTATCAAAAAAGATAACATAGTAAATTTTGATTTACTGAAATTACCAGAAAATTTTCCATTCCCTTATAAAAAGTTTAAGAAAGCTAACGTTATTTTCTACAGAACATAACTATTTAAAAATATAAAAAGCTTGTTTTAAACAGCATCTTTTTTAAAAGACACCATCAAAACAAGCTTTTTCATTGCTCCAAGTATATTAAACATCTTTTGGGAGATAAAAACTGCGATTATCCATTCCGAAGATCCGATCAGAATAATTTCCCGGTTGCGTTTGGCGTAAAGACGTCAACATCATCTGCATTGAAGCATCCAAATTATCAATTTGATGTAAAATTTCCGCTTCCATAATTCGCGGGCGCACAGGAGAGCCATACTCCAACAGGCCGTGATGAGCCAACACCATGTGACGTAAAACAACAATATCTTCTTCATTTTCATCAAATTTCAATGCAATACATGCTTTAGTGATTTCCTCATCTACTAAAACCAAATGACCCACTAGATTTCCGACTAATGTATATTCAGTTGACATCGGACCAGATAATTCAATTACTTTACCTAAATCATGTAAAATAACCCCCGCATATAATAAAGACGGATTTAATTCAGGATATTCTTTTACGATGGCTTTAGCTAAACGTAACATGGAAACCGTGTGATAAGCCAGCCCGCCAGCAAAAGCGTGGTGGTTGCGCTTAGCTGCTGGAAAATCAAAAAATTCTTTTTGATATTTATTTAATAAAAAGCGCACAATGCGATTCCAATGGGGATTAATGATTTCAAATAATGTTTGATTGATTTCTTCTTCCATCTCTTCTTTTTTCAAAGGCGCTCTTTCCATATACTGCGTTGGTTCACTTGGCTCATCTGGGCGCGCTAGACGCATGTGAATAATTTTAACTTGTGGATTGCCATTATATAATTCTCGTTTACCTTGTAATGCAACGACTTTTCCCGCTTCAAATTTATTAATTTCTTCTTCAGAAGCATCCCAAAATTTGCCATCAATAGTACCTGTTGTGTCTTGGAAAGTAAAAGCGATGAATTTTTTGCCATTTTTGGCTAAACGCACATCAGCATTTTTGATTAATAGAAAAGCTTGAAATTCTTCATCCACTGCTAAATCTCTTAATTTTTTCATAGCGATCTCCTTTACTGCTTTTTTCTAGTTGGCTAGCATTAAAAATTGGTACAAATTTATTTTATAACCACAACTTTTTGTTGTAACTTCTCATAATAGCTTACCATTTCTACGTCAGAAGACAAACAAATCACTTGATACTGTTGCGCAAATTCTTTTAACAGTACAGCTAATTGCTCTTTGCGGCTACTATCATAATGTAACCAACCATCATCAATAATTAACGGACATAAGATTCTTGCTTGTAGTGCCAAATAACCAAAACGGATTGCCATAATGACCTGATCTTTCGTTCCGGTTGAAAGTTCATAAATCTTCCAAGCTTTATTTTCTGTTTTAACAGTTAGTTCTTCTGCTACAAAATCTAGCGCTTTATAATTTCCGCCAGTTAAAATTGCTAAATAGTGACTACTTTTTTGCAGTAATTGCGGTAGTTGTTTATCCGAAAGCTCTGTGGCTAAATCCCCAAGTAACGTAGCGGTTAATTTATTTTTGCTCCATTGTAAAGCCAAGTCATAGACTTTACTATTGGCTTGAGCTAGTCGTTGGCGTAATTCATCTAGCGTACCATCTCGTTGCATCTGCTCAATTTTTAACTGCGTTTTTTGGAGGCTACGATTTAATTGACGATCTAGTCGCTGAATCTCTTGGACTTTATCTTTTGCGTTAGATAATTCTACTGCTAATTGACTTGCCGTTATTTTTTTAGGGAAAAGTTTGGTTAAGCGTTTGGCTAGTTCTTGTTTACGGGCTAAATCACCAGCCTTTTGATGCATTTGCGCAATCCACAGTGGAATCTCGGTAGGTTGCGTAATTCCGACACTTTGCAGTAATGTCTGATTTTCAGCTAACAATTTATCTAGCTGTTCTTGTAATTGTTGATTTTGACGAATAAGTAAGGCTGCAGTCGGCTGTTCTTGTTGCAGTTTTACTTCTTGCATTTCATCGGCAAAGTTTTGTAAGAGCCGTAAACGCTGCACAATATCTCGCCCTTCTTGTGGTAGCCACTTTTCTAAAAAGTTAAACCGTTGTAAAAGCGCACCGTATGCTTGATCCAATTGCGCTAATCTTTGGTCAGCTAGCATCAATGCATTATTTTTTTCGACATAATCTTCTGTGGCCTTATCTAGTTGAACTAATGCAACAGCTAAATCTTGCGGGTTTGTCAGATTGGGTAGTTCTTGTTGCAATTTAGACCATATTGCTTCTTGCTCTTTACTTTTTTTAGCTACTAGAGTTTGGAGATTATTTTTTTGCAACTCGGGTTCTTTTAAGTTAGCCTCTTTTACAGTCTCAGATTTATTTTGGATCAGACTGTAAAAACCAAAAGCGACTGCCAAAAAACTTACAAACCACAATATAACCCGTAGATTCCCTATCAAAAAGCCACTAATAAATAAAAGGAGCGCTAGCCCAAAACTAAACAGCGTACTAAGAGCAAACCTTGGCTCTTGTTGTTTTTGTCGTCTGGGAATTGCGATCAGTTCTTCTTGTTTACTTTGCCATTTGGCTTCTTGTTTTGCCTCTGTTACTTCTGTTGTGAGTTGTTGGTAGTGTTGGGCCAATTTTTTGGTCGTCTGAACTTTTTTTTTCGCATCTTCTTCCACACGAAAATGATACGTATCTTCTAAAAGTGTAACCTCTTCAATTAAACGTTGTTGTTCTTCCAGTTGTTTTTGAAAATCATCTGTTAAACGCACCGCTGCTACTTGTTCTTGTAACAAACCTTTAATTTGCGCTTCGTGTTCCAAATAAAAACGATAGCGATCGGTTAGTCCTTGAGTTTCATTTAAGGCAATAAGTTCTTGTTTGCCCTGGGCTAAGCGGGTATTTAGTTGATTATATTGATTGTAAAATTCTTGTAGTTTTTCTGGTTCTGCTCCTAAATCATCGTGGGGATATTTTTTTTGGAGTGCTTGCCATTCTTCGTATTGCGAAAAGCTACGTTCTTGTTCTTTTAAAGTAAGGTACTCTTGCTGCGCTTTTTGCAGTTGTGCTGTCAGTTGCTGCTGTTGTTGTTCATCTTGTTGTTTTTTGGCCATTAATTCCGTCATCGCAGCTTCTTTTGCTTCTTGTTGATAAACTTGTTGCGCAATTTGTTCTTGCTCTTTTAACGCTTTATTTAACGCTTGTCGTTGTCCTCTTACTTTAAATAGCCTTTGTTCATTATCAACATACTCTTGTTGCTTGCCTAATAATTTTTTACTCCCTGTGATTCCTAATGAGATTAGAGCATCATGGAGTGGTTTTTCTTGCAAACGATCCAACTGCGACAACTGCTCTTGTTGAAAGGTGAAAACCTCTTCAAATAATTCGCGATTTAAAGGCGCAAGCAATTGCGTTAACAGCTGTTCGCCTCCGGTCTGTTGTCCGAAGTAGACTTTAGCTTTCCCGCGATTGACTTGTTTAAAACGTTCAATCGTTACTTCTCCATGTTGGGATAAGACAATAACTAAACGTCCACCATAGCTAGTTCCATCTAAAGGCTCAAAATCACGTTTTCGTCCTCTTTTGATGGGAAAGCCAAATAGCATTGCTAAAATAAATTGGTACAGGGTCGATTTTCCCGCTTCGTTTTTGCCATAAAACAATTGGTTGCCGTCAGCAAAATTAAATTGCTGGTGGCGATACTTACCAAAACCCGTAATTTCAGCTCTTAAAATTCGCATTAGCTTTGCCCCCATTCAAATTGCTGATTTAACTCCTCAGCTACTTGTGTCAATACTTCTTGGCGAAAGGTAGGATCTGCTAATAATCTTGTTGTATTTTTATTGCCCGCCAATTCTGCCAGCACTTCATTAAAAATTTCCTCATGGCTAAATTCTTGTAATAACTGCGTTTTTAAAGCCTCACTAGCAGGCAATGAAATTTTCTCCTTTACTTCTTCAAGTTTTAAAGTATGCACAAAGACCAAGTCAGGCCACTGCTGATTCAACAAATCTTGTAGCTGGCCATTTGTTATCATGGCAGTAAAATTTTGTAAATGGGCTGTATTGGCTAAAGTAATTTCGTACAACATTGCGGTATTTTCTGTCAGAGGCGTAAGTTGCTTTGTTAAATAGCTTACTACCGCCGCGTTATTTTCACAGTCGGCTAAAGAAATCGTCTTTTTTTGCCAACGTAAAGCTGCAACAGGGATTCTTGTAACAGTTAGCTCATTTTTTGCTAGCTCCACCAACAAGACATTTCCTAGATCTCGTTCTTTTTTCGTATGACCTTGAGGGGTACCGGGATAAATTATTTCATCACTCAACTTTGTCGGTTGATGAATATGCCCTAACGCCCAATAATCATAATTTTTACTTTTTAATTCGTTTAAACTAAAAGGTGCAAAGTTGGCATCATTTATATCCCCATGATAAAGACCTAGATGATAGTCAACTTCTAAATTACGCACAGGAAAATGTTTAACCATTTCTGCTTTTAAATATTGATGACGGTAACTAAAGCCTGAAATAGCATATTTTTCCTCATTTTTGGTGGTGGCGACAATACTTTTGACTGTTTCTGTTTCAAATAAAACGACATTTTCAGGAAAAGAAAACCAGTAACGACTCTCTTCATAATAGTCATGATTGCCAAAAATTAAATAAACTGGAATTTCAGCGTGGGCTAATTGTTGAAATTGGGCCATTAAAAGCTGTTGATTTTTCAAAGAAGGGTTCATTTGGTGAAACGTATCCCCAGCAAAAATGACAAAATCTACCTGTTGCGCTATCGCTGTGGTAACAATATTTTTTAATGTTTTTTCATTGGCTTGATTTAATTTTTTTAAAAAATCTACCGGTATTTCTTCGGACAATCCTTCAAAGGTCCGATCAAAATGTAAATCGGCGACGTGGATAAAGCGCATGGTCACGCCCTCCTTATTTCTATAATTTCAAAACAGTAGTGAACTACTATTGAATAAATTAAAAAATGGAATCTACTTTTAAAACAAACTTTTTTAATCCTGCTAAAGTTGCTAGATTCCTTTATATCATAACATTTCTTACTTATCTCGTCACCACAAGTACGAAAATTTGTTCGCCTTTTAATTGAGCCAGCTCATAAAAAACGCAATCAAAAAGCCAAACAATTCTCCGCAGCAACTAATATGCTAATCAGAAAGAAAATTGTTTGACTCGGTGCTTTATTTTGTTTTTACAGCTTCTTCAGCCAATAATAAACAGCCGGTGATACCACTTTCGTTTGGTAAGCCCCAACGAACAATATATTCACTAACAGGCGGTGTTTCCACGTAACCTGCAACTTGTTCTACAAAACTTTGGCGGATTTTCATCAATAGATGATCTTGATTCATTACACCCCCACCTAAAATAATCCGTTCTGGCGCTAATGTTAGGACATACGCCATTAATGCTTGGGCAATATAATAAGCTTGAATTTCCCAAATTGGATGATCTTCAGGTAAATCTTGACCTTTAATGCCAGTGCGACCTTCCAGACTAGGCCCTGCGGCTAACCCTTCTAAGCAGTCTTTATGATACGGACAAGTCCCTTCATAATCGTCATCTGGATGACGTTTTACATGAATATGCCCCATTTCAGGATGATTGATGCCAGAGAAAATTTTACCATCTATGACCACACCACCACCAATACCCGTTCCGACCGTTAAATAGATACAGCTCTTTTTCCCTTGTGCTGCGCCTTTTTTCAACTCGCCAAAAGCTGCCGCATTGACATCTGTCGTCCACACAAAAGGAATGTCATACTTTTCTTTCATTTGTCCTAAGAAATCAAATTCAGACCAACCTGGTTTGGGCGTAGCCAGAATATAGCCGTAATTGTCTTTGCTTTCGTCAATTCCAATCGGTCCAAATGAACCAATCCCCATTGCACGAATCTCGTATTGATCAAAAAATTCAAATGTTTTTTGCAAAGTTTCCTCAGGTGTTGTCGTTGGTACACTTGTTTTGGCTACAATATTTTGTTTTTCATCACTGACAGCACAAATAAATTTTGTCCCACCAGCTTCAATACCACCGTAATACATATCGTTCCTCCTTAATAATGAACGCTACTTACTTTATGTATTTTCTAAAGAGTTTTAGCAGCGTATACTATAACTATCGCTAAATTTGATATATCAATTTATATTTTGATTATACTTGGGTAGTCCAATTATGTCTACGCTTTCAGAATATTTTTTTATTATCCTGCTTCAAAAAAAAATATGCTATTATGGCAATAGAATATATCAAAAATTAAAAGTTATTAGGAGGTGCCTAAAATGACGCAGCCTTTATATCAAAAAATAAAAAAAGATTTAAAAGCAAAAATTCTAGCCGGAATGATGACGCCTGGGAGTAAATTACCCACTGAAAAAGCCCTCTCTGCTGATTATCACGTCAGCCGGATTACCGCCAAACGAGCTCTGACAGATTTAGAACAAGAAGGATTCATTACCCGCATTCAAGGAAGTGGTAGCTTTGTAAACGAATTAAAGCAAAAACAACCCCAGCGTATTTTACTAGTTTTGCCTTTAGAAGAAAGTACTGAACTATCAGTTGCTCCTTTAAGTGAAGGCGTCATGGCGGTTTTTCAAGCCGAAAAAATTGATGTGTTTTTGACAAATTATGATTTTTTAACTGAACGCAGTGCCACTGCTATCATGGCCGAATTTGATGGCCTTTTGTACTATCCACGAGATGAAGAAGCCCATCTGGATTTATTACTTTCTTTAGCTGCCCAAAATTTTGCTGCGATTATTTTAGACAAAAAAGTTCACGATTTACCTTTTCCAGCAGTCACAGCTGATAATGAACGCGGCGGCTATTTAGCGACTAATTATTTAATTCAGTTAGGTCATAAAAAAATTGGTTATTATTTTGGTAGCAAACACCACCCGCAATCTACCCGCCAGCGCTACTTTGGCTATTTGCGTGCTTTAGCAGAAGTAAATATTCCCTTTCACAGTCACTTAGAAGATACTTATTTGAACGCTTCTGATTTAAGCCATTATCTGTTACAAAATGAAGTCACTGCCCTTGTCTGTGAGAATGATCTTTTTGCTTTAGGTGCGATTCAACAGTTACGTCAGCAAAATTGGCAAATTCCAGCGAATCTAGCTGTAGTCGGCTTTGATGATACCCAAGCGGCTCGTTTTTTTGATCCGGCGCTAACGACTATTTTGCAAGATTTTAAAATGATTGGAACCACTGCGGCCCAATTGTTGTTAAAATGGTTACAAACCGGAATAAAACCTGTCGATAAGCAAATTTCTGTTAAATTGATTAAACGTTCTTCTACAAAACCACTAAAAAAAGGCGTAGCTTATGAAAATTGATTGGCGTAAAAACAAAAAAGAACTATATTTTTCCTGTAAACCAACATTACTGACTATCCCGTCACAGTCAACTTAAAAAATTTTTTCTCTGGTCTAGAAGGTAAAGAAATTGCTGCTTTAAAACCATTTATTTGCAAAAAAAGAGGTATGACAAAATATTTGTCACACCTCTTCTTCATTTTTAGTTATATAATTCGTGAACTGGGCCCATGATAATGCGGTTTAAATCATTAACAACTGCACTAAACGCTTGTTCTTTTTGCATTAATTCGTTAATTAAATCTTCTTTTTGCACCCGTTCAGCTAATTCTTGGGCTTTTTTTGCATCTTCTTCTGAAATTTCTTCGCCTGACATCATTTTTTCATGCAGACCTTGTTGTAATTGTTGAAATTCTTGGAATAAAGCATGGGCTTCTTGGTTTTCTTTTAAGCGCTCAAAAGATGCTTTTAAATCACCAAATTGTTGTGATTCTCTAATTTCACGTTCTAATTGATTTGCTGTGTCATAAATGTTCGCCATATCTTGTAACCTCACTTTTATTTGATATGATTTATTGTAACATAAAAACTTTAGTTACCATTTAATCTGCCCCAAATATCTTGAAAGACTCGTTTTGCGCCTTCTTTGACTTTACCACCAATTTCGCTTAGACCATCTTTGGCTTTTTCCGCAAAATCATCCATCGTTTTATTCCAGTCCGTTTCACTATTTTGATCGCGGTTAACTTCATCTGCAGCGACTACCTTACCGTTAGTTTGATAGGCGTCTGCTACGGCAAAGCCAGATTCTTTTACATAAGGTAAAATATTAGCAGCTTCGGCTTGGAAAATTTTCCCGACTACATCCCCACTAGTTCCTGATAGATAATGCTCTTTACTACTTTTTTCAAAACCTAACCACGTAGCAATTACCACGTTTGGTGTGTATCCGACAATCCATTGGTCATTGGCTTTACTGGAATCAAAGTTTGTTTCAGTAGTACCAGTTTTTCCAGCCATCGTATAACCTGGATTGGCTTGTGCTGCTGTCCCGTTTGAAAATGTTCCTAACAGCATACTGGTCATTTGGTTAGCAGTTTCTTCTGAGATAATTCGTTTTCCTTTTGGTTTGGTATTATCGACAATCACCGTTCCTTTTGAATCGACAATTTTAGTAATTACATGTGGTGTATACAATTGGCCACCATTGGCAAAAACGCCATAAGCTGCGGCCATCGTCATTGGCGATTCGCCTTTTTCTAAACCACCTAGTGCCACCCCGCCCCAATATTTATCTTTTTCAGTTAAAGAAAGACCAAATTCTTGGGCTTTTTTATAGCCTTTGTCAATGCCAATTTCATGTAGTAACCAGACTGCCGGTGCATTTAAACTCCAAGCGACAGATTGATACATAGGAACTTCGCCAGAATACGTGCCATCGTAGTTTTTCACATCATAAAAGCTCATTTTTTCATCTTTTAAAATACTATCTGGCTTATAACCTGCTTCAAGAGCTGGCGTATAGACACTAATTGGTTTAATCGTTGAACCTGGTGAACGTTTCATTTGTGTTGCAAAACTAAAGCCTCGGAACGTATGCTCACCGCGGCGACCGACTAACGCGCGAATTCCGCCGGTATTAGGATCCATAGAAACTGAACCCGATTGTGGCATCGCGCCGTCAGCTGCATTACTAGGGAAATTATTATTGTTGTCATAAACATTTTGCATCTGAATTTGTTGTTGCTGATCTAAAGTTGTATATACTTTGTAGCCCTTGGTTAAAATATCTGAGTCATCAATATCGTATTTTTGTTCTGCTTCATCTAATACCGCATCAATAAAATACGGGTATTTATTGCCAGTATCTTCATTATCATAAGCATCGTACAGCGAATCGGCGATATTGGTCTGTTCCACTTGTTTTTCCTGCTCTTTGGTAATTTTACCGTTATCCACCATAACACTTAAAACGACATTACGCCGTTCATTGGCTAAATCAGGATGGTCAATCGGATTATAAATACTTGGTCCTTTTAACATCCCCGCCAAAGTAGCTGCTTCACTTAGTTCTACTTCACTTGCGTTCACACCAAAATATTTCTTCGAGGCATCTTGCACCCCCCAAACACCATTACCAAAATAGGCGTTGTTTAAATACATCGTCAAAATTTGATCTTTGGTATATTTTTTTTCAATTTCAATCGCTAAAAACAGTTCTTTGGCCTTACGACTAAACGTTTGGTCTAAAGTAAGATAGGCATTTTTAGCCAACTGTTGGGTAATGGTACTCCCACCACCACCAGAAGTATTGCGATTAATTACCGCTCTTACCGCTGCACGGGCAATCCCTTTAATATCAAACCCATGGTGATTATAAAAATTGCGGTCTTCTGTTGAAACGACAGCATTGACGATATTAGGAGAAATCTTATCCATCTCCACATACGTCCCCTTGCCTGAATTCAATTTACCAGCTGTATCGCCGTCTTTATCATAAATAACTGTTGTGTTCTTCAAGTCTGATTGCAAGCGATCCACATCGACTTGTTTGGATAAATAAAATAAATAACTGCTAGTAACTAGTACGGCAATCAAGCCTAATAAAATGATAATTTTATTGACGTGATATTTTTTCCAAACACGTTTGCGCCATTGATGAAATTGCTGTAAATAAGGCTTTAACCATTGCCAAAAAGTGCGCAAAGCCTCTTTTATTTTTGTCCAAATTTCTTTTATATCCATAACAATCTCCACTCATTTAATTTGTGTCAGTTTAACAGGAAAATTACAAACTAACCTGCGTCTTTAGACTGAAAATAGCATATTAAACTAAATCTAGCACATTTTAGCAAAGAAAATGCAGTAATTCGTTACATTTTTCTTAAATATCTTTTAAAATAAAGCTGTATTTAAGAAATCTAATAAAAGTTAGCATGTAAAAAAGAATTGAGGGTTACTATGGAATACACAATCACACTCCCTAACGCTCAAAAAGAAATGACTATTCGTGAACTACTTGAAAAAGAGTGGTTAGTTCCTCGTAAAGTACGTCATTTTTTGCGCGTTCGTAAAAATGTCCGTAAAAACGGTGAGCCCGTTATGTTTCATGAACTTTGTCACGCTGGCGATCGTATTACACTTAAGATTGAACCAGAAGATTATACGTATCAAGAAGTTGCTTTGGGAAAGGCAAAAAAAGTGGATGTTTTATACGAAGATGAACATCTGTTGGTTGCAAATAAAGCTGCCGGAATTAAAACACACCCTAATCAGCCGACAGAAAAAGATACGCTACTAAATGACGTGGCGGCTTATCTTGCCCCAAAAGGACAACGCCCTTATGTGGTGCACCGTTTAGATAAAGAAACCAGTGGTGCTATTTTATTTGCTAAAAATCCATTGGTCTTACCAATTTTAGGTCGCCTCTTAGAACAAAAGCATATTTACCGCCAATATCAAGCAATCGTTAGTGGCAATTTGGCCCATGCGACTACAATTAACAAAAAAATCGGGCGCGATCGTCACGATCGGCGCAAACGAATTATCGATGAAAAAAATGGTCAGACAGCTATTACCCACGTCACCATTTTCAAAAGTGGGAAACACAGTCAAATCTATTGCCAACTTGAAACAGGTCGCACGCATCAAATCAGAGTCCATTTAAAAAGCATCGGCCATCCTATTATCGGAGATCCTCTTTATGGTAAAGAAAAAGCGCCACGTTTAATGCTTCATGCGCAAAAAATGCATCTCGAACACCCCTTTACTAAAGAAAAATTAGTCATTACCGCATCTCCTGGCTTATGGGCATAAGAAAAGCTAAACAAACGCGCTTAACTCTTTAGCATTAAGGCGAAATGATATGAAATTGCTCCTCAAATTTCTTAGCATTTCGCCTTAATGTCGCCAAGAGTTCGTTTGTGTGCTGGATCATAAGAAAAGCTAAATGAACTCGTTCAGCTCTCAAGCAATAAGATAGAATTTTAATAAATTGTTTTTCAAATTTCTTCAAATTTCAACTAAAAAAACACGAAAGTTCCGCATCGTTTTCCCAATAACTGCTTTTTTGGAAAATGATAGCCACAACTTTCGTGCTTTTAATTTTTATGCTAATTCTATAACTTTATTACGCACCAATCAAAGGAGCAGGATCAACAAAGCCTTCCCACAGACCAGTCGCTACACCAAAGTGCAAATGAACACCGGTTGAATTCCCTGTGGTTCCCATGCCACCAATGCGTTGGCCGACACTAACGCTAGCACCGTTACTGACTTCAATAGTTGTTAAGTGGAAATAATAAGTATAGTAACCATTGTCATGTTTGACGATAACATGATTACCACAACTTGCATCAAAGCCCGCTTCCACTACCACGCCATCTCGTGCTGCCATTACTGTTTGACCCGTAGAACCAGTTAAGTCAATACCGTCATGATGTTCTGTTCCGCCACCAAGAGGCATTTGGCGCCAACCAAAAGGACTACTAATGTTTAAACTACCTTCTAACGGTGCGGCAAAACCAGTTTGAGCTACTTTAGCAGCTTTTTCTTCTTCTGCTTTCACTTTTGCTGTTAAAGTGACAATCGTCGCCTTTTTTTCCGCAACATTTTTTTCTGCCGTAGCTTGTGTTTGTTGTAACTTTGCGATTTTATCTGTTAGCTCTTGGTTCATTTGTTCCACTTGGGTAATTTTACCTTGTAAAGTGGCAACTTCGATACGTTGATTACTTTGTTTTTCTTTTAGCTTGGTAACTTGCGCTTTAATTTGCTCTTTTCCTTGGAGACCTTGGAATAAGTCAAGGGAAGTACCTAAAAATGATGCTTCTACTTCTTCTTGTTGCGCTTGTTTTTCAGTTAATTCTGCTTTAATTGTAGCCAATGTGGCGATTTCTTCATCCAACTCTTCACTATAGGTTGCTTTTGTTGTTTCATTATTTTCAATTTCAGCATGTAACTGTTGAATTTGTGATTTATAATCGTTAATTTTAGCCTCAGTTTGTGTTACATCAGTTTTTACAGTTGCTAATTTATCAGTATTTTCTGAGGCAAAAGCTGTGGCTGAAAAGAATAAACTTCCGAGAAGTGAAATTGTTAAAATTGTTTTTTTGAGTTTCAATTAATGACCCCTTTTCGTTTTTTTGACTTGCTTAATTTAGCACGTTTTTTCATGAAAAGGATGACAACAAACTTACAGTTTATTTTCAGCAACTACTGTCTTTTGTAATGAAAACACTTTTATTTACAACTAGATTGCAACATTTCACTTAGATTACACAAATACTAATTTTTTCATAAAAATATTAGAAATTACTATAGAATTTTCTTTTTTGACAAATCATAACCACCCTTCAAAAG
>NZ_JXKG01000061.1 GCF_001885735.1 Enterococcus canintestini | reverse complement strand
TTAACCACTTCGCCACGATCGCCAAAATCCTATTTAATTTCAAATAAAAAACTAAGATGAAATATCATCTTAGTTTTTTATACCGGCGGCCGGGGTCGAACCGGCACGCCCTCAACGGGCACTGGATTTTGAGTCCAGCGCGTCTGCCAATTCCGCCACGCCGGCATAATTAAAATAGTAGTACTAAGGCGCTAACCGGATTTGAACCGGTGATGAAGGTTTTGCAGACCTCTGCCTTACCACTTGGCTATAGCGCCATTATACTATTAAAACAAATATGATTTCAACAAGAAATCAACTGGGGTAGCTGGATTCGAAC
>NZ_JXKG01000060.1 GCF_001885735.1 Enterococcus canintestini | reverse complement strand
GTTGCTTCTGATTGTTCTTTAAAGTAAGCCATCGCTTCTTCTTTTGCATAAGCAACTTCACCTTCTGTATAGCCTTCAACATAGTTCATGTTAACAGGCACTTCCATTTTCAAGACATCTACGCCATAACGTGGTTTTGAAAATTCTTTCATCATTTCAATGACTTTATGTGGTTTTTTCAACGCATATTCTTTCGTACTGGTATCGGCATCGTTAGCGTCATAAGATACTAATTCTAAGAAGAATGGTAAATCTTCTGCCGCACATTCAGAACCGATGCGTTCCATGAAGGCTTTCTTTTGGTCGTTAATTTCATCACTTTCATCCACATCGTAGTAAAGTAAGAATTTACATGCATCTGCCCCTGCTTCTTTTAGTCGTTTCACAGACCAAATCGACAAAATATCTGGTAAGCGTCCTGGTGTAGAAGCATCATAACCAGTTTTTTCATAAGCTAATAATAAACCAGCATTTTCATCTCTTACTTTTGCTGCAGGTAAACCATATTCTGGATCAAGTAAGATAGAAGAAGCATATTGGGTTAATTCTGAAGAAACGATTTTTTTGAATTCTTCAATTTGTTCTCCTTGGGCTTCTTGGTCTTGGTATTTATTGATCATTTTCTTTAAAGCGCCCCGTTGGTC
>NZ_JXKG01000006.1 GCF_001885735.1 Enterococcus canintestini | reverse complement strand
GTCTAAAGACAATAAAATAAAAACAGAGTGTGACAAAAATTTTGTCACACTCTGTTTTTTTGAATCATCAGTATTACCAAAGCAACTTCTACTTAAATAAGTCGAAATTTCGCAAAAACCAGTAAAACAATTTTTTAAAAGTTCTTCTTATTTTGGAAAGCTAGTCACTTTTAGTACTACTGCTTTTTAATTAATTAAATTACATCATACCGCCCATTGCTGCTGGATCCATACCAGGAGCAGCTGGAGCTGCTTGAGGTTCTGGTTTATCTGCAACAACAGCTTCTGTTGTTAATAATAAAGCAGCGACAGATGCCGCATTTTGTAATGCAGAACGGGTTACTTTAGTAGGGTCTACGATACCAGCTTCTACCATGTTTACCCATTGACCATTTGCTGCATTAAAGCCCATGCCAATTTCAGCATGTTTTAATTTATCGATGATAACTGAACCTTCGTAACCAGCATTTTCAGCGATTTGGCGCACTGGTTCTTCTAAAGCACGTTCAACGATTTTCACACCAGTTGCAATGTCGCCTTCTGCTTCAATCGCAGTAACTTTGGCAATAACATTTACTAGTGCTGTACCACCACCAGAAACCATACCTTCTTCAACCGCAGCACGAGTCGCATTTAAAGCATCTTCAATGCGCAATTTCATTTCTTTTAATTCTGTTTCAGTTGGCGCACCAACTTTAATTACTGCTACACCGCCAGCTAATTTTGCAAGACGTTCTTGTAATTTTTCACGATCAAAATCAGAAGTTGTTTCAGCAATTTGATTTTTAATTAATTGTACCCGAGCTGCAATCGCGTCAGTTTCGCCTGCACCTTCAACGATTGTAGTATTGTCTTTATCAACTACAACTTTACTTGCTTGACCTAAGCTTTCAATGGTTGCATCTTTTAATTCAAGACCTAAATCGTCAGTAATGACAGTACCACCTGTTAAGACTGCGATATCTTCTAACATCGCTTTACGACGGTCACCAAAACCTGGTGCTTTAACTGCAACCACATTAAATGTACCGCGAATTTTATTCAAAACAAGTGTTGGCAATGCTTCGCCGTCCACATCGTCTGCGATAATTAATAATGGTTTTGATTGTTGTAAAATTTGTTCTAACAATGGCAAGATATCTTGAATGTTAGAGATTTTCTTATCGGTAATTAAAATATATGGATTATCTAAAACAGCTTCCATTTTATCGTTGTCTGTGACCATGTATTGTGATAAGTAACCACGGTCAAATTGCATACCTTCAACAACGTCTAATTCTGTTTCAATCCCTTTTGATTCTTCAATTGTGATTACACCGTCGTTACCTACTTTTTCCATAGCGTCAGCGATGTAGTTCCCAACTTGTTCACTACCAGAAGAAACCGCACCAACTTGGGCAATCGCTTCTTTTGAATCTACAATGGTAGAGATATTGTGTAATTCAGCCACGGCTGTTTTTGTTGCTAATTCAATCCCGCGACGAATACCTAAAGGATTGGCACCTGCTGTCACGTTTTTAATTCCTTCGCGCACAATTGCTTGAGTTAAAACTGTAGCAGTTGTCGTACCGTCACCGGCAATATCATTTGTTTTTGAAGCAACTTCAGAAACAAGTTTTGCTCCCATATTTTCAAAATGATCTTCTAACTCGATTTCTTTAGCAATCGTAACACCATCATTTGTAATTAATGGTGAGCCATAAGATTTTTCTAAAACAACGTTACGACCTTTAGGGCCTAAGGTTACTTTTACTGTATCAGCTAATTTATCTACACCACGTACCATAGCGGCACGAGCGTCTTCTGCAAATTTAATATCTTTTGCCATCTTAAACACCTCATTCAAATTTTTTAAAATATAGTCGTGATTATTCTACGATTGCGATGATATCTTTACCATTAACAATTAAATATTCTTGGCCGTTATATTTCACTTCAGAGCCAGCATATTTTTCAAACATAACTTGGTCGCCCACAGCAACTGGGATTGCGGCTTTTTCACCATTTTCTAAAACGCGGCCTTCACCAACAGCCACGACAGTACCAGTTTGTGGTTTTTCTTGAGCTGCAGAAGCTAGAACGATTCCGCCTACAGATTTTTCTTCTTCTTTTGCGACTTCAATGATCACGCGATCACCTAATGGTTTTAACACGATAAATCCCTCCATCAATTTTCATGTATTAGCACTCTCATAGATAGAGTGCTAACCTACAAGAACTATATTACTCATTTTACCTGCACAATGCAAGTTTTTTCCCTTGTTTTTTTATTGAAGAAACTTTGTCTATTTCCTGAAGCGATTGTTCTAAAGAAATGATTCAGGTATACTTTTATTAGATACTTAGAGGAGACGTGTGATGTCGCAAATTAAATACAGCTTTATCTCTATTTTGTGTTATGCTTTAGTCTTTTTAATCCCTGGAATAAGTAACGGTGAAACAATAACCGCTAGCTTATCTTATTTGATTGGCACGGCTGTTTTAGTTTTTTTATATCAAAAAAGACAACCCCTACCCTTTGAAACTCATTTCCTTTCCCTAAAGAAAATTATTCTCATCGGTGTTATGGGTATTGTTTTAACGGTTTTATTGATTGGCATAGCAGGATATGTTGAAAATTTTTTTAGTGTTCAAACTAACTTTAATCGTAGTTTAAATATGATGGAAGTGATGTGGCAACGACCAATTTTTGCCTTTATCGCAACAATTTGTGGCCCAATCATGGAAGAACTCGTCTTTAGACGGGCCTGTATTGGCTTTTTTAGTGAATATTTTTCTTTACCACTGGCAATTTTACTTAGTTCTTTAGCCTTTGCCCTTGTTCATACGGAGAGTGATATTTTAGTTTATTTCATTTTAGGCTGTTTCTTATCTTTGTTGTACGTAAAAAGTGGTTCAATTAAGACTGCGATTATTAGCCATTGTGGTGCCAACATTGTAGTCTTAATCATTCAAGTTCTACGCTTTAAAACGTAACTTTACGTCTCTTTTTGCAAGAGGCGTTTTTTTAGTAAAAAAGAGAACTTCCCGTTAAAATAAAGAAGGTAATAATTTTTAGCTTAAGAGGAGGCAATTTAATGAAAATTGGAATTATCGGTGCAACCGGTCACGTTGGTAGTCATCTTTTAAAAGCTGCATTAGCACAAAATCATGAGGTTACTGCCATTGTTCGTAGCCCTGAACAACTAACTGTCGCTGTTCCCGTTCTAAAAAAAGATCTTTTTGATTTAACTACCGCTGACTTATCACCTTTTGATGTAGTAATTGATGCTTTTAATGCTCCCCGGGGCAAAGAAGAGATGCATAAAAGTAGTTTGATCCACCTTGCTACTATTTTAAGTGGCACGCCTGTTTGGTTAATTGTAGTTGGTGGCGCCTCTTCACTATACTTAAATCAAGAAAAGACAAAGCGTTTACTAGATACTATTCCTGAGACCTCTCCTATTCATCCAACTGCTTCTAATATGGCGCAGTCGCTTGCTGCCTTAAAAGAAGTACCCGATGTCACTTGGACCTATGTATCGCCTGCTGCCAACTTTATTTACGATGCACCTTATACTGGCAAATACCAAATCAATGAAGATGTTTTAGTGAAAGATGAAGCAGGTAAAAGTGAAGTTAGTATGGCGGATTACGCACAAGGCGTGATGGATCTAATTGAAAATCCACAAAAAAATATTCACATCAGTATCGCTGGCAACAGTGAAAACTACTAAATATAAGTAAATGTGAAGCTAGCGGATAGCTTTTTAGAAAAAATCCGAATATTGTTGTTATTCTTTACCAGAAACTATTTTTTTAAATCCTCACTAAGAGTTTCTTGCATGTGACAGATAACTAACTCATTAACTACAAAAACCTCTGCAACAATCAAAATTGTTGCAGAGGTTTTTTCTTACTAAAATAGAACTAAATTGCAAATAACTCGCTGGCTTGGTCAGGATCGGTGTCATAAATTTTAAAATCATAATCCACACCCAAATCATGTTCTTTCAAAATATTTTTCATCGTAAGATGGGCAAGTTCTTTCATATTATTTTCTTTACTTAAGTGGCCTAAGTAAATGCGTTTGGTATTGTCTCCAATAATATCGGTCATAACCAAAGCACCATCTTCATTAGATAAATGACCACGGTCCCCTAAAATTCGTTGTTTCAAACTCCATGGATAAGGTCCCATGCGTAACATTTCCAAATCGTGATTGCTTTCTACTAAATAAGCATCCGCATCGCGAATAATTCCTCTGACATGGTCACTGCAATACCCTGTATCCGTCAACATAACAAACGATTTACCGTCTTTATGAAAACGATAAAATTGCGGAGCAGCCGCATCATGGGAAACACCAAAACTTTCAACATCCATATCCCCAAACGTCAATACTTTGCCCATTTCAAAAATATGTTTTTGAGCGACATCGATTTTCCCTAACATGCCCTCCATTGCCTGCCAAGTGCCTTCATTGGCATAGACATCTAGTCCATACTTTCTAGCCAATACACCGACTCCATGAATATGATCTCTGTGTTCGTGGGTCACTAAAATGGCATCTAAATCAGCTGGATTTTTTCCAACTTCTGCCAGCAATGAAGTAATTTTTTTACCAGAAAGACCGGCATCCACTAGCAGCTTTTTTTTCCCGCTTTCAATATATAAAGAATTGCCAGAACTGCCACTGGCTAACACACTAATTTTTAAAGCAGCTTCTGCCATCTGCTAGACTTCCCTTCACTTAAACTAAGGCATCCAATATTTCTCACACCTTCTAAACGTTTCTATTATACATACCTTAATTAGTATTTTCCACCTTTTGTAACGTATTATTCGTAATAATTCGATTGGTAAAGGCATTAACTGTTTCAATTTGGACATTATTGTTCCCAGTTTCTACAGCAACAAGCCAAGCAGGTACATACACGTTTTTCCCTCTGACTTGTAAGATCATTACATAAGAAAGCTGACGCCATAAAATTTTTGATTTAGCAGGTAACTTATTATTAATATAAAGCGTATTGACTGCATCTTTTTCACTGTAAAGCGCCATTTTTTCCCGCAATTTTTCAATCGCAGATAAATGAGTTTGCATGTAGCGCGATACCCGTAGTAGACCGTCATTTTCTTCTAAAACAATTTCCATTTTACTTGTATTATCATAAAAAGGAATGCCTTCAAAACTTTGGGCACAAATAATTTCCGGATATTCTTTATCAGTCAATGACTCATGAGGTAAGTATTGATATTCTTCACCAAATAAAACTTCTTTTGAATCTTTTAAAAATGCGTCGACGTTATCTTTGGTTTCTTTTCCATCTTTAATGTAAAAATTGGTACTTGGGGTATAGATAATCTGACTATGGCCGTCACCTGCAAAAGTTGCCTCATTACTAAAAGCAGTACTATTCTTACTTTTTTCAGTATTTACGGCTTCGTTCATATCAGTAGGTACTGCTGCTAGATAATAACCTTCTTTGATTTGTGCGGAAAGTTTCCCTTTTATACTAATTTCATCTGCTTCCAAGCGTTGTTCAATATCAATTTTTTGATTTGTACTCGAAACATTACCTTCTTCATTTCTGGCAGCATGGTAGATACTGAATAAAAAGATATTTAATCCTAGAAAAGCCAAAAAGAAAATCCATTCGATTTTTTTAAAATCCAACTATTCCGCCCCCATTCCCTGTTGCAGTTTTGCAACTAGATCATCATAGGAATACCACTGACCATCATACCGAATGTACCACATTGGAACTAAATCAACGACACCATTTGTCGCAGCGAGATCTTGTCGTTCGTAAGCAATAACCAGCGATTGCACGAGGCTTTGATTGACACCAAGATAAGTTAAATTTTCAATAATTGTATGACTTGGTGGTAATTCCACTGTTTCATCAGAAGGAATCGGCACTTGGATGGCATTCATACTCGCTAAAATTTGAACAGGTAAGGTTCCGGTGTCTGTCTTATTTTCATTATTAACTTTCAAATTTACTTGCCCCTGGTAAGCATCACCAAAAACTGGATAACCTTCAACAAATATCCGATAACTAATTTCATCTTTGTCACGATCAAAATAACGTAAATTCCCTAAATTAGCTCCTAAGCGCGCAATGTAGCTGAAACTTTGGGAATAAATATCACCTTCGCCACCGCTTAAATCAATCTCACCTTTAAAATCAATTAACTGCTTTTCTTCTTGGATACTCATATTTTCCGTGCCATCATATAACACCAAATTACTGGTCTCTTCATTCATTTTTACATCTTGAGGATTGGTAAAAAAAGCATCCCGAAAAGTTGTATAAGATAAATTGGAGGCGATATAACTATAGCGTTTTAACTTAACTGGTTCTTGCGTATTATATTGCATACTTGCAATCCGGTTTTCTTCATTCATGACTAACCAATTTTTTTCAGCCGAATCGGTCATAAGTTGGGAGATTTTCATCTCATCGATTGTGATTGGAACTTCCACAATTTGATGGCGTCGCATATTAATAAAGCGGATTTGATGATTATCAAAATTAATTTGCGCCTTTGTAAAATAGACATCTTGTAATTTATCCAACGCTAAATTCAAATTGAACATCTCTGCGTATTCTTTTACCAAAAAAGGCCCAAAATAAGAAAGTTCCACGCCATGCTTAATATCCACATCAGCTAAAAAATTTTCATCATTATCATAGCTTTTTTTCTCTGGCGTGCCAAAACTAGCATTATTCACCAAGTTTTGAACCTCATTAATCAGCGTATCTGAAGCAGTCTGCTTTATATTGTCTTCACCGTTCACCCATACTAAACGCAATGGCAAAAAAATATCTGTCGCTTTACGAATATTTTGTGTTGTATTCACGACACGATCTGTATGTTTAGCAGTTTGTAGACTGCTGCGGGCAGTCGGACTTAACCAAATCATGTAAGAAAGATAAAAACTCAATATAATCAACGCAATTAAACCAATTCTAATAATGCGTTCAGATATTTTCATTCCCACCAATCCCCCTCATATGGTTCATAAGGCAAGGTAATAAAGAACGTTGAACCGCGCCCTTCTTTACTTTCAGCCCAGATACTGCCGCCATGTGCTTTAATAACTTCTTTTGAAATAGCAAGTCCTAACCCTGTACCACCTTGTTTTCTAGCTCGTGCTTTATCCACCCGATAAAAACGATCAAAAACTTTTTGCAAATCTTTTTTAGGAATGCCAAGGCCTTGATCTTGAATACTCAAAGCAATATTATTATGTGTTTCCATCAATCGCACTGTAATCGTACCACCGTCAGGAGAATATTTAATCGCATTATTCATGATATTATCAATTACTTGCATCATTTTATCTGTATCGACTTCCACCCATAACTCCCGTTTGGTAAATTCCCGTCGAATCGTATATTTTTTCTTTTGATCTTGTGAATTCATCATCATATCAAAACGATCTAACACAAAATTAACAAGCTCATTAAAATTGATGTATTCCAATTGCATGCTGTTTTTGCCATTATCCATCCGTGATAAATTCAAAAGGTCATTAATCATACGAATCATACGGTCTGTCTCATCAAGTGTAACTTTTAAAAAATTAGGCGCAATTTCAGGATCTTCCCAAGCTCCTTCACTTAACGCTTCAATGTAACTTCTCATACTGGTTAAAGGCGTGCGCAGCTCATGAGAGACATTGGACACAAATTCTCGGCGTTCTTGCTCTGTTTTTTCTTGCTCAGTTACATCGTGCATAACCGCAACCAAGCCACTAATAAAGCCAGATTCTCGCCGAATCATCGAAAAGTCTGTTCGTAAAATCAGTTCACTGCCGTCTTGAGCTTGCCGTGATATTAACATTTCATCAGGATTTTCCAGTAATTTTCGCAGCGTGTAATCTTCTTCAATATCCAGTAATTCTAAAATAGAATGGCCAACTGCTTCTTCACTAGTAACATTTAAAAGATTAATCGCCATTTCATTAATCGTAATGACTTTACCTCGTCGATCTGTTGCCACAACACCGTCAGTCATGTGGGAAAGCACACTATCCAACCGATTTCGTTCCGCTTCCATCGCTTCTTGTGTTTCTTCGATGCGATCGCCTAATTGGTTAAATGTTTCTGCTAATTGACCCAATTCATCTTTTCCATGTACAGCTACTTTGCGACTGTAATCTCCTCTGGCAATTCGCCTAGCTTGTTCGCGCATCTCGCCAATCGGTTGGGTAATTGAACGAGAAACCAAAACAGCAACGACGATTGAAATTGCAGCGGCAATAATCGAAGCTGTGACAAAAATTAAAGCTGTATTTTGAATTTCTAAGTATTGTTTTTCAATGTCACTTTTAATATAAACAGCTCCGATAATAGTATCACCGGTGGGCGATTGAATCGGTTGAACATTGATATACACGCGATTTCCGGTTGAATCATCAATGGCCATTTCAGACTTGACGGCTAAATCGTCGATATCGCGATAATCATTTTTCTTACCTCTTGCGCTTCGGTCAGAAACATTGGTAGTAGCACGAACAATCCCTTTCTCATCGACCACACGAATTTCGATAATATCGCCACTTTTGTTGGTATCGATAATTCTTTGAATTGAAGCATCTGCTTCCTCACTATCTTTACCATCGTCTTTACTTAATTCAGAACCTAAAGTACCTGCTAAACTAGCAGCTTGTCGATTCATACCGGTAGTAAAACTTTCCACCGTTTTATTTTCCAATCCGCGAATAAAATACGCCCCGATAATCTCGATCGAAATAATTAAGATCAAGATAAATGCCAGGGCGATTTTAAAGTTCACTGATTGAAAAAAGCGAACTTTTTTATTCATTCCATTACTCCTGTTCCGGATTGCGTAGGTAATACCCCACGCCTCTTCTTGTCACTAAATAATTAGGATGGCTTGGGTTGTCTTCGATTTTTTCCCGCAAGCGCCGCACTGTCACGTCAACAGTTCGAACATCACCAAAATAATCATAACCCCAAACGGTTTGTAATAAGTGTTCTCTAGTCATAACTTGACCTAAGTGTTTAGCTAGGTAATGTAACAGTTCAAATTCGCGGTGAGTCAATTCAATTGCTTCACCATTTTTCATCACCATGTAAGCTTCTGGCTGAATGGTCAAATCGCCAATTGAAAGTTCAGAATTTGGTGCTTCCTCTGCTTCTTTAGCTGCAGTGGATCCTCGGCGTAAGTTGGCCTTAACTCGCGCCACTAACTCACGATTTGAAAAAGGTTTTGTGACATAATCATCTGCACCTAACTCCAAGCCTAAAACTTTGTCAATCTCAGAATCTTTAGCTGTCACCATGATAATCGGCATATCATAATTTTTTCGTACTTCACGGGCTACTTCTAGGCCGTCAATTTTTGGCAACATTAAATCCAATAAAATCAAATCCGGCTCGACCTCTTTTACTTTTTCAATCGCTTCTTCGCCATCAAAAGCAGTATAGACTTCATAACCTTCTTTGGTTAAATTGAATTTGACGATATCTGAAATTGGTTTTTCATCGTCAACTACTAATATTTTCTTCATTAGAAGACACCTCTTTATGCTTCTTAAATTTGTCTCTACTATTATAACTCATTTTGGCAGGCATTTCATTAAATCGAAAATTTCCAGTCCGATCAACCTTTTAAAAGCAAAAAGCTTAACAAAAGAGCAAGAATTAGACAACAAAGACATGCTACTTTTGTTGTTCAATTCTTTTCTTTCATTAAGCTATAATCTTACTTTTCATTAATCTAAAGCTTGAATACCAAAACCGAGTAGCCCCGGGCCAGTATGCACAACCAGTGCTGGTGAAATTTGGCCAAAGAAAAATTCTTTAACTTGCGGAAATTCCTTTTCCAACACTTCTTTCATCATTTTTGCTTCTGCTAGCGCATCTCCATGAGCAACTGCTAAGCGCACATTCTGATGATTACCAATAGCTTCGCGAATCAAACTCACTGATTTTTCTAAACTTTTCTTGCGTCCTCGGGCCTTGGCGACGGTGTAATAAATACCTTCGTCATTACAAGAAATAATGGGATTTAATTTTAAAGCATTGCCTAAAATGGATGCCACTAAACCAATTCGGCCACCTTTTTGCAAATACTCTAATGTTGCCACGTTAAAATAAACTTTATTTTGCAATACTTCTTTTTCCAATTGCGTAATTAATTCTTCAAAAGATAATCCTTTTTGTAATAATTCAGCTGCCCGAATCGCCTGTAGTCCCGCGCCAATTCCGATATTTTTGGTATCAAAAGCATACGTAGTCAAACCTTCATAGTGCTCACCTAAAAGACGGACAGCATTATTCGTACCACTTAAACCACTTGAAATTGTAATTGCTAAGACATGAGTAAAACCATCTGCTTTAATTTGGTCGAAAATTTTGTTAATTGTATCCCCATCTGGTAACGATGTTGAAGGAATTTCTTGGCGCAACTTACTATAAATTTCTTCTGGAGTAATATCCACTTTATCAGTATATTCTCGATCTTTGTAAATGATTTTTAAAGGAATTGTATACATATGATGCGCAGTACTTATTTCTTCTGGCACATCTGTTCCTGAGTCTACTAGTAATGCAATTTTTTCTTTAGTCATTATTTTCTCCTTGTCGTAAATAATCGATTTCACAACGAATCACTTTTTCGGCTAAAATTTTATTGGCAAATGCAATCGTGGCAGTACGTGCTGCTAAATAAGAAAATGGAATTGGTTCTGTCGGATAACTAACACCTTCGCCTTTAGCTTGGCGCGCAATTAAATGGATGGCACTTTCTTGTTCCCGACAAAAAAAGTTATACGCTTCACGGATACCGTCAGTACGACCTTGAAAAACGATTGCCTCTTTAATTTCTGGAATCGTTAATACTTGTTTTAAAGTTGTAATCGCTAGTAAAAAAGCCACATGTGTCCTTGTATAGCGTTTTTTTACCGGCGGTGGAACTAAGCCCAATTTCACGTAATTATTCACCATCGATTTGGTCAAAAGCGGATGCTTATCTCCAGTAGTGACAGGAGATAGATATTGATCTACTAACTGGATCACTTGATCCATATATAGTTCTAAATCCGGTAATTGGTCCCATCGTGGCAAATGGAATTCACTCAACGCTTCTCCCCATTTTTTTAAAGTTTCATTTGAATAAGTATCATTCATTCGCTATTACCCCACATAAATTTTACGATAATTATATAAAGTAGTTTTAAAAACTAGATAGAATATAACATATTTTTGTTAGTAAAACTAGTTTGCTAAAGGAAATTTTTAGAATTGCTTTATGGTACAGGCCAGCACCTAACAGGATAAAGAATAAAAAAAGACCTGTCGGCGGGGAACCGACAGGCAGGAGTAAAAATGAAAAAGTGTTAGGGTTTGTCTTAAAAAGACAGGTTATTGTTGGTACTCTTGTATGGTACCGGCAAAGTGTGAAAAAAGTATGAATGAAATTTTGTACCTCTGTAAATTTTTTCTTACGACAAATTAAGAAGTAAAAACTTTTTTCTTGGTTTTTTCTTGCAATTTCAAAATCGGAGTGCTAACATAAAAAAGTACTTTTCTTAAAGTATTTTGGGCCGTTAGCTCAGTTGGTAGAGCAGCTGACTCTTAATCAGCGGGTCGCGGGTTCGAGCCCCTCACGGCCCATTGGGTGCCAAACCCACGCCACCGGTATGATCTCGGCGTCTTTTAGACGTTTCGAAGAGATTGTATGCGGTGGTATTTTTTTAAGTTAGTTTTTAATCATACATCTTATTATATGAGATAAATTTTGTTTGATGCTACTATTTAATAGCGAAACTGCTATACTAAAAGGGCATAGACAGGAGGAATTTTCATGATACGAATTGAAACCAGTCAAACAGAAACTATTGAACCTTTATTAAGAGATGTCTTTACTGCTCAATACCAAAAGCAATTTCACAAAGAACTACCAAAAAAACATGAAAAACTTGCAATTGCGGCAATTTTAGATGAAGAATTAGTGGGTGGCCTCATTGCTAAAGAAGATTTTGAAAATCTTCATGTCAGTCTGCTGGCCGTTAAACCGGAATTTCAAAATCAAGGTATTGGTTCAAGACTTTTACAAGCACTAGAAGATTGGGCTCAAGAAGAAGGAGTTATCAATCTGACTTTAACGACAAAAAGTTATCAGGCGGTAGAATTTTATCAAAAAAGTGGCTTTATTATCTTTGGCCAATTACCAGATACCCCAATGCGTGGCGTAACAAAATATTATTTATATAAACGTATTAACAAATAGCGACTAAAATTTGCTTCGACAATTAAATTTCATTTCAAAAAAAGAGAAGTGTGACGGAAAAACAATCCGCAACACTTCTCTTTTTTTATTTTCATTTAAAATCAGATTATTTTAATCTAGTTTTTTCACCGGGCAACTGGTTTTGCAATCTTCACAACTACTACCTTTTTTTACTTGGCGATAGATAACAAAGCCCGCTGCACCAAATATTAAAATACTTAAAATTATCGTAGCTACCATTTATTTCACTTCCTCTTTTAATTGCTGAAAGGAGATAACGTCATCTTTTGGTGTAGGTGCTTTACGCATTAAAACATAAACAATATATGCTAGCACACCAACAGCAAGAATCGTTGCTAGATTAACTGCACCACCTTCAAAGATGACATGGCCAAATTGATATATAACAAAACTTACAGCATAAGCCAGACCACATTGATAACCAACAGCAATAAAAGTCCATTTGGCATTCCCCATCTCCCGATGAATCGCACCCATTGCTGCAAAACAAGGAGCACATAATAAGTTAAACACTAAAAAGGAGTAGGCTGCTACTGGTGTAAAGGCTGCTTGAAGTGGTCCCCAAATTTCAGCGCCATTTTCCGAAACTTCATCTAAATGACTAAATAAAATGCCAAAAGTATTGATGACATTTTCTTTGGCGATTAGTCCAGTTATAGTCGCCACCGCGCCTTGCCAACTTCCCCACCCCAATGGTGCAAATAACGGTGCCACTACTCGGCCCAAATTTGCCAAGATACTTTTATCGCCTGCAACTGCTTGAAAGGCAAAATTGTAATTTGACATAAACCATAAAATAATACTTGAAACAAAGATGATTGTGCCGGCTTTTTTTATAAAAGAAAAACCTCGGTCAAATGTTTGGCGCATAACATTTTTGACTTGCGGCAAGTGATATGCAGGTAATTCCATGATGAATGGTGCAGGATCGCCTGCAAATATGCGCGTCTTCTTTAATGCAATCCCAGATAAAACAATCGCAGTTACTCCGATAAAATAAGCAGAAGGTGCTACCCAGCTCGCTTGTGGGAAAAAGGCCCCCGCAACCAAGGCAATAATTGGTAATTTAGCCGAACACGGCATGAAGGTTGTTACCATTACTGTCATACGTCGATCTTTTTCATTTTCAATTGTACGGCTGGCCATAACACCTGGAACACCACAACCTGTTGCAATCAACATGGGAATAAATGATTTTCCGGATAAGCCAAATTTACGAAATAAGCGGTCCATCACAAAAGCAATTCGAGCCATATAACCACAGTCTTCTAAGAGCGATAAACATAAAAAGAGAACTAACAATTGTGGTACAAAACCTAAAACGGCTCCCACACCTGCGATAATGCCATTTAAGATTAAATCTTGCATCCAAGGTGCAACCTGCCAGACCTGGAGATTTTTAGCGATAAAATCTGGCACAAGCGTACCAAACAATACATCATTGACCCAGTCAGTACCCATGACCCCAATTGTTTGAATTGACAAATAATAAATGCCCCACATTACAAAAGCAAAAATTGGAATGGCTAAAAAGCGATTGGTAACAATTTGGTCAATTTTGTCGCTGATAGTAAAGCGTAATTCACCGTCATTGACAGTACATAATGCCATTAAGCGAGCGATAAACTCGTAACGCTCATTGACTAAGATTGCATCACTTGTATCATCAAAAATTTTTTCGGTGATCGCAATAATTTCATTAATTTCTTTTTGCTGGATTTTACTTAAATTTAAAGCAGCAGTAGCAAGTTCATCTTTTTCAAATAATTTAGCTGCATAAAAACGCGCTTGTTTTTGTGGCACCGTATTTCCTAAAACATCAATAATTTCTGATAATGCCACTTCTAGGCGATCATCATAAGTTGGATAGGTTGTTTCTGGCGGAAATTTTTCAGCCACTAAAGTACTTTGCTGAATTAATTCTTCTAAGCCTTGTTTTTTTAACGCACTCATACTGACAACTGGAATACCTAAACCATAAGCTAGCTTAGCTAGATTAATAGTTTTACCGCTTTTTTTGACTAAATCCATCATATTCAAACCTAAAACGATTGGAATACCAGTTTCCATTAGTTGTGTCGTTAAGTAGAGATTGCGCTCTAGATTCGTCGCATCAACGATATTAATAATCGTATTGGGCATACCGGTTAAAAGGTAATCTCTTGCGACAATTTCTTCTGGTGTATAAGGGGATAATGAATAAATTCCTGGTAAATCTTGGATGGTAATATTTTTTTGCTTTTTTAAACTACCTGATTTACGTTCAACTGTTACCCCCGGCCAGTTTCCCACCGACTGCATGGATCCTGTTAATTGATTAAACGTACTCGTTTTACCACTGTTGGGATTACCTGCTAAAGCAAATTGCAGCTGATTCATCCTATCCCTCCTTAATTAAAGCTACTAAAATATATTCTGCTTCACTTTTACGCAACGACAATTCGTAACCTCGTAAATTAATTTCAATCGGATCACCTAAAGGCGCTAATTTTCGTACTGTTAAAAGCACGTTTTTAGTTAAGCCCATATCCATCAAACGGCGCTTAACTGCCCCTTCACCAAATATTTTGATTACTTTTCCTTTATCGCCGACTGCTAATTGATCCAACGATAAGATTTCACTTTTTTCAACCGCTGGTTCCACACAAATAGCTGCTAGTATGCTTTGGTCTAGAGCCAACCGAGTATTTTGCACTAATACGATTCCATCTTGTCCCTTACTTTTTAATAAGACTACCTGACTTCCAGGCAACAAACCTAAGTTTTGCAAATGTTTTTGAACTTCAGTAGGCGCTGCTACTTTTTTCACAATAAACGTTTGATTTGGTGCGACTTCTGCTAACTTTTGCATTATTACTCCTTTATAAAGAAAAACCCAATTGCGACTGATAATTATTCTCATTTAGAATAAGGTTTGTCACGCTTAAAGTCAATAAAAGCGACAAAATTGTAATATTTTTCACATAGTAATAATTATTCTTGTTTCGAGCTAGACCACTTCATTTTCGTCTCATGAAAACGAGAAAGAAAACTTGTCCTTGTGCTATTGGAAACACTTCATCAACACAAAACCACAATGTATAGTATGTTTAATATTACAAAACACAATATCTAGTGTTTTTTGATTGACATTTACTACCACTTCTCTATACTGAGTATATAAAGAATTTTAAGGAGGCAACTATTATGACTATCACTTTATTTTCTAAAAACAACTGTATGCAATGTAAAATGACTAAACGTTTTTTAACTGAAAATCACGTCAACTTTAAAGAAGTTAATATAGATGAAGAACCTACCGCATTGAACTTTCTAAAAGAACAAGGTTTCCAAAGTGTACCGGTAACGACTGCAGGCGAGACCACAATTATCGGCTTTAGACCTGATCAATTACGCAGTCTTGCTTCTTAAACACAATTAATTAAGGTTGTACCGCAGTTAAGATAGTACTGGACAGTTACACTAGTGTTTTTTAAACACGTGTTGCATATTTTACCAGTTGCTTTTTTTATTATTTCAAAATCTGCGGGACACCTTCTTTTTTTCGCATTTTTTTATCTTAAGAGTCTGAAAAAGAAAGTTGGTCCTTCCATGAGTTTAAAAGAGCTTAAAGATGTCAGCTACTATAAGCTGAATAACGAAATTAACCGACCTGTTGACGGTCAAATCCCTTTAAATAAAGATCAAGAAGCATTGGCAGCATTTTTTAGCGAAAATGTTCTTCCTAATACAAAGCAATTTGCTACTTTTAATGACAAATTGGATTATTTAGTCGCTGAGGATTATTTAGAAACAGAATTTTTAGCGAAATATTCTCAAGCATTTATCACGAAACTTTATGACTTTTTATTAGCCCAAAATTTCACTTTTAAATCGTTTATGGCAGCTTATAAATTTTATTCCCAATACGCCTTAAAAACTAACGATGGTGCTTTTTATCTAGAAAATTATGAAGATCGTGTTGCCATTAACGCCTTGTATTTTGCCGATGGTGATGAAGAATTGGCAATGACTTTAGCCGATGAAATGATTCACCAACGCTACCAACCGGCTACCCCTTCATTTTTAAATGCTGGTCGTAAGCGTCGGGGAGAATTAGTTTCTTGTTTCCTTATTCAAATTACTGATGATATGAACTCGATTGGGCGCGGTATTAATTCTGCATTACAACTTTCCCGCATTGGTGGCGGTGTTGGTATTACGTTATCAAACTTACGGGAAGCTGGCGCACCAATTAAAGGATACGAAGGTGCAGCTAGTGGTGTTATGCCCGTTATGAAGCTGTTTGAAGATTCTTTTAGTTACTCCAATCAACTCGGCCAACGCCAAGGTGCCGGCGTGGTTTATTTAAACGTCTTTCATCCTGACATCATGGCTTTCTTATCTGCCAAAAAAGAAAATGCAGATGAAAAGATTCGGGTTAAAACATTATCTCTAGGTGTTTTAGTGCCGGATAAATTTTATGAATTAACTCGCAAGAATGAGGATATGTACTTGTTTAGTCCTTATAGTGTTGAAAAAGAATACGGTGTACCTTTTTCTTATGTTGACATCACCAAAGAATATGATAATTTGGTCAAAAACCCTAATATCCGGAAACAAAAAATCAAAGCGCGGGAATTAGAAAATGAAATTTCTAAATTGCAACAAGAATCTGGTTATCCTTATATTGTCAATATCGACACCGCCAACCGCGAAAATCCGATTGACGGCAAAATTATTATGAGTAATTTATGTTCAGAAGTTTTACAAGTCCAAACCCCTTCTGTTTTAACTGGTCGTCAAGAATATGAAATTTTAGGAACTGATATTTCATGTAATTTAGGTTCCACAAATATTGTCAACTTAATGGATAGTCCTGATTTTGGTAAATCAGTTAGAGCGATGACTCGCGCATTGACTTTTGTAACAGATAACTCGCATATTGATGTGGTCCCTTCTATTGCCAATGGGAACCAACAAGCGCATACGATTGGACTTGGCGGTATGGGTTTACACACTTTCTTTGCCAAAAATCATTTGGTGTATGGTTCCAAAGAGTCTGTTGAATTTACCGATATTTATTTTATGTTATTAAACTATTGGACCCTAGTGGAAAGTAACAAAATCGCTAAAGAACGCCAACAATCTTTTTACAACTTTGAAAAATCAGCTTACGCCGATGGCAGCTATTTTGATAAATATATTGCTGAAAATCACTTGCCACAATCAGATAAAGTTAAAGCATTATTTGAAGGAATTTTTATTCCAACTGGTGAAGATTGGGCAAAACTAAAAGAAGCTGTCCAAAAAGATGGCTTGTATCATCAAAACCGCTTGGCAGTAGCACCAAACGGCTCGATTTCTTATATTAATGATACCAGTGCAAGCTTGCATCCGATCACGCGGATGATTGAAGAGCGACAAGAAAAGAAAATCGGGAAAATTTACTACCCAGCACCTTACTTATCAAATGATACATTGCCTTACTACACATCTGCTTATGATATGGATATGCGCAAAGTCATTGATGTTTACGCGGCAGCCCAACAACACATTGATCAAGGTATGAGTTTAACCTTGTTTATGCGGTCTGATATTCCAAAAGGTCTTTATGAATGGAAAACTGCAACAACCAAACAAACAACACGGGATCTAAATATTTTACGTCATTACGCCTTTCATAAAGGAATTAAATCGATTTATTATATTCGTACCTTTACAGACGATGCCGAAGAAATCGGTAGCAATCAATGTGAAAGCTGTGTCATTTAAGTTGTATTTTTCAACTAGTTGCAATAGTAGATTTTGGGATACCAAAGTTCTACTTGCGGCGATTAGCTGTAGACGATACAACAACTTAGATTAGGAGGCAAATCATGGCAACTTATTACGAAGCCATTAATTGGAATGAAATTGAAGATATTATCGATAAATCAACGTGGGAAAAACTAACAGAACAATTTTGGTTAGATACACGTATTCCACTATCAAATGATTTAGATGACTGGCGGACTTTATCTGATTTAGAAAAGCAAACGGTGGGTCACGTTTTTGGTGGTTTAACTTTATTAGATACCGTGCAATCTGAAAGCGGAATGGAACAATTACGTAACGATGTCCGTACCCCCCATGAAGAAGCAGTACTAAACAATATTCAATTTATGGAATCTGTTCACGCGAAAAGTTATTCCTCTATTTTTTCAACCTTAAACACAAAATCAGAAATAGACGAGATCTTTGAATGGACCAATACCAATCCTTATTTACAAAAAAAAGCAGAACGAATTAATGAAATTTATAAGAACGGCACACCGCTAGAAAAGAAAATTGCCAGTGTCTTTTTGGAAACATTCCTATTTTATTCTGGCTTTTATACGCCCCTTTATTATTTAGGCAACAATAAATTAGCCAATGTAGCGGAAATCATTAAATTAATCATTCGTGACGAATCCGTCCATGGTACTTACATTGGTTATAAATTCCAACTTGGGTTTAATGAACTACCAGAAGCCAAACAAGAGGCGTTAAAAAATTGGATGTATGATTTATTGTATGAATTATATGAAAATGAAGAACGTTATACAGAAGAATTATATGATGAAATTGGTTGGACAGAAGAAGTTAAAACTTTCTTACGATACAATGCCAACAAAGCGTTGATGAACTTGGGGCAAGATCCACTATTTCCCGATACCGCTGACGATGTGAATCCAATTGTTATGAACGGTATCTCAACTGGTACTAGTAATCATGACTTTTTCTCACAAGTGGGTAATGGGTATTTATTAGGTCAAGTTGAAGCGATGGAAGACGACGATTATACAATTGGTCTGTAAAATTTAAAAAGCACTGTTAGATTCTTGTCTTTATTTGATTGGGTTCCCAACGAATAAAGGCAAGTCACTCTAACAGTGTTTTTTCGTGTTACACTAACACTAGAGTTATTCTTAAAATTAAGGAGTCTATCATGATTACTTTTTATCTTGCCGCAGGCGGTCTACTTTTTACAGCCGTAATTGGTTTCTTCCTTTATATTGCCAACTATTTAACCCGTTCAGGATATTTTACTTTCATTTTATTGGGGACATTTCTAGCTGCATTCTCCCCACCTGTTATCTGGTTTTTACTGGGATTATTTTTTGGCAGTGCTATTTTAATCCACGCCTTAAAAAAATACCTGTCAAAAAAAGAGGATACCATTGGTAAAAAAGGCGCCACACGAGATGCCAAACAACTTTTAGCCAATAGTTTACCGTTAGCTAGCTGCGCTTTATTAGCTTATTTTAACGTCTTAAATATCAATTGGACTCTACTTATGTCAACAATTATCGCAGCTACTACAGCCGATACCTGGGCATCTGAAATAGGTCTGCTTTCTAAAAGTAGACCTTACAATCTCGTTAATTTCAAAAAAGTTGCCCCCGGCTTATCAGGCGGTGTATCGCTTTTAGGAAGTTTAGCAGCAGTAGGTGGAAGCTTACTTATTTCAGCTACCTATGCTCTTGGCACTTGGTTATTTACGCCCCAATCATTCACCGGTGCCCTTCTTTTGATCCCATTACTTTTAGGTGTTGGCGGTATGTTAATTGATAGTTTATTAGGGGCGACATTACAAAGTAAGTATCAATGCCAAGTCTGCGGTAAAATCACCGAACAAGAAAATCATCATCAAAAACCTTGCCGCTTAATTTCTGGATACCGCTTCATTGATAACGACGTAGTGAATTTAATGAGTGGTTATGTCATTTTACTTTTAGCTATTATTTTACAGATTATTTAAAAAAGACAGACTCCCAATTTTAAACCGCCCCTAAAAGTTAGACCAAAAAATCTAACTTATTAGAAGCGGTACATTTGGAATCTGTCTTTTTGTTACAATTTTAATTTTTATAATTTACTTGCTGCGGCATCATCGACAATTACGACAACATCTGGATGATTTTGAAGTGCTGAAGCAGGTAAATCTGTTGTTACTGGTCCATCAACCATGCCTTTAATCGCATCGGCTTTATCTGCACCATATGCCATTAAGACCATTTTTTTACCTTGTAAAATTGAACCAATCCCCATTGAAACAGCTTTTGTTGGAACATCTTCTACTTTATCAAAGAAACGTTTATTGGCTTCAATTGTTGATTCTGTTAAATTAACAACAGAAGTTTTACTGTCTAGCGGTGTACCAGGCTCGTTAAACCCAATATGACCATTACGCCCAATACCTAAAATTTGGATATCAATTGGATGTGTGGCAATCACATCATCATAACGTTGGCATTCTGCTTGTAAATCTTCAGCTTTACCATTTGGTACAAAAGTTTCTTTAAATGGTTTTTGATTAAATAAATTTTCGTTCATAAAATAGCGATAACTTTGTTTATCTTCGCCACCTAAACCAACATATTCATCTAAGTTGATTGATGTCATATTTGAAAAATCAAGGTCACTATTTGTCATTTCTTGATACAATGTAATTGGCGTACTTCCTGTTGCTAAACCTAATGTATGAATACCATCTTTCATGGCTTGTTGAATAATTTCAAAGGCTTTTTTTCCGCCAGCAGCGGCATCTTTTACGCGGATAATTTCCATTTCGATAACCTCTTTCTACGCTTGTTTGGTATAGCCCAATTATAGCACCAGTTTTTCATTTAATCAAGAATTGTCTAGACCAAATCTAGCTATTTTTAAAAATTTCTAAATTTTATTTTTATCTAATATTAAAATTCAAATCTTTGCGAGTAAATCCCTTCAACATGCGTACAAATTAAGCCTATTTCTTAATCGAATACGAAAATCACTTTTCCCCTATTTCCCCATAAAATTACATTGCTTAAGTTTTATTGCATACATGCGTACTTACGCTAAAGTTCACTATCGAAAAAAGGTTGTGGTAAAAGCCGCTTCTGTCGTATCGTTTATTAAAAAAAGGAGGTAGGACAAAATCTTGTCCTACCTCCAAATTAATTATTTTTTATCGTCTTTATCTTTTTTATCGAATAATTTGTTAATTTCACCGGCAACGTTGTCTTTTAAATCTTCAGCTTTTTCTTTTAATTTGCCAGCTTCTTGTTGCACTTTACCTTTTAATTCTTGTGAATCATCACCTGTTGCTTTACCTGCTGTTTCATTTACTTTACCTTTAACTTGATCTTTATCCATCATTGTATCCCCCTTATTCTTTACTACAAATTAAGTGTAGCAAAAATATAAGTAACTGCCCAATAAAACAGCTTAAAACAATCAAAAAATTAAATAAATTAACGGAATTATGATTTATTTTCGACGACAAAATTGGATTGCTTTTGCCAGTTACTCTTTGCAGTTAACAATGAAAAACGTTCATCTGTCACCTTTTGAATGCGAATCTTTAGATTACCTGCCTTAGATTTTAAGACATATTTGCCACCTTTCATCGCTTCAATCTGGAGTTCGCCTGCTTCATTAGTAACGGCTTTTAAAGGCTCACCTTGACGGGTAATTTGGCATTTTCCTTTACGATCATAGACCGTAAAGGTTAAGTCAGAAAGCGGGATACCATCTTTTGTAGCAGTGAATAATAATAAATAGCGCTTTTTAGCAATTGCTAATGTTTTGGCATGTTTTATGATCGCGGCCACTAATAATCCAAGGAACAAAAGCGTGCCGACAATAATTAAGATAACTCGTAATAATTGATAATCATCTGCACGTTGTAAGTTCTTTGCCATCTTCGGTGTATAAGGGATGCGATGTCCTCGCACTAATAAACGGTGACTATTGATCATATAAGGCGTACAAGTCACTAAAGTAACTAAATCTTTATCCTTTTCAATTAACAAGTCTTCAGTCTCTGTTGGCTCCACTACTTTTAGTTGATCGACTTCATAAGCTAACGTGCGCTTATTAATTTCAATAAAGAAGACATCACCTTTTTTCAAATCTGGCAAATCGGTAAATAATTTAGCCGAAGGTAAGCCGCGGTGGCCAGAAATGACTGCATGGGTGCTTTTGCCACCAGTCGGATAGGAAGTTCCTTCTAGTAAAGAAGTTCCTTTGGCTAAAAATAGATCATTTGTGGTATCAAAAATCGGTAGTCTTATTTTGATTTTCGGAATGTTTACAATACCAATTGTGTGTTGTTCAAAATATGTTTTTGCTGGTTTTGCTGGTACTTTTTTCTTGATCTTTTTAGACCAAGAATCCACACTAGGATTACTGCCTTCTTTCGCTAATTTTTTATTTTGACTTTCCATTTTTTCCTGTGCTGCTTGCATTGCTGCTTCATTTTCGTGATTTGCTTTTGCTTGGTAGTAGTCAATAATTTGCTGATCTAAAAATGTATTCACTGTATCACTAACAAAAGGATAACAAAACGCCCCAATGCCAAAAAACAATAAGAAACCCATTAAAATATCCAAAACAGTCCATTTCCATTTTCTAGCTTTTTTCATGACACGCATCCTTACTTAAAAATCAGGACAGAGAAAAATCTCTGCCCTGTCTTAAAATATAAATAAAAATTATTTACGCCTCAGTTTGCTTGCGCCTTTTAGTAAAGTAGATGACTGCGCCCGCTACTGCAATTGTCCCAATCACAATCAAAGCATAGATACCTTTACCACCAGTTGAAGGGAGTATTCCTGATCGGGTATTTGGAACTGTTAATACTTCTTTTTCATTACCGTAGCTTGTTTCTGATACTTCAAAATCAAAAGTAGGGTCACTTGGCAAATGATAGCCAGCTGGTGCTTTTGTTTCAACTAAAGTGTATTTGCCTGTCGCAAGACCTTTCACTTCAAAAGAGCCATCCGTTCCAGAAGTAATTGTTGAATGGTCAGTAACAGTGTCTTTCCAACCTAAGAAGTTGCTGTTTTTATCAAATTCAGCAAATTTACCTTCACTATTTTTTACAACAAATTTTGCGCCGACAAGAGGTGCATTGGTATTAGCATCCTCCTTAATAAACTTTTTGCCATATGTTTTGACGATAACTTTATTTGATGTTTCTGGATGGAAGTTATTGTCAAAAGTAATATCATTATTAACATCTGTTTCTAAATCTACGACAGGTTTTACTGACATTTTATAAGTTACTTCAATTTCTTTACCAGCATTGTTTAGAATAAGTGCTTTATCCTCTTCATTTTCAAAGAATGAAAGTCTAAAACCATTGCCTTCTTTTACAGCTTGGGTATTTAATTTATTGTCATTTAATTCTGCCGTTACACTACGAAGATCTAAAATTAAAGCTTCGTCAGGTCTATCAACTAAATCAAATTTTGTATAATTAGAAACATTAATATCAGCAGGAATAGTTAATTTAGCAGTATAAGTTAATACCTGTGTATAATCAACATCAGAATCATCCACTTCTTTTTCTGGAGCTGTTGTTGCATAGTTATAAGCAAAAGCATCTGATGAATTCTTAACTTGCTTACCATCATTATTAAAATAACTATAGTTCACACTCAATATACCTTTATTATCCACAACATTAGCAATTACAATGTTTTGAGAGTTCTTGTTAGCATGATAAGTGTCCTTACCAGCGGTTACTGTTACTCCATTTTGATCTGCATATTCTTCAAATGTATATGTTCCTGGTGAAAGCTTGTAGCCATCTGTACTAACCACACCTTCATCATTCGAAAGAAAAATTTTAGCTTTCGATACATCTGAGAATGAAGGAAATCCATTGCTATCATGTTGCTCTTGAAGATAACTGCCGTTACTATCTTTCAAACGGAATTTAGCTCCAGCTAATGGTTTATTTTTTCCATCTTTAACACCGTATTTTGTGAAAGATAACTCTTTACCATAAATTTCATTTTTAGGATAAAGGTGAACCTTATCTTTTTTAGTATTTGTATCTGTGTTATATACAGGTAATGCCAATACCATGTTTGTTGATTTTGATTGGTTTATATTACTTGGCGCATAGTTTTCAACAATCAAATAAATAGCATCTTGATTTTTACCGTTAATTGTATAATCTGATTCCAATGGTAAATCTGCTTTGGCTTCGCCTTCTTCATTTGTTACAGAAAACTCTTTTGTAAAATTCCTACCTGTTATATTCAAATTCTGAAGTGCTAAGTACGCATCATCTGCACTCATTTTCTTACCAGTATTTCTTAAATTGTAGTATTCTTCAGTCACGTCATAGGCTACAAACTTAACTCCTTTTACTGGTTTTGATCCTTCAGGCAAATTTTTTATTGAATTGCCGTCGTTCTTTAGGTTATCAGTAGGTAAACTTTCATATTGTAATTTATGCAAGATGACGGTTTGTGTTTTTTTTGTTGTCTCTTCCGCTTTCGCCACTTGTCCCATGCCTAGTCCTAATGGCAATAATAGCGCTAGTGTAGCTAGTGCACCAAATAATTTTTTCTTGATTTTCATCTTCTTTAACCCCTTCTTATTCTTTTCCTTTTTTATTGCGAACAAACACAATCACAACAACCAAAATTATGAATGCGCCGAACCAAACTAATTTACTATTTGCCATATCATTTGTTTTTGGCAAAAGACCTGTATTCGGTTTTTTAGTCTTAGGAATTTCGTTACGTTGCGCGGTATTCACAACTTTCAAAGTTCCTTCTTTTTGTTTATAACTGGAGGCAGTTACTTTAAAAGAAATTTTTTCATTACTTTTCACATAACCACTCGGAGCTTTTATTTCCTCTAACTGATAAGTACCATAAGCCAAGCCTCGAATTTCAAATTCACCATGTTTATCGGAAAATAGTTTGATGACATTTTTATTCGTAGCATTTTTGTCCCAAGTAAAGCCTTGTTTAGCTTGGATTAAGTATTCACCTTTATTATTGGTGATAAGAAATTCTGCGCCTGATAATTTTTTAGTATTATCATAGGCATCGACTTTTACAAATCGTTTGCCGCCAGTCTTAACAAAGACACCTTTAACAATTTTATCGCTGTCTGTTGTAAGAAAAGCTCTGTTCATAATTTCAGCGTCTACTTTATTTTGGCTAATCAAGGTATCTTTATAGGTAATGGCAATTGTTTTGCCTTCATAAGGAACTAATTTTTTTACGTCATTAAAAAGTAATTCAAAGCCATGATCATTTATGCTCTTTTCATAAAGCGAAGATATATCCTCACCATCAATTGTGACTGATAAACTTTCTGGGTTAAATTGGAGTGCTTCATCAGCCTTATCCAACACTTTAAAAAATGTGTAATCTGTCAAATCATGAGGAATCGTCGTTTGAACAGAAAAAAGAATTGTATCACCATAACTATAGTCTGCTTTTTCATTTCCAATCGTTTTTGTAAAGGTAGGATGATCCGCAGTTTTTCTTTCATTTTTTGGATAAAGATGAATTTCATTTAACATTTGACTACCGTCATAGACTGGTAAGACGACAACCAAATCTTTGCTTTTTTCTTTAATATAATCTGGTGCTTTTGCTTCGTGGAAAAGATAGACTGCATCTTTTCCAGCTGCATTGTCAGATTTTCCTGGTAATGAAAAAAGGAGCGTGCCATCTTCGCCATTAACAGTAGCAGTAATTCCACTTGCCACTTTTTGATTATTTGTTCCTGCTTCGGCTAGTTTTTCTTGCGCTTGTTCAACTGTTGCCCCCTGTTCTCGCAGTTCATAGAACTCTTTCGAAACATCAAAAACTGTAAACGTCACGTCATTTAAACCATGATATTCTTTTAACAAATTGGCATGTTGATCATCAATGCGCCCAGTATTCGGGGTATCTTGCGGTTGTTGTCCTTCTGGAAAAACAATTTTATGCAAAATAATTTGGACTTGCGTTGCCTGTTCTTGCTGTGCAGGTGCCATCCCCATTAATAGTGGCAAAAACAAAAGCATACTTGTAAGGGCTAGTAAATTTTTTTTCATTTATGCTTCCCCCTTACTTTTATTGCGCAAGAAGTAATAACCTACACCAACAATAAGTGCTACCACTCCCGCACCATAAATTAACCAGCTGCCACTACCCCCAGTAGCAGGAAGTGGTACTTTAGGTTTGTTAGGAACGTTGAAAGAAAGCTCAAATTTGTCATTAGTTACATCAACTTTAATTGGATTTTCTACGCTATCTAACCCTACAATATTCGCTATTAGTTTCCCTTCATCGTTTCTTTCAAAAGAAATTTTAATGGGATTATCCAGTTTGATATATCCAGCTGGTGCATGCATTTCTTCAATCACGTATTTTTTTGTCCAGTCCAAACCAAAGAAATTTATCGTACCATTTTCATCAATGACTGCTTCTGCTTCTTTTCCATTTTCAATATCTTCATGAATGGTAAATTTAGCCTCGGATAATTCATTCTTTGTGAATACTTTTGCTGAGTCACTCGTATCTTTTTTCTTTAGTTGAATGTCCAATACTTTTCTCATATTAACAATCCCTTGGTTAGGTTTGGAAAAAGCAATCGAATTATAATCTCCCTTATCAGTAATCAACAATTCAGTTTTTTCTTTTTTTATATCAGTCAAAGTTGCGGATTTCCCATCTTCACTAATTAGAAGCTCCCACGGTCCTTTGTCAGAAATAAGATAACCTAGTGGTATTTCAGATTCTTGCAACTGATACTTCTGACCAGCAATAAGTTCACGAGTATTGAAGTCAATGTTTCCTTTGTCATCACTTTTAGCAACTAAGTCATTCTTTAAATTACCACCAGATAATGTAAACTCAGCTCCGGCTACTGCTAATCCTGTTGAATCCATTTTTCTCAAACTTAAATCAAATGGTTTAATTTGTGATTTTACTCTGGTCTGGACAGAATTAGACGTTGCAGTAAACTTTGTACCAGAATCATAAGAAAATAAGGACTCAGCCTTATTTGTCATTAGATCACCTATCTTATCTGTAGTAGTATTTGTGACTACCACACGAACACGCACACTAAAATCCGCCCCATATGTGGCACTTTCTTTTGATTGCTCATTAATTTTATTTACTTGATCTGATGATAATTTAAGTTTAAATTCTCCATTATTAATCGAAAATTGTTGCTGGTTATCAGTAATATCGTTACCTTTTAAATCGTACAATGTTAGCGACTTGCCATCTGAATTGTCTATTTCCACTCCAGCAGGTAACTTGTCGGTTATCTGATAACCTGTAGGTAATACCAAGCCTTGAGAAGCTAGATTAATGGTCGGCTGATTAATGTAGTAGTAATATTTTTGCCCCGTTTTAACATATCTATCTGCTTTTTTAGGAATCCCCGCTTCTAAATTCTCTGTATCCGCATCGTGTCCTTCTACTCGATATTGTGGAAGCAAACTCCACTCCCCAGTTCCATCATTTGAACGATCTAAATCATTCCAAAAACGTTGATTCCATCCTGAAGGTTCTCCTGATGGACTATTCCAAGGATCACCATCTTTATATTGATTAATAGGTTGCACAGTTTTGCTAGGTGCTTTTTGTTTAACTGGGACAATTGCTGCACTAGCAAAAGTAAACCACGCTCGATGACCAGCTCCACCGCCGGTCCCCAATTGAAATTCATTTTCAGTTCCTATTAAATCAAATTTGACAGATGCTTTATTGAAAGTCGCACCACCTAAATTATCATTAAACGAATTCGAAGTACCATAATAAACATCAGAAAATGTATAAGTAAAAGATTGATCTGCAGGTGTTGAGACTGTACCTTTTGTAATAATTGAGCCTTCTGAAATAGAGCCCTCGCGGCCATCACTTGCCTTGACAAATTCACCGTTTATACCACCTGTCCCATAACCATTTAAAGAGTTAAAAGACATAAATCCATTAGTCACTGATGAAAAATCCACTTTCTCACTGTTATCGACATAAAAAAAGGTAAAATTCCAATCTGCTGAACTAATACCTGTTATTACTGTTCCTGAAAATAGATTGCTAGATAAATCTATACTTGGATACTGGAAGGGATAACCTGTCCAGGTTTTTGGAGACGGAGAACGTTGAATATTTTTTATAGTCAACTTGACACCAATTTCTTTTAAATTTCCATCTTGATCATTAATATAGCCAACCTTAGGGTAAGTCACATTAACTTCTGCTTTTGAAAGCGCATCTTGGGACTTATCGTTCGAAAACTTAATATTTACTTTACCTGAAACTGGGCGCGTGCCATCAGTATTTTTTTCTGGGACAAGGTAGAAACTAGATACTTTATTTTTATTTTGAGTATAGTTATCATAGTTTTCTATATTAGTTGGTTTTCCATTACTATCATAGGTTATCGGAACCTTGACAATTTCCAAAGGTTTGACACCTGTTACACTAACTTCCATTTTACTAGGATCATTGAAAACTTTATCGCTAATGACTAATGATCCAGCTGAAGAATCACTTGCTGATACAGCTGCACTTCGCGTAATTCTTTGCGGCACTCCTGTTTCAGCATATTTCTTTTCGGCTTCTTTTTTAGCTGAATTGACAGTGGCTTCATCTGCATCCCCTAGATTTTTAACTTCACTAGTAGATTCTTCACTGGTAGAAGAACTTTCTGTTGAGCTTGTATCATTTGATTCTTTCGTAGTTGAGGTCCTTGTTTCTTCAGTTGAAGCTTGAGTTCCGTCATTTTCTTTGATGCTAATAGGATACTCTTTTGTAAAGAGTGTTTTCTGTTCATTCGTTGGATTAGAAGCTGCATTAAACGCAACTTTGAAAGTTAACCCACTTACTACTGGCGTAGAAAATTCAATTTTATAATTTTTGTCTGTATTTGAAGGTTTTCTTTCAAATACTGTAGCGTAATCTTTTTCAGTTTCTTTTGAAATGACCCTGAAAAGATCAGTTGCTTGATTTTCTTCGCTAAGAGTTGGTAAAATACTTTTATTTTCTTTATCTTTTAATGAAAATAGAAATAGTGTTGCCTTTTCAGCTGCCTTTTTGTCGACATTCATTTGCCAGATAATTTTACTTTTTTTTGTCTGATAGGAAAGACTGGCTTTTCCATATTTACTGTCAAACAATTGTTGGGTATTACTCTCACCGTCATTCGTGAACGCAATCGCGGTAAATCCTTTAATGAAAAATTGAGCAAACGGCAGTAAAACGATAAGGACACTAAAAAAAACAGACCATTTACTCTTCCATACGTTTTTCTTCATTGTTTCCACTCCTCTATTCAATGCACATTCTCATTGTAAGAAGGAAATATATTATTAACAAATTCAGAAAAACACATTATTTTTCATTTTTATGAAAAATAATGCGCTTTAAAAATAACTAATTAAATTATCTGTTATTTTAATAATTCTAATCTACAAATCTTATTGGTATAGACATATTTAATCTATCTCATTAAGAAGTTGATGTTATGCTTCATTTTGTAAAATTAGAAAAAAACAATTTCCTATTAAATTCATTTTTTTGAAAGAAAATGACAAAATCGTAAAAATCCTTAAAAATAATCAGATTATTACAGTAAATAATCTGTTTTTTTAGTTATGTGACAAATTTAACTTTTTCTTTTTATACCTAATTTTTAAATTATTTTTGTTAATTATGAGTATGAATTGATTTTTTTGTACTTCGTTATGTGGAGCAGATCCTTTTCAAAAACACAAAAAAACCGAGACCCTATAAAGATCTCGGTTTTTGAAATAATCAAAGATTATTTAACTGTTACAGATGCGCCAACTTCTTCAAGTTTACCTTTCAATTCTTCAGCTTCTTCTTTAGAAACTGCTTCTTTGATTGGTGCAGGAGCGCCATCAACTAATGCTTTAGCTTCTTTCAAGCCTAAGCCAGTTGCTTCACGAACTGCTTTGATAACTTTAACTTTTTGGTCGCCAGCTGAAGTTAATTCAACAGTAAATTCTGTTTGTTCTTCAGCAGCGCCACCAGCTGCACCAGCTGCTGCTACAGCTACAGGAGCTGCTGCAGATACGCCAAATTCTTCTTCGATAGCTTTAACTAAGTCGTTTAATTCTAAGATTGTCGCGCCTTTTAGCTCTTCGACAATGTTTTCGATATTCAATGCCATGATTGATTTTCCTCCAATTTAGGTTTTGTATTTTTTATTTAGATTATGCGGCGCTTAGGCTGCATCTCCATCTTTGCTTTCTGCAACTGCATTGACAGCGTAAGCCACGTTGCGGACTGGCGCTTGTAGTACAGATAGCAACATAGATAATAGACCTTCGCGGTTTGGTAATTTTGCCAAAGCTGTGATTTCTTCTAGAGAAGCCACTTTACCTTCGATGATACCGCCTTTTAGTTCTAGTGCTTTTGCGTCTTTAGCAAATTCGTCCATGATTTTCGCTGGTGCAACTACATCTTCGTTACTAAATGCAACGGCAGTAGGACCTGTGAAAACTTCGTCCAAACCTTCTAAGCCGGCTTGTTTGGCAGCGCGAGAAAGGATAGAGTTTTTGATAACTTTCATTTCAACGCCTGCTTCACGCAATTGTTTACGTAAGTTTGTTACTTCTTCAACTGTTAAGCCACGGTAATCAGCGATTACTACAGATGCGGCTGCACTAAATTTTTCAGCAACTTCGTCCACGATTTGCGCTTTTTTAGCGATTGCTGCTTCACTCACTTGTATTTCACCTCCTGATTTTGATGAACAAGGATTTAAGGCAAAGAAAAAAGCCTCTCCTTGTCACCGTAGACATAGAGGGACTATTGAATGTTCTCCAATAAATGTCCTCGGTAGGAAATTAAGACGTACGTCACCTACTGTCTTCGGTACAGTTAATTATTAACCTTGACTACCTTACCATAGATAAGATAGTCAAGTCAATGTTTAAATTACAATTAATTAAAATGAAGCTTGGTCAACGTGAACACCAGGACCAAATGTTGTTGTCACTGAAATGTTTTTAATGTATTGACCTTTAGCAGCTGATGGTTTAGCTTTCACTAACACATCGTTAATTGTTTTGAAGTTTTCAACTAATTTGTCATCTTCAAATGAAACTTTACCGATTGGCACATGTACGTTACCAGCTTTATCAACACGGTAAGTAACTTTACCAGCTTTTACTTCGTTAACAGCTTTTGTAACGTCCATTGTAACAGTACCAGTTTTAGGGTTAGGCATTAAACCTTTAGGACCTAAGACACGACCTAATTTACCAACAGTCGCCATCATATCTGGTGTTGCAACTACTACGTCAAAGTCAAACCATCCACCTTGGATTTTTTGAACCATGTCGTCATCGCCTACAAAGTCAGCGCCAGCAGCTTCTGCTTCTTTTGCTTTTTCACCTTTAGCGAAAACTAAAACAGTTTGTGTTTTACCAGTACCGTTTGGTAATACAACAGCACCACGGATTTGTTGATCTGCTTTTTTAGGATCAACATTTAATTTGTAAGCAACTTCAACCGTTGCGTCGAATTTTGCGATATTTGTTTCTTTTGCCAATGCAACAGCTTCTTCAACTGAATAAGCTTTAGTTGTATCAACTTTTTTCAATGCTTCTTGCATTTTTTTGCTCTTTTTAGCCATTTTGTTTCCTCCTTGATGTGGTTATAACGGTAGAACCTCCCACGTGTCTCGTATTTTTCAATAGCGAGCGAACTGAGAAGCTACTTCCTCAGGGTGTAGAATTATTCTACAGTGATCCCCATGCTTCGTGCAGTACCTTCGACCATGCGCATAGCAGCTTCTAAGTCAGCAGCGTTTAGGTCAGCCATTTTAGTTTCAGCGATTTCTTTAACTTGATCACGCGTAACTTTTGCAACTTTTGTTTTGTTTGGTTCGCCTGAACCTTTTTCAACACCGGCAGCTTTTTTCAATAAGACTGCAGCTGGTGGTGTTTTTGTGATAAATGTAAATGAACGGTCTTCATATACAGAGATCACAACTGGAATGATTAGACCTGCTTGATCAGCAGTACGGGCGTTAAATTCTTTGGTGAAGCCCATGATGTTGATACCCGCTTGACCTAGCGCAGGACCTACTGGTGGAGCTGGTGTTGCTTTACCTGCAGGAATTTGCAATTTAACGATTTTTTCTACTTTCTTTGCCACGAGACATACCTCCTTGAGTCCGTGATGTGGTTAATTGGAGATGCATATTTCCCCTCCCACGTACTTGGTTCTTTTAATCGCAAGTAAATAAAAATACGAAATAAAAGACCAATAAAAAATGCGTGCCTCAAAATAAGCGTGAGTTTACGCACACTGAAATATTATAGCAATAATTTTAGAAATTGCAACGAAATTTTACTCAATTATTGCTAAAATTCACAAAGAAACGCTAATTTTAATGAATAGTTTAAAAGCAAATGCTAATTTTTATTTACAAAAAACTTTCCTATTTTCATTTAAAAAACATCTGAGAAATAGGAAAGTATTTATTTACTAATCCTTCAATTCACTTGCAGCTTCTTCATCTAATAAAAGCGTCAAATTAGGATGTAACTGTAAAATGGAAGAGGGAACCGCTTCTGTCACTGCGCCAAAGAAAGCTTTTTTGACAATTGCCGCTTTTTTCTTCCCATTGGCAAACATAACTAAGTGTTTAGCCGCCATCACACTTTTTGGTCCCATCGTATAAAACTCGTTTGGCACTTTATTTATATCCCCGTCTACTTCTGCTGCTAAAGCTTCACGAAGGGCTTTGTCTGCTGAAATATCAACAGCATATGTGCTTGCTCCGAATTTTGTCCAACCAGGTAAATTTCCGCAAAAATGGCCGTCACTTCCAATTCCCATGAGGATTAAATCTAAGCCACCAGCCTTTTTGATGCGTTCATCTTGTGTTTGCCAGTTTGAGGCATCTAAAGGGTGAATTTGCTCATTTTTTATTTCTGCTGGTGTAAAAAATAGGTTATCTAAATTACGCATAGTGACCCCGTAACCGTTACTATTGGCAATAGGTATTTCATCAAAATTGTAATAATGAACATTTTCGTAATGCGTACGTCCTTTTACTTGCGGTACCATAATTTCATATAACCGTTTGGGAGTATTGCCTGCTGTAATTGCCAAATTGACTCTGCGCTCTTCATTCATGAGACCTAATAAAATATTGGCTGCAACTTGACTCATAGCTTCATAGTCTTTTTCAATAATCAATTTCATCGCTATTCCTCACTTCCTTATAATGAAAACGTTTTACTTAATAAGTATATCGTAAAATGATTGACTCGTGTTAACTTATTGTGGTTTTTGATTTTTTTTGCTATTATTGCGCCAGTTCAACTCATTCTAAATTTTAAAAAACTTATCTTTTTTATAAGAATTTCTGACTTAAAAATCGTTATTTTTATGTTAGACTACAAATGCAGAAAATAAAAACGAGGTGTCATAATGGAACAGCTGAAATATCGTAGTGTTTTTGACATTATTGGACCTGTAATGGTGGGACCTAGTAGTTCGCATACTGCTGGTGCAGCTAGAATTGGTAAGGTCATTCGCAGTATTTTTGGTGAGCAACCAGACAGCGTAGATATTTATTTATATGAATCTTTTGCAAAAACGTATCGTGGTCATGGAACTGATATTGCTCTAGTAGGTGGATTATTAGGGATGGAACCAGATGATGAACATCTCGCTGACTCTTTAAAAATCGCCTATGAACGCGGCATGGAAGTTTACTTTATTCCTAAAAGCGAAAAAGCAGAGCACCCTAATTCCGTAAAAATGGTCCTGCATAAAGATGGACGCACATTATCTGTAACGGGTAAATCCATTGGTGGTGGTAATATTCAGATTTCTGAACTAAACGGCTTTAAAATCTCACTTTCAATGGGTACACCAACTTTTATTACCGTTCATCAAGATGTCCCTGGTATGATCGCCAAAGTGACAAATATTCTCTCTGAACGCGGGGCAAATATCGGAACAATGACTGTCACCCGCGAGTCAAAGGGTGAAAAAGCCATTATGATTATTGAAGTAGATGAACCACAACCAGGTATTTGTGAACAACTAAAAGCGTTAGATTACATGTACACGGTTAATTATTTTGATTAAGGAGTAAACGCGCATGTTTTATACAATTGCGGATTTAGTGGAACAAGCACAAGCTTATGATTCCGTTGCGGATTTAATGATTGCAACTGAAATGGAAGTTACAGGACGTAAAAAAGAACAAATTATCGCTTTAATGGAACGCAATTTAACGGTTATGGAAAATTCTGTAGCAGAAGGCGTAGCTGGAGTAAAGTCTGTTACCGGACTTACCGGTGGTGATGCTAAAAAAATGAATGAGTACTTAAATCATGGCAATTTTTTAAGTGGCGAAACGATTTTAACCGCTGTCCGCAATGGAATTGCGGTGAATGAGGTAAATGCCAAAATGGGCCTAATCTGTGCCACGCCTACTGCAGGTAGTGCTGGTGTAGTTGCAGGTGCTTTATTAGCAGTCCGAGAACGCTTAAACTTAAGTCACGAAGAGCAAGTCAACTTTTTATTTACAGCGGGCGCTTTTGGTTTAGTTATTGCCAATAATGCTTCTATTTCTGGTGCTGAGGGTGGTTGTCAAGCAGAAGTCGGTTCTGCTAGTGCCATGGCCGCTGCGGCTTTGGTCTGCGCTAACGGTGGTACTGCTCATCAAGCTGCCCAAGCAGTTGCCATTACTTTAAAAAATATGATGGGTTTAATTTGTGATCCAGTTGCAGGATTAGTGGAAGTTCCCTGTGTGAAACGTAACGCATTGGGATCATCACAAGCTTTTATTTCCGCGGATATGGCATTAGCCGGAATTGAAAGTGTTATTCCGCCTGATGAAGTGGTAGCAGCAATGTATCAAGTAGGACGTCAAATGCCATCTATTTTTAAAGAAACAGCTGAAGGTGGCTTAGCCACAACGCCTACTGCCCAACGACTACAAAAAGAAATTTTTGCCAAACAAGAGTAAAATGGACAAAATAAAAAACGCATCCTCCTAGTAAAAGGAAAGGATGCGTTTTTTATTACTTAAGCCGTTTCTTGTAAATCACGTCTATTATAACCAATAAACCCGAAGACGATTAAAACACAACTGATTGCTGTAATCAATAAAAAGCGTGTCAAATCAAAATCAGCTACTGGTAGTTGGGGTAACCATTTTAATGCAGAAGTATTATTAAACCAATCAGGCAAATCCAAAATACCACCAAAATAGCTTAAAGCAAAAGAGTAGCCTAGATAAGCATAGACAACTTTACTAAGTTTTGGCGCAAAGCCAAGACAAAACGCAGTTAAACCAATAAAGAATAAAACGACAGGTAATAAATTGAAACCTGCTTCAAAAAATTCTTGTAAAGGCATGCTATCAGCTTTTTTCATAACACTTACCGCCGTAGCACCTAAACTATAAGAACTAATAAATACACCTAACACACCACTAATGATAGCAACGAAAAGCGCAGTAGCATAGAGTTTAAAGCGAGATACTTTCGTTGCGAAAATTTGACTCATCCGGCCGTGACTTTCTTCATTAAACAACTTATTTACTACAGCAATTGGTAAAATAGCAACTAAGGCAATCATTACCATCATAATCGTCCCAGTAAAAGATTCCGCTAAACTCCCGCCACTATGAACAAACATTTGTTTAATTAATTCGTTACCTTCCATAAAGGTTTGCATGTCTTGATAGACAGAACCATAGGCTGCTCCAATTACAGCAAAGCCAATTAACCAACTCATCACAACAGTAAAATTAATTCGGACATACCAACCCGGTACAGAAAGTAGTGATTTCCGCGCGTTTTTCCGTCCTTCTTTTTCTGGCAAGAAGCCTGCATTATAATCACGTTTCCCTTCTAAAAAGAAACTAAACCAGAGGACAAACAGACTAAAGATGAAGCCAATCGCTAAATAAAACCAATTATTCTGTGTAAAAGGATAAGTTAGATAAGTCCAGCCTAATGGATTTAATTTTGATAGATCAGCATTATTAATATCTGTTGCTGCTCTAAGAAGATACAACAATCCAATAAAACCAAGACTAGTACCAATTGCGCCACTTGCAGTGGGCATAATTTGAGCAAATAGCAACCCAAAAACAGCACCTAAAATACCCGCTAAGGCGATGGAAAAACCAAACAACATGCTGCCATTAAAATTAATACTATCAGCCTGAAAAGAAGTCATCAAACCACTTATAAACAGACCTAAAATCAAATTAATCAATAAAACTTCCACTAAAACGGCTAAAGAATTTGCTTGTCGCCCTACCCGAAAAGAACGAATTAATTCTGTTAATCCTTGTTCTTCTTCCTTACGGGTATGATTAATCACATGAAGCGCACTTAAAATCATAGAGAATAATCCACAAAACAGTAGCATTTCATTGGCATACATCGCACCAATCGTATAATCATTAGCATTTGCAATCGATGTTGTCCCAATCATGGCAATCATCGCCGGATTTTGCATTGTATGGTACATACCGACTAACCCTTGCCCTTTTGAAATTTCTTCAAAAGCAGAAACAAAGCCACCGCTAAATAACCCTAATCCTAAAAGCCATACACAAATCTTTTTCCAATCACGTTTTAAAAATTGGAGGAATAACAAGTTCCATTGTGAAAATTTTTCTGCCATTTTCGCCATCACCCTTCATAGTGTCTAATAAATAAATCTTCTAGTGTCGGCGGTACAACTTCAAACTTTTCAACGTTTAATTTAGCTACAGCTGCCAAAATAGTGTTCAAAGATTTGTTATCAATCGCAAATCTAACTTCTTGCCCTTTTTGCTGAAAATCATATACGCCGTTTAACTTAGCTAATTCACCAACATCCCCTTTAGCAACAAGCGTAAGGGTCGAACGCGTTAAATGGCGGAGCTCTTGTAGTGTACCTGTTTCAACTATTTTTCCTTCACGAATGATCACGACTTTATCAGCTAAACGCTCTACTTCACTTAAAATATGTGAAGAAAGTAAAATTGACTTACCGGCATTTTTTATCTTTTCAACTTCATCTTGAAAAACAGCTTCCATTAAAGGATCTAAACCAGAAGTAGGCTCATCTAAAATATAAAGATCAGAATCCACCGATAAAGCGGCAATGAGACCGACCTTTTGGCGATTTCCTTTTGAATAACTTTTCGCTTTTTTACGTGGATCCAACTCAAATTTTTTAATTAAGTCATCTCTTTTTTTAAAGTCAGCACCACCATGTAATTTCATAAATAAATCAATAATTTCACCACCAGTAAGATTGCCCCATAAAGCCACATCCCCTGGTACATAAGATAGACGCTTATGAATTTCAATACTATCTTGCCAAGCATCTTTGCCAAAAACTTTTACACTACCTGCATCTTTTTGCAAAATTCCTAAAATAGTTCGAATAGTAGTTGATTTTCCCGCACCATTTGGACCAATAAATCCAACTACTTCCCCTGGAGCAACTGTAAAACTAACATCTTTTAAGGCTTGGAACTTGCCAAAACTTTTTTGCAAGTTATTAATTTCAATTAACTGCATCATTTTTAAGACTCCCTTTTTCCATTATTTGCTAGCAGAATTTTTTGAACTAATTCTTTATTACGAGTTCAATATTATGTTTTCGACTAAAAAATGTCAATTAAAATCCACCAGTTTTTGAACTATTTTTTCATTTGCAGTTTAAAATCATTTAATTATAATAGAGATAGCGATTCTAGTTAGGAGGTGTGGCAGTGAACGGCTTTGAAAAGCGAACAGAACAAAAAAAACAAATAGTATTACAAACTGCATTTGATATTATGAATAGCGATGAAGGGAGTAATGCGTTAACAATTGATAAAATTACGCAATTAACCAAAATTTCAAAAGCGACCATTTTCAAATACTTTCAGTCCAAAGACAATTTAATTAAATTAGTATTTAAAAATTTCATGACTCAAATGGCAAATGATGCTAAAGCGGTAGTAAAACAAAACAAATCGTTTGCTGAAACTTTTGCGGCATTAACACAGTTAAAAATCGATCATCTCAACTGCGTCACCAAACAATTTTATTTAGACTTAATGGCTTGCTATACCCAAACAGAAGATCAAGAACTCGCTGCCTTTATGGCAAACTATGCTAAAGAAAGCAATCAAGTTTTACTAAACTTGTTTCAAAAGGGCCGTGTTGAAGGTGCTGTCGATCCTAAGTATACAGATGAATTTCTCTTTATCTATATCGAATCCCTCATCGCTGGCGTTTCAGATGCTTCAATTTACAGCCGCGCATTACCTTATATTGAAGAATGGAGCGAAGTCTTATTAAAAGGCTTGGCACCACAATAAGAAAATTAATTTGAACTGACTTCAAGTTGTGATAGTTTATATATTTAAAAAGGTATGTTACTAAACAAAAGCTATCCTTCCACTTATGAAAGCAAAAATGAGGTATGACAAAAAATTTTGTCATACCTCATTTTTCGCAAATAAACAACTCGCTCAAAGCATTTCTTAGTAAGCTGAGATTAAAAAAGTTAACCCGCAATTTACGTAAAATTTCTTTTATTGTTGCAGCTAGCAACTACTATTACAACTTATTTTTAACTTCTATTATTGCGGCCATAAAAAATTCGCCACAGCCTGATCGACCGCTTTATTTTCATGCAACTGACTATGTTGGGCATTGGCACCATAAAATATTTTACTTGTCACTTTATTGGTTTGACTTAATAAGGCATTGACACTTAATGCGCTTGTTAAGGGAACAGTACCATCACTAAAATTATTTTGATTAAGTTGGCCTGCCAAAAGCAATATCTGAATTTTTTGGTCCAGATTGCCGACTAAATTTTGATAATCTTGATAACGGCTAGAAACTTCATTGGGGCCATTTTTTAGTAAGTCTGCAACAGATTGACTCTCGCTGGTATCTAAAAAATCGTTAAATGGTGCGCCTATTGCCACAAATTTTAAAATCTGTGGTTGCGTTTCATCATTAGGATAAGTCATCAAATAACGTAGCCCTGAAACACCACCCATTGAATGTCCAACTAAATTCACTTGATTAATACCAGCTTTTTTTAAAGTTGCTAAACAATTATACAACCACTCCGTTTGTGACCATTCATTATTTTTGTTATCTTCAAACAACACCTGAATTAAGGGATTGTCTTTTTTACCACTTAGCTGCCCTGTCAGCGTAACTTCTCCGACTGGTGAAACTTTCATCAGTACCTCTTTTTTAGCAATATCCGATTTTTCCAATCGTTTTAACATACCGCCAAAAGAATTTTCAGTGCCACTGTAGCCGTGAATAAATAAAGTGGGAACAGCTGATTTTGTTTTTTTTACTACGGTTGTCTCTGCCTTTTTTTCAGGCTTAGCTTGAGCGGAATTAGAAGAGGTTTGTGCAGTATTCCCACATCCAGCTAAAACCAATAAAAAAAGCCCTATTATAAACAATTTTTTCATCGTCTCACATCCTCTTCTTGCATTATACGCTAGTCTTTTTAGTAGAGAATAAATTCTTATTTTTTTATTGAATTTTTATCATCCCCGCACGTTTACAATTCTTCAGCTTGCAGGCAAGAAATCAAAATTTGAATCAATCGCTCTTTAAATTTTATATGATTATAGCTTAATGTCCTAGCGTTGTAGCTTATTCAATTACCTTAATCTCTTAGTGTTATCTCTTATAATAATCATTAAATTTACGTATATAAAAAAGTTGTGACAAGATCCTTGTCACAACTTTTTAAACTTATTCATAGTGATTTACGCTTCAAAAGGATGAATCGTTACACCTTTTACCACACGGTTCACTGTTCCTGTTGGTGATGGTGTATCTGGCGTATTGCCAACTTTAATTGAAGAAAGAAGTGAGACTGTTTGTGCGACCATTAAAAATGGCAAAGCAGCATAGCCATCAGGTAACTTCTCCTCACTTGAGTTAAACACAAAATTAGTACCGTTAAAATTATTTTCGCTATTTTTTTGGCTAATTCCTAAAACAGAAGGCGCAATTTTATCTGCATAAACTTCTTCTAAAATATCGACATCGTATTGGCGCGTATAGTCATCGTTATTAACGAACACAAACATAATCGTCTTTTCATTAATAAAAGATTTCGGACCATGACGAAAGCCCATTGAAGAATCAAAAACGGTCGCCATTTTACCAGCCGTAAGTTCTAAGACTTTTAAAGAAGCTTCTCTAGTTAAACCAGCCAAACTGCCTGAACCAAGATAAACAATACGATCAAAATCCAAATCAACAATTTTTTGTACTTCATCTTCTCTAGCAATGGCCTCATTTCCTAGTATTGCCATTGTCTTCACATACGTTTCTTTTGTCGCAAGATCATTTTTTTCATCAAATAAAAGTAACGCGGTAAGCGCCATGCAAGAAAAGCTGCCTGTCATTGCAAAGCCTTGGTCATTGGCGCGAGCTGGCATCATTAACAATAAATTATGTTCATCGCCACTGGCTGCTTTTGCTAATTGTCCTTCAGGGGCACAAGTAATGGTAATATGTCTTAAGTTTTTCACATATTTATTAGCCACATCCACTGCCGCAACACTTTCGGGCGAGTTTCCACTACGGGCAAAAGAAACTAGAATCGTCCAGTCATCTGGGTGTAAGTATTCCGCCGGAGAAGCGACAATATCGGTTGTGCCAATACTTTCAAAAATGAAATGACGGCTATCTCCAACTTTACTTAAATAAGGTTTTATCGTATCCCCAACATATTGAGAAGTTCCGGCACCGGTAAAGACAATTCGTACTTTCCCCTCCGCCACTTTTTTTACTTCTGTTAAAAAAGCATTTATCCGTTCAATATTTTCTTTATAATAAGTAAAAGCTTCCTGCCATAATTCTGGCTGTTGCTTAATTTCACGAGTAGTGATTTCTGCTCCCATTTTTGTTAGCTCTTCTGTTGAAAACTGAAACATGTTTATCCTCCTTTAAACATTTGAATATCTCGTTTAATTTTATTGTTGTGTATTTTGATGAATAATTTTATACCGAAACTGATCTGCACGGGCAACACTGTACGTAAATTCAATGATTTCATTGGCTTGATTATATGTTTTACGCATTAAAGACAATACTGGAGCCCCTTCTCGAATTTCTAAAAAAGGCGCATCTTTTGGTCGGGCAATGTTAGCAAAAAGTTCTTCTTCTGCCACTTTGACCACCTCGTGATAATCTTCTTTGAAAATATCATAAAGTGCTTTATGCTCTAAATCTGCTTTGGTCAAATCTAAAAATTTATTCAATGGTAAATACGTCCTTTCTAACATTAACGGTTCACCATCTGCACTTCTTAATCGTTTCATTTTAATCAGCTTCATCCCTAGCTTGCCGTTAAATTGATTAGCCAAAAATTTATTGGCTTCAATTTTTTCAAATTCTAAGACAGCGGTATGAGGCGTCCGTCCTAAAGCTTTCATTTGTTCGGTAAAGCTATACATTCCTTGTAAATTGACACTAGTTTCTTTTAAATCAGAAACAAAAGTCCCCTTACCGTGCTGGCGATAAATATAGCCGATTTTTTCTAATTCTTGTAAAGCTAAACGAACCGTTGTCCGACTCAATCCATAAAGATCAGATAATTCTCGCTCAGAGGGTAACATTGTATTGGCTTCGTATTCGTTTTCAATTTTTTCCTTTAATAATTCAACGAGTTGATCGTACAAAGGCTGTTTTTTTGCACGCGTCATAGAATACCTCCTCACAACTGGTTACTACCACAATATGAGTTTATCTTTTTTTTTAGTTAAAGTCAATAAAAACAACAAATAAAGCGCTTATATTTTTTATAACATCTAGACCACATATAAAAAAAATACCACTTATCATAAGAGAATAAGTGGTATAATTTATCAAAGTTTTTTAAGGCCAGATATTTGGCCAAATACCAAACCCTGATCCGACTAAGCCGATTACCAACAACAGCAAGATACATTTTAATGGTGTCCAGCCGCGTTTTGATAATAAGAAGTATAAAAGTAACGTCATAGCTAGTGGAATCATTTGTGGTAAAATACCATCTAAGATTTTTTGAATATCAATGGTTACAGGAGTCGTTTCATTGCGATTAAAAGTTACTTCAAAATCGCCGGAAGGTAATTTCACAACACCTAAAGCTTTTTCACCTTCAGCAGCATCTTGAACATCTTCTGTCAATTTACCATTTTCATCTTTTTTATAAATATATTCATCATACTTGTGTTCTTCTCCGGCCGGCACAACCGTTGTAACTGAATGAACAGTATTTGTTTCGCCATTTGGAATTTGAACATCAACTTTTGTTGCACCATAAACACAAGTTAGTGACCCAACAACGAAGATACCTAAAATACTTGCTGCCCGCGTAAACTCTTTGGCATTTTCTGTTAAGATACCAATTGCATCGGTCCCAAGTTTATATGACCAATTCATTAAGAAGAAACGCAATGCAAATTGAGCAATATTGAAAACAAGCAAGAAAATAAATGGTGCAGCTACATTTCCACTAATTGCCATATTGGAAGTAATACCAGCTGTAATTGGTACTAAAGTAAACCAGAATAGTGCATCCCCAATACCACCTAAAGGACCCATTGCAGCCACACGAACGGCCCGAATAGTCGGAATATCTGCTTTATTTTGTTCTAGTGATAAAACAATCCCCATTACAAATGTTACTAAAAATGGATGGGTATTAAAGAACTCCAAGTTATGACTCATAGAAGCGGCTAAGTCATCTTTATTTTTGTGAATTTTTTTCAAACCTGGTAAAATACCGTACAACCAACCACCAGCTTGCATCCGTTCATAGTTAAAAGATGCTTGTAAGAACAATGAACGCCAAACCATTTTATTTAATGTTTTCTTATCGAGTGTTTCACCCACTGATTGATCTTGATACGTATCTGGAATATTATATGCCATCTTCGTCACCTCCGAAGTCATTTGCATTGGCTGTGGCAGTTTTGAATTTAGATTGGATTTGGTAATCCCAGAAAGCTAACGCAAAACCGATAAATGCCAAGATAATCAAAGCAGGACCAGACAAGCTTGGCGCTGCCATTACGATTGTTGCTAGACCAAAGCCCATGAAGTAAAAGCCCCACATATCGCGAGAAACCATTACTTTTAATAAGATTGCAAAACCGACATAACGCATCATGCCCCCAGCAGCTGATAAACCTTTCATCAACCATTCTGGAATTGCACTAACAACTTGTTCCCCAAAAGTTGCACCACCGATAAAGAATAAGACAACGATTAAACCAAAGATGGCACCAATTGCTGCCATAGCTAAATAGTTAATGCGGTCAATTCCTTTAGTATTGGCATCATGAGCATAATTATCTGCTACTGACATTACAGGTGACATGGCAGAGAAAATCAAAGTTACAGCGTATTGACCTAATAATGAAAATGGAATTGCTGTTGCAACTGCTGCTGTTGGTTCTAATTTCAATGTGATAGATAAAATGGCAGCCATAATTCCGCCGATAACGGCATTAGGTGGCTGTGCTCCACCAACTGGCATATTCCCGATGGTCATCAACTGATACGTACCACCAACGATTAAACCTGTTTGTAAATCCCCTAAAATAAGACCAATTACCATACCTGTTACAATTGGTTGATATAATGATTCCAAGAAACTGAATTGATCAATAGCGGCGATAAATGTCACTAAAAAGACCAATAAGATCTGAATGAAATTATAATCCATTCTTAAACTCCCTCCTTAAGCTCTCGCTTAGTTGAATAGTTTGCTGCTGTCTTCTACTGCTGTTGTTGGTACGCGACGTATTTCTAATTCCACCCCTAAATCTTGCAATTTTTTAAAGGCTGCAACATCTTCATCATCCACGGCCACAGTGGTAGCAACTTGGCGTTTTCCTTCTGCCATGTGCATATTTCCAATATTTAATTTTTTAATTGGCACGCCTCCTTCAACTAATTTCAAAACATCTTCTGGATTTTCAGCAATAATGAAAATCTTTTGCTTTGGTGAAGCCTTATGGATGATATCGATCGTTTTTTGGATCGAGAAATACCGTGTTTGAACACCACTTGGCGCTGCCATATCCATTAAACCTTGGCGTACTTTGTCTCCGGCAACTTTATCATTGGCCACTAAAATTAAATTAGCTCCTAACGTTCCGTTCCATTGTGTTGCCACTTGCCCATGAATTAAGCGGTTATCGATGCGTGTTAATAAAATATTTGGTTCTGACATAATAATTCCTCCTAAAATAGTTTAGTTTGTAAGTTTTTTAGCGTTATTTCACAATTTCTGAGATCGCATACCGGGAAACCTCAATGATTGTGCCGGATTTCACTTCAATATCAACTGTTTCTTTTTTTTGATTGATGACTTTGACGGTACCGTAAAGACCATTAGCAAATTTTACTTCTTGACCAGGTGCGAGAGATTGGTGCAATGTTTTAAAGTGCTCTTTTTGTGATTTCATACCGCGAGCACCAATAAAATAATAAATAATAGCAAAAGCGATTACAAAAACTAACACCACAATTGAAGCACCTAGAATACTGTTCCAAAGATTCATAAGCTAAATCCCTTCTTCTTCTACATCATCTTCTTCATGAAGAACTAATTGTGGATGTACCACACCAGTCTGACCTGCAGTTACAGCATCTTCTACTAATTGTGCTAAATCTGTGCTGGCATAACGTAACCCAATTGTTTCGATTAACATTGGCAAATTGGCACCAGCTACAACTTCAACATTTTCAAAGTCTTGCGCTGCAATCATAGCTGTTTTAAATGGTGAACCACCAAGTAAATCACTGAAAACCAAAACGCCTTCACAAGTAGCGCTTAGTGTTTTTATAGCATTTTTAATCCTCATTTCAAAATCATCGATATTTTCACCATCAGTAAAAGCTACGACTTCAAAAAAATCCGGCTCACCTGCGATCATCTTTAAAGCCCCATAAAGCCCCGGTGCAAATGAACCATGACCAGTTAATAAACAACCAATCATTTTATCGCCTCCTTCAAATTAAAACGTTACTCATCTGGTAGTAACCACAAACCAATTATAAAAGCGCTAACATTTTATGTCAAGAAAAAATTTGAACTTTAAAATAGCAGCGGTAAATCTGATAAAATAAGTAAATTTAAGCTTTTCTCTTTAAAATAAAAAACAAATTTCATAATTTATCAGGTATTTTTTTCAACTTTTAACTGGTTATAACCATATAGAAAGTAAAACCAGAATTAATTATATCGTCATCCTCTCACAAAAAAAGATTTTTACAAAAAAAAGACTGTGACATAGCCATGTCACAGCCTCAAAAGTTTAAAGATATTAAGATAGACTATCCACTTGTTCAAAATCTAATTCGGTACTTGTTTCTCGTCCAAACATATCGATATTTACTTTTAATTTTTGTTTTTCATCATCGATTTCAGCCACTTGGCCTTCTAAGCCAGCAAAGGCACCTTCAATAATCTTAACAGTATCCCCAACATTAACTTCCAAATCACTTGTTCGTGTACTCATACCAATTGAACGCAAAATATGATTGATTTCTTCTTGTAGTAAAGGTGCAGGTTTACTTCCGGCACCATGTGAGCCGACAAAACCGGTAACACCAGGTGTATTTCGCACGACATACCACGATTCATCAGTCATAACCATTTCCACTAAGACGTAGCCTGGAAAAGTTTTATGAACAACTTCTTTTTCTTTGCCGTTCTTTAATTCTTTTTCAGTTTCTTCTGGGACAACAACACGAAAAATAAAATCGCCCATACCCATACTTTGTGCCCGTGATTCAATATTTGCTTTGACTTTGTTTTCATAACCAGAATACGTGTGTAGCACATACCAGTTTCTTTCAAATGATTCCATTTGTTTGGCTCCTTTTGTCTAAAATAAAAAAACCTCAGTTGCCCGAAGTTTTTTCTTCTTAGCTATTATAGCATTTTTTACATTGTTCAGCTAGTTAATTTATTTTAAAATCCAGCCGAAGATACTCTTGATTGCGGTATCCATCACAAAGAACATGGCGGCAAAAATCAAAGATGTTTCAATAACAACCAGTGTATCTTTGCGTAACTGTGCCTTTGTCGGCCACGTTACATTTTTCATTTCATCTACTACACTACGTAAAAATTTCATGCCTGCTGCCTCCTATTTGGTTTCTCGATGCAATGTATATTGATTGCAATATTTACAGAATTTATTAATCTCCAAACGTTCGCCTTTTTTCCCTTCACTCACAGATTTTGTGTAGTTACGAGATCCGCAAACGGAGCAGGCTAAAGCGGCTTTTTTCGCACCCATCTTTATGGCCTCCTTCAAATTGATCACACTTTTATATCAGCTTCTATTTCATAGACTGATTTGTTTACAAAAGTACACTTTAACTTAGCATGTTTTTTTCTGACTGTCAATGAAGCTAACCAGCTATGTCTTTTTTGAAAGAATATGATATGATAAATTTGTTAAATTGGAGATAATGGAGGGTTTGTTATGCTACTAAAAACCATGGTGTATAAAAAAAGAGATTTGACCACCGTCAAAGAAACAGCAACATTAGCAGAGGCATTAGAAATTTTGGAAGATTCCGGTTACCGTTGTGTGCCAATACTAGATGAAAATGAAAAGATTTTCCGAGGAAACATTTATAAAATGCATATTTATCGTCATAAAGCAAACGGTGGCGATATGAATCTACCTGTCACCCATTTGCTTAAAAATGCGACAAAATTTATTTATGTGAATTCTTCTTTTTTCAAAGTCTTTTTCACTATTAAAGAATTACCTTATATTGCTGTGTTAAACGAAAATAATGAATTTTATGGTATTTTAACCCACAGCTCACTATTGAATATGTTATCGCAATCTTGGAGCGTTGATCAAGGCAGTTACGTTTTAACAATTGCTTCAACCGGTAAACAAGGTGATTTAGCCGCAATTAGTAAAATTATCGCAAAATACAGTAGCATTGCTAGCTGTATCACATTAGATATTGGTAAAGATGAGTTTATTCGTCGAACACTCATCACATTACCTGCTAAAACCGATAAAGTTGTTTGCGATAAAATTATTAGTCATCTCGAAAGTAAAAATTTCAAAGTTGTTGAATTAGAAGATTTAACAGCCGCAGAATAAAAAAATGGCTTGGGAAGATTCCCAAGTCATTTTTTATAGTTGTTTAGTAAAGTGCAGACGATTGTCTAACCACAGCATGATCGGTGCAGAGATAGACATAATAATTAACTCACTTATGGCCGTTGTTAAATACGTTGGCCAAAATGGCAAATCAGCCGTAATCAGCAACATAATAGCAATTAAAAACATACTAAAAGTGAAAAAGGCAATATTGCAGCCTAACAAAATCTTTTTATCTTTTACTTTATTTTGCAAAAGACTCGTTAATGTCAATGCCAGTAGAGTTTGTCCTCCACCAAAAAGGACATCCATCATACCATAACCAAATAACGCATTATAAATGATGACACCTAAAAAGATTCCCCATAAATATTTTCGGTTAAAAACGACTAAGTGATTTAAACTTTCAGAAATCCGAAATTGAATCGGACCGGCTGAAAACGGGGTAACTAAAGAAAGTGCCACATATAAAGCCGCCACAACCGCATTTACCGCCAAAACTTTGACATTGGTGTTACTTTTACTCATTTGCACAAATTTTTCCTTCTTTCTCCGAGTTTTGATGACGCGGGATGGTTGATGAACCGCGATAGCTACAAGTAATTTTTTAAGATTATTTGCAACTTGTTCTATTTTACCTGCATTACTTACATTTGACCAGTCTTTTTTAATAAAGACTCACCAATAAAACTAGCTTTTATTAAAAGAAAAAATGACAGCACAATCCAGAAGTCACTTAAAAGAAAACGCTTGCAAATCCTATTGAAATATGGTATAAAATAGGTGTAAGGGGTCATAGGAATTCCCAGTAACGTAGACGATGTAGGTTCTACACAACAGAGAATTGTTATGAGACTTAAAAAATTGCTAAAGGATGTGGGAATTTGAGTTACTCCTTACTAATTGAATAGGGTCTAGTGAGTTAAGATTTATTAAGTGGACATCAGAACCTTAATAAGTAGACAAAAAAGCAACAAAGACAGCAACACCTTCACAAAAAAACTCACTAGATCTTTTTTTGTGCGCTTTTTTCTTTTCCCTCCTCAGTTTTTTCTGTTAAAATATGGAACATTAAGTGTAAAAGAGGAGCAAAAAATTGTGAAATTTCATTACATACTCTTGATTAATCAAGTCTCTGGTGAAGGCAATGGAAAAAAAACCGGTGAGATTATTCAAAATTTATTAGCGGAACAACAGATGAGTTATGAAAGCCATTATACCCAATATGCTGGTCACGAAGCCAAAATAGCAGAAGATCTGGCACTTTCTCGTTTAGTCGGTTGGAACGATGAGATAAAAGCTGCTTATGAAGATAAACTTTATCCTTTATTAGTTGTGATCGGTGGCGATGGGACCTTACATCAAGTTCTAAATCAATTTTATCGCATGAATAAAGAGTTTCCTGTGAGTTATATTCCTGGGGGTTCTGGTAATGATTTTGCCCGTGGTATTAAACTGCCAAAAGATCCGCAAAAAGCTTTTTGGGCAATTCAACGGGCTAAAGAACCACAAATTATTAATACTTTGACCTATGATGAAAAAATTCAAAATGAAAAAGGCTTAGTCATTAACAACGTCGGGATTGGCTTAGATGCCGCCATTGTCGCAGCTACTAATGATTCTTTGACCAAAAAGACTTTAAACAAATATAATCTTGGCTCTTTTGCCTATATTGCTTCAATTGTAAAAGTCTTGTTTACTCAAAAGGGATTTCCCATTTTATTAGAAGTAAATGGTGAAGAACATACATTTAAAAAAGCTTTTTTATGTACTACCACAAATCATCCATATTTTGGAGGTGGAGTGGCAATTGCCCCAATGGCTAACGCTCGCAAAGATAATCTCGATTTGGTGGTAGTGGAAAGAATTTCGATGATTAAAATTTTAGGCTTAATTGTGCGCCTCATCACCAATAAATTAACGACTTCAAAACATTATCATCATTATAGTGGTCATAAACTGCGCATCGTTTCCACGGTGCCAGAATATGGTCAAGCTGATGGCGAAGTGATGGGTTCTCGTCCTTTTGATATTACCTTTGCTACTAAACCTCAACTGATTTGGTATTATCCTGAATAAAATTTTAACTATAAAAATACGCAAACTACCTTAGCCTTAATGGCATAAAGATAGTTTGCGTATTTTGTCTTACCGGTTTATATTTACTAGCAAAAATTTTTGCAGTTACATAAAATCCATTGGGCTTAACCCTTCCATTCCAATCAATGGATCAATGGCGTTTTCCCGAACCATTTTTTTAGTTAAGATAAAACGAAGCGGCAAATCTGCTGCTAAATTTTCCTTAGTTGTATCATTTTCTTCAACTAAATCATTCGCTGGAGTTTTACTAACAGCATCAGCGGTTAAAGAAATTTCGCTTTCATAAGTTAAGGGCTGGCGTTGTTTTTGATTTTCAGCTGAAACAGCGGTCTTAGTTTTTTCACTTGTTTTACTTGGTTCATTTGTTTCACTTGGTTCTGTTATGCTTAAATCAGCCACTTTAGAAGTAGTTAAGACCTCTATCCTTTGTGTTAAAGTCGTTAAACGATTCGCGGATTGATTTGCCACACAAGTTTGAAACGCTTGACTTTCCCCTAACAAGATTAATTTGTCTTTACTGCGGGTAACAGCGGTATAAAGTAAATTGCGCTGTAACATGCGTTGGTATTGATAGACCATTGGTAAAATGACCATTTCAAATTCACTACCTTGTGATTTATGAATGGAACAACAATAAGATAATGTAATTTTTTGCCAATCATTACGCTTATACGTGACTTCATTTGCATCAAATTGAATAACTAGTTCATCCACTTTATCTTCACTGTCTTTGGCTAAAATAATGCCGACAATCTGTCCCATATCACCGTTAAAGACGTTATCTTCTGGCGAATTCACTAACTGCAAAACTTTGTCTCCAATGCGATAAACTTGGTCGTGAAACGAAACTTCTTTTTTTGTGCCATCATTGGGGTTAAAAATTTCTTGCATCATTTTATTTAATGCATCAATACCAGCTGGTCCCCGATACATCGGTGCTAACAGTTGAATATCCTGAGCGGTAAATCCTTTTGCCTTGGCTTTGGTTACGATTTGAGCAATCAAAGGTTCAATTTGTTGGGCATGACAAGGAAAAAAGGAACGGTCTGCTTTGTTTTGTGTAAAATCAGCCGGAAGATGACCATTTTTTATTTCATGGGCTAAAGAAATAATGGTCGAGCCATCTCCTTGACGATAAATATCTGTCAGCTCCCGCTGTGGAATTTCTTTAATCGCCAGTAAATCATGTAAGACTTGACCTGGACCAACAGAAGGAAGCTGATCTTTATCCCCAACAAAAATAACTTGCATATTGTTAGGAATCGCTTTTAGTAATGAATTGGCCAGCCAAGTGTCTAACATTGACATTTCATCGACAATTAGTAAGCCACCAGCTAATTCATTGATTTCCATTTCACCGGCTTTTTCTCTTCCTGTTAAGCCTAAAAGACGATGAATCGTTCCACTAGGCAGCCCCGTTGTTTCATTCATCCGTTTTGCAGCCCGTCCAGTCGGTGCAGCTAATAAAATAGGAAAGACTTCTTGAGTGTAATCTAACGGATCCAAGCTTAAATCATTTAATTCAGCAAATAATTGGACGATGCCATTAATAACCGTCGTTTTCCCTGTTCCAGGGCCCCCTGTTAAAATAAATAATGGTGAAGCTAAAGCAGCCTTAATCGCTTCTATTTGAGAGGTCCCATATTGGATGCCTAAGTCTTTTTCTAAAGCGGCTAATTTTTTATCAATTGTCTTTTCAGGATACTTAATTTCTTTTTTGCGTTTTAACATGCGCTGAATTGAGCTTGCAATGCCAATTTCAGCAAAATACAAACTATTTTCATACATGCGTGTTGCTTCTTGTTGAATTTTATCTTCTTCGGTCAAAGCAATAATCACATCTGCTAGTTGTTCTGGATTAATTTCTACCGGACGACTTTTTTCCAAAAGATGCAACGTTTCATCTAATAACCGATCTGCTTCAATATACGTATCCCCGCTTTGGAGCGAACTTTGAAAAACTTGATGTAAAACAGCTGCCCGCAATCGTTTTTCGCTCGTAGCGGCAATACCTAATTGTTCCGCTAATTGATCCGCTTTTTTAAAGCCAATTCCATCAATGTCTTCTACCAACTGATACGGATTTTCTTCAATAATACTCAAAGCCTGACTATGATACATCTGGTAAATTGCAAAGGAAAGTTGGCTACCAAAACCATATTGAGACAATCCGACGACAATTTCATCCATTCCTTGGTTGGCACGAACGATTTCAGCAATCTGTTGTTGTTTCTTTTCAGTTAAGCCGGCGATACTTTCCAAAACAGAAGCATCCGCGACGATTTTTTTGATTGCATCTACTCCTAATGTAGTCACAATTTTTTCTGCCGTTTTAGGTCCTACACCGGGAAATTTTTCACTGGCAAAATAATTAATCAAGCCATTTTCAGAAGTCGGTTGATTTTGAGAATAACTCTCTACTTGAAATTGCAGACCATAGCGGGCATGTTCCACTAAGTCACCATAAAATTGATATAAAGTGTCTTCACTAATATCACCAAATGAACCTGTCACCACAATTTGAGGTTCATTATATCCAGTATTGGTTTCTGCGATATCGATTAACATAACCTTATAAAAATTGCCGGGATTTTCAAAAAAGATTGCCGCGACAGTTCCGCTGACAAAATTTCGTTCTTCCATGCCAAACCGGCTCCTTTCTATAATAAAGCGTCTAAACTACTTTGATCGCCTAAAAAGCTCGCATCATTCCATTTAATTAATTCAAATGGTGTTAAATTTTCCGGTTCTTTCGTCGTTAAAATGCTTAAACTATTATTGACTAAACCACCCATTTCTCGTAATTCAGCAAGGGGCTTACCTGCTAACCACTGAATAGCCGCAGTTAAAGAGGCACCATGGCCGACAAATAAAAGCGGGCCCTTATTTTGCATCGCAGCATCACAAACAACAGTTTCAATGCGTGCCAAAGCATCTTCAATTTTTTCTCCGCCAAAAACACTCGGGTCATAACGATCCAAATGATGACGCAAATTGTGCAATTCCACTGGATAACGCTGAGACATTTCATCAATCAGCTGTCCTTCTAACTCTCCTAAACCAAGTTCTTTTAACCCATCATTATAAATAATTTCAGGTTTATAACGTAACTGCGCCAAAATCCCTTGTGCAGTTTTCATCGCTCTAGGGGCCGTACTGGCATATATTTTTTCAAACGGAATATCTTTTAACTGTTGCCCCAATAATTTTATCTCGGCTAAACTCTCTGCAAGTAATGGCGAATCTCCTTTTGCACCTTGAAAACGTCGTTCATTATTCCACATAGTTTTACCATGACGGGTAAAATATAACTCCATGACAAAAGCTCCTTTAATTGTGAGTAGGTAAAATTTAATCTAATTTATCATTTTCGTAGTGGTGACTTAATTCCATGTCAGGAAATCCTTGCTGCCGTAATGCTTCGTAAATAACTAAAGCCGCAGTATTGGACAGATTCAACGAGCGTACGTGGGTATCGTTCATTGGAATACGTAAACATTTTTCCGCATTTTCCCGCATAAATTCTTCGGGTAATCCGGTTGTTTCTTTACCAAACATTAAGAAAATTTCTTCATCAGCAGTATAATCCACTTCACTGTAAACTTGGTTGGCAAATTTTGTGATTAAGTAAAGACGACGCTCACCTAAATAATCCAAAAATGACGCCAAATCTTTGTGATAAGTAATATTCACATCATGCCAGTAATCTAAACCTGCTCGTTTTAGGTGCTTGTCATCAGTAGAAAAGCCTAAAGGTTCAATTAAATGTAGTGGTGTGTTGGTGGCAGCGCAAGTACGCGCAATATTGCCAGTATTGGCAGGAATTTGGGGTTCAAATAAAACAATATGATTCAACTTTATTACTCCTTTTAGTTTCCAATTTATTTACGCTTTATAAAAAAACGATTATTCTCTCTTACTATAGCACTTTCAGTAAATATATTTGTAAAAAAGTGCAAAAAAAGAACGTATCGGCTCGGTGTTAATCACTGCGAGTCGCTACGTTAGTGAAGTTCTTTTCACTAACTTTTATCAGAACAGGAACCTGATAAAAACCAATGAAAAATGACTTGTTTGTAATATATCACTCTTATATAAATAATGCAACAATTTTATCCGAAAAAAGTCACAAAAGTTTCAATTTTCTTTTCCAATTAGCAAATCTAAATCAATTGTAATTTTATTTAATGGTTTTTGAGCAACTTGCTCTTTTTGTGTTACCGAAACGCCCCACTCTAAAGGAGACATCTCTAACAAGGCAAGTTGATTTTCTACCGGAACATCAAAGCTATACGTTATTTCATGGTGTTCTAAAAGCTTAAATTGTTCTTTAAAATGTTGAATAACTTCCATATTTTCATAATGTTGCTTCTTTTTGTCATCGGGATAAAAAGCTTGTCGCAATTCTTTTAGATAACCACTACGGGGAACCACTTTGATAAGGGTACCATCTGGCTTTAAAACACGTTTAAATTCACTATAATTTGAAGGGGTAAATAAATTCAAAACACAATCAAAAACTTGCGGTCCAAAAGGTAAGCGCGTTAAATCTGCAACGCACCAAAATAAAGGTTCTGGTTGCTCTGTGGCCAGATAAACTCCATCTTTCGCGATATCAAATCCAATACCGGTAAGATTTTTTTCCATTGCAAGATTATTAAAAAAACTACCTTCCCCACAACCCACATCTAAAACTGTCGTATTTGCTGGAATATATTCCCGAATCTTTTGTAATAAACCATCATACATGCCAGCTTTTATTAACTGCCGTCTGGCGGTAAACAGTTTACGGTCATAGCCACTTTGAATATTTTTTTTAAGAAAATACAACGTACCTTTTTTTGAAACATCAAATCGATGTCCCATTTGGCAGACCAGCCCTGCCGGTGAGGCACTCATTTGGCTTTGGCATAAGGGGCATAAAAATAAATGACTATTTTTTGCCACAAATTGTTTACCCCAGTCAATTTTTTTCAACATACTATTTCCTCGCTTACTTTCCTCTAGCTAATAGCTACTGTCGTTTTTCGCTACTCTACTTTAACACAAGGCTGTGATAAAATACTACATGAAAACAAACTCGCTCTTGTTTCAGATTAATTTATAAAAGGAGACCATTATGATTAAAGAATTTTGTGCCGAAAATTTTACAAATATTCCTGCTGCGATTCACGCTGGAGCTAAACGAATTGAACTATGTGACAATTTAGCCGTAGGAGGCACCACACCAAGTACTGGTGTAATCGAAGAAACACTTAGTTATGCTGGCGAAAAAAACATTCCGGTGATGACCATGATTCGTCCAAGAGGTGGCGATTTTATTTACAATGACACTGAATTAAAAATTATGCATACTGATTTAATCGAGGCAAAAAAAATGGGAACAGACGGCGTCGTATTTGGCTGCTTAACGCCTAGTGGTTGGCTTGATGAAGAAGCTTTAGAATTATTGATTGAGACTGCTGAAGGATTACAAATTACCTTTCATATGGCCTTTGATGCCATTGTAAAAGATCGCCAATTTGAAGCCATTGATTGGTTAGTTGCTCATGGTGTTGACCGTATTTTAACCCATGGTGGCCCTAGTGGAACACCAATTTCAGAAAATCTTTCTTACTTACAAGAGTTAATTGCGTATGCCAATGGTCGCATTATCATTTTACCCGGAGCTGGTATTACCGCAGATAATGTAGATGAAGTTGTAACAACTTTAGGCGTTAATGAAGCGCACGGAACAAAAATTGTACGTCTTAGTTAAAGGACAATTTTTTACACTACGTTATAAAGAATAAAACATCGTTCAAAGCTAGAAAGGAGTGCCTATGAAAAAAGCTGATGCCATGTACGCCTATGCCCGTAACCATAAATTAGGTCAGAATATTACGCCATTTTTGGGTGGTTGGTTACAACGCAAGCACTTTAGCCTAATCGAAGCCGCCTTAGGAAAAGATGAGGAAGTGATTGCAAGTTTTATCGGGCGTCATCATCCCGAAGACCTTGAAAATTTTAAACCCTTAACTGGCGAAGATCAGCAGGATTTTGAAGAGCGAATTAGAGCCCAACAAACAGGAAAAGTGCGTTACTTTGATTGCAAAGGATTTCATGCCTATGCGATTACAGATGCCGGCCGTCTTATTTTTGCACGCTGGGTACCTTTTAACCACGATTATAAAAGTATCCCTTTGAACAATATTAATACTATTAATCCTAATACACGCATTTTTTGGGGTTCAGTTCGAATTGAGAGCTTTCGTGAAGTTTTTAGTATTTTTTGGACTAAAAAAACCGTTTTTGCCATCGCCAAATTATTAGAAGATAGTAAAAGCGACATGCAAGATGGCGTAATGGATGGGATTACTAGCGCCAAACGTGCTCGTCAAATGCGACAAGAGTCTACTGCTACAAACAGCGTCCCATTAACAACCGAAACAAATTTTGAAAAGTTAAAGGAACGTAAAAAAGCACTAGACGAAGGACTGATTACACCAGAAGAATATGAAGCTTATAAACGACGCTTTTTAGAGTAATAAAAAGCGATACGACCCATTTGGCTCTGTAAGACAAAAATCACTATAGCTACTATAAAAAATACCCAAACGATCATATCCTTTACTTTTCCCACTGTAAACTGGAAAAATAAAAGTGATACTTTCGTTTGGGTTTTTTAAGCAATGAAATACTGCATAAAAAGACTAGCAATATTAAAATAAATCAAGACACTAGTTAAATCACTTAAAGTCGTAATAAATGGTCCACTTGCAACAGCGGGATCAAAACCTAGTTTATCCATTAACATTGGAATAAAACTACCAGCTAAATTAGCGACCGTAATGGCACACATCATGGCCATCCCGATGACAAAACCAAGAATTGGATTGTGTTTCCAGATGGCAACAATGATAAAAATAGTTAACCCCGTAATAAATCCGGTCACCAAACCGGTTAAAATTTCACTTACAACGGTTTTAACAAAACTATTTTCTTTATCGTCATTTATCGCTAAGCGTCTTACTGCAACGGCTAAAGATTGAGTACCAGCATTACCGGCAGTTCCTGTAATAAGTGAAATAAAAACCGCCAAAATACTCGCTTCACTCACCAGCTCTTCGTAATGAGAAATTAAGGTGGCTGTGGCCATCCCCAAAAATAATAACGTGATTAACCACGGTAATCGTCTACTAGCAGCCTTCACCGGGTTTTCAGAAACCTCTTCAACATTGACCCCAGCTAAACCTGAATAATCACTTGCTGCTTCATCATCAATGACATCAATAATATCATCGACTGTAACGATCCCTAATAAATGATCATCATAATCTGTAACAGGTAATGCCAAAAAATCATAATCCCGAAACGTTTGGGCCACGTCTTCTTGGTCATCGCCTACATGGACTGAAATCACCCGTTCACTCATTACATCTTGAATCATAGTATCATCTTCATTAATAATTAAATCTCTTAATGAAATAACACCCACTAAATGATTTTCTTGATCGACCACATAAATATAATAAATCGTTTCTGCTACATCTGCTTCATTTTTCAACACATACATAGCAGAACGTACTGTTTGATTGGCAACAATCGAGACAAACTCAGTCGTCATAATCGAACCAGCGGTATCATCTTCATAATGAAGTAGTTCTTTAATTTCACTGGCATCTTCTTTATCCATTAGACTTAAATATTTATTGACCGCCTTTTTATCAAGCGTATTTAATAAGTCAACTGCGTTATCGGTATACATTTCCGCTAACATAGCAGCGGCATACCCTGGACGCATTTCAAACAGATAATCAGTCATATGTTCGTCATCTTCTTCAATTACATCAAACATATCCGCCAACTCTTTTGGCGACAAATAGCCATACATGCGATGGCGTTCTTCACTGGTGAGGGACTGATAGAACTGCCCCTGTTCGTATATGTGCATTTCTAAGAAAGGTTCTCTGAACCTTTGCATGTCATCTTCAAGTAAAGCCTGTTTTAATTCAGCAAAGCGTTCTTCCAGTTCTAAATTTTCATCCACTCACACTCACCACGCATTCTTAAATATTTTGAACTACCTGTGTCATATCTTCAGGTAAAGCTAAGGTAAAAGTTAACCGTTCACCACTAAAAGGATGATTAAATGATAACTTATAACAATGTAACGCCTGGCGCGTAATACCAGCAGTCATCAGACCGCCATATAAGTCATCACCTAATAAAGGAGAGCCGATACCACTAAAATGCACGCGAATTTGATGGGTTCGGCCGGTATGAAGTTTAATATCCACTAACGCTATATTCGCGTTATGTTTCAACAACCAATATTCCGTTTGCGCCATTTGCCCATCTTTGGCAACTTTACGTTTTAATAAAGAACTTAAATCCCGCGTAATCGGCAATGTAATCATACCGTGATCTGCTAGCTGGTCAATGTTGCCGGAAACGAGTGCTTGGTATCTTTTTTCGACTTCCTTTTGGCGCAACTGGCGATCTAACTGGGCATGAGCAAAACCGTGTTTAGCAAACAACATCAACCCAGTAGTATCCCGATCTAAACGAGTAACCACATGTATGACCTGATCTTTATAATTTTTTGACTTATAATAATACTTCACGCGATTTGCCATCGTGCCATTGGGATGATATTGCGCTGGAATTGAAGCAACTCCCGCTGGTTTATTGACGATTAAAAGATGCTCGTCTTCATAAACAATAGCAATGGGTGTTTTGTCTACAAGCATTGTTTCATGTTCTTTTTCATCCGGCACGACAATAGTAACCCTATCATTTGGCCGCAAAGAATACAAGACATTTTCCCGTTTATCATTGACTAAAATTAAGCCGCCTTGAAACTTAATTTTTGCCAATAACCCTTTTGAAATGCCCTGCTCTTTTAAAAAATATTTTAACTGCTGGGTGGTCTCTTTTTGATAATGATACGTAAATTTCATAAAGGTCTAATCTTCTCCAATAAAAGCATCTTTTACTCGGTGCCAAAAATCCATATGCCGAAAAGAAGCAAAGTGAATTCGCTCACTGGCAATCTTGTAATAAACTGCTTTAATATGATCTTTTTGAATATCTAATTGATCGACAGTAATCATATAGTCGTTACTATCTTGTAGGCGTATTTCCATCCATTCATCAGCAGAAATCACTAAAGGTGAACCTAATGTTCTAAACACACGATTATTTAAAGAAGCAATTTCCGCTAATTGAATTGCGTTAATACTGGGATGTAAAACAGCACCTCCGACACTTTTATTGTAGGCTGTTGAACCAGTTGGCGTTGAAATGGATAGCCCATCGCCTCTAAAACGTTCAAAAAGTTCTCCTTTTAAATAAACATCCGCAACCATCGTACGATTGCCCCGTTTAATTGTCGATTCATTTAACGCCAAAAAGTGCTTTGCTGGTTTATCATCTTGATATTCAATTCGAATATCTAGTAATGGGTAGCTAATACTTTGACCTCGATTTTCTTTTAGACTGGCTACAAGTTCTGGTATTTCATAATCACGCCAATCAGTATAAAAACCCAAGTGGCCAGTGTGAACCCCTAAAAAACTCACTTGGTCTAGTAAATGATTATAGCGATGAAACGCTGAAAGTAAGGTCCCATCGCCGCCAATAGAAAGGACAATTTCAGGATGTCCTTGATCAATTGTAATCTCATTTTCAGCCAGCAACTTGCGCAACTGGCGCTCGGTTTTTTCCGACTGAAGACCGTGATTTGAAACGATAGCAACTTTTAATGGCATTACGTCTCCTCCCGATCAATCGAAGCTTGATAATAACTATCATCTGATTTGCCCCGGCCGTGAGAAAACAAACGTTGCGCTTCTTGAATTTCTTCCCGGATTGTTGACATTTCTTCATCGAGTTGATACGCCGCTTCTGCTGCACGCTGTAGGCGAATTTTCATTTCTTCGGGAAAAGCCCCTTGATATTTATAATTTAAAGAATGTTCAATCGTTGCCCAAAAATTCATTGCGAGCGTTCGAATTTGAATTTCTGCTAAAATAATTTTTTCACCATTTACTAATTGAACCGGATATTCAATCACTAGGTGGTAAGAACGATAACCACTAGCTTTTTTATTCGTAATATAATCTCTTTCAATAATCACTTTCATATCTTTGCGGTTACGCAATAATTGCACAACTTGGTGAATATCTTCCACAAATTGACACATAATTCTTAATCCCGCAATATCAGACATTTCTTCTTCCAATCGTTCCATCGGAATATGACGTATCTGACTTTTCGTAATAATACTTTCTACCGGTTTTACCCGTCCAGTCACAAATTCAATGGGTACATGTTGATTTTGTTCGCGAAATTGTTTGCGAATTCCCCGCAATTTTACTTTTAACTCTGATACGGTTTGCTCATAAGGTGCTAAAAATTTATCCCAATCTCGATCCATAATCATCCCTCAATTTTCTTTAATACATACCATTGTCATTTTACCATAAACCGGCATAAATCTTTATCTCTTCAAATTGAAAAAATATTCCAACTATTCTAGCGTATAAATTGCGTATATTGTCATTTTATGGCAAAATAGGAAATCGATAAATTATAGACGTGAACAAATTGAACCCCTGTAAGTCTAAAAGTTCGGAATCCTCTTTTAAAATTAGAATTAAACCGCTTTTTTATCATGTTTTGCTAAATTTTATCAATTTTTTGCAATTCCCCGTTTTCTGATTAAAAGATTGTCATTTTTCCCAGGCTTAAACTTGCAGTTTCGCAGTTGAACACGTAAACTAGTGAGGGATTATTATGAGTCAATCAACTGAGATTGAATTTAAAACAATGGTAAGCGCTCGTGATTTCAAACGTATTATGACGTACTATCACGTTACAGCTGAAAATATCACACAGCAAACAAATTGCTATTTTGATACACCAGATAAAAAATTAAAAAAGGCAAATGCCGGTTTAAGAATCCGTCTCTTGCCTGAATATGCTGAAGTAACATTAAAAACACCTCAAAAAGAAGGCCTCTTAGAAACAACTGAAAGATTAACCCCAACTGAGGCGCAAAATTACGTAAAACTACAACAAGTCCCTAAAGATGGACCTGTCGAAAAAAAATTAGCCACTTTAGATGTTGCGATTACGCAGTTACATATCATTAGTCAGCTTACGACAAAACGTGCTGAGTTTCCAATTAACGCTGGTTTACTAGCTCTAGATGAAAGTTTTTATGGCAAAAGTGGTCATGATTTTGAATTAGAATTAGAAGTAAAAGATATAAAAACAGGTAAGGCAGCTTTTGATCAATTATTAGAAGAATTGAACCTTCCTTATCTGCCTGCTGAAAATAAAATTAGCCGGAGTCTTAAAAAAGTGCAAAGCTAAAAACTGTTTATTTTCATTTTTTCTACGTTTCTGCTAAGTTGAAGTAGCTAGAAACGACTCAAATTGTTGGAGGAGATTTAGGTGATTGAAATTTATTTGTTTGTCAATCCTTTAGGGGCCATCTGTTTAAGTTCAGAAAAGCGCCTGCTGAATTTCGTACAAACATCAGAACAAAAAATCCAATTTCGGCTGATGCCTTTGGTTAATATGCAAACGATAACTGACGTGATGAAGCGTTACAACATCCCAAAACATGACATTGACGCCCGCAATAAACTTTTTGAAAACACCTACGCCGCTGCTTTAGACGCCAAAGCTCTCCAACTACAAGGCAAGAAAAAAGCGCGGAAATTTTTAATGCAGATGCAAGAAGAAGTAGCGTGTAAGAAAAAAGAATACACACAAGAACTCGTTCTTTCTTTAGTTGAGGCAGTTGGTGGTGATTTGGAAATGTTTGAAGAAGATCGTCGCAGCGACTTGGTCAAAACATTATTTCAAGAAGATCAAAATACCGCTCGGGAAATGGGCATTACCACCCATCCTTCAGCTGTAGTTTACAATTATGCTTGCGAAAGAGATTATGGTGTTTTATTAGAAGGAGAAGAAGCTTTAGCTGATATTCCTCGCCTTTGTCAGGTCGACAAAGAAAATTACCAAATTTTCCATATCGATGGCTACTTGCAACGAAAAAATGAACGACGTATCTCCCACGACAGTAAACATTTGAAATTAATGTAAAAAAGACTTGGTTTTATCCAAGTCTTTTTTTACGCTTATATTTTATAATTTTTCAACTAAAGCTTCTAATTCAGTCAAGCGTTGTTCAAACATCTTCATCGCATCTTCAATATAGTCCGCTTTTGTCATATCAACGCCAGCTTTTTTCATCACTTCAATTGGATAGTCGCTATTTCCTGCTTTTAAGTAATTTAAGTAATGATCTAATGCACCATCTTCTTTGGCTAATATTTTCTTAGCTAAAGAAGAAGCCGCAGAAAAACCAGTCGCGTATTGATAGACATAATAATTATAGTAAAAATGTGGAATACGGGACCACTCTAGTTTTATTTCTTCATCTTCTTCTACTTCAGGACCATAATATTTTGCATTTAATTTTCCATAATAATCACTTAAATATTCGCTAGTCAAAGGAATACCTTTAGCATCTTCAGTATGAATAAAATGTTCAAATTCAGCAAATTGTGTTTGCCGGAAAATCGTTCCTTTAAAACCGTCTAAATAATGATTCAAAATATATGCCCGTACTTTTGGATCTTTTTCTGTTTCTAATAAATATTCTGTTAGAATATTTTCATTTGTAGTTGAGGCGATTTCTGCTAAGAAAATAGAGTAATCCCCATAAACAAAGGGCTGGTTACTACGCGTGAAATAGCTGTGAACACTATGTCCCATTTCATGGACTAAAGTAAATAGTTGATCCAGTGTATCATGCCAATTCATTAAAATATAAGGTGCAGTATCATAGGCCCCAGAAGAATACGCGCCACTACGTTTTCCTTTATTTTCAATTACATCAATCCAGCGACTACTAAAAGCTTTTGCCACAATGTCATTATATTCTGGTCCCATAATTTTTAATGCTTCTTTAGCTTTCTCTACCGCTTCTTCATACGTATATTGAATCGGTGCTTCACCTAAAATTGGTGTATACATATCATACATATGCAGTGTGTCAGTTGCTAATAATTTTTTTCGTAGTGCGACATAACGATGGAGTAATGGCAGGTGTTGATTGACTACTTCTACTAATGTGTCATAGACGCTTTCTGGAATATGATTATTGCTAAGGGAAGCTTCTCTTGCTGAAGCGTATTTTCGCACTTTTGCTTTAAAATTATGTCCTTTTACATGAGAACTCAATGTTTGAGCAAATGTATTACGAAATTGTTTATAAACACTATACAGGCCTTCAAAAGCCGCTTTACGAACAGCAGGATCCGTTGACTCCATTAATTGACCATATACACCATGGGAAAGTTGAATTTTTTCACCATCGCTACCTTCAATTGTAGGAAAAACTAAATCTGCATTATTTAAAACTGAAAAAATATCATCAGCGGCACCGAAGATTTCACTTGAGCCAGCTAGTAATTCCTCTTGTTCGGCTGGTAGGACATGGGCGCGGTTGTCTACCATTTGTTTAATATAGTGACGATAAATGGCTAATTTTGGTTCTTGATTAAAATAAGACCAAATTTGTTCATCTGACAATGTTAAAACTTCTGGTTCAAACCAAGAAACTGCCGCACTTGCTTCTGCGAACAGGCTACTAGCACGAGCATATAAACCTTGGTAAACGGTATTTCCCGTGTCTTGATCATTTTTTAAATGACTATAAACATAGAGCGTTTCCAATTTACGATAAATATCCAAGCAAAATTCCAATGCCTGTAAAAAAGCGGTTGCGCCTTCTTGTAAGGTACCTTTATAATGATCAGCTTGTTTTAATTCTTCTTTTAAAGCAGCAAACGCCGTATCAAAAGCTTGGTCATCAGCAAAAATTGGCGTTAAATCCCACGTCATTTCTACTGGTAAGCTTTCTCTAGTTGGTAATTGTTTTGTCGCCATCCTAAAACCTCCTGATAAGTACTTAAACGAAAAGAATCTCTCTTCGATTATCTTCTATACTATCATAATTGCGCTATTTTGGTGGTGAAAAACTTCCCTTTTTCTGCCCAGATAAGACCTGGCATTCCAAATAAATTTCTCTTAAAATGCTTTTTTGACAGACTAGAGGAAAATCCCATTGCCATTCAAGTTTAGCCAGTTGCCATAACCAGTGCTGCCAATTTTTGCTTTGGAGAAACAACCAACGTAACACCAATAATTCATGTTCAAAGAAAAAGTGATAACGACTGCTGGCATAACACCAAAACGGTAATTCAAGTAAATTTTCTCTTTTTAAATAGAAAAAATGTTGAAGGCGTAAAAAACGTGGTTGTCGCCGAAAAAGCCGCTGGCGTAAAAAACGTTTATAAGCGACCGTATGCCAATAAGTTGTAGTTGGCTTTAAATTTAAACTGGCTGAATTTTTTTGAGTCAATGAGCTATCTTGCGCTATATTTTGACATTGCCAATGAAAACCACGATTATAATCCCAGCTAGTCAGATAATAAACACGCAACTGTTGGGCTGTGATATCCAAATGCCATAAATAAGCCGTCTTAGCCCAATAACAAAAACCTTTTTGTAACTGGCTCATCTGTTGGCTGGGCACAAATTTTTTGCCAACGATCCACCAAGGTTCATACTGATAGTTCAAATAATTATAAGTACGCTCTTTGAAACGTTGCAGCGACAATGAAGAACATTGAAACTCAATGGGTGTTTGAGCAAGTAATAGGTCCGGCCGCTGCTTTAAAAGGGGTAAGTAAACTTCTAAGCTACTGTTGGGTAGTCTTTGACTGAGCCAGACTTTTCCCATTAAATGTTCCGTAGTCTCCCCTTCTGATAAAGTTTGACAGGCGTCTTTTTTCCAATGAGCAAAGTGCGGTTGCTGTTTTTGCCCATGTTTTAAACATAATTTTTTCTCACAGGCTGGACAAACAAATTCTTCTTCCCTTTTAGCATTTAGTGCCGATACTAGCTCCCCTTTTTTATTTTTGGCGATTAACATTTTCATCCCCCACAAGCATCTACGCACAATCTTGCTTATGGTGCCAAACTCTTTTTTAAAATTAAAACTATATAAAGGCTATCTATTAACTAGTTCGGCGGCAAACTATCGGCAAATAAAAAAGCCAAACGAATTTGTTTGGCTTTTTGCAACCTGCTAGTATTTAACATAACGCTTTTAACAAAAAAAGACTTGGAAAAAATCCAAGTCTTACCGCTTAAAAGTAGTGGCGCGTGGTTGCTAGTGCATTGCGTTCCATTAAAAGCTTACCGTGTTCGGCTAAAACTTCTGGTGTCACTTGACTTAGGCGAGCGAACTCACTTAGACAAGCTAAGTAATCATCAATTTGATTTTGCAACAAGTATTCATCAGTAAACTGAATTTCTAAGAAGTAAAAATGATTTAACTCATAAAGATTGGTTAATACCCCATCCCCACCTTCAAATTCATGGGCTAATTGAATCATTTGTTCAAAATCTATCATTTCAAAGACATAATTTCGTTTAATTTCTGTCGTCTCTTCTTCTTCTTGGACTTCTTGTAATTGTTCTGCGATATGTTTTTTCAAGAAATCACTCACCTCTTCGGCACTACCATCTGCAATTTGTTCCAAGTTGGTAAATTCTTCATTGGGGATATTTTTACTGATAAAAAGTTCCAATCCATCACCTTTTGGCAATACTTGGAAAGTAACAGCTTCACTGCCTTTAAATTCTTCATTGATATCTACCTCTTCTAAAATACTATAAAAGAAGTTTTCAATTTCATTGTGGTTACCTAGTAGATCTAAGAAGGTAATCCCTCGGGCAGCTAAATCTTCGCTTTTAATGAGAACACGAATCGTATTTTCGTTAATATGTTCCATTTCCATCTTAGCTACACCTCGCTTTTCTAACATTATAGCTACATTGTAACGGAACCTTATCAAATGTAAAGGAAAACCTCGTGATTTAGTAAATCTTAAAAATCCAGCGGTAAAATCAGGTAAAAACTGACAAACTATGAATACAAAGAGCAGCTAAAATAGCTGCTCTTGCTTAAAATCAAGTATTTATAAATTTTAGCTAACTTATTCTTTCAAAAATGACAAAGATAGCATTTCCTCCAATAAAAAAGCCCCGACAAGTACTTGTCGGAGCTTTTAACTATCTTATAAACCAGCCATTAACTGTGCATGTCGTAATTCTAATTGACGCACTTCACGTGGTAAGAAACGTCTAATTTCATCTTCGTTGAAGCCTACTTGTAGACGTTTTTCGTCAATCATGATTGGTCGACGTAGCAAACCAGGGTTCTTTTGCACCAAATCTAGTAATTCTTTTAATGGTAAATCATCTAAGTCAATATTCAATTTTTGGAAGACTTTTGAGCGAGTAGAGATGATTTCTTCTGTCCCGTCTTCAGTCATTTGTAAAATCGCCTTTAATTCGGTAATATTCAAAGGTTCTGAAAAAATATTACGTTCAACAAAGGGAATTTCGTGCTCTTGCAACCACGCGCGAGCTTTTCTGCACGATGTACAGCTAGGGGAAGTATAAAGTGTCAACAACGTGTATCACTCCTTCTTAATTATTATAAGCAATCTCTTTTTGACATTACTTATAATTTCATCTGAGTTCATTATACCCAATTCAAAAAAAAAAATACTACCCTTTTCTCAAAAAAAGTTTTAAAAAATTAAAGTTATCTTAATGATACATTCCCAGACTACTTACGTTTTCACTAGTTTTCACGTTAGAAAAATTAGAATTATCAAATTTTATTGCCATTTATTTGCTTATATATAGCACAGCGTGTAATTGTAAAAAATAATAGAACACAATAATAAAATATGTTATATAATTTATCAAATTTCGTTTTTTAAAATTTGTTGCATACACAACAATAAATTTGTATAGACAAATCCAACTGCTTTTATCACGGTTTTAATCAATATTTTTAGCAAATAATAAAAAATATGATAATTATTTAGAAACCTAACGTTATTTTCTTCTGCTTTCTCAAAGCAAATCTGTAATAAATTACTAACAAAAAATTAGCAAATTGATTGTGAAAATATCATTGGAAAAAAATATTTTTTTAATTATTCTTGCGATAGTTAATTTGTTCAGAAAATTCAGAAATAAAATAAAATTAAATATTGATGCCGTTTTTTAGTCGTATTACTTTTAATATTTCTTAATTTTTGAATATTACGTCCCCTATTTTAATTAGCTGAATGCTCCAACAATGACCGAGATTGTGAAAGAGAGCATTATTTTTTAAGTAAAAAAAACTGTAATCTTATTTTTCCTTGTCTGAAAAGCTTTGTTCTTAATTAGGTAAAGAAAACCTTTATAAATCAGCGTTTTGCTCTTTAATTTTATATTGCTTTTGGTTAGAATGAATCAGGATCTTATGAAATTTGCAGAAAATTTGAAAGGAATGGCCTTTTTTGATTAACGCAATTGTTTTTGATGTCGATGATACAATTTATGACCAGCAACAACCTTTTCGTAACGCTGTACACCGTGTTCTTCCCTTAGTAATGGATACAGATATGCATGACCTTTATATTCGTTTTCGTTTTCATAGTGATGAAACTTTTTGTAACGTTGCCAAAGGAAAGTGGAGTTTAACTTATATGCGTAATTACCGCATTATGGCGTCGTTAAAGGACTTAGATTACCCTGCAGTTACCGAAGCTGAAGCATTGGAATTTCAAAAAGTTTATGAAGAAGAGCTAGATAACATCGTCATGCATGAAGCAGTTTTTGAAACACTAAACTTTTTAAAAGCCAAAAAAATCCCTATTAGTATTATTACAAATGGCCCCACAGATCACCAATATAAAAAAATTATGCAATTAAAACTCTTGAACTGGGTCAAAGAAGACAATGTAATTATCTCACAAGCAACTGGCTTTCAAAAACCTGACCGCCAAATTTTTGAATTGGCAGAAAAAGAATTTAACCTCGTTCCGGAAAATACTTTATACGTCGGTGATAGTTTTGAAAATGACGTGGTTGGCGCGAAAAGTGCCGGTTGGAAATCATTATGGTTCAACCACCGCAACCGAAAAATTCCAGCTGGTGAAAAAGCAATTCAAGATATTGAATTGACTTCTTTTGATCAACTAACACCAACGATAAAAGCAATTTTTTAATGTAATAAAAAAAGCACATTGCCTCTTTTAGAAAAGACAATGCGCTTTTTTGTTAACGATTATTCTCCAGCGCTTAAAATCATCCGAATATCGGCTTCTGTAAGTTGTTGTAATTGGGTTTCATTGCCTTGAATAACTTTTTGGAACAATTCTCGCTTATCTTGCTGAAGTGCGTTCATGCGTTCTTCAATCGTTCCTTCTGCAATCATACGCCAGACTTCGACAACTTTTTCTTGACCAATCCGATGTGCCCGACCAGCTGCTTGTTCTTCTACTGCTGGATTCCACCACAGATCATATAAGATGACAGTATCAGCACCGGTTAAGTTTAAACCAGTTCCGCCGGCTTTTAAAGAAATCAAAAAGACGTCTTTTTCTCCGTTGTTAAAAGCATCCACCATCGCAATGCGATCTTTTGGCGGGGTGCTACCACGTAAGTAGAAACTCTCAAAACCTAATTTAGCTAATTCTTCTTCAATAATTGTTAACATCCCAGTAAATTGTGAGAATAAAAGAACGCGACGGCCATTTTCTTGAGCGGCTTGAATTAAGTCTTTGACTTGTTCTAGTTTTCCAGAAGTTCCTTCATAATCGTCAATAAAGAGTTTAGGATCACAACAAATCTGCCGCAATCGGGTTAAACCTGCTAAAATGCTGATCCGATTTTTCTTAAAGGCAGCAGCATCCATTTGACTAATTTCTTCTCGCATCTGACGTAAATAGGCCAAGTAGATTTTCTTTTGATCTTCGGTTAGTGCACTGTAATAATTGGTTTCTAGTTTTTCTGGTAAATCTTTTAAGACGGTCTTCTTATCTCGTCTTAATACAAAAGGCTTAATCATTTGCGCAATTTGCTCTGCTGATAACTGGCGATAACGCTGTTGACTTGGGAAAAATCCTGGCATAATCATTTCAAATAAAGACCACAATTCTTCTAAATTATTCTCAATTGGCGTTCCGCTTAAGGCAAAACGGTGTGGTATTACTAATGAACGTAAAGCTTTGGCAGTCTTAGTTGCTGCATTTTTCACCATTTGCGCTTCGTCTAAAATCAACTGATCTAAAGATAATTCGCGATATAAACCAATATCTTGTCTTAGACTAGCATAAGATGTGATATAGATATCCACTTCTTGGGCTAAACAATTGATACGCTCTTGTTTGTTGCCTCCAACTACGGCAGCTTTTAAACTTGGTGCAAATTTTTTCAATTCAGCTAACCAGTTAAAAGTTAAACTAGCAGGAGCGACAATTAAAGACGTTTTATTGGCATCTGCTTGCTTTTCTGACAGGAGATAAGCAATCGTCTGTAATGTCTTTCCTAGTCCCATTTCATCTGCCAAAATACCGCCAAATTGATAGTGAGACAACATTTTCAGCCAACGAAATCCCGTTACTTGATAAGGACGCAAGTCGGCATTTAAGCCTGCTGGTAATGAGGCTGGATAGTTTTCAGGATGAGTTAAATCTTTGACCATCTGCGTAAAATCTTCACTAAAGGAAACATTGGCATCTTTTAACTGATCTTGTAACACAAGCCCCTGATTTAGCGGCATCTTAATCACACCAGCTTGGCTTTTTGTTTGGCGCAATTTTTGTAAGACAGCACTAGTTTCTTGAAATTCAGGCGTCTCAAGGGATAAAATTTGACCATTTGCTAATGTATAAAAGGCATCTTGATTTAATAAACTTTGCAAAATATTATCAATTTCTTTTTCACCAATGCCAGAAATATCAAAATGCACATCCAACCACGAACCGTCACTGTCTACTTTAACTTCTGGTTCAATTTTGTGCGCATCTAAGTACAATTCGCGTAATTTTTTACCCAGTTTTACTGTGCCTAGTTGTTGTAAGGTAGGCAACTCCCGGGTAAAGAAATAATACAAATCACTTCCAGTAGGTAGATCTTTAAAAAAGCCTGTCTCATTTTCTTTATAACCTTGTTGTTGTAACAAATGGCGGGCACGATCTTCTTTTTGATAATCGCGCAATACTTCTGGCTGATTTTCTTGTTGGACATTATGGGCACTGTTAGTGGAAAAAACTGCCTCACCATAAATAAACTGCAATTCTACGGCAACCTGCCCTTTTTTCTTACGCAAAATAAAATTAATACTTAAATCTTCATCGCTAATATATTGATACACCTCTTTAGCAATATGCACTTCCCCGATTTGACGCAGTAGCGGTAGAACTTGTTTAAACAAGACCGATAATTCTTTTTTGGCATAAGGTATTTCTTTGTTTTCAATTCGTTTTAATAACTGATCTAACGTTAAATAGATTTCTTGTTGGCAACTACTTAAAGGATGAATTTTTTCATCAATCACACCCCAGTGATAATAATTGAACACTTGGTCATAATCTTTTTCAACAGCTAAAACAAACTGTTCATTTTCTTTTTTTACTGAAAAAGCTAAAGGTAAGGCTACATCAGAAAAAAGAATCGGATTCAATTTTTTGTCATCATAGCCAAAGGTCGCACCTAGTTTACTTAACATTTCCAACAGCTGTTTGCCCCAGCCAATTGGTACTAATAAATATTTTTTATCTAATTTACCATTAACTAAAATCCCTGTTTGTCCCATTAATTGTTGGGTTTGGGCCATTCCCCATAAAACTGTCAGAGCCTGATTTACATCGGGAGTAAATGCTTTTGGTTCAATTAAAAAGCTGTGTTGTTTATTAATTAATATTTTCTTTTGTTCGGAATAGGCTTGTAAAAATTTGTAAATATTTTTGACAATATAATTGCGCGTCGTCCCTCTTTGTCCAACTTTTAAACTGATGCCAAAAACTGCTAGTTCTTTATGATAGGGATTTGTTTCAATGGCATCGATGTTAAATTGTAAACGCAACGCAATCGCTTTATCTTCTGCTGCCGGTAGCTTTAATTTCGCAAAACCGTTGGTAAACATTTCAGCTGTTGAAAATTTACTTTTCACAGGTTGTTCCATACTGCTCATAAAACGGGTTTTTCCTTGTTGACGTAAAAATAATTCAACTGCCACGGTATGTTTGCAGTAATGATGTTCTTCCCAATACGGGCATTGACAATAGTCTTCTTCTTTTGCCGTCGCATCTAAGTCGACTAAATATTCCTCGCTACCTAATACCACAGCATGCCAAACTTTATTGGCCGGATCCGGCGTTACCGATAGTACTCTTCCTTCATTGAGGTATGTTCGCCCTCGTTCAATCACTTTTTCAGGAATACTCCACTTCACCCAAATCTCTCCTATCTTATGATTACAAACAGCCAAGTGCTGTTATTAATCTAATTTTAGTGCAATTTTACTTTGTCCTACCCCATTGGTTTTCACATTTATTTGTCTCACGATTTTTTCTTTTAAGGCAGGTACGTGGCTGATAATACCAATTAAACGTCCTTCTGTTTCCAATGTACTTAATGCTTCTAATGCCATCTCCAATGCCTCTTCATCAAGTGAACCAAAACCTTCATCAATAAATAAAGCATCTAAGGCAATACCACCGGTACGATTTTGAATCACATCAGCTAACGCGAGTGCTAAGGCTAAAGCAGCAATAAAACTTTCTCCGCCTGAAAGGGTTTGTACCCGTCTTGTTTGACCGGCATTATCATCATAAATATCGATGTCTAACCCCTTTTGTCCACGTCCACCACCAGATTTTTCTGCTAAGCTAAATTGATAACGCCCATTGGTTAACTGCTGCAAACGTCCATTAGCCAAATCTAAAATTTCCGCTAAATAGGCTTGCAATACATAGCGTTCCAAACTGGTTTTATACATATTTTTGCCACTTAATACTTGACTCAACTGTTCCATTTCCGCCAAATCATTTAATTCTTGTTCGTGAGATTTTAACAATTCTACTAATTTATCTAGTAACTGTTGATTATCTTTTTGCTGTACTTTTAATAAAGAAAGCTGTTGCTGACTTTCAGCTAACTTAGCTTGTGAATTTTCATGAATAGTTAAAAGCTCCGCCACCACAGGTAATGTTTCATTTTTTAAAAGTTGCTGTAGTTTTTCTTCTTGTTGCTTTATAACAAGTACATCATTTTTATAATTTTCGATTTCTTCAGTTAGTTCACTTAACCGCTGTTCAGAGACTTTTGCTTCCATTAATTGCTCTTTTGAAAATTCTTTAGGTGCTTGCTTTAAAAGTTGTTCTACTTGTTGATTTAACTGGTTAGCTTCTAATTGCGCTTGGTTTTCATAATCAGTCAACTCTTTTAATTGCACCGCATAACTCTTTGTTGCAGACTTCAAATTTTCTCCTGTGATTTGATCTTTTTGCAACTGCTCACTTAAGTCAGAAATTTCTTTAGTAATTGCTGCTATTTGATTCCTTAAAAGCGTAGCGTCGCTGTCTCCTACATGTTCTTTTAAACTGTCGATTTCACCATTTAAGCCAGCCAAAAGATTGGTCTGGTCTTGATAACGTTTTGTCCAAAGTGCAAGTTCTGCTTTTTGCTTTTCTATTACTTGGGTTAATTCAGCTTGTTTTTCACTGGCTGTTTCAATTTGTTGCCCTAATTCTGCTTGGATGCTAGCAAAAGTAGTAATTTCCTTAAAAATATCTCCTGTGATTTTTTCTGTCTGCAAGTTCGTAAAGTCTGCCACGATTTTTTCTTTTAACGTAATCATTTCATCACTTATTTGACTTACCTGTTTTTCTAAGTGAACGCGTTCTTTTTCTAATTGCTCTTTTTGCGTTTGGCTTCTAGCCAGTTGTTCACTTAATCTGGTTTTATTTGTTTCAGCTAATTCTAATGCTGCTTCACTTTCTTTAACTGTCGCTGGTGAATCTTGCTGATGAATAGCTACATTGGGATGTTCGGTTGCGCCACAAACAGGACAAGGTTCACCGGGTATGAGATCTAAACTTAATTTGGCAATCATCGCTTTAGCATGATTACTTTTTTGTAGGCGGTAATTTTCTTCAGCTTCGTTAATTTCTGCTTGCAGTGTATATATCGCAACTTCCATGGCTTTTAAAGACTGATTCCTTTGTTTAAGATTATCTGTCAGCTCAGTCTTAGTCGTCGTCAATTTTTCATAATCTTTAACGCTTTGTTGCACTTTGACTAACTCAGTCATTGTTTTTTGCCATTGATTATTTCTTTTTACCAATTGCTCTTGCGCTTGGTAATCTTTTTGCAAAACTGCAATCGCTTCTTCAATCTTGGTTACTTCTTTATGCATTTTAAGTGTATCTTTTTTTTGAGCGGTAAGTATTTGTTGCTTTTGTTCCAGTTGTTCTGCCTGTGGTAACTTTAATTCTAAAGTATGAAGTGCTTTTTTTTGGTCTTCTAGCTTCACTGCAAGTTTCTTGACATTTTCTCTTTGACTTTGCCACTGTGCGAGTGCGACTGCATTTTTGTCTGCTTGCTTTTGAACTTCGGCTCGTTTATCCCCATGCAAACTGACTTTTGCCAACGCCAATTTAAGCGAATTTAACACTGGAATTTGCTTTTGCACCCACAAAAGCAAATTTTTCTCCTCTGTTAATTTTGAGATGGCTGTTTGTTTTTGTGCTAAAACAGTAGCTTTATTGCGGACTTTTTCAAGCTCATCAAAATTTTGTTTAACTTCTTGTGCGCGGTAATAGTTTGTTTCAGCTTTTTTCTTTTTGTCTGTATCTTGTGCCACTACATTTTGTTGGGATTTAATAGCAGCTGATAATGCCATTAAGTCCTCTTGCCAGGCATTTTTTGTGGCTGTTAATGTTGGAAAAACAGTAGCTTCTTCAAACCATTTGAAACTTTCAACTAACGTTTCGGCTTGCATTTGTTTTGTTTGAATACTTTCATTTTTAGCGGCTGTTTGTTCTTTTAACCAAGTTTGCAAATTTTGATAAATTTCAGTATCAAATAGCCGACGCAAAACTTGTTCTTTATCTGTACTTGAGGCAATTAAAAAATTACGAAATTCCCCTTGCGGCAACATAATAATTTTGAAAAACTGTTCTGCAGTTAAGTGAAGCAGTTGATATAATTCAGAATCAACATTTTTTGTATATTGTTTCTTCTCGTTGCCCGCTTCATCATAAACAGTCAATGTCGTTTTCCCAGCCCGCTTTGTGGTGCCGGTCCCACGTTTTTTTTGAACTTCTTGTTCAGGGCGGCGCATCACTTCATAAAGTAAACCACCATGACTAAAAGAAAAAGTTACCTCAGTTTCCTCTGTTGGTTTTGAGAAAAGTGAACGCATCTCTTTACCATTCCGTAATTTACCCGAGGTTTGACCAAATAAAGCATAGGTCATACCATCAAAAATAGTTGTTTTACCTGCACCTGTTTTTCCACTGACTAAAAATAATCCTTGGTCTGAAAAGGCGCCAAATTCGATGGTTTCATCAAGATAAGGACCAAAGTTTTTCATGCGTAAAGTCCGTGGCTGCATAACTGTTGTTTCCTCCTTGTCAAAAATTGCAAAAGCGAGCTGTTAGATTGCATAAAGACTTTTCTCACTTACTCTCATCAAACTTTGCTGCTGTTTGCAAACCTTTTGTTAGCCACTTTTCTTGGCTTAAAGTTAATGTTTCACTCGTCATTTCTGTGAAAAAGTCGTGAACAATTTCTTCCGGGGTATCTTTTCTTTTTTGCAGTTTATGCAACTGACTTTCCTGCTGAATCTGATGCAAACGAGAAATTCCTAAAAGACGCGGATAAATTGCTCTTAATTGATTCATTAAATTTGCTATCACACCGCGATCAGTTAATTGAATTTGTAAAAAATCTTCGCAATCAACCGCCTGATAAAAGGCTGGTGATAAAAGCTCTTCGTAACTGGCGGTTATTGTCCTAACATCATGTTTAGGCGTTAAAGGATAAAATGTGCGCGAAAAATCATTTGTATCGACAATATAGACACCTTTTGTTTGGTTTTCTTCTGAAATAGCATATTTTAACGGCGCGCCACTGTATTGGATACTAGGATGATCTAAGGCATGATGATTGTGTAAGTGTCCCAATGCGACATAATCAAAAGAATTTAATAAATCAACAGCAACACTGTCTAATCCGCCGACCATGATTTTTGTTTCCGACTCACTTTTACTACTACCAGCGGCAAAAAAATGCGCTACCAGTATCTGGCGCTTTGCGGAATCAAACTTTTTTTCCATCTCAGCTACTATTTTTTTCATCGCATCGTTTAAGGTTTTAATACTGTCATCTTTAAAATACAAGCGAGCACTAAAAGGTTCAAAGTATGGCAACAGAAAAAACTGTATATCTGCTATTTCTACTGGTTGAAAGGCCTGTGCCAATTCTGTATGTAAATAAAAATTTGTTTTACTAAACCAAGGTGTCCCAAAATTTAGACGTTCACAACTGTCATGATTACCGGCAATTGTCAGTAGAGGTAGCTTATTTTCCAAATTAAAGGCAATAATTTTTTCATTAAATAAATTCACTGCATCAACACCTGGTACTGCCCGATCATATAAATCTCCTGCCACCACCACAGCATCTACTTGTTCTGTCACAGCTAAGGTTAAAATTTGATCAATAACTGCTCGTTGGTCCGTTAGTAGATCAAAGCCATTCAATTTTTTGCCGATATGCCAATCTGCGGTATGTAAAAAGCGCAATTTCATTCCAACCTTTCTAAAAAAGCATCTTCTGACTATTATAACACTTTCAGCCCCTTTACAAAAAGCGTTGGATTTTTTAGTTATAAGTATAAGATAGATATTCTTTTCAACTTTCACACATACGAATTTTCAGCTTTTGATTGTTGTAAATTCCCCTTCAATAAAACAAAAATACTAGCGCAAATGTCTTATTCGTTATGAAATTCACGAATTTCTTTACATATAAAAAGAGGTTGTGACAAAAGTCTTGTCACAACCTCTAAAAACTTATTGGGCAATATACTTAAATTTAGGATCAATCGTTTGGTCCAATTGATCAAAAGCAGTTTGAATGCGAGATTCTACAATCGCTAACCCGTCTTTATCAATTTTTTTTATGTCACTTATATCAATTGGTTCCCCAAATCGCATGGTAACTTTTTTACGCTTTAATAAGTCTTTAAAAGTTAAAGGCCCTTGGTAGACACATGGAACAATTTTCACTTTCGCCATTTTAGCTATTAGTGCCATGCCACCTTTTAATTCTGTTGAATGTCTGGTCCCACTTGGAAACATAATCAAACTTAAATCAGAATTTTTCAATAGTTTCACTGGTGTTTTAATTGCAGAAGGCCCTGGCTTTTGTCGATCCACTGGAAAAGCATTGGCATGAACTAAAATAAAGCGTAAAATTGGATTTTTAAACAGCTCTTCTTTAGCCATAAAACTAAATTTTTTCGGACGCGCCCCTACAGCCATATATAAAGGATCCCACCAAGTTCTGTGGGGTGCAACTAAAATATAATTTTCATCTTGCGGTAATGCTGACTTGTTTTGAAATTCAGCATTTCCGTTTAACACAAATAAAAGAAAGCGGACAATTCCCCGCATAATGGTAAAAAACATCTGATCTCCCTTTCTATCATGCGCTTAGTCCCGTACCTAACTTCTTTCAAAAAAAGCTACTTTAAAAATATTTTTAAAACGGGATAATATCGTTTTATTGCAATACGGTCTAAGTATGCAAAAAAAAATATCATTTGACAAGCTTTTTTTACCCTACGTCATTTTATCATCATCTATAGCTTCATTCTTTCTTTTAATTTTAATATTTTCCTTTTATTAGTTATTCTTATTTTCTACCTGCTAAACCTACTAAAAAGTTTTCTGCCACCGAATCAAGATTTTCAACAAAAAGTTGCGCCCACAGGTCAGTCGAGTATAATACGGATAGATATTTTCAATTTTTTATAATTGCAGGTGTAAAACGTGTTAAATAAAAATGAACGCATTGATGCTTTATACGCTGAAGGCATCCAAATAATTCAAAGTAGTGACGTTTTTTCATTTTCCATCGATGCTGTCTTATTGGCTAATTTTCCTAAGATTCCAAAACGTGGTAAAATCCTTGATCTTTGTGCTGGCAATGGTGCTGTGGGCCTTTTTATTAGTCAAAAAACCCAAGCCAAGATCGAACAAATTGAAATTCAGCCACGGCTAGCTGATATGGCACAACGAAGTATTGCTTTAAATCATTTAGAAGCACAAATGGAGGTTCACCAGCTCAATTTAAAAGACAGTCTATCAGTTATAAAAAAAGATTCCCTAGACTTAATCTTGTGTAACCCGCCTTACTTTAAAAATTTGCCGACAAATGAAAAGAATCCCAATCCTCATCTGGCCATTGCCCGTCACGAAATTCATGCGACTTTAGCAGACGTCATTTCTGTTTCAAGTCAAATGTTAAAAATGAATGGCCGCCTTGCTCTGGTTCATCGCCCTGATCGTTTTTTAGAAATTTTAGAGCTGATGCAACATTACCGCATCGCCCCTAAACGCGTGCAATTTGTTTATCCTAAAGAAGGTAAAGACGCTAATATTGTGCTAGTAGAAGGAATCAAAGATGGTAAAAAAGCTGGCTTAAAAATTTTACCACCGCTAACAGTCTATTCAAAAAACAACGAATATACCCCTGCTTTAAAGGCGATGCTTTATGGCGAGTAACCATTATTTTTATGTTCTTTTGTGTCATGATAATACCTTTTATGGTGGCTATACAACTGATTTAGCCCGCCGTTTAAAAGAGCACAACGACGGTGTTGGCGCTAAATACACGCGCCTAAAAAAAAGACGACCACTTAAAATGATTCATGCGGAAGTTTTTTTGGATCGCAGTAGTGCCACCAAAGCAGAAGCTGCCTTTAAAAAATTAAGCCGGCCCCAAAAAGAACGCTATTTAAAACAGCAACAAGCAAAAAATCAAATCCGCTAAAGCCGCTATGAGGTCTCTTTTCCAAAGAGATCTTTTTTGTGATACCATTAAATTGAAAACGGAAACAAAAGGAGGAATAAAATGAAAAAATTGGGAATGGCTTTGGTTGGCCTAGGTTGGTTATTGGTAGCTTCTCCACCTGTTTTTGCGACAAGTGAAAGTGGACAAAGTCAAAGTAGTATATCATCATCCACTACAAACACATCACAAACAAGCAAAGAACTACCAGCAAATACCACCACGACAGCACCACAATCACAAAGAAAAACTGTTACATCCTCGCAAGTTGCTAAAGAAACAAATGCTAGTCATCCGTATTTCACTATTACAAAAAAGGAGCAGCCAGTTTGGGAAGATTTAGCCAGTGCCGCAGTTACAACAACAACGCCTCATTACAATCAAACTTTTCAAGTTTTAAGTAAAATTCTCACCACTGATGGAACAGAATACTATAAATTAAAAGGGCAAACAATTTTTTATGTTCGCACTTTGAGTGGTCGTTTAAGTGACAGCCCTTTCGGTATTCCTACTAGCCAGGTGCAATACGTTAGTGTAAAGACTACTAGTAACACTTATTGGCAAGATATTAACTTACAAGTAGCGCAAAATAGCGCTACACTTAAAAAACGCACTTGGCAAAGTCGTAATCTCTATCGCCATGTCAACGGAGAAAACTATCTTGATCTTTATAATGGCCAAGGAAAATTTATCGGTTACATAAAGTCAGCTGATACTACTACCACAACAATTTTCGGTTTAGCAGAAAAACAACAAAAATACGTGACCGTAACTAAGGCAAATTACCCTTTATTTCAGTCACTCACTGCTAATTCAACACTAACGACAAAAAAATATGATAAACAAACTTTTTTAGTCAAAGAATTGTATCATCACGTCGACGGCAATGACTATTACAGTCTTTATCAAACAAAAAATGGCAAGCACGTTCGGATTGGTTTTGCTAATATTAAAGCTTTCACTACTGCTCCAGGTCCTCAAGGTATTTATCAATCCTTTAGTAAATACGTTACGATTACAAATAAAAATTATCAAATTCACCAAAACTTTGCGTGGCGCTATCGCAATAAAACAAAAAATGTTTATGGTAAAACTTACCGAGCTAGAGGGCTTTATCGCCATGCAAATGGTGCTACTTACTACACCCTTTACGATCAAAAAGGAAAATGGCAAGGCTATTTGAATAGTGCCGCTGTAAAAGTCGCACCAGGAGCGCAAGGTATTTATCAAAAATGGGGTAAAACCGTTATTTTAACCAATAAAAATCAGCCACTTTGGCAAAACTTCCAATGGAAAAAGAAAAATACAAGCCAAAATTTAATGGGGAATTTGTATATAGCTCGTGGCTATTATCAACATGCCAACGGCTCTCGTTACCTCACCCTTTATAATAAAGCGGGTAAATGGCAAGGTTATATTAACGCCGGTGCCACTAAACAAGCTACTTCAAAAGCAGCAAAATTGAAAAAAGTCCAACAATTACTCAATAAAAAATATAAAAATAAAAATGTAGGGATCCATGTGATGAGCCTAACTGATGGCAGCACAGCACAAATAAATGGCAATAAAAATTTCCATGCCGCCAGTACTGGAAAACTACCGGTTTTATACTATACCCAAAAACAGATTAATGCTAAAAAAATCAATCCTTATAAAAAATATCGATATACAGATGCCATTAATAAAATGTCACTATCTTATATGCGTGGTGGCGCGGGAATATTGCAATCCAAACGCTATGGTAATTATTACTCCATAGATACAATCATGAACTGGACCTGTAAGTATTCCGATAATCAAGGCGCCAATTTTTTAGGTTATTATGGTGCCAATAAATACGATCAAAAGATGAAAAATGAAATTAGTCGTATTATTGGGCGGAAATGGAGCCGTTTTAGTATCATTAATGCTAAAGAAAATAGTCAGTTGTTAAAAGCAATGTATTTTGAAGGCGGCAAAGTTTTAACTTATTTATCCCATACCACCTATGACCAACAACGTTTACCCAAATATCTACCCGTTCGCGTCGCTCATAAAATTGGTGATTTAGGCGGTTATGCTCATGACTGTGGAATTGTTTACACCAAAGAACCTTATGTTATTAGCGTAATGACCCAAGGAACAGGTTATGAAGTCATCTCAAAAATTTCAAAAGACGTCTATCAAATAATGAAATAAAAAAAAGGAACCAAAGAATACCAATTCGCTGAAAATCATAAAGCGAAAAGACGTAAGCTTTGGTTCTTTTTATTTTGCTAAAAAACTCCCCAGTGCTACGCCAAGAAAGCTTAACAAGAGGCCGCCACCATAAGAAAGAGCAAAATAGTAATAAAAAAGTTTTCGTTTTGTTTGATATAACGTTAACATTTCAAAGTTAAACGTTGAAAAAGTCGTATAGCCCCCCATCATTCCAGTTCCTAAAAATAAATAAAGAGCATTCCCTAAGTTCAAACCAGAAAATATGCCTAAAAGAAAAGCGCCGGTTAAATTTATAATTTGAGTAGCCCAAGGATAAGGATGAGGCCGCTTTTCAAAAAAACGATTAATCGCAAAACGTGCCATTGCACCTAAAGCTGCTCCAAAACCAACAAGTAATAGATTCATTTAAAATCCTCCTTATTTGCTTTAGGTCGCCAAAATTTTTCTCCTAGATAAGCTGCAAAAAGGCCGCCACCAATCGATAAAATAAGATAAATAAATGCCAAGAAGATGTTGGTTTCAAATAGTTTCACTGTCTCTAATGCAAAAGAAGAAAACGTGGTAAAAGCGCCAAAAAAACCGGTTCCAACCCCGAGAATGAGCCGACCATTTACATCTTTATCTGCCATAATATGTTTAACCAGCCAACTAAATAAAAAACACCCTAATAAATTAGCAGCTAACGTTCCCAACGGAAAACCATTTACTACTGGTAAATTCACGCCTAGTAAATAGCGGGCATTACCACCAAAAAAGGCAAAAAAAGCTACAATCAAATAGTCCATTTCAACGCCTCCTTCTGTAAAAATTTCTTATCAAAAAAGTAGCACAAAAAAACCAAGAGTGAAAGGTACAACTCTTGGTTTTTAAATTTAATTATTTGGCACGCTTAATGTAAGTACCTTCAGCTGTATTGATTTCTAAACTTTCACCAGCTTCAATGAAATCTGGAACGTTCACAACTAAACCTGTTTCCATTGTCGCAGGTTTACCAGAGCCCGTTACAGTCGCCCCTTTAATTGAAGGTTGTGTTTCAGTTACAACTAAAACGACTGTTGTTGGTAGTTGAACACCAATAACTTCTGAACCGAAGAATTGGATTTTCACTTCCATATTTTCTAGTAAATATTTCATTTCTTCTTCAATTGTTTCGACTGGAATTTCATATTGTTCATACGTTTCTAGATCCATGAAAAAGGCTGTATCATCCATTGTATATAAATATTGTACCGGTTTTGTATCAATGTGGGCTTTTTCAAATTTTTCATCTGGACGTAAAGTAGTATCATAAGTCGCGCCACTTCTCACATCACGAAGTTTCATACGCATTACTGTATTTCCTTTACCTGGTTTATGATGACTGGCATCTAAAACTTTAATCAATTTACCGTCTTGGACAAATGTCATTCCTGCCCGTAAGTCACTTGCTGCAATCATTGTTTAAATCCTTCTTTCTTGTTATAAAATTCTTTTTCATTGTAGCAAACAAGACGCGTTTATGCTAGTTTTAGCCAAAATTTATCCAATCCACCCTTATTTTCTGACATAGTTAGGATCATATTCATCTGTTTCAATGTAAATATAAGCTTTCTTATCCGGTAAACTATGGCGAATATCGCGTTCAATATCGTTTACCACCGTATAACTGTGGGCTTCATCTTCATCGACAATATCAATTTTAGCCGCAATCATAATTTCAGTTGGCCCTAAGTGGACCGTTTTAATATCAATCAAACGTTTGACTTCTTTGCGATTAAACGCTGCTTTAATTTTTTTTAAATCACCAGCCGTTACACTTTCCCCTATGATTAAGCTATAAAACTCACGGGCTAAAAAGATGGCCGCAAACATTAGCAAAAGCCCAATTAATAACCCACTCAAGGCATCAAAAACCGCATTACCTGTCACCATCGTTAAAATCGTTCCGGCTAAAGCAAGTAATAAACCAATCACCGCACAAAAATCTTCGGTAAAAATAATTAAAATTTCACTGTGGCGACTTTCTCGTAAAAAACGAAACAGTGGGAGTTTTTCTGTATTTAGTTCTTTAATCTCTTTAAAAGCAATGCGTAATGAGCTACCTTCTACTACCATACCAAAAAGTAAAATTACAATTATAAGCCACTGATTACCAACTTCATGGGCGGGATGAAAAAGTTTTTCTAATGCTTCCATTACGCCAAGCGCACCACCACCAAAAAAGAGCATGGTTGCTACAATCGTACTAAAAAAGTATTTGGCCCGACCTTCACCAAATTGATGTAATTCACTAATCGGTCTTGTCGACCGCTTATCACCGATTAACAAGAGGGCTTGATTACTACAATCCACTACACTATGAATACTTTCGTTTAACATAGCAGCACTACCACTCAACATATAGCCAATAAATTTACTAATGGCGACTAAAATATTGGCAACTAAAGCGGCAATAACAGCCATCATTCCATGATTTTTCTCTTCTGCCATTTTATCTCCTCTTTTCATCAAAATGAAATTTCTCCTTTTATTATAAAGAATCCCAGACACAAGGGAAAATGATAACGCCTTAAATCAAAATATTCTACAAATAAGAAGATTTTTTCTACAATAATGTTTAGGAAGTGAAGACAATGGAAACATTTACGAGTAGTTTTATTCTGCCTAAAACGGCCCAATTAGATCCCTCACAACAAAAAGTGATAGACGCAATTTTAAAGTTCAGTGCCGAAAATGCGACGGCCAAAAAGTCCGCCGTCTTTGTTTTAAGTGGCGACGCTGGTGCGGGTAAAAGCATTGTTTTAGCTAGTGCTTTTGAAAAATTACAAACGTTAGCCCGTCAAAAAGATACTCCTTTTTCTGGCTTTGACAATAAATTATTGGTTAATCACAATGAGATGCTAAAAATTTATAAAGAACTGGCGACAAAAACAAGCCACCTTTATAAAAAAGATTTTATGAAACCAACTCCTTTTATTAACCGTTATAAAAAAAATCATCAACAAGCCGATATTGTGATGATTGATGAGGGCCATTTGTTATTAACTAAAGAGGATCCCTTTAATAATTTTAAACAACAAAATCAATTAGCTGAAATTATGCAGTTAGCTAAAGTGGTGATTTTTGTTTTTGATCCGCAGCAAGTAGTGAAACTCAAAAGTTACTGGCAAAATGATTGGCTAAAAGCGTTATTAACTGGTCACCCAACCGAATATTATCACTTGGATAAACAGTATCGTGTCCAAAATAAAGCGATAACCGCTTGGATTGATGCTTTTACAAAAGGGAAACTGTTAAAAAGACCCCAAACTGCCAATTTTGAGTTAGAATTTTTTGCCGATGGCTTACCAATGTATGAAAAAATACAGGAAAAAAATAAGGCTTTCGGACTATCCCGCCTGTTAGCCACCGCTGATTTTCCTTTTACCGTTTTAGATGGAAAGACGTGGTTTGTGACAGCTGGGCAATTAAAGTTGCCTTGGGATAAAATTAATTTTACCGACCGTCCTTGGGCAGAGCGCCCAGAAACCATTCAGGAAGTCGGCTCCATTTATACCATACAAGGATTTGATTTAAATTACGCCGGTGTTATTTTAGGTCCGAGCATTAAATACGATGAAAAAAAAGACAAAATCTATGTTGACAGTAGTCTTTACGAAGATCACGAAGCTTTTAAAAATAGAAATGATATTCCTATGCTAGCTAAAGCAAAAGATGCTATCGTCATGAACTCAGTTAATATTTTATTAAAACGGGGAAAATTTGGTCTGTATCTGTATGCTTCTGATCCGCTTTTAAGAAAACATTTATTGGCGTTAAATGATTAGACTGCCTTCTTATTTAACTCATGATTGCTTAAAATACTTCTTTAAACATTTTATTAAAAAAAGAGCTTGTAATAAAAACAGCTGCTATCAACCGCTTATTCGGAAAAAAGGCAGCGTGACAAGACTTTTGTCACACTGCCTAAACTTTCCACTTATAAGACTACTAAATTTGCAATTTTTATCCGTTTAATCGCCCATTAGATTACTTTACAATTCCGAGTAATGTCAAAATGATAATGAATAACGTTGGCAACATCTGATTAACGGTATTGAAGATCCAATGGACAATCAATGATCCCCAAATATTACGATAAACCATGTAAATAAGACCAAAGAAAAATCCTACTGCCATATATGGAATCGTTGCATAGATGTTACCGTTAAAATTAGCATAATGAATCAAACCAAATAAAACAGCTTGAACAAATAACATCACAATTCTCACCAAATTGTTAGGGGCTTTGCCAACTAATAGATAGCGGAATATGAGTTCTTCTGAAAAAGGCGCTATAAAAGAGGGAATCGCCGCTAAAAACAGCGCCACAAGTTGGACATTGCCACTAAAACTACTTTCTGATACTGCTGCATCAGAAGCATCAGTTGAAATTTTTAATAAATTTTCCGGTATAGTCCCTCTGACAAATTGAATCAAGAGATGACTTGCAACTACTAAAACAACTGCCAACAATAAGTTTAACCACAAACGTTGGCGATACTGTGACCACTGCTCTTTCAAATCTTTTTTGTAGAAAAAAATTAGAATTGAAAAAGCCACTAAATTAATGCCCACACTACCAATTAAAAGATATAACGGATTATCCTTAAAATAAGAAATATGAATCAAATTATTTCCTATTAAAAGTTCCAACGGTATGATGAACAAAGCCCATAAATCTTTTTTTTGCCATTTTGTCGCCATTATTTGCTCCTATCTCTTTCTTTCAACTTATAGACTTCAGTTTAGCAAAATTATAAATATTAGACAAAATAAAGCACATGATTATGCTGTATCAATTCATAAGTTTGTTTTGCGCTACTCTTATTATCTAAAGCAAACAAGTTAAACTGCCCTTAGTTTTGTTCAAATAACCAAGCATCATAGGGATTTAATTGCATATTTTGAGAAACTGTTTGCGGTGCATTTTGATCATTTGCAATCACAAGCTGCCAATTTTTTTGCCAAACTTTTTTAGGCAATGTGAATTTGCGCACCTTTTGACTAATATTGGTGACAATTAAAAATTGTTTTTTCCCTGTTCTCATATAAGCAAAGATATCAGGATCTTTTGCCGCCAATAAAGTAAACGTGCCCGTTATAAAAGCCTGTTCTTTTTTGCGTAGTGCAATCAACTGTCGATAAAAATTTAAAACCGATTCAGAATCTTTATCTTCAGTAGCGACATTTATCTTTTCATAATTAGGGTTCACTTTAAGCCAAGGGCGCCCTGTGGTAAAACCACTATTTTTTTTAGTATCCCACTGCATCGGTGTACGTGCATGATCTCTTGTCCAAGCGGTAGCAAGTTTTAGTGCTTCGTCCTCACTTTTTTCAGCTAATAAGCGTTTATAATAAGACAATGTATCTTTGGCATTAATCTCACTAATAGCTTTAAAGGGATAATTGGTCATGCCAAGTTCTTGTCCCTGATAAATAAATGGCGTTCCCCTTAAAAATAAATACATTAACGCCAGTGCTTTAGCTGACTTACTTGTTTCATTTCCTAAAATAGAATTAAAACGAGGATTATCGTGATTTTCAATATAAAGCGCATTCCAGCCTTTTGGTCCTAAATCTTTTTGCCAACGAGCGATAACCTTTTTAAAGCCAAGTAAGTTAATCCGCTCTTTCCCAGGTTTTCCCATCCGCACATTATGTTCAAGTTCAAAAATCATATCCAAATAGCCGTCTTTATCTGTCCAATTCACTGCTTTTTTACTAGAAACACCGCTAGCTTCACCAACAGTCATGACATCATATTCATTAAAAATTTGTTGTAAATCTTTCATGTAATCGTCAATTCCTGCAACATTCATAAATGGTGCCCACGGATTTGTTTTGATCTGAAAATCCCAAGGTTCTTTTTGAATATGACTAATCGCATCTAAACGAAAGCCGTCAATTCCCATATCAAGCCAAAAACGAATCATTTGATAAATTTCATTTCTAACAGCTTCATTTTTCCAATTTAAATCTGGTTGTTCTGGGGCAAAAACATGAAAATAAGCCTGTGAACTTTTTTCATCAAAGGTCCAAGTAGATCCTCCAAAAAAACTTTGCCAATTATTTGGTAATTTAGTTTCTGTTGCATCTTGCCAGTGATAATAATTACGATAAGGATTATCTTTACCTTTTTTAGCTTCAACAAACCACGGGTGTTGATCACTGGTATGATTTACCACTAAATCCAAAATAAGTTTTAAACCGATTTGATGCGTCGCCTGTAAAAGCGTCTTAAAATCGGCCATATTGCCAAACTCAGCTGCAATATCTTGGTAATCTGAAATATCATAACCATTATCAACGTTAGGGGATTTATACATTGGATTGAGCCAAATAAAATCGACACCCAACTCTTTTAAATAAGGTAATTTTTCAATAATTCCTTTAATATCCCCAATTCCATCGCCATTACTATCAAAAAAGCTACGGGGATAGATTTGATAACCGACTGCATTTTGCCACCAACTCGTCATGATTTTTCAACTTCCACAACAAAAGCATCCCATGGAGCTAAAGTAAGATTTTTCAAATCTTGTGGTAAGATGCCATTAGTAATAATGATCTCTTTTAGCAATCCATCGTAATCAAATTTATTTTCATTGCTAGAAAAATTTGTTACCACTAACCAAGTCTTGCCTTCATAATGGCGTTTATAAGCAAAAACCTCAGGGGCCGTTTCAATTAATTGAAAATCTCCCCAAACAACGATTGGATTATTTTTGCGCAACTGAATTAACTTTTGATACGTATAAAATAGCGAATCTTTATCCGCTAAGGCTTGGGCTACATTTATCTTTTGATAATTTTCATTGACAAAAAGCCAAGGAGTACCGGTGGTAAAGCCAGCATTTTCACTGTCATCCCACTGCATCGGCGTACGAGCATTATCCCGACCTTTGACATTAATCGATTGAATAATTTCTTTAGGGTCATAGCCTTCTGCGAGGCGTTCATGATACATATTGATACTTTCAATATCATCCACTTCTTCAATTGCAGTCACCGGTCGATTGGTCATGCCAATCTCTTCTCCTTGATAAATATAAGGTGTTCCCTTTAAAAGATGTAATAAAATAGCCAATAATTTACCACTTTTCACACGATAATTTTTTTCATCGCCCCAACGAGAAATAATCCGTGGCAAGTCATGGTTATTCCAAAATAGTGAGTTCCAACCCTCATTACCTAATTCTGTTTGCCACTTTTCAAAAACCGCTTTTAATTCGGCAACTACCAATGGGCGTAAATCCCATTTACTTTTTTGGGGTTGTTCATCTAAACCAACGTGTTCAAATTGAAAAACCATACTCAATTCATTACGTTTAGGATTAGAATATAATTTGGCGATTTCTGGTGTCGCGCCCCACGTTTCACCGACCGTCAAAAGATCGTGTTTAAAAAATGTCGCTTGATTCATTTCTTGTAAATAATCGTGCAGCTTCGGCCCATTTCCCGTAATCATTTCCATGGGAACTTTACCAATCAAATCGATAACATCCATCCGGAAACCGCCAATTCCTTTAGCAATCCAAAAGTTCATCATGTCATAAACGGATTGTCGAACCTGTTCATTGGCCCAATTTAAATCCGGTTGTTTTTTTGAAAATAGATGTAAATAATACTGTCCGCTGGCTTCATCAAACTCCCAAGCACTACCAGAAAACGTCGATGGCAATTCATTCGGAGCGCTACCGTCAGATTTTGGATCTGCCCAAATGTAATAATCGCGATATAAATTGTCACGTCCTTTTTTTGCCTCAACAAACCATTGATGTTCATCAGATGTGTGATTGACGACTAAATCCATGATAATTTTAATATTGCGCTGATTGGCCGCTGCAATCAGGTGATCCATATCTGCCATCGTACCGAATTCAGTCATGATTTTTTCATAATCTGAAATATCATACCCATTATCATCATTTGGAGAAGCATAAACTGGCGATAACCAAATTGCGCCAATTCCCAACTCCTTTAAATAATCTAATTTTTCAATAATACCACCAAGATCGCCGATTCCATCGCCATTACTATCTTTAAAACTGCGAGGATAAATTTGATACACTACTACTTCTTGCCACCAGTGTTTTTCCATTTCTTTCACCCTTTTTCTACGCTTTGGTTATAACAAAACCTTTTGGCGCAATCGTTATCTGCCCAGCTGTTTCTTCAAAACCATGCCCTAAAAGAATCGTTCCGTTTTTCTCAAATACATTTTTAGTTGTTCCTAAGTTAAAATGACCACAAATTATTTCATCATCTAATTTACGGCTTAAGACGATTTGTTCATTTGCTAAATTAACTGTTTCCCAAATCATTTTTCCGTCGGCTAAAATGGCCGCATGTTCCCGTCTGAAACTAACCAATTTTTTAAAGAAGTCAAACATATCACGATCTTGTTCTTCTTTTTGCCACACCATACATTTACGACAATCAGGGTCCATCTCGCCTGTCATAGCAAACTCATCACCATAGTAAATACAAGGCGATCCTGGCTGTAAATACGTAAAGGCTTCAACTTGTTTCATTAAATCTTTATCTTCGTTAGCTTCAGTTAGAATCCGGGGAGTATCATGAGAATCTAAAACATTAAATTGCATCGCATTTGTTTGTTCCCGATACATCATTAAATGGCGGTTAATTTCTGAGACCATTTTTTCCAAACTGATTTCTTTTTTAACAAATGCGCCTACGATTGCATCAGTATAAGCATAATTCATTACCGCGGTGAACTCATCCCCATTTAACCAGCTTTGGGCAGAATGCCAAATTTCCCCTAAAATATAAAAGTCATCTTTTATCGCGTCACAAACTTCACGAAATTCTTTCCAAAAAGTATGATCTACTTCATTAGCAACATCTAAGCGCCACGCATCAATATCAAATTCTTCAATCCAATAAGCCGCAATACTTAATAAATATTCCTTGACCTCAGGATTAGCTGTATTGAGTTTTGGCATATGCGGGGTAAACGCAAAAACATCATAGGTAATATCCGTTGCATTTTCAAAATCTTTTCCTTCTGTATAACTAACTGGAAATGAATTGACGTGAAACCAATCCGCATATTTTGAGTCCGCGCCATTTTTAATGACATCTTGCCATTGGGGTGAAGTATCCCCCATATGATTAAAAACAGCATCCAACATGACTTTAATTCCGCGTTTGTGACATTCGTCTACGAGTTTTTTAAATAGCGCCTTATCCCCAAAATCAGGATCAATTTCAAAATAATCAATCGTATCGTATTTATGATTGGAATAGGCTTTAAAAATTGGGCAAAAGTACAGACCATTAATTCCCAGCTCAGTAAAATGATCGAGATGATCTAAGACACCTTGTAAATCACCACCAAAAAAATCTTGGCGATCAGGTGCTTTACTCCCCCACGGAAATGTACCTTTAGGATCGTTTGTTTTATCGCCATTTGCAAAACGCTCTGGAAAAATTTGATACCAAACTGTATTTTTCACCCAAGCCGGCGCTTTAAAACGATCGATTTCATGAAAATAAGGCATTCTAAAATAATTATTGGGCATTTCTAAATGTTGTTTGTCAAAAGGAAAACAACCATGATCGCCATAAAATACTTCTGTGCCATCTTCACCTACTACCCGAAAAGCATAGGCCATTCGTTTAAAAGGCTCACTCGTTGCCACTACCCAGTAATCATGAACAGCCGTGCTCAGATACTTTTCCATTTTTAAAGGATGTCGGTACCATTTCTCTTCTGCTAATGTATAAGTATCACCATGAATTAATTCTACATTTGCGACATCATTTTTCGCCGTTTTTAAACGAATATGCATGATATCTTTTTGATAAAGATAGGCAAACTCACTATCTGGACGGTGGGCAATTGCTGCTGTGTTCATTTCATCACACCTTTTCTTTTTTATTGTGACGCTTTCTTTATTTGCTGTCATTTCAATCTCATTATGGCATAAAAGAAAATGCTTTTCAACGAAACTACGCAATCGATTGCAGACATATTCTTTTATAAAAAAATCAGATAAAACAGTGAAAATGCTTGGATAATTTGATAAAAATATTTATAAGTTTCAAATCTGAATAAAAATTATCAATACTACAGCAACCGATTGCTCAAATTATTATTCTTTCCCCTAACTAAATTTTATTTGCTATCAAAAAATTCTAAAATCTAAAAAAAAATGAAGAAAAACACTTATTTATCATTCAATCCTTTTCTAACAACAATTTTCTGATTTAAAAATAACTTAAACTAAAAATATTTTTCTGTTTTCCTACAGCTAAAATTTAATAATTGTAGAAATAAGTGTAAAATATGGAACTAGAAATAGAGGATATTCCCCGATAACCTTAATTTTCCATTAGGCGGAAACTTTCTCCCCATTGTTTCCGCCCCAATTTTTATTTTGTCCTTTAGCCGTATCCTATAGGCCAATTTTTATATGAAGTTTTCTTATTACTCGAGCCTTTTTAAGGCTTTTTTTTGTCAAAAGAATCATTGCAAAATTGTAAGTCTAACGCAAGTTAAAACAATGGCACCTTTTTTAAAATAGCTTTAAGATAAGACTATAAAGGAACTAGGATGGTGGAACACGTGAAAAAACTATTAATCGGCTTAGTAGTAATCATTGCTGCAGCCTTTGGGTTATTTAAATTTATTGAAAATACTGAGATGGGTGGAGACACTTATTACGTCCAGATTACAACCGATGGTAAACAAGTAACGTTAAAAGATGACAGTGGTCAAGAGTATTTGGATTATGAATATCAACTCACCGGCTACGATGATAAAGGTAACAGCAAAGAATTATCATTTAGAGCCAATAAAGAACGTCCCTTACGAAAAAATGCCTACTTAAAAGTGACCTATAATTCTAAAAAAGAAGAAGTCACCCAGTGGGAAGAAGTTAACGAGAAGACAGTGCCACAAAAAGCACTAACACAACTAAAATAAGCACTAAAAACAGCCACTACATTAAGCCTTGAAGTGGAGTGAAAATTAGACTGAAAATCTAATTTTGCTCACTTCGGCGCGCAGTGGCTGTTTTTTTAGATAAAGTTTTTGAAAATAAAAACACCATTTTAAAAACTTCATTTTATTCTTTAATAGTTAAATAACTATCTGTAACTTTGCTTATTTACTTGATACTTAGTTAAACAATTTTTAATCGCCTAAATTAAAGCGTAGCTTCATTTGAGGTGCTCCTAACATTACCATTTGCCCTAATAACTTTGTGGTCATTTCTTTAGCTACTTTTGCATATTCCTCATTTACTGAAGCTAAATAATGGGAAAGATCAGTTTGACTTGATGCCGCTTGATCACTTTGCCGTTGAATTTGGCGAAAAGCAGCGACACTTGCTTGAACATAGTCATCTCTGACATCGGAATACAAATTATAATTCGTATCCCCTAAAACCGCGATAAGTCCACTTAACCAGTACATGTTATCCAAGCCAAATTCTTCGCTGACTTCTTTATAAAAAGCAGGAGTATCTGTAACATTGGCATAAAACGGCACCACTGTATTAAAAGTATTAGGACCAAAGGCGAGCCAGTGAATTCCTGCAATTTCTTTTGCAACATCATTGCGTAATTGCAAAATATGAACTTCTTGATTACGATTAATTCCTACTGGACGTAGCTGACGTTTTTGTGCATCAGTACCATCACCATAACAGTCATACACCGTTTCTTCATAATGAGAACTAAGCGCCCACTTCACATCTTCAATACTAATTAAACGATTCGCTTTACAAATGAACGGTAAATTTTGATCAAAAGGCGATTGTTCTACCTCAGGGGTAAAGAAACGTTGAATATACCAAGCACGAGGATTATTGTATTGGTTATCTTTAACTGTTGCGCTACCAAATATATGTCGCAAATTGTAGCCATCATAGTCCGGATTCAAATGATTTTCATCAATCAATTCTTTTAAATCTGATGAGCACATTGTATCTGGGGCCTCAAAATCAAAATCGGTAATATTCATACGATTTGGTGCAACTACATAAGCATCATCTGGAATACGCACAGCTGCCCAATGATGGCCTCCAATTGTTTCAAGCCACCAAATTTCTTCATTATCAGAAAAAGCGATGCCATTGGGTTCATAAGTGCCAAACTCTTCCAGCAGTGCCCCAAGACGTTCTACCCCTTCTTTTGCACTTTTAATGTAAGGTAAGACAACTGTTAACATGTCCTCTTCACCAATCCCACCTTCAACATAGGGATCAATGCCTAAAATACGGGAATTACTAGTAATCGTTTCTGTAGCAGACATCGCCACATTGGCACTATTAATACCTGACTCACCCCAAATACCAATTTTAGGCGAAACATCGGGTGTCGCCGTATAACGTAAAGGATTCGCTGGTAATTTTATTTCTACACCACTGATAACAGCCTTATAATCTTGTTTTTGCTCTGACGGGTTGACTACGATAAAATTTTTCGGATTTAATGGCGCTTCACCATCTTCGTTACGTGCAATCATCGTAGAGCCGTCAATGGAAGCTTTTTTCCCTACTAAAATCGTCGTGCATTCACTGTGCTTATTCATTTCATTCATCCCTTCTTTGTTTACTTACATTTCATTTCTATTTAAAGAGTAGACCTTCTCTTCAATTTTGTGAAATAAAAACCATTGTTCTGATGAAAAGCAATTTTTACCAACATTTTACAAATAAAGCTATAATAGAAAAAAAGGAGGAATGTGAGATGTCCGTACTTGTTCCCACTAATATGAATGAAGTTGCTGAAAAATTAAATGAAGATAAAAACAGAGGAATTGAAACTACCGAAGAAATCGTTATTAAACAAGCCGTTTTAGACAACGCTCAAGATATATTAAACGGCGCTTTAGAAGGTCCTTATTGGAAAGTAAAATGGCGCAAAGAAGATGAAAGTTTAGTTATCTACGATATCATGAATCAAGAAGTTGGCACTGTTAGTGCAACTCAAAACTCTTTTAGTAAAAATTTTAAAGATAATCCTGCAACTGTTATTCGTAGTTTAGATGACCAAATTCAAAAAATCGTGAAAAACGCCTAACAAAGCTATTGAACAGTTTGCTTCATTTTACGACTATCAAGCTAATATTTAAAGAAGATTTATTATTGATGTCATCTATTTCTTCTTTACACTAGTTCTACTAAAAAAGCGGTGTGACAAGATTCCTGTCACACCGTCTTTTATTTTTGCCACACCAGAATACTCGCATCGTCACTTTGCTTGAAACGCGGATAAGTTAGTAATTGAGCATCTTCTCTTTCTAGCTGGCGAAGATGATCGCAAGCAGAAATAAGCATACTATAATCTTTAAATTGACCTAATTGATGTGGGGTACACTCGTTAAACGTATCCACTAACCGATAAAAACCATCGCTTGTAATGACAATTTTTTCTACCTGGACAAGGGGTAGTTTTTTTTGTGATAAACGTGCAATCCCAATTGGTGATGGATCTAAAATAGCATAACCATTCGGTGTATTTTTCATCTGACGATTTTTAATTAAATCTTCTTTGACTGTTTCTTTTGCCACGTCAATTACTTCACCTTTTTTTAAGAGCTGATGAAAAGTCATCACAATTCGTTGATCATTTTGTGGCACTGTTCGGTCATAAAAGGTGCGCATCTGTTGGCTCAAAAAAGCAGTTATTGGTGAATCACCTAACCAGCTAAATTCCATCTCATCGCCGATTTTACGATAGCAGCTAAAAGTAGCACTCGGCCATAAGTCTGGAGTTAGTCTACCTAATTCTTTGCGGTATTTCTGAGCAAATTTAGTCACTGCTTGCATTAACGCCCGATTCGTCGCCATTTTTTCATTAGCAAGAAGTGTAATCAACTGACTACCAATAAAATGACTAAAAACTTGTGCATCACTATTCCCTACTAAATAATTTTCCCCTAGGCCACTAGCACCATCTAAGATAAAACCAAATGTATCATTACCATAGACAAAATCTTCATTTTGATTATTCCCACGATCAGTATAAAAGAATACAGCCATTTTATTCTTCCCTTCAAAATCAGTTTAAAACCCTGCTTTACGTATTTTCTTATAGTAGCACAAGAAAATTAAAATACCAACATCGTGAAATAGAGTGAAATCATTCACTCTATTTAGAAATGAATGTTTTACCTATTAAACAATAAAAAGTTGTCTATAATACTTTAAATAGACAACTTTTTACTCATTTTTTCATTTTTGATTAAAAATAGTATAATCAAGCTCATTGACTGATTTTGCTACTATAATTGCGGAGTATACATCTGAGTTAACATTTAGAATAGTTCGTAACATCCCGACAAACCACTCTACACCAGCAAAGATAGCAATGCTTTCAATTGGTAATCCCATCTGTGGCACAATGATTGCTAAAGATACTAACCCTGCTCCTGGCACTACGGCATTAGCTAGTGAAACAAAAGTAGCAGTAATCGCTAAATAAAACATTCTTTCAATTGAAAAATCACTTTGATACATTTGTGAAATTGTCATAACTGTAATAGCCATGTGCATTGCTGAACCATTACTATTCAATGACATTCCCAGTGGTAATACCAAATTTGTGATGCGATTACTTAACCCCAATTTTTGATGAGATTCTTCCATAGCAATGGGTAAAGTAATCGCTGATGATGTCGTAGCTAGCGCCATTACCGACATATTCTTCATATTCAAAAGTAAACGCCAAGGATTTACTTTAACATAAAGACTAATTATCATAATCCATATTCCTAAAAATAATACTGTACTTATGCCGTAAACTAGCAAGTACTTCATTAACGGTAAAATAATTTTAATGCCTAATTCGCTAATCGTTGAAGCTATTAGTGCGAAAATTCCAATTGGTGCGAAAATCATTACATAATAAATAATGTTGATAATCACTTCGTTAAAATCAACTATAATTTGGAACAGTTGAGATTTTGGTTTTTTTTGCATAAATTTGCTCAATGCTAAACCAAAAAACAACGCAAAAACGATAATTTGAATAATTGATCCTTCAGCAAGTGAAGTAAAAATATTTTTCGAGAAAAAATCACTAATTGTCTGACTTAAAGAAATTTCTTGCGGTTTAATTTCATTAGTCAGAGAATCTGTCATTTTAACACCGTAACCAGGATTAAACAAGATAGCCATCAAAATTCCCCAACAAGCGGCTAATAGCGAAGAAATACCGAAAACGATAATGGTTCGAAAGCCCAAACTTGTCAATTCTTTCGGTTTAATATTTCCAACAGCTTGAATAATTTGTCCCAAAACTAAAACTGGTATTGCCATCTGCATCAACTTTAAAAATATATCGCCAATAATTTTTAAGTAATGGGCCCATTCTGGTATCCATAATCCAAAAGTCAAACCTAAAACGACGGCAATCAAAATTTGGGTGATCATAGAGACTTTTTTGTCATTTTATTCACCTCTATTGATTGAAATAATCCACCACCAGCTTTCATTACTAAAGAGCGTAAAGAAAATAGCGGTTATAATTTTATTAATAGCTAGCATACTCTTCTTCTACAAACTTTTATTACTTCTATATCACAGTGCTTGAAAAGCTATGCTTCTTCTTTTGTATCTTTTGCTAACACAGCAAATACTATTAAACCAATCACTTGTAAGATACAAGCTAGATAAAATCCAATCTTCATTGAACCTACTGTATCTGCTAAAAAGCCTGTAATATAAGGTGCTAAAATAGAACCGGACATCCCTATAAAGTTGTATGCACTTAATGTAGTAGAAAGAGAACCTTTGGGAGCGTTTTTTGTTACATAAGCTACCACGATCGGATCAAGAGCCAATTTACCAGTCAATCCATACAAGATTAAAACTGCAATTAGCAATGTTCGATTCGTCACAAACGCGATAGAAAAAACAGATAAAATTGCTAATGGTACGAGTAAATAAACTAATTTTTTTGTACTTCCTGACTTATCAGCAAAACGGGCAAAAATCAAAGCACCAGGAATAGAAGCCCAAGGTACTAAAGAAGAAATAAATCCAACGCTAGTACCCGCAAATCCGCGTTCAGCAATTAGAAATGACGGTAACCAAGTAATAATAACGAAATTAGCATAAATACTGGTAAAACATAAGATAAACGCCGCAAGTAAGTTTTTGTTAGAAATAATCGATTTAAAAGATACCTTATTTCCAACTGCATCTGTTTCAACTACTTTTGCTTCATCTTCTGGTCGAATCACTTTTTCTTTTAACAAAGTATAAAATAAAATAGCTACAATAATAGTGGGAATAGCCATAATAAAGAATGGTCTACTCCAATGTTCACCATTTTCCAAAACCAATTTACTAGAAAGTAAATATCCCCCAGAAGTACCAAAAGCCATTCCGCTATTAATAATCGCTGTTCCCAAAGTCAATTTACTTTTCGGAATAGATTCTGTGGATAAAGCGTATTGCGGTCCGTAATATGCACCTTGACCAATCCCTGCCATGGCACGAATAACTAGGAACATCACAAATGTCGTGGCTAGACCACTAAAATATGTCATGACCCCCATAATTAAAAAGCCAATTGTAATAACCAATTTGCGTCCAATTTTATCTCCAATAACGCCAAATGGTACTTGCGCAATCGCATACGTTAAGAAGAAAATTGAATTTGCTAACCCTAACTGCGTATTACTTAAGCCAAAATTTTCCCCAATTATCCCCATTATCGGATTGAAAATAGTACGAGTAGCATACATCAAGATCCAGCCAACAAAAAATAAGGCGACAACTTTCATCCAATAATTATTGCTTACTTTTACTGCCTGTTTGGAAGATTCCATAGTCTTACTCCTTTTCAAAATTTAAAGTTAAAAGTGCTTTTATTCCTAAATAAATACCGTAACACATATCTTTTCCTGAAGTATGTCCTACTTTCATTATCTGTTGAATATCGTTTTCAAACTTTTCTGTCTTATTTTCTTTCAAATCCATATAAAACTGATAAATTAACGAATTCACATATCCTGCCACACAACTTTCAATATAAGCCCAACTTATATCTGTAGTATTCCCTTTTTGCTTTATAAGTTCAGCCACTAAAGCTTTAATATAGTCGATGTGACTCAAACCAAGAATAAAAGTATATGCTACTAAGATATCATCACCACTTGGTGTTAATCCTTTCCCCCGACCTATTAAAAATTGTGTAATACTAGCCCAATCAGCTGTTTCAGGATGTAGCAATTGTTCTTTTATTGCTACAAATTTTGCATCTTGTTCAATGCCGATTTTTTCTTTCAAATTAGCCGCTACTAAGAGTTGCTGCAAAAAATGCAGCGACTCTTTTTCTAGCTGTGTAGCAGTTACTTTTAAAGATACCACCTCGTAGTCTGATAGGTTTAATATCTTAATTTCTGCTAGATTGTAAAATACAATCCGATCAGATTTAATTTTAATGTGATCTCCTTGTTTAATATATGGCTTTATCTTTGCAAAAGAATCTATTGGAACAAATAAACCAAAACACGAAAGGTATTCGTTGTAGTTTGCGACATTGATTAATTGTTCACCAACCTTAAGATTAAAGGAATGTTCAAAAACACTATGAACAAAGCCAATGGTGCCAAACTTTGTTAAAGGTAATAAGTAATCACTGATAACAATCTTATTCCACATGAATATTCCACGCCTTAGCATAAGCTTCTAGTGCTTTTTCAAAACATCCTAGAGGTGCTCTAACTGTACCAGCACCAACTTGTCCCACTCCTGCCTTTTTATGAGCAATACCTGTATTAATAATTGGTGTAATTCCCGTTTCAACGACTTTACGGATATCAATCCCTAAACAAGTTCCCTTGAAATCCCATGTTGGAATTGTCCATGTCGGGTTATGAGTTTGGCAAATTTGTTCCATTTCATTAGAGATATCTAAAGCATCTTGAAATCCTCCCGCACCTACAAAACGTGTCACACCAGGAGCAGCCACCATTGCCATCGCTCCAACACCAACGGTTTCTGTGATAGCACTATCTCCAATATCAGGATTACCATCTGCTTCTGTAAAGCCCGTAAAGTATAATCCTTTTGGCGTATTCACTGGTGCGGTATACCAATCATCACCACTTTCAGCAATACGTATACCAAAATCTACCCCATTACGTGTCATTGTAGTTACAATAGTCCCTTTCGTATCTTTCCTAGCTGCATCTACAATTGCCTTGCCAGTTGCCATCATAATATTTAAAAAGAATTGATCTGTATCAGCTAAAAATTTAATAACATCATATTTTTCTTTTTCATCCATTTGTAATTTGACAATTAGTGGCGCAATTTCTTTTAAGAAATTGGCCGAAGCCGCGATATTGCGTTGGTGAAATTCATCCCCCATTGTAATTGAACGAGCGATGAGCACATTTAGATTAATTCCTTCTTCCGTTTGCTGTAATGCTTTTGAAATCGTCGGCCCTAAAACATCCTTCATCCAATGAAGACGATCAATAACTTCTTGTGAATAAGCCCCAAAACGTAATACTTTACCAATGCCTTCATTCATTGTGCAATATGCTTTTGTACCATCTAAGCGGTTTTTAATTACTACCACTGGCATATTACCTGAAGTGATTCCACCCATCGGGCCAACCGCATGAACATGATGACAAGGGATAAAACGAACTTCTCCATTTTCTAAAAGCTGTTTTGCTTTTGTTTCATCTTCTGCCCAGCCTTCAAATAACGCTGCACCGATACAAGACCCCTTCATTGGTCCTGTCATTTGATCATAAGTAATTGGCGGTCCAGCATGTAATAATGTTTTTTTTGCTTCATTTAGTTCGGGAATCACCGTGTTAGCTGGTACGACGTTTACTAAAAATGGTTGTGAATTTTTGATTTTTTCAATTACTTTTTCATTTTCAGCCTGAATTTCTGCCGCATGATCTTCTAATGCACTTAAAATTTTAATCATTTTTTTATTGCCACCAGCTTTTGGTCGCCAATTAAATTGTACTGATTTTCCGCCATAGTCTGTGATAGACTCATTGAAACTCTGTAAGCCAACATTAATGATACGTGGTTTCGTGTTTAAAATTTCTGTTACAGCTGCGCTAGCTTGTGGCACGGCCACTTTTTCACCTTTATAGTCAATTACTTCTTTGTTTGATTCTGATATAGTAATACCTTTTAGTAATAAAGCTAATTGGACTGCCTTAGCATTACTCTCAGCAACAAATATACCCGCATCTTCTAATCGTTTCACTGTTTCATCATAATTTTGAGGGTCTTTTCTAGTCCCTACTACTGTGGCAACAAAATATAACGTACGCTTTTCTTCTTTTGCTTTAGCTAATTCTTCTTTGATTGCTGGTAATAAAGCACCTGCCATATCCTCATGAGCGCCATAGCCTAATACAACATCAAATAAAATGATACCCGTTTTACTTTGTGTACCATATTCATGAATTTTTTGAATACGAACATCCGGATCAATCATCGGATGAGGCTTGCCTTGGGTATAAATATCATCGCCTAAATCAATCACCTCATAACCATTAGATTTCAAGATATATCCTTCTTGCTTAATTAGCCCATCTAAACCAAGAGCTTCTGAAATCATCATGCCTGCTTCTGCTGCCAAAGTTCCTCCAGAGTACAATCCTTTGACAACTTTATCGGAAGCTAAGATAGGTACATCCGGTTTTGCCACAGCTTCAAAATAATTTTTTTTGACTGCTTTTTCACTAGCTAAATCAATTGCAATTTTGGCTGTTTCTTCTAACGTATGTGCCAGATAAACTTTTCCTTCATGAGCAGTTGGTTTTTCACCTAAAAAAATTGCAACTACTGGTTTTGAAATACTTTGCAATAGTTGGACAACTTCATCTCGTACTTCTTTGGCAGGTGGCTTAGAAATAACGCAAATTACATCTGTTGGTTCATGGTTTTCCAATGCCACAATGGCATCTTTGACTGTGGTTGCTCCAACTTTATCACTTAAATCGCGTCCCCCTGTTCCAATCGCATGGACTACACCATTTCCTAGCCGATCAATGATTGTTGTAACTTCTTGAATTCCTGTACCAGAAGCACCTACAACTCCAATATTCCCGGGAGAAATTACGTTAGTAAAAGCAAGTGGAACACTGGAAATAATTCCTGTTCCGCAATCTGGTCCCATCATCAATAGACCTTTTTCATGTGCTAAATTTTTCAAGCGAACTTCATCTTCTAATGAAACATTGTCGGTAAATGAAAAAACATGAAGGCCCTTCTTAAGTGCATTTTCCATTTCAGTTGCACCATATTCACCAGGGATACTAAAAAGTGCCATATTAGCATCTGGTAATTGTGTCAAAGCTTCATCCCAAGAAGTAACGGCTCTATTTTCAGACGTTTTACTTGTGGCAGATAAGTCATCTAAAAATTCATGAACGGTTGGTAGTACTTCATCCATAATTTTTTCATCTGTACTATCAACTACAATCATTAAGTCATTGGGCGAAGAATCTTTCGCCTCTACTGTTAATAAATTAGTATTTTGTAAAATATCCTTATTAGCCTCTGTCCCCATCATGATTTGACTCATATTAACCTTTGGTAAATCATTAATTTTATTTGTCAGTAGCATTAGATTGATGGAGTCTTGATAATTATTTTTTAAAATTACTGTTTGTAACATGATGAGCCTCCTTATTTTTTTGAGCGCTTCAAATAACTATTTTTAAGAAAAAAGCTTAAATTAGTTGACGTCTAAACTAATTTTTATTGCTATATTTCTTTACACACTTATTGTATTTTTTATTGATTGCGTTTACACTTGATAATATTCTAAAAAAATCGCCTATTTTTTATCCAAAAGCGTAAAAAAGGAGAATAAAATGAGAATCTATGAATTATTGAGGTTAGAAATATTCCAAAATAGTCAGTTACTAACAGGTGAAATTGGTTTAGAAAATGAAATTGAATCAGTAATGATTTTAGAAGCACTAGACATTGAAAACTGGAGTCGAAAGAACCAGCTTATTTTAACCTCACTTTATGCGTTTGAAAACTTGGAACTACCTGCAATTGAAGCGTTTTTCCAAAAAATGCGTGGAATTGGTGTCAGTGGTCTAGTAGTAAAAGTAGATCGCTTAATTAATCGTGTTCCAGATTGGCTACTTTCTTTTTGTGGCAAGTATCAATTCCCCTTAATAAAAATAAGAAAAGATGTAACCTATGAACAAATCGTGTTAGCAATTTACCAACCAATCTTAAATCATCAATCTCATGTTCTAAAAACCTACTACGAGGTACGACAACGTTTTAATCGTTTAACTAGAAATTTTTCTTCCTATGAACAGATCATGACAGAATTTTATCGGATGATAAAAAAAGATTGTCTTTTACTTTTACCAGAACAGAAATTAACGTTAAATTTCGGGACACTTCCTCATGAATTAGTCGTCACCAAAAGAGTACAGATGCCCATTAGCGAATTTAGTAAAAACCACTATGAATTTCTAACACTATTCTCACATAGCGAAAGTAAAGAATATTTGGCCCTACAAACTAATATTGCCAACAATTTTAGTAGTGAATGTACTCTTTTAGTACATGAAGGTGAGGATGGACTAAAAGAAACAGATCTCATGATTATTGAAAACTTAATCGATGTCATTCAAGAAAGATTGCAAATGGACTTTTTAATAAAAAAGGATCGTTATACCCGTTTAAATAACTTAGCCGATGCAATTTTACAAAATACGCCTAATAATCTTGATGAACTAGAGGGTTTACTTAAAGAAGCAAAAATGGATCATTACTCTTATTATCAAGGAGTAGCATTTGGAACGAAAAAATTGTCTGACGACAAGAAGCGAAACTTACGGAATAAATTACGAAATTTACGTACTCATACTTTATTTTTTGAACATCATAATTATTCATTAATTCTATATAATTTAAAAGATGAACATAGATGTCTGACAAAAGAAGAGATACGCCAACAACTTAGTGAATTTTTGAAACAAAATAACGACCTTTTTATTGCAATAAGTTCACCCAAATCAAAAGAAACAATTAAAGAAATTTTAATTGATTGCCTTGACACATTACGGTTCAATCAATACTACTTAATCGCAAATGTAGTTAACATTCATGATTTAGGCATTTTCCGTTATTTTCTTACAGAAGATAATTTAACAAAAGTTGCCGATTTGATTCCATCTAAGCTCGTTACATTGCAGTTACAACAACCAGAATTATTTAATACTTTATTTACTTTTTTTCAAAATAATCGCAACTATAAGAAAACTTCTGAAACAATGTATTTGCATGCTAAAACAATTCGCTATCGAATCGATCGTATCCAAGAATTACTTTCTTTAGATTTAAACAATAACTTACAAACAATGAATATCGAAATCGCCACATACTTATTACATTTAAAACTACGGAGGAAACAAAATGAAAAAACAAGTTCACTTAACCAGCGGTGGTGAAGCGACCATTTACCTACCTCTGACTAAAATGGCGCCCCGCTATATTCTTTATTTTCATGGTGGTGGTTTAGTTTACGGCAGTAAGGCTGATTTATCTGAAAATCTGCTTCGTACTTTTTTAGAACGCGGGTACACAGTGATCAGTTTTGATTACTTATTGGCACCAAATAGCAGCTTATCAGAAATTTTTACTCAATTAAAACAGACTTGGTATGAAATAGAAAATACGATTATTCAAGGTGCGCCTTTTAGCTTTTGTGGTCGTTCTGCTGGTAGTTACCTGATGCTTTTATTGACGAAATGGTTACAAAAAGAAAGGCAAGTCCTTCCTCATCAAATAATCAATTTCTATGGTTATTATGATTTAAAATTTATTACGATTCCCCGTAAGCTAATCTCAGAGGGAATAACTGAAGAAATGATTCAAGGCATTAATCAAAAAACACCTGTTTTCGACGATCCTTTTATGCAGCGCTATCTGCTTTATTTATACGGTGTCTCTCACCAGCTATTAACGCAATTTTATGGTATTACACCAGCCAATCAGAAAGAATTTGAATTAACGCTAAATGATTTAACTACTTTACCTCCTGTATTCAGTACTGCCAGTACGAGTGATAATGAAGTGCCGTTTCAATACAGTAAAACACTAGCTCGAAAAAATAGTGCTGGAAAATTTCTGCCAGTGTATTATTTACCACATGATTTCCTAAAAGAAACTGATCCTGCAGTTACAACCGTTTTAAAAGCATTAACAGAGTGGCTAGACTAAGACAAATGGCTCTTAATTTAGTAATCTCCGTATCTTTGGTATACTAAGACTGGCACTTATTGCAACAGTTACTGTTGACACTTTTGTTGGAGGGTTTACTTATGAATATCAAAAAAATCCAACTAGGACTTTTAACTTTTGGACTTTTTGTATTAGCGTTTAACTTTTTTGAATTGGTAACAAAGGCGCGATCAGATTCACCGGTAGTCTTTGTTGAATGTATCGCCGGTATCATTTTAATTTACTTGCCACAATTATGCCGCAAGTTCTTACGAATTGAAATTCCAGATATGATTGTTATTTTTTATTGGTTCTTTTTATTAATTTCGGTCTTTTTAGGAACTTGTCTGCATTTAATTGCCTACATCAGTTGGTGGGATAAATTACTTCACAGCATTAGCCCCATGGTTTTAACTGCTTTGGGATATGGGATCGCAATCCTCACTTTAAAAAAAGCCCAAAGTAAAGCTGTCTCGCCTTGGCTCTTTTTGCTTTTCGGCTTTGCATTTGCTGGTGTCTGTGGTGTCTTTTGGGAATTTTGGGAATTCTTGTGTGATACGATTGGGGATATGAATTTACAACGTTACCGTGCTGGGGGTGTTGATTTAATTGGTCGCGCGGCTTTGATGGATACTATGGGGGATTTATTAACTAATACTATTGGTGCAATTCTGATGGGAATTTTTGCTTTTACCCAAAGCAAAGGGGATGCAAGCTATTTTGAAAAATATCGTATTACCATTATTCCTAAAAATAAATAGCTAGCCCACAAAAATAATTTTAACGTTACTTTTTTTGGATTACCATTTTAGATAAAAAATACGCAAGCGTCGATTGGTCATTTCTTACAAACAGACCTTTTAAACGCTTGCGTATTTTTAATTTAGACATTTAATGATTCCTTCATTGTTCCAATTTTGCCAATGCCAAAAGTCCACAGTCTAGAATTTCTACCGTTGCAGTTCGTTCAAAGATATTAACAACTCTCACTGTTTTCCGCTCATCATAACCAATAACGTTTGCTTCATATACTGCATTAATACATATTTCTTCTTTTTTCAAAGAAATCACCTCAATCTCTCTTTTGAAAGGTTATAACATGTAAAATAACAGTTGTAAACGAAATTCACTGATTATTCAAACAATTTTTACATCGCGTTAACATTCGAATTTTGTCCACGTTATTTACTACTAATTGCTAGAAAAATAATTTGGTACGTTTGCTCTCATTTCAAGCCTACATTACAGCTCTTCTAAAATATGAGCGACACCATCTTCATCATTTGATTTGGTAATTCTATCAGCTACTTTTTTTACTTCTAGAGGAGCATTATTCATCGCTACTCCTACTCCAGCTGCTACAAGCATAGGAATGTCATTATAGTTATCACCAAATGTCATAATTTCTTTAGTGGTAATATTATAATATTGCGCAATGGCTTGTAAGGCACTTTCCTTTGAAACGGTGCGATGGGTCACTTCTAAATAATTATCTTTAGATAAATAAAGTGCGCTTGTAGTAACTTCTTGAGCTAAGAAATCTTTTGCAGCTGTAATCTCAGCCACAGCACCAATAAGCAATAGTTTGTGCACCGGTCGTGTATCAACTAGTAGATCTAAATCTGTCACAATAGGTGTTATTTGGGTAATTTCACTTTCTAATTTTACATCTTGGTTCATCCGATCAACATACCACTCATTTGAGCTATACAAATTCACAGCAATAGTAGGAAATTGAACTTTTAAAGTAGCTAATATTTTTTTGACGTCTTCTTTTTCTACTGGCTGACTATAAATTATTTGATCTTGCCTAATCACTAATGCGCCGTTAAAAGCCGCTAGCGGCGAATTTGTGACCGCTAATTTTTGACTAATTTGTTTCATCCCTTCAGGTGAACGAGCAGAAGCTAGTACAAATGGAATATTTTTTTCTGCTATTTTTCTAATGGCTTCTTTTAATCTTTGACTCATTTGGTGTTGAGAATTTAAAATCGTGCCATCCACATCACTTACTACAACTTTTACTGCTACCATCTTCTGACCCCTTTTCAAAAAAACTTGTTATTTCATTATAACGTTAAAACGTTACTTTGACCTTCTCTATTTTGTGATTGATACTTCTTTTCAATTAAGTTCCATCATTAGAATTTTTTCCATTCCTCCTTTACAATAAAAAGTTGAATGATAAAAAAATATAAGGAGAGTTTTATGACATTACTACGTCTATCCGATGTGCAATATGAAATAGCCGGACAAAAAATCATCCAAAATATTTCTTTTGCACTAACAAATGGCGACTTTTTAACCTTAACCGGTCCTTCTGGCGGAGGTAAAAGCACACTACTTAAGTTAATTGCAACCTTATTAACCCCCACTGCTGGAAAAGTTTATTTTAAAGATAAGCAACAATCTGACTATGAAATTGTGAAATATCGCCAACAAGTATCTTATTGCTTTCAACAACCTAGTCTGTTTGGGGCAACTGTTTTTGACAACTTGTGTTTTCCCTATACGGTGCGCAATCAAAATTTTGATGATAAACGTGCAGCAGAATTATTGGAGCTAGTAGCTTTACCAACTAGCTATCTTAATAAAAAGATTACTGAGCTTTCTGGTGGTGAAAAACAGCGGGTAGCGTTAATTCGGAATTTGATGTTTTTGCCTGAAATCTTATTATTAGATGAAGTAACAACTGGTTTAGACGAAAAAAGCAAAAATATTGTACACGACTTAATTGGGGCTGTTCAAAAAGAAAATGTCACCATTATTCAAGTGACCCACGATCCTGAAGAAATCCAAAACGCCAGCAAAATTTTGTGGCTAGAAAAAGGGAGTATCATTGATGAACCAATTAGCCGTTAATAATCAATCACTTATTTTAGCATTTATTTTAGTTTTAGTGGCCGTAGCGATTAGTTACAAAGAAAAACTAGGCTTAAGTCGCGATATATTCTACAGTATTTTACGTGCAGTGGTGCAACTATTTATTGTAGGTTATCTTTTAAAATATTTATTCCAAGTCAACAATTTTTGGCTAACCACTTGTATGAGCTTTTTCATTGTTTTAAATGCTGCTTGGAATGCCCACAAGCGTAATCCTAGCCCACATAAGCACTACTTAGATTCATTGTTGGCAATTTTTATTAGCACTTATCTTACGATGGGCGTTTTAATTGCCGCTGGTGCGATTAAATTTATTCCTTCGCAAATTATTCCTATTAGCGGTATGATTGCCAGTAACGCGATGATAGCAATTGGATTATGCTACCGTAATTTGTATACAAAATTTCACGACCAAAGACAACAAGTGCTTGAAAAATTAGCGCTAGGTGCTCCAGTTAAATTGGCGTCTTTACCTATTTTACAAGAAAGTATTAAAACAGCGATGCAACCAACCATTGATTCTGCCAAAACCGTTGGCCTAGTTAGTTTACCCGGCATGATGTCAGGTTTGATTTTTGCTGGTGTGGATCCGGTTCATGCTATTAAATATCAGATTATGGTAACTTTTATGCTTCTTTCAACTACGAGTTTAGGTGCCATTATTGCTGGTTACAAAGCTTATAAAAATTATTTCAATCACTATTTACAACTGCGCTAAAATTTTTAACTAAAATTTTTAATTACAATTAGGAGGAAAAAAGATGAAGATTGCGTTTTTTGGTGCCGGACAAATCGGCAGTGCATTAATTAAAGGAATGCTTTATGACAAACAAATCCCAGCTGAAAATATTTATGTCAAAGGTGGGCATAGCCAAACAGCTGCGAATTTACAAAAAGAATTAGGTTTTCAACTTCTCACAGACTTAAATGATTTAAGCGGGATGGATCTCATTATCATCGCCACAAACAATAGTAGTGTGTTACCTATTTTAAAATCACTACCGCAACCAGTATTGGCTAAAAAAGTGCCGATTGTTTCTGTAGCAGGTGGCATAAATCTCTTTGCCATGATGAAAGAAGTCGGTCAAGAGTATCCAATTGCCCATGCAATTCCAAACACACCGGTTCAAGTAGGAGCTGGCGTATTAGGCATTAGCTTTGCAAAAGATATTGATTCTAAAGTAAAAGCGTTTATTTTAGACAGTTTAACTCCTCTTGGGGCAGTTTATGAAGTACCGGAAGATAGTTTAGAAATCGTCGGCTCCATTGCAGGTTGCACACCAGCTTTTATTGCTATATTAATTGAAAGTTTGGGAGATGCTGGGGTATTACATGGCTTAAAACGTGATTTAGCTTATGAACTAGTAGAACAAATGTTAAAAGGTACCGCAACATTAGCATTAGAAAGTAAAATGCATCCGGCCGTTTTAAAAGATGGCGTTACTTCTCCTGGTGGCTCAACTATTCGAGGTGTAGCAGCGTTAGAAGCTAATAATTTTCGTCACGCATTAATGGCCGCCATTGATGCCACAATGTCAGAATAGTGTCAGAAATTAGTAAAAATTTGCTCATTTAAGCCGCGAGCGTTGACTTTTAGCATACCTGTGCTAGAATCACTTTTAAGCAAATAAAGTATTCGCTGCTACCGGGCAGCTTAAAGAGGAAATCATTCCGTTAGGTCTTTGTAGGAATGATGCCCTCTTTTTTTATTTGCCATAATTTGAGGAGGTAGATAAAAATGATGGCATGGCTTTATTTAGGTTTGGCAGGTATTTTAGAAGTTTTTTGGTCCACGATGATGAAAGCAAGCGCAGGGTTTGCTAAGCTAGACTATTCCATTTACACCATTTTGGGGATGATTGCAAGTTTTCTATTTTTATCAAAAGCAATAAAAGTACTCCCCATGAGTTTGTCGTATCCAATTTGGACTGGCATTGGTGCAGTCGGTTCAATTATTGTGGGTGTGGTCTTTTTTCACGATAAATTAGCCCCTTTAACTTGGGTATTTGTTGCTTTGTTATTAGTGGGTATCATTGGTATCAAAGTTACAAGTGGTCATTAAAATAAAAAAGACATGAAAAAGCAAGTAGTATAGTCTGATTTTTTCAAACTATTACTACTTGCTTTTTTCACGTCTTTTTGTCATTATTTTCTTATTTAGCGCGCAACAAACCCAATAAAAATACCAATTAATAAAATAATTAAAACCATTGCGGTAATACCAACGTATAAATAATCACTTTCTTTAAAAAAGGCATAAATAGAGACAACAACTCGCAAAACCGGTGTTAAAATTAAACAAAAAATGCCAGTCATAATGTATGCTGCCGGTTGCAACGTGATAAGCCCATGCCAGATAAGTGCAAAAGTATTAGGTGCTTGTCCTAAATCACCGCTATTACCATTTACTATCAGGAGGATTAGCCCACAAGCAATAATTGCGGCAGAAACAACGACCCCAATTCGTAAAATTTTTCCTATCGCCAACTCCACTACCTGAATTTCAGTTTGTTCTTGTTTTTCTTTCATCCTACACTCACCCCAAAACCACGTAATACCATTTGTAATCCCATTACTACTAAAACAGGAATAAAAATTAAACGAATCCATTTGGGCTGCATATGTTGCATAATTCGTGAACCAAGTAATGCACCTGCCAAAACACCTAAAGCTAGAGGAGCTGCTATTTCTGGTAGAATTGTGCCATTAAAAAAATAAACCATTGCTGAAGCCGCCGCCGTAACCCCCATCATTAAATTACTCGTCGCGCTGGAAGGTTTTAGCGGCATTTTCATAATCGTATCCATAGCAGTTACTTTAAAAACACCACTTCCAATTCCTAACAATCCTGATGCAAGTCCGGCAGCGACCATCATGGCAAAGCCTGCTGGTACCTTTTCCACTTGATAATCAATTTGCTGTTGCGTAGTTTTTTCAAAATACGAACCATTTAACTTTAATTTTTCAGCTAACGCGTCGCCTTTAGTCGCTATTTGATCTGTCTTTTGGCTACGTAATTTTTTGAGCATATTGATAGCTGAGAATAATAAAAAGCTTCCAAATAAAACAAATAAAAATTGCGGTGCCACAATGCTCGTTAATAAAGCACCAACAATAGCGCCAATAGTAGTAGCAATTTCTAAAAACATCGCAATCCGTAAATTTAGCATCTCATCTTTCAAATACGCAATCGTCGCACCCGAGCTAGTAGCAATCACGCTGATAATACTAGCGGCAATCGCATATTTAATGTCCAAACCAATTATTAGGGTTAGAAAAGGCGTCAAAATAATACCGCCACCAATTCCCAAAACAGCGCCTAAGACACCACCTAATCCACCACCAACTAATAATAAAATCGTTTGTTCAATCATACTCTCACCTCTTCTTAATTGTAGAACAAACACACCCAAAAAGCGATGACAAGGATGATAAACCGCTTTTCTTCGCAATAAAAAGCCCTTGTAATCATCAATAATCCGTGTTTACAAGAGGCTTTATACAAAAAAATGGTTAATTTAAAACGAATAATAAAAATTAATGTTAGCTTTCTGTATTAGCTAACCATTTCTTTGCAATCTTTTTTTCAGTTAATTCGTTTTGAATGACTGATTCTACAAAAAAGTTGGCTGGATTTTCTAGTATCTTTTGTTGATAGAAATTTTTATCCTTTACTTTTCTTATCTTTACTTTAAAAATTAATGAACCAACTTTGACACGATAACAGCCACCTTTTAGCTGCCCAATATATAATTTACCATCGACCGTGGTGAATGATTTTATTGGCTTACCTTTTCTGGTAATTTGATGTTTACCATTTGTAGTAAAGAGTGTCACTTCTAAACCCACTTTTGGAATACCGTATTGGTCAATAACACAAAAATTCAAATCATATTTTTGATTAGAAATTCGCCAGTTCCAAATACGCCAATAAAGAAAAAGTAATAACCCTACACTAATAACGATACAACTTGCTACCGTTAACCAAAATTTAGCTTGTCGTTGTTGGTCATTTTTTTTCAACATTTTTGTCATTGCTTTTTTAAAAGGAATACGCTCTCCTCTGACTAACAAACGGTGACTATTAATCATATAAGGTGTGCACGTTACTAATGTGACATAATCTTTGTTGGGAACAATCGCTAAAGTCTCAATCTCAGTGGGTTCCACTACTTCTATTTGATTAACCTCGTATGCTAACGTTTCCCCATTACTGACAATAAAAAATTGATCTTTTTCCTTTAGGCGCGATAAATCGGTAAAAAGATTAGCTTCTGGTAAACCACGATGAGCGGAGACAACAGCATGCGTACTTTTGCCACCAGTTGGATAGGAAGTACCTTCTAAAAGTGCTGCTCCCTTTTTTAAAAATAGTTCGTTGGTATGATCAAAAATTGGCAACTTAACATTAATTTTCGGAATATTGATCACTGCAATAGTGTGTTGTTGATAATAATCTGGTGTTGCTTTTACAGGGTGCGCTCCTTTTTCAAAAGGGTCTTTTCCTGGATTTCCTGCTCCTTCAGCTAATTTTTTGTTTTTTTCAAGTTCGATCTTTCTTTTTTGGGTGGCGGCTTTAGTTTGTTGATTTATTTGCTGTGTATGATAGTGAACAATTTGTTCATCTAAAAAATTATTAATTGCATCACTGGCAAAGGGATAGATTAAAGCTAAGAGTCCAACAGATAATATTAAAATCATGACTATATCTACTATTAATCGACCAATATTTTTCATTAGACTCCCTCATTTCTTATGTATCTGAAAAGCCAACAAAAATGTCGGCTTTTCTTTTAATATTCACTATGCTTCAAATTTCTTACGTCCATTTTTAAAATAAAGCACTGCTGCACTTACACCTAGTAAACCGACAGCGATAAAGCCTACAATCCCCATACCGCCGGTTGACGGTAAAACACCCCGTTGTTTATTGGTTACTTCCATAGCTTCAAGTTCTTTGAATTCATTGGTACCTGAAATGACAGTAAAGTGAAGTGCATCTTTTAAAAGAACATAACCTTCTGGTGCCGCAATCTCTTGTAATTGATACTCGCCTTTTGCTAAACCATAGACACCAAAGGCGCCATGTTGATCAGAAACTAAGATTGTCGCTTTATCTTTAGTAGTCGTCCAAGACACATTTAAGTCATCTGTTGCCTGATTTCCACTAACTTCTTTACCTTCCTCGTTATTTAAGACTAGGTAATGTGTAGTTGAATCAACTTTTTTAGTAATGACAAATTTAGCATTGGCTAAAGCAGATTTGTCGACACTATCGACTTTTTGGAAAATATAGCCACCAGTTGTAACCGTTTCAGTCGTCTCTTTATCATAAAAATCATTTTCTAACACTACCTTATTTTCCAGTGGTGTTAGATTTGTGCTACCTTTGACTTTCATCTCAACAGTAAAAGAAATTGTCTTACCCTTGTATTTTGCTAACTGTTTTGGCGTCAATTTAATAGTAAACGGATTACCAGTAGTATCAACTTCAGCTGTAACATCTGTTATTGTTTTGTCTGAAATTTTCATTGACTCTTTTATTTGTTCTGAAGATGAAATTAAATCTAAGCGCGCATCATATTCATCAACTAATGTAAAAGTAGTATACCGCTCAATATCATTTGGCACGATTGTAGTAATGGTATAAGTAACTTTTTGTCCTGCTTCAACTGTCGTATCATCAGCAACTTTATTTACTTCAGGCGTTTTATAGTTATATGCAACCGCCGTATCACCTTTTTTTTCGGCTTGAACGGCATCAAAGTAAGTATATTCAATTTCCATATTGTCATTAACAGTTGCTGTTACAACATCTTTTTCTTTGTAGTGATAAATTTCTTCAGTTTGTTTTGTTTGTTTACCAGAAACAGAGACAGCACTATCAATTTCTGAGAAGATATATGTTCCAGGTTCTAAATTTAAACCTGCCACAGAGACTTTCCCGTTTTTATTTGATTCAAGAATTTGTGCAGCTGATGCTTCTGCCAGAAAATTGCCATCTTGATAATAACCGCTACCTACTTTACGTAACTTAAATTTTGCTCCTAGTAAAGCTTTAGCATCTTGACCAACTTCAATTCCATATTTAATAAACTCTAAATCTAGCGTCTTTACTTCATTTTTGGGATAAATATGAACAGTCGCTAGCTTTTCATTGGTTTTTTCATCATGAACAGGCAAACCCAAAACAAAATCTTTACTCTTATTACTTACTACTCCAGCAGGTTTTTTTGTTTCAACAAACCGATAGACTGCCTTCTTCTTATTCGAAACAACTGGTAAATCTTTTACAGTTTTGCCATCTGAATCCGTTAAACTAAAAACAATACCCTCATTTGGCAAGGTTGCTTTAAGCGTTGCATCAATAGCAGCCGCTTCTTTATTTGTATGGCTACCTTCTGTAGCACGGTAACTATCCCAATAAGTCTGCGTCATATCATAAGCTGTAAACTCAGCTCCCGCTAAAGGTTCCCCATCAAAATTTGGCATTTCTTCACCAGTATTTTTGATCTCCTCTGTGGGATAAGCAGTAAACTCTCTTTTATGAAGCATAACAGTTTGTTTTTCTACCTCAGCGGCGATAGAATTTTTATCACCAAAGAAGCAGAATAGTGGCATCAATACAAGAATGGCAGTTAAAATTTGCAAAACTTTTGAACTTTTTTTCATTTTTATTCCTCCTAATTTTTTACGTATTTATAAAATAATTGGCTTATCTTCCAATCTTATGGATAATGAATTTTCTCCAAACTGAAATGACAGCAAAAATCAAAACCAGACCAAAAACAAACAAAAGTGACTTTCCTTCATTCGTTTGCGGTAACCTTTGTCGCAATGTTTTCACTAAATCAGCCGGCACCATTGTCCCAAGTGTTTGGGGTAAACGCCCATTTGGACGAGGATCTTGCGGTACTGATGTCTTTGTTTGATAGTTGTAAACCCGTGGCTCTTTTTTTTGATAGGCAGATTCAGGTACTTTACCAGAAATAAGCTCATCCATTTCTTGACCATTCACCTTAACCGGTTGAAAATTTCCATCATCGTCATACCAAGCTTCAGGAATTTCCACCTTTACTTTCTTAGCAGCCGCATCAATCCTATATCCCGGTGCTGCTTGAACTTCTTCAAAGTAATACGTACCACTAGGCAAGAAGCGTTCACCTGTATTTACTAGCCCGTCTTGATCAGAGATAAATTTATCTACACGCGTATCATTTAGTGGATCACTTGAAGTAACCCAACTATTTTGTAAATCATGCACTGGACTCATATCTAAATAAATTTTTTGCTTATTTTTGTCATATTGAAAAATAACAAACTTTGCTCCTGTCACCGGTTTTCCTTCTGTAAGATCACTTGCTGAATTTTTCCCATATTTAAAAAAGTAAGGATCACGAACATAACCAACATTTTTAGGGTATAAATGTATCTCTTTTAAAACTTCTTGATTAATTGGGTGATATTGGGGTAACAGTACCATTAACGGTGCCGCTTTTTTATCTAAATCGACATTTAATTGCTTGTTTTCATTTAATTTTGTCTCAATAAATAAATAGGCTTTTCCTTTTTGGCTTGGTAACTGAATGCGAGCAATTCCTTCTTTTTGGAGTTTGCTATCAGTTTGAGTGGTAATTTTTCCAATGTGTTGTAAATTTTCCTCGTGTGCTATTTTCTTGGCTTCTTTACGAGACATTTTAGAAAATGAAGCAACAAACTTTTCTGGTGTTAAATTTGTTTGATCATAAAGTTTAGTCGCATCAAATACTTCAAAATTAGCACCATTTAAACCGACTGTTTTTTCGATTAGAGCAAGATCATCTGGATTTTTACTATCTTCTTTAATCGTTAAGCCATCATTTTCATAAAAATGATCTTCTGGTGCACGAACATCCCGATAGATTCGTTTATGCAAAACAATCTCTATTTGTTCACTTGTTTCAGCTCGTACACTTTGGGGAAGAATACCGCCAACTAAAGAAAAAAGAAACGTTATTGAAAAAAGCACATTCACTATTTTTCTCATTATACTTCCCCTCCTTTATTACTTTTTGGCTGATAGTAAAAAAAGAAAGTTAATACGACGCCAATGGTTAGAAGTGCCAATAGACTTAACTTGTGCCGTCCTGTTCCACCAGTTTTGGGAAGTGACGTACGGGATTTATTAAAAACAGTCAATGCAATCGAATTATTTTTTTCACCAGTTTCATTTTTTATAGCAGTAAAATGGTAAGGTGTATCGTTATAGGAAACGGTAATACTGCCATCACTGGCTACAGTAATAATAAAATCTGCCGGTAATGATAAGTACCCTGGTAAAGCTTTAGTTTCCCTTAGGCGATACGTTTTACCCGGATGAAGTAACCCTTCAAAGGTTATTTTTCCAGCTTTAGTTACCTGTGCTTCACCGATTTTTTCCTTGCCACTTTCATCAAACAAAGTGAATTCCACTCCGTCTAAGATTTCATTAGTAGTTGCATCTTTTTTCTCGAGGTTTAAATCAAATTTTTTCAATTTATTGACGACTGTTGGTAACGTGAGCTGAAGGGTATTCTCTAATTCTGAGATAGCTACATCGCCTAAAGAATAAGTAACCTTACCAGAAGATGTAATTCTTAGTATCCCGATAACACCCTCAATTTTTTCAAAACCAGCAGGTGCTTGAATCTCTATTAGTTCATAGATACCCGGCTGACAATTTTTAAAAGCGTAACTTCCTGATTGCGCCGTATTTTCAATCGAGTCGTATTTTTCTTGTCCTGTTTTTGCTCGTAATTGGAACTTGGCTCCAGATAGGTATTTTCCTTTTTCATCGGTTTTCTTAAGCGTAATTTCAATTGGCTTTAACTTATTTTCAATTTTGTTATTTTCGATGCCTACACCGGTAATAGTTCCGTCTTTGTTCACTTGCACATAAATCGGGACCATTGTTTCAAAACCGGCGGGTGTTTTAGTTTCTTTTAGCCAATAATTACCAGGCAGAATATTGTTAAACTGCAGTTTACCATCAATTTCAGTTTCTTTAGTCACATATTTTGCCTCTTCATCTGTTTTGCTTTCAAATAGACCAAATTCTGCACCGCCAAGATTAGCACCACTTTCATCTATTTTCGTCAATTCACTATTAACGGTGGCTTCTCTTACTCGCGTTTGAACCCTATTGGTCTCCCTTGCTTCAGCTGCAATATCATTAGCATAAATAAATTCTACGCTAGCACTATTCGTCATTAACGCCTTACTATTAGCACTATCTTTTGTTACTACTTGCACTTTTATGCGTAAACTAAACTCTTTACCACCGTATTGGCTCATCGCCCCTTTTTGATGAATTTGTTTGGCTACTTCGGCTGGAATCGTAACTTCTAATTTTCTTTCTGAAGCCTCATACGCAATAGCATTACTCGCTAGATTCAAGATAGAACCATCTAAATTGTAAAGAGTAACGTCTCCTTTAAAAGTTACTCCTTCAGGTAAGACATCTTTAATCACATAACTTTCTGGCATTAAAATTGATTCTGTGTATGGGTTGATAGTTTCTTGATTAATAAAGTAATAGTGTTCTGTACCCGGCACTACAAATCGCTGTTCCTTTTTAGGAACTCCTGGCGCTAATTTATCCTCTTCGGCGTTATGGCCTACTTGGCGATAACTTAAGGAAAATTCCCAAGGTAAATCTTTATCTCTGTCATAACTATCTAAATCATTCCAATACCGTTGCGCAAAACCAGATTCTGCACCGGTAGGATTATCCCATGTGTCACCTTTTTGATACTGTTGCAATGGTTGTACGGTCTTTGTTGGTGCTTTTTGTGGAACTTTTTTGACTTGACTGCTAGCAAAAGTATTCCAAGCTCGTCCATAAGTTGTTCCCATTGTAAACTCATGTTTCGTTCCTTTTAAGGGAAAAGAAACCGCTGCTAAATTGAAATTTTTAGCTCCTAAATAATCATCAAATCCATTTTCTGTGGGATTTTCAGCAAAATACTTTCCATCCGAGTGCTTTGTGAGCAAAGAATTTTTGACTAATTGTCCATCACCTTTATTTCTTAGACCAGCAAATTCATGGCGATTAATACTCTTAGCTGGCGCAGGATTAAGGCTTCCATTTCCGTAACCATTTAAAGAAGAAAATGTAAAAACAGAATTATCTCCTTCATTACCAAAAGTAATCAATTTACTCTCATTACCTTTTTCAAAAAATTCAACATCCATATCAAAACCTTGTACATAACAATAAACAACACCAGAGTATAAATTATTGGAAAACTCTACCCATGGATAAATACTGTTACTATTTAACCAAGTTGGCCCACCTCCAATTTGTAGATTCGAAATGGTTAGCTTAGCTCCGATTGGCCTAACATTGTTATCTACATCTAAATACGCCCCGACCTCACTAAAATTCAGCGTAATTACTTCATCCATCTTATTACCATTTTTATCTGTGTATTGTAAGGTACTGCCAACAGGTTTACTTTTAATTTGTTCTTTTAATTGATTTAGTGGATAAGCAACTACATTTGAACCTGAACCTTGCATAAATTGAAAATAACGATTGGCAGGATTAATAGCATCACTATAATAGCTATAATTGTTGTTGTTTCCACTATGACTACTCCCATTAGCTTTTGAAACAACTTTTGTTTGTTTTCTCCATTCATCATTCCCATTTGTTTTAGCCTTCGAAGTAACAACAACATCGGCAAATGCCGTAGGTGAAATAAGTAAATCTTTTGCACCAATTGAAGTTACTTGCATCTGTCTAGATGATTCCTTTGCTGAATTTTCGGTTGGATCAGCAGTTAGCACTTCAGTTGTTAAGCCATTTTCAAAAGAACCAGTTGTTGGCAGGGACACAGTCAAAATTTTTTCTTTTGCATCCTCTCCTGAAAAGATATTCGATGTGACGTCTGGCTTTTCTTTTGATATCTCATTAGTTGTAAGCGTAGACTTAATCGCTTCGTCTTCATTAGATAATGATAATTCTTGTTGATCCGCTTGTATGTATAATGTTAATTGCGGTTGATCTTTTGGTGTCGTCACAATCACCGTTCCTTTTGATTGGGAGGAAAAATGCGTTTCTTGAAACCATATACCTTGTGTTTCCCAATCCTCTGCAGGAGTGATGATACCAGTTGGAAAGTGGAATTTTAATTTGTGTAAAAAATTTCCACTTGATTTTTTCTCATAATAAATTTGCCAAGTAATCGATTCGTCATTCATTTGTGTTTTAACATCGATTTTTGCAATATCATTGTGAATGACATGAAATTCATCGATAGCAGCTGTTTGTGTAAGAGCCTCAACTGGTCTTGCAATTCCAAAAGAAAGTGACGTAATAAAAGGAACAAGTAATGTAATTAGTACAAAAATCGCTAAAAATTTTCTTTTCATCTTTCACCTATCCTTTCTAAAATTAGAAATTTTTTTCTTTTCACTCTTCTATCATGTTATTCAAACATGATAGAGCTTTCTATTTGGTATTAAAACATCTATTCGTCCATATCATAACAGACAGATTTTTAATGTCAATTTAATTAAAACGCAATATAAATAATCATAATCTCATTATCCAGGAGTTTAAACTGATAAAACCCTTTAGAATTAGCAAAAAAAAGCAGATTAAGTGATTTTGATATTAAATAACTACTAAAAAATCAATTTTTTCTGTATTTATTGTCATAATTGACCACGCTATATTACACGCGAATCTTAAATAATGTTTTCAAAAAACTTTATAAAAAAATTGACGCACTACCAACCATAAAAAATTACAGACAAAAGAAAAGAATTTTTGAATTTACGCACAAATTCTCTTAACCTATTATCTTTATTTCTTGCAGAAAATATTGTATCCCTCTCACTACAAAAAAAAGACATTTTACTGTCAGAATGTCTTTTTGAGTTATCCGTTTTATTAAGAAAAGGCTAAATAGCTTGCTTATAAAAGCAAAAAAATGTATCCATATTCATTAAAACCTATTATTTTCCCTATTTTTATTTATTAAATAGCTATGACTATTAGTACCTTTTTTATTAAATACTGTTTACATTTGGTTAAAAATAAGAGGATTCTACTTTCAATTGAATTCTTCTACCACTCTAATCAGACCAAAATTATCATTCTATCAAAAAATGGTATTTTTTTAATTCTTAAATATTACCAAATTTCGTATTCATTAATATCACTAAAAACTAAATATTTTTACCTTTTTTTAATTATGCTTAAAAATAATTAGAAAAATTCACCATAAAATTTTGGTAAACTAAAATTAATTAGAAATACATAATAAAAAGGAGTAAAGATATGGTTATTAATGAGTTATTTTCAATCGTTTTGGATAAAATTAGTAATGAAAAAAAAGACTTGTTACACCATATAAATCAGCAACAAGGATCACATTTTTCAATTAATCAACTCAGTATTGAACTAAAACTAACTTACAAAAAGACCTATCAACTAGTTTTAGAAATAGAACAAGATTTTATTGCGCTAGGTTGGAAGCCTTTAATATTAGAAAAAGGAATTATTATTTGGAAAAGCGATCATAGTAAAATGGACGAATATCACCGTTTTTTAGTCCGCCATTCCATCGGATATCAAATTTTACTGACTATTTTACTATCACCAGAAAAAACCTTAATAGAATTCTGCCAAGAGCAATTTATCAGTCGCTCTACTTTACTACGTAGAATAAGACCTTTAGCCCGTTATTTAAAAGGTTACGGCGTCGCGCTAAATGTCTCGCAAATGTCCATTGAAGGAAAAGATGAAGAAGTTGTTCAAGCCGTTTTTTTCAATTTGTTAGGATTGGGTACTTTTGGTATTGATTTTTTAAATGGAAATGTTGATATTGAAGAAGAACAGATAGTATTAAAAAAATTAGCTCATGATGGCGCAACTGCTTTGAATAAGTGGGTGGGCATATCTTGTTTATTAATTGCCCGCTTGCGACTGACAAATCAATATCCTTTACCAAAACCAGCTTGTCCGCCACCATTGTTTGAGGATAAGGCGAAAATATTACAAGATTATTTTTCACAATTTACCAGCAATCCAACTGAAATCGAAAATACAGTTCATTCTGTATATTTTAAATTATTTACGAATTACTACCTTTTTGAAGATGACTGGCGGTTAGAGAAAATAACGCATTTATTTAACGATTTTTTAAAAAGGGGCATGCCAACTGCTTATATGTGCCAGGCTTTCATGACAAAACTGCAAGAAGACTTCTTCTCATATGCTTTGACCCCAAAAGAACTAACCGTTTTGCAATACAATATTTTTATAATTTTTTATCTATTGGAATCCCCTTCTTTATTAACTTTAATGCGCCTACAAACACTACTACCAACTTCTATTCAACAACAAAAAAAATATCGTGAGCTGATTACTTTTTGCCAAGTCTTTGTCGCAGATTACGATCAGTATTTAAAAAGTACAACACTTTACTATGAACAAATTACAGATTTACCTCACTTTTTAGCCGAATTGGTGTATTCATATTTAGAAAAGAAAAGTTATCAATCTAGGTTAAAAGTAGCTCTTCAACCTCTACCTAATCATTATATGATGACTAGTCTATGCAATTTTCTTGATCAAATTCGCTTTGTAGATTATGAAATTTATGAAGAAGATAACCTGTATGATTTTTATATTGGTATAACAAAGGATCACTTTGAGATAGAAAAAGACGTCTACTTGTTAACTTTTAATCATCCAGAATATCAGGGAGAGCTCTTTCAACAATTACTAACAGCTTTGCAACAGAAGACAAATAGCACTTCTTATTTTTCTCCATTTATCCCTGAAAATCTATCTGAATCACCTTTATTACAAAAAAAATGATTCTTCTTATCAAAAACAAAAGCCACTTCCATTAATTTGGAAGTGGCTTTTATTTTTGATTGGGATAGCAGGGTTCGAACCTGCAATTGCTTGATTCAGAGTCAAGTGCCTTACCAGTTTGGCTATATCCCACTAAGACAACATAAAAAGAATAACGCCAAATTTTTTTCTTTTCAATTATTTTGTCTTAAAACTGGAAACTATTTTTTAGAAGCGTTTGTTTTATTGGGCGTCTGCTCAGTCATTTTTCCGTGAACAAAAGGACTTTTTTCCAAGTGACGTTCTCGTTCTTTAAGACGGGATTGCTGCATTTCTAAGCGTTTAATTTCTTGATGTAAATGTTCTTTTTCACTCGGAGAAGCATTTTCCAGTGCAGTTTGACGCATGGCAATTTCTTGATCTACTTTTTTTAGCCATTCTTTCATCAAGTCTTGCCATTGTTGACTCTCTTTTTCCTTTGGTTCGTTAAAAGAATCTCGTAATAAGTGGGAATAGCGCTTCATGGTATTGCCCCAAATTTGATTACGATCAGCAAAATAATCCGCTTGTTCTCTTTTATCTAACGTATCTACAAAACGTTCTTCTTTTTGATCAACCATATTTTGTAAAAACGCTAAAATCGGCAATGCTAAGTAGATAATGAGGGCAATGTGAACTTGAAATAATCCAATGACTAAAATTATAATTCGAGCGATGAAACTTAACATATCTTGTCGATTCAATTCATCCACACGGCGCTTTTGCAAAGCTTGCTCAGAAATCGACTGCTTGGTTAAAGCGGTAATTAACCGACGCATCAGCATTGTCACAATTAATGTTAGGACACCGTAGATTAAAACCGTCTGCTTGGTTGTATCTTCAATTAAAATTCTCGTTGCCGCAGGTACCAAAGATAAAGCAAACAGAAGAAACAAATAGACGACTAAACTTTTATTTCTCACTTGTTCAATGCGGTTAAATGCATAAGCAGTTTGAAACCAGAGATTGGCGACAAAGCAAAAGCTGATAAAATAAATTCCGACAGCACTGAATAACGTTTGCCACACAAGCTCACCATTTGTTGCATACTTAATCGGGAGTTCTAAGACCATAATGGTTAAAATAATAGCAATAATAGCATCGCCAAAAACTACCACCCGTTCTTTCATGTTACTCATCTAATTTTTCCTCCAATTGAAGCGCCAGTTTATTTAAAATTTGATGTAGCTGTTCTTTTTCTGTTAACGATAAAGTAGCAAATAATTCTTCACCTAATTGTTTCCGTTCATCTTGCATGGAAGAAATATATCTTTTTCCTGAATCTGTCAAAAAATAATTTGTGATGCGGCGATCATCTGTATTTTGCTTTTTGGACAAATAGCCTTTTTGATTCAATTTTTTTAATAACTCGCTTAATGAAGCTGGTCTGATATTCATCCGCTGGGCTAGTTCTTTTTGAGAAGATCCTTCTTGGCGCGCTAAAATACGGAGTAAACGATTTTGACCAAAGGAAAATTCTTCCTCGCTTGTTTTGCGTTTAGTATGGCGGCGTAATAAATGATTAAAATGCTGAAATTCTTCAAATAGCGCTTCTTCTTTCATGAAAACACATCCTTTATTTCCTTAAGTTTACGCAAAGATTTTTCATTCGTCAAATAGTTAGGTGCCTATCTATTTACATTTTCAAAAAACAGTAGTATAATGATTAGGTACCTAACTAATAAACGGAGGGGATTTAATGGCGCGAATGCGTTTTGACTTTGACCAAACAAAAAAACCTGAATTGACACTTCCTTTTATCCGTCGTATCCTTAATTATTTTAAACCACATACATTAAAATTGGTTTTGATAATTCTTTTAATTCTTGCTACTTCTGCTTTGGGACTAGTACCTTCACTTCTATTACAAAAAATTGTCGATAAGGCATTGCCCCAACATGATTTGACACAATTAAGTATTTTAATTGGACTTTCTATTTCCGCTACAATTTTATTAAATTTACTGCAAGTTGCCCAAGGCTATCTTAGTACTTGGATTGCCAAAAATATAACATTGGAAATGAAGAACAACTTATATCGCCATTTAACTTTTTTACCACAAAGTTTCTTTACTACGGTTAAAGAAGGAGAAATTTTGACTCGTTTAACCAGCGATGTCGACGGCATTCAACAAGTTTTTCAGACCACTTTCATCAATGCATTAAGCAGTATCTTTATTTTAGCGACAACACTTTTTGCATTATTTTCCATGAGTCCAATTTTAGCAGCCGTTGCCTTAGTGACTGTACCACTATTCATTTTACCTACTCGTAAAGTCGGTAAAAAAAGATGGCAAATCGCATCAGCAAGCCAGACTGCCCTAAGCAGACTTAATCAACACACCCAAGAAACACTAAATACAAGTGGTAGCACACTGATGAAACTTTTTACCAAAGAAGATGAATCTTTTCAAACTTTTAATCAAATTAACCAAGAAGTAACTGCCCTACAAATCAAAGAGTCTTTAGCTGGTCGTTGGTTCCGCATGGCTATGTCTGTCTTAATGGCAATTGGTCCTATGTTAATTTATTTAGTAGGTGGCTTTTTACTGACTAAAGGTCAACTTACTATTGGTGGTATTATCACCTTTGCTTCTCTTTTAGGCCGGCTTTATAATCCGGTTACACAATTATCTAATATTCAAGTTGATTTAATGCGGTCTTTTGCCTTGTTTGAACGAATTTTTGAATATTTAGATATTACTCCTGAAATTAAAAACAGTCCTACTGCTAAAGAGTTAGTGATTGATGCTGGTGAAGTAACTTTTGAAAATGTTGATTTTCGTTATGAAGAAAATGAAGTCTTAAAAAATATCAACTTACACATTTCAGCCGGTGAAACTTTGGCGCTTGTCGGACTCTCTGGCGCAGGCAAGTCCACTTTAACTCACCTTTTAACCCGCCTGTATGACCCAACCCATGGCGTTGCTCTAATTGATGGCCAAAATATTAAAGATGTCACATTTACCAGCTTACGACAAAATATTGGCGTAGTTAGCCAAGAAACTTTTCTTTTTAATGGAACTATTCGGGACAATTTACTTTATGCCAATGAAAATGCGGATGAAGCAGCGCTAATTGCAGCAACGAAAGCTGCTTATATCCATGAATTCATTATGACATTACCAAAAGGCTATGATACCATCGTGGGAAATCGGGGCATTAAACTTTCCGGTGGTGAAAAACAACGAATTGCGATTGCACGTATTATCTTAAAAAATCCACAAATTTTAATTTTGGATGAGGCCACTTCCGCACTGGATGCAATTTCAGAATATTACGTTCAAAAAGCAATGGATAATCTGATGCAAAATCGGACCAGTATCGTCATTGCCCACCGACTTTCTACTATTGCAAATGCAGATCAAATTGCTGTGATGGAACAAGGTAAAATCGTAGAACAGGGAAATCACCAAGAGCTTATTTCACAAGCTGGTCTATATGCAAAACTTTATCAGACACAATTTAAAGATAAAGAAGTCGCTGCCTAAAGCTTAGATTGCAAAAGTGAACCTTGGCTAAACGATTTCGTTGTTTCCATTTGAAAAATAATGACTTTAAATAAAAAAACTGTATTTCTATTCTGTTTACCAAAAGTTAGCTTAATATCTAGCTTTTGGTAACCCGTAATTAAAGTGAAATACAGTTTTTTTTATTATAAAAATTGATTGTAATCTAAAATAGATATACTCTTTTATGCTACTAGCAATCGATTTAGTAACTAACCCAGACCTCGTTTACACCATTCCCTTTTTTAACCCCATCGGTCAATGCTAAGCGAGAAGAATAAGACAAATACCCATAAAATACTTGTGTACCGCCTCCATTATCCCATGTTACCGTAATTTTAACATTAGGATGAATTGTTTTTGTATTGGGCATATCTGAAGGATACAACGCATTAGTTTCATAGCTTAAAATATTGCCACTCGTATTACTAATCACTGCTTGACCAAAATATTGTGTGCCATCATAATTATTCTGGGTCACACCCCCATTGGCACTAATATTTAACGAGCTTTGTTTTTGGTTAGACTGTGAATAATAAAAAGTATACGTATTCGCCCACTTGGCATGATCGCCAGTAAAACCACTCTGATTTGATACTGCCTTTTTTTCTTCAGCTTGTTGGGCTTTTTTTAACTCTGCTTCTTTTATTTCTTTTAGCCCTGTACTATTTTGCTGGGTTAATTCCGTTACCGCTAATTGAACAGATTGAAACTCTGGTTTAGCTAAATCACTCACGGGAATGGAAGCCAGTTTTCGCTCTGACTCTTTATATTTTCCGTCAATCGTAAGCTCTTTTGCTGCTTTAATTACCTCATCATATTTTCCGGCTTCTACTGTTTCTGAAGTTTCTTTACCCCTACTTTTCGTACTACTATTCGTGGTAACTGAAGTCGCTTCGTTAGTCGAACCATTATTACGAGAAGCAAAAAATATCCCTGCTCCTGCTAATAAGAAGACAACCACAAAAATAGTGATTAGGAGTGGTTTATAATTACGTTTTACTGGTTGTGCCTGCATTCGACTTTCACTTTTATTTCCATTAATCTGTTCCTCGTTATTAGCTACTGTCGCATCGTCACTATGTTTTACAACAATAGGAACATTTTTCAATGAATATCCACATTCTTCACAAAAATTAGCTAAATCATCATTTTTTCGCTGACAGTTCGGACATATTTTCATTTTTTCTCCTCCTAAATTAATTTTGACTTGCCGCTAATGCAAAATTAGCAATACTTTGCCGCATCATCTCACTATTAGTAACACCATTACTTAAAATAACGATTGCAAAAGGATCAGCACTCATGATGATCCCAATATCATTTTCTACACCAGGCAGTTCCCCGGTTTTATTGGCAATTATGTAATTAGGTAATTTTAAACGAATTTTTGTGCCAATTTGCTGACCGGTCATAATTTGAAACATTTCATTGTAAGGATAATCGTTTTGGTTATGATACATTTTTTTCAAAAATGACATCGTGTCAGTGAGACTCGTATAATTTTCAAGCCCCATTTCTTGTGCTTGTGTATCAAGCATTTTCCGCTGCAAAAGGGTCTGTTGATATCCTGCTTTGATAAAATATTGATTCAAATTTTCCATTCCGAAATAATCGATTAAAACATTAGTCGCCTCGTTGTCACTAATTTGAATCATTTGTTGGGCCAATTGGACTAAGGTTAGACCATTTATTTGAGTTGCCTCTGTTAATTCAGTATTTTTTATCTTTTCATATAAATACTCCAAAATAAAAACTTTAATAATGCTTGCCGCAATCATCGGCTGGTTATTTTCATTACTTAAATAATCTTGATGTTGAAAATAGTAAACACCATAGCTAACATTTGCAGCCTCTTTTAAAAGAGGTTGGGCAGCTGAATAAAGTTCATCTTTTTCACTCTCCTTTGTAGTGGTACTTTCCAAACTTGTTTCACTAGTTGTTTCGCTGGTTGTTTCCGCCGTCACTTCTTGCGTTGTTCCGCGGGTTGTATCAGAGGATACATTGCTTATTTCTTGTGAAAAATCTGGTTCAGCTAGCGATTTCTCGTGGCGTGGATTATCTTTAACTAAAAAGCTCCAAATAAAAAAATAATCCCAATTATACAAACTACACTTATCACAAATATAAAATACTTGTTTATTCCCTTTTTATGACCGTTCTGATGTTTTCCCACTATCTTTTCCCATTACTTTCTTTATATTGGCATAAAAATGTTCTCCTAGCCATTTTTATTATACCACGCTATAAAAACGCTATCATTTCAGAACACAAACTTAAGTAATCTAGAGTATTTTTAGAGTTTTTAAATCTGCAAAGAAGGATCCTAATTTAGGTGATAAATCAATTTTAGCACAATTGTTAGATTTCTATCTGCATCATACGTTTCATTTTTTTTAAGTTGTCGTCTTTTTTAACTCGTGATAAGCCCTTCTAACAAAAAAAGTTGACCGGATCTCGTTTCACACAAATAATAATAATAATAATAAGGAAAAATCTTGATAAATTATTTCGAAAATTAAAAATTATGAAATTTCTGCTACAAAAAAAGCACTCGTAAAGTTTACAAGTGCTTGCTTTCTTATTTAAAAGTTGTAAGTTTATCTGCTGAAAGTCGAACCGACTCGTAGCCTTCTTCTGCAGCTTTTCCAAGAGATAAAATTAGAACTGGCAAATAGCGTTCTTCAGATAAGTCAAAAGTCGTTGCTAAGTTATTGGTTTCAAAACCACCAATTGCATTGGTGTCATAACCGTGAGCTCGCGCTACCAACATCAGCTGCATCGCTGAAAGACTAGCATCCCGCAAAATAATTGCATCCATTTCTGCCTGCGATAAATTTTGATAAAGTGGGATAATCGTTGCTAATTGTCGATCGTGCACTTCTTTGGGCATTAATCCCGCCTTTAAAGCTTCGCCATAGATTTCTTCACCGTATTCATGAGGTTTACGATCACCAAAAATTAAAATCATAGCTGCAGATGTATCATTTTGTAATTGATTAAATCGAATAAAAGGACGCAGTTTTTCTTTTCCCTCTTTAGTATCTACTACAACATAGCGCCAAGGCTGTAAATTAACAGAAGAAGGCGCGCGATTCGCTTCGTCTAACATCGTCAATATTTCTTCTCGACTAATTTTAACATTTTCATCATAACGGCGAATTGATTTGCGATTTAACGCAATATCACTAAAATTATTATTCACTAATTTATCCATTTCACTGCTTCTTTCTATATATTTAATTTTTTTAAATTAAAGGAACTGATAGAATATACTTGATTCAATCGATTTTCGCAAGAAATACGTCTTATTGAACCATCACAAATTGAAAATATTTTAAAAATAATTTCACCAAAGTAAAATAAAAAATCAAAGGCTATTATGATCAGCATAATTTTTAAATTTCAGTCTTATCATTTCCATGGCAACGCACGATTAATTTTCACAAGTAAAAACTAGAACTTTCTATATTTACATTGAGAAAGCGCGTTTGTATTTTATTTAGCTATAAAATACTTGATCTAAAAACAAACCACTAGCTGGCACAGTTTCACCGGCACCTTGTCGAATTTTATTAGCTAACACTTCATCAATTACATCTACCTCAAGTTTGCCCATCCCAATCTCCAGCAGAGTACCTGTCAAAATACGAATCATCTTATGCAAAAAACCATCTCCAATAAATGTAAAATGGAGCATACTGCCTTCTTTTTCTAAACGAATTTCTTTGATAGTGCGAACAGTCGATTTTTTCGTCTTTTTTAAGGCGGAAAAACCAATGAAATCATGTGTTCCTAAAAGCTTTTCAATAGCCTTCTCCATTTTAAGCAAATCTAACTCTTGAGGTACATTAAAACTGTGATGTCGATAAAATGCAGTCGGAATCACATCATTCCACACATAATAACTATATTGTTTGCCTTTAGCGTTATAGCGCGCGTGAAATCTTTCGCCCACCTCTTCTACATCTTTAATAACAATATCATTAGGTAAATAACGATTTAAAAAGGAAAGTATTTCTTCAGCAGTTAAATTTGATTCAGTTTTAAAATTAGCAATTTGGCCTCTGGCGTGAGTTCCAGCATCAGTACGTCCCGAACCAATAATTTCGATTTCTTCTCCTGTCATTTGCGCTAAAACTGTTTCAATTTTTCCTTGAATAGTTTTTTCAGAATTTCCTAGTCGTTGCCAACCTAAATAACGTCTACCATCATATTCGATAGTCAATTTAATATTTTTCATTTTTATAAAACTCCTTTATCTCTATATTTGAAGCATCCGTATACTATTATCAAAATTCCACATAAGAAAAGCAGGGAAAAAGAACTCCCTGCAGTGATAAATCATTATTTTCCAATCACTAATCGTCTACTATAGACAGCTTGACCTGAATGCATAATAGCATCATCAATCGCAGATACAATCCGAACTTGACGGGTTACTGGTGGTGTCCAATTCAAATCAACGATATCTTGTAAGCTATCCTCAGTTATTGTCTTTAAATAATTAAGAGTAAAATCGATGCTTTCATTTAAGTAATCTACTAATAACTGTTTATCAGTTACTTGAACTTTTGCAGCTTCTTGTGGTATGTGATGCCAATCTTCTGTATTATCCGGAAGGGGAAGGTTAAAGCGATTACGCCAGTCAGATTTAAACCATAAAGGTTTGGAACCATTTAAAGCGGAAATTTGGAAATCTAATTCACGGGCTGTATGCCACATCAGCCATGTCACAGACTTGATTAAAGGGTTGGGCATAGTATTAGCTTCTGTTACAGTCATTTGCATCAATGTATCTTCAAAACGTTCCTTTGCTCGTAATAATGTTTCGCTTGATAACTGGGTTAATTGCAATTTTATTCCCTCCTTGTTCCTTTGTTTATGGTTACGGGTTTTCTTGTAATTCATTTTAGCATGATTTACCATAATTATAAAAAGCTACAGTCTGCAGTCAGTGCAAGCAAAGGATTCTCAAAACATACAAAAAAAAGACAGCAACTAAGCTGTCTTAAAACTCCGGCAGTAGGACTCGAACCTACGACATCATGATTAACAGTCATGCGCTACTACCAACTGAGCTATGCCGGAATAACCGCGTGGCGACGTCCTACTCTCA
>NZ_JXKG01000059.1 GCF_001885735.1 Enterococcus canintestini | reverse complement strand
TCGCTTCGATGCGGGACTAACACATGCCGAATCCAAACCGGTTTTTGGATTTCAGATAAATAAGTTGCCATTTCTAAAATCGGTGTATTGGCTTGTTTGGTCAGTTTTTTATGGGCGTCATTATCGATATGTTTAATATCAAATAACAATAAATCCGTATATTCCATTAACGTATTGAATTTAGAAAAGAAAGGTTCGGCTTTGGTGAAGGGTTGGCCACACGTATCAATTGTCGTATGTACACCGGCAGCTTTGGCTTTTTGAAATAAATCAATTAAAAAGTCCATTTGAAGTAGTGGCTCCCCACCACTTACAGTAATCCCGCCTTTTTCTCCCCAAAATTCTTGATATTTTAACGCTTCTGCTAAAACATCATCAGCGGTACGTTCTGTTCCGGTCCCAATTTTCCACGTATCCGGGTTATGACAAAATTCACACCGCATGCGGCAGCCTTGGGTAAAGACGATAAAGCGAATTCCCGGGCCATCAACGGAACCAAAACTTTCAGTAGAATGAATACGTCCTGTCACAGTCATAAAGAGGACTTCCTTTCGTATTTGAAAACAGCACTTTTGGCTTACTTTTTATTTTCTCGCGTGTTTTCTTTTATTAAAAACAAAAGTGGCGGATATTTTCCCATCCGCCACCGTATCGTACTTTTTAATTACATCGATTCGTGCATAGTCCGTGCGAT
>NZ_JXKG01000058.1 GCF_001885735.1 Enterococcus canintestini | reverse complement strand
CCACTTTATTAGGATACATGCAATTCCTCTTCAACGAGTACAACAAGTACACCGCCAACAACTGCGACAAGTGAAACTGCGCCGGTAGAAAAAGTTCAACCGCAACAAGATGAAGCTTTAGAAACTATGGTTGGGAAAAAAGAAGCTTTAAAAACATATGCCAAACTAACCGATGGACAAGAATTTGCTTATCGCTTAAACGAGCAAAATCAATTTATTAAACAAACAAGTTTAGCTAATTATAAAGATCAAGTTTTCCGTGTAACAGACAAGGTAAAGACTAGTGGAGATAAAGAAATGATTCGACTAGTTAAAGAAGATAGCGCCAATACAGAGTTTGGTTGGGTACCAAAAACAGCACTAGTATTACATAATGGCACATACACGAAAAAAACAGGCTATGTTGCCGTTACAACCTCAAAATTAAGCCTACAAAAAGATGTCTTTAGTAATGCCCAAATTAAAAACTTTAATAAAAAGACTTTGCAATATCGGGAAATTTATACAGTAAATAAAAAAGAATATTACGCTCTTTATAATTATCAAAATCAATTTGTAGGTTTTACCGCTAAAGGGAACGGCTTAGTGCTGAATACAAGTGCTGGCGGTAAATTTTATAGTGAAAATCGTTACGCTACTTTTATGCAAAAAGGAAAAGTCTTGTGGAACAACTTTTCTTTTAACAGTGCCCGCGGCAATACTTCTTCTTACTATGGTAAGACAGTAAAAATTAAAGGTTACTATCAGCACCTGAATAATTCATAGCTCTAA
>NZ_JXKG01000057.1 GCF_001885735.1 Enterococcus canintestini | reverse complement strand
ATTAACAACGACATAAAGTCGTCTGCTTTATCACTTGGGACCATTTGTGCAATTAAATGAACGCCTCTGTCATTCAATTGTTTAAAAACTTCTACATCCTGATCCACAACATTAATCGATTTCGTAATCGATCGCGTCTCAGAAGTTTGAGACATGTTCCCTACATTAATCTCTTTTATTGGAACTCCTAACTCTATCAATTTTAATAATCTGTCTGGTTTCCGCGCAACAATCAGTAAACGCTGAGAGTCATATTTACCAGCCAAAATATTTTGCGCAGCTTTTTCAATAGGTAAAACGCTTAGTTTTACCCCGGCCGGGGTTGCCAATTTCAACCCGCTTTTTTCAATATCATTTTGAGCCACTTCATCATCCACAACCATAATTCGAGAAATATTCAATTTTGTTGCCCACAAATTAGCTACTTGTCCGTGAATTAAACGTCCGTCAATTCTTACCCCGATAATACTCATGATCTATCCCTCTCTCATTTCTTTATATACTGGTGCTTTTACTAAGTTTATTTCTGGTTGATAGGTCCCTTCTGTCTCGAAAATAACAATTTCATTCCTACCGACGTTTAGAAACCCACTAGGAATGTACAGAGAAAGCGTTGGTCCTACTTCCCAAAAACGACCAATATTGGTCTGATTAACAAATACCACCCCTTTACCAAATTTACTTAAATCAATAAAACAATCCTCTACTTCATCCAGATTAAATTCATACCGATAGAAACTTGGTTGCATTGGTTGCCAGTCTTTTGAATAATCAACAGT
>NZ_JXKG01000056.1 GCF_001885735.1 Enterococcus canintestini | reverse complement strand
AGGAGGAAATATGATGCGTGTTGTAATTGGTGCTGACGCACAAGGAGAAAAATTAAAAAATGTTATAAAGGATTACTTAGTGAATGAAGGTTATGAAGTCGTGGATAAGACAGTAGCCGGAGCGGACTTTGTTGATTCTACTTTAGCGATTGCCGCAGATATTAAAGCAAATGACGGGTCAATGGGGATTGCTTTTGATGGTTATGGCGCTGGCAGTTTTATGGTCGCAACTAAAGTGAAAGGCATGGTCGCAGCTGAAGTTTCTGATGAACGTTCCGCTTATATGACAAGAGAACATAACAATGCCCGCATGATTACTATTGGTTCAGAAATAGTCGGCGAAGAACTAGCTAAAAATATCGTTAAAGAATTTCTAGCAGCCCATTATGATGGTGGACGCCATCAAATTCGTGTAGATATGTTAAATAAAATGGCGTAATAAAATGGAGGAATAATGATGAAAATTGCAATTGGTTGTGACCACATTGTCACAGATACAAAAATCGCTGTTTCCGATTTTTTAAAAAGTAAAGGTTATGAAGTAATCGATTGTGGGACGTATGATTTTACCCGGACGCATTATCCAATTTATGGGAAACGGGTCGGTGAAGCAGTCACAAGTGGCGCGGCTGATTTAGGCGTAACAATTTGCGGCACTGGCGTAGGAATCACTAATTCGGTCAATAAAGTTCCCGGTATCCGGGCAGCTTTAGTGCGAGATATGACGACTGCCATTTATGCCAAAGAACAATTAAATGCCAATGTCATTGGTTTTGGTGGTAAGATTACAGGTGA
>NZ_JXKG01000055.1 GCF_001885735.1 Enterococcus canintestini | reverse complement strand
AATGGGGAATTCACGTTTGAGTTGCGCGATAGCGAAGGCAAACTGCTTCAAACAAAAACAAATGACAGCGATGGAAATATCTATTTTGATGCATTGTCTTATGAAAAAGCGGGCACGTATGATTACACCATTACCGAAGTAAAAGGTACCGACACCACAATTACGTATGATAAAAAAGTTATAAAAGCCAAAGTAACGGTGAGTGATGAATCTGGGCAATTAGTGGCCAAAACTGCGTATGAAGGAGATACAACATTTGAAAATACGTATACGCCAAAATCTGGTAGTGTCGTTTTAACAGCTCAGAAGAAATTGAATGGCCGGACGTTAAAAAATGGGGAATTTACGTTTGAGTTGCGTGATAGCGAAGGCAAACTACTTCAAACAAAAACAAATGACGGCGATGGAAATATCTATTTTGATGCGTTGTCTTATGAAAAAGCGGGTACGTATGATTACACCATTACAGAAGTAAAAGGTACCGACGCCACAATTACGTATGATAATACCAAGTACAACGCTCAGGTAAACGTGACAGATAATAATGGAAAATTGACGGCAACTTCTTTGTATGAGAAACAACCAATATTTAGAAATACTTACACACCAAGGAAAGTAATAAATAAGGAAAACCCACAACCGAAAAAATATCCAAGAACTGGAAGTAGTCAGTCTTCTTGGTGGATCGTAACAGGAGGGTGGATCTTATTTGGTGTTATTAGTATTTTTCTTTATCGCTTTACTAAAAAACAGCAGTAACTTAGCGAGAAGATAAAATTTTGAAAGTTAATTATTTCCCTGAATAATTCATACTTTGACT
>NZ_JXKG01000054.1 GCF_001885735.1 Enterococcus canintestini | reverse complement strand
TAAACGTACGTGATTTTATCCAAGCAAACTACACACAATTTGACGGTACTGATGAATTTCTAGCTGGTCCAACTGAAGCAACCACAAAACTTTGGGATCAAGTCATGGAATTAAACCAGAAAGAACGTGAAGCTGGTGGCGTTTTAGACATGGATACAAAAGTTGTCTCCACCATCACTTCTCACGGCCCTGGTTATTTAAACAAAGATTTAGAAACAGTAGTAGGTTTCCAAACGGAAAAACCATTTAAACGTAGCTTACAACCATTTGGTGGTATCCGCATGTCTGAACAAGCGGCAGAAGCTTATGGTTATGAAATTGATTCAGAAGTTTCACACATTTTCCGTGACTATCGTAAAACCCATAACCAAGGGGTATTTGATGCATACACGCCTGAAATGCGGGCAGCTCGTCGCTCAGGTGTTATTACAGGTTTACCAGATGCTTACGGTCGTGGTCGTATTATCGGTGATTACCGTCGTGTTGCCTTATACGGGGTTGACTTTTTAATCAAAGAAAAACAAAAAGACTTATTGAACTGTGGCAATGGGGTTATGTCTGATGATATCATTCGCCAACGGGAAGAATTAAACGAACAATTACGTGCCTTAAATGAATTAAAAGAATTGGGTACGATTTATGGTTTTGATATTTCACAACCAGCTTCAAATGCAAAAGAAGCTTTCCAATGGTTATATCTTGGTTACTTAGCTGCGATTAAAGAACAAAATGGTGCGGCAATGTCGCTTGGTCGTACCTCTACTTTCTTAGATATTTATGTAGAACGTGACTTGCAAAACGGCGTTTTAACAGAAGAAGAAGCACAAGAAATTGTCGATCA
>NZ_JXKG01000052.1 GCF_001885735.1 Enterococcus canintestini | reverse complement strand
GCGAAAATTATAGAAATTCCGATAACCAAAAGCTGTCCTTTTTATTAACTTAATCTTGTTGTTTAATCCCTCAGTTGTCCCATTCGATAGTTTCACTTTAAACGCATTCTCAATTCCTACACGATAACGCTGGAAGATTTGAAATTTCTTTTTGAACGATTCTGACAAAGTAGATGCCATCGTTTGAAGCGTTTCTTGAAACCCTTCATAATCTCGCTTCGTGAAGTGATAACGTAATAATTGCATAAACTGATAGGCCTCTTTCAACTCTTCGTTGTAAGTTAAGAGTTCGTCGACAATTTCCGTTTGACTAATTAGCCGATGGAACAATCGATGATAGGTTCGTTTGAGTGGTTCGAGATGATCAGAATCTTTTAGTAATAATTTCCAATAGCGTTTAAGACGGCGGTATTTCTTTTGATTCTCAGAACGAGAATCGCGAAAGCGATTCATAATCTGTACACGGAATTGATTAAAGCTGCGATTGATGTGTTGAACAATATGGAAGCGGTCAGTCACGAGTTGGGCATTCGGAAAGACCGTTTTAAGTAGCTGACAATAACTGGCATTCATATCCATGACTAGATATTTGACCTTTAAACGGGCCTTTCTAGGAAAACGCAAGAAGTATTGGGTCAATTTATAGAGCCTACGATCTTCAAGAATCGTGAATAATTGATTCGTTGTGCCATCAACGCAAATAAAACTCATGGATCCAGACACAGATTTCATGGACTTAAATTCATCCATACACAGTACAGTAGGAAGAAAGTTCATGCTTGGCTGAACATTCTTAGTCGCTTCCCGCAAAATACGTGTAACCGTTCCGTCAGAGACGAAGTACTTCTTGGCAATCAATTTGCGTGATTGATTTTCATACAGTTCCATGAGGATTGCCTGTTTCAATTCCTTTGTTAATTGATGATGCTCATCCACTAAGTCCGTTTTCGAAGAAAATGTTTGTCCGCAATCATGACAGAGAAAGCGCGTGCGTTTCAATTCTAACAG
>NZ_JXKG01000051.1 GCF_001885735.1 Enterococcus canintestini | reverse complement strand
GCAAGATTTTTCGGGTTGTCTTGACTCCCTAATTCTCCACAATTCATCGTTACTAATTTCCTTAAAGTTGCTAACTATCTTATCATAGTTATCTTTCTGTTCGATTTTTTCATTTTTTGGATTACTATTCTTATGAATAGAAAAAGACTGAAAAATTATTACACCAACTAAGATTAGGCAAACGGTTGAAAGTAGCATAATAAGAATGCGTGTCCTTTTTTTATTCATTATTCTTCTCTTAATAAAAAATAAATAGGAGAACAAATATATATAATTTTGTTCTCCTTCATGTAAATAAAAAATTCTACCTCAGCAATTTCCCGCAACTAAAATATTTATATGCAGCTGTTGCATATATTAATTTTGCTGGATTTTGTTGAGCTAATTGGATAACAGGAACAAGGGCTTTACATAGGTTTCTATTACAATTTGTATTGTTCCCTCCCCATTTATAACAACCATCATGTGCTTTACAAGCTCTATCTAAATCATCAATAGGTTTTTTACCATTATTTCCCGGTCCACAATAATTACCATATGAGACACTTGGTATTCTAAGTCTAAGGTACGGAGAAGTTTCATCTTCTGCTTTGATACTATTAAAAGCTTTCCCAGCTTGTATAACAATTTCCCCTTCGTTATTTGCTATTGCACTATCTACATCAAAATATCTGTCGCCTGACTCATCTTGGGTGATATACAAATCCATTTTGCTCATTAACTCACTAGCAAACTCAGGAATTTCACCACCACTTACATTATTTTCACTAGCTGAAACGGTTGAAGGAACCAAAAATAACATTGCCATAAAAAACATACCTACAGACCAAAAAATTTTTTCATTGAATTTACCTCCTGTTTATAATTAAACATTCATTCCCAAAAAAAGAAATATAAACATAAGATACAGAAGCATTCCTCCCCCAAATAGTATTATAAAGTAGAACAACCATTTTGTTGTGTTACTAATGTTATCCATCTTGTTAATTCCTGAATAATTCATAGCTCTAA
>NZ_JXKG01000050.1 GCF_001885735.1 Enterococcus canintestini | reverse complement strand
TTGATTGTACGAAACAGTGACTTTACTTATGAAGAACTAGAAAAACTATCAATGTCGAGTATTGATAGCCTGTATGTGGCGCATGTTCTTGAAAAGAACGGGGGATAAATATCCCAACGTGTTGCCGTTGTGATTATAATGTGGTATACTTTATTTATAGGAAGGAAGTGATTTCATGACTGTATCACGACTTAATATTCGGATTGATGGAGATTTAAAAGAGCAAGCAAAAGAAGTTTACAAAGATATGGGAATGGATTTAACCACAGCCGTTACAATATTTCTAAAGCAAAGTGTGCGAGAACAACGTTTACCTTTCCAACCAAGTAGAGAACCCATTGAAAATGTTATTGCTCGCTATGAAGTAGAAAATGGCTTGACAACAAAGGTTGATTCAGTAGCAGACCTGATGGAGAATTTAAATGCTGACGATTGAGTACACTTCTATATTCAAAAGAGATTATAAAAGAATGATGAAAAAACACTACGATATGGAAAAGCTAGAAAAAGTAGTTAAGTTGCTTGTCACAAACAACCAAGATGAATTGGTAAGAAAATATAGAGACCACGCTTTAAAAGGAAACTGGAAAGGTTACAGAGAACTTCATTTAGATAAAGACTGGTTACTCATTTACAAGATTGACGATAAAAATTTAATCTTAACAATGACACGTACAGGCAGTCATGATGAACTTTTGTAATCTCACAAACATAGGTTTGAACGTCTAAAAATAATTTTTTCTTACAGAAAATCATAAAAGGCTTTCAAATCAGCGAAATTAACTAGCAATTCGGGTGATTTCTATATCTCATATCAAGTATGAATTTGAGATATAGAAATTAGTAGCTTGTTTTAAATAACGTTTTTTGAAATATATTTGATATTTTTATTAAATTGTTAGGAAAACGGATACAAACAGTGCATAATTAAATTAAAATCATACAAATTAATTATTTAACTATTTCAAAAAAGGAGAGGCTTAAAATGTTGATTAAAAGTTTGCCGCTCATTATAGTTATTGGAATTTTTATTTTTATAGTTTTACAAATTACCTGAATAATTCATACTTTGAC
>NZ_JXKG01000005.1 GCF_001885735.1 Enterococcus canintestini | reverse complement strand
CCACTATTTTTAGATTTGTACCCACAAGTCCATTAAACCAATGTAGCCATTAAAAGGCATTTACATTCCACTATTTTTAGATTTGTACCATAATGATAGTTTTCTTAGAAACCAAAGCTGCGATATTTACATTCCACTATTTTTAGATTTGTACATATTGACCGAGATGTCGTTGGAGAGAATGCTTTACATTTACATTCCACTATTTTTAGATTTGTACAAAGTCAGCAGAAACAATCAAGTATTGTTCATCCACATTTACATTCCACTATTTTTAGATTTGTACAGTTAGGTTTGTTATATTATCTTTTGTCACTCCGTTATTTACATTCCACTATTTTTAGATTTGTACGTGGTTACGTTCTCGTTTAAAGTCGATTACTTCCATATTTACATTCCACTATTTTTAGATTTGTACGCTAAGCTGTACATGGAACAACTTATCACGAAAAAATTTACATTCCACTATTTTTAGATTTGTACTTAATAACGTTTGCATTTTACGAACCATGTCTGATTGATTTACATTCCACTATTTTTAGATTTGTACGCGTTGGGTAATGCTTCTCCGTTCTGCCATACCAATTTACATTCCACTATTTTTAGATTTGTACTCTGATTTTACATAAACCACGTATCTATTATTCATTATTTACATTCCACTATTTTTAGATTTGTACGACAATTCCCAATCTTCTGTACCAACACCAGAACCGATTTACATTCCACTATTTTTAGATTTGTACGCGTTGTCTGCAAGTGTTATTTCTTGCATTTTTGTATTTACATTCCACTATTTTTAGATTTGTACTTTTGAAGCGGATAACGTTGTCAAAACTGTTTTGGAAATTTACATTCCACTATTTTTAGATTTGTACAACACAGTTACAACCAAAACATGACATTTTAAAACATTTACATTCCACTATTTTTAGATTTGTACCTTCACCCACTTTCTCGATTAGTAATGCTTTTGTAAATTTACATTCCACTATTTTTAGATTTGTACATTTGCCGTTCCTTCATGTGCCCACAAGCCAAACTCAATTTACATTCCACTATTTTTAGATTTGTACCCCGCAAGCTCAACTGAAGTTATACAAAGGGTAGTAAAGTGGTTATCTGTCTACCCAAGAAAATTTATTAATTTTCTTTTCAAAAATAACAAGAAATAATATTAAGAATCCTCTTTTGAATTGGATTCTCTGCCTGTCGTCATAACTACAGGATTTATCGGTTATTACCCATTGACAGATTGATTAGAAGTTCAAAAAAAATTAGAGAGAATATCTGAATTATCTATACCAATATACTCTTTTGTTAACCATCGTTTATTAGAGTTTTTAAAAATTAGAACAGAATCCAGATCATCTCGTATATATTCCTTTAATTCCTGTTCCAATTTTTTTAGTTTTGCAGGTGTGATTTCTCCTTCAAAAACGGATTTTTGAATATGGGTTAAATACTTTTTACAAATTTTAAAGACTCTATTTAAAACCCGCGCACCGTTCATCTCTAATGAAATATCATATACTAAGATTATATACATAGATTCACCACCAAATTCTAAAAGGTTCATATTCCTTATCGTGCATAAAATGTTTAATTAACTTATAACATTCCAAACGCATTAGTCTGCGATAAGAAACATTTCTTTTGAGCTCTCGATGCCTAATTGTCTTATTTAATCGCTCATCAAACTGACGTAACACTTTTTGCTGGGCATTTTGCTTCAAGTAATTTCCCATCGATCCTTTTTCAAAATCTTTTTCACTGATGATCTTTTTGTTAATTAAAGAAAAAATCAAACGGTCTACAATTAACGGCTTAAAAATTTCAGAAATATCTAAAGCTAGTGAGAACCTTCTCTCTGAATTACTGTGGAGATAACTAATAGTCGGATTTAACTGACTCACGTAAATTTCAGATAAACAAGCACTATAGGTCAACATATTGAGATAAGAAAGTAAAGAATTCACCATATTATCAGGTGGTCTTCGCACTCTGGCTTTGAATTCAATTTGATTGTTCAATATTGTTTCCCAAGCACTATAGTAAATCTGAGGAATGTTTCCTTCTATTCCCATTAACTCATCGATTTCAGTTGTACGATATATCCTTTTTCTCACCGCTTCGATACTCGATATTTGTTCACCTACTTCTTTTCCTCTTCTCCTATAATACTGCAGATTACGCAAATTGTTTGCTGTTGCACCTTCAACAAATTTTTGTGCTAAAGTAATTCGTTTCTCTGCTTCTACAGAATGAGTAACCTGCTCTACAAGTAATTTTCCTGATACATTTTTTTCTCTAGGATAAAAAGTTCCAGTGTAGTAGCCATAATAGTTAAAGAAGTGAACTGGAATTTTCATTTCAGATAAATAGCTCAAACACTTTGTATTTGTCGTTACTTCCCCAAATAAATATAAGTCCCTAGTCATTTCAATCTTTAAATCTTTTTTGCGACCATCTGCCGTTTCCATGCGAACGACATTATCCTTTCGACTTAATGTGCCGCTTGAATATAGGTAATAACTTTCCAATATCTCACCTCCTAAATAAAACAATATTCGTAATAGGCGCATTTTGAACAAATTTTCTTTTTTACAATTTCTGGTGGCTGTGATTGGACTATTATTTCCTGAATATGTTGTAAAATTTTTTCTAATTCCATTATGTCATCTTGTTCTAAAGTTACTTCAATTCTTTCTTTTAATTTTGGATAATCTAAATATCCTTTTTTAACGGGAATGTCCTTTTTTTGCAGATAGTACAAATAATACCGTAATTGCCAAATAGCAGCAGGCTCAATAGCTCGTGACTTTTTGACTTCATGTAAAATTTCCCACTTCTCTAAAAAATCAATATTAATAGTTCCATCTAACATTACTTGCTTACGTTTTCCTTTATAACTGCTCGTATCAAGTAATTTACCTAATTGAACGTTTTCGTTTTCTTCCTCGTATTGCAAGCCTTGTGAAAACAACCATAATTTCCGCGGACATACAAAATAATAATTAATCATATTGCCAGTAATTTTCATCGTCATTCCCCTAAAAAAATCGATCTTCCTCTACACCGTGCAATGTTTCAAATCCATAATCTTTTGCGTATTTTCCATCGACGATATAAAAGCCCTCATATTTACCAATTTCTTTGAATTGAACTTGATTTTGTTGTGCGCACTTAATAAATAACCATTCAGCAATAGAGATTTTATAGTCATCTAATTTTGAGCGGTAAATGCGGCGAATAATGCTAGGATTTTCCTTAAACTGTTGTGAAATTTCTTTTGAAGTTAGGGTTAACACTCTTACGCACTCATTAATTTCTGTCGTAAAATCGTCATAAATTTTTCGTGGAATAATCGCTCGTGATTGGATATTTCGAAAAAGTCGTTTGACTTCTTTTTCACTTTTGTCATCATTTTCAGTTACACTCAGCCACGCTAACATCGTTTTGATTTGATGGTAATAGCTCGTCTCTTTTAATGCCTCTGTAGTATAAGTTGCCGCAATTAAGCTCATCTTTTCATGTTCGTTTAAAATGCCGTCTTCTCTGCTGCGCAAAGCTTTCTTGGATAGTGAAAAGATTTCGTCATGAACAATGGAATATTCACTTTTACTAATGCCGCTGGTGAAATTATCTCCTCCATCAAAAACATATACGTTTGGTTTGTTACGATTTACCAGTGAACGTTTTCGATAGCAACGTCCCATCCGCTGAAAAAGGCCATTCAATTCTGATAACTCTGTGATTAATAAATCAAAATCGATATCCAGTGAAGCCTCCACAACCTGTGTCGCAATCCAAATTCCAGCTTGATTTGATTGCGCAAATTCCATAATCTCCTGTTCTTTTTGTTGCCGATCTTTACGAATAAATTGGCTGTGAATTAATTGAATTTCTACCTTAGGCAAAAGTGTGCTTAATTCTTGATACACTTCCTTAGCTTTTCTGACTGTATTGCAAATAACTAAAAGCTTGCCCTTTTGATACAGTTTTGCAACCATTTCTGCTGATAGATTATCTTTTATCAGCTGCAAATAGTGGCGTTCTAATAAATCTTCATCCAGAAATGGCTGCTCTCTCATTTCCCACTTTAGTCCTTGTGATTGAAATAAATCCAATAAATATGCCGGTAAAGTGGCCGTCATCACTAAAAACTTACCACCAAAATCTTGAATTTCTTTTAATCCTTTTAATAAATAAGCCAATAAATCTGGGGAATACATTTGAATTTCATCAATCACTACTTTTGAATAAGCAAAAGTTGCTAACTTTTTCTCAAATCCTGCATAGTGATAAACAAAATCAAAGGTTTGATCCAAAGTTGTGACCGTTAACGGTAAAGACCAGCTGCGTGTTTCGTTTAAGTAATTCGCTAACTGATCTAATTCAACTACCTCATTCTCACTATCTTCTGCTAATAAAACAGCTAAACTATCAGAATGGAGAATCCCGACTTGTTGTTGATAGTTTGCTTTATCTGCAATACCATCACGAATTCGTGTATAAATAGCATTGATTGCTGCGCGTAAAGGTAAGGTGAAAAATCCTTTGTTATCACCAAGCCATAGTAGCCCCGCTTCTGTTTTACCTAATCCAGTCTGGCCAATCACAATCAAATTATCATTTTGATGTTGTTCAACATACTTTTGCATCTCGTTCCAATCAGCTGTGCCGGTGGGAGATTTTTGTTTCCAGCCATTTAACACCCGACTCATATTATGACTTAAAAAGTTAGCTGGATACTCAACCGGATAATCCCCACTAGCTGCATAATCAATACGATTAAGTAAGCCCTTAAGCATGACATATAATTTAAAATAATCATCTTTACTACTAGGTCGATGTAAAAATCGATAAAAGCGCGCATCAGGGCGTTTGATTTCATTGGGGAAAGGTAAACCTAACTCAGAAAAAGGAAAATGTTTTGCTGGAACCTGTAACTTTGCTATCTCATTATCATATTGGTCTTTAGTAAGCTGAGAAAAGTCACGTTCATGATGCAATGCAATGGCATACGTCATGGCTTTTACGTCAGCAACACCATAAACTTTTTTTAATTCCTTTACCGGTAACAAAGCAATGCTTAGTAATGCATGGGGAATCTCCCCTTCTTTTTTCATCGTACCTTCCCTGATTTTTTGCTGAAATAATTCATTGATTTTCCCTAAATCATGATATTTACAAATAAGACGAAGGAGACTCCAATTTACTGGAATCTCCGGATAATACTTTTTTAAAAGGTCGTAGTTTTTCAACAAATTTTCTGTATGTTGAATAATTGTTTCTCCAGCAGATTTTGCTAAATATTCCATTATTCTTCCTCCAGATTCAAAAACACAATATCGCCTTCTTCGTCAATTGGTACAATCTCTTCTTCAAAAATAATAAAGTCACCAGAATATAAAACTTCTTCTCTTTCAATCCAGTTTCTTTTGTATTTTGGTTTCTTTTCTGTTCCCAGATTATATAATTCATATACTTTAGGCAAAATAAAGCGCGTTCCTGAAAGATCTGTTCCTTCACCTTCGATTGATAATTTTTCGTCGGTCAACCAATTAATGGGGATATAAGCATGCCATTGATCTTTAAAATCTCTTTCATTTGATAATTCTTGTTTTTGAATTTCAACAATCTTCACTTCTTCAAAATTTGCTAAATCTTCTCTCCGGCCCAAAGAGGGAAATTCTGCGGGATATTTGAGAAACTGATAAATCTCTTTCACTTTACTCTGGTCTTTAGGGATAATGTGTATGATTAGATTTACATCCACCAACAATTCGGTATAACCAATTCCTCTACCCACACCAAATTCATTAACTTTTAGTTGATGACGGCCTTTTTCAAATTTCATTCCATTCTTAAATTCGTATCGCGTATATAAATCGTTGGTTTTAGAAAAGTAATCCCCCTGAACACTGATATCCATTGGTTCGTATTGTTGGTAACCACACAAATTGTGGACCATTCCAATTACTGTCGATAACGGTGGTAAAGGATACGTTTCCCGCAGCTGGAAACTAGTTGGGCGACGATAATTGACCATGTCTTGATGGATAATTAATTTAATTCCCTTCATAATAATCCGCTACTTTCTGTTTCAATTCTTCAAAAACTTGCGGGATTTTTTTACCATCTAAAACTTGATTGATTTCAGCAGTATTCTCAAAGGCATCTTTTACTACACCGACTAATGTTTCATTTCGAATTTTATCCGTTAAAACACCTTCAATTTTGTCTACATCAATTTTATTTTGTTTAACATCAACCACATTTTCAAATAAAGGATTTTTGCGTTCATAAACGCCCCCAACCACAAATAAAGGTTGCAAGTTTTCTCTGCGACCACGAATATCGCGATACAAATATTGAATAGTATCCAATAATTTTTGCACGCGCCGACTCCGTTCTTCATTAGGTAGCGTAATTTCGCCATTATGGTCAATGCCAATTTCATCTAAATCTGCTGTGATGGTATAGCGATAAAATGAACGATGAATTTCAGATTGAGCGATAGAGTTCATCGCTTTTTCATTACCATTTTCTCGCAAACGCTTTGCAAGGCCCATGTTAGTTAAAAAATCAGTATCCCCTTTATAAGTCTCTAATGAAATGGCATTTGATAAACGGACTTTAGCTGATCGAGTTAAGGCGTTATCTCCTTTGACTGTTTTCATATATCCAAACAAATCTACTTCCGGATATTTATCAATTGTGGCATGTTGGTCAAATTGGATTACTTGTTTGGCCCCACTACCTTCAGCACTTAAAGAGGCTAATGGCTCTCCTAATTGTTCAACAATATTATAACGAAGCGCCTGCCGGGAAATATAAGTGTACTGCTCACCTTTACCTCGTGTAATTTTTTTCAAAGAGGCGACATTTCCTAAAGACTCACCATAATTGGCACTTTCCGCTAAAAAAATCATTGTTAGTGTTAATCCTTTACTCATTTTCATTTCCTCCTTCTGCATTGTGCGCTTCACCAATCATCCCCGTAACAAAACAATAACCAATTGTTTTGTAATGTTCATCATCAGAAAAAACTTCCGTAAAGTAATGCGGGACTTGCTTATTTAGATACATATAACTATTGAGCAAGATATCCATAAAAGCATTTCTATCATTGACTTTTAAAGCATTCAACAACCGTAATCCAACAGAATCACCTTTACGTTTATTTGCGTATTCTTTTTTGAAAAAATAACCATCCCGTCGTATTCTTTCTAACTCTTGTGGTTCTAGTGGTGTCATCTGAATCAACTCCTTCAAAAAGTTTTGATTAATTTCAATCATTTTCATGATTTGATTACTACTTGTATACACTTGCCCACCGGTGGCTTTTACGCGTAAAACCTGATGAATTAAACGAAATAGATTAGTATTATTCATTAAAGAATCTACTACCTCTGGATATAAATAATGTGACTCACTATTTAACGTAAAGCCGGCATTAAACAGTTGCGGTAATTTTTCTTTGGACATATTGATTGTTCGTAAAATATGTTTGGGCAATAGATTAAAGTAATAGCGCTCATTTTCATAACGAATTACTTGAATATCTTGAATTTCTTTGCGACTTTGACGATTCATTTGATCTTGCAAGGTTCGAATTAGTGCCGCATAAGTATTTTTGGATCGAACATCTGTCTTATTCAACTCCAAAACATTTAGACGAATCCCTTTATTAACATCTATTAAAGATTGGAGGGTATGATTGTCGTTCACAAATAATCCTTGATTATATACATACGTAAAACCTGCAGGAATACAGGTATACATTAACCGACATATTGGACACATATAAAGATCATTGTTAAAATCCCATGCGTTACTCTGCTTACGATTTGCGTCATAGCCGGCTTGATTTATGAAGCTGTACGATATGTCTCCTTTTTTTATTGGCCGATGACAATTTGAACAAGTCAATTTATCTTTTTTATGCTCTTCATTTAAGTAGTTCATCATGAACGAAACAAAATATTGATGATATTTCTCAAAAAAATCCCCTTTACTTTCTTGGCGATTTAAAAAAGAGACATCGCTATAACCTTTATTAATGACGGAATAAATTTGAATTTTAGCAGGTAAATAACGTTGCACATCTGCTCTTTTAAAATAGACGTAAACCTTATCTAATTGTTCATATAACTTTTTAACCCTTTCAACAACTTGTTCTCTATTTTGCTCAAGTTCATTTTTTTTCAACTTATCTAGCTTGATACTTTTTAGCAGTCCCTCAATATCAACAGAAGATTCAATTAGGGGATAAACTGCTTTATAACTGTTACTCGTGCCATATCGCTTCAAGTCGGTTAAGTATTTTTGTAAGCGATCATAATCTTTTCTTGTAAAATGGCTAAAGTTATCTTGTTGTTGTCGTGTCATTTCAGCTTCATAAGCGAGAATTTTTGTAAAAGAGGATAATTTTTCATATTGTTTCGCAAAATAGTTGAAGTATACTTCTTCAAAATTGACAAATTCTGATAAGGGAACCTCAATACTCTGATTTTTAATCGTCACATGGTCTTCCCCTAAAATATTTACTAAGCCACAGATTGCTGCATTCTCCAGCCAAGAATTTAAGCGAAATTCGATGATGTCATTTTCAGCTAATTCACTCATTTTTTTCACCACCTTGTTGTACTTGATTCAAAAATCCGAAGTATAAGCCTGTCTTGCTTCCCAGCCCCACATCGCGGATGATATTCAACAAATATGGTTCTCCCACCAATTTAATCTGACCAATCCCCCCTTGATAATATTTTTCATAGGCTTTTGTTACTGTCTTTTTCATCCTTACAGGCTCGATTGTTAAATTGTCGATATCAAAATTGACACTACGCCCTAATTCTGGTTCGAGACGGTTTTTTAAATTTTGTTTTAAAACAGCAGCATATCTTTCATCTTTAAAATCCAAAAACCAATCTTTTCGCGTTTCTTGGTTGTGATCTCGTGCTAAAATTGGAGAAACAGCTTGAAAAATCACTTCGTTTTCTCTAATTGGTACCTGATAAATGGGTGCAATGGATTTTACTTGAATTTTCAACCCTTCACAAAAAGGTAGCGCTTTCAATTCTTTCAAATAAATAAAGCCATTGTAGACAGCCATGGCTAAATCAGCTTGAGAAGTAGAAAATAAATAAGTTACATTAGGCGATTTTAATAAAATTCGCTCTTTTTCAAAAACCGCAGCTTTAAAAAAAACAGCTTGAGAAAATAATTTTTGTTGATTGGTTTCATATAACTCGTGATAAACTTCCGGGGCTGCTTGCTCAAGACCACGTTTCAATAACGAAAGAAAATAACTATGATACTTTATGGGCATAGTTGAATCTTCCAAAAGCGAAACAAATTCCAAATTAATCTTAAAACGCATCGTTTTCACCTCATTTGTTCTATTTGATTATGATGTTATTCATAATGAACTCGTTAAAATAATGATACCTCAAAATCTTTTATTTCCAAAAGAAAAACATTAACTAGTTATTTATAATTCAACTTCACACTCATTAGACAGTGAAATTTTTTATAAAACAAGCAGATATTGAGTAAGTTTTTACTACTATCTATGATAAAAAAGTTTCAGTGAGATACTCTCACTGAAACTTTCACTCTGTTATTATCGTAATGTTCGTACCAAGTAAACCTCGTCACAAAAACCCTTTAACGCATTATAAATTCGTTGGGCGCGGGAATGTTTTTGACATAATGCAAAGCAAGTTGGACCACTGCCACTCATTAAAGCAACATCTGCACCATATTTCATCATGCGATCTTTGATTTGTTGAATGACTGGATGGCGCTCAATTGTAATATCTTCCAAACTATTGCCCATATTGGCAATCATCTGTTGGTAATCGCCTGCAGCAATTGCAGTACGCAAGGCAGCGATATTAGGATGATGGATCTTCGTAACATCCACTTTTGGAAAAACTGTGCGGGTTGAAACGCTAATGCGCGGTTTTACCAACACTACCCAACATGGCGGCATGGGTTTAATCGGAGCCACAATCTCACCTTTGCCTCCAACAAAAGAGGTGGTGCCATAAAGACAATAAGGAACATCCGTGCCAATTTTAACCCCAATTTCAACTAACGTATCATTACTTAATCCAAGATTCCAGAGTCGGTTCATTCCTCTAAGGGCCGCTGCCGTATCACTACTGCCACCACCTAGACCTGCTGCAACCGGTATTTGTTTTTGTATCGCAATTTTAACACCTTTTTGAATATTACAGCGTTCTTTTAATAATTGAGCTGCTTGATAAACATTGTTACGTCTATCCACCGGTAAAAAGGCTTTATTGGTTTCAACGATGATACGATCTTCTGGCAGCTCTTCTATTGTCAAACGGTCTGCTAAATCAACACTAGCCATGACCATCTCTAATTCATGATAGCCATCTGGGCGTTTGTATAAAACGTCTAAACCTAGGTTGATTTTTGCAGGTGCTTTTTCAATGATCTCCATCTTTCCACCTACCTTTCTCTTTTTGGCAATTTCCGCTAAAAATGCCACAATCGTTGTGTATTCTATCATAGCAGAAGATAATTGTATAGTTTAGGAAAAAACCTCTGAAAACGTTACTTTAGCGATATTTTTCTTTTTTCAAAGTATTTCTAAGACTATTCAAAATATTTGAAGAAAAATGAAGTTGGACCTACAATAGAAGTAGAAAAAGAAAGGTGTGATAAAAATGGCAGATTTATTCCCACGTAGTTTTTCTGATGGTGAAGAAATGATTGGACGTTTGATGAATAACTTCTGGCAAGATCGTTCCTTAGCCACTGATATTAAAGAATTTGACAGCTACTATGAAGTGAAAGCTGATCTTCCTGGCATTAGTAAAGAAGATATTAAAGTGACCTATGCAAATGATACTTTGACCATTCGTGCCAAACACACCGCCAACAATGAAGAAAAAGATGATGACGGTCACTATTTACGTCGCGAACGGACAAGTAGTACTTATGAACGTAGCTTTGCTATGAAAGATATTGATGAAGAAAATATTAAAGCGGCGTTTGATAATGGCGTGTTAACTTTAGAGTTACCAAAGAAAGTTGTCAAAGAAATTCATGGAAAAGATATTCCAATTGAATAAACTGACGGCTTTACTAAAAAAATGCTTACTGACGCTAAATGTCCGTAGTGAGTGTTCGATATAAGTGATATTTAATGGTAATAATGGCTGTGACAAGTCTGTTGTCACGGTCTTTTTTTAAATAAAAAAATAAAGGAGTGACACGATGGATTTTGATGTTTTATTTTTAGGTAGTGGTCAAGGTGCTTGGAATGGTGCAATTCCAATGGCAAAAGCAGGTCTAAAAGTTGGTGTAGTGGAAGAAGGTCTTTTTGGTGGTGTCTGTACAAATCGTGGTTGTAATGCCAAGATTACGCTTGATCGCCCAGTGGAAATTTTACGCCAAGTGGAGGAGTTAAAAGGACGCGGTTTTGATAGTCTTCCCACTTTGAATTGGCATGATTTAATGGCACACAAACATGAAGTTATCGATAGCTTAGCCCAAGGCAATAAGGACAAATTAGAAAATGCCGGCGTTCAAACAATTATCGGCCATGGTTCATTTATTGATAGTCATACAATCGCTGTAGCAGACAAAACGTATACTGCTGAAAAAATTGTTATCGTTAGTGGTCGCCTTCCCCATCGTTTGGATATTGTCGGTAGTGAATTATTTCATGATAGCACTGACTTTTTAGTAACAGAAGAGATGCCAGAGAAAATAACTTTTATTGGCGGAGGGTATGTCGCCATGGAATTTGCCACAATTGCGAATGCTTTTGGAAGTGATGTAACTGTTATTTTACGAGGAGAGAACATTCTTAAAGATTTCCATCAACCTTACGTCCAAGAAGTTGTTGCTGACTTGAAACGTCGCGGAGTAAAATTTCAAAAAAATATTACTTTAGAATCAGCGGAAAAAACCGAAAAAGGAATTGTTTTACATGGAAAAGAAGGCTATCAACATACTACTGACTATGTTTTAGATGCTACTGGTCGGCTACCACAAACCCAAAACATGAATTTTGAGGGTATCGGGTTAGATTTTGATCCAATCAAAGGAATTTTTGTCAATGAATTCTTAGAAACCAATGTCTCAGGTGTTTATGCTACCGGGGATGTATTAAATAAGACACAGCCTAAAATCACCCCAGTTGCTGCGTATGAATCCCAATATTTAGCCCGCTTATTTACGGGGATAACAAAAGAGCCAATTACTTACCCACCAATTGCTCAAAACGTCTTCACTTCTCCACGGATTGCAACAGTTGGAGTTACGCCAGCAGAAGCAAAAAAAACGCCGGAAAAATATAGCATTACTGCCGTTGATTACGCTCAAAAAGATTGGTTTCATCAAGTAGGAAATGATACCATTAATAAAATCACCTTTATTCACGATCAAGAAGGATACTTAGTCGGGGTAACAAATGTTGGTAACGATGCTGTCGAAACCATTAATGGTCTGTTAGATGTGATTAACGCCAAGATTAAGGCTCCAGACCAAGAAGAGCTCATTTATATCTTCCCAAGCATCGCCCATTCTTATATGAAATATATCTAAACGAAAAGCAAAATAAACGCGGGTAACTTGCTAGCGATAAGCTGACATTATATTAGATTGTCTTTCAAATTTCTTGAGATTTTAGCCTATTGCCGGCGAGAACTCGTTGATGAGGCTAGACAACCAGAAAAGCTGGATATAGTGACTAGTTCTTGAGAAAAATTTCAAAAATTAATCATTTAACTAAAAAACTAGTAACTCTGCTCGTTTTTTCCAGCAGAGTTACTAGTTTGCTTTTTATTCTACTACCTCAACTTCACCTATTTTGGTTTGTTGGGCGATTTCACCGGTTTTATTTAAAGTGAAACCGGCTATTTTTTCAGTGTTGGTGAAAGCGACCACGACATCTGTTTTTTTGCCTGCATCTAACACTTCATTTAAATCCATCAGTGATAAGAGGGTTTCTGGCGTAACGGAATCGCCAACTTTAACTTTTACATCAAATGGTGCGCCGTTTAATTCCACTGTGTCTAGACCCATGTGCACCAAGACTTCTGCACCAGCTGGCGTTGTAATGCCGATCGCATGTTTGGTTTCAAAAACACTCACGACTTTACCAGTTACAGGAGCATAAATTTCTTGGGCTTTTGGTTTAACCGCAAAGCCATCTCCCATCATTTTTTGTGAAAAAACAGGGTCAGATACTTGCCCGATTGCGATAACTTCACCTTCAACGGGCGCATAAATTTCTTCTTTTACCACCACACCTGGCGCATTGTCTGAAACACTTGCACCTTGTGTAGCATGTGTTACGCTAACAGCAGGGCCACCAGCTGTTGCCATTGCTAAGCCACTTTCATCTAATTGTGGTTCTAATTTATTTAAAACTTTCACTTTACGGAAAACATACGTCATAACAAACGTGATTACGATAGTGACGATCATGGAAATAAATACCATTGGATAATTTTCAATTTTAAATGATAAAAATCCAGGTAATCCGCCAACGCCAATACCTAACGCACGAGTATTGGTAATAGTAATTAACATACCGCCAATAGCTGAGCCGACCATAGCCGCAACAAATGGATAAACATATTTCAAATTAATCCCAAACATGGCAGGTTCTGTAACCCCAAGATATGCAGAAATTGTTGCTGGTACAGAAATTTGTTCTTCTTTTTTGTTACCGCGGTGTTGGAAGTAAATCGCTAATACAGCCGTACCTTGTGCGATATTTGAAAGCATGATCATTGGCCATAAGTTAGTAGAGCCAAAGTCAGCTACTAATTGTGAATCAATCGCTAAAGTCGTGTGATGCAGTCCGGTAATAACTAATGGTGCATACAAACCACCAAATACTAAACTGAATAACCAGCTAAATGATGAAGACAAGCCTGCGTTTACCACATAAGAAATGCCAGAACCAATTTTCCAACCAATTGGGCCTAAAATCATGTGAGCTGCTAAAATAGTTGGTAATAATGAAAATAACGGTACAAAGATCATTGAAACGGCTTCTGGAATGTGTTTTCTAAAGAAGCGTTCTAAATAAACTAACATAAAACCAGCTAACATTGCTGGAATCACTTGCGCTTGGTAACCAATTTTTTCAATAGTGAAAAAGCCAAAATCCCATGTCCAGTTTTGGGCAATATCTGCGGCACTGGTACCATTTACAGCATAAGCATTTAATAATTGCGGTGAAACCAAAGTAATCCCTAAAATAATCCCTAAAATTTGAGTGGTGCCCATTTTACGCGTAATGGACCAAGTAATCCCTACAGGTAAGAAGTGGAAAATCGCTTCACAAGGCAACCATAAGAAGCCGTTCACACCATTCCAAAAAACTGAAGATTCCGTAATCGTTTGCCCACCTAACATATCAAGTGGTACACCTTCTAAAAAGTTACGAAGACCTAACATCAAACCACCGACGATAATCGCTGGTAATAACGGGGTAAAGATTTCTGCTAAAACACCGATTAAACGTTGGGCCAGATTTTGATTTTGTTTAGCGACAGCTTTACTTGCTTCTTTTGAAACACCTGAAATACCCGATACTGCCGAAAAGTCATTATAAAAATCAGGCACTTCATTGCCAATAATCACTTGAAATTGACCGGCATTGGTAAATGTTCCTTTGACACTAGGTAAATCTTCAATGGCAGATACATTTGCTTTACTGTCATCGTTTAAAACAAAGCGCATCCGTGTAACACAGTGGGTAACTGCGGCGATATTTTCTTTACCGCCTAAATCTTTCAACAATTGTTCAGCATCTTGTTGGAATTTCCCCATTGTTAAAACCCCTTTCATTTTTTTAAAACTTGTATATATAAGTTCATCAACTGTCTATATCATACCTTGGCAACAATTTTTTTGCAAGCGTTTTATTAATAAGAAATAGCATTTTCTCATTTTTAAAAAAATAACTACCTTATTTAAATCGCGTCATTATCGCACGTATAAAAATGCTAAATTTTTTTATTTTAATAACCTCCATAATTATCATTATATTTTAAAATTACTTTCCACACTTGAAATCGTTATCAACATATCTTATAATTATATTGCATGTATAGACAAGTTAAAGAGAGGAGCATTTTATGAAACTGGCAAAGATAAATACACAAACTGCTGATTGGCAGTTAGAATTACCCACAGAGAATTTAACCTTTACAGGCGCTCCGGCAGAAAAAGCACAACAATTGTTAGACACTTTAGCAAATACTGCGATTGCAGGAGGCATTCTGACTGGAGAGGAGGTTTTACTCGCGCAACCTGAAGGGATTTTTGAATTAAGCCAATGGCTAACTGAAAAACTTAACCTACCCTTTGTGCCCGCCACTGAAGACTTCAAAACCGCAGCAGAAAATTTAAAATGGCAAGTTACCTATCACGGCTATCGCCCGGGTAAAGACGAGTATTCCGTTGAATCTCTTTTAACTGTGGGCAATGGATTCATGGGTTTAAGAGGAACCATGCCCGAAATGGAAATCAGCGATGATCACTACCCAGCTACTTATTTGGCTAGTCTTTATAATACTGCTGCATCTGTTGTTTCTGACCAGACAATTTACAACGAGGATTTTGTCAATGCACCCAATTTGCAAAAAATTTATTTAATTGTCGATGATGAAAAAATTGCTTTTGAAAAAGAGCAAATAAAAAAATTGACCCGCACACTTCACTTAAAAACGGGCTTATTTCATGCAAATGCGATCGTTACCACCAAAACAGGAAAAGAAATTGCTATTACCGTTAAAAAGATTGCCAATATGCAACAGACTGAACAATATAGTCTGCAATATGCTTTTATGCCTTTGAACTTTTCGGGTACTATTACGCTTGTTTCAGAAGCAGATGGAGATGTTTACAACTACAATGTGGCTCGCTATCGTAGTTTGACAAAAAATCATTTGGATATTGTCAATTTAGAAGCTAAGGCAACAAAAGCACTCTTAGTCGCGAAGACTAAAGCTTCACAAATTACCGTCACGCAATATTCTGAACTTTTTAGTCAAAATATTGATTTAACGCAATTAGAAAATACGCTAGCAGAAAAAGTTGTGCGTCAAAAATTGACCATTTCGGCTAAAGAAAATACTTGGTATACCCTAGACAAAACCGTCAGTGTTGCCCAAAGACGCAAAGAAGAAGCGCCCCTTCACATCGATTTAGATCAGGTGTCTTTACCAGCGTTTGAAAAAAGTGCAGCAGAATCTGCTGCTGCTTGGCAAATTTTGTGGGATAAAGCAGCGATTACCGTTACCGGAGATTTAATGAGTCAAAAGTTATTAAATCTTCATACCTATCACCTTTTATCTTCTGCTTCGCCAAATGGCAATAAAGGGCTTGATGCTTCTATTACCGCTCGTGGCTTACATGGAGAAGCTTATCGTGGCCATATTTTTTGGGATGAATTATTTATTTTACCTTTTTACATTATTCATTTTCCTAAAACGGCGCGGGAGATTTTATTGTACCGCTATCGTCGGTTACCAGCAGCTAAGATTGATGCCAAAAAAGCCGGCTATAAAGGGGCAATGTTCCCTTGGCAATCAGGCTTAGATGGTACCGAGCAATCACAAGAGCTGCATTTAAATCCGATTAGCGGCAAATGGAAAGAAGATCACAGTCGCCTGCAACGCCATGTTTCTTTAGCGATTGCTTATAATATTTGGCAGTATTTTAACAATGCACAAGACGAAGACTTCATGAAACAATATGGGTTAGAACTATTGTTAGAAATCGCGCATTTTTGGGAAAGTGCTACTCAGTGGGATGAAACATTGCAACGTTACACAATTGATCATGTGATGGGGCCAGATGAATTTCACGAAAGCTACCCTAATGCCAAAAAAGGCGGTTTGAAAAATAACGCCTATACCAACATGATGGTCGTGTGGTTATTTGAAGAAATTGAACGTCTGCAAGAACTTTTACCAACCGATTTTCTAGCTGCGGTGGAAAAAACTGGCTTAACTACAGAGACATTGGAAAAAATGGCTACAATCAAAAATAAATTAGCTTTAGAAATCAACGATGAAGGCATTATCGCGCAATTTGCCGGTTATTTTGACTTAAAAGATTTGGATTGGGACTATTACAAAGAAAAATACGGCAATGTTTACCGGATGGATCGCATTTTGAACGCTGAAGGACGTTCTGCTGATGAATATCAAGTTGCCAAACAAGCCGATAGTTTAATGATTTTCTACAACTTTCCCCAACAGAAAGTCAACGAAATCTTACAAGACTTAAACTATAATCTACCAAAAGACTATGTAACAAAAAACTTGGCTTACTATCTTGCCCGCACGTCTCATGGTTCGACTTTATCTCGAGTCGTCCATGCTCAACTAGCTGCCATGGTAGACGATCAAGATTTGGCTTGGCAATTATATCAAGAAGCACTTTACTCAGATTATCGCGATATTCAAGGGGGAACAACTGCAGAAGGCATCCACGCTGGGGTCATGGCAGCTACACTTTACATTCCATTGACCACTTTTGCCGGTTTGGATATTCGCCAAGAAGTCTTAAACTTAACCCCAAATTTACCAAAAGCTTGGACGTCTCTAGCCTATAAACTAAAAATTCGGGGAGTTCACTTTGATATTGCTCTAACCCACAACGATATTACAATCACCGCTGATGAAACGATTACGATTCAAGTTTGTGGTAAACCTGTTACACTAAAAGCAGGCAGTAAAACAATTGTACCTTATAAGTAAGGTACGCTAGATAAAATGAAGAAAAGCGAGTATTTGCTCTGCTTTTAGATAAAAAAGGAAATGAGGAAAAAGTTTATGAAAAAAGGTTTTATCTTTGATTTAGATGGTGTTATTACCGATACTGCGAAGTATCATTTTATCGCTTGGCGTAATTTAGGCGCGAAGATTGGCGTCGATGTTGATTTAAAATTCAACGAACAATTAAAAGGCATTAGTCGCATGGATTCCCTTGATCGAATTTTGGCTCATGGTGGTAAAGAAAACGACTTTACGCTAGAAGAAAAAGAAGCATTAGCCGCGCAAAAAAATGATGAGTATGTAACATTATTACAATCCCTAACCCCTGCTGATTTATTACCTGGTGTGAAAGAATTTTTAGACCAAGCAAATACAAAAGGCGTTCCTTGCGCGATTGCCTCAGCTTCAAAGAATGCTCCTTTTATCTTAGAAAAATTAGGCGTTAAAGATCAATTTGCTGGTATCGTCGATCCCGCAACGTTACACAAAGGTAAGCCCGATCCTGAAATCTTTACTAAAGCCGCGGAACTTTTAAATATTAAACCAGAAGAAGCTGTCGGTTTTGAAGATGCCCAAGCTGGAATTGATGGCATTAAAGCTTGCCACATGTTTGCAGTCGGTGTTTTATCTGGTGAACCATTACATGGCGCAGATATGACTTGCCATGAATTAACCGAACTGAACATGGACGAATTGTTACAAAAGTAGCCATAAAAACACCACTATTTGTACGCTTCACAATGATATACGTCAAAATAGCGGAATTTCACCAAAGAAAGTTGCTTTTTAGCAAAATGATTTCTACAATGAGGACTGGGAGGGGACGTAATGAATAAATTTCGGGAGATTTTTTTAGACTTGGAACAAAAGATTCTAAATGGCGAGTATCCCCCACAATCATTGTTACCAAGTGAAAATCAACTGATAAAGGTATACAATGTCTCACGGGAAACCGTCCGCAAAGCGTTGAATTTATTAAAAGACGCAGGTTACATTCAAAAAAAACAAGGCAAAGGTTCTATCGTCTTAGATATTAATCGATTTGATTTTCCTATTTCTGGTCTAACCAGTTTTAAAGAATTACAAGAAGCACAACATATCCCCAATGAAACCAAAGTAGTAGAACTAAAAAAAGTCGCAGTCTCGCCCAGCCTCAGTCAAAAAACCGACTGGCCGGTAGCAAGTGAAGCTTGGAAATTGGTCCGTCAGCGTAAAATTGATGGTGAAGTGGCTATTTTAGACCGTGACTATCTGGCTTTAAACATTATTCCTGAGCTACCTATAAAAAAAGCAGAAGATTCGCTTTATGGCTATTTGGAAAATGATTTGGGTTTAGGTATTGCTTATGCCCAAAAAGAAATTACCGTAGAGCCCGTTGATAAAGAAATCAGAGAATTAATGGAATTGTCCTTAGAAGACCAACACGCTGTTTTTGTCCGTAGTTTAGTCTTTTTGGAAGATACCCGCTGTTTTGAATACACGGAATCTATCCACAAATTAGACAAATTCCGTTTCTTAGAATTTGCCCGTCGACGTAAGGCCTAAATTTAAAAAGCGTAACAACTCACCAGACTGCTTCAAAAAGCTTTAGATAAACGCTAGAGCTTTTTGAAGGCCTTACTATCAGTTGTTACGCTTTTTTTATTCTTCTAAAATGACTTCTTCTACTAGGGTTGGCCCTTTATTTTTTCCGCGGCCAATTAGACGGAGCAGTTGGGCTGCAGCCAGATAAAAGCTACTTCCTTTCAAATAAGCAAAATAACACCCTTCCCACTGTGTCACATACTTTTGTTTTCCACTGAAGTTATCTTGGAAATTATAAATTGCATTGCCATAATTATAAATGATATTCATCATTCTCTCTTCTAAAAAGGCAAATGGACCTTCGCCAACTTGAGCTAGTGGTACCATGCCCAGATCAACTTTTTTATATCCTTCTGCTTCCCAGCTAGCTAGCATTCCCAAAACCAAAAAGTTCGCCAACTCTTTAGGTGCTTGCGGTAAAATACGCAATAAATCATACGAAACCCACTCGCTAGAAATCGCCTGTTGGGTAATAAAGCCCACAATTTGTTTTTCATGATTAAAGGCGACTGCCACCGGACTTTTTTGTAAATAGTCTGCTTCAAAACGGCCGTTACCAAAATATTTTTCACCTTCGCCGTTTAACCAAGCTGTTGAGACTGTAGCTAATTGTGGTAGCAGTTCTGCCGGTACTGTTTCGTATTTTTTAAAAGTATAGCCTTGAATACTTAATTTACGATAAACTTCTTGTTGCAAATAATCCGATTTGCCTAAATACGCTGTCCCTGTTTCGCCAATTTTAGCAAATTGGAACCCGAGGTCATGAAGTTTTACCACAAATTTTTCACTAATTTTGTAAAAAGCCAGTTGATAACCTTGTTTATCCGCGGCGACCATAAAGTCTTGGGTCGCTTTTTGCCAAAGAGTTTTATCCCCAATCGGATCACCTAAAATAAAACAACGATTACTTTTTATTTGATAACCAAAAACTACCCGATCTTGTCCATTCACTTGATAATAATAATAGCGGTAACCGGAAAGTTCCAACCGTTGACTAGACTTCGTACCGCCGTAACGTCTGAGGAGATTTTCAAAACGAGTCTCATCAAACGCTTCTCCTAAAGTTGTAGTACTTCGGCTCAAATACTGCTGTAAAGATAACAATGTCAATACACCGACAGCTAAACCAATCATCCCTGAAATCCAAACATCATCAGAAGGGAATAAGACAAATTGACCACCCATTAGGTTGGTATTCCACCACTGTCCACTATGAAACCCTGCCACTGCATAAGCAATCAGTAACGTCCCAAATAATGCAACATCAAAAATAACCGCACCCCAAGAATAGACGAATTTTTCCCGATAGAACTCTTTGCGGGCTAACCAAACAGCCAGTAAGATTAAACAATAAACAATCATCAACTGTATAGAGCGGGTGCGAGAAATCGTATTAACAATCCCAAAAATCAAGACGACTAAAGTAGGCAAATAAGCTTTTTTCACTTTGCTATATAAGCCTCTGGCAAGGCCTAATAAGACAAAGCCGATTAATAAATTCAACGTCTGATCTAAAAAATTAAAAGAAAACGGCAGTAAAAATTCAAAAATTTTACTCAGGTTGGATAAATTGGTGACTGTTGAAAGCAACACCATCATAATACCTGCAAAATAAACTGCCACCACCACGATAATATGGGCAATACGCTGCAATATTAGGCGAGGTAAATTATTAAAGAAGCGATTGAGTTTTACTCCTGTTTGGGAAACAAATAAGATTAAACCACTTAAAAAAGGCAGTAAATAATAAAAGAGCCGGTAATACAACAACCAGACTACCGTTTGATTTTGAGATAAACCTAACTGTCCTAGCCCCAAAATCATTAACACATCAAACGTCCCCATCCCACCAGGAACCATCGTCAGCATCCCAATTAAAGTCGCAATCAAAAACATCGGATAGACTTCAGCTAAAGATACATCTAATTGCATCAAATACCCGATACCTAAAAAAACAGCCAGTGCCCCTGCCCATTGACAAAATGAAGTCAGTGCCAGTTGTATCACACGCAAGGGAAAAAGATCATGAAACAATTTTTTACGTCGCAAATACGTCAACGTAAAGAGTGCCGGTGCGTATAAACTCCCCCCCACCAGCCAAATCCAATAATTACGAAAATGACTAGTATGATGAAGTAAAAAAATATCCACCAGTAACCACAACGACCAAATCGATAAGCCACTAAACATGAAAAAGGCGACCTTTGAAACAGTGGCTAAAACTTTTTTGCGATCAAAACCTTTACCATAAAAATTACTCCGCAAACTCGCTCCGACAATGCCACCAAAGCCAGCTAGATTATTAATCGTATTGGTCGTCCAAGCGGCAATAAACCAACTCCCTCGCGGCATTTTTTTTCGCCCAGCTTCTTCTAAGACGTTAATTGTTACCCAGTCATAGCCAAGCATCGGTAAAACCCCGACAAAGCCTAATAAAGCCATTAAAACCAAGGTAGTATTGGCTTGTTTTGCCATCGTTTGTCCCACCTGCGCCCAACTCATACCGTGGGCAATATTCGCGACTTGATTGGCGACAAATATTAAAATAGAGCCAAAGAAAATTAAACGTAATAAAAGACTATGGTTTTTTAACCAGCTCATCAACTGCTTTAGTTTCTCTTTCATAAAGTTTCTCCTATCTTTACTACCAAGCCAGCCTATTCACTGCTTTTAGTATGTACTAAACGAGTGATTTTATTTCACGCGTTTTTCAATTGTTGATTTTAACTTATTTCTTTAGTTTTATGGTAGCCTAAATAACGTTTTTTTACCAACTATGTTACGGGAAAGTGAAAGTTGATATTTTTTCTTTATTCTGCTTTTCCCTATATTCGACTATCTTTTCTTACGCTAAGAAAGTAAAATGAGAGTAGCGTAATCTACATTTATTTTCAGGAGGTCATGATGAGAAAAGAACAGCTACAAAAAAGAAAAGCCCAACAAGCCGCGCAAACACGTCAATTTGTTATCATTATGAGTTTACTTTTTGCAGCTCTTGTTGCCAGTCTACTGTTAAGTGTCTTTGTAATTCAACCCACACCAAAAAATCAAGAACAGCAGACAAACACTGTACATAAAACAAAAAACGATAAAGAAGCTAAAACGAAAGCTAAAAAGACAAAACACGCCACCATTACAGCAAGTGGTGATATGCTCTATCACGATATTGTGTATCGCAGTGCCGAAGATGGGCAAGGTTACGACTTTAAAAATGATTACGCACAAATTTCACCTTTATTAAAAAAAGCCGACTTGTCTTTAGGGGATTTTGAAGGCACAATCAACCCTGAGCGTGAATTATCTGGCTATCCAATGTTCAACGCCCCCACCGCTGCGGCTGACGCTATTAAAGCAGCTGGTTTTGACGTCATTGATTTAGCCCATAACCATATTTTAGACACTGGTTTAGAAGGACTTCATTCCACCGTTGCCGCTTTTCAAAATATCGGATTGGACACAATCGGTGTGAAGACCGACACCACCGAAGATATTTTAGTCAAAGAAGTAAATGGGATAAAAATTGCTTTATTGGCTTACGCTTATGGGTTTAATGGCATGGAAGCGACAATTACCGAAACAGAATATGAGAATCATTTGAAAGACTTAAATATGGAAAAAGTCGCCAAAGATTTGAAAAAAGCCGAAAAAATTGCCGATATCACGATCGTCATGCCACAAGATGGCGTGGAATATGCCTTAGAGCCAAACGAAGAACAACAAACAAAATACCGCCAAATGATTGATTTGGGTGCAGATATTATCTTTGGAGGGCATCCCCACGTGGCAGAACCCACCGAAACAATCAAAAAAGATGGCGAAAATAAATTTATCATTTATTCCATGGGTAATTTACTCTCAAATCAACGCTATGAATCCGTAGAGAATTACTGGACAGAGCGGGGCGTCATTATGGAAGTGGCCATAAAAAAAGCAAATGATAAAACTACAATTGAAAAAGTCATCGCCCACCCCACTTGGGTAGATAGAGAACCGATTGCCGGCCGCAGTTACCAAGATGCTATCTACGGCACTGTCCAATCTCAAGATTACCAAGTATTCTTAGCCGAAAACTATCTCCCCGGTGGTAAATACGCCAAATCCGTCCCTGAAACAAAACGCAAACGGATTGAAACTGCGTATCATGAAATGAATGACTTGTTAAAGATTGATTGGAAGTAGAATCTTTATACTTTCTTTCCCGTCTAAAAGTAATTGCAGGCTAAAACCAACTGTCTTTTTAAACATATTTTTAAATTTCATTGCTATAAAAGACAAAAACCTCGTAGAAAATTTTTCCTATTCTTAGCAGTTAGTAGACTAGCTTTTAAGGATAGGAGAATTCTACGAGGTTTTTTATGTTAATAAGGGTGGGATAGGAACATAAACCAACTTCTAATTTGGCACATCTGATAATGTCCAAGTCAGTTGCCCTTGATATGTGCCCTCTTTTGCTTTGGTCACATCTGAATCTAACGCTAGAAAAGATTTATCTTTATCAATTTTATATTCTTTCGTACCAGTACCAAGTAAAGGACTAGTTGATGTTAAGGAATTACTTTCATTTAAACCCAAAGTGATACTACCATTAATCGTTGATTCTTTAGCTGTATCACCTTTTAAATTGAAACCACCCACAGCTAGCGCCAATTTCCAGTTACCATTTATCCGAGTGTCTGTCACTTGTATAACCCCAGCGTTTGTCCCATCTGATGGCAAGGAATTATCACTTATGTCAAAACCGTCTAGTTTAAGTTGACTAGTGTTTGACTCTAGTTTAATAGTGCCAAATTTTAAATTAGGTATTTGAGAAAGTTCAAGGGTTCCTGAAATTATTACATGAGTCCTAGCGGTGGGATAGTTGATTTTACCCTTTTCATCATAATAATACGTATATTCAATAGTAAAATCACCAGGTTTACTTGTATCAATTGAATCAACTGTTTTTCCTGTAATGTTATCATAATAAGTTACACTTACTTTTTCTAGTTCTTGCTTAAAATTAGCTTTTTCTGTTTCACTAGTGGCATCACGTGTGAAAGTTTGGCCGTCATGGTTCGTAATGGTTTTGACAAAACTTTTGGCGACATCATCAATGGAAGTATTCAAAAGAAGATTTTTACTGATTTCAGCAGTAATACTGGCTTTTTCCAAGCTACCACTATCGCCAAAACCAAACTGCCAAAAAGTTCCCCCATCAAGTTTTTGGTTTGTGGTAACACTGGCATGAGGAGCCATGACTTTACCTTTAAAATTTGTAGTATTGTTAATCTTTGTTGCTGTAGGAAAATTCCAAATGATGTTGTCTGGATTATTTGTAAGTCCGCCACTAATATTTATCTTACCGGTATTATTGGTTACGTTTACGACAACTGTATCTGAATCTTTAGTAAAATCTGAAAAGTCGATTGAACCTGGAAATTGCTCTGAGCCGTTCAAATCCAAGTTATAAACATAAGTATGCGGTTGACCTGTTACGGCATGGTTATCTAATCGTTTAATAATTATATTACCAGAAACTATTGAATCACCTTTACCTTTACCTAATTGTTGCAAATAGGCTGATTGATTATTATTAGCAGCAGTAAAATCCCGAATCTCTAAACCCGCATTGTTTAAAACGGTGCCGAAATTTTTAAGCTTTCCAGTCAAACCTTTAATGACACCTTTACCTGTTGGACGATCCCCATTGTCAGAACTTTGGTCGTGAAGTTGGTAGTTCGAGTAGATTCCTTTGTCCTGAGTATTTTTAAATTCGATTGTGTTACTATCTCCAACATACAAAGGACCGTTAACAATCGAACCATAGTTTGCTGTTTTAGAATCTTGAATTGTAGCACTAGCGCCATTGATACTTAGACCACCATTAATAACTGCTATTGATCCTGTAAAGCCGTAATTGACAATTTGTACACCGCCAATGGAAAATATATCATACGTGTTCAGCCAGTCTTGGATCTCCGCAACACTCTGAAAATTGTTCTCACTAAAACGTTTCGTTCGGGCTAAAAAATCAGTGCTTAGTTCAGCTGTCTTTTCTGTGGAGCTGGTTGTTTCCCCACTGCTAGTAGTTGTAGTTTCTGTATTCGTTGTTGCTTGATTACTTGTACCAGTACTACTAGCGGTAGTTTCATTGGTACTGGCTACTGTGTCTGTCTGACTAGTTGCTGTCAACTGTGCAGCAGGCCTTATTTCGCTATTTGCAGTTGCAGAATTTTCAGTTGTAGCAGTTGCATCGGTGCTACTCGTCTGTTCTTGTTCACTGGCAAAGGCAACAAAAGGAGATTGCAAGAATAAACCTAAAATTAAACTCAACGAAATAATTTTTTTCATATATTATGCTTCCTTTCACCTTGTTGCGACTCTTTTTTACGCCAAAATAATAAAATCAATAAAATACCAAATAAGACTATCTCACAGCCAATAATACTCAAAAAAAGTTTTTTTTGAAAACCAAGTTTGGGTAGTAAAGCCGTTGTTGTCTGTGTTGGCACACCAATTAGATAGTTTTGTTTGCCATTGGGAACCGTAATTGGTAGGTTAGGTCCTTTTTGATTATCAATAACGGTAAAAGATACGTGACTTGTATTCTTTTGGGCAAAAGTTTCCATGGTAAATCCCCGCACTGCCCCGACAAAAATCGCTAGGGTTAATAAAAAAATGCCTATTCTCTTTTGTCTCTTTTTATTTTTCACCATCTTTATCTTGTCCATCTTCTCTCCGTCTCCGCCCTAAAATAAAGGCCAAAATCACTAAGATTAAAACAAGCAGAACAGCAATTAAAATGTATAACCACAAATAATTTTTCTCAGGCAGGCCAACTGCTTCTTCATTGATTTTTTGTAAACCTTCATCGGCAATCGTAAAGTCTTGTTCAAACTTCCATTCTTTTTTACCCGAAGTAGCAACTAAACTTAAATGATACTCGCCAGCTTCAATTGGTTGGTTTTCCCAATCAATCGCAAAATCATAATTGGAGTTTGGTGCCATTTCTTGATTTTCTTTTTTAGTCGCTTTATAAACTTTATCACTACCTTTTTGATAGATCTTAGCATCGACTGTCATTTCGCCAAAAGCTTGTGGCTTAATATTTTGCAAGTTAGCAAAAACAGCAGTGCGACTATTATCAAGTCCAGGTTTAATCGTATTCAGCTGCAATTCTGGCTCAACTTTTGTTTTTAAATCTTCCCGTAAGGCAACCCCTAAAACTAGCGCATAGCGATTATTTATGCGCAGTCCACTACTTTCTTGGTTGTCATCTTCTCCTTGTCTTAACGCATAAAAGCCCCCTAAAATCATTCCTTTAAATGAAGTTTTAGGCACATTCAATGTAAAGGTAACGTTTTTGACTTCTTTTGCTTTCAAGGTTATCTCTTGTGGCTTAGAAAAAAGTTCAGGAATCGTGTATTGCGCCGTATTATCTTTAGGATAATCGTATTGTGAATATTCAATTACACCATTTTTGTTAGTAAAAGCGGGATTTGGTGAAACTTTTAATTTCATCGCTTCATTTTCCAAATTAGCAAATTTAATCGTTAAATCTTGTTTGTCCCCGGGTTTTACTTGCAGATCAAAATACGTACTGTTACTAACTTGATTGTCTGGAATCGCTGCCTCCATGGTAAAACCTGCACCCTCATCAGCGTGCACCTGTAGTGGGAGCATAAAAAGGGTAACCAGCATTACCAAGCCTAATAAAACAATTTTATTTTTCTTCATTAAATCTCAACATCCTTTTTTGTTATCAGGGGTGCCCTACAGTTTTCATCACAACAAGTGTCTATCTGATAAAGACCCGAACGCCAAAACGTTCGGGTCTTAATTACATTTTAGTGAATACTGTTATAATCTTCTAGTTATTTGCTTCTATCTTATTTAACAGCAGAAGCATCAAAAGTATTGCCAAGCGTCCATGTAATATCTGCTTGGTAAGTTGTAGCTTTAATATTTGGGTCTTTAGGGATTTCTAGTTCAGTATTCTTTGTATCAACAGCAAAGACGTTTTTCCCACCGCCTTGGCTAGTTTTAGTACCATCAACATTAGTTTTCACAGTTGCATTTAGAAGAAGAGCAGAAGAACCTTGATTTAATGTGATAGAATTAGGTGTAACCTGATTAGTTTTCTCAGCCTCATCTGCATTGGTTACAGCTAACTTAAGAGCAACACCACTCAATCTTGATAGGTTGTCGTTTTTATCACTAGAACTAAAGTTTCCTAGCCCAACACTTAAATTCCAACCAGAATAATCCCCTCTAAAATCAGATACTTGTAATTTAAGATCTTCATCGCCATCTGTAGCAGTATTACCTTTTGACGTTCCATTAGATACTTTTCCACTCTCCAAAGCTAATGTTGCCCCAGTTGTTGCAACATCTTTAACGCTAGTACCGGCAAATTTTAAATCGGGAACTTTATCCAATGTTAATTTACCATTACCGTTATTATTATTATCGTCTTTAGCTGTTACTTCAAACTCAGCTGTTGATACTTTTTGATTATCATTTGTTGCAGCATCATCTGCAGCAAAAACAGAACTACTTCCACCGACAAGTGCCAATAATGCTACGCTAGAAACTGTTAAACCTTTTAAAATATTTTTCATCCTAAATTTTCCCCCTTAATTTACCATTACCTTATTTATGAAAAGAACAGGATTAACCGCTCATGTTCTTTTTTTATTTTGGCGAAGTGCCAAATAAATCACACCAATTAAAACGATTCCCAACAAAACAGCGATGCCAATTAACCAAAGATACGGTATTTGTGTTGTAAGATTGGCTGCTTGATTAGTGGCGTCGACTTCTTTTTTTGAAAGTGTAAATTGTCGATCCAATACAAATTGCTGGTCGCCTACTTTAATCACACCTGATAAGTGATAATTACCAGCTGCTATGGGTTCACCTTGGAGTGAGACGCCTTTTTCAAAAGTGCTATAAGGCGCTAAGTTCACCGCATTTTGCGTCAAATGCCACGTTTTATCCTGCAAATGTAAGAAACTTTCCCGCGTAATTTTGACATCAAAATCGGCAATTTGCTGTTGACCACTTTCATTTGTTGTTTGCACCATAAAAGCCGGCAAATCAGAAATTAACCCCGTTTTAAATTGGGTAATTTTGATAAAATCTTTTTCCCAAGCGCCCTTTGTTCCGGTTATTTGTATTGGGACAGTCGCAACACTTACATTTTCATCTAACACTTGGATTGCGCCAGTGAGCGTACCTTTAAGTTTAGAAGGTGTTTCAATTGCAACATTTAATGTCTGCGTTTTTTCCGCCCCAATTGTAAATGACTGCGCTTTGATAGCTGGCGCTACTTTAAAACTCTGATTGCTCACTTGTGGTGTCTTACTTTGATACACAATTTTGCCACTCGTATCTGTGACAGGATCACTACCACGTAACTGTAATGATTTCTCTGTTTGTGAGAAATTTGTTAAAGACAGCTTGACTTGATGTTTTTTGCCATCCGCTGGCAGAGTTACCGTAGCAGTAGTAATTGGTTGATTGTCTAGTAAAAGCGGTGTTAAAGTTAAACTATCCGTTGCTGCCTGAACAGGCAAAGCCAATGTCGTGAAAAAAAGCACGAGTAACATCCCAATAAAACGGTTGTTCTTTTTTTCCATAGTCTTCACCTCGCCCTTACTGCATTTCAAATTATATTGATTTTAAATGATTAATCAATTTATAAAATGTACATTAAACGAAAGAAAACGATTTATGCTACGTCTGCCATGGGCTGTGCAATTTTTTCAATTTGGATTTCACTTTTTTGCAAAAAGATGGTCTTAAAAAAAATTATTGTTATACTATTGGGGAACTGCTATTACTAAGAAGATAATAAACGCAGTTAAACAAAAGAGGAGGGCCACTGTGAAAAAAATATTTTTGTATCTGAGTTTGTTACTTTTAACGCTTGGAATAACGCTTGGAAGTTTTAGCCCTATCACTTATGCAACAGGGGCCGATTTTAGTGTGGCGCCAATTTTACCTGACAATCAAGTGGGGGATGCCAGCTATTTTGATATTCTTGTGGCACCGGGGAAAACTTATCCATTAAACCTGCAAGTACGTAATCAGAGCGATCAAGTTAAAACCTTACATATCGCGTTAAATCCTGCCCACACCAACCTTTATGGTCAATTGGACTATCAAAACAAAACCGCAAACAAGCTATCTGGGCCAAACTTGCCTGATCTTTTGACCGGCAAAGAAGAGGTGCGCTTGGAGCCAAATGAGACAAAAATTATTACTTATCAACTCACACTCCCTAAAGAAGCATTTTCAGGGGTATTAATTGGCGCATTTGTTATCCAAGACACCACAAAAAAAGCAGAAACTGACGGGATAAAGAATCAATTTGTCTATCAAATTGGTTTAAAAGTCCGCGAAGAAACAGCAAAAGCAAAAGCACAACTGACATTTACGAATTTAAGAATTAAAGACGAACAACTTTATATTGATGTAAAGAATAATTCAGCTGGCGATTTATCCCAAGTTGCATTTAGTGGCACTTTGTCAGGGAAAATGAGTGATCAATTCAGTCAAAAACTAAGTCTGGTTCCTTATAGTAAAGCGACCCTAATCTTGCCTTTTACTAAATTACAGGCAGGAGATTATCAATTAAAGTTAAATGTTGCGACTAGTGAAACTCACTATCAAAAAAATTTCCGCTTAGTAGAACAAGATGGCCAGCTCCACTTAAAAAGTAAAGTTACCCCAATACTTATTGCAAGTTTACTATTAGTAGGTTTATTAATAGGCGGCAGCATTTTTATTTTCTTTTGGCAACGTCAGAAAAAGGAGGCGTAAAATGGTTTTTGAAGAACTGCTTTTTGACAACAGCACTTTAATTAAATTGAAGATTTTCCGTAGTTTGTTACAGCGGCCACCAGGGCAATACACGTATCAAGAAATCGGGGCAGAAACACAATTACGCTATAGTCAGTTAGCAAAAGGCCTGATAGAAATTGAAACAGATTTATCTCATGCCAATGTTTTAACACAATCTTTTTTGAAACCAAATGTTGGTGTCTTAACATCTGCTATTCAGATTACGCCAGATCAATATTTAGAAATGCTTTTAAATGAAAGTATCCCTTATCAATTTTTACTGGCAACATTAATTACACCAGATTTGGGGTTAGATGCCTTTTGCCGCACTAATTTTATCAGCCGCTCCACCTTATCGCGAAAAATGCGCAAGTTTAGTCAGTTTTTAGAAAGTTACAAGCTAAAAATAAACTATCGTAATTTTTGTTTGGAAGGTTCAGAAGATAGAATCAGACTTTTTTATTATTATTTTATTTATCTGTGCCATCATAACTTAAGCTGGCCACTAACAGTGACAAAAGAAGAGGCCCATTTACAAGTGGAAAAATTTGCCGACTTTTTCCCCCAACATGGGCTTTATGTCACCAATATTATGTTGACGATTTTTAGTGCCGTTTCAATCACGAGAATAAAGCAAAAACGTTTTGTTACACCAAACGCGCGGCTGGATTTTTTATTTATAATTAATCCCCATTATGATTTACAACGTTTTCGCGATACTTTTGACTTGGATCAAAAAAATGGGCAAAATGAAGCCCGCTTTATTTATTTTATTTGCAATTTTTTCCCTTTTTATGAAGATCCCAAAGATCCTAATATCACAAAAAGTTTAGCTGCTTTTCAAGCGGTAAGTAACCCCGTTTGGCAATTTGGCGATCGCATTGTTGCTTTTATTACTGATTCGCTACAGCTCCGTTTATCGCCTGAGATAAAAAATTTATTGTTAGCGAATTTGTACAATAGTCTACTGGCTTTTTATATTTTTGATGGTCCATTTCCGAATTTTGTCAGTTTTATTATCCCTAGTAGTCAACACACTGAAATTGAAATAGAACTGCAAAATAAACTTTATCTCTTTTTGAAAGAACAAACGAATTTACCTGAATTTCAGTATTTCAAAAACGCTATTTTGCCACTAGCAAAAGTGATTCGTCAGATCCTCTTTCCCCTTATTTTACGGATCAGAGCGCAAAATCGCTTACGGGTTGCGGTTGCGGCCGAACCAAATTACCTGTTAAATTTTAATTTACTTAATTTTTTAAGAGAGCTAAGCTTTGTGGATACCTTTCTTTATCAACAGGAAGAAGAGTACGATTTGGTGATTTCAACTCTCACAACCCTTCCAACCAAAGCACCCGTTTATTACTGGACCCACGGCACTGGCAACAAAAATTTCCCCCATCTTTACCAAGTGTTAATGCATTATTTTATGCAAAAAAATGGCGTTTAATCGTGTAAAAAATAAAGAGAGTGCTCGGGGGATGAGCGCTCTCTTTATTTGGGGAACAATTTAAGAAAATCAATTGGAAATCATCTGTTGCTCTTTTTTTCGTTTCATTATTAAAAGAATAATGAAAAACAACAGCAACGCTAGTAAGATACCAATGATAATAAATACCCACAAAGGTAATTTATTTTGATTTGTACGATTGATGGTGGCTTGATTGATGGCACTAGCTTCCTGTTTGGTAATCGTAAAATCTTGATCAAATTGCCAACTATTTTTTAAAGCATCCGAGACGGTTAAATGTAGTGTATACTCTCCTGCTACTAGTGGCTCATTATCCCAATCAATCGCAAAATCGTAAACAGAGTTTGGTGCAATCGACATCTCATTATCGTAGTTAATTTTTTTGACTGTCTGATTATCTTTCTTTGCAACGACAGTGCCCACGTATTTCAAATGTCCCATCGCTTCTGCAACAGGATTTTTTAATTTGGCGACAACGCTAGTTTTTTCAAATGAGACGGCAGGCTTAACTGATACTAATTCCAAATTGCGTTTAACTGGTGCATCTGATTCTGTCAAATTAAGCCCAATAACATAACTGTATTGGTTGGTAATGGCATCTTCTTTTTCATCAGTTAGTTTTGTTACTTGAATACCACCTAAAACTTGTCCTTTAAAACTTTCCTTTGGGATGTTCAACGTTAAAGTGAGAAACTCTGTTTTTTTAGCGGCCACTTTTATTTTAGCTGGATACTCGATAACATCTTTTAAAAGAAACGGTACAGAAGAATCTAGTGGCGCATCTGTTTGGGCATAATCAATGAAACCATTGGTATTTGTATAAGCTTGATTCACATGAACGGCATACTCACTTTCTACAGCGGAAGTGTTGTTGACAGCAACTTGGATCTTTTGGCTGGTAGCAGGTTTTACCCTTAAATCAAAATAGCTTTGCGTTTTGTCCACTTGATTTTCCGGTAGCACCGCCTCAATATTAAACCCAACATTTCCTGCTGCTGCCCAGGCATCTTCTTTAAAAATAAAGCCGCTTAGAATCACCAGTACTACACTTAACAAATAACTAATCCGTTTCATCTCTTATTCCCCCATGTTAATATTTTGCTATGTTAGTTAGGACTCACTGTATTAAATAATTGATAGTTAATAAGTCCATTAATTGTATCGCCATCTTTTAAAACACCGTTTGGATCTGTGAAACTAATAGATATATTGTCTACAGTTTTTGTTTTCGTACCAGCAATACCATCAGTATCTGCTGAATTGAAGACTACTCCTGTGGCACCAGTGCCGACAATTTCTTCATCATTTAATTTAAAACTACTTACAGCAAATGTATTCGTATTTAATGATAATTTATTTTCAGCTACGCTCGCTTTAACAGACCATTCGCGATTTGTGCGGTCATTAAACACTTCAATTACCCCATCATCAATTTGACCATCCGTAATGCTATATTTTTCATTTGAAACTGTAGAAGTAAATTTGTAAGCTGAAGGTACTTTATTTAATACTAAGTGAGACTGGTTTGGATCAACTGGCTTCTCGGGATCTTCTGGATCTAGAGGATCTTTAGGATCTGTCGCATCTGTAATTTGCACTTCTGTTGGTGTTGCTTTTTTACTATTTGTAATTTCGTCTGCATGTGCAGGTAATGCAACAGCAATAGTAGCAAGAATGGTTACGGCGCTAAGTGTAATAATTTTAATTGTTTTCATGGTTGTTTCCTCCAAATAATTGTTATTTTTGTTGTGGTACATCTTGTAAAGTAATCGTTTGTGTTGCTTGATATGTTCCAGCTTTAATATTTGCTGGGATAGTTAAGTAAATAGCTTTTTTAGGAATCGTTATTTCATAGCGCGTGGTTGCTTTTTTTGACGTACTATTAAAGGCAACCAGACTCGTTTTAGTCGCTCCTGTTTTAATATGCAGAGGATGAATTGTTGCCAGCTGCTCTTTAGTTAGACTTTGTAATGTACCTTTTCCTAACGTCAGTTCAGCTGCAAAACTATTTGCGCCTTGGTTATAAAAGTCACTTAACTGATAGTAAATTTGCCAAGATTTTTTTGGCGTTTTTCTTTCATCCACAATTTGAATAAGTAGGTCTTTAGTAGCTTGATATTGTTTGTATTTTTTGGAAATAGAATGCTCACCAAAAGCTGGTGCCTGTATTTTGCCTAACCTTAAATTATTTGCTTTTATTTCTACTTGAATGGGCGTGCTTTCACTTGCCGCCTCTGTTACTAGTGGTACTAACAGACAAGTAGCACCTAGCAGGAGTGTTAAAAGAAAATGTTTAATTCTCATCTTCCACATCCTTCCTGCGTTTAAAAAATAGATAAAAAGCAATCAAAAGCACCCACGTCCCAACAAACGAAATTAAAAAGCTGTGTATTTCGTTGGTTTGAGGATAACGCGTATATTTTATCCCCACTTTTTTTCTAATTTCTGTTAGCAGCGTAGACTCTTTGGGATCGCCTCTTTCTTTTGGATCATGATCGTAATCATTGTGAGGCGAACCATTTGTACTAAGATCCTCGCTTTTATCATCGGTTAGCACAATCGGAACATTTTTTTGTACTTGTTGGTTTACTTGTGCATTCCCTTCTAACACGCCAAGTGACAAGAACAAAAACGAAAACCCTAGCAGGATAAGTACTTTCCCTTTCATTTTTTTCACCTCTATTCCGCTGTAAATGTATTGACCAGCGCCCAGTTCACTGTCGGGGCAGTGTCATTTTTGCTTGCATAATTCCCGATTGCAATTCCTTTTTCACTTGTTAATAAGATGCCTTCGTCTTCAGCAAAAGTCTTTTTGGTAATGATTGTATTTTTTTCAATTTCTTGTTCATTTTGACTGTCTGTTCCTGTTAAGATTAACGTGCTTGCACTAGAAAGCTTCTGGCCATTAAAGGTTAGCTCCAGATTATTAACTGGATTAGCAGTCGCATAGAGCGCCCATTTATTTTGTTTTTCTGGTAGCCGTTTATCCGCTACTTTAATTTTCAATTTATTTCCTGCATCGCGTTTAAAAATGGTTCCCGGCAATGCAATAACACGCTTGGTCCATTTTAAAGTGTTAGCATCATCGGTTGTTGTTACATCAAATGTTAAACTTTCATTTACGTAAGTAACTTGAATGATTAATGGTTCATCCGAAACGAGTACATTTTGTTTATCTATCTCTGCGAAAGCTTCAATTACAAGGGTATTATCACCTTCAGTGACAAATGGTTTACCATCCACTATTAAAGGAAGCATCAGTTGCGTCAATCCTTCTTTTGCATCGAATCTGTTTTGTACACCAGTTTGCAGGTTACGAACATAGAACGTCAGTGGGTGACTTTCGCCTTGGCTATCGACTTTATGATAAAAATCAATCTTTGGTAAAAAGCCTAGTGTAGTTGTTGACCGGTTGATTTTTTTATCTGTCAGTTCTGGATTAAAGCCCATTTGAACCGCTATTTTTGTCGCGAGCTCCGCTTGTTTTTCAGCGCTTTTTGTAAGTGTTCCGTATTTGTTTTCAAAAGTAGCAATCGCAAGAATCTGTTTCTTGTCCCCGACTGTTTCTACTTGATCTTTTGTCAACTGCATCGAGAATTGTCCACTTGCATCTGGCGTAACTTGTGCGATTGCATCACCTGTAGACGTGCGTTTAAAGTTAATCACAGTTCGTTCATGAGTCGTTACTTGCCCTGAGACGACATAGCCTTTATCATCGTTTCCCGTTAAATTCAAAGTACTAATGACCGGAGTAATCAGTTTGGAATAAGCAACGGTCGGCTGTTCTTTCAAAATATTTTGTAATTTATAGCCAACACTATTACCGCCAACTTTGTCGTAGGGATCAAATTCTCCAGTAGGATTTTTTATGACTGTTTGATCATTTAACGCAGTTTCAAACCGCTTATCAGCTGCTTTAAGTGCTACTTCCCAACCGTCAATTTGTGGATATGCTACACTAATTTTATTTTGTGCTAGTGTTACAAAACGAGTAAACGGAACTAAAGTAGCCACATATTTTCCACCAACTTCACTTTTATCAATGATTTTCCCAGCATCAGCTTCTGTTTGAAATTCATCTTCTTGACCTGCCACACCTGTAACTTGAAATTTTATTGTGACCGTTTGTTCTTTTGCAGCTTTTTTCACGCCATCGACGTAGGACACGCCACTTAACGGCACTACTTTTCCATCAATTGTCCCTTGTAAAAATTCATCTTGATTTTGTCCTTTTATGATCCGACCACTTTGATCAGATTTTTGATTATATTTAAAACCGTCTACTTCAAAATCGTTGTTTAAATCAATAGCTAATGGCCCGTTTGTAAGATATTCTTCTGTTATCATTGCTTGACTTTGTTTTTGAAAAGAAACTTCTCCAGCTTCAAATGATTTATTCACCTTTACAGTTTCACTGTTATAGCCATATTGATAAGCGTCTTTGACAATTTCAACTAATGTCGGTCTTAAAGGAGTTAGAGCGTTATTGGTAAATTTTTGAGCCTCTGACCAGTCGTAAAGTGTATTTTGATCAAATACTTGTTTGTCTGCGACAGTTAATAGTTTATCAGCTGGCGTTTGATCCAGTTTAGTCACATTTGCGTCCAACTGTTGATGCGATTTCAAATCTGCTGCCACAATGCCTTCTTTTACCCGGGCAAGTCCTGCTTCAAAGAGCCATTTTCTGATGATTTGATAGTCGATAACTTCAATTTTTTCATCTGAAAAAGGCAGTGTCAGATAAAATTTTTGGCTAGCTGCTAATGCTTCAGGATCTTCTGCAGGCCTTGCCTTATAATCTGTTATGGCTTTTGTGATTGCTTCATATTCGCCTTCATAAATGACATATAAGAGTTCCCGCGCTGCTTTCCCACCGTCTGACATAATCCGGTTTTTACCCGCTGCCTCTGTTTTAAAGGCGGTAACATTCGTATTCAAATAAGTAAAAAGATCCGTATTACTCATTTTTTGTTTTTTTATGGCACTTTGAATCGCAATATTGCGCAGTTCTTTCACGTAAGTATTCGTTAAGGAGAACCCCACATCTTTAGCAAGGGCGAGCGTTTCCCCTTTTTTTCGCGTTTGATCTAACTGCCAGCCCTTATTAGTAAACTTGGTTCCGGAAATCAGATTTTTAATATTTTCTTTTTCACCTTCTAACAAAGCATTTACTAAAGCACTTTTAATTGCATCTCTTATTCCTAGATAAATTGTATTTGCGACAGTACTATTAATTGCATCGGCAAAACCCATATAACCTAAAATATCTGAAAGGGATTTACCCCCAATTACCATCGCACCAGCTAATGTATCGTTATCCCCTAAGAAAACACCTGCTTCACCCCCAATAGCTCTTGGGTCTTCTAAAACTTGTTTAATTAATTTGTTTTGCACCGTTGGGATAATTAAACCAATCATCACCAGTAAACTTCTAACCGTTTTAGAAACGGCATCTTGGGTATCAGCATTAATGCCTGGTGTTGGGGTGTACACAAAAACTTGTGTCCCATTTTTATCTAGTGGCGCTTCATTATAGTTTGTCCACAATTCTGTTAACGCCTTAATAAGATTGGCAATATTTCCACCAAAACCTGAACTATCGGTTGAAGGTGGCCGATATGTTGCATTATTAGCGACTAAATCTTGATCGATTTGGGCTTGGGTGGTGATATGTTGCAAAAATTTATTCATTTCCGTTTTAAAATCCACCATCGCAGCCAAGTAACCGTTGCGAAAATCATCATTCCAAATATTACCTATTAATTGATAGTCAGAATCGATCTTAAACCAGTCAGAAAAAACATATTTTTGCGTACTTTTTCGCCAATAGACTTGATCTGGACGCAAAATGCTCGGGTATTGAACTCGATTATAAGCATTTTTCATTCCATCAATAATATCTTGGACATCTGTAACACTATTAATTTTTGCTCTATCCATTAACTTTGCAACTAAAGGCAAATTCCCCGTAAAAATTTTTGCAACAAGCGGAATAATGATGTTTTTATCAGCCTGCGCAGTCATATCATCGTTGAAAAATTGATAGCCTGCTTTATAAGCATCTGATTGATTGCCCGTAGTCGCTAGCTTTGCCGTAATTTCCACAGGAACTTGAATCGCTAATTGCTGAATCAGTGATTTGGCATAATCTGATTGCTCTCCACTGGCCAATTGAATCGTTAACGTGCCATCTTGATAGCGAATTTCTGCAGTTGGCAAATACGCTTTTAGTTTCTCCAATACGTCAGGAGCTAATTCAGCGGAAGTTTTTGTTTTAGTAGTATCACTGCTTTTTGTCGCTGTTTCTTCAGTGGTTTTGGTCGCTTCTTCACTTACCTCCGTTGCCTCTTTTTCTGCCATATCACTAGAAGTAGCACTTTCTGTCAGCTTAGGTGGTTGTTCTGTTTTCTGAGTTGTTTCCAGTGTCGTGTTAGACAAATTATCTTTTGTCTCTTCACTTTTTACCGTTGTCTCTTGGGCATAGCTGACTTTGACAGCAGTCATGAAAAAGATAGGTGCAAGCATTATTACTGTTGCCAGTAGAATAAAAACTTTCCGTAAATTAATAATGTTCTTTTTCATTGCCATCCCCCCTTTTGTCTATTGGTCTACACGCATATAGTAAAACCTTTTCATTTCGAATTCCTGTCAAAAATCGACGCATCAAAATAACTTTGTCAAAGTTTTGTTTTTTTTATTTAAAAAAAGCAAAAAATAAAGAAATTTAAATTTTATTTCAAAAATAAAACACAAAAAAAACAGGATAAAAAATTGGTATACATCAAAACACTTCGTAACAAAAGAAACTGAACTCATCTTCATCTACCGCTCTAATTTTTTATCGTCACAATGCGTGGGTAACAGAAATAGTCAGCTGCAAGAAATAAAAAGGAATTTAAGAAAATAGCTACACCAATTTTTGCAGCTTCTTTAAACAAAAGTTACATTTTAAATCTGTTTATTTATCCACAAAAAAATAGAAGATATGACAAAAGTCTTGTCATATCTTCTATTTCCAAATAAACGGTGTGACAAAAGCAGCTTCTGTCACATCCTTTTTACGAGATAAGTAGCAATATAATCAATGATGTTTAATTGTTTTCAGCTAAGATTTGTAAAGCCAGTTGTTGCACATAATGAAGGGGGGCAGAAAACAACGGATTAAAGAATGCCTCCATTTGACTTAGAGTCAGCGCAGTTTCATCTTTTTCAATAAATTCTGCTAGCAGATTAATAAATTCCAAACGGGGAAACTTACTGATGTACTGGGCGCCAATTAATTTCAGTTCCTTTTCTTCAAAAATGAGTTTTAATAGCGGTCGCTGGGAAAAGTTTTGTTCAAAACCATAGTCTTCAAATTGTTGCGTAACAGCAACCACTTTTTTATTATAATAAGGCGCTTCTTCTTGCGTGATTCCAGTTCGCGATAAGTAAAAAGAACCAAGTTGGGTAACGCTTGTTTTTTTCGTTGGTTTTAGTTTAATCGTATTTTGATACACGATATTTTCAGCGGCGACAATTCCTGTTCGAATTGCATGATTAACCAAAGGCATATAAATTGCTGTATTGGTTCCATGAATCGGTACTTGAATTAAGTCCCCAATAGCATAAATGTCAGCATAATTAGTTTGTAAAAATTCGTTTACAGCAACTGTACCGTCAATGTTAAGCGTCAGAAATTCTTGTACCAAACTCGTATTCGGCCGTGCATTAATCGCCAGTACAACGGCATCATTTTGAATTGTAGCCCCATTTGATAAATTTGTTTCTTCCACTTTGCCATTCACCCCTGTAAAAGACAATGGCGTGGTGTTCAAATGTAGCTGGATATTAGAGGGCAAATCTGCTAGTACCGAAGTGACCATTTCACTATCAAAATAGCGAAACAAAATATTTTCCATTTGTTCTATCAGATGAACCTTTTTGTTTTGCTTACTTAAAGCATACGCCAGTTCCATTCCAATATAGCCCGTACCTACGATGGTAACTTCATGACTTTGTTTTAAAATAGCCAGAGATTTTTGCGTTTGGGTGATATTTTTATAACTTAAAATATTACCAAAATCACTACCTGGCGTCTTTAAAGCAGCTTGGGTGGATCCCATTGCTAAAATTAAAAAATCATAGGCCACATGCTCCGCTACTTCTTTTCCGTATGTATAAAAAACTACTTTTTTTACTGGATCAATCTTAGTGACTTCCGCTAAGCGAACCAAATTAATGCCTTCATCTAATAATGCTTGTGGTGAAATAGCACGACTTTCCTGCAAATCTTGTATTTTATTAGTCAGCATATAATTTAGGCCACTGGAGAAAAAACCAATCGTCTGTGTTTTTTCTAAAAGAACCACATCCATTTCCGGTTGTAGTTTTTTTAACGTTCGTGCTGCCTGAATACCACTATGAGAAGCACCGATTATTATTGTACGCATGATTAACTCCTTACTGTTTGAACTTTTTTTAAGTGCATTTTTTTAATAATTTTACGCAGATAGCGCACCTCCTTTGGTGTTAATACTTCTGAAAATACATACGTCGGCGCTAAATAATTTTGCTTATTAACATCGGAGTTGGTTAATACTAAATCATAATCTGTAGTAGCGTTATACGGTTCTGCGATAATGAGCGGGTCTTGCTTTAATAAATCTACTGATACTTCATAACTCAATTCTTTTAGTAAATCATCCCCATAATAATCAAAACCAATTAAAAAGCGTGGCGTACTGATTTTATCAACATAAGATAATAAACAAAGTAAGCGAAAAATAAGAGCTTGATTTTTCTTCATTTCAGCTTGTTTTAGGATGCGTCGCTGTTTTTTTACATGGCGGTAAATATTCTGTAAAAGCTCATATAACTTATCAACATATTCATCAAAAGGCAAGGATACAATCTCTTGGCCGACATCTTGTAATTTTTCTTCATCAAAATAAACAGAAAAACCGGTAAAAAAAATCTCTGTATAAATAATATTGATTAACGTGTAACGGACCTTCTCTTTGACCTCTTCATCAAGAGCAGCACGATTGAAAATAGAATAAAGATAATCCTCCATTTCCGTTAAAACAGGTTTTACCTTAGGACTTACTACGGTAAATACATCTGCAAAAAAATCAGCTTTTATCGGTAAAATAAACTGGCTCAATAAAAAGAGATACACATATAAAACTTCTTCATCTTGAAAAGGAAGAGCTAAACGCGCTAAAAAGCGGAAATAAATATTTTTCGTTTGCCGATAACTTTCCCGTTCCCTTAAGACCATCAAATGATATTCCACTACACTACTAGGCTGCTTTTCAGGATGATTAATTCGTTTTAAGGTAATCTTTAACCACAAAAATAGTTTTTGATAATCAAAAAAACTAAATTTCAACTCCGTTTGATTTTCAATAATTGTGATTAAATTTTTGATCGTAGGATCTGTATTGTTTTCCACTACGATTGTTAACGGAAAAAAGTACCAAAAAAGATTGAAAAAGAAATAACGAATTTGCAATTCATCTCCTTTTAAAATACCGTTTACAATTTTTAGATCAAATTCTATAAGCACTTCGTTTATTTCTCTAATTCGTCGATAATAGGCCGATTCACTGAGAAATAATTCTTCGATCACGGTAAAAAGATCAAGTTTGCCCCGCTCATATAAACGATATAAAATTTGATAATTTATTGATTCTTTTAAGTAAATAAAATAAACATCACTCGTATTAAAATAAAGTGGTAATCTTAAAACAACCTCTTCACCATTTACTTTATCTAGTGTGATCTGTTCAGATATAGCCATCAAGCGTTGCCTTAAACCCTCTAAGCGATCGTTAAAACGCGGCCGAGTTAACCCCAAATTCTTTCTTATAACTGCAATTTCATGGTGCATATCCCCTTTTAGTAACTCGTTAAAAATCTTTAGCTCCACTTGATCATTTTTGTCCAACAAAGAATAGATATCCATCATTTACCCCCTAACTACCCGCATTAAATATAGCATATTCGACTAAAATAGCGCAGACAGAAAAAACAATTTTACTAGTAGTATCACTAATTTTTACGCTAACAAGATTGATCCACTAAATTATGCTAAAAGTAAAATAAACCGGTAAAAACCATTTGCGCTTATTTTCTATTCCCTATCTTTTTTTCTAGCTAAAAAAAGCCACGCCCGAAATTAACGGGCGCGGCTTTTACAATTTCTATTTTGCGTAATCTGTCGCCCGTGTTTCACGAATAACAGTTACTTTAATGTGACCTGGATAATCCAATTCATCTTCAATTTTCTTACGGATATCGCGGACTAAGCGCACCGCTTCTAAATCAGAGATTTCTTCTGGTTTAACCATCACACGTACTTCACGACCAGCTTGGACTGCGAAGCTTGATTCAACACCTGGGAAGCTATTGGAGATGTTTTCCAAGTTTTCTAGGCGTTTAATGTAGTTTTCTAATGATTCACTGCGAGCACCTGGACGGGCAGCAGATAAAGCATCAGCAGCGGCTACTAAGACAGAGATTACAGAAGTTGCTTCTGTGTCGCCATGGTGTGAAGCGATGGCGTTAATTACAACAGGGTTTTCTTTGTACTTAGCGGCAAGTTCTGCCCCGATTTCCACATGAGAGCCTTCAATTTCATGGTCTAGCGCTTTCCCGATATCGTGAAGCAATCCTGCCCGTTTGGCAAGCTGGACATCTTCACCAAGTTCAGCAGCTAAGATACCTGATAATTTAGCAACTTCAATGGAGTGGTTCAAAACATTTTGACCATAACTGGTACGGAAATGTAAGCGTCCTAAAATCTTAATTAGATCTGGATGCAAGGTGTGTGCGCCCACTTCAAAGGCTGCTTCTTCCCCGTATTCACGGATACGTTCATCCATTTCTTTACGAGATTTCTCCACCATTTCTTCAATCCGGGCTGGATGAATCCGACCATCTTGGATTAGTTTTTCCAATGTCATGCGGGCAATTTCCCGTCTAATTGGATCAAATCCTGACAATACCACTGCTTCTGGTGTGTCATCGATAATCAAATCAATCCCTGTTAACGTCTCTAGCGTACGAATGTTTCGGCCTTCACGACCAATGATTCGTCCTTTCATTTCATCGTTTGGCAATGAAACAACAGAGACCGTCATCTCAGAAACTTGATCTGCAGCACAACGTTGGATGGCAAGGGATAATAAGTTTTTGGCTTTACGATCCGCTTCTTCCTTCGCTCTTTGCTCAGACTCTTTTACCATTAAGGTCAACTCGTGATTCAACTCTTCTTCGGTTGATTTCATGATGATCTCTTTGGCTTCATCACGGGACAAAGCAGCGATTTTTTCTAACTCTTGCTGTTGTCCTTCGATTAATTTTTCGACTTCATTTTCTCGCTCGTCAATTAATTGCTGTTTCGCACTAAGTTTGGTTTCTTTTTCTTCCAGTGAGTTTTCGCGTTTTTCAATTGAGTCGTCTTTGCGATCAAGCAGCTGCTCTCTTTGGAGCAAGCGATTTTCTTGGGTTTTTAATTCAAGTTTGCTTTCCTTCAACTCACTTTCAATTTCTGCACGATACTTCTGATTTTCTTCCTTAGCTTCTAACAAGGCTTCTTTTTTTAGAGTTTCCGCTTCTTTTTGCGCACTAGCTAAAATCCCTTGAGCAGAATTTTGAGCCCCTGCGATCTCTTTTTCGTGACGAGATTTCGCAACGGACAGCCCTAATAAAACACCGACAATTAAACCGATGATAGCGAGGAGAATATACATTAAAGTCAATAGATCCACCTCCGTACTATCCTTATTCAATTATTGTTCGTAGTTTTTTGATAAACTTTAATCTGAAATTATCAATATGCCTACATGCATATGTGTTTTAGACACAACTTTATTCTAATGTTTGTAGTAAGGGCTGTCAACTTATAAAAGCGAAAAGCCTTTCTTATAAAGGTGCGTTATTTTTGTCTTAAAATTACAGAAAAATTTACCGGGATTTAAGCAATTTAGTTCGTTTTTTTATTTATGACAAAATTTGTTTTCTTTTTACCAGCAGACCGCTGTTTTTTGTGGCGAAAAATGATTTTTCTTTCACCTGCGGTTCATTGCTACTAATAAGTATCCTCCCTTTTAGCCACTAAAATAAAATTTTCATAACTGCGCTGTCTTTTTTAAATAAAAACTCCGCACTTTCACTACTAGTAAGAGCGCTGGAAGTAATGCTCCAACAAAAGTAGCGACAAAGCGCAGAGTTTTAATTAGACAGGTGTTTTAATTTTAAAATTCAACAGTGCGAATTTCATACGGCTGTAATCGGTTGCTGTATTCTTTTAGTGGTTCTTCTAATAGATTTAGCGTTTGATTTGGTGATTGCTCACCTTTTTTAAGCATCAATTCTTCTTCATCGTTACTTAAGTTATAGCCTCTTAAAATTAGCGCATCATCATTTTTACGACGTTTTAAAGCTGTCGGTTCAAATTTATCACCAGCAATTTCTACAAATGTCTGACTGGTTTCAAGTTTTCCGCTATGGACACTCGTTTGTTTGACACTTAACGGCACTTGCGCACTGTGAGCGCGTTTATAACTAGCAAAGCGCGTCTCTGGTGCACCATGAAGTTCAATGCCATAATTAAAAGTATGTTCACCCAGACATTGCGCTTCTGGCGTTGGGAAATAGCCCCAATCGCCCAGTTCACCCACACAACGTAACAAGGTTAAAGCGATAGTATCGTCAACGATTTCATATTCATTTAAGCCATAATTGGAAACTGTTAGTCCAAATTCTTCATCATGCAAATTGACAAAAGCATGTTGGTGTTGCGGATTCGTTGGATTTTCCCAATGTTTTGAAACCTGATTTGGACGGACAACTGTTTCATAAATACTGTCAGCTTCATGAGTTGACACAGCCAGTGTGGTTGGGAATAACGCCCGTAAACGATGATCTTTGGCTTGGTTATTCACCGTTGTTGCAAATTCCACCATTTTACTGTTTTTATTTAATGTGATTTCGGTCACGATTTTATAACTGATTGTCTCATTACTACGCCCTGATTTACGGAAGCGGAAGTCGACTACTTTCTTTTGTTCTAAGTCTAATGAGTCTTCAGCAGATTTAGGAATTTCCATTTCATGCGTTAGTTGAACTTTTGCCACTAGTGCGTTATCTTCTATAACTTCCACTTGGTGTGGGAAAAAAGTCGATAAAATGGCGTGATCGCCTTCAGGTTGTTTAAAGATATATTCATTGGCAATATCACCGACATCTTCAAAGACTAACAAATCACTTAGCGTTTTACCGGTTTGTTTATTGGTTAAAGTTAGGCTACCGTCTGCTTGAATTTCGACTTTTACAAAGTCATTTTCTAACACGCGGCCGTGTTTTGCCACTAATGATGTCGTTTCTTTTTCTTCTTTGCCAACGACTAAGGCAAAGCTATCCCAAGAAAAACCTTTCATTGCTGCTACATCAAGTGTTACTGTGACATATTTTTCCATATAAGGAATGCGGAAACGATCTTTTGGTAGATCGTAATCAAAACGAATTTGCTCTTCACTAATCACAGCTGGCACAATTTCACCTGCTTGATTGATAACATGATACGTTTGTGGCGTTTCTTGGGCTAATTTATCATAACCTTTTGAAGGATATAATTCTGCAAAAGTTACCCGTTTTACTTCAATATCGACTGTTGCAACACCACTTTTTGTTGTTCCAGCAGTATTGAAAACTACAAATGGAAAGCTTTCTTCAGGGAATTTTGAAGTATCAATGGCATTTGTTAACGTCGCAGTGGCTTCATCTGCCAAATATTTTCCAACTTCATTAGCTTTTTCAAAGCGTGGCATCATTTCCCGATGCACTTCATCGACTGAACAGCCACAAATACTGTCATGAGGATGATTTTGCATCAAAGTTTTCCATGCGTAATCCAATTCATCAAAAGGATAGTTGCCAGAAACTTCATACGCCATAGCCGCCAAAGGTTCTGTTATATTTTCCAATTGTCGACTAACGCGCGTATTCCACTGTTTTAAATAAACCCGCGCAGAAGCTGTGTTGGCTAATGTAAACCAGCCATCTGTCTCTTGCGAGGTCAATTCCCCTTTTACAGTACCAAGATCTGCTGGTAGATCGCTTTGCACCGCTGCTAAGTAATCAGTGAAATTAGAATGAATAAATTCATAATCTGGGTACAATTCGTTGGCTAATTTTATCGCTTTAGCAACATCTTTTTGAACCGGCTGATGATCAACCCCGTTCATCATTAATAAGTGATTGGTAGCGGCAAATTTTTCTGCATCCGCTAATTTCTGATCCCAAAAAGCGCGGGCTGCTTGCTCTTCAGCCGGAATTTCATTACCGTTTGAATACCAGTTAGCAAACAACAAGCCAAAAATATCCGTCCCGTCTGGCCCAACCCAATTCATCTCAGAATATTGTGAAGTATAGTTATCATCTGAAAGCACCTGATTGTCAAAGCCAATTGGTTTAACCCCACGACCAAAAGCCGCCGCTTCTAAATTGGCTTGTTTCATCATTTGTGGCGTTTGTCCCATATTGCCAAAAGTATCTGGGAAATAACCCAGCATAACTGGTGTGCCCCATCTTTTACTATCTTCCATACCAATTAACATATTGCGCACGTTAGATTCCGAACTGGTTAAAAAGTCATCTTGCAAAATATAAAATGGTCCAATGCGTAATTTTCCGGCATCAATGGCTTTTTGGACTGCTTCTCTTTTTTCAGGTCGCACTTGTAAATAGTCATCTAAGATAATGGTTTGGCCATCTAAATGAAAACTATTAAAATCTGGATCTGTTTCAAACAATTCTAATAAATCGTCCATTAAAGTCACCAAACGCATATGGTGTTGCTCATAGGCCATGTACCACTCACGATCCCAGTGACTATGGGAAATGATATATACTTTTTTCTTCATTACATCCGTCTCCTAAAAGTAGGCGGCCAGCATGTTAGCCGCCTGATCTGCTTATTTTTTCACTTGAATATCAAAATAATCCATTACTAATTCACAAAACATCATATTCGCCCAAGAGAACCATTCTCTGGTGTATTGGGTTGGATCATCCACGTTAAATCCTTCATGCATTAAATGCGTACCAGCATCGGTTGCAACTAATTGATTTAAAATGCGCTCTTTTTCAGCTTTATCCGTTGTAGTCATGCCTTCCATTGCCATCGCAATTGGCCAAACATAATTTTCTGGTGTATGAGAAGAACCAATTCCTTTAGCAAATTCGCCTTCATAAAAATAAGGATTTTCTTTACTTAATAATGTTTTACGTGTTGCCAAATATTGTGGGTCTTCCATCGTGCCATAACCCAAATAAGGAGCTGAAATTAAGTTTGGAACATTACTGTCATCTTGAATTGTTCCATTACCTTTGCCGTCAACTTCGTAAGCAAAAATAGTTTCTCCGGCTTTATTTGTGATTCGTCCGTGTTCTTTAATGCCAGCTTCAATTTCAACTTTTAATTTATGCGCCCAGGCAACAATCTCTTCATCTGTTAAAACCGTGCTGAAAATTTCTTCTAAATAACCCAAGATAACAACAGCAAACATATTGGAAGGAACTAAATAGCCGTACTGGCAAGCATCATCACTTGGTCGAAAACCTGACCATGTCATACCAGTTGGAACCACTTCAGCACCTTTACCGTCATTAATCAAGGTATCTTCTTTACGATCGGTATCGCGGACAAAAGTATAAGGAGAGTTATTATGATCTTGTTCTGTCGTAAAGACGGTTAAGATTTTTTCTACCCCGGAAACAAAATCTTCATTAAATTGGTCGGTTCTGCCAGTATTTTTATAAAGCAAGTACGCTAGTTGTACTGGATAACATAAGGAATCGATTTCATATTTTCGTTCCCAAATCCAGTCATTCATTTTAGTATGATCGCTTTGGTGACCGGCTCCATTTGCTTCTTCATTAAACGCATTCGCATAAGGATCGATATTAATATAATAAAATTGTTTTTTTACTAAACCAGAAATCATCGCTGCTAAATCTTCATCCTCATTGGCAACAACTAGATAAGGCCGTACTTGAGCGGTAGAATCCCGTAACCACATCGCTGGAATATCACCAGTTAATAAAAAAGTAGTGCCGTCATCATGACGTTTAACAGTTGTTAGTAACGTGTTGGCAAAGGCTGCATTAAAATTTTCTGCCCAATCGGCATGTTCTTTGCCACATTTGGCGGTAATTTCATCCATAAATTGTTGAATTGATCTTGGTATATCTTTATAAGTCATACTTGCTTGCTCCTTTGATAAATGATATATCTTTATTGATGAACCGATTATATAGCACTTACCGCAATATGTCTACGCTTTCAAAAAAGTTTTTTTATTTATTTACAGCAGAAAAATATGTGCTAAACTACTATATATGATATACCAATTAAGGAGAAAAAGATGGAACCTTTATATTTAAAAATTTTACGGGACTTAGAAGATAAAATTGCTAGCGGACAGCTTGCCGCAGGGGACCAATTACCGACAGAAAAAGAACTCGCAGAACAATATCATGTTAGTCGGATTACTTCAAAGCGCGCGTTAAATGAACTTGAACAACAAGGGCTCATTAAGCGCACTAGAGGAAAAGGAAGTTTTGTCACCAATACAAACACAGAAAACACAAACACCAATCGCGTTTTACTTTTGCTCCCTTTTACAGATGACGTTGCAATTGGCAATTTATCCGGCAGTATTTTGCCCGTTATGCAAGACGCCCACTACGAATTGATGATTGCAACTTATGATTTCTTAAATACCCACACCACCCAAGATATCAAAAATGAATTTGATGGCTTGATTTATTATACCGAAGACGAAAATCAACATTTGGATGTGCTATTTGAATTATCTTTTGCTGATTTTCCGATCGTCCTTTTGGATAAAGAAGTCACCGATTTAAAGTTACCGTCATTTTTAGCCGATAACTTAGCCGGTGGAAAAGAAGCCTGTGATTACCTTGTGAAAGCCGGACACAAAAAAATCGCTTATCTATTTGGCAATCATCACCATCCCCAATCAACACGGCAACGTTACTTAGGTTATATCCAAAGTTTAATGGAAAATGACATTACTTTTCACACGTCGTTTGAAGAAGATACTACTGAAAAAGAACGTCTAGTAGATTATGTGAAACACAATCAAATTACTGCTTTTGTTTGTGAAAATGATATTACTGCCATTGAAGCAATGCGAACATTACGACAAGCAGGCTTTTTGATTCCGGCAGATATTTCGTTAGTGGGATTTGATAATATCCAAGCGGCAGCTTTCGTCGATCCTCCATTAACGACAATTTCACAAGACTTTAAAGCCATCGGTGAGAGCGCCGGTAAAGCTTTATTAAATTGGATCAAAACCAAACAAAAACCAAATAGCCAAAAAATTCCGGTTACACTTTTTGTCCGGGAATCAACAAAGGAGATTACAGCATGATTGAAACAATTGATACACGTCACGGTACTGCAAATCAACACAGCTTTTCAAACGGGAACTGCCTGCCTTATACTGGCGTTCCTTTTGGCATGAATTATTTTGCACCCCAGACGACAGATGCCAAAGGTAGTTGGTGGTTTCACCCTGAAGACCGCACTTTCCAAGGTTACCGCATTACCCATCAGCCAAGTCCGTGGATGGGGGATTTTTCCCATGTTCTTTTCACCCCTATCAGTGGCGAACTAGCAGATGTTTCTTTATTTCACGCCCAAAGTTCTTATCGACCAGAAGAAGCGCTTTTTCGGCCTTTTGAACTTTCTATTCGCCAATTACGCTATAACATTACTTCGACTGTTGTTCCTAGTATGTATGGTGGCATTTTAGCTATTAATTATGAAAAAACGCAAAATGGGCTAATGCTTACTTTACCGGGCGCAAAAGAAATTACACAACTAAATGACCATGAATTGCAAGTTAGTGTGGTCAATTTCTCCGGTGCTGAAGATGATGATTTCACTTTTTATCTCTCTATCCACTTTGAAAAATCCATTCAAAGTCTAAAAAAAGTCGCTGGTGAAAATACCTTTGTTGTCCTTGATTTTGGCAACGAAAAAACGCAAACGCTTCATTTAGGGACTTCATTTATCAGTTTTGAACAAGCAACACGCAATCGTCTGCGAGAACAAGAACTTTCCTTAGCAGATTTTCGCACGGCTAGTCAGTCTGAATGGGAAAATTACTTTGAGCGGGTGCAAGTTGAACATACAAATCCTGCTCATACCAAAACGTTTTACCATAATCTGTATCGAATTTTCTTATTTCCGCAAACCTTTTATGAGTTAGACGAAAACGAGGAAAAAATTCATTACGATACTTTTAATAAGGCTATCAAACCGGGCGTTTTATACACCAATAACGGTTTTTGGGATACGTATAAAACCGTCTATCCGTTTTATTCTCTTGTGGCCAAAGAAAAATACGAAGAAATGCTGGAAGGATTTTTAACCAGCTATGAAGAAACCGGCTTTTTACCAAAATGGTTATCACCAGATGAACGGGGGCTTATGCCTGGTACTTTAATTGATGCTGTAATTGCCGATGCAGCGGTTAAAGACATTCGTCCTGATTTGATGCCCCGCCTCTTAGAAGCGATGAAAAAAGGCGCGACAATCCAAAGCGACAAACAAAACTATGGACGACAAGGAACATTGGATTATTTAAAATATGGTTATGTGCCAAGTGATTATCACGAATCAGTTAACCACACACTAGATTATGCCTACAGTGATTTTTGTATCAGTCAAGTAGCACAAACACTAGCCGACGAAGAAACGGCAAAACATTATGCCAAACAAGCGCTGAACTATCAAAATATTTTTGATACCCAAACAGGCTTTATGCGGGCAAAAGACAAAGAAGGGAATTTCCGTGAAGAATTTTCACCGATTTCTTGGGGTAAGGATTACGCAGAAGGCAGTACTTGGCAAAGTAGTTTTGCGGTCTATCAAGATTTCCAAGGTCTAATCAATCAAATGGGTGGAAATAGAGCCTTCACTGAAAAATTGATTGAATTATGTAATCAATCTCCTGATTTTGAAGTGACTGGTTATGGCTTTGAAATTCATGAGATGAGCGAAATGGCCGCTATTGAGTTTGGCCAGTTAGCAATTTCCAACCAGCCAAGTTTTCACTACCCATATCTTTTTAGTTACGTTGGCAAACCCGAAATGGCCCAACCATTAATTAAAAGTTTACTGACAGAATGTTTTAGCGCTGCTACTGACGGTTATCCCGGCGACGAAGACAACGGCAGCATGGCCGGTTGGTATATCTTTAACTCACTTGGTTTTTATCCTGTCAGTCCTGGTACTGGCGAATATGTGATTGGTATGCCTTTAGTCAAAAAAGCCACGCTAAAATTATCAAGTGGCAAAACATTAACGATTAACGCCACACCAAATCACCCCCAACAACTATTTTTACAAGCAACAAAATTCAATGGGGATGTAGCAGAAAAACTTTTCTTCACCCATGAAGAATTAATCAACGGAGGCACCATTGACTTTACCTTAGGAATCGTGCCAAATCCAAAAGAACATACTGCCGCAGATTTACCATTTTCATTAAGCACCAAAAAATAGTATCAAAAAAGCAAAGCAGGTTAAATGAAGAGGTTGTGACAAAAGCGACCAGTTTCAAGAAATAAGGCGGAATTTCCGAAAATTGTTTTTCAAATTTGGGAGAATTTCGTCTTATTTCCGAAGAAGCTGCTTCTGTCATACCGTTTATTCAGAAATAGAGGTTGTGACAAGACTTTTGTCACAACCTCTTCAAATTATTAGCGCCCTTTGCTTTTTCGTTATCCGAAAAGCTAAACAACTGCCTTTAACTCTTTAACGCTAAACAATGATTTTAGCAAATTGACTTTATTTCAGCTGAAAAGCAACTAATTTTTTACCAACAAAAAAATCGCAAAAAGCCGTTTTTTCGAAAATTATCAAAATTTCAATAAAAAAGCACATAGACAAGATTGCCCATGTGCTTCACGAACTAATTAATCTGAATAATTAATTCATAATATGACACTATACAATTATTGACACTGCCGAAAGGTTATTTCTTCAATTTATCTTAGAGTCAAAATGTCTTATTACCAGTATTTTTCATAAATTAGACTTGAAGATAAAAATTCCTACAATAATAATTTACACATACTTCTATCACTATCGATGTCACTCATAAGTGATCATAATTCCAGAAAGTATATATGAATACACCGATAAAATAAATTAGGAAGATTAGTATCAAGTAGACAGATGAGAAGACACGATCTAAAATTCTGTAAGCAACAATCCCCATGACAAGAAATAGCCACCACTTCCTAAAAATCTGTTTCTTTTTAATAGCTTACATCCACCTTTCTCAGGTACAACTTTACCAACAAAAAAATCGCAAAAAGCCGTTTTTAAAAGATGTCTTAGTAACTAAGTTCTTTCAAAATTGACGGCTATTTGCGACCTGTAACAGCAGTAGCTGACATAAGATTAAAGTTGCCTGTTTTTTTTAATATGAACATCTGCAATTAGTAGATGTTGCGAACTCTTTTTCTAAAAGAAAAAGACAATGCGTAAAACGCTATGGACAAAACAGTGAACTGCTTTCTAACCTTATGTATAAAATCTGTAAATTTTGACTTTTACTTTAATCTGCCAGCTTAAAGGAGACTCTAAAATAAAAGTCCGTTTATTTTTATTTTCAGTAAAAAAATGAATCAGCTTTTCTGTGCATTTCCCCAAATGCATGACTGATTTTACCAAACCCTACTTTTTCATTTTCAATTAAAATACTTCGACTTCCCAAGGCGAATCAGGATACATCACATTTCCTCCTCTTTGTTCAAACCAAAATATTACAACTTTTTCTTACTGCTTTAGTATAATCACTTTTTTTATATAGTCTTAATTTTGTACAAAAATGCGTCACAGATTATTTTATCACGATTACATCCGATAACCTTACCTTAGGTTAACTGCGCTGGTAAACAACTAAAATTCTTTATAAAATGCGACTGCACTGCCTTTGTCACAAGAAGAAAATCCAAATTTTTCATAAAAATGTCTAACATCTGGGGCATCTTCTGTTAGCAAAGTTTTCTGTCTCACTGTTTTATATTTTTGTAACATTTGGTTCATTAATTGCGTACCTATTTGCTTATTTTGATAATCAGGATGTACTAAAATATCTTGAATATAGATAATCGTATAATTATCACCTACAACGCGAATTAAACCGACTAGCTTTTCATTGTCCCATGCCGTAATAACTGCTAATGAATTGTTGACAGCTTGATCTAACACCTCTAAATTATTAGTATATGCAATCCAGCCCACACTCGAATATAATTGTTTCAAATCCTCTTTTTCTACTCGGTCATTTTCTTTGTATTGGATCATATGCTTAACCTCCTACTTATTTTTATAACTAAAAGTGTATTCTAAAACTGATTATTCATTTTATATCTTCAAAAAAATTATACCACGTAAAAATTTAAGTAATTCCCTTGGTATAATCTATTTTAAATTTCACGAAAAAAGGCTATGACAAAAAATTGCCATAGCCAACTACTCCAAATCAAAAATGTTTGCCTTGATTTTACTGCTTACAAAAAATTATTTTCCTTTGCGTTTGTCTAAATAAAACGCTACTGCATAAACTGCCAATGCAGATATAATCATGATAAATAATGAAGAAAGAGATATTTTTTCAGTCATAAAAAAACTACTCAGGCCCCAGCCAATCGTGATACCTACCACAATTGCAATTGCTTTTTTCATTCAAGATTCCTCCACTTTACAAAAACTATTTTCTTTACCTCTGCACATTTATTATCTTTTTACTCCTCGAACAAATAAAATTTTTGTTGTTCACAAATACCCAGACTAAATTTTGTAGACTATTTAATTTTTGTTAATACTTATAGCCTAAACATTTTTTTAAAGATATACTAACTCCGTACAAAAATGCGTCATAGGAGATTAACCATGAAACAGGCACAACTTATAAAAAAATTACGCTTAGAACGCGGCTTTACGCAAAAACAACTTTGTGAAGGTATCAGCTCTCGTACCACTCTTTCTTCTTTTGAAAATCGTGGAACTGAGCTTTCAAGTGGCATTTTATTGCAATACTTAGACCGCATGAACTTACGAGTCGAAGAATATCAACTGCTTCTAGAAGATCAGGAGATTTCTCCTAAACGTCGTCTTGCAGACCAATTTGTCAAAGAATATTATGCCGGCCATATTTCTAAAGAGCTAAAAGCCGAGATTTGGCAAAATTATTTAACTCATCACGATTTTTACTATTATATTTTATGGTTTGAAACAGAGACGATTTTAGCCTATAAAAATGATCGCTTCGATGCGCAAAAATATACCAAAGAAATTAATAAAATTTGTGACTATCTTTTTAAAGTGGAAGTCTGGCAGCACTTTGAAATGACCACTTTTATGAATTTGATGTTCGCTTTTTCAGACGAGATGATTTTAGCTTTGTTGGAAAGTTCCAAAGAAACCTTAGCTGAAAATGCCGCGAATCCTTACTACACTTCGCTACTAACTACCTTTTTTATAAACGGCGTTATTCTAGGATTCCAACGCTGTAATGATCAAATTTTAAACCAATTTTTAACCGGGTTAACCACTGTCGCAAAGAAACCAAAATACATGTATGCCAAAATGATGGCTTTATATTTTGACAAATTATTACAAGCTAGAGCAGCAGCCGACCCCACCACTGTTGATTTTACTGAATTTTATAACGCACTAGCGCTTTTTAATATGACAGACAAAATCAAAGAATTACAAGATTTTTATACTGAAATTATAGAGAAATAACTAAAAAACAGAAAAATCTTAGCCATTCTCAAACAATAATCTGAAATCTTGATAATCGCTTTTTCCATGTCCGTTTATTGTCGTAAAGAGTAAATTACGCTGGATTACAAAAATTTTGGCCTGTCAGCTCTCTTCTTGTAAAACTCCTATAATTCTTTTATTATGAAAAAAACAACTCAGCTAGTACTTATCTTCTTGTCATCACCTTTTTAAAAGTTAGATTTTTAATCTCACTTTTTAGGGGGCATCACGAGAATCATAGTCCTAACTGAGCTGTTTTATTATCCTCTTAAAACTTCAAAATTTGCCGCTGCACCAATTAAATTGGCATCATTTTTAAATTTACAAGCGACAACTTCTGGCATAATGCTTTCCACGCCTTCTGCTTTTAACAAGTCATACAGACGGGTTTTAATATTTTCAATCACATCTACCCGCACCGAAATGCCACCACCGATAATCATCATTTCTGGATCAATGGAAACTTGGACATCATATAACGAATGGGCTAGCGCATCGTACATTTCAGCCAAATATTTTTGTGCAGATTCATCTCCTTGATCGGCCAATTCAAATAACATGCGACCATCTACTTTTCGGCCGGTATCTGCGGTAAATTTTCTGGCAGTATTGACCGCTGTTCCAATCGGGCTTAAAATACTTTTGCCAAAAGGCTTCATCAAACCAAATTCGCCACCAAATAGATGACTGCCTTGATAAATTTTACGGTTAATAAAAATTGAACCGCCAATACCGGTGCCAATCACGACAAAAACTGCATTTTGCGCTTTTGTCCCTGCTCCTAATTCTATTTCACTGATACCCGCACAGTTGGCATCATTTTCAATCGTGACCGGTACATTAAACTCAGCTTCTAATTGATCAAAAATGGGCCGATTGTGTAAATATTCCACCGCACTAATCCCATCGATGCGGCGCTCTTTAACATTTACCGCCCCTGGGGAACTGATCGCCACACCATCAATTGTACCAATCGTTGCAATCACCTGTTTCATTTCAGCTACCATTTCTGCAAAAGTCGCCGGTGTAGTAAAACTGCCCGTATCGTGTAGCGTTTTATCCTTCCATGTTCCATATTTTACGGCTGAACCGCCAATATCAAAAACTGCAAGTACCATCTAATTTCCTCCTTCATTTATGTCACCAATTTTTAAACAGCTTAAAAATAACAGTCAAAACCTATCTATCAGCTTTCTGCTTTGTTTTCACCAATTAATCAACGTTAATATTGGCGTCATAGCCGTTATTTTTACTTACTTCTTTAAACCACAAACCGCTTTTTTTCAACGTTCGTTTGTAATGATTATTTAAATCTACCCGATAAAAACCGTAGCGATTGCGATACCCATTAAGCCATGACCAACAGTCGATAAATGTCCACGTATGATAGCCAAAACAATTACTTCCTTCAGTGATTCCCTGATGAAGATAATTTAAATGTTCCACCATAAATTCAATCCGATAATCATCTTGAATCATGCCGTTTTCATCCATAAAGCGTTCTTCATCAGCTACTCCCATCCCATTTTCTGAGACAAACCACGGCAGGTTCTTGTATTCATTTTTCATCATCATCGCCACATCATATAAGGCTTCTGGATAAATTTCCCAGCCACGATAAGGATTAATTCGTTTTTCTGGCCAATCATAAGGCGCATACAAGTCTTCTGGCATGACAGCCGGAACATGAGGATTTTTTGGCGCCTGTACCCGCCGTGGATGATAATAATTCAACCCGATAAAATCAACTGTGTTTTGTAAAAGTTCTTTATCTTCTGCTTGTGTTTGAGGCGTTAATTCATTTTCTGCTAATAAATCAATCAAAGCTTGCGGAATTGTACCGTGCACAGCAGGATCTAAGAAACTCTTAGTATTCAATAAATCAGAAGCAAGTCCTGCTTTTTTATCTGCTTTTTCATCACTGCGAGTATAAGTGGGAGTAATATTTAAAATAATTCCGATCTTGCCTGTTGGTAGCACTTGGCGAAATTCTCTTACGGCTGCCGCATGCGCCAAAAGGGTGTGATAGCCCACTTGTACCGCTTTTTTAAAATCGACAATCGCAGGATAATGGTAGCCGTATAAATACCCCATTTCAACGTGCACAATCGGTTCGTTAAATGTCGTCCAGTCAGTCACCAAATCGCCAAAAGTTTCAAAAGCGGTTTTGGCGTAAAAAGCAAAAGCGTCTACGGCTTCTCGAGCTTCCCAGCCACCTTTATCCATTAACCACATCGGCATATCAAAATGAAATAAGTTGATAATTGGTGTGATCCCGTTTGCCTTTATTTGCTTAAAATAATCCCGATAAAAAGTGACTGCTTCTTTGTTGATTGTTTTACCATCTGGCAACAAACGCGCCCAAGAAATAGAAGTACGATAGGAATTCAAACCTATTTCTTGCATTCGCTTACAATCTTCTTGATACATTTCATATAAATTTGACGTATTGTTTGGCCCTTCATTTGCGTTGAATTTTTCCGGTGCTGTTTCATACCAGTAATCCCACGTTGTCTTTGTCTTGCCGTTTTCTAAACTGTGTCCTTCTGTTTGAGGAGCAGAAGTTGCCGCTCCCCACAAAAATCCTTTTGGAAATTGCTTTTTAGTCATGATGTTGCCTCCTACTTCTTGCTTCTAGCAAAAAATTTGTTAACTTTTTAAATCAGCATAATCCCCATGATAAGCATCACGAAATTCTTTGGGGGTAATACCATTTAATTTTTTGAACATTTTCGAAAAATAATTTGTATTGTTGTAGCCAATTTCATCGGCGATTTCATTAATATTTAAGTTACTATGAAGCAGCAACTGCTGTGCCCGTTTAATCCGAATTTGATTTAAATATTGGGAAAAACTATTGTGCATTTCCTTTTTAAACACTTGTCCGAGGTAAACGGCATTTAGATGAAGCCTATCTGCAACTAGCTTTAAGGTTAAATCTTGACGATAATCTTTTTGCACGATTTCGATTACTTTTTGCGTCATTTCAGAAAATTGTTTTTCAACTGGTTGGCGTTTGGCCATTTGCAAGACATCTTCTAAAAGTTCTTTTAACTGATAAACTGTGTGACTTTGGCGAATTTTTTCAATTGTTTCTTCGTAAATGTCTTTTGTAGCAGTTGGATATTGGCGCGAAATATCAGTAAAAAGTAAAAAGGCAATATAACGCGCATTTTCCGGTTGTAATTGTCGGATAACCGCATCTTCAAAAATGGCATCTAGCTCTTGTTGAATCGTTTTTTGATCACCAATCATTAATGATTTATTGAAAGCCAAAAAGGAAAATTCACTCTCTCCGATTTCTTCAGCCAAATCAGCGGCAGAAGTTGGCAATAAGTCCGGATAAAAATCATTTAATTCTTCGATCTGTAATACTTTTTCATAACTTTCGTATAAATTTTCCCATTCTTGAATGGTTTCGCCAACGAAAATTTTTAAATTTTTAGGATATTGGCGTTTTAAATAGGCTAAAAATTGTAAAACTTTTTCACCAGCACCATCAAAAATTAAAATTATTTGTTGGTGTTGTTGCGGCCCTCCTGAAATAATTAGGGGTTGTCCAATTTTTTTGGCTTCTTTTCCAATCGCCAGTAAAATATCTGATTCGCTTAAAATTTTAATGACCGTAAATGGCCCCAAAGGATTGGTATCAAAATGCGCCATTAAAGCAAAAAAGTCCGTTTCATTTAATTCGTCGTTTAGCCAGCGACTTAAACTATTTTCCAGTACTAATTGCTCTTTTTCTTGTTGCTGAATGGTTTTATCAAGCTCCACTTTAATTTTTTCGACAATCTCTAAGAGTTCTTCTTGGTCGACAGGTTTAACCAAATAGTCTTTCACACCAAGGCGAATTCCTTCTTTGACGTATTCAAATTCTTGATAACCGGATAAAAAAATCGCCGCAAACTTATCGCCCCGTTTATAGGCGGTATCAATCATCTCGATTCCAGACATTTCCGGCATGGTAATATCGCTAATAACCAAATCCACCGGTGCTGCTTTTAAATAGGCCAGCGCTTCTGCTGCGGTGCGGGCTGTTTTAACGATTTCAAACCCGAGTTCTTGCCACGGTAAAATCTGTTTTAAACCTTCTAAAATCATATATTCATCATCAACGAGCATTACTTTATACAAAATGATGGCCTCCTTTGATTTTAATCGTCAGAGTGGTGCCTTTACCTAACTCAGATGCTACTGTCATACTAAATGCCATTCCAAAAGTATTTTGTAAGCGGGCATAGACATTATGCATCCCAATTGAGCTTTGTGATTCAAGCTCAGGTTGTTTCAGCTTATGTTGAACCTCCAAAAGCCGTTTAGGTGTCATTCCTTTGCCGTTATCAATGACGTAAATAACAATATCATCATCCACAAAATGTGCTTTAACACTAATCGCATTATCGTTTCTCGTATAATCAATGCCATGGACAAAATAATTTTCAATCAACGGTTGAATCGTAAATTTGGGAATAATCAGACCTTCTAAAGCGGGCTCAATTGTAAAGTTATAGGCGACACGATCAGGGTAACGCATTTGATACAAGTAGACATATTTTTCACAAAAAGAAAGTTCTTTTTTTAGCGTCGTAGTTTTTTCTTGGGTGGTGTTATTGCGCAAAAGCGCGGAAAAAGCGTAGACCACATCTGCTAATTCTTTTTGTTGTTTGCTTAAAGCATACATCCGAATATATTCTAACGTGTTATATAGAAAATGCGGATTAATTTGCGATTGTAGCGCCTGCATGTGGGCATCGCGTTGTTTAATCTCCAAGTCATAATTATCGCGAATGTATTGATCTAGACTGGCGATCATAAAATTAATCGCCTCAGATAGATCATATAATTCATCTTGAACTTTGGAAACGTCAATGCGTTCTTTTAAATTTCCTTCTGCGACACTGTGCGTAATGCCAACAATCGTTTCAATTTGTTGGAAATAGCGTTTAAAGGTTCGTTTCAATGTTGTAAGTAAAATGGCAGCTAGTCCAGACCCAACTAAAATTGCAATCGCAAAAGTACGCAGATTTTTTTGCCACAACATCTTTTTACTAGCGAGTAAAATATAGGAAAGATCGCGACTGGTTTTTCTTTGTAAAACGTAATATTTTTTGTTAATACTTAAGGGAATGGGTTGTTTATTTTCAATAGCATTCACTAATTTTTGGTAGTCTTTTTGACTCAACTGATTATGGGTCGTAAACATCGGATTATTGGCATTATCAAAAATATAAGCGTCCATGCCATCTGCTACCATGGAATCTTCCAACATGCCCAACACTGCCGCCCGCGAAAAGACAGCAGAAATTTCACCCACCATTTTAGATCCATATTGATCGACAATCGGACGAGTAATCACAAAACCGCTTTTAGTTGGCATTTTGCCTTGTAACTTGCGGCCATTATGATTGTCTTTATCGGCCATTAAATAACTAGATGAACCATCAAGCGTCACATAAAGTTGCTCCAAATCGTTAAAAGCGTTAAAAAAACCGTTAATTGTCTCAGAGATACGGGTGTCCCGCTGGTAGGCTAGCCAAGAATCTTGCGTATACTCAAAATAATCCGCAGCAGACAAATTCAAGTACTGTCTGACATTTTCAATGGCGGTATTGGAACCTGCCAACTCCATATAAATAAAACTCATCGTATCGTTATTATCTTCGACTGAATTCACCACACGATTTTCCAATCCCACTAAATCACTGTTTAATTTACGGTAATTACTATCTGCTGTATAAACGCACAAAGCAGCCACCGTCAGTAGGATAACTCCCACCAACAGAAGGCTGTAAATTTGCATCAAGCGATTCATTAAATATTTACCCTTATCAAAACGAGCTAAAAATTTAGCCATGTTGCGCCAACTTTCGTGCGACCATAAAACGATTGTCTTTTGTTGCAAAGCCACTCCAAACTGCAATCAGTGCAAAAGTAGCAAATAACAACAGCCCCTTAAAGAACCAAGTCAACACCAAAATCGAAATTAAACCAAATAACACTTTCAAAAAGGCACTAAAGTTTAAAAAGACACTGACAAAAGCCAATTTGAATAAATTAAAATGCGTAATCTCATATTTTGTTTCATACTGGGTCACATATAAATAAAAAACTGTTAATAATAACAAAACAAAGACTAAGACAAAATCAATGACTAACCATAGTAAGCCTTGAATTTGAGCCGATAAATATAAATTATAGCCCAGAAAAAAACTAATCCCAGCAAAAAGTAAAAAGTGAACATTGCTTCGTTTAAAGTTTTTACGCCATTGGCTCATAAAGCCTTTAAAAGTTACTTGCTGATAATCAATCCCATGTTCCATCAATAAATCAGTCATTGTTTGAAAAGCAGGCCCTGCCCCAAAAAGGACACCGCTCATTAAGGTAAATAAAACAAAATATAAATTTAATTTGATAATCATCCAGACTACGTAAAAAAGACGTTGAATACCGCTACTTACCATTTTAAAAACTCCTTTATCTTCATTTACCAAATTTTTATTTCGTTATAAATATAACTATTTGATAATCACAGCTGAAATAACAATCCTGTTATCATCTCAACTTTAACCACCAAATTTTACCATACTTTTCTGATTAGAAAAGTCAGCGATAGCAAATAATCGCAACCGCTGACAATTTCTAAACAAGAATACTTTTAAATTAATTATTTGTTATCTTTCACAAATTGATCCAATTGTTTTTGCATATCTTTTTGTGCATCGTCCCAACCTGCTTTTTTCAATTCAGCAACCATTTCTGGAATAGTTTTTTCAGGGTCGATTGAACCAGTATTTAAGTTTGCTTTATAGCGGTTCATGACGTTCATAATGCTAGATAATTGGGTTTTGAAATTATCTGTTTTAACGTTGAAACCTAAGATTGGTGAAGTTTTAGCATTTTCAATACTTTCATCACGTTCTTTGATTTGTTCGTCTGTAATTGTATCTTGCGTGTATAAAATCATGTTGTTACCAGTGTTCCAAGCGGCCATGTGTTCGTTTGGTTTGTAGCCGTCTAGTAATTTCAACTTGTCATCGCCAACTTTTTCCCAAGCTTTGCCTTCAACACCGTAAACTAAACCGTTTAATAATTCAGGATCAGTGTTTAACAAGTTTAAGAATTCAACTGCTTTTTCTTTGTTTTTAGAAGTATTGGAAACAACAAAGTTTGCCATTTGCGCTTGACTTGTCGTTTTCAATTGTTGTGTTAACGGACGTGAAGTTAAATCTTGTTGTGCAGCATTACGTAAAATTGTATCGCCGTAATCCATTGGTCCTTGGGTTTCTTCCCGCATAAACCAAGTGTTACCTTCTAATGGGAAGCCAGTTGTGTTAGTAGCTGCATCAGTTGGAATTAAACCTTCTTTGTACCATTCATGCAATGTTTTCAAGTTGTCTTGGAATTCTTTGTCTTCATATTGGTTAATAATTTTTGGTGCACCTTCAGCATCTAGACGAACCGCAAATGGATAGTCTTTTCCTAATGGGAAGTCCATGTTTGAAGAAGCGTTAAAACTTTGACCAATTGCAAAAGCAGCAATATTTGGTTCTTTTTCATGGAATTGTTTCAATACTTCAGTGGCTGATTGATAAGATCCGTCTACTTTTGAAATATCCAAGTTATATTTTTTCACGTATTGATCGTTAAAAGTTAAAACTTGTTGTGCCCACGCATTGCCATAAACTGGAATTGCGTATAATTTGCCGTCTACTTCATTACCTTTTTTGTACATTTCAGGTAATTGATCCATATAATCTTTGGCATATTTTTGTGATAATTCGGTTAAGTCAGCAAAAGCGCCTTTTTGGGCATTGGCAACATATTGATAAGCAAACGCAATATCATAACTTTCACCAGAGTTAATGATGGTTGGCATTTTCTTATCCCAATCGCCCCACCCAATATATTGTAAGTCGACGGTTACACCAATTTTTTCTTTAATGCGTTTGTTGGCAATCTTCATTAATTCATCGTAATTTTCTGGTTTGTCCCCGACTTGATACATTAATAATGTTTTTGAGTCGCTACTTGATCCTGAGTCTGATGAAGCATCTTTTTGGCTACCACAAGCAGCTAACCCTGCTGTCATCAATGCCAATGCACTGACACCTAGCACTTTTTTCCACGTTTTCATTACTTCTCCTCCACTCTCTTATTCTTTCACTCCGCCGATTGTCAATCCGCCGACAAAATATTTTTGGAAAAACGGATATGTCAATGCGATCGGTAATGTTGAAACCACAACGATTGCCATGCGGGCAGATTCTGAAGGTAACGCTGCAAGTCCACCTTGGATTTGCGCCCCCATGCCTGCATTTTTGGCTAGAAAATCCAAATTACTTTGAATTTTCATCAATAAATATTGCAAAGGTACCAAGTTGTCATTTTGAATGTAAAGTAATGCGTTAAACCAGTCATTCCAATAACCTAAAGCGGCAAATAAACTAATCGTCGCAATCCCTGGTACTGCTAAAGGTAAGACAATTTTTGTAAAAATTCGTAATTCTGTTGCCCCATCAATCCGAGCCGATTCAATAATACTATCTGGCACTGTTTTAATAAAGAAAGTACGCATCACTAAAATATTAAAAGGTCCCAATGCCATCGGTAAAATCAATGCCCAAATTGTATCTTTTAAATAAAGCATGTTGCTGACAATTAAGTACGTTGCTACCATCCCTGGTGTGAAAAGCATCGTCACTAAAGCAAAAACTGTAAAGAAGCGACGGAAAGGAAAATTCGATCGCGAAATCACATACGCATAAAGTGATGTCATGGTAGCATTTACCACTGTCCCTAAAACCGTTACAAAAATCGTTACGCCAAAAGCACGGAAGATTTTTGAACTCATTTGGCCAGCAAAAATGTAAGAATACGCTGCGGTTGAAAATTCTTTGGGCCAAAAACGATAGCCTAATTCTGCTAGTGAATGTTCTTCTGTCAGTGAGATCATCACAACAAAGAAAAACGGTAACACACATGAAATTGCAAATAACGCAATCAAGATATTAAAGATAATATTAACTGTGGGACTAAAGGAACGAATTTCCACTTTTGAAACTTTTTCTTTTTTACCCATGTGTCGCTCCTCCTTAGAATAATGCTGAATCTGGTTCGATTCGACGAACCACAAAGTTTGTGCCTAATAATAAAATTGCCCCGACCACTGATTGATACAAACTAGCGGCTGAAGACATCCCAATGTCCCCTGTAGCGGTTAAGCCGTTATAGATGTAAGTATCTAAAACTGACGTTACTTGGTATAACGCACCATTATTTCGTGGCAAGTTATAAAACATCCCAAAATCTGCTCTAAAAATACCGCCGATGTTTAAAATCAACAAGACCATCATCATTGGGACAATTTGTGGAATGGTAACATTTTTAATTTGTTGCCATTTAGAAGCCCCATCCACCATTGCAGCTTCATAATATGTTGGATCAATCCCCATCACAGAAGCATAGTAGATGATACTGTTATAACCTAAGCTCTTCCAGACATTCATGACAACAAAAATTAGCGGCCACCAAGTTGGATCTGTATACCAGTTCACTGGGTTTTTACCATGGTTGGTTAACCACAAATTGAAAATCCCTTTATCTGGGCTTAAGAAGGCGTATAAGAAGTAACCGATTACAACCCAAGATAAAAAGTAAGGTAAAAGAGACATCGTATGATACACTTTCACCAATTTTTTGTTCCGTAATTCACTCATAATAATTGCAAAAGCAATCGCGAAAAATAAGTTAAAAGCTAAGAAAACTACGTTGTAAGCAATCGTATTACGGGTAATCAGCCAAGCGTCTTTTGAAGCAAATAAGAATTTGAAATTCTCAAAGCCAACCCACTTACTCGTTACCAAACTGTCAATAAAGCCATTTGGTGAAATGTGGAAATCTTTAAACGCCACCACATTGGCAAAGACTGGTATATAAAAGAAAAAGATAAACCAAACAAAACCCGGCAACGCCATTAAAATCAAAGCCTTATAGCGCCATACATTTTGCCAAAAGCCCACTTTTTTTCTTTTCTTCATCTTTAGACCTCCTTATGTTTTTCTGCATAGAAGACAACGCTTGTCACCTTCCTGACGTAGTAATAATACCGCTTTCAATTATAAGAAGTAAGAAACAAACTTTAGATAAGATGCAACAAATTTTAGAAAAGATATATCTTTTTTATAGGAAAAGCAAAATGAACTCGTTTAGCTCTCAAGCAACAAGATGGAATTTTAATAAATTGCTCCTCAAATTTCTTCAAATTTCAGCTTATTGCCGTAGAGAGTTCGTTCATTTTGCTAGACACCGAGAAAAGCTAAAGGCAGCGGGTAGCTCTTTGGAAAAATATCAGAAATTCGCTNAGAGAGTTCGTTCATTTTGCTAGACACCGAGAAAAGCTAAAGGCAGCGGGTAGCTCTTTGGAAAAATATCAGAAATTCGCTTTCTGGTGCTTTTTACCAGAAACTAATTTTTGAATTTTTCCCGAAGAGTTGCTGCATGTGCTAGACAATAGAAAAAGCAAAATGAACGTGTTCAACTCTTTAGCATTAAGGCGGAATGATATGAAATTGTTCCTCAAATTTCTTATCATTTCGACTTAATGTCGCTAAGAGTTCGTTCATGAAGCTAGATTATAGGAAAAGCAAAATAAACTCGTTTAGCTCTCAAGCAACAAGATGGAATTTTAATAAATTGCTCCTCAAATTTCTTAAGATTTTGGCTTATTGCCGTAGATAGCTAGTTCATGAAGCTGGATCAATAAGAAAAGCTAAATGAACTCGTTTAGCTCTCAAGCAATAAGACGGACTCGGAATAAAATGACCACTAATTAAATTGTCGTCTCAATAAAGATATATCTTCTATATAAATATATAGACATGTGGATGATTTTTATTTTCCGTATGTTTAAAGCAGGTGTATAATAACAACTGTTTGAAAACACGGTAAAGGTTGGAGTTAAGAAAATGAAAAATAAGAAGATGTTTTTAAGTGGTTTGTTATTATTAATCGCCCTAAGCCTGGTTCCTATGTCAACTCAAGCAAAGACAATAGAGTCAACCAGCAGTAATGATTCTTTTACACAATCTAGTAGTCCCGATAGTAATAGTAGTTTTGAAAGTAGCTCCGTTGGAAGTGGTAGCTCTACTCCACTAGCTACAATTTCTACTGCAGAACAAATTACAGCAAATTCTACCGGTAAAGAAAAAGTCAGTCCACTAATTAAAACAACGACAGTAGTAAAAAATGAACCGCAAAAAAATAGTACTACCAAATCCGTTGTTAAAAAGATAGTGGCAAGTAGTCCCGTCAAGGCAAAAGGAGCAAATTTTTACATTCAAATTACCAATAAGAACTACACCATTTGGTCAAATTTTTCTTGGCATAAACGCGCGGTTAGCGCCAGTTATATCAATACATTATTGCATGTAAAAGTTGTTTATCTTCACCAAAATGGAGCTACCTACTACTCTTTATATAATAATCAAGATAAATGGGTTGGCTATTTGAATGCTGATGCAACCAAAAAAGTTCCCATCCAAGGTTTATGGCATGCCACCACAAAATATGTCACCGTCACGAAGCCGACTTGGACAATATGGAATAACTTTAACGGTCAATCTAAATATAAAGCCGCTACACTTAATAATCGCGTTGTAAAAGTAAGTGGCTACTACAAACATTTTAACGGTGCGACTTATTACTCACTTTATGATAATAACAATAAGTGGCTAGGCTATTTCAATTCAAGTGGCGTGAAAGAAGTGGCCCCACAAGGTTATTACCACAGTTTAAATAAATACGTTAAAATCACTAAAAATTGGACAGTCTGGCGCAACTTTAGTTGGCAATTCAAAAGTTCGGCCAATAGCATCGCTAAGCAAACAATTCTCGCTAAAGGTTATTATCACCACTTTAACGGAGCAACATATTATTCTTTATACAATTCAAAGGGAATGTGGTTAGGCTATATTAATAGTAGCGCTACTGTAATTACAGCTGCTCCTAAGCCTGACAAAGTAGTTTTATTGGGTGTCCCTTTTATCAACCAAGGTAATACTATGTTATGTGAAGGTGCCTCACTGCTAGAAGCACTACATTATAAAGGAATTGCGACAAAACAAAATTTAATGACTTTTGTCAAATCGATGCCAGTTTCGCCTAACAATAATCCCAATAATGGCTTTTCTGGCGAATGGCGACATAACGTTAATGGTACGTATCAAGGTATGAATCCTACACCAGTAGTTAAATGGGGGAATAAAAATGGGGGTAAGTTAGTAAATCAGACTGGCGCTACCGTTCAAACGTTGAAAAATGAAGTAGCAAACCAAAACCCAGTTATCGTGTGGGTTACTTATGCTTTTGAGCCAGCTGAACATAAACACCTTTTTTGGGGTGATGCGATTTGGAATCGCCATGTTGTTACTATGGATGGTTATAAAAATGGTTTTTATCATGTCGTTGATCCCGTCTTCGGACCAAGTTGGATTACGGCAAAAAACTTTGAGACAGCATATAACGTTTCCCATTTAGCTGTTAGTGTTCGTTAATACAGGTATTTCTCCCCAAACCATTTTCTTTCAATAAATTCTACTAAAAAGATGTCATAAACGTATGCAGTAACAAAGAATACGTTTTTGCAAAAAAATAAAAAATAAAAAAAAGGTTGCGATAAAAATTTATCACAACCTTTTTTAATTAATCTAAAGGTAACTCTTCTTGAGCTTTTTCTGGAACTTCACTGCCATCGCCAATCCCATAAGCTTCCCGCACACGAGTGGAGATTTCTGCTTTCATTTCAGGATGTTCTTTCATATAGTTTTTGGCGTTATCACGGCCTTGGCCGATACGATCGCCTTGATAAGAATACCAAGCACCACTTTTATCAACGATATCTTGTTCAACGGCCATATCCAAAAGCTCGCCTTCTTGTGAGATACCTTGACCATACATTAAGTCAACTTCAGCTACCTTAAAAGGTGGCGCAACTTTATTTTTAACGACTTTGATTTTCGTTCTATTCCCAATAATATCGGTACCTGATTTTAATTGTTCAGCCCGACGAACTTCAAGACGGATTGTTGCGTAGAATTTCAACGCGCGTCCACCAGGAGTTGTTTCAGGATTACCAAACATGATACCGACTTTTTCACGAATTTGGTTAATAAATACTGCGATTGTTTTGGTTTTATTAATTGAGCCAGAAAGTTTACGCAACGCTTGTGACATCAAACGTGCTTGTAACCCGACGTGGGCGTCCCCCATCTCACCATCAATTTCTGCCCGTGGTACTAAAGCGGCAACGGAATCGACGACGACAATATCAATCGCACCACTGGAAACCAAAGCATCCGCGATTTCTAATCCTTGTTCACCGGTATCTGGTTGTGATAGTAATAATTCATCAATATTAACGCCTAATTTTTGTGCATATAATGGATCTAAAGCATGTTCAGCATCAATAAAAGCTGCTGTCCCGCCATTTTTTTGCACTTCTGCAATGGCGTGTAAAGCAACGGTTGTTTTACCAGAACTTTCAGGGCCGTAGATTTCAACAATCCGTCCCCGTGGATAGCCACCCACACCTAAAGCAACATCTAATGCAAGTGAGCCACTTGGAATCGTAGAAACTTGTTGATCTGCCTTTTCTCCTAATTTCATTACGGCACCTTTACCGTAGTTTTTTTCAATCTTTTTTAATGCAGCATCCAAAGCTGCTTTGCGATCATCTGCCAAATAAATTCCCTCCATTATCTTTCATCTAGAAAAAAGCTTCAGCTGGTGAAGCGACACAATCTAAAAAATAAAAACACAGCAACTACTAAGAGAATTATCTCTTAATTACTGTTTAATAATAGCCTTTCTATCTAAAAAAAGCAAGAAAAAGCGAACGTATTTTCGCATATTAAAGGATATTAATCTTTTGTTCGTATTTGTCTTTTTATTGGGCCAAAACAGCGCGACGCAATAAATCTAATCCTGCCATTACAGCACTATGACGTACATAACTTCGATCTCGTGTGAAGTGATACAAATGGGCAACAACGCCTTTTTCACTAGCTAAACCAATCCAAACCGTACCGGCTGGTTGCCCTTCTAATTCATTAGGACCGGCGACACCAGTAAAACTTAAAGCGTAGTCTGCGCCTACAATCGCTCTGGCATTTTGCGCCATGGCTTTGGCACAGGTTTCACTAACCACACCATTTTCTGCGAGTAAAGCAGGATCAATTTGCAATAATTTTTCTTTTTGTTCTTTGGCATACGTTACAAAACCACCACTAAAAATTTCGGAGGCACCACTGACATTTGCCAACGTCCCTTGAAAGAGACCGGCAGTTAAACTTTCAGCTGCGGTGACACTGCAACCTTTTTCTTGCAATAATTTCACGACAACTGCTTCTAGAGAATTTTCCTCGCCGTAGCCGTAAAAATATTCTCCCACCTCCTCTTTAATTTTAGCTTCTGTTTCATCTAATAATTTTTGTCCACTCTTTTCATCGTCTGTTTTAACCGTTAAGCGCAACGTCACTTCGTTGGGCTTGGCATAAGGGGCGATGGTAGGGTTCGTTTGCTTTTGGATGAGCGCAGCTAATTGCGTAACGAGTTTTGATTCGCCAATGCCGTAAAAGCGCAAGACCCGAGAAATTAATTGTTCTTGTTGTGGAAATTTTTCTTGTAGTAGTGCTTTGCCATGATGCAAAAACATCGGGCGCAATTCAGATGGTGGACCAGGTAAAAGTAAAAAAGCAGTAGTTGGACTTTGATAAAAAATACCAACTGCAAGCCCGGTTTCATTTGGTAAAGCGATTCCGTCTTTAAAAACCAATACTTGCCTTAAATTATTTTCTGTCATTTCTCTTTTGGCACGGGTAAAAAAAGCCTCTAATTCTTTACGTCCATTTGAATCTTCAACTAAGCGTTGACCTACGTGAGCAGCGACGACGTCTTTTGTTAAATCATCTGTTGTAGGTCCCAAACCACCACATAAAACAACAAGATCACTGCGACGATCTGCGATTTTTAATAAGCTTTCTAACCGTGTAGGATTATCTCCCACCACGCTATGATAATAGACTTCAATGCCTAAATCTGCTAATTCTTCAGAAAGAAAAGTGGCATTTGTATTGACAACTTGACCGAGTAAAATTTCTGTTCCGACAGCGATAATTTCAGCTTTCATTTTATTTCCTCACTTTCATATACGCAGTTACGTAAAAAAACAACGAGGTGCTGCAAAATTAAATTCATTTCACAGCACCTCATTTTAATAGGGGAGCAATTCAATAAACTTTCCCCGCGTATTATTTTAGATTATTTACATAGAACCTTTAAAGACAGCCGTATTTTTAGCAAAATAATCCACACCTGAATAAATCGTAAAGATTAAGCAAGCATAAAGTAAAATCTGATCGACTGGAATTCCGATTAAATTAAACGGAATATTATTTAAAAATAGGAAAATAATTGCGAGCATTTGCGTCGCTGTTTTAACCTTCCCTGGCCAAGCGGCAGCCATTACTTCGCCACCTTCAACTAATAATAAACGCAGTCCCGTTACCGCTAATTCCCGACAGACGATAATGGCTACAACCCAGCCGGGAGCTTTGTTTAAATCTACTAGTAAAATAAATGCGGTCATCACCAACATTTTATCTGCTAAAGGATCAGCAAATTTGCCGAAATTTGTCACTAAACCTTGGGCACGGGCAATGTGACCGTCTAACCAGTCTGTGAAACTTGCACCAGCAAAAATGATTGCAGCGACTAAGTGGGTTACAGGTAACACAGTAGTCCCTACAGTTAGCGTACCAAAATCTAGCGGCAAAACTAAAATCAAGATAAATAGTGGAATCATACAGATTCTAATCACCGTCAACTTATTGGGTAAATTCAATTGAATAATCTCCTTTTCTACTTTAAAACTGCCTAATCTGCTTTTTGATATGCAATGTTTAATGTCACATTTTTTCGTAAGGAAGGAATATTAGGATCAGTATAGTTTAAATCTTTGCTATTGGCTTTAATTGTCAAATTGCCACTTGCTCCTAAAACAATCGTAGCATTTGTAGCACCTTCAGGCAAAGTTGTTGACTGCGTTTCACCTGCTTGTAAGGTATATTGATAAACATAGCCGTTATTCACTAACACCCCAATCCAACAAGGACCATTGGCACTACCAATAAAGTCTAATTTAATGGGCGCTTTTGCATCGGTCAAACTAAAAACAGCATCACTTTGCGTATTGCTATCTAATTTAACGGCCATTTCTTTTTCTTTTGTTGACTCAGTGGTTGATTCTTCAGTCGTACTTTCTGTCTGTTTTTTAGACTCAGAGGTCGATTCAGAAGCTTTAGTCGAACTTTGCGTTGCCAGTTGTTCAACCGTGACCGAAGAATTCGCTGCAATTAGCGCATCTTGGTTATTGCGATCTTGCCACGTCATATAAAATACGATTACTACAATCACAAGAGCTACTAAACCAAAGAAAATAACCGGTAGCAGTCGCATAATGGGACTACCCGTTTCTTCTTCGACATGTAGTGATTTCCTTGAGCCTTGGACAGTTTCTGGTTGCGGTCTTTTAGGCGGTGGCGGTGTTAAAGATTCTTTCCCCGCTAAAACAGCCACTAATTTTTCCCCATCTTCTCCTACTGCTTGGGCATATTGCCGGACAAAAGCGCGCACATAAAAAGAACCCGGTAGCGCCTCAAAGTCACCACTCTCAATTGCTTCTAAATAGCGTTTTTGTATTTTAGTTATTTGTTGCAATTCATCTAATGAAATATTTTTATTTAAACGGGCTTGCCGTAATCTTGCGCCGATAGTTGTTGCTTCATTTGCCACTTACACATTCTCTCCAGTCTTTATTGCAGCCAGCCTCCTGTTACAGGAATCGTCGCACCAGTAATATACTGAGCGTCTGATTGAAACAAAAAAGCTACGACTGCCGCGATTTCCTTGGCGTATGCTAGTCTTCCTAGCGGGATTTCTTCTGTTAATTGTTTTAATTCAGCAGGTGACCAAGCTGCGTTCATTTTTGTTGCTACTGCTCCTGGGGCAACGCAATTGACGGTACAGCCGTTAGCGGCGACCTCTTTTGCATAGGCGTTAACAAAACTTTGTTGCGCCCCTTTAACCGCACTGTAAACAGTCTCTAAGCTACTGCCGGCTAAACCATAAACCGAACCGACAAAAACAATTCTTGGTCGGCTAGAACGCCGCAATTTTTCTTCTAAGCCCTGCAAAATAAGCAGCGGCGTTTCCAAGTGAATTTGCCACAACTGACGCATATCTTGTTGCGTATGTTCACAAAGCAAACCATATTTGGTAAAACCGGCGGCAAAAACAATGCCGTCCACTTGAAATAAATTCGCCAAAAATGACGGAATAGCAGGGGTTTCTAGCATATCTAAGCATACCATAAAAAAATCTTGCTGGGGATAGGTTTCCTTTAAGTCGCTAACAAATTTTAATACTTTTTCTTCATGGCGATAATAGTGACAATATAATGACCAACCATCTTTGGCTAAGGCACGACAAATAGCTTCGCCAATATCACCACTAGCTCCCATAATAAGCGCGCTTTTCATGCTTAATCCTCCTTAGGATACATGAAAAATTCACTCAGCGCCTCTTCTTTTATTAAACGCTGACCACAAGTATAAATATCTTCTAAAGTGATCGATTGAATAATCTCTGGCAAATCAAAAAGCGTTAAGTCACCAAACAAATTTTGATTGAATTGATTGGCGATATACTCTAAAGAATTCAAAGACTGGAAGAATTTGCCTAGCATACGTTTTTTCAATAAGTTTAAATTGGCTTCATTAATTTCTGGATCTTTACCGTAGTTTAATAAAATGGCGGTTACAGCTTTTGTCAGCTCTTTTGGATTATCACTATCGCCACCAAAATCAGCAAAACAAAAAGTCCGATCTAAATTAAATTCATAACCAAAAGTATCATCAATCACACCGGCATCATATAAATTCAAATAATTTTTAGAGGTGGTGCCTAAAAGGAGTTGCCACAATAAACTAGCAGCGGTTTTAAAACGCAACAGCTCACGATTATCCTGTGGTAAATCTGCCGTCAACATCTTTAAGCCCAAAATCCCTTTTGCCCGTGTCACCGGCATTTCTAAGCGATCAGACTTTTTAATATCTGTCAGTGTTTCAGCCGGAAATTCCCGTTTGATTGACTGGGGAATTGGAAAATCTTTGGCAGCTTGATTGGCTTTAATTAAGGCCATGATGCTTTCAGGCTCAATATTCCCCACTACGAACAATTTCATGTTACTGGGATGATAAAAAGTGTGATAGCACGTATACAAATCTTCTGCTGTAATTTCATCAATACTTTCCACCGTGCCAGCAATATCAATGTGAAGTGGGTGTTTGGGATACAAATTGTTAATGATGCCAAAAAATTGACGCCAATTAGGATCGTCTTGATACATTTGAATTTCTTGGGCGATAATTCCTTTTTCTTTATTGACACTTGCTTCGGTAAAATAAGGTTCTTGGACAAAATCCAGTAAAGTTGTCAGATTTAATTCAATATTATCTGTCGCCGAAAAAAGATAACTGGTTTTAGTAAAACTGGTAAAGGCATTGGCAGAAGCCCCTTGTTTGCCAAAATCTTGGAAAACGTCACCTGTTTCTTTTTCAAATAATTTATGTTCTAGAAAATGGGCAATGCCATCAGGGACAGTAATAAATTCTTCTTGACCAAGGGGAATAAAACGGTTGTCAATTGAGCCATAATCGGTGGTAAAAAGACCATAAGTTTTGTGATAGCCAGGTTTTGGTAATAAATAAACAGTTAAACCATTCGGAAGCACTTCGCTATATAAGATTTCGTTAATTTTTTCATATACTTTTTTCATTATGACTCACTCCTTTCCAAACAATAAATTGCTTTTAGTTTGACTGATAATGCAATCTTCTTTACCGCTTCAATACTTACTTCATCAATACCAGCAATAAAGGCTTCTTCAGACATCTTAGTATGCGGTAACCACAAATCCAAATAAGCATTTTCCATTAAAGCTTGCGGGTTATCAAGAGAAAGTAGATATTGGTTTTTTAACATCGCTTTTGTTTGCGCCAACTCTTCTTGTGTAACTTCTCCTTGGCATAAGCTTTCTAACTGTTCATTAATCAAATGCAAAACCGCTTCTCTTTTTTCTTGATCAATTCCCGTCTGAACTTTTAACAAACCGCGAAATGAATCAAAAGAAGAAGAAGCGTAATAAGCCAAACTTTCTTTTTCTCTGACGTTCATAAATAATTTAGAGTGGGGAAATCCACCAAATAAACCATTAAAAACCATTAAAGCAAAACGGCTGGGATCACCGTAATACGTATCGATTTGATAAGCTAAATTCAATTTAGCTTGAATGACTTGGTCGTATTCAACGTGTTCGTTAATAATATTGCTGTGACTTTGCGTAAAGATAATTTCCGGTTTGACCCGCTCACTATTTAAAAAAGGCATTTGGGCAAAAATTTCTTGTACGTTTTTTGGTTCCACATCGCCAATTACAAAAATATCAACGTGGTCTTCATTTAGCATCTTTTGGTGGACTGCCACTAAATCTGTTGCGGTTAAGTCTTTTGCAGTTGCTACGGTGCCAAAGCTTGGAACTTTTTGATCGGCATCATTTTGGAAAAATAATTCTTGGAGGCGTAAAGAAGCATAAGTTTGCTTATCTTCTTTCATACTCTTTAAATAAGCAAGTAAATTTTCTTTTTCAGTAGCAAATGTTTTTTCATCAAAAGCGCCATCTTTTACATTGGGGGCAAATAAAATCTCTTGTAAAAAAGCCACCGCTTCGTTTAAAAGATTCTCATTACCAACATAACTGCCATTAACAAGTGACATCCCCACATTCACTTGGTGCAGATTGCCTTTTTTGGCTACACTGACACCAAAACTCGCACCATAAAGTTCGGCTAATCGCGTACTTAATTCATTTTGAGTGGGGTAGTTTAAACTGTTGGTTTCTAATAAGCTAGTCAACAAAGTACGGGCTGCTGCCGTTTTTTCACTATGACGGGCTGAAAAACGGATTAAAATCCGGGTTGTCTTATACTTTTTCGTTGGTATCACTTCAAGATTGATACCTTTGCCTAATTCAACTGACATATAGATACTCCTTATCAAATAATTTTTAGCTGTCAATTACAAAAAACTGCAATTTTTATTGTTGCTTTTTTTGATTTAAAAAATAATACTTCCCGCAAAATGGGAGAAAGTAAAATTAACTAGCTGTAACAAGACATCACTCTAATTATAGCATAGCCCTTAGCTAAACATTGATTTTACGCCTATTTATCCTTTTGTTTCATATTATTTCAAATATTTAAAAATCTTCGTTATACTAATTTTAGTAATCCGCATTTTCATGCAGATTTTTCGGACCAAGTGAAAATTTTATGGCATTACTTTTGATTACCATAAAAAGAAAGGGGTAAAACAGATGATTAAAGAATTTAAAGAGTTTTTAATGCGGGGGAATGTCTTAGACCTAGCCGTTGGTGTTGTAATCGGGGGTGCTTTTACAAGCATTGTCAATCAAGTCGTTGAAGGTTTAATTACACCACTGATTGGACTAGTTGTTTCTTTGTTTACCAAAAAAGGCGACTTGGACTCAGCTATGAATGTTTTAGACGTGCGCATTAACGGTGTCAAATTCGAATTTGGTAGTGTTGTGAGTGCTATTATTACCTTTATTATTACTGGTTTTGTCTTATTTATCATTGTAAAATTTGCCAACCGTGCTAAAGAACTGCGGCATAAAGAAGAAGTCGAAGAAGAACCAGAAATTACTGCTGAAGACTATTTAAAAGATATTCGCGATTTACTAGAAGCCCAAGGTGGACCTGCAGCTAAAAAAGCGCGTGAAGACCTAAATAACTCTGAATACTAATAAGATACACAAGTAAAAAACCTTGGCCAAAAGGCATGATTCATGCGCTGTGGTCAAGGTTTTTGTTAGGATTAAAATTTATCGGACAATTTATAAATGCTAATTTACCATTTATAAGTTGCCCGCATGAGTAACTCTTTACTTCTCTTATTTGCTTTTATCAAAGTGAAATTTATGCAAGCTCCATATCAATATGGGGAATATCATCTTCTAAATACACTTCTGAAATCGCTTGAAAGCCAAATTCACCATAAAAATCTTGTAAATAAGCTTGGGCGCCGATGACAACTTTTTGATTGGGAAATTTTTCGGCAATGACTTCCAACGTTTTGGCTACGACTTTTTTACCTAAGCCGGTTTTGCGAAATGCTTTTGTGACCAACACGCGACCAAAATGTACTGTCTCATTTTCACTGTAAATTCGCGTATAAGCGGCAATTTCACCATTTTCACTTAGAAAATACGTATGCAAAGCTACTTCGTCTGTTTCATCAATCTCTTGGTAGGGGCAGTTTTGTTCCACTACAAAAACAGCTACCCGCTCTTTTGCAATTTGATAAAATTCTTTAGTTGTTAGTTCGTTGAAATTTTTTACAATATATTCCATTTGGTCACCTCTTTTTTATTACCACTTACTTTAGTTGCTGCGTTTGAAATACTTTTGTAAATTGCAGACGCTCACTTTTTTGCTTACTTTGAAGGCTCTAAAAAAGCCCGCTGACAGAATATAAAAAATACGAAAGCTCAGTTGAGCCTTCGTAATTTTTTATATTGTTTCTCCTAAAAATTCGATTTCGACAGTTCGTGTCAAAACATCCGAGTAACTGTAGGAAACGCGTTCAAAGGAATTTTCTTCTGGATCTAAATCAACGACGAAAACAGAAGGGTACGTTTCAGTTAGAATCCCTTTGCGTTCGGTTTGACGTTTACGACCAGTTTGAGCTACCAGCATGATTTCACTGCCGATACGACATTCTAAATCTTTTTTGATAGAAGCTAAAGTTGTTGGCATCGCATTCACCTCGTCTACCATTATATCACATTTTTCTGAAAATTTCAAGTTTATCATAAATTTTTTGTCGTTTCAATAGCGAATTTTTCGTTATTTTTTTACTTTTTAAAAGATGCTATTTTCAAAAAAATTTCAACTAATAATTTTCACATATTTGCGTAATTTTCGCCGCGCACGTTCTAATGCACAAGAAATTTTTTGATAACTAACGGCAGTTTTATAGGCATAATAGTCTAGGTGTTCTCCTCTTAAATAAGCTTTTAATACATCCGCTTCCAATCCTGATAACAAACGAAAAGTCTCCCACAACCCCTCTTCTAAAAGGAGCTGTTCTTCTGCCAAAACGATACTTTCGTTATAGGCAACTAAAAAATCCGGACCTTCTTGTGCAATTTTTTCCTCCAGTGAGATTGCTTCTACCATTCCTTTTCTTTTATACGCTCCTTGTTTTCGCAGTTCACTTTTTATTTTATTTTCAAAATTGGTTTTAAAAAAGGTGCCAAAAGACACTCCGCGGCTCCTATCGTAGTAATAGAGGGAATAAAAGAAACTAATGCGACCTTCTTGCAGCCAGTCATCATAATCAAAGTCGCGCAAATAATAGCGCCCCATCACCTTATAAATTACGGGCCGATACTCATAAAAAAGGCGGTCAAAAACTTCCATCTGGGCCAAAACTGCTTGGGGGTTAAAATCTGTTGAAATCATTTTAATGCCTCCTCCCAAAGTCTCTTGCTTTTTGACTGTACCACGAAAAAAAGCCCAACCAGTTTCATCTGATGGGCTAATTCGCAACACAATTTTTTTAACTCTTTTTACTTAGTTCCTGTAGTTTTTGCTGTAAATCAGCAAGTTGTGCTTCATTCCAAGGGGAGTTGCGGCGAAAATTCGTAAACTTTAAATCCTCTTGATGTTCTGAAATTAATTTATTAGTTTTTTGCACCGCCTTATACAACTCACGAGCAGAAGTTCGTAAGGCTCCTTGCGAGAAGACTACCCACTGTTCTGCTAAATCACTGGTTGCTACAGTCACCTGCGTTAAGGCATTATTCAACTCACCGGCGACACGTTCGATGTAGCTGTCTGCGGTTTCTCCTTCTTCGGTGAAAATAACTTGCAGTTGATATTTGGTATAGCGCTGTGTAATTCCTGGTACAAACTGGGCATCAAAAACGACGATAATCTCCAAACCTTCGTATTTGGCATAATTTGACAGCAAACTAAGCAATGTTTCTCTGGCGTCTTCTAGTTTTTCAGCTTTTTTTAACGACACAAGTTCTGGCCAAGCGCCAATCATATTATAGCCATCAACAATCAATAGTTGTTTTTTCACACTATTCACCTGCCCGTTGGCTGAAAGCCTGATAAATCAAAAGGCCACTTGCAACACTGGCATTTAAACTTTGGACGTGCCCTACCATTGGAATGGTTAAAAGTTCATCGACGGCTTTCATTAAGCCAGCACTCATTCCTTTACCTTCATTGCCAATAATTAAACCAATTTTCCCTTTGGCGTTCCACTGGCGGTAATCTGTGCCTTCCATTGCAGTCCCAAAAATCCAAAAGCCTGCTTCTTTTAATTGTTGGACAGCTTGGCTTAAATTTGTGACCCGTGCAATTGGCATATATTCGACGGCACCAGTAGAAGTTTTAACGACAATCGGTGTAATCCCGACTGCACGATGTTTTGGTATAATCACGCCATCTACGCCAGCCGCATCCGCTGTCCGTAAAATAGAGCCAAAATTATGGGGATCTTCTAAGTTATCTAAAATTAAATAAAAAGGATTTTCTTTTTTGGTACTTTCTAGTAGTTCAGTAAGAGACAAATATTCATAAGGTGTGATTGCTAAAACCATGCCTTGATGAACCCCACTGTCACTCATCGTATCTAGCTTGCTTTTTGGTACCCATTTGACTGGGACAGCTTGTTCTGTGGCTAAAGTTTTCAATCCTTCGATTTTATCGCCTCTGGCATCTTCTGCTAAAAATAATTTATTCCCTCGACCAGCTTTTAACGCTTCGACTACGGCATGATGACCAAAAACAAAATTCTCATTTACTTCTGTTACGGCCTCGTTTTCTACATTATCATTTTTTACATTGGCTTTAAAATCAGCGTGTTTTTTATGACGCGGATTGCCTTTTTCAGCGAAGTTTTTGCCACGGCGATTTTTATCATTTGCGCCATAATTTGTCCGCTGCTTTTTAGTCGCTTTGTCTGCTCGTTTATTTGCCATTTGTTTCACCTACTTTCTTGATACACCAGTCTATTAGCTCTTCTAAGCGTTCTTGTCGTTTGGTGAGGTGCAGATAGCCCATTAAAGCCTCAAAGCCTGTCGCAATGCGATACGTGGTAATATCAGCATTTTTCGCACTCGTGTGACTTTTACTATTACGTCCGCGGCGATAAAACAGTTCTTCGTCTTCTGATAAAATTTCTGCCGTCAACATTTCATTCATTAAGAAAGCTTGGGCTTTTGCCGAAACATAGTGGGTCGCCTGTTTGTGTAATTGATTGGGCCTAGTTTGACCAGTAGCAACCAAATAATCACGAATATAAACTTCATAAATCGCATCGCCTACATACGCTAGTGCTAAACCATTTAATTGTGTGTAATCTCTCATGCTTCTCTTCTCCAACGGGTACCTTGGGCAGTATCTTCCAAGATAATCCCTTGTTCTTTTAATTGATCGCGAATTTCATCACTACGGGCAAAATCTTTATTTTGGCGCGCTTCTATTCTTTCACTGATTAATTTTTCAATATCTTCGTCTAATAACTCATTACTAATAAAATAAATCCCAAAAACAGCTAGCCAAGCGTGTAATTTTTCAGTAGCTGCATCTAAAACAGCTTTTGATACTTCACTTTGTTCAGTATAAGTATTCAGCCATTTTGCTAATTCATAAAGCACCGTTACACCATTTGCGGCATTAAAATCATCATCCATTTCTGTAACGAAACGATTTTCCAGTTCCGCTAATTCTGCCAATTTGACCGTATCAGTTGGTAAAGTTGCTTGAGCAGTTGTTAAATGGAAGTTCGCATTTTCACTGGCTGTTTTTAAGCGTTGCAAGTTATTGGCAGCGTCTTTTAAAGTCGCTTCACTGTAACGAATCGGGCGTCTGTATTGGGTTGTCGCCATAAAAAAGCGCAATACTTGTGGATCAACTTTTTGAATTAAATCATGCACGGTCACAAAATTCCCCAATGACTTACTCATTTTTTCATCATCCTCACCGATTGTCACATAACCATTATGCATCCAATAATTGGCGAAGGTGTGGCCTGTTTTGGCTTCACTTTGAGCAATCTCATTTTCATGGTGAGGAAATTCCAAATCTTGACCACCGCCGTGAATATCAATGGTGTCTCCTAAATGTTTGGTCGCCATTACCGAGCACTCAATATGCCAGCCCGGACGGCCCAATCCCCACGGAGAATCCCAAGCGATTTCTTCTGGTTTGGCGCTTTTCCATAAAGCAAAATCTAAAGGGTCTTCTTTAACGTCTTGTTCTGCACCTGTTCTTTGACTAGCGCCAACTTCTAATTCATCAATCGACTGATCACTTAATTTACCGTAATTTTCAAACTTACGAGTCCGATAATAAACATCACCATTTGCTTCATAAGCAAACCCTTTTGCCACTAAAACCGAAATAAAGTCGATAATATCTGGAATATGGTCCATTACTCGCGGATGTAACGTTGCGGGTTCGACATTTAAAGCATTAGTATCTTCTTCAAAAGCGTGAATAAAACGCTCAGCTACTTCTGGTGCGGTTACGCCTAACTCTTTGGCGGCACGAATGATTTTGTCATCGACATCGGTAAAATTGGAAACGTAATTGACCGTAAAACCGCGGTATTCAAAATAACGCCGAATCGTATCAAAGGCAATCGTACTTCTCGCATTGCCGATGTGAATGTAATTGTAGACTGTCGGACCACAAACATACATCCGCACTTTGCCTGCTTCAATTGGTTTAAACTCTTCTTTTTGTCGTGTCATGGTATTATATATCTTAATCATACTTCAACCTTCTTTCCTGCAATTCGCACAACTTTCGCTGGGATTCCTACTGCCGTTGCATCATCTGGAATATCTTTTAAAACAACTGCCCCTGCCCCAATTTTGGCATTTTTACCCACCGTCACCGGGCCTAAAATTTGAGCGTTCGCTGAAATCATCGCTCCTTGTTTGATCGTAGGGTGCCGTTTACCGGCTTGTTTTCCGGTACCACCTAGTGTGACCCCATGAAATAAAACGACGTCATCGCCGACTTCTGCCGTTTCGCCAATCACAACACCCATGCCGTGATCGATGAACACACCGTCGCCGATTTTGGCGCCAGGATGAATCTCAATGCCCGTTAAAAAGCGTTGAAATTGGGAACTGATTCGTGCCCATAAAAACAGCTTGTGATTGTATAAAAAATGTTCAAAGCGATGCCAAAACAAAGCATGAATACCCGGATAAGTCAAAATAATTTCCAATGTGTGGCGGGCCGCCGGATCATTTTCCTTGGCTGCTTGAATCGCACGTCTCCCCCATCCCATCGTGTCACATCCTTTTTTATATTAAGATATTTTAGTAGCTATTAATAAAAAAGCGCCCTTTAAATAAGTTTCCTTATTTAAAAGACGCTTTTGGCGTGGTTCCACTTTCATTTGACCCAATTATAAAATTGGTTCCTCAAGAGTGGGTAACGTCCACAAAACGGCATAAAGCTAGCTCCTAGGTGCATTTCCTGCTTCATCTCAGTTACTTTCCACCAGCTTAGTAACCTCTCTTTAGAAAATCCCGCAGTACTTCGTCTAATCAACGCCTATTTATTTAATTAAACCTCATGCTTTTACCAAATTCCAATCGTTTGCTGATTAAAACTTCCTGTAAACAGAGTTTTATAAAACTTGTTCTAGGTGAGCTAAAGCTTTTTCTTTGCCTAAAAGTTCAACAGTATCTGGTAATTCTGGGCCATGAGTTTGGCCTGAAACAGCGACGCGAATTGGCATAAATAAGTTCTTGCCTTTAACGCCTGTTTCTTTTTGTACTTCTTTAATCGCAGCTTTTACGCTTGGGGCATCCACTGTATCCATTGCTTCAAGTTTTGCTTTAAAAGCAGACAAGACTTGCGGCACTGTTTCGCCAGCTAAAACTTCTTTTGCTGCATCGTCTAAAACAGGATGTTCAGTAAAGAAGAGTTCAGATAATTCCACGATTTGAGCAGCATAACTCATTTGTGGTTGATACAAGGCCACGATTTTTTTCACCCGTTCTAGTTCTTCAGCAGATAAATCTGCGGAGATGCGACCTGCTTTTTGCAAATATGGTAAGCACATTTCTACTAAAACGTCTAAGTCCATCGCTTTAATGTAGTGGTTATTTACCCATTCTAATTTTTTGGCATCAAAAGCCGCAGGTGATTTACTTAAACGGTTCGGATCAAACATCTTAATTAATTCATCTTGGCTAAAGATTTCATCTTCTCCCACTGGTGACCAACCAAGTAAAGCAATAAAGTTAAACATTGCTTCTGGCAAGTAACCTAATTCGCGATATTGTTCGATAAATTGTAGGATTGATTCATCCCGTTTGCTTAGTTTTTTACCTGTTTCAGAGTTAATGATTAAGGTCATGTGACCAAATTCTGGCGCTTTCCAACCAAAAGCATCATAAATCATTAATTGTTTTGGTGTATTGGCGATATGGTCATCCCCGCGCAAAACGTGGGTGATTTTCATCATATGATCGTCGACTGCTACGGCGAAGTTGTAAGTTGGCATGCCGTCGCGTTTTTGAATCACAAAGTCGCCACCAACATTATCTGATTCAAAAGAGATTTCCCCTTTGACCATGTCGTGAAATTTGAATTCTGTGTTTTTTGGTACACGGAAACGAATCACAGGTGTTAAACCTTGCGCTTCTTTTTGCGCTTGTTCTTCTGGTGTTAAATGGGCACATTTACCAGAATAATGCGGCATTTCACCACGGGCACGTTGCGCTTCTCGTTCTGCTTCTAATTCTTCTGGCGTGCAGTAACATTTATAAGCACGGTTAGAAGCTAACAGTTGATCGATTAATGGTTGGTAAATTTCAGCTCTTTCTGATTGACGATAAGGGCCGTATTCACCCGGATTTGCAGGAGATTCATCCCAGTCCATCCCTAACCATTTCAAATTATCTAACTGACTTTTTTCTCCGTCTTCAATATTGCGTTTGGTATCCGTATCTTCAATGCGGATAATGAAATCTCCGCCGTTGTGGCGGGCAAATAAATAGTTAAATAGCGCAGTTCTGGCATTACCAATGTGTAAATGTCCAGTTGGGCTTGGTGCGTAACGCACGCGAATTTTCGTCATCTAATCGCTTCCTTCGAATTATTTTCAAGTAGGGTAACAGCCATTGCCGCAATTGCTTCATTGCGACCAACAGGCCCTAATTGTTCCATTGTTGTGGCTTTAATACTAAGCTGATTTTCTTCTAACTGACAAATTTCACAAAGCACTCGCCGCATTTTGGGAATAGAGTCCGCAAGTTTGGGCTGTTCAGCTAGAATTGTACAATCAATATTGTGAATAGTAAAGCCAAGCGACCACGCTTTTTGTAAAACTATCGCCAATAAGTGAGTCGAATCGGCATTTTGTACCGTTGCAGCAGTAGCTTTAAACATCTGACCAATATCGCCTAAACCTGCAGCACCTAAAATGGCATCGATAATTGCATGGGTTAAGCAATCCCCATCGGTTACACCTGCAAGTCCCAGGTTGTCAGGATGAAAAACAGTGACGCCGCCTAAAATGAGTGGCCTGTTTAAAACTAAAGGATGTAAATCATAACCTTGACCAACTCTAAGCATTCTTACGGCCTTTATTCCGATTTTTTTGATTCCCATTTTGCTGGTTTTGTTTCTGATTGCTATTATTTTGCGTATTGTCACTACTTTCTGCTTGCTCTAAACCAGTTGCTGTAGTTTCTGGTTTCACATCATCAATACCCCGCCCTGAATGTGCTGGCTTGGCAAAAATCATACGTCCAGCTGCTGTTTGAAGTGCGCTAGTCACTACGACTTTAATACGTTCATTCATATAATGTTGGCCGTCTTCAACTACGACCATCGTACCGTCATCTAAATAAGCAACCCCTTGTTGGCGTTCTGTTCCGGCTTTTACTAATAAGACATCCATAGTTTCCCCTGGAATCACTACTGGTTTTACAGCATTTGCTAGAGCATTAATATTTAAAACTGGCACATTTTGAAACTCCGCTACTTTGTTTAAGTTGTAGTCATTGGTGACGACAACGCCATCTAAAAGTTTGGCTAACTTCAATAATTTGCTGTCGACTTCTTGAATATCTTCAAAATCACCGTCATACATTTCTACTGAGATATCTTCTTCTTTTTGTAACGCGTTTAAAATATCAAGGCCGCGCCGTCCTCGTACCCGTTTTAGACTATCCCCAGAATCGGCAATATATTGCAATTCATACAAAACAAAATTCGGAATTAAAATCGTACCTTCTAAAAAGCCAGTTTTAGCAATGTCATAAACGCGCCCGTCAATAATGACACTTGTATCTAAAATTTTATAACGGTGAAAAGTATCCCCTGCTTTACGCTCTAAAATCTGTTGTTGGGTTTCGTCATTTTTTTTCGATTTGGGAGTAAAGATCTTTTTCCACTCGTCAATCCGCGTCACCCCAACTTGGAAACCAAAATACCCCAATAAAATCATCACGAAAAAGGGCATAAAGCTAGTCACAAATGGAATGTTCAAATTATATAAGGGAATGGAGATAATCATCCCAATCATCAACCCAATAATGGTACCAATTGCCCCAAAGAGCAGATAGGTTAAACTAATTTCACTCAATTTTTTCTCAATATAAGACAATCCAGCTGAAATATACCGTTCCAATACCAACGCGAATAAAAAGAAAATAATTGCGCCAATCAAAATGTTGGTAAAGGGGTTATTTAGCCACTGGTTGCCAGTTAAGCCAATCGTATCCCACGCCATGGGTAAAAATGAAGCCCCCAAGCTAGCGCCAGCTACGACCATTAAAACAATAATGATCCGTCGTTGCATAACAAAACTCCTCCGATTTTTTGCTGCTAAATAGAAAAGGTAACTGGGAAAATAGTGCTAATTTTTGTAGCTCCTATTATCTTTTCTATTTAGCGCGATAAGACTACCTGTTAAAACTAATTTAGCTATTTAGCCAAAAACTTTTTTTAATGTTTCAGCCAGTGTCGCCACGCCAACAACTTGAATCCCTTTTGGCGCTTGCCAACCATTCAAATTATTTTTTGGTAGATACACTTTAGTAAAACCTAATTTTTGTACTTCTTTGACCCGCTGCTCAATATTGGAAACGCGGCGGATTTCACCGGTCAAACCAATTTCACCAATAAAACACTCAGTTGGACTAGTTCCTTTTTCTTTGTAACTAGACGCAATGGCAACTGCGACTGCCAAATCAATCGCCGGTTCATTTAATTTCACGCCACCAGCCGCTTTTAAATACGCATCCTGATTTTGCAACAATAACCCAGCGCGTTTTTCTAACACGGCCATAATTAAAGAAACGCGATTAAAATCAAGGCCGGTTGTGGTCCGTTTGGCATTACCAAACATCGTTGGTGTGACAAGCGCTTGAATTTCGACTAAAATTGGGCGACTGCCTTCCATCGCTACGACAATGGCTGAACCCGTAGCACCAGCTAAACGCTCTTCTAAGAAAACTTGCGACGGATTGGCCACTTCATGAAGACCATCTTCGTGCATTTCAAAGATACCAATTTCGTTAGTGGAACCAAAACGATTTTTTACTGCCCGTAAAATCCGGAAAGTATGATGCTTTTCTCCTTCAAAATACAAAACCGTATCCACCATATGCTCTAACATCCGCGGTCCAGCAATGGAACCTTCTTTGGTCACATGCCCAACAATAAAAATCGCAATTCCATTGGACTTGGCAATTTTTAACAATTCCGCGGTAGTTTCTCGAACTTGGGAAACACTGCCTGCCACACTGGTCACATCAGGCTGCGTCATAGTTTGAATAGAGTCGATGATGACGTAATCTGGTGCCAGATTTTCAATTGCCCGCGAAATTTCGTGCATATCGGTTTCCGCGTACAAATAAAATTCGGTTTTAATCGAACCTAAGCGCTCGGCCCGCATTTTAATTTGTTCGGCACTTTCTTCACCGGAAACATACAAGACTTTACCGCCAGATTCTGCCAGTTGTTGGGACACTTGTAAAAGCAAAGTCGATTTCCCGATCCCTGGATCACCACCAATTAAAACCATTGAACCCGGAACCACCCCACCACCTAAAACGCGATTTAATTCCGCTAATTTCGTTTTAACGCGGGGTTCTTTTTTGGGGATGACATCGGCGATTTTTGTGGGCTTGGTTTTTTCACCAGTTAAACTCGTCCGAACACGGCGATCAGTGGTATCTTGAATGACCACTTCCACCATTGAATTCCAGCTGCCACAGTTGGGACATTTACCGAGATATTTTGGTGAAATATAGCCACAATGTTGACATTCAAATTGGACTTTGGGCTTTTTTGCCACAACTATCCCTTCCTTTATTTTAGCACACCTACCGCTAATAAAAGCTGTACAAAACGTGTACTTTTATTTATTTGAAGAACCAAAACCACCCGTGCGTAAAGCACTCGTTTCATCTTGATCCGCTTTTAAAAAAGGTAAGAAAATCCCTTGACCGATTCTTTCGCCTTTTTTAATCGTGACATCGGTTAAACCAAAGTTAGTAAATTGGAACATAATATGCCCTTCGTTATCAGAATTATCGTAATAATCACTATCAATAACCCCGACGCCATTCGTTAAAACTAAAAAACGTTTTAAAGGATTGCTGGAGCGATTAGCTAATTGTAAAAATTCATCGTCGCCCATATAAGCTTTGATTCCAGTTGGGACCAAAACTGGTTTTAAAAACTTGCTATCACCTTTTGCTTTTAATGCTTTTAAACCTGTCAGTAGTCCTTCTTGCCAAATACTTGGAATGACTACATCTGCTGCCGCTTCAAAATCATAACCAGCTGCGTGATTTGTTGCTCGTTTTGGTAATTGTATTTCTTTATCTAAAAATTGGGAAACAACTTCAAACCCTCGTGTGCGCAAATAAATACCTCCTCAAACAATTCAAAAAGAAAATTGTGATTTCAATAAACTTTCAAAAAATTTCGCAGCTTTTTTCAGCAGAAAAAAACTGTAAAATAAGCGTAAGTTTACATATTTTATATAACGCTATTTTAGCATAAGTACCGGTCATTTTTATGGATTCAAACCAATAATACGAAAAATTTCGTAAAATCCATACAATCTTCAAAAATCGGTACCAAATCTTATTTTTTTCTTACTTTTTAGTTCCGTGAACTTTTCTTTGTGCTATTTTAGCGCGACGTTTCATTTCATTATTGGTGATGACAAAAAAACAAAAGTGCCAATTAAGGAACGTCTTTTTACTAAACTGCAGGTGAAAATTTTAAGAAAACCAAGTACAATGGAGGCAACTGACCGGCAATTGTGACAATATGTGTCAAAATGTGACTTACTACTGTCAAAAAAACCGGATTTAAAAGAGCAACCGTGGCAGCGACAAAAATTAACAAAGAATTTTTTAGTTGATTTTTTCTGTCGCTGATCCGTTTAAAAGGAGTATCAAGATGGAACGTGAATTTTTAACCACAGCGCAACGCATCGTCATTAAAATTGGCACCAGCTCCCTAATTTATCCTAACGGCAATATCAATTTAGCTGGAATTGACCAACTGGCGTTTGTTTTAAGCGATTTAAGAAACCAAGGCAAAGAAGTCGTCTTAGTTTCTTCTGGTGCGATTGGTGTGGGGATGAATAAATTACACCTAGACAGTCGCCCCACGACTATCCCTGCCCAACAAGCCGTAGCCGCAGTCGGCCAAGCAGAGTTGATGAATATTTACAATCAGCGCTTTTTAACTTACAGCCAACAAACAGCCCAAGTCCTATTAACCCGTGATATTGTCGAATTTCCCGAAAGTCGGAAAAATGTCGTCAATACATTAGAACAACTGTTGCAAATGGGAATTATTCCTATTATTAACGAAAATGATACTGTCGCAATTGATGAATTAGATCATCAAACCAAATTTGGCGACAACGATCAGCTTTCAGCCATCGTAACCCAGCTAGTAAAAGGGGATGTTTTGGTGATGTTATCTGATATTGACGGTTTTTATTCCGGTAATCCAGCGAAAAATAAAAATGCGATTTTATTTCATACGATTCATGAAATTACCCCACAAATTTGGGATTATGCTGGCGATAAAGGTTCAAAATTCGGCACCGGTGGCATGATTAGTAAGTTAAACGCCGCCAAACGCATTTTACTAGCCGACAGTGCAATGGTTTTAGCCAACGGTCAAAAGCCACAAGTCATTTTTGATATTTTAGCCGGCAAACAAATTGGCACCCTTTTTTGTCGCGAGGATTAAGCTAACCCTTTTTACTTCGTTATTAAAATTTGGCAAATTATTAAAACTTAGCCAAAATTTAACAAGAAGTAAATATTCTCGCATTTTAAAAAAAACCTCCTATAATGAAGAAGCAAATTAAAGCAAAAAAAGCCAACTACTTTTACGTATTAGCATACACAATAGAAGATTTACCAAATTATCCACTAATTAAACCGGCTTTACGCTACTTTTTAAGCCTTTGTTTCACAATTAAGAAGAAAAAAAACACGTAATATGCACTGCAAGATGAGGAGGAAGAGCATGTTTGATTTAACTGTTTTAGGCCAACAAGCCAAGCAAAGTGCCCGCCAACTAGCACTTATGTCAACAAAACGCAAAAACGAATTACTAGCCCTAATGGCCCAAGCGATTTTGGACAATGAAACAACTATCTTAGCAGCCAACCAAAAAGATTTGGCCCACGCAAAAGACAATGGTGTTACAACTGTCATGCAAGATCGCCTACGATTAACTCCTGAACGAATTGAAGAAATGGCAGCCGGTATGCGCCAAGTGATTCAATTACCAGATCCAATCGGCGAAGTCGAAAAAATGTGGAAAAATAGTGACGGTTTAATGATTGGCCGCCAAAAAGTACCATTGGGTGTCATTGGCATTATTTATGAATCTCGGCCAAATGTTACAACTGATGCGGCTAGCTTGTGTTTTAAAACGGGTAACGCGGTAATTTTACGAGGGGGTAAAGAAGCCTTTTACTCCAACCAAATACTGGTCACCATTTTACAAAAAGCACTAAAAGATGCTGGTGTTGACGAAAACGCGATTCAATTTGTGGCCGATACGAGTCATGAAGTTGCTAATCAAATGATGCGGCTAACCGCCTACTTAGATGTTTTAATCCCTCGCGGTGGCGCTGGTTTAATTCGTCGCGTAAAAGAAACAGCGACCGTTCCAGTGATTGAAACCGGCACTGGCAACAATCACATTTATGTTGATAAAGATGCGCAATTGGAGATGGCCATTAACATTACCGATAATGCCAAAACCCAACGTCCTTCTGTTTGTAATGCAGCCGAAACTTTATTAATTCATCAAGATGTTGCTGCTGAATTTTTACCAAAAATCGCCGCAAAATTAGCGGAGCATAACGTTGAGCTTCATGCGGATGAACGAGCTATGCAGTATTTGCCAAATGCGATTGCGGCCACAGAATCAGATTGGTCAACCGAATATTTGGACTATATTATGGCTGTCAAAGTAGTAGATTCCATCACTGAAGCCATCGATCATATCAATCGCTACAATACCAAACACTCTGAAGCGATTATTACCGACAACTATTTTGCGAGCCAAAAATTTTTAAACGAAGTGGATGCCGCTGCTGTTTATGTTAATGCCTCCACCCGCTTTACTGACGGCTTTGTCTTTGGTTTTGGCGCAGAAATTGGAATTTCCACCCAAAAACTACACGCCCGCGGACCAATGGGCCTAGAAGAATTGACTTCAACGAAATATATCATCTACGGTGACGGTCAAATTCGCCAATAACAATCAAGACGAAGCTAATAAAAAGTACGCTAAAAAAGCACAGCAATCTGACCTTTTCTAAGAGGCGTTTTGCTGTGCTTTTGGTTATTTCTTTATATTTTTTGTAAAAGTTGGCGAATCGCTGCTATTTTTTTGTCGTCTAAACTTTTTAGCCGAACACAGCTTTTACCCATATTACTCTTTTTAAACACACTTTCATATTGAGGTAGTAAAGGTTGACCGTCTTCTTGAGGGAAAAAATACAAATTCACCGTCTTGTCGTATTGTTTTAAAGCAACTTTTCACCTGAAAAGTTTCGTAACGACCAAACTTTCAATTTTAATGGTGCATTTAATTTTTTCGCCGGCGCCAAATAGCCAATAATGCTAAAATACTACCTAAACCGAATGCTATTAGATTCCCTCTTTTTTTGCTAAAAGTTTGCTGGGTTGCTTTTTGAGGTTTATTTTCTGTCCAGTTGATTGCTGGTGCCACGATACTTTTTGTCGGGGAATTTTTTTCATATGTAGTGGTGGTGTAAGCTAAAGCTTGTGGCGTAGTCTCTACTAGTTGGCAAAATAGCACCACTAAACTGCTGGCTAAGATGACTAGCACTATTCCATGTATAAAAAACTTTTTCATCTTGCCACCCCTTTTCCTTAATTGATTATAACAAAACAATTAGTGTTTTTCTAATCAAACAGCAGCAGAATTGTTTTCATTTTTTTTATTTTTTAAAACAAGATTGATTTAACTGAGTTTAATTGTAAAATCCCACTAAATTACCTTTTAATCATATTTTAAAACAAAAGAGATAAAAAATGGCTTTTCTTCGTAAAATAAAGAAACTCAAGGTAAAATTGTTTCATGTGAAACATCTTTTAAGAAAGGAAATAAAAATGACCTATTCAACTAGTGAAGGCTTATTCGTTATTTTAATCACCCTCGTTGGCATGGGAATTCTTTTAGCCCTAACAAGAAAAACTCCCTGGCACAAAATGGATATTTTTTTGCTTATTTTAACTGGAATTTTTTATCTACTCGATACAGTTTGGTGGTGGTTTGATCTTCATTTTTATTGGAGTGATATTTACTTTACATTTGGTAAACACCGTGAACAACTAACCATCTTTTTCATCCTAGCAGGTATTAGCTTTGGGATACTGATGGTATTGCGACTAAAAAGAAAAACCCGCCAGCACTAACACTGACGGGTTTATTTTTTATTGTTGTGGCAAAACTTCTTTTTGTTCGTACATTTTCTTTAATCCCGGTAAAGTTAACATCACGGCTAAACTAACTAAATAAATTACCGATAAGAAAATAATAACGGTCATTAAGGAATAGTGATCCATTAAAAAGCCAATTACGACTGAAGAAAAACCCCCAATCGCCCGCCCCACATTCATAATAAAATTATTGGCGGTAGCGCGAATGCTTGTGGGATAAAGGCTACTAATAATCGCACCATAACCCCCATACATGCCGTTAATGAAATAGCCTACGATTACTGCTGCTCCTAGTAATGTCCATTTATCATGAGCTAAAACAATTAAGAAGACAGATGCTGCCGAACAGATTAGAAAAACACCATAAGCTAACCTTGGACCTAATTTATCCATCACCGTTCCAAAGGTCATCATCCCCAAACACATACCTAAAATAGTACTAATCATCCATAAAGACGAACCCGAAACCGATAAATGTAATTGTTTTTGCATAATAGAAGGCAACCAGTTCATTAAGCCAAAGTAGCCCGCAATTTGTACAGTCACCATTAAACTTAGACCAATTGTTTGCCAAGCTGTCTGTTTGTCAGCAAAAAGTAATGAGAATTTTCCGGCTTGTTTATCATTGTGATTTTGGGTAAAAGATGCGGGTTCTTTTAAGCCGCGCCGAATATCTAAAACTAATAAAACGGGAATCACACCGATAACATATAGCATTTTCCAACCAAGTAATGGAATAATGAAAGAAGCTAAAACAGCAGCTAAAATGGCGCCGACTTGCGCACCGATTGCCGCAGTCGAAGTGGCGCGGCCGAGGTGTTTTTTAGAAAATGTTTCAGAGATTAAAGACATACATGCCCCATATTCCCCACCGGCGCCAATTCCGGCAATAAAGCGGAAAAGATAAACCAGATAAATATTAGAAGCAAAAAACATTAGTAACGAAGCAACCGAGAAGATGATCACGGTTTGGGAAAAAACTTTTACCCGCCCGTATTTATCAGCTAAAATTCCAAAAATAATTCCGCCGACTAACATACCGAGGTTGGTAATAGTCGAAATAAAACCGGCTTGCGTTCCTGTAATACCAAAAGTTGTAATAATGGTAGACAAGGAAAAAGATAAGAACATAATATCCATGTTCTCAAGAGCAATCCCTGCTGAGGTAGAAACTAGCACTTTGCGCTGATATTTTGACATAAAGAACACCTTTCTTGATCCCACGGACATTTTTCACCACTTTCAGCATCAAAAACCAATTTTGGGCAAAAAAAATTTGGGACACAGGTTGTGCCAGCAAATTTTTCTTCTTACACCACGAAGGGCTAAAAATATTTCGTAGGATTTTTAAAAGATTTTACCCTGATTAAAATGAAATTCAAGGCACTTCTAACATTTTGATGTTAGGTTTTGTTTTCTCACGTAAACTAGTTTACGCATTTGGGAGGGAAAACTTTCAGAAAATTATCTCAGATAACACATAGCAAAAATCTCATGAAACTTTTTTTCTTCTAATCAAAAAAATAGCCTTTATTTTTTCGTTTGTGACAAATTGAGCATTTTTTCTGACTAATTTTTTTACTTTTAGTTCCTTTTGCTTTACTAACCGATTCACCGGCTTCGTCTTGACGAGAACTTTTTTTCTCCGTATGCTAAAAACAAAGGGGGAGCTTATAATGTATGCGCTATTAAAGAGAATTATCACAGAAAAAGATCTACACCGGCAAATTCGTTTATTAGAGCAACTGTTACATCAGCCGCAAATTACCGCCAAAGAACTAGCAAATCAGCTGCAAACGACAGAACGAACGGTTTTTTCCGATTTGCAAATCATTAAAGAACAGTTGCCAAAAGACTGGCAAATCAAAACCGACAGTAGCGGAATTGCCTTACAAAGAACAAAAGAAGCATTAACCAACGATCTATGGGATGTTTTTTTGCCCTATTCTCTTAGCGTGCAATTAATAAAAGCATTGTTATTTCAACCAAATTTAGCGATTAAACCTTTTTTAAACGCCACTGGTGTTTCTTTTGAAACACTAAAGCGGCATACCAAAAAGATAAATACCCAATTACAAGATTATCATTTACAAATTAAATTAACTGCCACTAACGCCAAATTTGAAGGTTTAGAAAGTAATATTCGTATTTTTTATCATCGGCTTTTAGTTCCTTTTACCCATAATAATTACTTTTTTAGCGATTATGCCGTACACGAAGTCCATTACTTTCAATTTTTACAGCAAGTAAAAAAAGCTCAAATTCAAGCAGAAACCGAAGAGATTTTTGGTGTTTGTTGGTTTTTCATTAATACCATCCGCAATAAAACCCGCTGTTTGCTGCCTGAATTTTCATTTAAAGAAGATGCTTTGTTTCAATTATACACCCCTTATCTAAAGGCGCTTTATCAAAAAGAAGGCGTTTATTTAGAAGGAAACGAATTATTTTTTGCATTTTTCTGTTTTTTAGAAAGCTGGAATTACAATAATCAATTTGGCTTACACTTACAGCAGGTACTTACCCACAATTATCATGATTTAACAGCCCGCACCAAACAGTTTGTCTTACAGTGGAGCCAAGATTTTCAACTACCTACTTTAAACGCTACAAATTTGGCTGAAAATTTAATGCTTTTACTTTTGAAATATAATGAATCTCCTGATTTAGCGGATAAATTTGAAGCCGACTATCAACATTCGCCACCCCAAAAGGCCACATTTGCCACATTGCAAGCAGATAATTTGCGGCTATTGCAACAAGATTTAACTGAAGCTAAAGAAAACAAACCGGTTTATTTGCTGCATTTGATTGCGTTATTGCAACAACAGGCCTTTTTTTCACTGCAAGCAAAAACACGAACCGTTTACTTTTTATTTCAAAGCGAACCTGCCTGGAAAGCTTTTGTCGAACAAGAATTAAACGACTACTTAGGTAAGAGAATTGCATTAAAGACCATTGAAGTTACTGATTTGCCCCACTTAAAAGCGAGTGACAAAGATTTAATCGTTTCAAATTTTCCTTTGGATCAAAGTGACTTGCCTATTTTTTATATTTCTACTTTTCCAACTAAAAATGAGCTCCGCCAGTTGGCCGAGCTCACTTATGAAACTTATTTGTAATTAGTTAACTTTTTGGACTGCTGCTCTTTTAGAAAAGCGACGCGTTAACCACTTTTCTGTTTCTACGATTGCAAACAAGATACCAACATGACCTAAGACTAGCAGTTGTTGCATCATATTTAAGCTTGTAGTACCGATTAGATTTTGAGCAATCGGTGTAAAGACGACAATTGTCTGCAATAAAAGTAATAGCGCTAAGGAAATAAACAACGCTTTATTTTGGAACATCGCTTTATTTAACGCTGGCTTTAGTAATTCCCGACAATTTAACATGTAAACAGCTTGGGCCATCACAATTGTTTGTAGTAGAATTGTCTGCTGTAATGCCGCACCTTCAAATTGTAACGCAATAAAGTAAGCCGGTAAGACAATAATTAACGAGACATAGACAATTCGAAACAAGCTATAACCTGACAATATGCCTTCATTGACTGGTCGCGGTGGCCGCGTCATCGTATCTTGACTGGCTTTTTCAAACCCTAAAGCGTAAGAAAGCGTAATAGTTGTCACCATGTTCACCCATAAAATTTGAACTGGTGTTAGTGGCAAAGGACGATTTAATAATAACGCAATGACTACAATCAAGCCTTGAGCTAAAGCCGATGGTAAGAAAAAGTTGATAGTTTTCTTTAAGTTATCAAAAATCCGACGTCCTTCTTTAACTGCTTTAGCAATCGTGTGGAAATTATCATCAGCTAAAACCATATCTGCGGCCTGCTTAGTTACTTCACTACCTTTAATTCCCATCGCAATACCGATATCAGCTTTCTTTAACGCTGGTGCATCGTTTACGCCATCACCAGTCATGCCGACTACTTCGCCATTATTTTGAAGGGCGGTAACAATTCGTAATTTGTGCTCGGGCGTAGTACGGGCAAAAATATCTACTTTTTTAACCGCTTGCGCTAATTCTTCATCAGTTAATAGGTCAATTTCTATTCCTTCTAAAACTTGGGCAGTGTGCTTTAACCCAATTTGACTACCAATCGCTTGGGCTGTATCTTTGTGATCGCCGGTAATCATTTTAACCGTGATACCAGCAGCTTGGCTTTCTTTTATCGCTTGAATCGCACTTTCTTTGGGTGGATCAATAATGCCCACTAGTCCAACAAATTCTAAATCTGTTAACATTTCTGCGTTAAGGATTGTATCAGCGGCTACATTTTTAACAGCAAAGGCTAAGACCCGCTGTCCTTTTTTAGCAAAACTTGAAGCGCGTTGTTGCCAAGACTTCATTTCAGCAGCACTTAATTTGGCTTTTGCTAGTAAAACTTCTGGTGCGCCTTTAATAAAAATACAATTACCAGTAGCTGTTTTATGCATCGTTGCCATATATTTGGTACTGGAACTAAAAGGAATTTTACCAATTTGTTTTCTTAATGGTAGTTTTTCATCGGCTACGTAATGTAAGAGTGCCAATTCAGTCGGATTGCCTTTTAATTTTTTAACATCTTCATCGTCTTGTAGTTTCAAATCTTGACAGTTATTCATAATTTCCATTAATAACGCTTTATTGTCAGTAGCGGTATTCACAACTGTCATTTCATTTTTCGTTAACGTACCGGTTTTATCAGAGCAAATAACCGTCATTGAGCCCAATGTTTCCACAGAAGGCATACTTTTAATGATGGCATTTTCTGTCGCCATCTCTTTAACTCCAAGGGATAAAATCATCGTTAAAACCGCTGGTAAACCTTCTGGAATCATGGCCACAATTAACGCAATCATAGCCGAGAAAAGTAAGTTTAATTCCATACCATACCGGAACGTGGTAAAGAAAATTAAGAAGAGAATTAAAACGAGAATACCACGAAAAATTTGCTTATTTAACTGGTGCATCTTGCGTACCAGTGGGGTAGTAGTTTCCGTTACTGTTTGTAGCGCCTGATTGATTTTCCCAATTTCTGTGTCGCTCCCAGTTGCAACGACAACCCCTGTAGCAGAACCCGCTTGCACCAGTGTACCGGAAAACGCCATATTTTTTTGATCGCCAGCCATTGCTTCTTGCAAAATTTCCGTCGTATTTTTTTCAACGGCCTCAGCTTCACCAGTTAAAATTGCCTCTTCGACTACTAAATCGTGAACTTCCACTAGGCGCACATCTGCTGCCACCACGTCTCCGGCTTTTAAATATAAAATGTCGCCCGGAACAATGGAGGTTGTAGGCACGGTTTCTTTTTGCCCATTCGTTAAAATCACTGCTTCTTGACTCATCATCTGCTTTAAACCATCCAGTGATTCCTCGGCTTTTCGTTCTTGCCAGTAACTAACCAAGCCATTAACCACCACCACAAGTAAGATAATGCCCCCTTCTACCAAGTCACCGGTCATAAATTTTAAAATAGCGGCAAAAAGTAAAACGAGCATTAATAAATCGGTAAAATGTTTTAAAAATTTGCGCCAAGGTTTTACCTGTTGTTTTTCGGCAATTTTATTTTCACCATTTTCCATTAAACGTTCTTGTCGTTGTGTTTTATTTAAACCATCTGTTTGGCTTGCTAATTTTTGTAAAACTTGTGTTGTCTTTAACTGATACCATTTCATAAGCATGTCCTCCTAATTTGTTGATACCCTTATTATAGGGAGAATCAGTTTATAAAACGGTCGATAATTTCAGTGAAGACTGAAAAAAATGGGGAATTGGTAAGGACACGGCCCAAATATGCTTGCAAAGAAGCGTTTTGTTTGAAAATTTTCTGAAATGGCTGTATGATAACAGTGGAATTTCGTTATCAACTTAGTTGCCTTTCGTCAGCAAAACAAAGAAAGGAGAATGAATATGACATTCTATAACACAAAAACAAACGTACCTTATCGGGTAACGTTGGACACCAAGTTGAACTTGTTTATCGTTTTTGACCAACGCAACAGTAATCACTTTGCTACCGGTGTAACGATTGAACAAGCGGTTCAAGAATTACAAAAATCTGCGTAAGGAGTAAACTCCCATGGAAGATTCCAGTTATTCTTAAAAAGCATCTGCGAAAATAGTCAGCAGGTGCTTTTTTGTTGCCTACTTTTTTACTTTAGCGCCATGAAAAAAGCAGACTGAACTCATTAAATAAATCGAAAAGCACATAATTTTCTTACATACTAAAAAAACACGCCTGCGCTTTGAAGTGTGAAGTGCCCCCAAAAAGTTAGATTTGTTGGTCTACCTTTTGAGGGTCGCTTCACTTTAGAGCACCAGCATGTTTTTTCATTCTAGGACTTCACTTACAAATAAATAATGATATGCGATAGCCTTCATTTCATTGATTGAATGCTTTTTATTTTTCCAAAGGTCTTACTTCGAAATCAGTATTTGAAAGTGCAAAAAAACCTTTAGCAATTTCATTGACACGGGAAAATAAAGCTGTTAAATCACAGTCTTTTTTCACAAAAGTTTGGGTCGTGCCAGCTTTTTCAAAAGTGATTTGACGCAGGGTTTCTTTGACGGTGATTTTTGTCGCTTCTTTTTGATAAATTAAAATATCATCAAAACCATCCTCTTCATAAGATTGGCGCCACTGATTTTTTTGCGCCAACGCCATAATTAAAGAAGAAACATCTAACTCCTCAAGTGATGTTGTCGTGCCGTCTTCAAACGTTAAATCATACGTCGCCATCGTAAAAGGTTGGCAGGCATTACAGCCACCTTCTGTATAAAACTCTTCACTGGTGATAACTGCTTTCATTTTGATTGCTCCTTTTATACTAAATTCTACCCCAAGTCTAACTAATCGGTAATTTTATTTCATTATACCTTCCTTTAACTAACTTTCCCACAAAAAATGACATCGGTTTCTTTTTGCAGACGAAAATTTTACTACAACCACTGTGAGAATAATTCAAAGTTTTCGACTTATTTCACTAAGAACTTTACAATTAAAGAAAGAAGAGGAGGGAACATGATGGCACAAATTTATATCTCAGCTAAAATTCCTGAAAAGGGCATCCAACTGTTACAAGAAAATAATATTTCATTTGAAATGTTCACCGGTGAAGGACTAATCGATCAAGCAACGTTACAACAAAAAGTAAAAGACAGCACCGTTTTAATTACACCACTTTCCACCACGGTCGATGCCGCAATTATTGATGCCGCGCCTAAATTGAAATTAATTGCTAACTTTGGCGCCGGATTTAATAACATTGCCACAGACTACGCGAAAGAAAAAGGGATTTATGTTACCAACACGCCCTTTGTTTCAACCGATGCCACCGCAGAACTTACGGCCGGCCTAATCATTTCATTAAGTCGCCGCATTGTAGCGGGGGATCACTTAATGCGCACGACTGGCTTTTCCGGTTGGGCACCTCTTTTCTTTTTAGGTCATGAATTAAAAGATAAGACATTAGGCATTATCGGCATGGGACAAATCGGTCAAGGAGTAGCCAAGCGTTTGAAAGCTTTTGGCATGAAAATTATTTACAGTCAACGCCACCAACTACCAAAAGAAGTAGAAGAAACTTTAGGGGCTACTTATCTTTCACAAGCAGAAGTTTTAGCTCAAGCAGATGTGATTAGTTTGCATACACCTTTAACCAATGGCACATATCATTTAATTGACCAAGCAGCCTTTGCGCAAATGAAACCTGGCGCATTTTTAATCAATGCTTCTAGAGGACCAATTGTCTCAGAAGCAGATTTAATTACAGCCTTACAAACAGAAAAAATCGCCGGTGCCGCTTTAGATGTTTATGAATTTGAACCCAAAGTCAGTGATACTTTAAAACAAATGTCACAAGTAATCTTAACGCCGCATATTGGTAATGCTACTGTTGAAGCCCGCGATGCGATGGCTATGATTGTGGCCCAAAACGCCATAGCCGTTTTACAAAATAAAGAACCTGATTATATCGTGAATTCCTAATCTTTTTAAATAGGTAGATGATTTAAAAAAAATAGTATAAAAGCTGTGACAAAAAAGCGCCTAAAAGAATTCGCCTTTTGCTTGAATTCTTTTAGGTCACTTTAAATGTGTCACAGCTTTTTTGTTTTTTTTCGATTAATTTCTCACCATAAATGATTTAATCCGGTTTAGTGCTTCAACTAAAATTGGCTTAGGAGTACCAATATTTAAGCGGACAAAGTTTTCGCCGTCACTGGCGTAATTGGTGCCCGGTTCAATAATGACACCACCAATTTTTGCCAAAGGTTCGACAATGTCTAACGCGGTTTTTCCTGTTTTTGAAATATCAATCCACGGCAGATAAGACGCTGACATCTCCATTAATTGCCAGTCAGGCAGATTTTTTTCGATGAATTCTTTAGTATAGCAATAATTTTCCCGAATGTAGTCTGTCATAGCATCCAGCCAGTCTTCACACTCATTATAGGCAGTAATAATGCCGACTACGCCAAATAAATTCGGTGAAGTAATTGAATTCATTTCCAAACGGTGACAAAACGTGCGCCGTAATTGTTCATTTGGGATAATCGAATAAGACGTCTTTAGTCCACCTAGATTGAAGCCTTTATTCGGTGAAGTCAGCACAATCAAATTATCATAATAACTTTCAGGCAGTTGTAAAGCGGAAATAAATTTACCACTTAAGATAATTTCTGAATGGACTTCATCACAGACAAAGATTGTTCCGTATTGCTGACACAACTGCGCCACCTTTTTTATTTCTGCTAGTTCCCACATGCGACCAGACGGATTGTGAGGTGAGCAAAACAGAAAAATTTTCGGCCGTCTTGTGCGTAATTGTTCTTCTAATAAGTCAAAATCAATTTCATATCGGCCTGCAACAAGTTTAAGTGTGTTTGCGACAACATTAATTCCATTATGCACAGCAGCATAACGAAAAGGATCATAAACTGGCGTATTCATAATGACACAATCATTGGGTTGACAAAATGCTTGATACAAGTAATGAATCGTTGAAACCGTACCATAAGATAAGGTAATCCAATCTTTTTCTACCTGATTATTGTGACGCCGTTTATGCCAATTCATCACTGCTTCGTAAAATCCATCATAAGCATACGTATAGCCGTAAGCCCCATTTTGCGCAATTTTCATAAAGGCTTCATTAATCGCAGGTGCAGCCTTAAAATCCATATCGGCAATCCACATCGGAATACAGTCTTTTGGGGTGCCAGGATATTTACTTTGAATAATTTTTTGATCCCACTTTCTCGCATGATCAATTCTTCGGTCGGTCATTTGATCGAATTGATAATCTACTTTCATCATGCCAAACTCACCATCATTTCTTCAATGCCGTTTTTCACAGTTTGTACTTGTGCTCCGATAACTACCTGAACATTGTGGTCATCTAGTTCCACAATCGCCAATGCCCCCGCTTTTTTCAAAGTTGCTTTATCCATTAAACTTTTATCTTTTAACTGCAAACGCAAACGCGTCACACAATTGTCTAAACTTGTTACATTGCTTTTACCACCTAGCGCTTCTAAAATAACACCTGGATCGTATATACCATTGCCTTTAGTAAATGTTTTTGGTTTCGCAGTAACGCCGTCAGCTAAAGCTACTTCGTCTTCTTCTCGTCCTGGTGTTTCCAAATTGTGTTTTAAAATATACCAGCGGAACACAAAGAAGTAAATGGCAAACCAGACAATCCCCACTGGAATTAATAAATACCATTTCGTTTCATTGCCTTGCATGATACCAAAAATCAACCAGTCCAAAATCCCGCCATCGGTATTACCGATATTGACTCCGATCAAACTCATCACCATTAACGCTGCGCCAGACATTACAGAGTGGAACAAGTATAAACTTGGCGCTAAAAATAAGAACAAGAATTCAGTCGGTTCTGAAATTCCAGTTACAACAGCTACCAAGACAGCAGAAATCAAAATTCCTTTGATGCCAGGACGATTTTTCTTATACGCTGTTAAATAAATGGCTAAACAAATCGCTGGTAAACCAAACATGAAAGTTGGCATAAATCCTTGTGATAAAAACGCAGTTGCTTGATGTGAAATTGGTGCACCGGCATTTAATTCAGCATAAAAAATATTTAAAGCGCCCGAAATTGGTTTGCCATCTACTACCTGTGTACCGCCAGCTTCAGTAAAACGAACCAAAGCCAGTAAGATATGGTGCATCCCAAACGGTTTCAATAATAAAACCCCTAATCCATATAAAAATGGACCAAAAATTCCGGCGCCTTGAATCCCATTGCCTAACGCTTCAATCCCAGATTGTAATACCGGCCAAGTAAAAGGAACGATTAAACCAACTAACCCTAAAACCAACACGCTAATAATTGGAATAAAACGAATTCCGCCAAAGAATGAAAAAGCATCAGGTAAGCGAATATCTTGGAATTTTTCTTGCAAAGCATAAACGATTAAACCAACGATAATTCCGCCCAAAACACCCATTTCAATACTTTGGATCCCTAGTACCATATTTTGACCAGCGATTTTCATATTATCAGCATCGGCTAATTCTCCCCGATAATTGAGCAAGAAATTAATCGATAGATTCATTGCCACATAGCCGGCAAAAGCGGCGATGGCCCCCACACCTTTGTTTCTTTTACACATGCCAAATGGAATTGCCATGGCAAACATGACTGGTAAATAGGTAAAACCAAAGCCCCCAACTGTGTTCATAAAACTAAAAATAAATTGAATAATATCATTACCTAAAAAGGGCAACTTTTCAATCATCGCCGCAGAAGTTACGGAACTACCTAATCCAACTAAAATCCCCATAAAAGCCAAAGTTGAAACAGGAAACATAAAGGTTTTCCCTAATTCTTGTAAAAAGCTCAAAACTCTTGTTCGTAGTGTTCGTGATACTGTCGCTGCGTTACTCATTTTCATTCCTCCTAATTGATGTGGTTTTGCAAAAGCTTTTTAAAACCCAAAAGTAAAAATCTTTTGCAATGGTCTTTTTTACTTTCTAAAAACTGCGAATAAAAATTGTGACGAAATTTTAGGTTTAAAAGGTCACCTGTTAACTTGGCATGCTACAAGTTATAAGAAAACGCTTTTAAAAATTAAAATATAAAAAAGACCTAGTCAGAAGGTAGCCTAAAGACCGCAGTCGTCACTGCGTTTTAGAAACCCTTCTGACTAGATCTTGCCTACCGAATAGTAACACTCTAGTTTTGAAGAATACGATTAATATGAATGGTTAAAAAGACCTTTTCTTCTTTTGGTACTTGGTGACCAAAAAATGTTTCCAAGTATTGCGAAATTTTTTGCGCCCCTAAGTAAGCATGAGGAAAATCTTGAATTACTTGGTCAAAATAACCAAAATCATCCACTTGAACTTGTTGTTTCATCCCAAATTCCCGCAAAAGAAAGTATTTCAAATGCGTCACCAAACGATGATAATTAATGCTATCTTGCTTGAAATCCCGTTGATAGACATCGTTTAAAAGGGCGATTAAATCACTAATAATTTTGTTAAAATCCTGTTCAGAATGACTTTCGCCTCGCCAGCGGGCATTAATGATGTGTAAGGCGATAAATCCAGCTTCATCTGCTTGCAAATCGACTTGTGCCCTTTCATTTAAAAGAGACACTGCCCATTCCCCTAAACGATATTCCGCAGGATAAAACATTTGAACTTCATGAAGTACCGCATTGGGCAAATACACCCCTGTTTTGGCACGTTCAATGGCAAAGCTGATATGATCGGCTAAAGAAAGATAAATCAAATCATTTAGCGGATACGTCAAGTTTTGCTTAAAATGCTCAATAATCTCAAAAGCCAATGTCGACTCTTCATAACTAATTTTTTCAAAAAGTTTTTGAAATTTCTCATCGATTTGATTCGTATTGGCTACAAATTTACGCTCAACTTGATTGGGGTCAATTTTATCCCCAGTTTTTTTGCCAAAAGAAAGACCATTGCCGATCACGATTGCTTCATGATCGTTTTCCATAACGATTGCCGCACTATTATTTAGCACTTTAATAACTTTCATGATGGACCCTTTCTTTACTGCATGCTCAATTTAACAGATTTTGTAAACGGTGTCAATATGATTTTTATAACTATATTGGTATCTTTAATTTGTAACCACCGCACCTAATTCTGCGCCATGTTGCAATCTTCCTGTTATTTTTAAATCAATTGATTTGATGGCATCCATATTGGTGAAAACAACCATCACATCGTTTTCTTTTTCTTTTGTCGCTAAAAGGGGTAAATCAATTGTCGCAATTTTTGTTGTTGGAGTTACGTTATCTCCTTCTTTGACGAAAATTTCAAAAGGAGCACCCTCTAATTCGACCGTATCAATCCCAATGTGAATTAAAATATCCACCCCGTTTTTTGAAGTGAGACCGATGGCGTGTTTTGTCGGAAAAACACTTGAAATTGTGCCGTTTATTGGAGCATACAAGGTGCCATCACTAGGTGTGACAGCAAAGCCGTCCCCCATCATTTTTTCTGAAAAAACAGGATCACTTACTGCTTCTAACCCTTTTAAAGTACCGTCAATTGGGGTGTAGATTGTTTCACTCTTTTTCTTTTTATTAAAGAACATCACATTTCCTACTTTCTTTAAAAAGTTTGACCTCAGTATAGTATGCGTTTTCAGATTATGCAAGATGAAAATGGTACTTGTTTTTTTATTTCGTTCACATCATCACATTTTTTCAGTTTCTAAAAATAAAATAACAAATAAAAATTAAGTAGAGAATTTTTTACAAGCAGGTTTTTCCGTGAAGGTAAAGATCTGATCGGAATTTTTTACTCTTTAGTAACCTCGCAAGATTTTCATTTTGATCTAGCTAGCAATTATGGACAAAAGAAAGCCCTCACTTTTCAAATGATAATTGCTACATTTGTCACCTCTATAAGCAAGGTGTATATTTTTACTATTAGCTTAAAAGAACGGAGCAAATTTTAGTGAAGAAAAAAATCATTACCTTATTTTTATTAATCCTAATTTCTGTGCTGGCTGGTTTTTTAGTGCAACGTTATAGCGGTATTTTTTACCAGTCACCAGTTTTAGCCGTAAAAAAAGTACAAAAACAAGATGATCAGATTAAAATTTCAGGCCAGCTGGTCAATCACCAAAAAGAGGCGGTCACGCTTAAAACCGATGCCCATAGTGTCGCGGCACTAACAATTTCTTTTAAAGTTGGTCAACAACTTTTACTAAATTCTAACAAAGAAGAAATCATCGCCGAAAAACAAGATGGTGTTGTGGTGGCAATTATTTTTGTCTTTTTGAGTCTAGTCTTACTCTTAGGTGGAAAAAGTGGTGTGTTGGCACTTTGGGGGTTGGCGTTAAACTTAGGCGTACTTTTTTTCCTCCTGCGCTTAGATACACTATTTTCTGGGCTACCAACGCTTGGCTTAATGTTTCTTTATGGTGCCAGCTCGATTATCATCACTTTTTTAGCCAATTACGGTATTAAAGCTTTTCGGATTGATTTAATTTTAACCACTGGCGGTATTGTATTAGGAGGATTTTTAATTTGTCTAACGGCATTAAAATTATTTGAAAACAATGGGATTCGCTTTGAAGAAATGCAATTTCTAACCCGACCTTATTTGGGGGTTTTTTACGGTAGTTTGCTTATCGGAGGTATTGGGGCGGCTGTTGATATGGTGGTAACTTTAGTATCTTCTTTAAAAGAACTTGTCTATCAACAACCCACTATCTCCCAAAAAGAGTTGTTGCGCTCTGGTCGTCGTATTGCCCAAGATGTTACGTCTTCTATGATGAACGTGTTATTATTTGCCTATTTAAGTGGCGCTATTCCAATGCTGATTTTTTATTTAAAAAACGGCTGGCCATTTGTTTCCACGCTTCAATTACATTTATCACTGGAGTTACTGCGCGCGTTTTGTGGCGCCTTTACCATTTTACTTTCGATTCCCGCTAGTCTTTTGTGCGTTATTTTAGAAAGGAGGAGAAAAGCGTGAACGTCTTGATTTTCCTTTTTTTCATCCTTTGTCTTTTAAGTTTTATTATCTTGGGCAAACCCGCCTTTTATTTAATTACTGGCATTTTTATGACGTTGACACTTTTTTTAGCCGCCATTTATTTAATCAGTCGTAATTTTGCTGTGGTGCCAGTTTTTCTAATCGTCTTACTCGCCCTTACAAGCATTATTTTATTTTATACCAATGGCTATAATGAAAAGACTAAACTCGCCTTTTTTTGTGCGATAATAACATTTCTTTTGATGTTACTTTTTATCCCATTTTTAACCAAAATGATTGCTATTTCGGGTTTTACACCAGAAGAAATTGATGAACTGGCCTCACTTGATTTTTCAGTTGCAGTACCTTTTCAGGCGCTGACGACAATTTTAATTATTATGAGTATGTCAGGAGCTGTGATTGATGCGAGTATGGCGGTTGCTAGTGCGCTTTATGAACTGCGTTACCAAGGACAAGTTTTAAAGATGAAAGATCTTTTTTCCTCCAGTATGAAAGTCGTCCAAGAGATTTTAGGCTCAAGTATTCACACGCTCTTTTTTGCCTTTGTAGCCAATAATTTAGCGCTCATTTTTTGGTTTAGTGATTTACACTATTCTTTTGAAACATTAATCAATGCCAAAGCTTTTGTAGCCGAAATCGTCGTGAGCTTTCTCGCCGGCATTATGACAGTTGCGACCCTTCCTTTTACCGCTTATATAGGATCAAAATATTTCACTCGCTAAATAATTCTATTGTGATCTTTAGTTGCTATAAAATAACATTTATCAACATGAAAATAGGTTGTGACAGAAGACTTGTCACAACCTATTATTTTTGAATAACCGGTCTGATAGAAGCCGCTTCTTCGGAAAGAAGACGGAATTTCCAAAAAATTTGACAAACAATTTTCGAAAATTCCGTCTTATTTCTTGAAGCTGTACGCTTTTGTCACAACCTATTTCACAAGTTTTTTTCTAAAGATTGACACGCAACGCCATCTTCATAATAGATATCTGAGCAAATAGTGTAGCCTAATTTTTGATAAAAACCGACCGCCGTTTGCTCCGCGTGAACTAAAGAGCGAACATAGCCATTTGCTATGCCATAATCTTCAATGGCGGTCATAATTTTAGCCCCTAAATTTTGTTTGCGATACTCTTTTAACGTGGCGATTCGCGTGGGGCGAATCGTTTTTTCATCTTCAATAAAAATCCGTCCTGTCGCTACTGGCAAATCACCATCATAAATCACAGCATAATACCTGTCAGTAGTATCTAAGTCATCAAATTCTTCTGCTAGAGGAATCCCTCTTTCCAAAACAAAAACTTCCATCCGAATATAGCAACTAGCCGCCCGTTGGAAATTTTCATTACCCAGCTTTAATTCCATCAAACCCCTTCTTTCCTGTTGTTTCCAGCCTTTTCTTATCAATTTATCCCGTTACTTAGTTATTAAATTAAGCATAGCAAAAAAGACGACAATCACAAAATAAGAACTTCATTTGTCTTAATTTTTTTAAAATCTACCCCAAGGACCAGCAAAATATCGGACTTGGGGCTGATTAAAACAGACGTTATTCTTGCTATGCTAGTTTCATAGCAAAAGCAACTACTTTTAAAACAGGATACAAGTAGTTTGACTGTCATTTTGACAGCAATTATTGGCTTTTAAATAAATGGAGGAGTTATTATGGAAAATAATTCAATGTTAATGCGTATCTTGATGGTTATTGGGTTTCTTTTTGTCGCCGGGATCGTTTTAAATATTGTCTTAGGAATTGCGGGTTCTTTGCTTGCATTAGCCTTTCGTTTTGGAATTCCCTTATTAATTGCAATTGCACTTGTCCGTTGGTTAACTGGCGCTTCTGCAAAACATAACCAAAGACGCTACTATTAATTCTCTAGCCAAAAAATACCAGACGCAACTGACAGTGTTAGCTTTTACTAAATCTATCAGCGGGCGTCTGGTATTTTTTACTGCTATTTTAACCTAATGCCACGTCTAAAATCATCATAATCATAAAGCCCAACATCGTTCCAAAAACAGCAAAATGACGATGGCTTGAACTTTCTTGCTGTGCTTCTGGAATTAATTCTTCTACCACGACATAAATCATTGCCCCAGCAGCAAAAGCTAACGCATAAGGCAAAATTGCTGTCATGCGTGAAACTAAAATGGCCCCAATCACTCCGGCAATCGGTTCAACAATTCCGGAGGCTTGGCCGTAAATAAACGCTTTTGTCCGACTTAGCCCTTCTTGACGTAATGGAATCGAAACAGCCGCACCTTCTGGGAAATTTTGAATCCCAATTCCTAACGCGACTGAAATTGCCGCCAAGACCGCCGCCGTTGGGTTGTCTGCACTAGCTGCCGCACCAAATGCCACCCCTACAGCAAGTCCTTCTGGAATATTGTGTAACGTAATCGAAAACACTAATAAAATCGTCCGTTTCAAATGCGTTGGCAGTCCTTCTTGTTCATGATCTGGACCAAAGTGCATGTGGGGAATCGTTTTATCGGCTAGATATAAAAATAATCCTCCTACCCCAAACCCAATCGCCACGACAAGCCAAGGAAATTGCGAACCATTTTCTTCTGCACGGGCAATAGCTGGATCTAGTAAAGACCAAAAACTAGCTGCAATCATGACCCCTGAGGCAAAACCAAGCATCAAATTTAAAACATCTTTTTTGATTTCTTTAAAGAAAAACACTAATGCCGCACCGAGGGCCGTCATAAAATACGTAAAAGCCGTGCCTGTTAATGCCTGCTGCCACGGTTGCAACTGTAAAATCCAATCCAGCACAAAAAAACCTCCTGCTCTTTTTATTTAACTGTAGCATAAAAAGAACAAGAGGGCGACTATTTACTTAGGTGTGCCTAATTATTTGCGAAAAGCATAGACGATCTGGGTAATCCCCCACATCATGAAATAAAAACCGACTAAGAAACTTAGCGTTAGTGCCGAAGAAATCGGATTAAATAGCAACATAAATCCAACAATGATTCCCAAAATATCAATAATTAATGAGAACCAGAAATAGCCATTGCTGTGTTGGCGAGCCAAATCCAAATTAAATAAACCAAAAATGGAGTCGACGATAAACCAAATCGCAAAGACAAACGGCAATGCCAAAACACTCGCATTCATATTCCAAAGTAAAAAGATACCAATAATAATATCTAAAATCCCAACTACTAATGGCATTTTGGCTTTATAACCTGTCAAATCTTTAAAACGATTGCGCAAGAAAATTTCAAAAATCCCTTTTAAAATTGCAAATACACCAAAGACAATCACAATTGCGACTAAATTCCCAACTGGATCTTGAAAAGACATCAGGGCAACAATCACAAATAAAATTCCTAAAATCAGTGAACCCCAATCAAATCCGCGTTTTTCCATAATCAACCACCTTCTTATAATTTTTCAAAAATTTCATGCAATTTTTCATTGAGATAAGTTATCTCTCGCATTTATTTTCTTCTATTACCAATGGTACGCTTATGGTAAATTTTGGTCAAAAGTTACGCTTTTTTTGCTGGTGTTTGCCTAAAAAAACCTCCGCATAAAATGCGGAGATTTTTTTATTTATCGTGTTTAATCTTATCTTCTAAATAATCAAGTGTGGGTTTATAATCCACATTACTATAATCACTGACATCAAATTCAATCACTTCCCCCAATTGAAATTTATCATATTGTCGTTGGGAAACAATCTGATAAAATTCTTCTTTCGTAATGTGATTGGAGGCTTTTGACACGTCATTACATGTATCCCCATAATGATAGTGGTCCATGACAAAGCTTAAGTGTCGATCGACCTCGCGATCACGCTGATAGCGTCTTTGCCATAACACCTCAAAATCAGCTACTAAACGAATAGTAATTATTTCATACTGATATTTTTGGGCTAAATCCAAGAGCTTATCTTTTTGTTTAGAGCTAAAAGGATATTCTGAAACAACTAGCTTTTTCCCAGCCTCCATATATAAATCCAATGCTTTGTAATAAAAAGGCCAGACTTTATTTTTTTCTTGTTCTGCTCGCTGTGTAAGATTATCAAAGCCAATCTCTTCAGCGTAATAAACTTTCGCTTCGTCTGGTGTAACGACATACAGATCAGAAAAGCGTTCTCGAATTAAATTTAGTAAATAAGTTTTTCCCGTACCAGGACTTCCAGCAAGAAGCAATAAATATTTTTTGCGTTTAGTTGCCAAGATTTGTTGGACTCTCTACATTCATGAATAAACTTATTTTGTGTTTAATGATTTTTTCTACTGCTTCATTTGCTGGAATAACATTATGTCGTAATGATTTATTTACTTCTGTTGCACCAAATGTCTCTTTGGCCATCTTAGTCCAGTTAACTAATAATTCTGTTCCCACATTAAATTTACGAATACCATTGTTAATTAATTCTGGATAATCTTCTTCTTTTACACCGGTACCCCCATGAATTACCAGAGGAACATCTACTACAGAATCAATTTCTTTTAATAAAGGAATATTTACTTCTGTTTTTGACTTAAATTGACCGTGATTTGTTCCTATTGCAATCGCTAAGGCATCTACTTCTGTTGCCTTAACAAATTCAACTGCATCTTCTGGACGAGTATAAACCTTATCATCTTCTGCAACGTGTATCCCTTCTTCAGTTCCACCAATTGTACCCAATTCGCCTTCTACAGATACCCCTCTAGCATGTGCGTATTCTACCACTGCGCGTGTTTTTAAAATATTCTCTTTAAAAGGTAAGTGTGAACCATCATACATAACAGAAGTATATCCTGCATCAATCGCTTCTTTAATATCATCAAAATTGCGAGCATGATCTAAATGTAATACACCATCAACCATTTCATTATCACAAATCGCTTTCATAACATTAACCAATACGCTAAAACCAATGTAACGCGCGGTATCAACTGATGTTTGAATAATAATCGGAGATCCCATCTCTTTTGCCGCTCTTAACATATCAGGCAACATTTCTAGATTGTGTGTATTAAAGGCTCCTACTGTAAAATTTAGTTCCTCTGCTTTTTTGGTTACTTCTTTTAAAGTTGTATACATTTATAATCCTTCCAATCCTTTGATTTATTTACCCATAATCGTTACTTGCTTGGCAATTTGGCGCATTTCATCCATTTTCCCCATATAATAATCAATTCCTTGATCATCACCATTACGAGCTGATTCAGCTCGCTTTTTGTTATAAAGACTCATCAGTTTTTTATAGCCTTCACCAATCGAACGTTTTATTTCAATACTTTTTTCTAGCATCGCAATCGCTTGGTCATCTGCTTGAATTTCGGCTTGGAGTAAACCGACTTCCTCGTATTTTTTAGCTAATTCTTCAATGTCTTCATTTGAAATTTTTGCTATTTCACCTTCTAAAGTTGCAATTTCTTCCTGGATTTTTTGCACTTGTTCAGGTGATAATGTTGGCTCTTTTTTTATCTCTTGTTTTTCTACCTTGTTCTTTTTTAGAAATCCAAACATAATTTGCTATCTCCTTCATTTTAGAAGTTCTTCAAAATTGGCCCAATAATCCATGCGTACAACAATGCTGCAGTTACAGTATCAACATCTGTTGCGGTTGCATTAACGAATCCCATTGAATTAAATATACCTACTAATAACGCTGGCAATAATGTGATGAAAAATCCATGTGCAATACCGCCAATAATTGCACCGCGACGCCCCCCTACTGCATTACCAAAAATTCCTGCTGTACCTCCAGCAAAGAAGTTCGTTAACATCCCTGGTAAAATCATAGCTAAGCCAAACATTGGTAAAACAAACATCGCAATAACCGTTCCAATTGTTGTTGTAATAAATCCTAAAATGACAGCATTAGGACTATATGGGAAGAAAACCGGACAATCTAGTGCTGGTTTTGCGTCAGGCACTAATTTCATCGCAATTCCACGGAAAGCTGGTACGATTTCACCTAATAATAAACGTACCCCTGCTAACAATACATAAACCCCAACTACAAACTGAATCGCTTGCATGAAAGCAAACATAATATAATTTTGATTCCCTGATAGTGTGGCAGCAAATTCTTCACCGGCAAATAAGACTGTAATCACATAAAGCGGTACCATTACAACCATTACGGAAAGATAAGTATCTTGTAAAAATTCAAAAGCCGTAGGTAATTTGATATCTTCAATTGATTTTTTATTTTCACCTTTTTCACCAAAAATTTTGGCAACACCAGCTTCAAACATGTACCCAATTGTACAAAAATGGCCAAGGGCAATATCATCTGACCCTGTTACTTTACGAATGATTGGCTGTGCAATAGCTGGCATCGCAATCGCAAAGCATGCGCCAATAAAACCACCTACTAAAATGAGTACAATTCCCCTTAAACCAGAGAAGTAACCAAAAACTGTGGTCATTGTTGCCATCCAAAGAATAGCTTGACCTGTTAAGAAAATATATTTCCATTTTGTAAAGCGTGCTAATAAAATGTTAAAGATGAAAATTGCTAAGAAAGTTAACGCAATATCACGCCCCAATCCCAAATCGTTCATAGCTTGGCCATTAATCGCTTCAATAGATGGAATAATTCCTTGCATACCGAAGCCTTCAGTAAAAATTTCACCAAAATAAGTTAGACTACCAACAATAATGCCAGAACCAGCACTTAATACTTGAAATCCTAAGAGCGTCTTTAACGTACCTGAAATTACTTGTCCAGTGGATTTCTTTTGCAATATCAAACCCAGCATAGCGATTAACGCAATCGTGATGGATGCTTGCGTCAAGATGTTTTCGATAATAAAGTTAATAACTCCCATTTTCTCTAAAACCTCTTTTCTTAATTTTTATTAAATTGCCCCTTTGTCTTGTAAGACTGGTGTAATTTTTTCTTCAATTTCTGGCTTTGAAACAATATTTTTGAGGTATACAATGCTTGTTGCAGGATCAATATTGAATTTTTCAAATTGCGAACGGAAATTTTCGGCTGTAATAATTACATCAGGATTCATTGAAACAGCCGAAGAAATATCAACGTGATCTAATTTTGCTTCTACCCCTAATTTATTTAACACATCTTCTGTTGACATCTGAGCTGCAAAACTACTCCCTAATCCTGCCCCACATACAAATAAAATATTTAATTTTGACATTTAGAATCGCTCCGTTTCTTCTATTTATTTTTTTGTTATCTTATTTCCGCATCTTGATATAATACTTTTTTAAAATCTGCAATACTTTTAACTGTTATTAATTGATTTAATTTTTCTTCATCATTAATTAATTCCACCAATTCCCGCATAATATTTAAATGCGAATAGGAATCTACTGCTGCCAAACAAAAAATGATTTTAACTGGATCTAAATCTGGATTGTTAAATGCTACGCCATCTTTCAGTGTTGCTACACTCACCCCCAATTTATTTACACCATCTTCTGGTCTGGCATGAGCTAATGCGAGATGCTTACCAATCACAATGTATGGTCCGTATTCATTCACCGACTCTACCATGGCTTCAATATATTTTTGTTCAATGATGTTTTCTTTTAATAACGGCTGTGCAACAAGTTCAATTGCCTCTTCCCAATTTTTAGGGCTAGCTTGAATAAGAATGTTGCTGTCTGTTAAAATATCTTTCAACATTGGCTGTAACTCCCTTGAATTAATTTCTAAATTATGTTGTTTAAAACTCATTTCTAATTTTTTATAAGTAGGACCATCAATCGTCCCACCACTTGTTGTGATAGTTTCCAATATAGAATTAAATAAATTAGTTGCATCTTTCTTTTCTAAGCTCAATCGTCGAAATTGACTATTTTGTTCTAAAAATGTGGCAATTAATTTTCGATTAACTTCTGTAATAATCGGTTCCACAACAAGAGTTGGTTTTGAAGTGGGACCAATATCATAGGTAGAAAAAATCAAATCGACATCCAATTTATTAATAACTTTTATGTCCTTTGAACTAAACACAGCAGTTACATCAATCTCAGGAAATTTCTCTTTTAAGCTAGCTGCTAATAAGTTTCCCGTCGCTAAACCATGATTACATACGACTACTGACTTATAGATAAAATTCAAATCCAAATTTAAAGCCGCTGTCGAAAAGTGAATGGCTAAAAAAGCAATCTCATCATCTGTAATTTTTTGCTCAAAAACGTGCTCAATTGTCGGAATGAAGTATTGGATAGCGGTAAAAATACTGTTGTAATTCTTTTTGATATTATCTTTAATTGGATTAACCACTTGGATACCACTTTTTAAACGTGCAAGCAACGCCGCAATATGTTGATAGAGACCTTCAAATAATTCTTCTCCTCGTTTACTAAATGGAATTTTGGTCTGCTCTTCAACTGTTTGAATCAACTGAATCGTTAATAATTGGGCATTGACCCATTCGATAGTATTGCTAATATTACGCATATTTAAAGATTCAATCACAAATTCTAAATAACCTACTTCAACAGCCGGCGGTATAACTTGAAACACAGCTATAATTTTTTCAATGTAAGCTTTAATTTCAGTATCTTCTTTAGGTTCTTCCCAACTAATTGCTGAAATTGTTTCACCCACTTTAATTCTGCCCAACCAAATCGCAGTGAATAGTAAAATCTGATTTTTATAAATATCATCTTTAATATGAAACATTTGATTTTTAAAAAGGTTTGCAGCTGTATCAAACATGGTATACGGCAAATGATGATAAAAAATTTGTTTTGCTACGGCAACTTGACTCTCCTTTTCAAAACCCAATTCTAAAAAGCCAATATTTTCATTGATGACATCAAAAATCATCGTGCGGATAGATCTTTCAGAACCTTTAAAAACCAAGCCTAGTCTTCCATTGCTAATAACTTCAATGCCGTATTTTAAAAGCTTCGTTCTTAACCTTCTCATATCCTCATCCAGAGTACTTTTTGATACCATATACTCTTCTTCTTTTTTGTTTAAAAAAACAGCTTCGGAATTAAAAGCAATAGATAGTAACAAATCAAAAATTCTTTCATCCCGATCCAAATAAACATCCTCATTTGTCGTCAAAGATTCTTCCAAGCTTATTTGTTGGGCCGCAGTCAGTTTTAGTTGATATCCTTTTCCTCTAATTCGCACTAACTCGGTTAAACCTAAACTTTGTAGATAATCATCTACTTCATTTAATTCATTACGAATCGTTCGTTCAGTAACATGAAAATGCTGTGACAATACTTTCAATGAGACAGGTGAACTCGTAGAAAGAAGTTTTTTTATTATCTCAATTGTTCTTGTTCTCATTCTTGTCATCTCCTTCTTTCTATAACTAGTTTATGTTTCCGCTTACAATAATTAAAGTGGATGTTTTTTCAAAATGAAGCGGAAATAAGGTAAGCTTAATTAAACCGCTTAATAAGCTGATATTTCAACGTTATTACAAAGAAAAAAAGTTAAGTCATTAAAAATCTCATTTCAAATTTGTAATTTTATATCAAGTATTTGAGTACGCCATCTTATTTAATCATATTTTTCTTCCACCACTTTCCACGTAAAATCCTAATAAATCTTTTTATTTACTAGGAAATGTCCGGATAAGGTTGCAACTTCTTACACAGGCCGATATAATGCTATAAGATTGCATATATTTTAGGTATATATAGTAAGGAAAAAATTGAAATAACCGCGACCCTATCTTTATTTTGGCGAGTACGGCCCGCTGAAGTTGGAAGTTATGTGGCCGCATCTTTTTTTGCTCGTTAAATTTTAGTGGGCAATGATGCTGATTTTTATTTAGTCCCTGCTTTTGCAAAAATTTTAGCGCACCTTATTTTCACAAAACTGATCTTTTAGATACAACGTGAAGGTGCCAAGAGGTAAATTAAGGAGGATTATTTTTTATGATTACAGTAAGTGACGTAAGTTTGCATTTTTCAGACCGCAAACTTTTTGATGATGTGAATATTAAGTTTACACCCGGAAATTGCTATGGCTTAATTGGGGCCAATGGTGCTGGTAAATCAACTTTTTTAAAGGTGTTATCTGGGGAATTACAACCTTCTACTGGTAATGTTTCTTTAGGCCCTGACGAACGGATGGCGGTATTAAAACAAAATCACTTTGATTTTGAAGAATATACGGTCATTGAAACAGTTATTATGGGACATAAACGTTTATACGACGTGATGAAAGAAAAAGATGCGATTTACATGAAAGAAGATTTCAGTGATGAAGATGGCATTAAAGCAGCTGAATTGGAAGGTGAATTTGCCGAATTAAACGGCTGGGAAGCAGAACCCGAAGCTGCTGTTTTACTACAAGGATTGAATATTCCTGAGGATTTGCATCATTTGCAAATGAAAGAATTAACGGCTGGTCAAAAGGTGAAAGTCTTGCTAGCTCAAGCTTTATTTGGAAAACCTGATGTTCTTTTACTAGACGAACCAACCAATGGTTTAGATATTCAATCGATTAACTGGTTAGAGGAATTTTTGATTAACTTTGAAAATACTGTGATTGTCGTTTCCCATGACCGCCACTTTTTAAACAAAGTCTGCACCCACATGGCTGATTTGGACTTTGGCAAAATCCAACTTTATGTAGGAAATTACGATTTCTGGTTGGAATCAAGCCAATTAGCAACAAAACTACAATCGCAACAAAACGCGAAAAAAGAAGAACAAATCAAAGAGTTACAAGACTTTATTGCTCGTTTTTCAGCGAACGCTTCAAAATCCAAACAAGCGACTTCAAGAAAGAAAATGTTGGAAAAAATCACATTAGATGATATTAAACCATCTAGCCGCCGCTATCCTTTTGTTGGTTTTAAACCGGAACGCGAAATTGGTAATGACTTATTACAAGTAGATAATGTCAGTGTGACGATTGATGGTAAGAAAATTTTAGATAATATCAGCTTTACGTTAAATAAAGATGATAAAGTGGCTTTTGTTGCCAATAACGATATTGTTACCACAACTTTATTTAAAGTTATCATGGGTGAAATCACACCGGATACGGGTTCTGTCCGCTGGGGTGTTACAACGAGCCAATCTTATTTACCAAAAGATAGTAGTAGTGAATTTGCTAGTGACTTAACGATTTTGGACTGGTTGCGTCAATATGCTTCAAAAGAAGAAGATGACAATACTTTCTTGCGTAGTTTCTTAGGTCGGATGTTATTTTCTGGTGACGAAGTATTAAAACCGGTCAATGTTTTATCCGGTGGTGAAAAAGTTCGTTGCATGCTTTCAAAATTAATGCTTTCAAAATCCAATGTTTTGGTTTTAGATGATCCCACAAACCACTTGGACTTAGAATCCATTACCGCTTTAAATGATGGCTTAATGGCCTTCACTGGTTCATTATTATTTGCTTCTCATGACCATCAATTTATTCAAACCTTAGCAAATCGGATCATTGCGATTTCAGATAAAGGGGTCGTGGATCGGTCAGAAACAACTTACGATGAATTTTTAGAAAATCCCGATGTCAAAAACCGGATGGCGGAAATTTTCGGTTAATTTTGAGTTAGCAGACACTGGTAAGTTTATCCAATCGTAAAAAAGAAGCTATGACAAAAATTGTCATAGCTTCTTTTAACGTCTAAATACTATTCTTCAATACATTATGCGCTTTATTTCTTTGTGCCACAACTTTTGTTACAGCTACTTTTTTTAATGGGCCATCATCTCTTGGGCAATGGCGTGACCTGATAATTTAGTTGGATAATAAGTCGGCCAGTTGTGCATTTCTTCTAGTAAAGCATTCTGACTTTCGTCTCCAAAATAAATATGAAAATGCGCGGTTTTAGTCGGTGCAATATTGTGATCGCTAAACTGCACATATTGGAAACGGCCAGCATCTCCTTTTGCTTCAAATAAAAAGCGCACGCCACGATTACCTTTGTCATACGTTAAAATCTGATAACCTTTTGCGACATATTCATATTTATGATGCTCACCGTTGACGACAAAGTCCATCGTATTGGCGGTAATATTAATTTTTTCAACATCTGTTTTGTAACCTGTTGTATAGTATTCTTTGTATTGGGCTGCTGACATATCTTGATTTAGCTTGGCTTTGTAATCAAAGACTTGATCCAACGCACCTTTTGTTAGTAGTGGATAGACAGATTGCCATTCACCAGCAAAGTCACTTAATTTTCGCTCTTTAACTGCCTTATCAGCAAAATAACCGTTCGCCACTGTTTTTTCTTCTTTTGTAGCTGCTTCTGGTTGGACTTCTTTTCCGACTACATTTGTTGTTTTTTCCAAAGCCTGCAAGTTTTCCTTCATGACAGAAAGATAACTTTCACCATTGGCAATTTGTTCTTTGGTTAAACTTTCTAATGGATTTAAAACAGCCATTTGAACTTTTGCTTCATTTGCTAGTGTTTTAGCAATTTTGTCATTGGCATTTTTTTCAAAATAAATATATTGGATACCGTTATCTTTCACATATTCCTTCAATTCACCTAAGCGACTGGCTGAAGGTTCCTGTTCTGGGGAAAGACCGGAAATTGCCACTTGCTTTAACCCATAATCTAGCGCTAAATAGCCAAAGGCAGCATGCTGGGTCACAAAACTTTTTTGTTTGGCGTTTTTTAAACTATCACTATAAGTTTGATCCAATTTTTTTAATGCCGTTAAATACTTAGCCGCATTACTTTCAAACACGTCTGCTTTTTTGGGATAAAGCTTTTGTAACTGTTCTTTAATAGATGTCACTTCCTGAATAGCCCGATAAGGTGAAACCCAAGTATGCGGATCTAATTCATGATGATGGCCTTCTTCACCATGATCGTGATCATGTTCTTCTTCGCCCCCAGGTAAAAGAATCATATTTTTCGTGCCTTCTATCACATTTGGTTTATCTTTTGCAAAGCCCTTTTTAGCCTTTGGTACCCACGTTTCCATATTTTCATTGTGATAAACAAAAACGTCTGCATCATGAACAGCCGCCATATCTTTTGCCGATGGCTCATAATCATGGGGTTCAGAACCGGCGGGAATCATCAACTTAACATTGGCCTCATCCCCCACAATATTTTTGGTAAAATCATACATTGGATAAAAAGTGGTGACAATTTCTAGCTTATCTGTTTTATTTTCAGTCGAATGGGCCTTAGCACTACAAGCACTCAACAAACCTAAAGCCACTAGACTCACTAAACCAATCCCAAATTTTTTCATTAATCTTATCCCTTCTTCTTAAAACAAATTGCATCCTAAATTAAATTTCAAAACGAACAAAACGAAATTATTACGATTTACTTCAACAACAATAGCAAGTCTTTTTCTTTCTGTCAATATAAAAATAACATGAAATTTTATTCAAATGATTGTTCGCTCATTTAAAACATTGATAGCAAACTAATACTACTGTTTTCCTTTTTTTAAAATAACAATTACAAAGCCGGCAAAAGCATTTAAACAACAAATGTCATTGAAAATAAAAGTCGCAATGCTTATGCTAAAAAAAAGGAAGTGAGAAGATGAAAGAAGTAAAATGGTATAGTGGCGGTAGCGAACGGGCTGAGATTGCCTTAAGTGAGATTACAACAATTCTAGGTTTAATTCCTGCTGACACCAGCACAAATGAACTACGACAATTACTTTTTGATTATGCCCAAGAAATTAACGAAGGTGTAACCGCCGTCCCTTATATTTTAAGCCGCATGAGTGTTTCAGTTTCCAATTGTCTGACAAAAAATAAAATTACAATCTCTTCTGAGGCCTCTGCGCATTTAAAAAAATTATTTGCTCTTGGGGAAATCCGATATGGGTATTGAGAAGTTTTTTTAACTTGTTAACTTCGCTGGGCTGGTAAAAAAAGTGAAACGACTAAGATCAATTACCATCCAAGAACCAAATTATCACCAATTGAAGTACAGAACAAAAAACGTCTTTCTTCAGTAAGTTTCCGTGATTTCTACGGTTATCGACTGAAAAAAGACGTTTTTATTTTTTTGTTGAAAGGAAACATGAACAAGTAGTATGGGAACTTCAAAAACTACAAGTAACCGTAAGAACTGATGATTAAATTAAGCCAAGGCTTGAGCGTGAATAATAAGACGATGAATACGCAACTATCTATAAAAAAAGCTGAAGACTTAAATAGCTTTTTACTTTTTGCTTTCGCATTTTATTGCCTGCCTTTTTGCGATATTGCTAATTTTACATTCAGTGTAAATCTTTTATTCAGCGTAGTTAAAACCCGCAAATAATTAGTCTGCAACTGAAACTGGCACAATTTCAAACTTGGTGACATCAACTAAACCAAGATCGGTAATTTTTAAATTCGGAATGACCGCTAAAGACATAAAACTTAAAGTCATAATTGGATCAACTTTGGCTGAGATGCCTAATTTTTCGTGAGCTAAGTGGTTTAGTTCTTCTTCTTGTTGGGCCACTTCTTCACCGGTTAGTTCACTCATTAAACCGGCAATCGGGAGCGCCATACTGCCTAAAATTTGGCCTTCATCCACTAAAACGACGCCACCTTCTTGGTCTTTTAATGCTTTTAGCGCCACTGCCATATCCTCATCATTTGTCCCAGCCACAATTAAATTGTGGGAATCATGGGCAATGGAAATGCCAATTGCACCTTTTTTCAAACCGTAATTTTTCAAAAGACCGACAAAAACATTTCCTGTATTTTGATGACGTTCTACGACGGCAATTTTGACCACATCTTTTTCTGGTTCATAAATAAATTCATCATTTTCATCTCTTTTGATGGTGACGATGGCTTCATTTGTCAATGCTTCTTGGGGAATGACTTCAATGGCACGCGCTTTATCACTCGTCAATTTTAGTTTTAATTGGGCTTTAGCAAAGGTATCAATATGGACACTGGATTGTACTTTGGTTGTTGCCACTCGTTTTACTTCCGGTAAATAAACGTTCTTCTTAGCAACTAATTGTCCGGCAATATAAGTAGCTTCAATTTCTGGTGCCGCTAAATCAGAGAAGACTACTAAATCCCCTCGTAATCCTGGGGCAATCGCGCCACGATCGGTTAACTGACAACATTGGGCCGCATTAATCGTCGCCATTTGAATCGCACGAATTGGGGCGATTCCTTCTTCAATACAAATGCGAATACTATTATCCAAATGTCCCTTAGTCAAAATATCTTTTGCTTGTAAATCATCCGCTACTAATACACAACGTTGATAGTTATTGTCTGTAACACCTTTTAAAAGGGTTCGCAGATTTTGCGTAACAGTACCTTCTCGCAGTAAAACATACATACCACGGGCAATCCGCGCTTTTAATTCTGCTACAGTCGAACATTCATGGTCATTTTTTATGCCGGCTGCTACATAAGCATTGAGCGCTTTGCCAGCAACCATTGGCGCATGACCATCAATTTGTAGTCCGTATTGTTTTGCTAGTAATAGTTTATCTAAGACAGCATCATCGGCTGCAATCACACCAGGAAAGTTCATAAATTCAGCCAGTCCTGCTACTTGTTGCTTTTCAAATGCTGGCAACATGTCCTCTGCAGCCACGACAGCACCGGAATTTTCCATATTTGTAGCCGGTACACAAGAAGGCATCGTGTAACGAATATCTAACGCTGTTTCTTTTGCCGCTTCTATCATATAATTTAAGCCGGTCAGCCCCAACACATTTACAATTTCATGGGGATCAGCAAGTACTGTTGTGGTGCCATGAGGAACTAAAAGTCGACCAAATTCTTCTGGCGTCACATAAGCCGATTCGACATGAATGTGCGCATCAATAAAACCTGGTGCAACAAATTTTCCTTTTAAATCAACGTTCTTTTGACCTTCATATTCTCCTACACCTGCAATTAAACCATCCACTAAAGCAATATCGCCACGAATAATTTCAGCTTGGTAAACATCGATGACTTGCGCATTTTTTAAAACAAGATCAGCTGGTCTTCTGCCAGCAGCGGTCTCAATTAGTCGTTTTAGCACCTCTTTATGCATAAACTCGCTCCTTTAAGTTTTCTAGCATTCCTCTACTGCAAAATCTTGTGTTAAATTGTAACACGTATCAATAAGATTGTGGCATCTATTTTTTCTTTTTTTGCTGCATGCTAAATGCTAAGACTATTAAAGGTAAATATAAAAAAGCTAAGGAAATCCGCTGTACCACGCCTTTATAAGTAAAAGATAAAAGTTGCGCCAAACCATTTGCACCAGAAGTTAAAAGGGCGCCATAAAAAATGAACCAACATATTCGGGCAATCTTTGGTTTTGCTTTGGCAAAAATACGCGCCATTAGCCACGGTGCTACAAGCATCCCCAAGATCCCAGCCCCAGAACCTAAGCCATGAATAATCGTGTCTAAAGTGAGACCGCTAGTGGTATGGTTAATGGAAAAAACACCAGTAAAAATACAATCGCCAATCGCAAAAGCTGTAATACTAAAAAGCAATAAATTAATTTCTCTGCGCTTATCTTGGAAAATTTCATCTGCATTAAAAAAATAATATTGTACCGGTGGTAAAGCAATTAATAATAAACTTCCCGTCATAATAGAGCCATGTTCAAAATAGGTTTTAACCGGACTTGTCACACTACCTAAATCACTAACAACCTGTTTTGTCTGACTAAAACCATCCCACATCGTCCCTAATAAATAAGGCATACCACCATCACAGAGGACAAATAAAAGTAAAAGCAGCCAGCCATATTTTCGATAAATTTTCAAAAAAAACCCCTCCTAGGTCAAAAAGCTAAAGGCAGTGGGTAGCTCTTTGGAAAAATCTCAGAAATTCGTTTTCTAGTGCTCTTGACCAGAAACTAATTTTTGAATTTTTCCCGAAGAGTTGCTGCCTGTGCTAGATTAGTAAAAAAAGCTAAAGGAACTCGCCCAGCTCTCAAGCAATAAGACGAAATCGGAATAAATTGTCTCTTTAATTTCTTACGATTTTGGCTTATTGCCGTAGAGAGTTCGTTCATTTTGCTAGATTAATAAAAAGCGAAATGAACTCGCCCAACTCTCAAGTAATAAGATGGAATTTTACGAAATTGCTCCTCAAATTTCTTATAATTTCGACTTAATGTCGCCAAGAGTTCGTTCGTGAAGCGCAACATGTAAAAGTAAAACAAACAGACCTTACTCTTATGAAATCATATAATTCTTTTATTCACAAAAAAAACATTCCTACTTTCATCAAGTAGGAATGTTTTTTACTATTAAACTAAACCATTAATTGAAAGACACCCCAAGCGATAATCCCACCAAGAAATGGACCGACAACTGGAACCCAAGCATATTGCCAATCAGAAGTACCCTTATTAGCGATTGGTAAGATTGCATGAGCTAAACGAGGCCCTAAATCACGAGCGGGGTTAATTGCATAACCTGTTGGACCACCTAAAGATAACCCAAGAGCAACGATTAAACCTGCGACTGCAAAAATATTTGTTCCAGCAGCAAATTCCGTTTGCGTAAAAGCAAGTAAACCTAAAACTAAGACAAAAGTACCAATCATTTCTGTTAGTAAATTGGCTGGATATTTGCGAATTGCAGGTCCTGTGGCAAATGTACCTAAAATTGCAGCTTGGTCTTTAGTCGCTTGCCAATGTGGTAAATAAGCCAACCAAACTAAAGCAGCCCCGACAAAAGCACCGGCCATTTGCGCTACAATAAATGGTACAACTAAACTATAAGCAAGTGAACCATTCAAAGCCATTGCTAAACTAACTGCCGGATTCAAATGTGCTGGTCCCATAAAGCCCGAGATATACGCCCCCATCATAACGGCCATTCCCCAACCCATCGCAATTACGATCCAGCCGGAAGCTTGCGCTTTACTTTTATTTAAGTTTACCGCTGCACAGACCCCGTCACCAAGTAAGACTAAAATCATTGTCCCGATAAATTCACCCATAATTTGTGTCATTTCACCGCTCATTAATTTTTCCCTCCTGTTTTTAGTGCAACTAAATCAGATTCATTAATTGCATCGTCTAGTTGGGCTGCCATTTCTTCTTTTTTGGCTTCGTCCCAGTTAAAGTAACGAGCCATTGCTAAAAGAACAGGTTGCCGTAGCGCATCGAGGCTATCACGTTCAAATAAGATATGGTTGGTGCGACGCAGTAAATAATCAACTGGCGTTAAAACCATTTCTTCTTCTAAGCCATAACGCAAGCGCGCTGATTCTGCTAATGTCATTCCTGGATACGCTGTCATTTCTTTGGCATATTGGAAGATTTTACTTGCATTCGTGCCATAAAAATCTGCGATATATGTTGCTTCTGCTTCTGTCAGGCCAGCAGCTACCCCAATTTTGGCATATTCTGCGACAGTTTCTTCTAATTTGGTTGGATCAAAGTCACCACCAGAAACAGAATAGTTTTTAGAATCTATTTCTTTAAAGGTTAAATCATAATTTTCTTTTAGTAACTGGCGAATCATCGTCATCGCGCCAGCGGCCATTTTACGATAATCCGTAATTTTCCCACCAGATAATGTAATCATGCCATCTTGCTCTTGTTCTAAAGAACTGCCTCGAGAAACTGCTGACGGTGAAAGGCGTTTTTCAGCGCGACTACTTTCAAGATTATTCAAGACATCTTCGACTTCATCGCGGGTTGCTTGCCCGTTTTTATAGGCAGTCACGACATCAACGGCTTGGTGGAAGCTTTTCGTAGAAATGTTGCCATTATCACCACCGTTGTAATCTGAACCGGCATTGCCGATTAATAGTGGTCGTAAACCTGCCCAACTGCTTTCAATATCGTCAATGGTAATTTTTGCTTCTGGATAACGATGATTAATGACCGTTAGTAAATAGTCCACATCTTCTTTGGTTACCTTAGGATCAACGTAATCACCTTTGTAGTCGGTATCAGTTGTCCCAAAATACGTTTTATTTTCCCGCGGAATGGCAAAAACCATGCGACCGTCATTTAAAGCTGTATCAAAATAAGTCGGTTGCGGTACTGGTAATTTTTTTGCATCTACGACTAAATGTACCCCTTTAGTTGGTCGCATTTTGGGAACAACCGGCTTAGTAAAGTTCATATTCCGCACTTTATCCACCCATGGTCCACTGGTATTAATCACTAATTTAGCCTTAATTTCAATTGTTTCATCCGTTAAAAGATCTCGCGCTTTAACGCCGACAATTTGATCGTCTTTATAAATAAATCCGACCGCTTTCATTTTGCTGACCATGTGGCCACCATCTGCGGCGGCTTGTTTGATATTTTCAATCACAAGTCGGGCGTCGTTATTGCGAAAATCTAAATAAACACCGGCACCTTGAAGCCCTTCTTTTTTAATAAACGGTTCACGTTTTAATACTTCTTCTGGTGTTAACGTATAATTTTCATATTTCGTGCCTTTGACATGGGCTAATTGGTCGTAAATATCCATTGCAACTTTAACTGAAAACATACTAAAAGTCGTTGGACCTTCATCGTTATAAATTGGTAGCAACATCGGATCTGGTTTAGGGATATGAGGCGCAATATTTTGGACGACAGCCCGCTCTGTCACTGTATCTGCCACTACTTCGACATCAAAGTTTTTCAAGTAGCGAATACCACCGTGAACTAATTTAGTGGAACGAGAAGACGTTCCTTCTGCAAAGTCTTGCATTTCAATTAAGCCAGTTTTCATGCCCGCTGCGGCAGCTTGAATCGCTACCCCAGCACCGGTGATCCCACCGCCAATAATTAATAAATCCATTTCTTCGTTTTTAAGTGCTGCAATACTTTTTGTACGTGTTGTTTTAGAAAATGCCATCTTTTTCACTCCTAGCTCTTATTCAAATGCTTGGGTCGCTTTTACAGCTTTTTTCCAACCATCATATAATTTTTGACGTCGTTGTGGGTCCATCTCTGCTTCAAAGATCTTGCCTGCTTCGTAAAACTCGCGAATTTCATCCATATCTTTCCAGTAACCCACGGCTAAACCAGCTAAAAAGGCTGCGCCTAAAGCGGTAGTTTCGAGATTTGCCGCCCGTTGAATTGGTACGTTTAAAATATCAGACTGAAATTGCATCAAGTATTCATTATTCGCTGCACCACCATCAACTTTTAAAACGGGAATGCTAATACCAGTGTCTTCTTGCATCGTATCGATAATATCCCGCACTTGGTAAGCAATCGATTGTAATGTTGCTTTAATAATATCTTCTCTTGTGGTACCTCTAGTTAAACCAAACATTGCCCCTCTTGCTTTTTGATCCCAATAAGGAGCTCCTAGTCCGACAAAAGCTGGCACGATATAGACTTCATCTTGGCTAGTAGAGCGTTTGGCAGCATCTTCTGAATCACTGGCTTTTTCTAACATTTTTAAACCATCCCGTAGCCATTGAATGGAAGAACCGGCAACAAAAATGCTTCCTTCTAAGGCATAATAAACTTTACCGTTAATACCATAACCGATTGTGGTTAATAAATTATTTTTTGACAGTTGTGGTTTTTCACCTGTATTCATGACGATAAATGAACCTGTGCCGTAAGTATTTTTTACCATCCCCGCTTCAAAGGCCATTTGTCCAAATAGGGCTGCTTGTTGATCCCCTGCCATACCGGCAATTGGCGCTTCACTGCCGAAGAAATGATAGCCTTGGGTATAACCATAAATTTCTGAATTGGAAGTTACTTTTGGTAAAAGTGCTTTAGGAATATTTAGTAGCGCTAAAATTTCTTCATCCCAAGCCAGGTCATGAATGTTATAAAGCATAGTGCGACTAGCATTGGAATAATCTGTAACGTGAGCGCCGCCATCGGTTAGTTTCCAAACCAGCCAACTATCAATCGTTCCAAAAAGTAATTCTCCTTTTTCCGCCCGTTCTTGGGCACCTTCAACGTGATCTAAAATCCAGCGAATTTTCGTCGCTGAAAAGTAAGCATCTACGACCAAACCTGTTTTTTGATGAATCATCTCTTCGTAGCCGTCTGCTTTTAATTGATCGGCGATGTCGGCTGATTGCCGTGATTGCCATACGACCGCGTGATAAATCGGCCGGCCAGTATCTTTTTCCCAAATAATTGTCGTTTCCCGTTGATTAGTGATTCCAATTCCGGCTACTTGGGTAGGTTTAATACCAGAATCAATAAATGCACCGGCAATTACGGATTGAACTGAATTCCAAATTTCATTGGCGTCGTGTTCGACCCATCCTTCTTGCGGGAAATACTGAGTGAATTCTTTTTGTGAACTAGCGATTTGATGGCCAAACTTATCATAAATAATTGCCCGTGAACTCGTCGTTCCTTGATCAATTGCCATAATATATTGTTTTTTTTCCGCCATGCTATTGTTCCTCCTTGCACGATTTGTAATCGCTTTCTTTATGTTTTTATCCTACCTTGCTTTTTTCCGCGAAAACCGTCAACTATTTAAGCGTTTTCATAAAATGATGGCAGTTTTGACAATAAATCGCGTAAGCGCAAGTGTTTTTACTGTTAAAATTTTTTAAAAGAAGTTGTGACAGAAGCCTCCAGCTTCAAGAAATAAGACGGAATTTCAGAAAATTGTTTTTCAAATTTTGGGAAATTCCGTCCTATTTCAAAAGAAACTGCTTTTGTCACACCGTTAATTTCGAAATAAGAGGTATGACAAAACTTCTGTCACACCATCTAATTTTTTTCCTTCTTTAATTGTTCAATTAATTTTTTTAGTTGCATCAAATCATAACTCGATGCAAATTCTGACAAACAGTATTGCATTTTAGTCGTATAGCCGCTTACTTGGCGGGAACTAATAATTAAATCGTAATCCGTTTTGTAACTGGCATGTTCCACTCGAATTCCAGCAATCGGCCGTAATTCTGAAAACAAATCATAATAGTAAGAAATCCGATAAGCCGGTAAATCTTCAAAATCAATTCCGACTACGACTTCTTTGGCAATATAAAAATCAATCATAGCCAAAATACTCGCATAAATAGTCAATAAAGCTTCGGTAACTAAAGTATCTTCGGCTTTTTTAGCGGGTAAAAAACTTAACACGTTTTTTTGTAAAACAGCTAATATTTGACTCCGTTCAACCCCTAGTTTTTCTTTTTGCAACCGCAATAAGCGTTCTGGCTCATAGCGGGGTAAATACCCTTGAAAAAAATAGAGGCGATTATTGATTTGAGATAGCTGATAGCCCACTGCTTTTTCCTGCTGAATCGACAGGCGACGCGGTCGATAGTGAATCAAAATCATTTCTCTAATATACATATCCAAAAGAGCAGGCGGTAACTTCTTACTTCGTTGTAATTCATAATGATAAAAAGTTTCCTCATCTAAAATTTGAAAAGAGACCAAAAAGCTGTAAAACAACACCGGTTCATATTGATTGCGTTCAAAAGAACTGCGACTGTTATATAAATGAATCAGCGGCTCAATTTGTTCAAAAAGAGCATCATTTTTAAAAAGGTGATAATTTTCTTTGACTTTAGTCTGCTGTTTTTTCTTTGCTGACATGCGTTTTAACGTAATTCCTAACCAACAGGCAACCTCACTTTTGGCCTGAGGGGAAAGGGTCAGTTTGAGTGTTCGTTCTAACGCCCGCAAAAACAGCTGATTTTGATCTGATTCAATCAAATAATGGGGTCGCATCGAAATAGGGAAATACAGATAAAGCTGAAAATAAAAATAACGAATTTGTGATTCTTCCCCTTGAAGGCGCCCGTTTTTGATTCGCAGCTGAAATTCAGCCAGCACTTCATTTAATTCCCGAAATTTACGAAAAATAGAAGATTCGCTGGTAGCAAATTCTTGAGAAATTTGTGGGATCGTAAATTCCCGCTGTTCTAACATATAAGCTAATAATTGAAATTTCAAACTATCTTTCACTAATAAAGCCGTAATCTCTTCTAAGGTAGTCGTATTGTTCATGGTTAAATAGACCATAGCCCCGTTACGTGTCAAATTAAAACCGGTTGTTGCCCCAAGATCTGTAACATCTTGCAAGTATTGTTCCAAACTGATTTTTGATAGGCCAATATTTTTTGCCAGTTGGTTCGTCGCTAAAACACCTTCAGATAAAATAAGCGCTTTTAAAATTGCTACTTGCAATTGTTGATTTTTCTCCAATAGTTGCTCAATTCGCATCGCCTCACTCCTCTATCTGTGTGAATATAGCTAAAGGATAGCGAAAAGCCGGTTGGTAAAATCTTTCACTTAACTGAAATTCCTCAAGGGTCTGTTGTTGCCTAATCGCGGTTGCCAATTGATCCAATAAAGCAAAATCCGCTACTTGTGCCACCAACTGTGCCCCTAATAAAACTTTAGTATCCCGATCCCAAATCACTTTTAAGTGAATTTTTTCGGTTGTAATCGTCGTTTTGGGTACATAAAAATGCTGGCTTTCAATTTCATTTTGATACAAAAGCGCTTCTTTTTCTAAAAGCCCCACACTGCCGACAAAATAACCAAACCAATGATTGCCACTCACCCGCACTGTCCCGGGATCCTTTTGCATTTTGCCAGTAATATTTTGACTGGCGATTTTAGCCGTCCGAATCGCGTTATTAACTAGTGATAAATACAGTGACTCTCCTGTTAGCCGAAATTTTACTTTAATGGCATCCCCAATCGCATAAATGTTGGGATTACTCGTTTGCAGATAATCATTTACCTGTAATGTACCATCCTCATGACACGCCAATGGTTGCCACATTTGATTATTTGGTCTCGTACTGTTAGCTAGTAAAACCAAATCGACGTCTAAATCGGTTTCATTAAAATAAAGACGGACTTGCTCTTCTTTGGTTTCTTCCATTGTGTCAATAAACGTTTCTTTATGAAGCGTGACAGCAGAATTTTTGATTGCATCTTCTAGTGGCTGAATCATTTCTAAATCAAAATAGTGACTCATTACATGCGGTTCACTTTCAAATAAGTGAACGTGCGGGCTAACGTCTGCAATCGCTGCTGCCAGCTCAATCCCCACTGGTCCCCCACCAATTATCGCCACAGTTGTCGCCGTTTTTAATTGCGTTAAAATTTCCGTTACATCTTGCGGGGTTTTACAAGTTTTAATTTTAGTCGTTTTTTTTGGCGCTTGTTGGAAAGACTGCTGGGAACCTGTCGCAATAATCAAGCGATCAAAAGTTAACTTATCTCCTGTCGATAGGCCAATTTGATCATCTGCCAAAAGACCCGTACACGTCACTTTTGTATACACTTGAATGCCTTTATTTTCCAATTTCTGTTGTGTCACCCAACGTAAGTCATCCACTGAAGCGGCCATATTTTGCAAAATCAGTGTCAGACTGGCTGGTACAAAGCCTAATTCTGCCTGTTTTTCAATCACAATAACTTCTGCATTCGGATCTGCCTGTTTAATATCTAAAGCTGCTTGCACACCAGCAAAAGATCCCCCTACAATTACTACACGCATGGATCTTCCTCTTTTCTTTTAATGTAAATCACTGCTTTTAATTTTATCAGATCATTTATTTACAAAAAAACTCTAGTCTGGTTTTTCAGACTAAAGTTTAAATTAAGATACTTCTTCGTTCCGATTTTTACCAAAAGTGAAGATCGCCACACACCCTAACCCAGTATGGGCAGAAATAGTTGGGCCTAATGGCAAACATGCCACATCTTCAATGTCAACTTCGGCGGTAATGGCCGCTAAAACTGTTTCTGCTGCCGCCACATCACCAGAATAGGCAATATAAACAATTTGTTCTTGCCGTGAAGTCAGATGCGCCAATGTTTCATCAACGATCTTTTGTAGCGACTTATTGCGCCCCCGCACTTTATCAACATTTTGTAATTTACCATTTTTATCGACATGAATAATCGGTTTGACTTTTAATAAACCACCTAAAGCCGCTTCTGATTTTGAAATACGGCCACCACGTTCCAAATGTTTTAAATCATCGACTGTTACCCATGATTGCAATAACATTTTTTGCTCTTCAACCCAAGCGATTACTTCTGTAAAACTCTTGCCGGTAGCTTGTTGTTTTTTTGCCCCTAAAACTAATAGGCCTTGACCAAGACTAGCCGCTAAAGTATCCACCACTGCAACTTCTGCTTGGGGATAATCTTCTTTTAAGACTGCTACTGCCTGTAAAGCACTGTTATAAGAACCACTCAATCCGGAAGAAAAAGATAAATAAATAACAGGAATCCCTTTTTGTGCATAGGGTTCAAAAAACTCCAAATAACGCCCCACATTAATTTGAGAAGTCGTGGGCATTTGTTTATCTTTTAACGCTTCATAAAAGAAATCCACGTCAAATGTTTTCCCTAAATCATCCTTGTACTCCTGACCGTTAATCTCCACCAACATCGGTATAAATGCGATGCCTGCTTCATCTAGAAATTGAAATGGGATGTCACAACAAGAATCCGTTACGATTTGAAACATGGCTTAACCCCCTAAATTTTCTCTGTCAAATTTTACAAACTCGTTGAAACAGAGAAGTTTTCACTTTTCAGCCTATCTACTTTGTTATTTTACCATATAGCGATCTCACTTTGAAAATTTTCGAAAAAACCAGGAGATAAAATAACAATTTTTAAAATTAAAGAAAAAAGCGGCGTAAATGTGTTCCTCTTTTGCAAAATTCCGCTTCCTCCCTTAACGCTAAAAAAGCGCGCCCAAACTTACAATATGGGCACGCTTTAATTTACTTTCTAATAGTAATACTGCAAATCGCTTCCGACAGAAGGATACGCCATAATGATATTTTGTAACTGCTCTTTTTTGATTCCTAAATTAATAATCAACGTCATCAGGTTAATCCATTCGTCCGCTTTTTGATTTAAAGTGGCAGCACCGACAATCTCACCACTGTCTTTGTTATAAATAATTTTTGCAAAAGCCACTGGATCGTTGGTACGAAAATAGTTATACCATTTACTCATATCAAACCACTGGACTTTGTAGTTAGCGGGATCTTTTTCAGCTGTACTACTACTTACGCCAACTTGGGCTAATGTTGGTAAGGTGAAAACAGAAGTCGGTACCTCAGGATAGTTGATTTTTTCAGTTGTTTCCCCTAGTAATAGTTGCTTCAAATAACGGCCTTCAAAACTGGCAACCGGCGTCATTTTGGGTTGATTTTTTGCCACACAGTCCCCCATGGCATAAATATTTTTTTGACTCGTTTGTAAGTGGTCGTCCACTGTAATGCCCCGTCCGCTAGCTTCAATACCAAGGTCTTCTAGACCCAAGTTTTCAACGTTAGCAATCCGGCCAGTAGCACAAACAACACTATTGGTTTGATAGCTTTTTTTATCAGTAGTGACAAAAAGCTTTCCGTCATCTTTTTTTACACTTTGAATATTTTCATTAAAAACAAATGTAATACCACTTTTTTCCAGTTCTTTAACCAAATGTTGCGCTAAATCTTGATCAAAGCCCCGCAATGGCGTGTCATTATGATGTAAAATAGTCACTTCAGCGCCACAAGCATTGGCAATTGCTGCCAATTCAAAGCTGATGTACCCGGCACCAAGAAAAATCATTTTAGCTGGTAATTTTTCCAGTGCTAAAAAGTCCGTACTGGTTAAAAAGTGCTCTTTGCCAGGAATATCTAACAGGCGGGCTCGCTGTCCTGTGGCTAACACAATTTGCTCAGCCGTAAAACACTGTTTTTTTTCTACCATGGACTGAGTATCATTATCCAAGACATTTTCCTGCTGGACAGTAACAGCAACTTCATTTGCAGAAATTAGCTGACCATGGCCGTGGAAATGTTTGATACCACTGGCGTCAAAACCGGCAATTTGTTCTTTTGAAACAGGATCAGTATATGTTTTTTTATAAGCCATTAAATCTGACCAGATTACCGACGGCAGACTGTTTTTGGCAAACCCTTTGCCGATTAGTTGGGCAACTTGACTGCGAGCTTGTTCAGCGGCAAATAAAATTTTCTTTGGATCACAGCCTGCATTGGGACAAGTACCGCCAAACAAATTTTCTTCCACAACGGCGACAGTTTTACCCGCTGCTTTTAAATCATACGCCAGTGACAAACAGGCTGGTCCAGCCCCTATAATTGCTACATCAAAATGTTCCATTTTATTCCCTCCATTGTCTTTATGATTGATTATCGGCTAAAAAACTTAATAAATTTGATGCGGTTAAAATTTTATTCGTAGCTATGCGAAAGTTATTTTTTGCTAGTAGTGGCAAACTTTCCCCCACGGTCATACGTAAATCCATTGGCGGATAATCAGAAGATGTATCTTCTGTATAAAAACCAGCTGCTAAAACTTCTGTTAAGCTAACTTGTAGCGGCTGCCACGTAATGTCCGCCCCTTTAAAGAACTCTGCCACAAAATCATTTTCAGGATGGGCGGCAATTTCTGCTGGCGTATCACATTGAATGAGACGTCCTTCTTTCATTACCGCAATGCGATCGCCTAATTTCATCGCTTCTTTCATATCGTGGGTAACAAAAACAATCGTATTTTTCAAATCCTGATGTAAACTTAATACTAGATTTTGCAACTGCTCTTTTGAAATGGGGTCAAGGGCGCTAAAAGGCTCATCCATTAAAATGACATCCGGTTTTGCCGCCAGTGCCCGCAATATTCCAACCCGCTGTTGCTCACCACCTGATAACTCACTAGGCATACGATTGGCATAAACTTCTGGCTCTAATTCCACCGCTTTTAATAATTCAAAAGCCCGCTGTTTGCGTTTTTCTTTGCTCCACCCTAACATTTCCGGAATAATTTCAATATTCTCCAAGACCGTCATATTCGGAAAAAGTGCAATTTGTTGTAAGACATAGCCAATTTGCCAGCGCAATTTTTGCGTATCGTAATCTTTAATTTTTTTATCTTTAAAATAGATGTCACCACTCGTGGGAACATGTAAAGCATTTATCATTTTCAAAGAAGTGGTTTTACCACTGCCAGAAGAGCCGACGAGGACAAAAATTTCACCTGTTTTGATGCTAAAAGAAACATCTTCTAGGGCTGTACTTGCGCCAAACTTTTTACCAACATGATCAAAAACGACTAAATCACTCATTTGTCCTCACCTCCTAAAAGACCTTTTTGCTGTAGATATTCACGGGCAACTGCGGCTGGTTTTTTTCCTTCAACGTTTACGGCATAGTTCATTGTCACCATTTCCGTTTCCGTGATTTTACCTTGCAACTGATTCAAACTTTTCACAATTTGCGGATGTTTGTTAGCAAAATCTTGTCGCATTAAAGGCGCCCCTTGATAAGGCGGAAACAGGTGTTGATCGTCTGCTAAGGTCATTAAATCATATTGCTTGATTTCACTGTCGGTAGAATAGGCATCAATCACATTGACATCCCCATTATTAATCGCGGTATAGCGTAAGGCCGGTTCCATTTGACTGACTTTCAAATTCAAGCCATATACTTTTTTCAACCCTTTGTTGCCATCACTCCGATCGTTAAATTCTAAAGTAAAACCGGCGTGGACTTGATTTTCAATTTTTTTCAAGTCACTGATTGTCTTTAAGTCATGTTCTTTGGCAAATGTTTTTTTCACCGCCAAAGCATACGTATTTTGATATTCCATCGGCGGTAAAAAGGCTAACTGTTCTTGCTTTGCCAGCAAATCTTTCGCTAACGTATACGTTTTTTCCGCTGAATGTTGCCCTTCATCTGCTTTAGGCACTTTAACCAATGATTCCAAAACGGTCCCCGTAAATTCAGGATAAATATCAATTTGGTCATTTTTTAAGGCGCTAAATAGAAATGTTGTTTTACCAAAATTCGGTTTTAATTCCACCTTTACATCACTGTCGTTTTCAATCAATTCTTTGTACATATTGATTAAAATTTCTGGCTCTGCGCCTAATTTTCCGGCAATCGTCACCGTTTCCGGTTGAAAAAAAGAAGATTGCGCTAAACCAATACCGCCAATCACCAGAAAAAGAGTCGCTAAACTTGCTAAAATAACCCGCGGTCGCACTTTTTGTAATAACCGAATCGCCGTACTAAAAATAATGGCCAATAAAGCTGAGCTGACTGCGCCAATTACAATTAAACTCGTATCGTTGCGGTCAATTCCCAATAAGATAAATGTGCCTAACCCACCAGCGCCAATTAATGCTGCCAGTGTAGCCGTACCAATAATTAAAACTAAAGCCGTGCGAATTCCTGAAATAATTACCGGAAGTGCAATAGGCAACTCCACTTTGCGCAATTTGCGAAAACGGCTCATACCAAAAGCATCCGCCGCCTCTTCTAGGGATGGATCAATCTCACTTAACCCGATATAGGTACTTTGAAAAATCGGCAACAAAGCGTAAATAACCAATGCAATAATAGCCGGTACCGTTCCGATCCCTACTAAAGGAATCAACAACCCTAAAAGTGCCAACGAAGGTATCGTTTGTAGCACACCGGTAATTTGTAACATAATTTCTGCTAATTTTTTATACTTAACCAACCAAATAGCTAATGGTATTGCAATTAACATCGCAAATAGTAACGCTATTAACGAAATACTAATATGTTCAATTAATGCTGAAAACAACTCACTTTTTCGTTCAATAAATGTTTGGTATAACGCGTCCATTAATTCCCACCTTTCTGCTACTAAAAATTGCCACAACAATTTTTAACCAACAGTATTTTTCCTACTATCATTGTAGCTTAGGGGGATAAATAACTCGAAAGATACGCATGAAGGGCAGAAAAAAAGCCCGTCTTTTAACCATCCTCCCAAAAGCTAGATTTTTAGTCTAACTTTTAGGAGGTGGTAGAAAGTTCAGGCAGTTTTTGTAGTAGAAAGCTCTTTAATTTAAGAAACTTCCTCAACAAAACAATCATTATCTAATTTCTGAGTTTTCGATTTTAGTTTATATAAATAATTATTTTCTAATATATCTTTTTTATAGTCATACAAATCTTGATATTTTAAAAATTGAGTATTAAATTCTCTAACATTCTGTTCGATTGGCTTAATAATTTGATAATCACAAAAACGATTGAAGTCTGCATATGCTGCTTTTAATGCACCAAAGGAAACAGCCTCTTCTACTTCAACCGCTTCAATATTTAAGTTCAGCGCATCGGCCTTCATCTGCAGCCAAAGTGGATTTTTTATGACAGGTCCAATTGCCAATATACAATCTATGACTTGCATATTAAAGCAACTTGCGGTCAATTTCATCTCCATACAAAGGCCCAAAAGAACACCAAAAAGAATATCTCTTCGCTCTGTAGTTTGTTTCATTCCATAAAAGATTGCCTGTGAAGCCCCAAATTTATAAGGAGCTCCAGAACCGTTTAAATGAGGAACAAAAAGTAATTCTTCTGATAATTTTCTTTTTCCTAAAAGATATTCTTCATTTAGAATTTCACAATCCTTTAAAAAATCTTCTTGGCTTAAATTAAACAGTTTTTTATACCAATCAAAAGCATTACCACCAGTTGGCATTGAAGAAAATAAAGTGTAATAAGACGAATTTGTAAATATTCCCATTGAAAGTGAATTGGAAAAGTTCTTGTTAAAATCTACCAAGTGAGAATTTATTGTCAACAGACCTTCTGTAGTACCTGTCGAATTTAGCATTTTATTTTCAGACAAATTCATACTCAAGGCCCCTACCATATGATCATGCCCTGCAATTCTAACAGTTACATTTTGATTTTGTTTAAATAAGTCTCCTAGGTTTGCGGTTATATAACCGACAATTTCTCCCGATGATTGAATATCCGGAAATGTTACTTTTCCCGTAAGGTTAAAGATATCTAAAATTTCTTCTGACCATATTTTGTTTTTCAAATCTAATGCCATTGTTCGACTTGCCATTGAAAATTCAGTTTTAACAGTTCCGGTTAATTTATAAGCAAGTAAATCTGGTAAATTTAACCAAGTATAAGGATAGTTCGTTAATTCATAGTGATCAAACAACCAGCTAATTTTAGGGATACTATAATTTGAATGAGCAGGTAAACCAGTAATATTATAAATTTTTTCTTTCTGGTTTTCATTCAATATAGTCACATACTTTTCAGCTCGTTTATCAAACCAAGCTATCATAGGTGTGACGATTTTCCCAGTTTTATCAATTAACACACCTGCTTCTCCAACGCTAGAAATGTTAATTGAATCAATATCTTGATTGAAAGTCAGAAAATAATCTTCTAAAATCATTATAATTCTTTTATAAATTGTATCAAAATCAAATAAAGTACCATAATCGTCGTGCACTTTAGGTGTTTCGAAAATTTCGCGACAAATCAATTCTCCAGTCTCTCTTTTAAAAAGAGAGACTTTGGAATTGGTTGTGCCGATATCAATTGTGATAGCTTTTTTTCTATTCATGTTTTAACACACCTTCTGTAGGAGTATCCTCAGGAATTAAGTGCGTTTGTTTATAAGTTACTTTATAAATCCAGAAAATCACAATACCAATAATAGGTATTAAAGTAATCGCAATAATATTTCCATTAAAAATCTGTAGCAACCAATAACGCAATGGATTGCCACCATCCAAGAAACTTGATACTAACCCAGAAGATCCCTCTGGAAAACTAAAGTTAACATCTTTTGCCATACCAGTAATAAATGGTGCAACAGAAGACGCAATATAAAGATCACCAATCATAATTGGAATAGCAATCAATACTGCCCGAAATACATTTCCTTTACAAGCCAATACCACCATAGATGCCATTACAGCAAGATTTGCCAAATCTCCTAGTGGTAACACAGTATTACCAGGTAGAATAAACGCTAAAATAACGGCAATTGGTGTTAGCAATAGTGCAGTAGAAATGATAGCCGGATTCCCCACAGCAACCGCAATATCTAACCCAATGTATAAGTCGTCACGGTCAGGATAACGTTGGTTTAAGAATTTTTTGATTGCTTCTGATAAAGGTAACAACCCTTCCATCAAAATACGTACCATACGTGGCAAGATAAACATTACCGCACCAATACTGATACCCATGTTCAAGATACCTTTTAAATCGTACCCAGCAACAATACCTAGTAATAATCCTAAAATAGTTCCTACCATCATTGGCTCGCCGAAAATACCAAATCGTTTTTGAATACTTGCAGGATTGATATTAATCTTGTTAATTCCTGGAATTTTATCAATAATTTTATTTCCTAAAAGACCAATTGGAAAAAATGTAATAGAGGAAACAGTTGGTAATGAGATACCCTCTAAACCAAAATATTCTTCTCCCATTGGAGCAGCCCAATCAGCAACTTTAAAAACAATTATTGCAATCACTGCAGACGCTAACATTCCCAACCAGAAGCTACCTGTGCTATAATACACCAAGGTACCTGCTAGTGCGAAGTGCCAGTAATTCCACATATCAACATCAACTGTTCGGGTTTGATTGATAGCTAACATGATAATGTTGATTAACATTGTCATTGGAATTACAAACGGTGCAATCGGTGATCCCCAAGTAATAGCTGATAATGGCGGCCAACCTAAGTCAACTACTGGGAGATTAATACCTGTTTGTTCTACCATTGCTTGTGCTGCAGGTCCTACATTATTTGTAAGTATATCGAAAATGGCATAAATACCTACAAAACCAATCCCCACTACAAGTGAAGAACGCAATGCTTTTGCTGGTTTAATTTTGAAAAATAGTGCTAACACGAATAAAATTAGTGGCAACATAACTGTTGGTCCTAAACCTAATACAAATTGTACAGCATCTAAAAGTGTTTTTGAGATATTCTCCATTGACTTACTCCCCTTCTGTTAGTTTGTCATAAATACTATTTAGTACCTTCTCTTCTCCAACACCCGTAATTAGAGATAGACCATTAATAACAGGAGTTGCCAATTCGTATGGAATTTTAGTTGTAGATACAATTAAATCTGCATCTTCTGAATTTGATTGAACAGATGCTACATTTGTTTGGGAATAGTTAACATCATTCACACCTTTATCTTTTAAAAACTCCATTACTTTTTCCGTCACTGCTGTTGAAGTCGCAATACCAGTTGCACAAACAAATAATAAATTCTTCGCCATTATTTTATCCTCCTAATTTATAAACCGATTTCATTTTTAGCTATTTGATAAATTTCTTCAGTGGTACCAGTTTTAATTCTGTATAATAAGTCTTCATCTGGTAAAACTTTCATTAATTTTTGTAAAATATTAAGCTGCTTATTCGATTGTCCAAGCGCTAGTAAAAATATAATGGATGTATCAATTTTACTATCATCCATTCCACCCATTACTTCCATTTGAATTGGATTTTTTAAAGTTGCTATTGTGACCTTATTATGATTAACATATTTGGCATCTGTATGCGGAATTGCAACTCCAAAAGGTTCAGTCGGCAACCCAGTAGGAAAATGTTGTTCCCGCAAAACAACTTGCTCTGCAAATTCTTCTGTCACATCATTACTCTTGTATAATGGTTGTGCGATATTTTGAATTAATTCATCAAATGAACCGACATCTAAATTAACAAAGATATTTTCCATATCTGTTAATTCACTATTCATACTCTTGCCACCACGCTATTCATATTTAGTATTTTTTGGTATACCGTTTCACACACAGCTTTTTCTGCTTCTTCTAATACACGAATCAAATTAGCTTCGTTATTGTTCTGATTATACGATATACCTACTGAGCGGATGTAACTCTGGCGTAAATCACTTGCAATATTTACTTTCGCTACATTATGCTCAACCATTCGTTGAATATGTTCATCAGGAATACCTGAGCCGCCGTGAATGACTAAAGGAACAGGCGAAAGTTCACAAATCTCTTCTAACAATTCAAAATCAATATTAGGTTCATCTTCCAAACCATGAACATTACCAACAGATACCGCTAACATGTCACAACCCGTACGTTCGACAAATTCTTTTACTTGTAATGGATCTGTTTTTGCATCAGATTCACTTACATGATCATCTTCTTTACCTAAGATTGCACCTAACTCTGCTTCAACAGGAATACCATAGGCTTTAGCAAAATCAACTGCCTTTTTCGTAAATGCGATATTTTCCTCAAAATCAAAAGCAGCGCCATCAATCATTACCGAGGTGAATCCTGCACGAATTGCCTTTTTGACATCTTCAAATTTTTTACCATGATCCAAATGTAGCGCTACAGGAGTATCCATATTTTCTGCATACCGAGCCACCATATCCACCAAATAATCATAACCAGCTAAAGTGATATTAGTGGGCGCAACTTGTATAAAAGTTGGAATACCACTTTTTTCTACTGCTTCCAGAATTCCTACTGTCGTTTCTAAATTCGTTGTGTTAAATGCACCAGCAATCACTTTTCTTTCTTTGATAATGTCCAATAAGACATGTCCGTTTACTAATGGCATTACATTTCCTCCCGTTGGAGAATCGTTCCAAGGTAGTATTTATTTGCTTTCAGCCATACATTACCGAACTCGATTGGGATTCCTTTTTCTAAATAAACAAGCTGCTCAAGATGTAAAACCGGTGAATCTTCAGGAACTTCTAAAATTTGAGCGCGATTTTCCCCGACCACACGAGCTGCATATCGACTTTCAGAATATTGAATCCTTTTACCACTAGTTTCTTCAATCGCTTTAAAAAGGCTTTCTTTATTAAAGTCATGCGTTTCTAAACCTGGGCATAGCTTAGAATTCAAACGGTTTTCAATTAGCATAACTTTTTCGCCTTCTACAAATCGAATCCGTTCAATGAACAAATACTCTTCTCCTTCTTGAAGTCTTAACCTTGTCGCGATCTCTTTATTTGCTTTTCGAAATTCAATAGTAAGGACTTTTGTTTCGTAAGTTAACTTTTGAGATTCTAGCGATTCTGCAAATGACAGTAAACCACTTCCGAGTGGATAGCTAATACTTCCATCGGTTACATAAGTCCCTTTACCTTGAATTTGCTGTAAAAGACCTTCTTCTACAATTAAGTTCACCGCTTTTTTAACAGTCCCACGACTAACATCCAAATCCTTCATAATCTGATTTTCTGACGGTATTTTTTCTCCCCTTCCCCATTCTTCAGAATAAATGTTATTTCTCAGAAAATCTGCGACTTGAAGGTAAATGGGTTTAGACGAATCTCTATTGATAACCAAACAAACCACCTCCACTATTTTTGTACACGACCATGGACAACTATAGACAACCATGTACAAGTTGATTGTAACCGCTATTATGAAAGTTGTAAACCTATCTTTTTCATTAAAATTTAATTACATTTTATTAATCTAAGCAAAATGATAGACATTCTTTTATGTGAATTCTTTCTTGCTATCAAAACCAGACGCAATGGTGTAGTATTACGTTGATACCTAGGAAAAATTAGTAGCAGATTTCACCTTAGTCAAAAACAAAAGGCGACTAAAAATTAGGTGGTACAGTAACTACAGTATTTTTGTGACTGTGACGATCTTTTTAGCCAATTTTATCTATTCATGAATTTCTCCGCTACTAGCAATTAGAAAGTAGGCAACAAAATGGAAAACAAAAAAACTTTAATCAAACAATTTTCTCACACTGACTTAGATGGTGTAGGCTCGGCTTTATTATTACAAGCACTTTTGCAAGAGCAAAAAGGCTACGTAGCCGAAAATTATCTGCCTGTAGGCTACTCTGAACCAGGAGCTGACGGCACCATTGATAAACACATTTTAAATTTCATCCAAACCAATGAAGAAGCTGTGACAGAACTTTATATTACAGATATTTGTCCTTCTGATGAGGTAATCGCACAACTTTCAGCTTATTGTAAAGATAATGAAATCACATGGCACATCTTTGACCACCATGTCACATCCGTTCATGTCAACGAAATTTATCCTCACAACGCCTCCATTATCGTGAGCGATGAAGCGACCGGACTAAAACATTCCGCCACCAGCGTTTTATTTAAAATCTTAGTAGGAAAAATGCCGACAGAATTATTTGAAGATGAAAAATGGCAACGTTTGGCCAATGTCGCCGATATTATCCGTTGTTATGATTGTTGGGATTGGCAATTAAATCCCAATGCAGCGTACAAAGAATCTGCCGCTGAATTTAACAATCTTTTCTATTTTTATAGTTGGGATAAACGCATTGAACTAATGGGAAGTGTAATGTCAGCTGGTCTGCCATTACTAAAGGACTATGCTGAAATCATCGCTGCCTTAAAAGAAAAAGAAGAAGATTATGTACGTCGCAAAACTTTAAAAGCGCAATTTGGTATTCTTGATGGCAAAACTTTTGCCTATTCTTTTGGAGAACAATATACCTCTGTTTTAGGCAATGCCTTAGCACGCTTAGAACATCCTGAAACCAAAAAAGAAGTCGATTTTAGCTTCGTTTTAAATGGTAAAGGTGTTTCATTGCGTACCAATAACGACGATATCGATCTTTCTGTTCTAGCTGCACGTTATTTTAACGGTGGGGGCCACAAACGCGCTTCAGGCGGTGCCTTTGCTGAAATTCAATACTTCATTTCCGATAGTGAAAATCCCGAGCAAGCACCAACTCTCTTTTTAGATTTAAAACGGTAAATAAGAAAAGCAAAAGGCAGCGGGTAGCTCTTTGGAAAAATCTCAGAAATTCGTTTTCTATCCCTTTAGTAACAATTAGTAACACAAAAAAGCTCTCTAGAATCAATCCTAACAACGATTCTAAAGAGCAATACATAGGCTTTATTCCATAAACATTTATTCTTAAACACATTCTAACAATCTCACTTAGCACAAAAATTTGAATAAATACTATTGTCATCACTTACGACAAGTGCACTATTTTTTAGTCAAATAACTGACAATTTCTGCTTTGCACCTGTATCTTTTCTATCGCTATTAATTTATTTTGCCAATATTTGCCAACCATTATACAAATTAATTAATAACACGAGAACAATTACAGCTTGAAATACCAAAGTCACTTTTTTGGGCGCAAGCAAATGATTGAACCGACTACCCAAAAGCCCGCCTAAAATAGCCGCCGGAACGACAAAAAACAACATCGTTAAATCATAGCGTCCAAAGCCCGTGCCAAATGCAATGGTGACAATTTTAGCCAATTGCGAGAAAAAGATAGTCGCTATCGAATAAATTGTCGCTTCTTTGATCGGAAACGAAAACAGTAACATCAATAACGACACATTAATGGGTCCGCCACCGATACCAAGTAAGCTAGCCAAAAAGCCCAAGACCAGCCCTGATAAAAAATAACTAATCAAAGAGTCAAAATGATAGTTTTTCCAATCAAAGCGAGAATATAAAAGAGCAAATATGAGGGTTACAATAGTCAATGTGATTTGAATTAGTTGCACCAAGCTTTCATCGGCTAAAAATAAAAGCAGTCCTTCAAATACTACATTTCCACCAACACCACCTAAAATTGAGCCGGCTGAAATAAAAGCCACCAAGCGCCAATTAAGTGAAATACCATTTTTTACTTGCCGCCAAGTCGAAACCAAAGACATCGTAAAAACTGCTACTGTCGAGTAAAAGGAGATGGCCGCCACCGAATCTTTTGCCAGCAAATCCAAAACAGGCTTGATGATTACGCCTCCACCCATACCCGAAATTGCCCCAATTGTATTTGCCAATACAATGACTAGAAAATAAATAATGCCAATTAACATAAAAAGTCCTTTCTTTAAAGCAAAATAGAAGCCTAACAAAAAGTAAAACGGATACATTTTGGAGTTATCAAAAATTTTCATTCCTACTTAATTAAAAGTGTACAAAAGAAAGAAAATTTTGACCACAGTAAAACTCCTTTTGTTACTTCTTATTTTTGTCTAGCTAAAAAACGTAAACGGCATGAACTTCCCTTTTATAAAACTGGCATCAGCTCTTTATTGTAAAGAGGTTATAAATAGAGCAGTTAGCTTCACACAATAAGACAAAACTTTAAGAAAATTGTTGTTCAACTTTTGACGAAATTTCAGCTACTTTAAAAAGACGTTGCTTCTTTAACACCCTTTATATGTAAAAAAGGAGATGCAATAAAATTTTGTCGCATCTCCTAAGGTAATTTTTACATTTACGCCAAATAATTTTCTAATTACTGGCAATTTTTGAAATCCTGAATAATTCATAGCTCTA
>NZ_JXKG01000049.1 GCF_001885735.1 Enterococcus canintestini | reverse complement strand
AGTGCGGAAATCACCCCGTTTTTGTCACTTAATTGTTTGATATAGGCTTTTTTTGCTTCGGTTGTCATATATATTCCTCCTAAAATTTTTCTAAACTAAAGACACGTCCAGTTGATCAAATAGATCTTGATAATGATCTAAATTTACATGTCCGGTTACTGCTTCTTGCGCATTAAGCATACCCAAAACATTGGCTTTTTTCAAGATATCCTCATCTGAATCACCATTATTAATTGCCGAAGTTAATCCGGCTACAGTCGAATCTCCAGAGCCAACTGGATTCACAACCTCAATTTTGGGAATTTTTACCCGATAAAACTTATCGTTATGTTTTGCAAAGGCGCCCTTAGCCCCCATTGAAACTACAATCCACTCTACTCCATCAAATAAATGATCTTGGAGTGCAGCTTTTAATGCCGCAATATCATCACTAACATCCCGTCCTAATAAATCCGCTAATTCTTCGGTATTAGGTTTAATGAGTAGTGGTTTGGCATCCCCTTTTAACACTAACTTCAAAGATTCACCAGAACAGTCCAAAACAACTGGTTTATGTTGTTCATTGCAAATTGCAATCATTTTTGCGTAAAAATCTTTGGGTAAGCCTGTTGGTAGACTGCCTGAAAAAGACAAAATGCTAGCCTTTTTAACTAAATCAGTAAAGTGTTCTAGGAAAATTTCAGCTTCTTTATCTGAAATAACAGGACCACTTTCTAAGATTTCAGTTTGCTTTCCCTCATGTAAAATCGCAATACAATTTCTAGTTTCACCGTCGATTTGACTAAAAGAATGTGAAATGCCAGCTTCATCTAAGTCTTTTTTAATGCTTTCCCCTAAAAAGCCACCTAACAGACCACTTGCTGTTACATCATCTGCTAATTGTTTTAATACGCGGGTTACATTTAATCCTTTACCACCGGCAGTTTTCTTTGCGTCAACGACACGATTGACAGTATCAAGCTTAAACGTTTCAAGGGGATACGAAATATCAATCGAAGGGTTCATCGTAATGGTTACGATCATGCTAAGACCTCCATTTAATAAATTATTTTATTAGTTAGTCGTGGTACTCGCCACG
>NZ_JXKG01000048.1 GCF_001885735.1 Enterococcus canintestini | reverse complement strand
TGCATGTATCCTAATAAAGTGGACACATTTTTTGGTATACTCTTAAATAAATAGACACAAATTTTGAAAGGACTTTTTAATATGGTAAATAACAGAAAATCACCACGTAAATTTGACGAAGAGTTTAAAAAATCCATTGTAAAACTTCACGAAAGTGGTAAAACTCAAAATGCTTTATCTAAGGAGTACGGCATTGCTCTTTCTTCAATTGCTCGTTGGGTCAAACAATATTCCGAAGTAAAAATTGACGATGACACGATCCTTACGGCTCGTCAGATCAAACAGCTACAAAAACGAAATGCGCAGCTCGAGGAGGAAAATTTAATCCTAAAAAAAGCGATTGCCATATTCACGCCTCACTCGACGAACGATTAAAAGCCATACACATTCTTCGATATGAGTACAGTATTGTAACACTCTGTCGTGTACTCAAAGTCAATCGTTCCACGTATTACAAACGTTTTTCTGGAAAAGTAGCCCCAAGAACAAAAGAAAATCAACACCTAAGAAAAGTGATTTTAGAAATTTATACTTCTTCTCAAAAACGTCTTGGCGCTGCAAAAATCCGCCGGATCCTTTTGCGTGATTATGGCATTTCGATTAGTATTGGTCGCGTTTATCGCTTAATGAAATCAATGGACCTCCCAAAAATGTCTACAGTAAAACCTGTTTTCAAAAAAAGGAAAAACAAGGTTTCTTTGACACGTCCAAATCATCTAAACCAAGCGTTCAATCCACCTGCACCAAATCAAGTTTGGACAAGTGATTTTTCTTATATCCCCATCGGTAAGAAAACATTTGCGTATTTGTGTGTCGTTTTAGATTTGTTTTCTAGAAAAGTAATTGCTTGGACCGTAGGATCAACAATTGATACAAACCTAGCCATTCAAACATTAGATAAAGCACTTCATTCTCGAAATGTAATGAGTCCTGTTCTTTTTCATACAGATCAAGGGGCTCAATATACCTCTTTTGAATTTAGAAAGTTTATAGAGCATCATCCGATTGTCCATTCTCTTTCTAAACCAGGTTATCCGTGGGATAACGCCGTTACCGAAGCTTTTTTTAAATATATGAAAAAAGAAGAATTAAATCGCCGTTCATTTCATTCGCTCGAAGAAGTACGGTTGGCTTGTTTTACTTACATTGAAGGGTTCTATAACACCAAACGTCCTCATGGAACATTAGATATGCTTACACCAAATGAAAAGGAGGCTCTTTACTTTGAAAGTCTTTAAGTATCTT
>NZ_JXKG01000047.1 GCF_001885735.1 Enterococcus canintestini | reverse complement strand
CGATTCGTGCATAGTCCGTGCGATGACGTCATCTTGTTGTTCTTTTGTTAACTTGATGAAGTTCACGGCATACCCAGATACCCGAATAGTTAATTGTGGGTATTTTTCTGGATGCGCTTGGGCATCTAGTAATGTGTCACGGTTGAAGACGTTAATGTTCAAGTGGTGACCACCTTTTGCAGCATACCCGTCTAACATGGTTGCTAAGTTTTCTTCTTGTGTTGCTTCATCGCGCCCTAATGCTTTTGGTACGATAGAGAATGTGTTTGAAATACCATCTAGTGAGTAATCGTATGGTAATTTCGCTACAGAAGAAAGACTAGCTAAAGCACCGTGAGTGTCGCGACCGTGCATTGGGTTTGCCCCTGGTGCGAATGGTTCACCGGCACGACGTCCGTCTGGTGTGTTCCCTGTTTTCTTACCATAAACCACATTAGACGTAATCGTAAGGATTGAAGTCGTATGTTTTGAGTCACGGTAAGTTTTGTTACGTTTTACTTTTGTCATGAAGGTCTTCAATAAGTTCACAGCGATTTCGTCTACGCGATCATCGTTGTTCCCATATTTTGGATAATCCCCTTCAATTTCGTAATCTTCTACGATACCATTTTCATCCCGAATTGTTTTAACTTTCGCGTATTTAATGGCAGATAATGAGTCAACGGCAACAGAGAAACCGGCAATACCAGTTGCCATGGTACGTAAGATATCAGTATCTTGTAACGCCATTTCAATGCGTTCGTAAGAATATTTGTCGTGCATGTAGTGAATGATGTTTAAAGTATTCACATAAAGTTCTGTGATCCAGTCCATCATTGTGTCATATTTTTCCATGACTTCGTCATACGCTAAGTATTCTGAAGTAATTGGTTGGAATTTAGGTCCGACTTGCGCTTTAGATTTTTCATCTACCCCACCGTTAATCGCATATAACAATGTTTTCGCTAAGTTGGCACGCGCACCGAAGAATTGCATTTGTTTACCAATACGCATTGCAGAAACACAACAAGCGATTCCGTAGTCGTCACCCCAATGTGGACGCATTACATCGTCGTTTTCATATTGGATGGCAGACGTTTGAATACTCATTTTCGCACAGAATGTTTTGAAGTTATGTGGCAAACGAGTTGACCATAAAACCGTTAAGTTTGGTTCTGGCGCAGGGCCTAAGTTTGATAACGTGTGTAAGAAACGGAAACTATTTTTTGTCACCATGTGGCGTCCGTCTTCTCCGACACCTGCGATTGATTCGGTTACCCAAGTTGGATCT
>NZ_JXKG01000046.1 GCF_001885735.1 Enterococcus canintestini | reverse complement strand
CTTCAAGTTTTCCGTTCGAATAGGGGGATTTTAACGCATGGATCATCGCTTGTTTGTGTTTGTTTAAGTAAAGAATTGCTTTTTTAAATGTTGGATCAAGCATCGTGGGTAAGTGATCAATGCGTTCGTAAAAGTCTTTATAATCTTTGGTATCAAAGGCATCCAACAAATTTTGATACACATCATAGCTTGTCCGTAAGTGCTCGTCAATCGATAATAAATAGTCCAATACTTCCGATTCCGTCAGGTATTTCCGTTGGAAAAGCGGGTATTGTTTGAGCGAAGAATCATTGATTGTTCTATTTTTCTTCAGAATGGTTCGCCAATATTTCTTAAGCTTGCGCTACTTTTTCATGGCTTGCGGGTCGCTCTTTTTCAAGTGATTCATGGTTTTTATCCGTTGTTTGTTAAACGCACGATTAAGTTGTTGGATCACATGAAATCGATCAATGGAGATCCGAGCGTTTGGGAAAACGACCATTGTCACAGAATCATAGCCCGCATTCATATCCATCACGACATGAGAAACGTTTTTCCGTGCGTGATAAGTAAAGCGCATGAAATAAGCGATCAGCTTGAAGCTTCTTCGATCCTCTAAACTATCAACGATTTTCCCCGTATCCGCGTCACTGAGAATAAAACACATGGCGCCCTGACAGTCCTTCGTTCCTTTGAATTCATCAATCAATAGATGTTTGGGTAAGTAATTGGGCTTCAGTCGTGGTTCTTCAAAAAAAGAATCCAAGATCCGTTCGACCGTTTTAACGGAAACCAAGTAACGCTGAGCGATATCTTTCATCGAAATTTTCTTCTTTAAATCAACAGTGATCGCAAACTTGAGCGTTTGGGAGAGAGAACAGTTTTCTGCGACATAATCAGTTTTAGCTGAAAAGGTATGGTGACACTGTTTACAATAAAACCGTTGGTTATAGAGAGGAAGAGAGGGAGACACCTCTTGATAAGGGAGTCATTGAATCCAGCTATCTTTGTAGCCATGATGGATGACGGAGTCGTAGCCGCAACACTCACATCGAGGAGACGGATAGCTCAGTCGACCAGTAAAGACGGTGGCTATTCTGTCATGGACTTTTTCTTTTGAAACGGCGTCTTTAGGAAAAGTAATGTTGGAATCATGAATAGTTAGGATTTGTTTGATGGTTTTGTCTAGGCAATTATCTTTATATTTGATATTCTTATACTGGACATTTGGTTCGCCTCCTATGATTGGGTTCAGCGATTTAATTATAGGACAACCAAATGTCTTTTTGTATAAAAAAATACTTGGTGTTCTCACTCAGAAAGAATAACAACACCAAATATTATAGAACCG
>NZ_JXKG01000045.1 GCF_001885735.1 Enterococcus canintestini | reverse complement strand
CCTGAATAATTCATACTTTGACTTCAAACCGTCTGAAACTGCCTAACGGCAGTCTTCATTTACTTTTTCATTTTCACCTGTTAAGTGATGCAAAAAGAACCCCATTCTGATATGGTAAAGGTGTCGAAACCAACCATAAGAAAGGAGTTCTTCTCATGACTAGCTTACACAAAAACCAGGTAAAATTCAATTCAAATTTGACTATTTCACATACAGGTGGTCGCTTATCGAGTGATTCGGGTTTGGTCTTAGTTCAAGAGGTGATGAATACCTTCGACTTTTCACACGTAGCTAAACAGTGGCTCCATATTAAAGACAAACGTGTTTACTTCACACATGATAACTTAGCGATATTAGAACAACTCATTATGCAGTTAATTGCTGGGTACTCGGCAGACTCATCAGCTAATCTATTAAGACAGGATCCAGTCTTTCAAGCTGTACTCGGTAAAAAAGAGTTGGCCTCACAATCGTCAATCTCACGGTTTTTAGATCGTTTCACCGAGGAGAACATGGATCAACTCCAAGCATTAAATCAGTCGCTGATTGATAAAGCGCGTTTGATTCGCAATGACACCGAGTTAATCATTGATGTCGATTCCACACATTCGGATACCTTTGGACGCCAAGAACAAACAGATTATAATGCCCATTATCAAACCTACGGCTATCACCCATTAGTTGCATTTGACGGATTGACCGGAGATTTCCTAAAAGCTGAACTGCGTTCAGGCAATCAGTACACGTCTAAAGGGGTAAAAGCCTTTATCGACCCGCTGTTACACCACTACAAGAGCACGTTACCTCATACCGAGATATTGGTTCGGGGTGACAGCGGCTTCGCCACACCAGAGGTGTATGAATCTTGTGAAGCAACTGAAAGCCAGTACGTTATCCGATTAAAGAGCAATCGGAGGTTAAGTCAGTTAGCTGAACACTCTGTTCTTTATGGGGATAATAAAAAATGGGAAGACCGAGAAATACAGTATTTTTCACTCCCTTATCAAGCACAATCCTGGTCAAAACCCCGTCGCGTTTGTATTCGATCAATCCGTGAAGCAGGAGAGCTTCTTTTTCACCACGCATTCATTGTGACGAATCTATCCGATAATGTCTCGCCTGAAGTCATATTCTCTCTTTACGGCAAGCGTGGAACAATGGAAAATTTCATCAAAGAAGCGAAATCAGGCTTTTATTTTGACAAAACAGATAGTCCGCGTTTCCTGGAAAATCATGTCAGAATGATGATCAGTGTCCTGGCTTACAACCTCGTCAATTTTTTAAAGACCATTGGATTTGAACAAGTGAATCGGGGGATGACGATTCATTCTATACGATTGACATTGCTTAAAGTTGCCGGAAAACTCGTTAAAACAGGTAGACAAGTCTATCTCAAACTGTCGAGTTATCATGTGTATCAAACTGAATTTTATAAGGTTTTTGAACGCCTACGGCGATCTAGGCAATGGATTTAGGCTAGTTATCGTAAAAATTTTTAACCTATTTTTCCAAGGGGTCAGTCTGCCCTTAAATAGACAAATAATTTTTATTATAGCCTTCTTCCGTATATATCCTGTTCGAAAACACATTATTTTGGAAAAATGTATCTGCCTAATTTAAATATAGGCACTTTGTTCAAAAAAATAGCTTAAATTTAGAGCTATGAATTATTCAGG
>NZ_JXKG01000043.1 GCF_001885735.1 Enterococcus canintestini | reverse complement strand
CTACTTTATTGACATCTATCCATACACTAAATAACTTTATCTAAGTCTTTAATTAAATTTTTCGGATTTCTTTAACAAGAACACCCTGAGACAGTATTTACAAGTATCTCGATGGAACGTTCTAAACGATAGAAACTATGAGTGCTTTTAAAGATAGCTTTCGCAATATATTCAGATTGTTGAAGTGATACTTCATAAATTTTTGAATCAGATCTACAATACTTCTAAAGGTATGGATTTGAGTCAGTACCTCGAACACGACTTGCGAGAATTTTTCGAGATTCCGGCAGGTAGGCATCTCATCACTTCGACTTGCTGGTTGAAGCGATGAAGGATTCCCCTTGTGGAATTCTCATCAATAAAATGTAGACGGTTGATAATACCTAAGCTTGTAAAGCCAACTCCTCCATCTGATTTGGTGTTAAATAGTCGATACTGCTGTGGATTCGTTTATGATTGCAAAACCCCTCAATAATACTGAAACAGATCTAAATGAGTGACTTCAAAACTTTCATATGCTTTTGACATACACACTTCTTCCTTCTTAATTGATGTGTGGAACGATTCAATACCAACGTTGTTGTATGGGCAATCTTTCCGGCTGAAAGACTGAAGGAATGATGGATGTTTAATTCTTTTAGTTTTGCTTCATAGGCCTCGCTAGTGTATTGAGAACCTAAATCTGAGTGGGAATCAAGTTCTCTGAGAACATATGATTTAAACACACATCTTCAAGGGTTTCCATAACCAATTTTTAGGTCATTTTCTTGCCAAATTTCTACCCGATATTTTTTGTATGAATGTAAGTGATACCCGTTGCCCTTTTTGGCTGATTGCCGTATTGGTAAAATCTTGGTTTAACAAATTTTTTCGTCCCTAAGGTCCAACGTTTGCTTGTTTGTCTGTTTTGTATTTCTTCATGATGATTGAGCGTAGACCTAACTCCCACATCAACTTTTGGACTCTTTTTAGAGAGCTAGTCTCACCCCGACCAATACGAATCTTGTAGATTTTGGGTGCGCCATAGATCTCCTTATTTTCAAAGTAGATCTTGAAATCAAGCGACTTAAGTGTTCATTTCCTGATTGACATTTGAAGGGCTTCCTCTTCACCCAGTCATAATAACTAGATTTGCCCACCTCCAGAACTGTACACATCTGTTTTACATCTGAGCGTTGATATTTGATTGAATAGATTCAAAGACAGCGCTAGTTTTTACTTTTGAGCGAATATGGTTAAGGGCTTTTTAGGAAGGGAGTCTCAAAATTGCATGTATTAACGCTTATGGAATATCATCATTTATATTATGAAATAGCCTACCTAAAGCATGATCAAGCAAGCAGTAGCACGGCAGTTACTGCTTGAAAAAAACAAAAAAACTACTCTTCAAAGATGAAAGAGTAGTTCTGAAAAATCATTCTTTATTCGTTGTCCTATTGATAGGTAGCCCACCACACTTGTCCAGGATTGATGGTTCCTTACACGGTTTATATTACATTTTCGCGATGAGTGAAGAGACAATAAGTGCTTCCATTATTCCAAATTTCAATTTTTACTTCTCTGTTTTTCTAGCAAACTCAGTGATTTTTATAGCATCAGAAAGATTTAGCTTTTCTACAGCTCTCTCATAGTTTTTTGCTACACTTAATTAAGCTAATAGCTAATACCGATTTAGACGCTATTACATTTGCAGTATATTTTTGCAAAACTTCCTTGGTTAATAATGTCCGCTATTCCCTTGATAAAAAATTCTAAATAGAATAGAATCCTTACAGATAGATTGTTTTACAGTAGAATTAATTTCACAAAACTCTTTTTTCTACGTAAGTTTACTTCTCTTTTTGCTTTTATCTCAAAATTGTTTTATGGATATTTAAGCACGTTAACCCTGTACAGTACAAGTAACCATAATTTATAAATTAGTGCGCCCCTGCTTCATGTTTCACTATAAACAATACCAAATAGTAAATCATAACCACCCTTCAAAAG
>NZ_JXKG01000042.1 GCF_001885735.1 Enterococcus canintestini | reverse complement strand
GACGACTTTATGTCGTTGTTAATTAAATAAAAAAGATATAGGAGGAGAAAAAATGGATATTCTATGGTGGCAGGTCTTATTATTATCTTTATACGCAGGATATCAAATTTTAGATGAACTGCAAATTTACTCTTCAATGAGTGCTCCTGTTTTTGCGGGCCTTTTTTCTGGTTTGGTAATGGGAGATGTTGTAACAGGTTTATACATTGGTGGTAGTTTGCAGTTAATGGTATTAGGTGTAGGGACTTTTGGTGGAGCTTCTAAAATTGATGCTAACTCTGGAGCGATTTTAGCAACAGCATTTTCTGTAGCTCTTGGAATGGATCCGAAGCAAGCTGTAGCTGCGATAGCGGTTCCAGTAGCTAGTTTAATGATTCAATTAGATATTTTGGCACGTTTTGCTAATACGTTTTTTGCGCATCGCATTGATAAAAATGTAGAAGATATGGATTATAAAGCAATCGGTCGAAATTTCTTATTAGGGGCGCTACCTTGGAGCTTATCTAGATTAGTGCCGGTGTTCTTAGCTCTAGCATTCGGTGGAGGAGTTGTAGAGAAGGTAGTAACTATTTTAAATGGAGATTTAAAATGGTTGGGAGATGGATTATCTGTAGCAGGGGCTGTTTTACCAGCTGTAGGTTTTGCAATTTTATTAAGATATTTGCCAGTTAAAAAACATTTTCCTTATTTAATTTTAGGATTTACTATAACGGCACTGCTAACCACAGTGTTTAGCAATATTCAGTTGTTAGGAACTAGTGTAGCTACTGTTGTAAAAGATTTTCAGGGTGTGTTTAATGGCTTACCAATGTTAGGGGTTGCTTTGATTGGTTTTGCTTTTGCTGCAATTAGCTATAAGAATAGTTCAAATAACACGAGTACTCAGAGCCAAAATATTACTAAATCTGAAAGCGGAACTTTAGAGGAAGGAGAAATTGACGATGACGAAATCTAACTATAAGTTAACTAAAAAGGATTTTAAACAAATTAATAGAAGAAATTTATTCAATTTTCAATTAGGTTGGAATTATGAACGAATGCAGGGATCGGGATATTTATACACAATTCTTCCACAGTTACGGAAAATTTATGGGGACAATACACCAGAATTAAAGCAAGCGATGAAGACCCATACACAGTTCTTTAATACATCTAATTTCTTTAACACAATAATTACAGGAATTGACTTGGCTATTGAGGAAAGGGAGGGAATTAAAGCAATTGATACAGTTTCGGGGTTAAAAGCTGGATTAATGGGACCATTCGCTTCTATTGGAGATTCTATTTTTGGAGCATTGATCCCTACTATATTTGGTGCCTTAGCTGCGAATATGGCAATCAATGGCAACCCAACTGGAATCTTTATCTGGATTGTTGCGCAAATGGCGGTGAATGTTTTTCGTTGGAAACAGTTGGAATTTGCATACAAAGAAGGCATATCGTTGGTTACAACAATGCAACACCGACTAACAGCGCTAACTGATGCTGCAACATTGATGGGGGTATTTATGGTGGGAGCTTTAGCTGCTACTATGGTAAATGTAAAATTTGCTTGGGTACCTAATTTTGGGGATGTTACTGTAGATATGCAAAATAATTTGGATATGATTTTACCAAGATTATTACCAGCTGGAATTGTAGGAGCAATTTATTGGATGTTAGGGAAAAAGAATATGACTTCTACAAAAGCAATTCTAATTGTATTGGTAGTTTGTGTTGCTTTATCTGCCTTAGGAATTATATCTAAATAAACGGGAGTAATAGTATAATGAAACATAATTTAGTATTAATAAGTCATGGAAAATTTTGTGAAGAATTAAAAAATAGCGCTGAGATGATTATGGGACAACAGGATAATATTTTTACAGTCTCTTTATTACCTTCAGAAGGGCCAGAAGATTTTCGAAAAAAATTTTTTGATACTATCGAAGGGTTAAGTGAATATGTCGTTTTTGCAGATTTAATGGGCGGAACACCATGTAATATTATTTCAAAAGAGATAATTTCTGGCAAGGATATTCCGCTATATGCAGGAATGAATCTGCCAATGGTTATTAGTTTCATTAATGGGGAGCTAATTAATGCGGAAAGTGATTTCGTAGTTGATGGAAAGAACGGTATTTGTGATGTAGGAAAGGTAATTATTGAAGATTTGGAAAATGAAGATGACTAGAAAAGTCACCTAGAATTCTTATCTTTTGATTTTTGTAATTTACTTTCTCATAAAAGATAAGGTTATCGTCAATTGTATTGTGTGACGTTGATCTTATCTTTTTAGCTCTTTGTTAATAGGGACTGATAAGTTGCGCAAAACGAAGCTGGAAGTTAAGGATCAATTCTGATTCATCTACCTCATAATTATAGACCCGATAAGTGTTTCGTCTTATGAGTGAATGAACAAAGCTAACTAAAGATAAGTTTATCTATGTGATATATCAAAAATGGGAGAGGGATAGAATGATAAGGAAACGTTTTAAAATGCATAAAAAGGGTAAATTGGGGGCTATAGCTCCTATTTTTTTAATAGGTTGTACAGCGACAGTTTTCTCAGTAAATAATCAAGTTGCTAGAGCATCAGAACAACTAGCAACGAATCAAACAGTAATAGAAAATTCCAATGAGGATA
>NZ_JXKG01000041.1 GCF_001885735.1 Enterococcus canintestini | reverse complement strand
GCGTGGCGACGTCCTACTCTCACAAAGGGAAACCCTTCACTACAATCGGCGCTAAGAAGCTTAACTTCTGTGTTCGGCATGGTTACAGGTGTATCCTTCTCGCTATCGCCACCACACTATTTAATTAAGTGAATTTCATTCACTCAAAACTGGATCTTGAAGTTATCAAAACTCTTTCCGAGTTTTCTTTTACTTTGGTTAAGTCCTCGATCGATTAGTATCAGTCCGCTCCATACATCACTGTACTTCCACTCCTGACCTATCTACCTGATCATCTCTCAGGGATCTTACTTTCTTTAAGAAATGGGAAATCTCATCTTGAGGTGGGCTTCACACTTAGATGCTTTCAGCGTTTATCCCTTCCCTACATAGCTACCCAGCGATGCCTCTGGCGAGACAACTGGTACACCAGCGGTAAGTCCATCCCGGTCCTCTCGTACTAAGGACAGCTCCTCTCAAATTTCCAACGCCCGCGACGGATAGGGACCGAACTGTCTCACGACGTTCTGAACCCAGCTCGCGTGCCGCTTTAATGGGCGAACAGCCCAACCCTTGGGACCGACTACAGCCCCAGGATGCGACGAGCCGACATCGAGGTGCCAAACCTCCCCGTCGATGTGGACTCTTGGGGGAGATAAGCCTGTTATCCCCAGGGTAGCTTTTATCCGTTGAGCGATGGCCCTTCCATGCGGAACCACCGGATCACTAAGCCCGACTTTCGTCCCTGCTCGACTTGTAAGTCTCGCAGTCAAGCTCCCTTCTGCCTTTACACTCTGCGAATGATTTCCAACCATTCTGAGGGAACCTTTGGGCGCCTCCGTTACCTTTTAGGAGGCGACCGCCCCAGTCAAACTGCCCATCTGACACTGTCTCCCACCACGATTAGTGGTGCGGGTTAGAGTGGCCATAACACAAGGGTAGTATCCCACCATTGCCTCCTTCGAAACTAGCGTCCCGATCTCTACGGCTCCTACCTATCCTGTACATGTGGTACAGACACTCAATATCAAACTACAGTAAAGCTCCATGGGGTCTTTCCGTCCTGTCGCGGGTAACCTGCATCTTCACAGGTACTAAAATTTCACCGAGTCTCTCGTTGAGACAGTGCCCAAATCGTTACGCCTTTCGTGCGGGTCGGAACTTACCCGACAAGGAATTTCGCTACCTTAGGACCGTTATAGTTACGGCCGCCGTTTACTGGGGCTTCAATTCGTACCTTCGCTTACGCTAAGCACTCCTCTTAACCTTCCAGCACCGGGCAGGCGTCAGCCCCTATACTTCATCTTTCGATTTTGCAGAGACCTGTGTTTTTGATAAACAGTCGCTTGGGCCTATTCACTGCGGCTGACCTTGCGGTCAGCACCCCTTCTCCCGAAGTTACGGGGTCATTTTGCCGAGTTCCTTAACGAGAGTTCTCTCGCTCACCTTAGGATTCTCTCCTCGACTACCTGTGTCGGTTTGCGGTACGGGCCGTTGTCTTCTCACTAGAAGCTTTTCTCGGCAGTGTGACATCAGAAGCTTCGGTACTATTATTTCCCTCCTCATCACAGCTTGTCCTTATAGAAATAAGCATTTGACTCATCTCAAGACTTACTGCTTGAACAGACATATCCATCAGTCTGCACTTCTTAGCCTCCTGCGTCCCTCCATTGCTCAAACAAATACAACGGGTACAGGAATATCAACCTGTTGTCCATCGCCTACGCCTATCGGCCTCGGCTTAGGTCCCGACTAACCCTGGGCGGACGAGCCTTCCCCAGGAAACCTTAGTCATTCGGTGGACAGGATTCTCACCTGTCTTTCGCTACTCATACCGGCATTCTCACTTCTAAGCGCTCCAGCAGTCCTCACGATCTACCTTCAACGCCCTTAGAACGCTCTCCTACCAATACACCTTACGGTGTACTCCACAGCTTCGGTAGTATGTTTAGCCCCGGTACATTTTCGGCGCAGGGTCACTCGACTAGTGAGCTATTACGCACTCTTTAAATGGTGGCTGCTTCTGAGCCAACATCCTAGTTGTCTGTGCAACCCCACATCCTTTTCCACTTAACATACATTTTGGGACCTTAGCTGGTGGTCTGGGCTGTTTCCCTTTCGACTATGGATCTTATCACTCACAGTCTGACTGCCGAATATAAATGAATGGCATTCGGAGTTTATCTGAATTCGGTAACCCGAGATGGGCCCCTAGTCCAAACAGTGCTCTACCTCCATCATTCTTCACTTCGACGCTAGCCCTAAAGCTATTTCGGAGAGAACCAGCTATCTCCAAGTTCGTTTGGAATTTCTCCGCTACCCACACCTCATCCCCGCACTTTTCAACGTACGTGGGTTCGGTCCTCCAGTGCGTTTTACCGCACCTTCAACCTGGACATGGGTAGATCACATGGTTTCGGGTCTACGACTACATACTCATTCGCCCTATTCAGACTCGCTTTCGCTGCGGCTCCGTCTCTTCAACTTAACCTCGCATGCAATCGTAACTCGCCGGTTCATTCTACAAAAGGCACGCTATCACCCATTAACGGGCTCTAACTTGTTGTAGGCACACGGTTTCAGGATCTATTTCACTCCCCTTCCGGGGTGCTTTTCACCTTTCCCTCACGGTACTGGTTCACTATCGGTCACTAGGGAGTATTTAGCCTTGGGAGATGGTCCTCCCGGATTCCGACGGAATTCCTCGTGTTCCGCCGTACTCAGGATCCTCCTAGGTGCCTTCCAAATTTCGTCTACGGGGTTTTTACCCTCTTTGACTGACTTTTCCAAGTCATTCGACTATCTGAAAGAACTACCATATCGGAGTCCTACAACCCCAAGATGCAAGCATCTTGGTTTGGGCTGGTCCCTTTTCGCTCGCCGCTACTTGGGGAATCGATTTTTCTTTCTCTTCCTGCAGGTACTTAGATGTTTCAGTTCTCTGCGTCTACCTCGTATACGCTATGTATTCACGTATACGTAACATCCTATAAAAGATGCTGGGTTCCCCCATTCGGAAATCTCTGGATCATAGCTTACTTACAGCTCCCCAAAGCATATCGGTGTTAGTCCCGTCCTTCATCGGCTCCTAGTGCCAAGGCATCCACCGTGCGCCCTTATTCACTTAACCTTATAAGACCTTTCGGTCTGGTTTTGAGCAGTTCTTCTAGCGATAGAAGCTTACTCAAGAAAATAAGCAATTGAACTTATTAAAAAACTCATTCAACGCGGTGTTCTCGGTTTGTTTTGATTTTTTTCTTCAAGTATCCAGTTTTCAATGAACAAA
>NZ_JXKG01000040.1 GCF_001885735.1 Enterococcus canintestini | reverse complement strand
TCCACTTTATTAGGATACATGCATTGTTAGATAAATTTATCAAAGATTTGATCATTCAAATTTTGGCTATGGTAGCGGAACGCGAACGGGCGGAAATCAAACGAAGACAAGCACAAGGAATCGCATTAGCGCATGAAAAAGGACTGTTTAGAGGGAGAAAGCCGGATTATTCTCCAACAAGTAGAAATCGACAAAAACAAATTATTTATTATCAAATCGTCGAAATGCTAGAACAAGGAATGGGGATTTCGGAAATTTCTAGAAGAGCAGGTGTTTGTCGACCAACTGTTTATAGGATCAAAGAAAATTTAGAGAAAAACGAGACCCAGGTGGAGTAAGCGCCACCTGGGTTATCTGTTTTTTATCTACAATTTTAAATAACGACTATAATTAAATAATTTTCTGTTAAAATAAAATGGATATCACAATAAAATTAATTATACATGAAAAAGATAAGAAAAAACAGTCTGTTTTTTCAGCGGAATTTATGCTAATCTATGTTTGTGAAGGTTGTTACAAGACAGAAAAGAGTAAAACAAAAAGCGGGAAAAAGTTTGCTTTGGAAACGACAAAAAGAAAGTAAAAATAACTATCAGCCAAATAAAAAGGTGGAGATAGAATGGCTCGATTGTTGAAGTTGTTTTCGTTTGTTGGGGTGTTATTACTTGGATTTAGTGTATTAACTGGTGTTGGAACAAGTGTTTATGCGGCAGAAACGCTAGAAGAAAGTGAGGTTCAGGAATCGTTTTTACAGCCTGAAACAATTTATCAGGATAGTGAAGGGAACATATTTACTAATAATGAAGTAATTGTTCAAAAAGGAAATACAGATCCAAGATTCCAAACCCGAGCACCCAGTGCTGCGCCAATTTCTATAGGAATTTTGTGGACATATAAGAATAAGGCAGATGGGAAAAAGCTACGTGATACTTTCCGAAAAGTTGCAATTTCTGATGGTTCTTTAGGAGCAGTTGCTGGTTTATTGGGTGTAGCGGGTATTGCAACAGGAGGAATAACTGCTGTTTTGGCAGCTATAACTGCAGGGATCGGCGGAACAGTTGCGAAACGTTTTACTGAAGCTGCTGATAAAATAGTAGCTCATCCTAATTCTGGTAAGATATATATGTATATTGATCATGTTACGTATAAAAAGTTATAGAGTAGATGTGAAAAATGTCAATATTTATTTGGGTTACATTGTTATTTATATTGTTAGGGCTGGTCTATAGACATTCCAATAAGACGATGACGGATCATCAAAAAAGAATCTTGAATATTTTTTTGATTACTATTCTTTTATTGGGAATAGGGATTGTAGTAGGTGTTTGGTTTCTATAAGTATCAAAGAAAAACTTCGTTTGTATCTGAAGAGGAAGGAAGTTTTTTATAAGATAGTAAAATTTTTGTTGTCCGCCACACTCCAACCGCCACCACCGTTTAGGAGCGCATGAAAAAAGAAAGGCTTCCGCCTTTCTTCTCGCTCAAAATGTGGTATAATGACTATGTAAAGAGGACGTACTAGTAATACGCCCTCAATGATAGCACCGCTAAAGACGGTGGCAGATTTATATTCTAATTAAAAAATAGTCGTCCACCTGCTAAAGCTGACGGCTATTTTTTGTCTTTATAGTTCAGAATTGCAACAATGGTTGTTATTAAGGTTAGCGTAAAGCCACCAAACGCAATCATTAGTTGCAAGCCTTCTGAAACAGACAACAGGCATTTCCTTTCTTTAGATTTTGGAAGTACGTTCATACGCACCACCTCACTTTCGATTGGATAGCCACCGTCATTAAACTTTACTATCTCTTATATTATACCATAAAAAGCCTTGTATCGTTGCAGATACAAGGCTTTTTTGCTGGTAAAAATCAAAAGAAAAGAGCTGTTTCTTCCTTACTCCAACCGCCACCGCCGTTCGTCGGAAGAAAGCCTTGTTGCACAAGGCAAAGGTCAAAACCATTCCGCTCAAATTCTCCTTTTCTGATGTCAAAACGGTGTCACGCAGCCCTTTGCGTTTTTCGCTTGCCCCTTTTCGTGTGTTCGTGCCATTCACTGCTTGCTACAGTACCACAGCCAGTCGAAAACACAAGGGTAAAATGCACGAGCAAGCTCGCCCTTGTGTTTTCTTGGTGTCTATGGTTCTTTCACTGCACAGCAAACGACACGAACACACTGGCGAAAATGAACAATCGAAAACAAAACGCAAAGGGGGATAGTCTACACCGTTTGACGAAAAGGACAATTTAACCGTCCAGCTTCACTTCCTCAAACGCCTAACAAAAATGGTTGTTCAAAAACCAAAAAAGAAAGGAAAATCAAAAATGACGGTATTAATTAGTAAGGAATTTCAAACAAAATCAGAAATGGTAACAGCGAAAAAGCAGTTAAAAGCGGAGATTCATGGCACATTTGATTTAGAACGGCAAGAGGTTAGAATTCCCAACGGCTTAATTATTTTACAAAGAAAGACTTCTGCCAACCAGTGGTTAAGCTTGACGAACCGAATCAGTGATTTTTCGGCATACATGACAACTAAGGACGCAGATTATCGTCTAAAAACGCCCGATTTAATTTTAAAAGCGACGCAAAACCGAAAAGAGGGACGGTAAAATGTCTTATATGATTGAGAAAATAGTCATTCGGAATTTTTTAGACAACAACGGTATCTATTATAAAGTGCGAAAAAAAGGAAATTAGCTTCTGACTTTGGTATTTTCAGAGGCTATGAGAATGCTTACAAGAGAATGGAACAACTAAGAAAGAAAGGCGCTGATAAAAAATGACCTACATTCAACAGGTATCAACCTTAGAAGAACTGAAAAAAGCCTATAAAAAGCTAGCCTTGAAATTACACCCCGATTGTGGCGGTAGCAATGAAGAAATGGCGCAACTGAACAATGAATATGATGAATTGTTTAGCAAGCTGAAAAACACCCATAAGAACAAAGACGGCGAAACCTACACCAAAGAAACGACTGAAACGCCCGAACAATTCAAAGACATATTAAACCGCTTATTTGCCCTAAAAATGGACGGTGTAGCAATTGAAATCGTGGGAACGTTTATCTGGCTAACGGGGAATACCAAACCATATAAGGACGGTATAAAAACCCTAGCATTTCGTTATTCACCTAAAAAATACGCATGGTATAAAGCGCCAAGTGACTACAAAAAACGTAGTCGGAAACATTACGATATGAACACCCTTCGTGAAATGTACGGCTCCCAAAAAGTGGACACAAAAAAAGAAGCCCTCACTACAGGACTTCAAAACTGAAAAAAATTAATTTACACGTTGAGTATAGACTAAAAAACAAGAAAATACAAGAAAACCCCTCGTAAGAACAGCCCACCTGCTGTCCTTACGAGAGAAGGGAGTGTATCACATGATTGGAAAAAATATAAAAGCCGTTGCTTCTGAAAACTTATCCAAGCGCTATGACCCTCGATTTGTGATTGTTCAAATGGACACAGGGGAAATTTTAGACGACGCCCAAGGCTATGGCTATAAATCAAAGCCCAATGCGTATAGAGGGTATGCGTATAAAGAGAAACAAGCAGTAAAAAGAAGACGACAACAGGAGGGATTCAAAAATGAAAAATGATTTATTGGCATTGCTTTTTCCGCTTTTTTATTCTACGTTTGGCGCTGGTTTACTCCGTTCCTTCTTTTTTGGTCGCTTGCGTCGATTGGTTAAAAAAGGGATACGCCTACTTTTGTCTGGTGTGATTCTTGTGGTTGGCTGGCTCTTATTTCGCTACTTTTGGTTTTAAAGAAGGAGCAGGACAATGACTATAAAAAAAGAAAATAAACGAGTAGTCGCTACATTGACCCCAAAACAGCAAGTGGCATTAACTGCACTAGCCAAAAAGTACGTCCTTTCAGAGAGCAAAATTCTTGCCCATGGTTTGGACTTATTGATTGCGCATGAACAAGCCCATTTTGATGTGGGATTAAAAAAGTGTCGGCACTCATAAATAAAGTGTCTACACTTTTCATGATGAAGGAGGAAACGAATATGACGAAGAAACAAAAACAGCGGCTAAGCTGCTTCCTTACGATTTTGCTTGTGGGGCTAGGACTAGGAAATAAGCAAGAAATCAATACTTGGTTCGCACATTTACAATCAGATAAAACCGTTCAAACGGTACGCAATCAGTTAGATAGTAAAAACGAACAAAAACAGCGAGAAAACCATGGAACAGCTACCACAAGCATTGACCAGCAACAATACGACCAATTAGCTGCTTTAGACTTTCATAGTGGCGATAATGCCGTTTTAAACGTAAATAATGGGCAGTCTACACTGGATATTTCCCAGTGGCAAGAAAACAAGGTGATTTATGGCGAGTTAGACTCCTTGAACCGCACCACAGTTGTTACTGCTTACCTTGATAAACAAAATCTAGGACGTTCCGAAGGGCGAGAACGGCAAGTATGGCAACCGACAGGCTGGCACCAAAAACAGGTTGATGGAAAAGAAATTGTCAACCGAGGACATTTGCTTGCTTATACGTCTAGTTTTAACTTTGAACCAGAGGTAAACTTTAAAAAAGGAGAATTAGGGAGCCAAGACAACCCGAAAAATCTTGC
>NZ_JXKG01000004.1 GCF_001885735.1 Enterococcus canintestini | reverse complement strand
CAACACGCATCATATTTCCTCCTTTTTACTATCTAATTGGCTAACTATAGATAGTCGTATATTGTTGGTATTTATTTTTGACAGCTTCTTCAATACTTTTATCCGTAAATAAGGCATCTATATCTCGTAAATTGAAAAAGTTATAAAAATCACTTCGATTAAATTTATGTGCATCAGCCACTAAGTAACGTTTTTTGGCCTGATTCAAAACTAATTGTTGAAACTTACCTTCTTCAATATTGAAAGTTGATACATATTCTGCCATTAGTCCGTTCACGCCCACAAAAGCTTTCTCAATACTCAATTTTTGTATGGTCTCGTTGGCAATTGAACCCACAAAAGCGCCTGTCTTCTTACGGTAAGAACCTCCAACTAGATACAAATCTAATTGTTCATTTTCTTGTAGTAAATTAAAAACCGGCAAACTATTGGTCACAACACGCAGATCGCGATTGATTAAATATTTTGTCATCAATTCAATCGTCGTCCCTGAACCTAAAAAAATCGTATCTCCTGATTCAATAAATTGCACCGCTTGTTTTGCAATGTAATCTTTTTCTTCTATACTAATGCGTTTTTTTTCCAGATGTGAAAGTTCCAAATCATCTAAAGCTGCAGTCTTCATTTCACTGGCAGTACTTGCTCCTGCCGCAAAAGATTTACTCTGCGCGCCACCGTGAACACGGATAATTTTATCTTGCTGCGCCAATTCTTCTAAATCACGGCGAATCGTCATATCAGAGACATGCAAATTTTTTCGAACAAATTGAACAGTAATCACACCATGTTGTTCACAAAGCTCTAATATGGAACGTTGTCGTTCACTTTTAAGCATATGCATCCTCCTTTCATCCTCATATTAAAACAGAACAAAACATTTTTCAACAACAAACAACGATTTTATGTTTATTTTATTTCGAAATTTAGTTGACAAGCGTTTGAAAGCGATTATAATATGAGTGTAAGCAAGATTTAAACACACTATTAAACAAAAGCGAACAGGAGGAGTTATAGTGGGGAACAAAAAAGAAATCTTCGCACCAGACACTGTTTATATTTCTGATAAAACAAACCAAGAAGAAGTTTTTAATGAAGTTTATCAAGACCTATTAAAAAAAGATTTAGTAACAGCTGATTTTATCGTGAATTTAATTGAACGTGAATTAAACTATCCAACTGGATTAGATATGACCCCAGTTGATGCAACATTACCGAATATTGCTATCCCCCATACTGAAAGCGAATTCGTCAAAACAACTCGAATCGTTCCAGTTAAACTAAACCATAAAATTAAGTTTCATAATATGATTAGTCCTGATGAGGAACTATCGGTTTCATTTTTATTTATGATTTTAAACGAAGATGGCGAAGCACAAGCGGGATTATTAGCCGATATTATGGATTTTATTAATGCAACAGATCGTAAACAAATGCTGGAATTCTTCACTTATGAAGATCCAAATCAAATTTATCAATTTTTAGTAGAAAATTTTAAAGGAGAGTAATTAGAATGGTCAAAATTTTAGCAGCATGTGGCGCAGGGGTTAATTCCAGCCACCAAATTAAAAGCGCTTTAGAAAGCGAATTGAAAAAACGTGGTTATCAAGTAAGTTGTGATGCAGTTATGATTAAAGACATTAATGAAGAAATGTTATCTCACTATGACATTTTCGCCCAAATTGCCAACACTGATTTAGGTTTCCCGGTTAATATTCCTGTCGTTGACGCTGGTGCAATTCTTTACCGCATTCCAGCCATGGCCGAACCTGTTTATGCTCAAATGGAAACAGCTATTAAACAAGTCCAAAAATAAGCTTACTTTAATTAAGAAAGGAAGAAAAAAAGATGGTCAAAATTTTAGCAGCATGTGGCGCAGGGGTTAATTCCAGCCACCAAATTAAAAGCGCTTTAGAAAGCGAATTGAAAAAACGCGGTTATCAAGTAAGTTGTGATGCAGTTATGATTAAAGACATTAATGAAGAAATGTTGTCTCACTATGATATCTTCGCACAAATTGCCAACACTGATTTAGGTTTCCCGGTTAATATTCCTGTCGTTGATGCTGGTGCAATTCTTTACCGCATTCCAGCTATGGCTGAGCCTGTTTATGCTCAAATGGAAGCCGCTATTAAACAAGTGCAAAAATAATTTTTTGTGAAACGGAGCACACTGACTTAGCCGCTGCTCCGTTTACACAAAGACAGAGGAGAAGAAAAGATGAGTACAATTATTGATTTAGCCAATACAGTCTTCCAGCCTTTAATTAACTTGGGAGCTGCCCCTTTAATGACAATTGTTTTGACGCTAATTGCACTACTATTCAAAGTAAAATTCACCAAAGCGCTAGAAGGCGGTTTAAAACTGGGGATTGCATTAACTGGTATCGGAGCCATTATTAATATTTTATCGACATCATTTGCTGATGCCATGCAATCTTTTGTTGAACGAACTGGTCTTTCATTAAACATTACAGACGTTGGTTGGGCTCCTCTTGCTACTATTACTTGGGGATCACCTTATACACTTTATTTCTTATTAATTATGGTGATTGTAAACATCGTAATGTTAGTTTTAAATCGCACCAACACATTGGACGTGGATATTTTTGATATTTGGCACTTATCAATCGTCGGTTTATTTGCAATCTTTTGTGGTGCCAACTTATTTATCGCAACAGCATTGGTTATCTTCATCGGCGTATTAAAAATTATCAACTCTGATTTGATGAAACCAACATTTAACGACTTATTAAATGCACCCGATACAAACCCTATGACCACGACACATATGAATTATATGATGAATCCAATCATTATGGTTTTTGATAAAATTTTTGACAAATTATTCCCATGGTTAGATAAATACGATTTTGACGCAGCTAAATTAAACAGCAAAATCGGTTTTTGGGGGTCTAAATTTGCCATTGGGATTTACTTAGGGATTTTCGTTGGGATGTTAGCTGGTCAAACACCAACTCAAATTTTTGCACTAGCTTTCACAGCTGCAACCTGTTTGGAGTTATTCTCAATGATTGGCGCTTGGTTTATTGCTGCGGTTGAACCACTTTCACAAGGTATTACTGATTTTGCCAGCAACAAATTAAAAGGTCGTACTTTAAACATTGGCTTAGACTGGCCATTTATCGCTGGTCGCGCTGAAATTTGGGCTGCAGCTAACGTTTTAGCCCCAATTATGTTATTAGAAGCTATGATTTTACCTGGCAACAAATTACTACCATTAGGCGGTATTATCGCAATGGGTGTTACCCCAGCATTATTAGTTGTAACTCGTGGTAAACTAATTCGAATGATCGTTATCGGTGCAATCGAATTACCTGTCTTCTTATGGTCCGGTACCTTAATGGCGCCATTTATTACCGAAACAGCTAAAAAAGTCGGCGCTTTCCCTAAAGGATTAAGTGCAGATGCTTTAATCTCACACACAACAATGGAAGGTCCTGTTGAAAAATTCTTAGCTTATCTAGTCGGTAACGCTTCTCAAGGCGAAATTACTTTTGTCTTATATGCAGCTTTAGCTTTAGTCGCTTACCTATTAATCTTTGTCTGGTATGCACGTGAAATGAAAAAACGTAACGCTGCGTATGCGGCTGAAAAAGCACAATAATTCAAACATAATTATTTACTACTGGTATCATAAATAAAAAGAGGCTGTATGACGAGTTTTTGTCATCCAGCCTCTTTTTTTATAAACGTTGTGCTAGAAGTAGCTTCTGTCACAACCTCTCTACTTTCAAATAAATGAAATGTCAGAATCACTTAGCTTAAATTAAATTGTCGCTTTCGCGTAAAATTCACTAAAATAAAAACAGTTCTAAGGAAGAACCTTAGAACTGTTTTTAACCAGTACCAAAATTGGCAGAAGCTCCGTCGTCCACTACTTTGCTTCCAACACCCTGCAAATCCGGCAGTGAAGTTTCCTTCTGGTGTCGCTGTTTGATTCGACCAAACGAGTTGGTCTTATCGACTCATCGCATGTCCACTACTCTACCTTTAAAACGTTCCCTTGTCAATCTTTTCTTTTTTCAAACGATTATGAACACAGTTAATTTCAGTAAATACTCACTTAATCAACATTCTTATCCGATAAAAGAAACTCTCACCTGATCAGGCGAGAGTTTATGATAGATATTTACTTTTGGTATTTTGTTTCACTTGGTAACAAAATCGTTTGTTGTTTGCCGTCATCATAAGCATAAACTTCTTGCGGCAATTCATAAGAAAATAAAAATGGTAAATCAATATCCATTTCAACTTCACTGTTTTCTTGAGAAAAATGCATGGTCACTTTACCATCGTGGTTAAGCAATTCAAAAGCGATTAAATTATTCAAAGGTACTACCCCTTTTAAATCAAGGTCGATAATGAACCAAATGCTGTCAATTAATTCTCCAGGCATACTGGAAACAACGCCAACAGAAGCAAAGCGACTGCGTTTTTTATCAAATACTTCAAACAAATTCAAAACCTCCTAAGGCTGTGTTCACTACGTTAGTATCTTTTTTTAAATAGCTTTTGCCATCTTCACGCGTAGGGAAAACATCAGTAATGATTCTATATCTATCATACTTTAAATAAGTAAGAATGCAAAAAAATTGCACTTATAAAAAGAATTTGTCAAAGCTTTTTTTAAATTCCCTAAAGATTTTTCTTGATAGACGAAAATCCCCTATTTTTCTTATGGCTATAAAAAAAGCACCGCAATCAGCGGCGCTTTACTTACTTTACGTAATAAAAATTATTCAGCGTCAGCTGGTTCAGCTGGTGCTTCCGTTTCTTCTTCTGGTTCTTCTTCTGCTTGTGCTTCACTAACAGCTACAATTTGTTCTTCAGGGTCTGTAACGATTGTAAAGTCTGCTTCTTTTGGTAAATCAGCAACAGTTAAAGCATCCCCGATTTCAAGACCTGTAACATCTACTTCAATTCGTTCTGGTAATTTATCTGGAGTTGCAGAAACAAGCACGTTGTATAGTGTTTGTGTCAACACACCGCCAGCTTTGACACCTGCAGCTTCGCCGACAAGTAAAACTTCAGCTTCCACTTCAGTTTCTTCTGTCATATTTACTGACAAGAATTCAACGTGAGTTAATTTTTTAGTAAAAGTATCTGATTGTGTGCCGCGGACAAGTGTGTTCACGTTTTTGCCGTCAATACTTAAAACGATAACAGCATTCGCGCCGTGTTCACGATAAATTTTTTCAAGAGCCGCCGCATCAACTGCAACAGGTGTACTTTCAATTTGATAACCATTGACAATTGCCGGTACTTTTCCTTCGTGACGCAATTTGTTGCGTAGGGAACGGGGACGGATTGCTCTTTTTTCTACATTCAATTTTACTGCCATAACTAAATTCCTCCTAAATTTTGGCCGCATATGCGGTAATCTTTAAAAGCAAATTTGTTACTCAGCACATCAGTGTGGTGCGTATAAAAATACGCAAAAGGACAGTCGTATGCACAACTGTCCTGTCAAAGTCGGTTAAAACTTTCTCCACCAGGTCGTAACGCTGTGTGTATGAGAAACTTTATTTACTTTACTATTTAACCTTAGGCCTTATTTAAATTTAAGTCAAGGAAAGTGCTGTTTTGCTGTGAAATTATCTATTTTCCGCTATAATAGATGAGACTTTGCTACTGAATAAAGGAGTAAATATGCGTTTAGATAAATTAATTGAAGATAATTTGCATACAAGTCGCAAAGAAATGAAGCGCCTTTTTTTAAGCGGACAAGTCACAGTCGATGGGCGCGAAGAAACACAACAAAACAAAAACGTTGATAGTCGGATTCATAAAATTATAGTGGCCGGAAAAGAACTTTTCACTAATGAGGTTTATTATTTACTAGATAAACCAGCAGGTGTAGTAACGGCCAATAGCGATCAGAAACATCAGACAGTTTTTGATTGTTTAACTTTAAAAGATCAGCGTATTGATTTATATGCCGTCGGGCGATTGGATCGTGATACTTCTGGATTATTACTTTTAACAAACAACGGACAACTCGGTTACGACTTGCTACATCCAGAAAAAAAAGTAACAAAAGTATATGAAGCGTGGATTAATGACATTGTCACCGCTAAAGATATCGCTGCATTTCAAGCCGGAATTGTCTTTTTAGATGGCACTCGCTGCCAAGGTGCCCATTTAGAAATTTTAGCTACAAATAAAGAAAAAGGTCATAGCTTTGTCCGCCTAGCAATTCAAGAAGGTAAGTTTCATCAAGTTAAAAAAATGTTTTTGGCTTGTGGAAAAAAAGTTATCACTTTAAGAAGAGTTGCTATGGGGCCACTTTCTTTAGCTGAAAATTCGCAACCTGGTGATTATCACCCTCTAACCAAGAAGCAACTTACATTATTAAAACCATATTTTCGATAGAAAGAAGTTAAAAAATGAATTATTCTACATTATTATTTGATTTAGACGATACGTTACTGGATTTTAAAGCCTCAGAAGATCAAGCACTAAGAAAACTTTTCCACTACTTAAACGTGCCACTAACACCGGAAATAAAAGAATACTACCTAACGATGAACCATCAATTGTGGCGTGATTATGAACAAGGCAAATTAACGCGCCAAGAAGTGACAAATGGTCGCTTTGAAAAGTTATTTGCTGCTTTAGGTAAAACAGTTAATGGCCCACAACTTGACCAGAAGTATCGCGAGTATCTCACCCAAGGACATCAATTATTAGGTAATAGTCGCGCAATTATTGCCGATTTAGCGGCTAAAGCTGATTTGTATGTCGTGACCAATGGTGTTTCACAAACGCAATACAAACGGCTTAAAGAGGCGCAGTTACTTGATTATTTTAAAGATATTTTCGTTTCAGAAGATACCGGTTATCAAAAACCTATGCCAGAATATTTTGACTATGTTACAAACCGCATCCCCCATTTTGTCGCCAAAAAAGCTTTAGTCATTGGCGATTCGTTAACTTCTGATATTAAAGGGGCAAATAACGCAGGCTTAGACAGTGTCTGGCTGAATCCTGAGGCCAAACAATTGCTACCAGATGTTAAACCTACTTATGAAGTAAAAGTTTTAGAACAACTCTATCCGATTTTAGGGACTACATTTAACGAAAAAGCATAGCATTTTCTGAAAAAATCTATATAATAGACCTAGTATAAAAAACGAAAGAGGTTTTCTCATGACAAAGAACAAGCCCATCATTATTGGTGTGACTGGTGGCTCTGGTAGTGGTAAAACGAGTGTTAGTCGGGCAATCTTCAATAACTTTCCCGATCATTCGATTATGATGCTAGAACAAGATTCTTATTACAAAGATCAAAGCAATTTAAGCTTTGATGAACGTTTAAATACCAATTACGATCATCCTTTTGCTTTTGATACGGATCTTTTAATTGAACATATTAAAAAATTAATGTGCTATGAAGCAATTGAAAAACCCGTTTATGATTACGTCGCTCATACGCGGAGCAAAGCTACAATTGTCCAAGAGCCAAAAGAAGTTATCATCTTAGAAGGAATTTTAATTTTAGAAGATGAACGCCTGCGCGATTTAATGGACATCAAAATTTATGTCGATACCGATGATGATATCCGAATTATCCGCCGCATTAAACGAGATATGGAAGAACGTGGCCGTACACTCGATTCAGTCATTGAACAATACCTATCTGTCGTTAAACCAATGTATCATCAATTTATTGAACCTACCAAACGCTATGCAGATATTATTGTGCCAGAAGGTGGCGAAAATCACGTTGCTGTCGATCTGATTACAACAAAAGTAGCAAGTTATTTGTCTTAAAAATTAATTATTAGCTGATTATTTAGATGTCTTTTTAGACATCTTTTTTTGTTACATTGCACTAAAAAGATGCTTATCAATTGGAATTTGGCTTTATTATAAAAAATTCTTCCTATAACTAAAAATCAGTCTGTTTACACTTTTATTTTCTATTGGGCTATTTTTCTTCAAAAAATAGACAGCCCGCTTTCAGACTGTCTAACTACACTTTATTTTAGTATTATATTTCCAACTGAACAGAAACTTTTTGAAGGGGAACATCGTAAAATGGATCTTCTCGTCTTCCTAAAAAGTCTTTAGCTTGTTGCGGAAAAACAGCATAACTCAATACATCTTCCATCGAATGCGCATATGCTTTAATTTCTGCTTCAAAGCCGGGTAGTTGTGGCGCTAAAAGATCAGCCGGCCGGATAGTAATTACTTTTTCTGTCCCAATAATTTTTTGCTTAATCTCTTCATCAATGGCAACGGGTGGTTTACCGTATAAGCCTTTCACATAGTCTTTAATCTCAGTCGGGACAAGTTTATACCGTTGGCCACTGATTACATTCATTAGCGCTTGTGTTCCTACCATTTGCGATAGCGGTGTAACTAATGGTGGATAACCTAAATCAGCACGCACTTTTGGCACTTCGGCTAAAACGTCATCGTATTTATCGGCTAGCCCTTGTTCACTTAATTGGCTTAAAAGATTGGATAACATTCCGCCTGGTACTTTATACAGCAACGTTTTTGGCTCGACGTCTTTTACTTTAGGATTTAATTTGCCCTCATTTCTAAAACGGTCGCGTACCGGATTAAAGTGATCTGCAATCTTTTCTAATTTTAATTGATCTAATCCCGTTTCATAACCTAGACCTGATAGTGCGATTGCAACTGATTCTGTCGCGGGTTGACTAGTGCCACCTGCAAAAGAAGAAATCGCCGTATCAATAATATCTGCACCAGCCTCAGCAACTTTTAAGTAAGTCATTTCTGCGATTCCACTTGTAGCGTGAACGTGAACATCCACAGGTAAATCAATGACATCTTTAATCCGACTCACCAACTCAAAGCCAGTTTGTGGCACAAGCACCCCCGCCATATCTTTAATACAAATGGAGTCCGCTCCAAGATTGGCCATTTCTTTGGCTAAATTAACAAAATAATCTACCGTATGAAAATCACTCGTCGTATATGAAATGGCTGTTTGACAGTGTCCACCCGCTTTTTTACAAGCTTCTATTGAGGTTTTTAAATTACGAGTATCGTTTAAGGCATCAAAAATGCGGACAATATCAATTCCGTTTTCGACAGATTTTTTGACAAATTCTGCGACAACATCATCTGCATAGTTTTTATAGCCTAGTAAATTTTGCCCCCGCAATAACATTTGTAAGTTGGTATTTTTAATTTCTTTACGAATAGTGCGTAATCTTTCCCAAGGATCTTCATTTAAAAAGCGCAAACAGGCATCAAAAGTCGCCCCACCCCACATTTCTAAAGCGTAATAACCCGCCTCATCCATCGTTTTTAAGATTGGTACCATATCACTAGTCGGCATGCGCGTAGCGATTAAACTTTGCTGTCCATCTCGCAACACCGTTTCCATAAATTTGATCTTTGGCATCAAATATCCTCCTGACTAATTGGCTAATTAAAAGCAATAAGGGGATCACTAGCATTTACAATTGCCCCAACTTGCACAAAAATTTCAGCGACAGTACCATCTTTTGGCGCTACAATTTCATTTTCCATCTTCATCGCTTCTAAAATCATTACTGGTTGATTTGCTGTCACCGCATCTCCTGGGTTGACTAATAGTTTTAAAATAGTTCCAGGCATTGGCGCAGTGAGTGTTTCACTATTTGCTGTTGCGATTGGCTGATTTACTGGTGCTGGCGCTGTATTTTCAGAAACCGGCGCTTTTTTAACCACATCAGATTGCACAGGTTCACTTACAGGTGCTACTGGCGCTACTGGTCTTTGCTCTCCGCCAATTTCCTCCATTTCGACTAAATATTCTTTACCATCAATTGAAATTTTAAACTTCCGTAACATAGTACCCCTCCACTATTTTCTTTGATATATTTTTTTTACCACAAACTGCGATTCTGGCTTCATCCCTGCGGCAATACTTGTTGCAATCACCGCCACTAACTCTGCCTCTTGATTTTTTTTACTAATTTTCTTCACAACAAAAGAACTTTCAGGCTGATCATTTGCTGCAATACTAGCCGCAACAACACTGACAAGTTCCTTATTTTCATCAGTCGGCAGATAAAAAGGAATTTCTTCCCATTGCTCTTTTTGTGCTTCAGCCGTTTTGGGTACTGCTTTTTTTGAATCTTTCTCTTGATACGACTTTGTTTTATTTTTGTCTTTTAAAAAGAAACGATTCCAAAAACCCATCTAACCCCTCCTTTACCAAAATAAAAAAGATAAAAAAACTTAAAGTTTAGAATAATTGCTCTTTTTAATTTTAACACACCAGTTTATAAAACGTTTACATTTGGTCAATTTACTCATAAAAAAAAGCCACGTGCCAGACGTGACTAATACAAAATATTAATAAAAATCAAACTGCCGAATTTTTTGTAAAAGGTACGAACAAATCCCCAGACAAATAACCGAACCTACCAAAGCTGGAATAATATAAAAGCCTCCAATTTTTGGACCCGTGGGACCTAAAAAAATTCTGCCTACCCAGCTGCCTAAAAAACCAATCATCATATAGCCTAAAAAACCGCTGCGCACATCTTTGCCATAAATCATTCCGGCAAGTAAACCTAAGAGGCTACCGACAATTAAAGACCAAAATAATTCCAGCATTTCGCCACCTACTTTCGTCATTCATCGCTTATATTTTATCATTCCTACTCAAATAATTATAATTTTATGCAACAAAATAAGGCGGTTTAAACAAAATAAAATGATTCAGTTTACTTTTTTAATACATAATCATAGCCATTCACAACATGTTTGTGCTTACGGGTAAATCTTGTATACTTATCCACACATTTTTGGCTGATTGTTTCTAATAAAATAGCCTCGCTTAACTGTTTAGGCGGGCTGAAAAACTCTTCTATACTATCGCCGCAAAAAAGTTGTAAACACAAATGATAGCGATAGATATCTTGGATTGTCGCTTCAGAGTAGCTCCTTAATTTTGGTTCATCTGTAAATGTTACCCTGAATGTTTCATAGCATTTTGGTAGCCAAATTTCTTGACCGAGTAATTGCTGAAGCAAAAATTGAAACCCGCGTTCATCTAAGTGATAAGCAAGTTGCGGGGCACGACTATGTAAAATTTTCGATTCCATTTGACTGATAGTAAAACCAAGGTTGGCTCTAGTAGTGCTGATTTCTTTCATAAACGGTAATAAAACATCTTCTTTTTGATCTGGTAACTGCATCTTTTTTAATTGTAAAATCAAATATCGTTTTTGACTTTCAAGCCCCATGATACAATTTTGAAAATTATCATCTAGACGCAAATTAAAATTTTGCCACAGTGGTTTTAACCCTTCTAAACGACGCCAAATTGTTTTTCGAGCGACATAATGTTGTTGGGATAGCTGGGTAATGGTCACTAGTGGATCCATTAACTTTTGCCATAATAATTGAAACGTCAAACTTTGCGTTAAAAGCTGGTGCCAAAGTATTCTTTCACAAAAATGTTCGGTTAATTGTACTTGTACGCCTGTTTCATTTGGAACAAAATCAATCCCGCTTTTTTTCTCATTTTCAATTTCTGACCACCATTCACATAAACGCTGAATCTTTTTAGCGGTAAATTGGCATTCATTTTGCAACTCTTCGTATGAAATAAACGTATTTTTTCGCCCTAATAAATAAATTCGCCAAAGCGTTCTTTCATCTTTTTCTAACAGACACTGATAAACCATTTTCTCACTCTCCTGATTTCTAAGTTACAAAAATCAAAGGAGCGATTTTTCCATAATTTTCTTGTTTGTTTGCGTAATTTGAAAAAATGAATCATTGCTAATTCTGATTGCGCTAAAATGAACAAATTGCTAAAATGAAACTAATCTTATATTTGCAAAATCGCCGGGTTTTGCCAACAAAAAAATGTTGAGAGTAACACTTTATCCCATAGGCCTTTGGAGGATAAAGTGCTGCTCTTTTTTTGGAGGAGTTTTAATGAAAGAAATTAAAGGCTATGTTACCCGCAGTGTTTTAAGTACTTTTGGTCTCTCTTTATATATTTTGGCCGATACATTTTTTATTGCCAATGGTGTGGGCACCTTAGGCCTTACTGCGTTAAATATTGCACTGCCTCTTTTTAATCTTTTAAATGGTCTGGGTTTACTTTTAGGTATGGGGGGTGCGACCTTATTTGTTTTAAAAAAAGGAAAAACTTATTTTTCTGAATTATTGCTGACAGGAATTTTACTAGGAGTAGTCTTTACTTTTTTAGGCTTAACTGCTGTAAGACCTTTAGCAACTTTATTAGGCGCAAGTACGGCTACACTACATTTAACAAGTACTTATTTACGTTTTATCTTAGTGATGGCGCCCTTTTTTATCTGTAACAATCTAGTCTTAGCCTTTATTCGCAATGACAATAATCCTCAACTAGCGATGAAGGCGATGCTTTTTTCAAGTCTCTTTAATATTATTTTTGATTACATTTTTGTTTTCCCGCTAAAAATGGGTATGGCAGGAGCCGCCTTAGCTACTGTATTATCACCTGTTTTAAGTTTGCTTATTCTAAGTAGTCATCGTAAAAAAGCCAATCGTCGTTTGGTTTTCAAATTTACAAAATTGAGGATTAAAACGATTACGCGTAGCGCACAATTGGGTCTTTCATCTTTTTTAACCGAAATGAGTACCGGCATTAGCATCTTAGTTTTCAATCAAGTTTTACTTTCTTTAAGTGGGGATATAGCCGTTGCAGCTTACGGTATTTTAGCCAATATCTTACTAGTAGCTTTGGCCTTATTTACTGGTGTCGCCCAAGGTGTGCAACCGCTAATTTCCCAAGCTACCGCCAATAAAGAGATGCAAAAAGTTTTTTATTATTTGCATTATGGCTTTAAAGTGAGTTTCACACTAGCTCTCCTGCTCTATCTGATTGTGCTAATTTTTAAAATCCCGATTGTCGCAATCTTTAATAGTGAAAACAATAACGCTTTGGCAAAACTTGCCTTAAACGGCTTGCCACTTTATTTTTTAGCCCTATTTGGTGCTTGTTTTAATATTATTTTGAGTATCTTTTTTGCTGCAGTGGGTAAAGCAAAACAATCCTTTATCATTGCTTTGTTACGGGGATACCTATTGATTTTACCTTTTGTTATTTTGCTAGGGAAAACGTTTGGCTTAACGGGCGTTTGGCTAAGTCTACCTTTAAGTGAAGGATTAACGTTAGTGATTGCTATTTTTTTATTTATTCAGCTCAAAAAAGCATATCAACTCAATGGAAATTAACATCTTTTTCTCTCTTCAATTAGAAAATAAAATAAACGGATGCTTCTTTTAATCGCAATCTTTAAACGATTTTGCTTCAATCTTTACTTGTTTAAGAAAGTTTTTTCTGTGCTAGAATAATGATAAAAGATGGGAGTGGTGATGATGATTGCCCACAAAAGAGAAAATCTCCATGGCATTTCATAAAAAAAATGACATGGAGGAAATAAAAATGAATACTATTTATGATAATGAAAATTTTTTTAACAAATATAGTCAAATGACACGTAGTCAAAAAGGACTCGCTGGTGCAGGTGAATGGCATACATTGCAAAAATTGTTACCTGATTTTACGGATAAAACTGTTTTAGACCTCGGCTGTGGGTATGGTTGGCATTGTCTTTACGCCGCTGAACATGGGGCAAAAGCTGTAACCGGTGTCGATTTATCTGAAAAAATGTTGGCTGTAGCCAAAGAAAAAACAGCAGGCTATCCGGTAAATTATTTACAAGCTGATATTGCCACGATTACTTTTCCAGTCGCTACATTTGATGTTGTTCTCAGCTCACTAGCAATTCATTACGTAGCTGATTTTAAACGTTTAATTTTAAATATTAAACAGTATTTAAAACCTGATGGAATTCTTGTTTTTTCAGTGGAGCACCCCGCTTTTACTGCTGAAGGAAGTCAAGATTGGTACTATGATGAGAAGGGAAATATTTTACATTATCCTCTTGATAACTACTTTAACGAAGGATTAAGAGAAGCTAATTTCTTAGGCGAAAAAGTCACCAAGTATCACCGCACGCTAACGACTTATCTCAATACATTGTTAGAGAATGATTTTACTCTTTTAAACGTAGTGGAGCCAACGCCTGCAAAAGAACTACTGGCGCTACCGGAAATGAAAGAAGAACTTCGTCGCCCGATGATGTTAATTATTAAAGCGAAAAACAATTTACAATAACTACTAAAGGTATGACAAAAAGCTTGTCATACCTTTTTTAAACGATATGACATAAGCAGCTTCTGTCATATCCTCTTTTTGAATAAACGGTGCTATAAAAGCAACATTTGTTTAAATAAGCCGAAATTTTGGAAAAATTTAAGTATTACTTTCTTAAATTTCCCTCTTATTGTTTGAATCTAACCCTTTTTGTCAGCAGTCCTTTTTGTAAAAAAGCAAAGCAAACTGATAACCTTCTTTTGTCAAAATCAAATCCCTATTTTATGTATAAAAAACCTCGTATCATTTTTGATACGAGGAAAATTGCTTATTTTGTTTCTTCTTTTTTATCGTCTTTTAATAAGGCTTTACGTGACAAGTTAATCCGGCCTTGGCGATCGATTTCAGTTACTTTAACTAAAACTTCATCCCCTAATTTCACCACATCTTCCACGTTGTTCACGCGTTCGTTTGCAAGTTGTGAAATGTGAACTAAGCCATCTTTACCTTTGATTAAGTTAACGAATGCACCAAATTTTTCGATGCGGACTACTTTACCTAAGTAAACTTCGCCAACTTTTACTTCTTTGGTTAATTCTTCAATAATCTTAATCGCTTTTTGGATCATTTCAGCATCGGCAGAAGCAATCGAAACCTTGCCTTCTTGATCGATATCAATTTTAACGCCTGTTTCTTCAATAATACCGTTAATGGTGTCGCCACCTTTACCAATAACCACTTTGATTTTTTCAGGGTCAATTTGAATCATTTCAATTTTCGGTGCATATTGACTTAATTCTTTACGTGGTTCAGCTAAAGTTGAAGTTAATTCTGCTAAGATTTCAAAACGTGCTTTTTTCGCTTGGGCTAATGCTTCGCGTAAAATTTGTTCTGTAATCCCTTGAATTTTAATATCCATTTGTAGCGCTGTAATACCATCTTTTGTACCGGCAACTTTAAAGTCCATATCGCCTAAGTGGTCTTCTAAACCTTGGATATCTGTTAAAATCGTGTAGTTTTCACCATCAGAAACAAGTCCCATTGCAATCCCAGCTACTGGCGCTTTAATTGGTACACCGGCATCCATTAATGCCAAAGTACCTGCACAAATACTTGCTTGAGAAGAAGAACCATTTGATTCTAAAACTTCTGCTACTAAACGAATTGTATAAGGGAAGTCTGTTTCACTTGGAATTACTTGAGCTAAGGCACGCTCACCTAAAGCGCCGTGACCGATTTCACGACGGCCTGGTGAACCAGCACGACCAGTCGAGCCAACAGAAAATTGTGGGAAATTGTAATGATGGATAAAACGTTTTGATTCTTCTACGCCTAAGCCATCAATAATTTGATGTTCCCCTAAAGGTGCTAAAGTACAAGCAGATAACGCTTGTGTTTGGCCGCGAGTAAATAGACCTGAACCATGAACGCGTGGTAATAAACCAACTTCTGATGATAATTGTCTGATTTCGTCTAATTTACGACCATCCGGACGAATTTTATCAATCGTGATTAATTCTCTGACGACATCTTTTTCTAAGTCTTCAGCTACTTGTTTAATTTCTTTGGTAATTTGTACCAAATCTTCTGTTTCTACATTAGCAAATTTTTCTGCGTAAACTTCTTTGACTGTTTCTTTAACTTTTTCAATTTCATCTTCACGGGCTAGCTTTTCTTCTGTCATTACAGCTGTCTTCATTACACTGTAATAGCTATCGTAAATATCTTGTTTTAACTCTGGATCCACTTGTAAAAGTTTGACTTCCATTTTTTCTTTGCCGACAGCAGCAACAATTTCTTCTTGGAAAGCAACTAATTCTTTAATGGCTTCAAAACCAAATAGTAAAGCGCCTAACATATCGTCTTCTGAAACTTCTTTTGCCCCAGATTCAACCATGTTAATCGCATGTTTAGTACCTGCTACGCTTAATTCAATATCCGTTTTTTCCGCTTGTTCAACCGTTGGATTTAAAACATATTCACCATCTACCCGACCAACTTCAACGCCTGCAATTGGACCGTCAAAAGGAATATCTGAAATAGATAATGCTAAAGATGAACCTAACATTGCTGCCATCGCTGGTGAACAGTCTTGTTCCACACTCATCACGATATTGGTTACTTGCACTTCATTACGGAAGCCTTCAGCAAACATCGGACGGATTGGACGGTCGATTAAACGCGCTGTTAAAGTAGCATCAGTAGAAGGACGTCCCTCACGCTTAATAAAACCACCTGGAATTTTACCAACTGCATACATTTTTTCTTCGTAGTTAATTGTTAATGGGAAAAAATCTGTATCCTTGGCTTCTTTTGAAGCTACTGCTGCACTTAAGACAGCTGTGTCGCCATAACGGACTAAAACGGCACCGTTGGCTTGTTTAGCTAATTGACCGACTTCAACTTGTAAGGAACGACCGCCCCAAGTTGTTTTAAATACTTGTTTTGTCATAAATTCTCCTATCTCCTGTAGATAGTGGGCCGCTACTAAACAAATGAAAAATTTGAAATGGGTTCAAAACTTTCATTTGGTTAGTAGTTAGCCTTACCACTATCCCAGCATTTGTTTAATTTTTCATAGCAAAAAAGTGAGATTCAAGCTGAACCTCACTTTTAAGACGATAACGACTAACGACGCAATCCTAAAGCTTGGATCAATTCGCGGTAACGTTGTACGTCAGTTTTACGTAAGTAAGCTAACAAGTTACGACGATGACCAACTTTTTTCATCAAACCACGGTAAGAATGGTGGTCTTTTTTGTGGACGCGTGCGTGTTCATTCAAGTGGTTGATCTCTTCAGTCAACACAGCGATTTGCACTTCTGGAGAACCAGTATCGCCTTCGTGGCGTGCAAATTTTGTCATGATTTCGTTTTTACGTTCTTTTGAAATTGCCATGTTTTTTCACCTCACATTTTTATTCTCCCTGCGACTGAGTAAAGCGTTGGTGACTCGCCAAACCAAGTGACAGGTGGTGTGCAATGCACACAGGTTTACTTTACTTGATTTGAAGTGAAATTGCAAGTTCAACCGTTTTAAATTTAAGTATAATTACTTAAAAACAAAAAAATTGGAAAATTGTGGATGTAACCGTTATAATTATAACGTATGTTTTTTGCGTACATAATAACCGCCTTTGTGAAAAAAAGGCAAAAAGATAAAAACGATTAAAATTGGAGGAAATCAACTATGTCTACGTTACTCGCTGTTAAAGGGCACCCACTAGAAGCTAAAGATTCTCATGCAGTTCAATTATTGGAAGCTTTCTTAGATACCTACAAAGAAACAAATCCCACTGATGAAATTATCGTGGTTAACCCTTATGCTTCAGACTTCCCTGAAATTGATGCAGATATCACTTCTGGCTGGCATGCTTTAATAAAAGGCGCAGAATTTGGCGACTTATCTGAAAGCCAACAAAGTAAATTGGCTGCCTTTAACGGTTTAACCGAACAATTTGAAAAAGCAGATAAAATCGTCATCGCCAATCCACTCTGGAATTTAAGTATTCCTAGTCGTTTGAAAGCTTGGTTTGATACAATTTGTGTCGCTGGTAAAACTTTTAAATACACAGCAGAAGGCCCTGTTGGCTTAGTTACTGGTAAAAAAGCGCTCCATATTCAAGCTAGTGGTGGTTTTTATAACGGACAAGATTTCGCCGCGCAATATACACGTCAGATGTTAAACTTTATTGGTATCACAGACTTTAATGAAATATTAGCAGAAGGTTTGGACTTTGACCCAACTAAAGTAGATGAAATTATGACTAAAGCTACTTCAGAAATCGTCGCTGCCGCTAAAAGTTTTTAAGCTTATGCAGTAAAACGACAGCTTTGTGCTGTCGTTTTTTGTCGTCAAATCCGCTTATTTATAAACCGATATTTCTTCCCTAAGAAAATATGATTTCTGTTATAATAAGCTGGAGGTGATTGCAATGGCATTAATCAATCGAATTCAAGGAATGGAAAATGAACTATCCAAAGCGGAATTACGAATTTTTCGTTATATAAAAAGAAATATCGACAAAATTCCAACCATGACCGCCGAGCAAATTGCCAAAGGTTCTAAAACCAGCGCGCCGACTGTCGTCCGTTTTGCAAAAAAAGTCGGTGCTTCAAGTCTAACTGATTTCAAAATCCAAATTTCAGCCGAAAATCAGCCCAATAGCGCCAACCAAGAATATTCCGATGTGAAAAAAAACGAACCAATTGCATCGTTAAAAGAAAAATTATCTCAAAATGCCCAGTTAACATTACAAGAAACGACGCAAATTTTAAGTGACGAAAAATTATTAGCCGCCTTAAAATTATTGGAAACAAAAGAACGGATCTTTGTAGCCGGTGTGGGAGCTTCTCATTTAGTAGCTGAAGATATTAAACAAAAGTGGGACCGCATTGGTAAAAGTGTTTCGCTTGAAACAAACTACAATAGTCTATTACCCCAACTAATTAATACCAAAAAAGACGCCGTATTGTGGCTGATTTCAAATTCTGGGGAAACGCCAGAAATCACTTACTTTGCTGATGTTGCAAAGGAATTAAAAATTCCAATTATTACTTTAACTCGTTTTGGAAACAACAGACTTTCAAAATTAGCAGATGTTTCACTCCAAGTTTCCAGACCACAAGAAGCTGATCAACGGAGTGCAGCTACTAATTCTTTAATCGCGCAATTTTTAGCTGTGGATATCCTATTTTATTCCTATATTAGTCGTAACCAAGAAAACGCTGAAAAGATTTATCAATCGCGTCAGATTATTAGGGACTTTCGGGCAAAGCACTTTTAAAATAATTTGAATTTTGCACTTTAAATACGAACAATAAATTATTGAGAACATTAAAAATCGGCAGCACGCAAGCTTGCGTACTGCCGATTTTTATTTTTATTTAACCCATTCATTTACTTTATCTGGATTATTTTTGACCCATTCTTTGGCAGCTTGGGCAGGATCTTTCCCATCATGTACTGCTAACATGACTTCTTCCATATCTTTTTGTTCCCAATGGAATTTATCTAAAATTTTATATGCTTCAGGCTGATCTTCTTTTAAGCCTTTACGAACCATCGTATTAATTGTTTCAGCACCACCCATTGTCCCTTTTGGATCGGCCAAATACTTCAAGTCATACTTTGCAAACATCCAGTGAGGTGACCAACCAGTGATGACGATTGGTTCTTTATTTTTAATAGCTTTTCCTAATGCCACTGTCATCGCACCAGAAGATGAAGATTCCACCGTCCAGTCTTTCAAATTAGGATAAGCAGCTTGGGTTTTATCCGCAGCTTTCATAACACCTGCACCAGGTTCAATCCCAATAATTTGTTTATTGGCTTGATCACTTAAATCTTCTATTGAGTTCACATCCATATAACTTGGTACGACAATTCCCAGTTTTGCACCACTTAGATTTTCACCTAAGTTTTCTAATTGATTTTTATATTTCGCATATTGTGCTTGATGTGTATGTGGTAGCCAAGCAGCTACCATTCCATCTGTTTCACCATTAGCAACAGATTGCCACATTACTGTCATATCCAAAGGTGTTAATTTTACATTATAACCTTCTTCTTTTAAGACTTCAGCAATCACATTGGTTGAAGCAACTTCTGTATCCCATTCGACATAAGATAAATGAATAGTGCCCTTATTAGTCGCATGACTCCCCGCAAAAGTAGAACCAAAAATTAAAGCCACAATTACAGCGACAACGCCCCCTGTAATCCATTTTTGTTTTTTCTTAGCAGCTGGATCAAGATTTCTTTTACGATCTTTTTTAGGTGCATTTAATTTTTGCGTAAAGCGATCAATAATAATCGCTAAAATAACTAACGCTAAGCCATTTACAAAACCATTACCAACTTGCGCTTGTTGCAAGGCTGACAATACGCCGCGACCTAAACCAGGAGCTCCGATCATAGAAGCTGTGACCACCATTGATAAAGCTAACATCATCGTTTGGTTAACACCAGCCATAATCGTACCCTTAGCTAAAGGTAGTTCTAGTTTGAATAATTTTTGTTTACCAGTACCACCAAAAGAATCAGAAGCCTCAACTAATTCACTTGGAATTTGTCGAATGCCCAAATTAGTCATACGCACTGTAGGTGGCAATGCAAAAATAACTGATGCAAATACCCCTGGTACCATACCAATTCCAAAGAAAGCAACGGCTGGAATCAAATAAACAAAAGCCGGCATAGTTTGCATAAAGTCTAAAATAGGGGACACAATTGTATTGGCTTTTTCACTTTTAGCCATTAAAATCCCCAATGGAATCCCGATCACAATCGAAACTAAACTAGCTAATAAAACGAGCGTAACGGTATTCATCAAATCATTCCACAGGCCTTGATTATAGATGAATAACAGTCCAAAGAAAGTCAAAATTGTTAAGCCAGGCTTTTTCTTTGATAAGAAAAAAGCAGCGATAGCTAATAAGACAATAAATAATAATGGTGGAATAAATAGTAATGTATTGGTAATCGTGTCCATAATCACTTGACCAATCGTTTGAACAAAACTAAATAGTCCTGCAAAAGTTTTCGTCAACCAATCAGTAAAGTTTTCCACCCATTTTGCAACTGGAATTGCTTGTTGTAATAAATTATCCAACAAACTCCACCTCCTCATCTCCTGTTTCAGCTAATGCTTCAATCACACTTCCGCGAATAACGACTCCTAATAATTTGTCATTTTCATCTACTACCGCTAAAGGTGCTTCAGCGTCTTTAATCACGTCAAAAATGTCTGTCACTAACATATCTTGGGGAATCTTCTTAACGTTTTTATCAATAACCTCTTTTAATGGTAATTGTTCTCTTCTTGCTTCTAGCGCTTTTAGAGCCGTCAAACTACCTTTTAATTGACGCTTGCGATCAACAGCTAATAACATACTAACGCCTTCTTTACGCATGCGATTTAAAGCCACATTTGGTCCGTCAGCTTCAATATTCATGGTAATGGCAGGTTCCATAATATTTTGCGCAGTTAGAACTTTCGAACGGTCCACATCTTCAACGAAATCCCGTACATATTGATTGGCTGGATTGGTTAAAATTTCTTCACCGGTACCAATTTGCATAATTTGCCCGTCTTTCATTAAAGCGATACGATCGCCAATCCGCAACGCTTCATTTAAATCATGAGTAATGAAAATAATTGTTTTTTTGACATTTTCTTGTAAATCCAACAATTCATCTTGCATTTCGCGACGAATAAGAGGATCTAGCGCTGAAAAAGCTTCATCCATTAACAAAATTTCCGGATCATTTGCAAGGGCTCTAGCTAAACCTACCCGTTGTTGCATCCCACCAGAAAGTTGTTCGGGATATTGATCTTTAAATGCTAATAAACTGGAATTTTCCAAAGCTTGTTCTGCTCTTTTTTTCCGTTCTTCTTTTGAGACGCCCCGTATTTCTAAACCTAACTCTGTATTTTCTAAAATTGTGCGGTGTGGAAAGAGCGCAAAACTTTGAAAGACCATATTAATCTTATTGCGACGCACTTCTTGCAATGCTTCTTTATCCATCTTGGCAATATCTTGACCATCAATGTATATTTCACCACTGGTTGGATCAATCAGGCGATTCAATAGACGAATTAATGTTGACTTCCCTGAACCAGAAAGTCCCATAATAACGAATATCTCGCCTTCATTCACTTCAAAGTTTGCATCATAAACACCAACTGTCGCACCGGTTTTTTCTAAAATTTCGGTTTTACTTTTATGCTCATTCATCATAGCTAGTGCTTGTTGTTGCTTTTTACCAAATATTTTTGTTAAGTGCTCTACTTTCACTTTAGCCATTTTGTTACCCCCTATTTAATTTTGCTGTTTTAAAAACTTAAAAACAGCTTTCCTTTAAAAGAAACAGCTCTTTTGTTTCTTTATTAGGATGGAAAATGTATCGTATGAAAACGATCATGAAAATTTTCCTCTCAAAAAACTGACCACACTAGGTTAACACCATGTGGTCACTTAGTCAAAAAAGAAAAACCAGGAAGAAACGTGAATTCGTTTTCCTGGTTATAACACGTGCTATTTTTCTCTTAAGGTTTTCTTAATATTTATCTTTTTCGGGATAAAAAAAGTTCATCATGCGCTGAAAAACCAACTCATCTCCCACAAAAAAAACTGTTTCCCCGGCTTCAAATTTCACATACGGCCCAGGAGATAACAATAAACGATCTTCATGTTGGAGCGCTACAACTGTCGCGCCTGTTTCTTGCCAAATATTTAAATCTTTAATGGATTTATCTAGATGATTGGCGGTGTGATCTAATTGTATTTCATAAGGTAAGAAAGGGGCAGTCTGTTGAATCCGTTTAGTTTGATTGACTAAAGTATCCAGTAGACCAGAAAAATTTTCCAATTCTTGTTGCTGGCGCTCTACACTACTTAAAATTTCACTTTTCAGCTCTTGAATAGAATGAACATCTTTATATTGGGCTAAGTAACTTTGTGCCTTTTCACGAGATGCGACATAAGCGCCACTTCCATGGCGAACATCCATGATGCCCAAATCAACTAAAACATTGATAGCTTTTCTAGCTGTTTCTGGCGAAACATTAAAATTACTCGCCAAAGTAGAACGCGCATGAATCTTTTCTCCTTCTTTATAGCGATTTTCTACAATTCGCTCTGCTATTTCGACTGCAATTTGTTGATAGCGCGGAATCGTTAATTTTTTGCCGGTCATTTTCTGACCTCCTTTTCATTTCAACCATCTGATTAGGTTTTGCCATTTAAACATAACTTCTTAGCTTTTTCTTACTCTCACTTTCCCATTTTTTTTCAAATTCTACAAGCATTTTAGCAAAAATCTTAGCTCCGCTTTTATTTTTAGATACGAAAAGCTTAATGCAAAGCTGTAGATTAAAAAGCATAAGTTGCTATATTCGCCTTATTTCTTGCAACAATCTGCTAGTTTAATTTACATACAAAAAAAGAAACGTGAAAATTCACGTTTCTTTTTACTTCTATTAAAGTATTAAAGCAAAAATTATACTTCTACTTTCATAACCGGTGTTTTGGCTTCAGTTGCGCCAACTTTTTCTAAAATTTCATTTTTTACTTTATCCATATTTGTCACTAAGACTAACATGTCTGTGCCTTTACCTGCAGCTTTGATTGCAGCAAGATCGACATCTGCCACAATTGTATCAGGCGTTACTTTTTGACCTTCTGCAACTTTTAAATCAAATGGTTTGCCATCTAATTCAACCGTATTGACACCCATGTGTAATAGAACTTCTAAGCCGTTGTCAGTTGTAATGCCGACTGCGTGTTTTGTAGGAAAAACTGAAGAAACAGTACCACTTACAGGTGCATAAATTGTACCTTCTTTTGGAACAACAAAGTAACCTTCACCCATCATTTTTTGTGAGAAAACTGCATCTGTCGATTCTGATACGGGTTTTACTTCACCGTTTGCGACTGCAAAAAATTCAGTTGTAGCAGCAATTTCACTCGTTGGAACACTTGTTTGTGCTACAGGTGCAACTGGTTGTTCTTCTGCCATTTTTTCAGCTGCTAATTTTTCTTTTGGAATACCAAAGAAATAAGTTGCCACAAAACCACCAGCGTAACCTGCAAGTAAACCTAAGATATAGCCTAACCAATGACCATTAGCAATTAATGGAATTAAAGCTGCACCTGAAGGACCAATAGCAGTCGCGCCGACATTTCCTAAAGCACCAATAACCGCACCACCAACACCGCCACCGATACAAGCTGTGATGAATGGTTTTCCTAATGGTAGTGTAACCCCATAAATTAACGGCTCGCCAATCCCTAAAATACCAACTGGCAATGCCCCTTTAATCATTTCAGTTAATTCTTTATCTTTACGTAGACGAATCCACAATGCCAAGGCTGCCCCAACTTGACCGGCACCAGCCATTGCTAAAATTGGTAATAATTGCGTACTACCAGTAGCTTCAATCATTTGAATATGAATTGGTGTTAAAATTTGGTGTAAACCAAACATAACCATTGGTAAGAAACTTGCGCCTAATACAAAGCCAGAGAATGCTCCACCAACATTTAAAATCCAGTTGATTCCACCAACTAAACCGTTTGAAATAAAACCTGCTAGTGGCATAATTAAGAAGATTTCCGCTAAACCAATAACAAGTAGTGAAATAGTTGGTGTTACGATAATATCAATTGCTTCTGGCACAATATCGTGTAATTTTTTCTCTACTTTAGAAAGTAACCAGACTGCAAAAATTACTCCTAAAATACCGCCTTGTTGCGCAGCTAGTGGTTGGCCGTTAAACAAGTTGATAATTGGTGCTTCTGGATTCATTCCAGTTAAGGTTACAACCCCACCAATTACCCCACCAAGTGTTGGTGTTGCGCCAAAAACTTGTGCTGCATTCACACCTGTGTAAATTACTAAGAAAGAAAACATCCCATTTTTTAAGATGTTCATCACATCAATATATTGTTGCCATGTCGCAGCGTCTAGGCTACCAGCAGTGACCATATTTGTTAAAACAGATGCGATCCCCGCTACTAAACCAGCGCCAACAAAAGCTGGAATCATTGGAACAAAAATATTTGAAATATCTTTTAAAAGTGCTTTAAATGGTGATTGCTTTTGTTTGGCTTTTTGTGCGGCTTTCATTTCGGCTGCTTTTTGATTTACGGCATCTTTACCACTTGCAGAAACTTGAATTTCTTCTCCTAAAGCGACACCGGCTTGGCTAGCCATTTCTTTTGCAACTTTGTTAACTTTACCAGGACCGATAATGACTTGTAATTGTTCATCATCAACCACCCCTAATACGCCTGGAATCGCCTTCAATTGTGCTTCATTTACTTCATCGCGGTCACGGACAGACATTCTAACCCGAGTCATGCAATGAGTGACGCTTGCAACGTTGTTCATGCCACCGGCGCCTTTGTAAATCTCTTTTGCCAACTGTTCCAAACTCAATTCTTCTTTTGCCATGCTAACTTTCCTCCTTGGAATTATGAATTCTTTGAAACTTGTTATTCAAGGAGTTACACCACTAGAAAAATAATGTAACTCCAACGCTACTTCATTAAATTGTTTTCTTTACAAAGCCATCTGCTGCAATTAGTTTTTGGGCTGCAGTATCTTTATCACTGTCTGTCAAAATCATGACGATTGCTAATTTAACATTTTCGTCTGCTGCTGTAAAGAAGCGATCTGCTGTTTCATAATCGACTTCTGTAGCTTGCATGATGATTCGTTTTGAACGCTCGACTAATTTTTCATTTGTGGCTTTTACATCGACCATTAAGTTGTTATAAACTTTGCCAATGCCAATCATCGAAATAGTAGAAATCATATTTAAAATTAATTTTTGGGCTGTCCCAGATTTCAAACGAGTAGAGCCAGTCAAAAATTCAGGACCACAGTCTACTTCAATTGGGAATTGGGCATGCTTTGAAATTTCAGCATCTTTATTACATGAAATCGTCCCAGTGGCAGCACCAACTTGACGGGCATAATCTAAACCACCAATAACATAAGGTGTCCGACCACTTGCAGCAATTCCTACTACCATATCATTTTCATTTAATTTTAATTCGTGTAAATCATTTGCCCCTAATTCAGCCGAATCTTCGGCACCTTCAACTGCGACAGTCATCGCCTGATCACCACCAGCAATTAAACCAACTACCATTTCTGGTTCAACACCAAAAGTCGGCACACATTCTGCTGCATCTAAAACGCCTAAACGTCCTGACGTCCCCGCACCCATGTAAATTAAACGGCCGCCTTTTTTAAAAGCTGTAATTGTTGCTTCAATTACTTTTTCAATACTTGCTAATTCTTTTTCCACTGCGACTGCTACTTTTTGATCTTCTTGATTCATTTTTTGACAAGCTTCTTTAACTGTCATTTCATCTAAACCAAAAGTTGCTTCGTTACGACGTTCAGTTGTTAAGTTTTCTAAATTAATCTTACTCATGTTCTTCCCCCATAGATTGTAATTTGAATTTCATGCCGCCTTTAATCTGGCGGACTAAATCTTCTTCTGTGGTAATGACTTGTGCAACTACATTGACTTTTTCATCTGCTGCTAATTCTTGACGGCATAATTGAATTTCACCGGCATAACGCAGATATTTTTCATTATCTACAGTCACACTCCCCAAAGTGCGTTTTACCGTATTTTGTGCTTTAATTTGCGGAATCTTACGAAAACGAGCATCCGCACTGCGAACAACTGCATCTGCTTCGTCTAAGCGATTGACATGGTCCCCTAAAATATAATCGAAATAATCTGTCCCGCAATTTTCTACTTGTAATAAAATTTCATTGTTATTTATAAAATTTTCGAATTGTTCTTTTGTCCGTTCCTTTAAGCCACCATCTCCGATATAAATTAGATCAACGGCAGCATTTTGTTGCCATAATGCCGCAGCTAGTGGATGTTTGTAGCGATCTTGTTCTAATGTTGGTAACCCTTCAAAAAGCGGACCTCTTAAATTAGCATCGCCTGGAACAAAAGCTTGAATGGTGAATCCATTGTCTTTAAGCCACTGATTTTTTTCTAGGAACCAACTTTGGGCTAAACCAGTTTCTGGTCGTGGATAATAGTTGTGCCACGCTTCCAAATTGGAAAAATTCGCCGCTGCTTTTTTTAGTTCTGCAATATCTTGTGCTGTGACTGTACTTGCATTTAATGCAATTTTCATTTGTTGACTAAAGTGGGCAATTTGCAGGTTGCTGATATGATAATCCATCCTCAGCCCCGTTACGCCAATTTGAACTAATTCTGATAAATTATCCATTGCAAATCCAGCTTTTTTTAGCGCGTTTCCTGAAATATCTACCATTAACTCTAGCTCTAACGCTTTACACCAACTACCTAATTGACTTAGGCGTTCTCGGTATTTTGTAGCATCGTCTTCAGGAATGTGCAAGGAAGTAAACACACCTTTAAAGCCTGCTTGCGCCATGTCAGTGACATATTCTTCTTGTTGTTGTGATAGTGCTTCGTTTAAAAAAATCGAAAAACCAAACAATGAGATTCCTCCATCTTTCATGAAAAAATGATTAGTAATCGCTTACACAAAGGAGTATACATCATGTTTTATTTTTACGCAACCTTTTTTCGTTATTTTTATTATTTTTTTGAAATATTATTTCTTTAGCTTTGCAAAAATTTAAGAAGAAAATTTCAAATTCCCACCAAATTACATTCTGTGGTAAACTTACTGTTGAGAAAAATCAACTTTGAGGTGAATAATAATGATCACGATGGATGATATCATCAGAGAAGGCAACCCCACTTTGCGGGAAGTTGCAAAAGAAGTACCCATGCCCCCAACTGATGAAGAAAAAAAACTGGGGGAAGAAATGTTAGAGTTTTTAAAAAATAGTCAAGATCCCGTTAAGGCAGAAGAATTGCATCTACGCGGTGGTGTTGGTCTAGCTGCTCCACAATTAAATATTTCAAAACGCTTAATCGCCGTCCATGTTCCTAGTAATGATCCTGAAGATGACACACCTATTCTTAGCACTGTCATGTTCAATCCTAAAATTTTGAGCCACTCCGTTCAAGACGCTTGTTTAGGCGAAGGCGAAGGGTGTTTATCTGTTGATCGTGAAGTACCAGGCTATGTCGTTCGTCACGCACGAGTGACCGTCTCTTATTACGATGAAGCGGGGGTAAAACACAAACGTCGCCTAAAAAATTACGAAGCGATTGTCGTCCAACATGAAATTGATCATTTAAATGGCGTCATGTTTTACGACCATATTAATGAAGAAAATCCTTTTGCCTTAAAAGAAGGCGTCTTAGTTATTGAATAAAAGTGGCTGTAAAGAAGTGCAAGCTTTCCGAAAATAAGAAGGAATTTTAAAAAGTTGCTACTCAAATTTTCGCGAAAGTTCAACTTATTCGTATTTATGAAGCTTTACTTCCTTGACACTGTTTATGCAAAATAAAAAAGGTGTGACAAAATTTTGTCACACCTTTTTAGCTATTTTTAGCGTTCACAATTCTGCCAAGTCACTCTTGATATAAAATCCCTGCTTTTAAAAGAGCCGCTTTAATTTTTGCTAGAGTTTCCTCGTTTTCATACGCAATTGTATGCAAATGAATCCCATTGGTTAGTTCCAAAAGTAAACTGGCATTTGAGTTATGGTACTTTTCCATAAAGACTTCGATATCTTCGAATGTTTTAATCTGTAAGTTTCCCGTTAATTCACCATACATATCGTGTTCTACTATAACATCTACTACTTCGCCGCCATTTTCCACAATAATCTTAAGCTCCGCTTGGGTTTTTGAAGCATCATGTTGTACTGCGATTTGACTTAATTTTCCTTGTCTTTTTCCTTGGAGTAAGTACCCTCGGGCGGTCGCTTTAATAGCTAATCCCGCAGCACGCATAAGGGCGATGTCTCCGACAATAATCTGACGACTTACGTCAAACTGTTGGGCAAATTTTGAAGCACTTATCGGTTTTTCTGCTGTTTGCAATTGGCTCAAGATTTGATCGCGTCGTTTATTTCCTTCCATTTTGTTCGCTACCTTCTGCAAGTTTTTTTTGTTGATACGCACGAGAATGTTTCATAATATCAGCAAATGTCGCCGTAATCGTCGGCAGATAATCTGCTTTTGTAACGTTTTTTGCAACCTTATTTAATACGGCTGTTTCTCTCGAACTATCTAAAACAGGTTGTTGCTGCTCTTTTTTGAAAGCTGCAATTTCACTGACAGCCATCATTCGCTGTTCTAAAAGTCTCGTTAATTCTTGATCAATTTGATCAATTTTTTGACGTGCCCTGACTAAGCTGTCGGTGTTTTCAGCTGCTGCAATATTTTTGATAACGCGAGCAGGATTACCTGCGACGACAACATTATCTGGAAATGACTTTGTCACTACGCTTCCGGCAGCAACCACGACATTGTCCCCCAACACGACCCCTGGTAAAAGTATAGATCCAGCCCCAAGCCAAGCACTATTGCCAATGGTTACAGGTTTACCACTTTCTAAGCCACTATTGCGTTTGACCGGATTTAAAGGATGAGTGGCCGTCAAAATTTGAACGTTTGGAGCAATCATACAATTATCCCCAATTGTAATTGGGCAGACATCTAATAAGACACAATTAAAATTAGCGTAGAAATTTTTACCGACAGAAATATTATAACCGTAATCAAACTGGACTGTAGGTTCCATATAAATATTTCCTGCCACTGCACCAAATGTTTCTTTTAAAAGTTGACTCCGGACTTTTGCATCTTGTTCTTGGTTGATTAACTGCATCTGTTCTCTAGCAAATCTGCGCTCACTCACAAGTTCAGGATCTTCGGAAAAATAAAGCTCACCGGCAATCATTTTTTCTTTTTCACTAACCATTAATATCCTCCTAAATTTTGATGGCATCAAATAATTCTTCTGCCGCACATTGTACCATGGTAAACGGTTCCTGAATAGCAAGAGCCGTCTGATTAACTGCCAATACCTCAGCTTGTGGTTTATGATAGTAAAGTAACTGATTAAAAGGCGCAACTTGAAAACTCGTACCGGCAATCACGATTAAATCCGCTTGTTCTACCGCTTTAATCGCCAAAGTAATCGTAGCATCTGTAAATCCTTCACCATATAAAACGATGTTTGGTCGCAACTGACCACCACAATCCTGATGGGTATCACACACTAAATAATCTTGCCATGAAACATTTTGTCCACACTTGCGACAATACACATCGTATAAATTACCGTGAAAATTCACCACATTTTTACTGCCAGCCTGATTGTGTAACCCATCAATATTTTGCGATACCACCCAAACTGATTTTGTCTTTTCCAGTGCTGCGATTTTTTCATGAATCACATTAGGACGAGCACTTGGATGATATAGTAATTTAACAAATTGGTAAAACTTTTGTGGCTCATGATTTAAACAGTCAACGCTTAATAAATACTCAGGTTGTTCAATCCCAGCATAAACACCTTTTAAAGATCGATAATCCGGAATTTGCGATGGTGTCGAAACACCGGCACCGGTTAAAAATGTGATCTTTTTTGCTGCTTGGATTTTTTCTAGCGCTTCATTTATTACTGTCATCTCAAACACCTCGTCTATTAGTATACACCTGAAATATTGTCAAAAAAAAGCCGGTCAAAAAACCGACTTTTACGCATCATAAAAACCTAAAATCATAATACCAATCATAATCGCTGCTATTACCAGATAGTGTTTGGCTTTTAACTTTTCTTTTAAGAAGATTCGACCCAAAATAACAGAAACAATCGCATAAGCTGAAATTAAAGGCGCGACGATAATGGCTTCTTTAGTGGAAACTGCACCAACGTAAAAGAACTGACCTAACGTTTCAAAAATCGCTGCTAACCCTTTATCTTTTTCCAAAAAGACAAATACAGGCTCTTTTTTCCACCACTCTAAATATGCCCATAATACTAGCGCTACAATTAAAAAAGTTAGTTCATAACTCATATTGGCTTGATCTTCTGGCATTAATTTGCGGTATTCTAAATAATAACTATCAAGAAAAGTACCCATCCCGTCAATAATCATATATAAAATTGGAAATAAGATGGCGATAGCTCCAAAGCGGTATTTTTTATCAATGGTTACCCCTTCCGCTTTTAACTGGGCATCATCTTGTTCTTTTTCAAAGATTGATAACAATAAAATACCAATTAAAATCATTAGAATTGCGACAAGTTGTAGGCCATTGACATTATTTCCCATAATTAAAAAACCTAAAACTGCTGTCACTGCCCCAGAGGAGTTACTAATGGGAGAAGAAATCGAAACTTCAATATAACGCAGGCCAAAATAACCAATTGCCATAGACAAAATATACATTGCTGAAACAGGTAAATATAAAATTAAATTGTGCCAGTCATAACGAATGCCTTCGTAAATAACATAGTAAAATAAAACGTGCAGTCCCATGACTAATCCCACCATAATCGTGGTCTTCATGGCGCTATGACGGTCATTAGGATCATTACCTTTCTTATAAAAAAGATCAGCCGTCCCCCAGGCTAAAATTGTAATTAATGCCGACGCAAACCACATCTATCTTCACTCCCTACTCACGTTTCTTTTTTAAAAGTAGCGTAAACTAATAGAATCGTCAATCATTGTCTCTAGTTTCACTTTGGCTTTCTTCATTTAACTAAAATCAGTTCTTTTCCTTTAACCAAAATCGGCAGGATAAATGAAAATGATTTCAACTCATGACAGCGCCATGTAAACGTGATACAATACATTGGGAAAAACGTAACAAAGAAGTTGCGTTTTGGTAAAAGCGAGGTGAAACCATTGGTACCATTTATTATTTATTGGGGCGTAATCTTAGTCTGTGTCGCATGGGCTGCGTTAAGCATTTTCTTTTCTATTTTTTATTTGGCCCGCAAAGAAAACGGCAATTTATGGGCATTTGCTTTCTTTAACGTCCTTGCTGCTATCGTACAAGCAATCGTCTTGGCTATTTATCGCACCTGGGGTTGGGGCATTACCCAATACTCAAGCTTGATTTATATTATCATCGGCGTATTACTTGTCTTAACTGTTATCCAAGCTATTTTAGGCCGTGAACCAAAAGAAAGTATCGCATAATTTATTGCATGAATACCACTTAATGAACGAGATTGTGACAGAAATAGCTTTTGTCACCACCCTCATTTTGTTAAGTGGTATTTTTGTATAGTCCGCATAATGTATACATATATTTTCATGAACCTTTGCTGAAACAAAACTAAAAAAAGTATAACTAAAAACTAACAAAGAACTGATATTTTCGTTTGTTTCAGGCTATAAATCACGATTAAACAGGGAATTACAGCTTTAATTAAAGAACTTTCATCTTGTAAAAAGTAATGTATATTCTTTCATTTTCATGTAAAAAAGTTTGACACCCTATGCAATTTGACGTAAAATTCTTGTGTACTATCAACTGAATACGAGATACCTCCGTCACCGAGGTAGAGGTCGCATCATTCATTAATCCTGTTGAGTAAGCAAATATTAAGACGCAGGCCTAGGGAATGTTGCCGAAATAAATCACGTGTTTGCTCACGGATTTGTTGGGACGCACGGGAAATACCTGGCGGACTGTCTTAGCTTTTAGCTAAGTTGCGCTATGTTTTGTGAGAGGTTTGTCGACGAATTTTGCTCTTTGTCAACAGCCGATTTCTTTTCATACGAACTGATTTCGGCTGTTTTTTTATTTTTTTCGCTGGCGGCAACTCCATTCATCTCTCTCGTGTTTTAAGTGTTTCACTTAAATTACGTTGGTATGGTCAAATACTTTTTAAGGAGCAGAACATGAATAAAAAAATTTCCGTTACCGCACTACTAACTATTATTTTAAGCTTTTTCACCGTCGCCTTTGCCGCGACACCAGCAGCCGCTGACAGCCAGACACCTACAGATACACTGCGCGTGGGGATGGAAGCGGGTTATGCCCCATTTAACTGGACTCAAACAACAGATGCCCACGGAGCTGTCCCTATTCAAGGCGAAAATTCAGCTTGGGCAGGTGGTTATGATGTCCAAATCGCTAAAAAAGTTGCCGCTGGCTTAGGCAAAAAACTAGAGATTGTTAAAACTTCTTGGGATGGCCTTCCAGTTGCTTTACAATCTGGTAAAATCGATGCAGTTATCGCTGGGATGTCACCAACAGCTGAACGCAAAAAAGAAATCGATTTTACAAACCCTTATTATGAATCTCACTTAGTTATCGTAACAAGAAAAGATAGTAAATACGCTGATGCTAAAGACTTAGCTGACTTTAAAGGGGCAAAACTTACCGCCCAATTAAATACATTTCACTATACTGTAATTGATCAAATTCCAGGTGTTCAAAAAGAACAAGCACAAAAAGACTTTTCAGCAATGCGCGCAGCACTTTCTTCTGGGGTCATTGACGGCTATGTTTCTGAACGGCCAGAAGGTGTCACAGCAACATCTGTTGATAAAAATTATGCCATGGTAGAATTCGCTAAAGATAAAGGCTTTAAAACCAATCCTGAAGATGTTCAAGTTGCAGTTGGTATGCGTAAAGGTGATCCAGACGTTGCAAAGGTCAATCAAATTTTAGCTGGTATTTCTGAAGAAGAACGTACCAAATTGATGGATGCAGCAATTAAAGAACAACCTGCGGCTAGTGATAGCAGTGAAGAAAAATCAGGCTTTTTACATGATATTAAAACCATTTGGAATCAATATGGTGGCCTCTTTTTACGCGGGGCAGGTTTGACACTTTTAATTGCAATTGTTAGTACGATTTTAGGTACCAGCCTAGGGTTACTAATTGGTGTTATCCGCTCACTACCAGTCGCTGAAAATAAAGTATTATTCGTTTTCCAAAAATTCTTTAATTGGTTACTGTCTGTTTATATCGAAATTTTCCGTGGCACACCAATGATGGTACAAGCAATGGTCATTTATTATGGTTTAGCTCAAGTATTCCAAATTGATTTGAATCGTACTCTAGCTGCCTTTATCATCGTTTCATTTAATACTGGGGCATATATGTCTGAAATCGTTCGTGGTGGGATTTTTGCCGTTGATCCAGGGCAATTTGAAGCTGCACAAGCAATCGGGATGACCCATGGACAAACAATGACCAAAGTTGTTTTGCCACAAGTGATTCGGAATATTTTACCTGCTACTGGTAACGAATTTGTCATCAATATTAAAGATACAGCAGTATTGAGTGTTATCTCTGTTGCAGATTTGTTCTTCCAAGGGACCTCTGCTGCTGGAACGAACTATAAGTTCTTCCCAGTCTTTACTATCGTCGGTATTATGTACTTGATTATGACCTACACTATCTCAAGAATTTTACGTTTAGTTGAAAAACGAATTGACGGTCCACAATCATATATCAAAGCTGACGAGGCTGAATTAGAAGCAGAAGAAGAATAGGGATAGGCTTAGGAGGAATAAACATGGCAGAAAAAATTATTGACATTCAGCATTTAAAAAAAAGCTTTGGCGAAAATGAAGTTTTAAAAGATATTGACTTTTCTGTAACCAGAGGGGAAGTAGTTTCCATTATCGGTTCATCAGGTTCTGGTAAATCAACTTTATTACGCTGTATTAACTTATTGGAAAAACCTACAAGTGGTGAAATTTACTATAAAGGGGAAAATGTATTATCCCCAGGCTATAGTCTGACAAAATATCGCACACATCTTGGTATGGTTTTTCAATCTTTCAATTTATTTAACAATATGAACGTTTTAGAAAATTGTGTTACCGGACAGACGACTGTTTTAAAACGCAATCGCGCAGAAGCTAAAAAAATTGCTTTAGAAAATCTGGAAAAAGTTGGCATGGATCGTTATATTGAAGCAAAACCAGCCCAATTATCGGGGGGCCAAAAACAACGGGTCGCAATCGCCCGCGCACTATCCATGGATCCTGACGTAATGCTTTTTGATGAACCTACTTCGGCCCTTGATCCAGAAATGGTCGGAGAAGTTTTAAAAACAATGAAAGCACTCGCCCACACTGGTTTAACAATGGTAGTGGTAACCCACGAAATGGATTTTGCCCGTGATGTTTCGAATCGTGTCATCTTTATGGATAAAGGTGTCATTGCTGAACAAGGCTCACCAGAAGATATTTTTGGTAATCCAAAAGAAGAACGTACGAAAAAATTCTTACACCGTGTTTTAGATAAAGAAGCATAATTAGAATAACCAACATCTAAAAGTTTCAGGGCCAAGCCCACTTTTAGATGTTGGTATTTTTTTGTCAAAAAGAGTAATAACAATCTAACATTGAAATTTTCTGAAAATTATCCTAAAATTAAGCCAGCACTTTTCAAGTAAAAAATTCAGAGGGAATCTTCCCTACTACAAAGGATGAACATTTAATGGAATCGCAAGAATTAAGTCGTAGTTTAAAAAATCGTCACGTCCAGTTAATTTCAATTGGGGGTGCAATTGGCACTGGTTTATTTTTAGGAGCGGGCAAATCGATTCAATTAGCTGGCCCGGCTATTTTATTTGCTTATCTAATCACTGGGTGTATTTGCTTTTTAATCATGCGCTCCTTAGGTGAATTACTTTTATCCAATACTGATAAACATTCCTTTTTAGATTTTGTTGCAGAATATCTAGGGAAAAAATGGGCCTTTTTAACTGGCTGGACTTATTGGTTTTGCTGGATTTCGATTGCGATGGCTGACTTAACCGCAACCGGTCTTTATGTGCGCTACTGGTTTCCCCAAATCCCACAGTGGCTACCCGAATTAATCGCTTTAGTCTTATTAGTAGCCTTAAATATGATTGCTGTTTCCTTGTTTGGTGAGCTTGAGTTTTGGTTTGCTTTAATTAAGGTCGTGGCAATTATCGCCTTAATTGTGGTGGGCGCCTACATGATTGTTACCCATTACCAAACAACAGCAGGGGTAGTAAAAGTTAGTAACGTTTGGCAACACGGTGGCTTTTTTCCAAAAGGAATGTCTGGCTTTATCCTCTCTTTTCAGATGGTAACCTTTGCTTTTGCAGGGATTGAACTGGTGGGACTAGTGGCTGGGGAAACAAAAAATCCCAAAAAAGTTTTACCAGAAGCTATTAACAATATTCCAATTCGTATCATTTTGTTTTACTTAGGAGCTCTATTTGTCATTATGGCTATTTACCCTTGGAATAGTTTAAGCGCTAGTGAAAGCCCCTTTGTAGAAGTTTTCTCAGATATCGGTATAACTGCCGCGGCGACTGTTATTAATGTCGTTGTCTTATCTGCAGCAGCTTCTGCCTGTAATAGTGCAATTTACAGTACCGGACGCATGTTGCGTTCGTTGGCTCAAGAAGGAAGTGCTCCAAAACCTTTTGAAAAATTGACTAAACACCAAGTTCCCGGTAATGCGATTTTCTTTTCAGCTTTAGTGATTTTCATTGCCGTTATCTTAAACTATTTCATGCCTAGTCAAGTCTTCACCATTGTTACAAGTGTTGCGACTACTTGCTTTTTATTCATTTGGGCTATTCTGGTCTACACCCACATGAAATATCGGAAAAGTATCCTAGGGAAAAAAAGCCATGCTTTTAAAATGCCTTTTTATCCCTATAGCAATATGTTAATCTTTGCCTTTTTAATTTTTGTAGCTATGGTTTTACTCCTATCAAAAGAAACTCGGATTGCTGCACTTGTAACGCCGGTATGGTTTATCATTTTAAGGGTAATTTATTATTTCAAATTCGAAAGAAAATAAATTTCACGACCAAAAAAAGCGTTCGCCTGTTTTGAATACCAATGGCTGAACGCTTTTTCCTTTATTTTCTTAAAATGTAATTTTGAATTTTCGCTGCACTTTCATAAGAAGGCACCCAAATGGCCGAAACGATAAAGCGGCCAAATAAACCAATAGTAGGATGCCAAAAGACAGCTGCGATAAGTAATAAATTAATCACCATCGATAAACCACTACGGCAATCGTGACGTAATAGCTGGGTGCCACGGGTATTGTCATCATTAGCTTTTAAGATTTGTTTGGTTAAAATACCAAATGAAAAACTCCACATCGTATAAACTACTACATACGCCAAAGCCGGCCAAAACATGCCAGGATTACTCCCTACCCATTGGGTTACAGCAGGACATAATGTTAACCAAAACAACCAAAAAATATTGGCCCAAATGACACGATCATCTACTTTTTCAGTCATCTTCATTACCCTATGATGCGTTACCCAAATCACCGCTACAAAAATGAAACTAATCGTATAAGCGGTTAAAACATCCCGCATTGCTAAAAGGGATGCTAAAGTCGGCGCTGCTGGAAAACGTATTTCTAATACTAAAATCGTAATGACAATGGCCACTACGCCATCTGTAAAAGCCGTTAAACGTCCTTTTGTCACTTTTTTCACCTCGATTTATTTTAGCATACCTCTGAACTAAACGATATTTATTAGTCAACGATACAGTTCAATGTATTATATCGCTAAACTTTCAGAAAACTCTTGAAAATAACTGTCAATTCTGTTATTTTTGAAACAATTATCACGTCAAAAAATTGCCCTTTTTCTTTTTTTATTTAGAAAATGACAATTGGAGACGGTCAAAAGTAACGTGCCCTAATTTAATAGAATTCATAACTTTCGAGGTGAAAAATGGAAAAAAAATTACAATTTAAAGATTATTTATTTGTCGGTTCTATGTTATTTGGCTTATTCTTTGGTGCCGGGAATCTTATTTTCCCCGTCCATATGGGCCAATTAGCAGGCGCCAATGTTTTTAGCGCTAACTTAGGGTTTCTTGTAACCGGAATTGGCTTACCTTTTTTAGGAGTCTTAGCGATTGGCATCTCCCGCAGCAGTGGTTTATATGATTTAGCTTGTCGGGTAAATAAAACGTATGCCAAAATTTTTACCATCTTACTTTACTTGGTCATTGGTCCTTTCTTTGCTTTACCTAGATTAGCGACAACTTCTTTTGAAATTGGTTTGGCGCCTTTTTTAGCCAAAAGCCAGATTACTTTGGCACTAGCAATTTTTAGTATTCTCTTTTTTGTCTGCGCTTGGGCGCTATCCCGTAAACCGACTAAATTACTTAATTATGTGGGAAAATTTTTAAATCCTTTATTTTTAGTTTTACTAGGTATTTTAATTTTATTAGCATTTTTAAATCCAATTGGTAATATCACCGACACAGCGATTCAAGCCGATTATACCAATCACGCATTTTTAACCGGCTTTACAGAGGGCTATAATACATTAGATGCATTAGCTTCATTGGCATTTGGCATTATTATTGTCACCACTTTAAAAGATATGGGAGTTAAAAAGCCCAGCACCATCGCCATGGATACAGTTAAATCAGGTTTCATCAGTATTTTATTGATGGGAATTATCTATACGCTTTTATCTTTAATGGGGACGATGAGCCTTGGTAAATTTGCGATTTCTGAAAATGGCGGGATCGCTTTAGCGGAGATTGCTAAGCACTATCTTGGGACAGGCGGGAGCATTTTACTTGCGTTTATCGTTATTATTGCCTGCTTAAAAACAGCAATTGGCCTAATTACTGCTTTTTCTGAAACATTTGTTGAGTTGTTTCCACAACAAAAATATACTACCTTTGTGACCGGCTCAAGCTTGCTGGCTTGTTTATTTGCCAACATTGGGTTAACTAAAATTATTGAATTCTCAACACCTGTTTTAATGTTTACCTATCCTTTAGCAATTACTTTAATCTTACTTGCTTTGGTTGGTCCTTTATTTAAACAACGGGCGAGTGTTTATCGCTTAACCACTTACTTTACCTTGTTTGCAGCGATATTAGATGGGCTAAATGCTGCCCCTGCTTTTTTAAGAAATTTAGCACCAGTTCAAAGCCTACTACATTTTGCGCAAGATTATCTTCCATTTTTCCAATTAGGAATGGGCTGGATTGTGCCAGCACTTCTTGGCTTTATCGTGGGAATAATTTGGACGATTTTTAAAAAAGTACCTGCCGAAAATTAAGCAAAATTTTTGTGCGATTCTTATTTTAATTTCCAACCTGTAAAACGCCTGCGGCTTTTAAGTAGCAGGCATTTTTGTGTGCTTATAACTGACAGTCTGACAAAAAAAACGATACAATGAGAAAAAGGAGTCAAAATACGGAGGGATATTTATGGTATATGAAGAACTGATGATGGATACATCAACCTTATTAAAATTTGAATTGTTCCGCAAAATGATGTTTATTGGTCGTCCCAATTACGCTATTGCTGAACTAGCTCAAGAAATGAATCTTAATTACCAACAAACCGTTATTGATTTAACGGAAATTGATAAAGATATTAGCAAGATTCACCCCGAACATGAAAGTTTTTTAATTGGTGCGGGAAAAATCAACTGTCTGAAATTAACTGCCACCATCGATGAATATCGTTACTACTTATTGCAAAATTCTGTGCCTTTTCAATTTATTATGTATTTTATTAACGAAGAGAACCCAACAATCGAAGAATTTTGCAACCGCTACTTCTCAAGTCGATCAACTGTATCGCGAAAAATCGAGAAGCTAAAAAATTTCTTGAAGACTTTTAATTTACGTTTTACATATACAGAAGCTGGTTTAGTAGGTGACGAAAGACTCGCTCGCCTCGCATTATTTAATCTGATTTGGTTGGGAACTAGAGGAATTACTTGGCCATTTAATGTGTCAGAAGAAAAAGTCGAACAAGTCGTAGCAGCTTTTGGCGAATACTTTCCTCTTTCTCGTACCTATTTAGGCAATTTAGAATTAAAATATTTTGCGGCTATTTTCTTATTACGCATTCAAAAAGGTATTTTTGTTAAATACGATAAAGCCTATGATTGCTTAATGAAAAACAATGACTATTATGATTTCACTCGTTTAAATCCTTTAGTTGATAATCAGTTAACTGCCCGTCAAAATAAAGCTGAATCCAGTTATATTTTCTTTTTGGCACACTTTATTCCGTTTTATACCTTAGAAGATGATCCAACCTTAACACAAGTTATTCACGACTTTGGTAAAGAAGCAAATCCTGTTGATAATTTAGTCAAAGAATTTTTACAATTTGCTAAAGAAGAGTTATTTACCAACAACCCTTCTGTCTTAGATCAACCCCTTGTTTTAGGGAATTTATTGAACATTACATTTGGTTATTATGTCATTAAACATCGCATGCCTACCATTCAACGTTTATTAGGACCAAAACAAGTTTTTGAATCACCTATTCGCGAAATGGAAGGAAAAATTCGTGCCTTCTTTATCGATAAAAGCAATCAAGAGCCTTACAATGCTTTCATCAATAATGCAACTATCAATAGCTTAATTAATGGCTTTACTCAAGTCTTAATGCCGCTTTATGACACCATGACGTATGCAAAAAAAGTTGAGGTGGGGGTTGCAATTGAACATAACTATTTAATCGTAAAAAATATTTATCAATTTATGTCAGATTTAAAATTTGTCAATGCGGAAACTTACAACAGTCAAAGACAAGAACAGTACGATTTGGTTATTAGTTCATCTTTAGTATTAAAAAATCAAACACCGAATTTAAATGTCTTTTTATGGGAATTGGACCATGATGATGAACAATATATCGTCTTATATAAACATTTACGCAAAATTTTTAATGAAAAAAACAAATAATAGCAGTTAAGGAGGGTATCTCATGCGGTGGAAAGGTGACCGACAAAGTAAAAATGTTGAAGATCGCCGTAGTAGTTCTGGTGGATTATCCGGTGGCGTAATCGGCGGTGGTGGAATCGGGCTACTACTTATCGTTTTATTTTCTCTCTTCTTTTCTGGGGGGAATATCGACTTAGGTTCGCTTTTAGGCAGTGAAAATAGTCCAACTACCACCCAACAACCAACTGGAACTGATGAGCAAAAAGAGTTTGCCAGTGTTGTTTTTGGGCACTTGGAAGATTATTGGAACGCTGAATTTAAACAACCTGAATATGCCCAATACCAACAAAGCTATGAAAATCCGACTTTGGTTTTATATAGTGGTAGCGTGCGTTCAGCATGTGGTCAAGCCTCCTCTGCTGTGGGACCTTTTTATTGTCCTGGCGATCAAAAAGTTTATTTGGATTTAAGTTTCCAAGAAGAATTATCCCAACGTTTTGGCGCAACAGGAGATTTTGCTATGGCTTATGTTATTGCCCATGAAGTAGGTCACCACGTTCAATATGAATTGGGCACTTCAGATAAGATGGAACGCTTACGTAGCCGCCTTTCGGAAAAACAGTATAATCGCTATAGCGTAGCCTTAGAGTTACAAGCCGATTATTTTGCGGGCTGCTTTGCTCGTTATTTAGCCAATAAAACTTACCAAGGCCAACCAATTTTAGAAGTCGGTGATATTGATGAAGCCATCCAAGCGGCTAATCAAATTGGTGATGATACCTTACAACAAGAAGCTCAAGGATATGTTGTTCCTGACAGCTTTACTCACGGTACTTCTGAGCAGCGTGTGGACTGGTTTAAGCGTGGTTACCAATATGGTGATTTAAAACACGGTGATACATTTAGTACTTATAATTTAAGTCTCTAAATCTTAGGAATAAAAGACTGCTTAGCTGATATATACTTATCAGTTGAGCAGTCTTTTTTTATTATTGCTTGCAAGCTTGACCTGAGTTATTTCAATTTTATTGGATATCTAACTTATGAACTCGCTCTCTACGTCAATAAACTGGAATTTCAAAAAATTCTGTTAATGCTAAAGAGTTGAACACGTTTGTTTTGCTTTTAAGGCTTAATACTTTTTTAAGGATATTTCCTAACTTTTGCTTCTTTGATTCACAAAATATTCATAAATGATTTGTACTATATAAGTGTACCAACAAACAACCCTAACTAACACTTTTTCATTTTTAACTCCTTGCCCGTCGCCTCCCTAGCGACGGGCCCTTTTTTATTTAGAGACAAAAAAGCTGCGCAAGCTTTTTGGCTGCGCAGCAAAATCTTTTATGGTTGTCGGGTAATACTTGTTCGTTGTCCTGATTTATCTAAAATACTCACTTTGCGAATCAGCTCTAACGGAATCATCCGCAATGGCTGTTCTTTATTTTGCGGTTGTATCACTAAATGATTGGGATTTAATTGTTTATTTAAAATCCAGCCATAAACAGTTTCATACTTGACGCTATTTGGGGTTACATCTAATTGTAAAACTACCAAACTTTCTTTTTCAGCCGCCAAAACCAACGTTTCAGCCATTTCAACTGAAATCTTTTGTTGCAGCTCTTTGTCCATACTATCGCTTAAAAATCCCTTTAATAAGGCATTCGAGGTATTGGCCACGAAATTGCCGAATTTTTTAACATTCATTTTTTCTTTCATTGCCGCCACCCCTTCTCATAAGTAAGCACATTTTATCAAATTTCTGTAAAAAGACAAGTTTTTCTGATTGTTCACACAGTAGTCAAAACCGCTAACCACGGTGCTAATCCTGCTTCAATCAATTGTTTGGTTTCATCAAAATCACCTGTGTAATAAGGATCTGGAATAGAGTCGTCTTCTTTTCCCTCAACTACTGATAAATACGTGGCAACTTTAGCGTTCTTATCATGAGGTGCGATCGCCAAAATGTCGTGAACATTTTCTTTATCCATTCCCACGATATAGTCAAAGCGATAAAAATCTTCTTGTTGCAATTGTCGGGAAACCATCGCTGAAAAATCGACACCCGCTTTTTTCAAGACCTTTTTTGTACCCGGATGTGGTGGATTTCCCACTTCAAAACGACTAGTAGCAGCAGAATCCACGTGAATTTTGTAGCCATTTTCAAGTGCAAATTTTCCAAACAAGCCTTCTGCCATTGGCGAACGACAAATATTACCTAAACAAACAAATAAAACACTACTCACCATATTCACTATTGCTCCTCTTGTTGATATAAACGATAAGAATAAAGCTCAACGTCTTTTGCCAAACGAAACATTTGCGTCGCCACTTCTAAAGGAGCGACGGGGTAATCATCTTCAATCCAAGCCAACAACACTCCACTACAGCCATAGGTAAAAAAGTGCCCATAAAAATCTTTATCTGATTCTGATAAATAATTTTCCGTATCAAAGTCTTCAAATAATTTGCGGAAAAGCCGCCCAACAATTTTAGAAAATTCGCGAATTAAAATTTCTTTGCGGTCCGCTACTGTTTTGCGATAAAACTCGCGACGCTGATAAATTGCCCGCAACATTTGGAGTACTTGTTCTTCCCAATTTGCCAGTGATAATTCATCACTAGTTAGAAAATTTAATGCTTCTGTGTAATAAATAAAACGGAGCAATTCATCTTTATCCGAAAAATGATAGTAAAAAGTTTGCCGGTTAATTCCCGCTTTTTTTGCAATCATTTGCACACTAATTTTACTGTAATCCGTTTTTGCTACTAGCTCAATTAATGCTGTTGCAATCTTTAATTTTGTTTGGTTAACTGCCATCCCAACACACTCCATTACTCATAAGGATAACCAAAATGTTCATAGGCTAAGCCAGTCGCAATTCGCCCACGAGGAGTACGTTTCAAAAATCCTTTTTGAATTAAAAAAGGTTCATACATATCTTCCACTGTTTCGGTTTCTTCACCAATATTAACCGCTAGCGTACTCAAGCCTACTGGTCCACCACCATATAATTCAATCATCGTTTTAATTAATTTTTGATCGACATAATCAAGTCCAGCTTCATCAACTTGCAACAACTGTAAAGCGCGCGCGGCGATTTTATCATCAATTATACCATCCGCTTCCACTTGGGCAAAATCTCGCACGCGTTTTAAAAGGCGGTTGGCAATTCGGGGGGTTCCCCGCGAGCGCCGGGCAATTTCATGGGCACCAGTTGCAACAATATCTGTAGCAAAAATATCCGCTGAACGCAAAACAATCTCTTTTAAATCAGCTTCTTGATAATATTCCAAATGGCTGATAATACCAAAACGATCTCGTAAAGGTGCAGAAAGCATACCCGCCCGCGTTGTCGCCCCTACTAAGGTAAAAGGAGGTAAAGGAAAGTGAACAGGATGGGCTGTTGGTCCTTGTCCAACCATAATATCCACATAAAAATCTTCCATGGCCGAATACAACATTTCTTCAGCTACTCGGGGCAGACGATGAATTTCATCAATAAATAAAACATCGCCAGCTTCTAGTTCATTTAAAATCGCCACCAGATCGCCTGGTTTTTCAATAGCTGGACCACTTGTCGTTCGAATGTTGACATTCATCTCATTGGCAATAACCATTGCCATAGTCGTTTTCCCTAATCCAGGTGGTCCGTAAAGCAAGACGTGGTCTAAAGACTCTTCACGACTTTTAGCCGCAGCGATATAAATAGATAGTTCATGTTTCACTTTATCTTGACCGATATACTGGGATAAAAACTGGGGCCGTAATGATTTTTCAATGAGTTGTTCGGTCGTTTCTTTTTCGGGTGAGACAAGTCGTTCTTCTGTCACAATTTCCCCTCCTTTCTATTTTTTCATCACAAGTTTTAAGGCCGCACGTAAATACTCATCTGTTGTTTGCATTTCTTCATTTGCCAAAGTTTTCTCAACTTTTTTGACTTCTTTTGCACTATACCCCAAAGCAGTTAACGCCTCCATTGCTTCTGTTAATGCTACTTTGCCATTTGCTTGTGGTAAGAGCTCCAAATTCAATTGCGGATCGTAAAGATCGCCTAATTTTCCTTTTAAATCTAAGATCATTTGCTGTGCGGTCTTTTTCCCCACACCGGGAAATTTTGTTAAATAAGTAACATCGCCTGACTCAATCGCATTAATCATGCCAGTATGCTCTTCGCCGGCCATAATAGCCAAAGCCGATTTTGGTCCGATACCAGAAACACTAATCAAGCGTAAAAAAAGTTGTTTTTCTGCTAATTGTTTGAAACCATATAAAACGTGAGCATCTTCGCGAATAACTTGTTGCACATATACTTTAACCTCTTCTTGTTCTTTAAAGCGATATGGATTTCCTACTGCGATTTGATACCCAATTCCATGATTTTCTAAAACAATATATGCGGGGGTAACGCCTGTAATTTTACCGATTAAATACTCGTACATTTTTTTGTCCTTCCTGTACATACGTTCCCCTTATTGTAGCATAGTTTGGCACCAGACAAAAGCTGACTATTTCACAAGGGGTAAATACTCCCCGTACCCCGCAGCTTCCATTTCTGCTTTTGGAATAAATTTTAGTGCAGCAGAATTAATGCAATACCGCAAGCCTCCTGCATCTTTTGGTCCATCGCTAAAAACATGACCTAAATGGGAATCGGCATTTTTACTGCGGACTTCTACCCGATGCATACCATGAGAAAAATCAGCTTTTTCTTTGACTCCTCGTTTTTCAATTGGTTTTGAAAAAGCAGGCCAACCACAACCAGCGTCATATTTATCAGTCGAAGCAAATAAAGGTTCCCCGCTAACGACATCCACATAAATGCCTTTTTCATAAAAATCGTCATATTTTCCGGTAAAAGGACGTTCAGTGGCATTTTCTTGGGTTACAGCATACTCTTCTGGTGTTAATTTCTTTTTCAATTCTTCTTTATCCATCGTAATCACCTCTTAAGAAAATAGTACGCTCATCTAATTAAAAGCAAAAATTTTATGCTTATAAATACGCAGCCCTTAATGTTGCGTCAAAACAGTTTTAGGCTGAATTTAGATACATTAATTGCTGCGCAGAATTTTTAGATAATTTTTTTTAACATTTGATTGACAACACCGACAGGAAAACCAACAATGCTGTAATAATCCCCATCAACTTTTTTTACAAACAGACTAGCCTGACCCTGAATCCCATAAGCACCAGCTTTATCGGCATATTCACCAGTATCCAAATAGCGATTGATTTCGGCATCACTAAGCTCAAAAAACAGTACTTTTGCTGGTACTAATTCTTGTAAAATTTGGTGACCCTTACGCATCACCACCGCTGTGTAAACATGATGCATGCCGCCACTCATATCTTTTAGCATCACAAAAGCGTCTTCTCGAGATGTTGGTTTGCCCAGAATTTGACCGTGATTAACTACAATCGTGTCACTGGCAATGACCAAATCTTTAGGATGCTTTTCAGCTACAACCTTTGCTTTTTCTTTTGCCATATGAACAACATATTCTTCTGGTCGATCTGTTTCTTTTACCGTTTCGTCAATATCTGCTGGCTCCACTTTAAAGTCAGCTACCAAGCGAGATAACAACTCTTTTCGTCTAGGTGATTGTGATGCTAAAATAATTGCCAAGAAAAACTCCTCCTTTATTTCCACTCATTTTACAAAGTACCCTCATTTTATACTTAATATTGCAATTGTAAAAGAGGTTGCAACAAAAGCGGTCAGCTTCAAGCAATAAGACGAAATTTTAAGAAAAATTTTTTCTAATTTTTGCGAAATTTCGATTTATAAAAAAGTTACTTCTGTCACACTGTTTATTCCTAAAAAGGAGCTGTGATAAGACTTCTATCACAACCCCTTTGACGCTAAATCGTCTTATTTTTTTGTACCTAAACCTTCAACGGTTAAATCTTGAATACTGGCTGCGGTTTGATCAGCCGTCACGTTAGCTTTAAAAGTTACATTATCCCCTTCTTTGATGAAGATAGCATACGGACTATTATTTGAATTAACACTATAAACTGTTCGGTCGTCTTTTAATAAGAAAGACACTACGGTATTGTTGCCATTGGCGAGTACGACAACACGTTGTACTATACCACTTTTTTGGGTTAAAGCATCTGCTTGGGTACTACTATTGTTGCTTCCTTTTGTTGCAAGCTCAATCCGATAAGCATCCAATGCATTTTGCGCATTTTCAGCGTCTACGACAATATCGTTATCCACTGCATTAATGTAAACATATTTTTTGAAAATACCTTTTGTATCCATTAACGACACAATCCACGTGGGCACTCCATCAATATTATATAAGACTGGCATCTCAGCATCCCATTTCTTTTCGGGATAAATTTTTGCAGCAATGGAGATTGCACCGTCACTATCCATTATCCCAACTTCTGAATCGCGGTAATAGGTCAGTTGGCCACTGCGCGCATCAATTAAGGAATAACCTAAAGCAGAATCTTGATCATCATCACCACTGGTAAAGTCGGTGAAATAATTTAACTGGCCTTCTTTGCTCAACATCGGTGTTAATTGACCAGAAGCATAAATACCGTTATCAGTTGGGACTTTGACATCTTTTTTAGCGCCAAAGACAAATTGATTCCACCAGCCTTGGCCATAACGTCCAAAGAATTCATTCATACTATTAGCCGCAGCCGATGTAATCGGCGCATCCACAAAAGCAGGTGCTTTTTTACTGTCATATAATTTAACTTCGCCTGTTTGTGCGTTTAGCACGGCTGTTTTGAATTGATTATAATGCATTAGCCCGGTTACACCATATTCTTTGTATAAAGTTTGAATATAATAAGGTATCCCTTTATCATCAATCTCTAAATTGATTTTCCCATATGAAGCATAACCAGGAAAAGCAGCATAAATTTTGCGTCCTGCATCTTGGTTGAAAAAAGCAGACGGTGTGTATTTCAATGGCTCTTTGACAAATTCAGGTTGGGCATTTATGTCTGTAGCACTAATTTTGAAATAACCGGGAACTTCACCGAGTTTAAGCCATTTGAAAAAGCCATTGTATTCCACAGTTGCTACATAAACATACTCACCATTGATTGTCTGAGCAGTAATCCCATCTAATGTAAACATATTCGAATTGGGAATGACTGAAAACTTCTGCAGCATTTTTCGCTTCGCCATATCAGGAGCAATGGCGATTGGTGTTTCTTTAGTTGAAGTTAGCACTTCTGCTTTTTCCTTTGTTTTTGCGGGAATAGAAGAATAAACTTCATCAATAGAGGTAATCCCGCTAATTTTGGAAACTGCAAATAATACTCCCATCAACACCACTACCGCCGCAAAGACTTTTCCTAATTGCCCCATTGCTAGTTTGGTTTCAGGAGTAACATCCACACGTTTTTCATTAGCCGCTGGTATCTTCTTACCAATTTTTTTGCCCGCTTTTTTAATGGCCAAATATAGACTTGCAATTAAAACAGCAGCAAAAGCTCCCCATAAGTTGTACCACAAAAGAGAACTTAAATTTTTACTTGGTAGTACCAGATATAAAAAAACTGCCATTATTAGTAATTCCATTACTGTTAAGACGGCCATCCCTTTACGCGAGCTATCTTTTTCTAGTACTAAGATTAAAAAATTTATCATGAGTATCCCAATACTAAACAACAACGTTAAAATAATAAAATCAACAATCATCCACAACACTCTTTCTTTTATAAGACTTTTCCCTATTATGCCAGAAAATAACAAAAAATACGTCAGCCTTTTGCAGTATTTTAAATAGAAAAGCTAAACAAACGCGCTTAACTCTTTAGCATTAAGGCGAAATGATACGAAATTGTTCCTCAAATTTCTTAGCATTTCGACTTAATGTCGCCAAGAGTTCGTTTGTGAAGCTAGATCCAAGAAAAGCATAATAAACATGGTTAGTTCTCAAGCGATAAGACGAAATCTTGATAAATTGCTCTTCAAATTTCTCAAGATTTTGGCTTATCGCCGTAGAGAGCTTGTTTATTATGCTAGATCCAAGAAAAGCTAAAGGCAGTGGTTAGCTCTTTGGAAAAATTTCAGAAATTCGTTTTCTGGTGCTCTTTACCAGAAACTAATTTTTGAATTTTTCCCGAAGAGTTGCTGCCTGTGCTAGACACCTAGAAAAGTTTTCCGAACTCGTTCAATTCGCTAGCAATAAGCTAGAATTTCACGAAATTATTTCTCAAATTTTTTGAAATTTTAGCTTATTGTCGTAGCGAGTTAGTTCAAAAAGCTAGATCAATAGAAAAGCTAAACAAACGCGCTTAACTCTTTAGCATTCAGGCGGAGTAATAAGAAATTGTTCCTCAAATTTCTTAGCATTGCGACTTAATGTCGCCAAGAGTTCGTTTGTGAAACACAAAAAAGTAACCCGAAAGATTACGACTGCAATCTTTCGGGCTAATTTTACTGCTCGCTTAATTTACCATTTGAAAAATTAATCTTCTAAACCAGCCATAGCAGAGCGATGAGGATCTTGAATGCGTTTGAACATTTTTTCCATATCGCCGTTACTAAAGTGAATTAAAACCGGCCGACCGTGAGGACAATTGAAAGGATTTTCGCATAAAGCTAAATCTTGCAATAAGACCCGTGCTTGTAATTCATTTAAATGATGATTGGCTTTAATTGATCGTTTACAACTCATCATAATTGCTGTTGCTTCGCGAAATTTTTTGACGCTAACGTTTCCTGTCGTCAACAACATATCAATCATTTCTCTGGTAATACTTTCTTCTTGTCCAGCGGGATACCACGTTGGATGGGCACGAATAATAAAACTATTGGCACCAAAATCTTCTAATTGAATTCCGACATCTAAGAGCATTTCCTTTTTCTCACGTAATTTAATCGCATCACTATTAGGATAATCCAACACGATAGGTACGAGTAATTCTTGTAAGTTACTGCTCACATCCCCAATTTTTTCCCGAAAATATTCGTACTTGATCCGCTCTTGGGCAGCATGTTGATCGACAATATAAAGACCATCACTACTTTGAGCAAAAAGATAGGTCCCGTGCATTTGTCCAAAATATTCCAATTGGGGAAAACGTTCGCCAGTTTTTTCTGCTTCTAATGTAGCAATCGCTTTATTTAAAGCTTGGCTACCTTTTGAATCATGAAGACTAAATTCTGGATGGTCCAACTCGCTTTGCAATTCTGCCTCTATTTCATCTTGTGATAAAGCAAGATCAGCTTGAGAATTGGAGGAACTGTTTTCCACATCCATATATTTATCCACAACAGCATTTTCCTGCAGAGGAGTAGAATCTGCTTTTTCTTCTGACACTTTGGGATAACTTGGCACTGTAGGTAATTCTTCTTGAATTTCTACTACTTGTTGGAAATTTTCTCCTTGATTTTCCTGTTTACCTGTTGCTTCTTCTAGCTCTTTATCTGGCTTTTCTGAAACTTGTCCACAATCTTCCACAGCTTTATCCACAGACTGTGAATTACGGTAAATAAATTTACCACTACCGGGATCAAAGGCTAGTCCGCTATTTTTCTTTTCGGCATTTGGCAATTCCATTTGCAATTGCTCAGTTTTTTCTTGTTCTGTCCGCGGGATTTTTTTCTTAAAGTCTAGATTTTCTCCGGCATCAGGAATTAAATTTTCACTTTTTAAACGGTCATTAATTGCTTTACTAATTAATTTGGTTAATTCTGGTTCTTTTGATAAGCGCACTTCTTGTTTGGTAGGATGAACATTCACATCGACTAATAAAGGATCCATGGTAATTTCTAAAACCGCAATCGGAAAACGGCCGACCATTAATTTAGAACCGTAGCCTGTAATAATAGCTTTATTTAAAGCAAAGTTTTTAATGTAGCGGCCATTAATAATCGTTGAGATATAATTACGACTTGCCCGAGTTACTTCTGGTAATGAAATGTAGCCTTTCACCGTAAAATCTAAGTCTTGTGCTACAAGATCTAACATTTTTTTAGCTGTTTGCACCCCGAAAATTCCTGCGATCGTTTGTTTTAAATCACCATTTCCCGCTGTCGTTAACATTTTATTGCCATCGTGCACTAAGCGAAAAGCAATATTAGGGTGGCTAAGTGCCAAACGGTTCACAATATCGCCAATATTTGAAAGCTCCGTTTGTAATGTCTTAACGTATTTTAAGCGCGCTGGTGTATTGTAAAATAGATTTTCAACGGTAATTTTAGTTCCTTGACGCAAAGGCGCTGGTGTATGTTCAACGACTTTTCCACCTTCTAAACGCAACAATGTCCCTTGCTGGTGGGTTTGAACTGCTGTTTCAACTGTGACATAAGAAACAGAAGCAATACTTGGCAATGCCTCACCACGAAATCCTAATGTTCGAATGCGAAACAAATCATCCCGACTATGAATTTTACTTGTCGCGTGACGTTTAAAGGCGTTCACTACATCATCTTCAGCAATTCCTTCGCCATTATCAATTACTTGAATTTTTTTCAATCCGGCTTCTTCGACTAAAATATCAATCTGAGTCGATCCTGCATCAATCGCATTTTCAACTAATTCTTTTACAACCGAGGCTGGGCGTTCCACCACTTCACCGGCAGCAATTTGATTGGCAAGACGTTCAGATAACTCTTGAATTTTACCCATCGTCTGCCTCCTTTTCTAAATTCGTTTTTGTAACTCGTATAAAATATTTAACGCTTCACGGGGAGTAGTGTCGAGTAAATCGATTTTTTTCAACGTATCAATCACACCCAACTCTTCTGTGGAAACTTCTTGGAACAATGAAATTTGTTCAACTTCTTCTGCAACTTGGCTAGGCTGTGCTTTTGTTCCATCTTGTTTTTCCAAATGTTGTAAAATCGTTGCCGCGCGCTCTAATAAATCCGTCGGTAAGCCGGCAATTTTAGCGACGTGTATGCCGTAACTCTTATCGGCAGCGCCTTCCATCATTTTATGCAAGAAGACCACTTCACCGTCTTTTTCCACTGCTCCAACATGAATATTGCGTAATTGTGGTAAGACTTCATCTAAAACCGTCAATTCGTGGTAATGGGTAGAAAAGAGCGTTTTGGCTTTAACAACCTTATGAATGTATTCAATAATTGCTTGCGCTAACGCCATACCATCATAAGTTGCAGTCCCGCGACCTAATTCATCAAATAAAATTAGACTATTATTAGTTGCATGACGAAGGGCCTGATTGGCTTCCATCATCTCCACCATAAAGGTACTTTGACCGGCAATTAAATCATCGCTGGCACCAATTCGGGTAAAAATCCGATCAAAAACGGGTAAATTAGCACTTTCAGCCGGCACAAAACTTCCCATTTGTGCCATAATCACCGTCAGTGCTAACTGGCGCATATACGTACTTTTCCCCGACATATTTGGTCCAGTTATTAATAGGATCAGCGTTTCTTGATCCATTGTAATCGAATTGGGAATATATTCTTGATGCCCCAAAACTTTTTCCACCACGGGATGACGACCTTCTTTAATCGTTAACTCATGTTGATTGTTTAGCTGCGGACGAACATATTGATAACGTTCTGCAATGGTCGCAAAACTTTGTAAAACGTCAACTTCACTTAAGGCTTTGGCTAATTTTTGCAGGCGCGTAATCGCTTGTTTAATTTCTTCTCGCACAGCTAAAAAGAGCTGATATTCCAAATCAACAGATTTTTCTTCGGCTTCTAAAATTTGTGTTTCCAGCTTTTTCAACTCTGGGGTAATAAAACGTTCTGCATTTGCCAGCGTTTGTTTGCGCTCATAGCGGCCTTCAGCTAAATTGCCCAAATTCGCTTTTGTAATCTCAATATAGTAACCAAAAACGCGATTAAATCCTACTTTTAAATTTTTAATGCCAGTAGCTTCCCGTTCACTTGCTTCTAGTTTCGCTAACCATTGTTTCCCATTGCGCATCGCCAAACGGTATTGATCCAATTGGTCATTAAAACCGTCTTTTATAACATTACCTTCTGTAATCGCTAATGGCGCCTCTTCATTAATCGCTTGTTCAATTAACGTAACCAAATCATCCAAAGGCTCTAAATCCAGTAGTAGATCATTCCAAGCGCCAGTATTAATGCCGTTTAGCAGTGTGCGAATTTGTGGTACTTGAACCAATGAAGTTTTTAACTGTAATAAATCGCGGCCATTTACGTTGCCAAAAGCTACTCGTCCAGCTAAGCGTTCCAGATCATATACTTTAGTTAAATTCTCTTGTAAATCAGCACGTTCAAAATAACTATCTAAGAGAGATTGCACCATTTCTTGACGAGCAAAGATTTGTTTTTTCTGAATTAAAGGACGATCTAACCATTGTTTTAACAAACGTCCCCCCATTGCCGTTTTCGTTTCATCTAACAACCACAATAACGTTCCTTGTTTTTTACCCGTCCGAATCGATTGGGCTAATTCTAAATTAAATTTAGAATAGTAATCCATCTTAAGATAGTGATCAGGCTGATACTCTTGCGCTTTTTGAATGTGAGCCAAACTGCGTTTTTGCGTCTCTGCTAAGTAACACAGCAGTTTACCAGTTACTTCTTTTTCAATGGTTTCAGTTAGTTCACTTGTTAAAAATTGAAATTCCGCATTTTCTTTCATTTCCATTTGACTGGAGAAAACCAAGTTAAGTCGTTTCTTTAAAGTCTGTTGCAAATCTGATGAAATCTCACTCGTAAATACAATTTCTTTTGTTTGAAGCGCACTCGCTTCATTTAAAACTGCTTCTTCATCTGGTAAAGTGGTCGCCTTTAGTTCTCCTGTACTTAAGTCCACATAGGCAAAACCATACTGATTATCGTTAAAACTTAAGGCAGTCAAAAAATTATTATCTTTTGCCGCTAGTCCTTTGGCATCCATGACAGTTCCGGGAGTAACCAGTTGCACAACTTCGCGTTTTACCATACCTTTAGCAGTTTTAGGATCTTCCACTTGTTCACAAATCGCCACTTTATAACCTTGTTCAATTAACGTGTCAATATAGCCTTGAGCTGCGTGATAAGGAACACCACACATGGGAATGGGATCATCGGCGTTACGATTGCGACTAGTTAATGTCAACTCTAAAATTTGAGCAGCTTTAATCGCGTCATCGTAAAACATTTCATAAAAATCCCCTAGACGATAAAATAAAAAAGCATCTTGATAATTGGCTTTTATCTTTAAATATTGTTCCATCATCGGTGTATTTTTGGTCTTTTGAGGCATTAAAGCTCCTCCTTCAATTCGCCTTTTTTACTGTAATTTATTTATGATTGTCTACTTTTTAAAAGGATTACGCACGCACTAAGCAAAATTTACTTAGAGCATTTATTCAATCTCTTTATCAGCCAGTTTATCTATTGCCTGATTAACATTTTGGGAAATGTTATCAGTCAAAAAGTGCAACAAATCATTTGCTAGTATCAACTTTTCCCGATAAGCAATGACTAAAGGATGATTTTCATATTCCTTTTGATAATGCTCAGCTTTTATAAGAGCCATTTTTTCGGCTTCAGGTTTGCCATAGTGAGCAAATTGAACAGCTTCTTGTTGCGCTGCTTTTATTTTTTCTTCCAAATCTTGCAAGCGAGAATTATTCGCCACTTTTCGCGCAATTTGGCGATAATCTTTTACAATCTCATTTTCTGCTAGAGCTTTAGTTAGTTCATTTAACCCAGCAGTTATTTTAGGTTCAAATTTTTCCATCTGTTCTTCCTATTCATAAAAAGGACGATCTGCTGAAATTTGAATCGTCTCAATTTTTTTAGCATGCCCAGTTTTTTCATCAATTTCAATCACACAAGCCGACAAAATACTACGGCCTTCTTCTACAACTTCAAAACGTTGGGGTAATGCAGTTAAAAAACGTTCAATAACCCCTTCTTTTTTCATACCTAAGATACCATCGTACGGTCCTGTCATGCCCACATCACTTAAAAAGGCAGTACCTTTTGGTAAGATGCGCCCATCATTTGTTTGTACATGTGTATGGGTACCAACAACTGCGGAAACTTTGCCATCTAAATACCAGCCTAATGCTTGTTTTTCACTGGTGGTTTCACCATGAAAATCGACAAAAATATACGGTGTCCGTTTTCTGGCTTCTGCTACTAACGCATCGGCCTTTGTAAAAGGATCATCAATTGCAGTCATAAAAGCTCTGGCTTGTAAATTAATGACAGCCAGTTCGATTTCATTTACCTTAACAAAAACCATCCCTACTCCTGGTGCTTTTTGGGGGAAATTAGCTGGCCGAATCATCTTTTTAGCATCCCCGATGAATTCAAAAATATCACGATTATCCCAAGTGTGATTGCCCAATGTCACCACATCAACACCATCTTGCAAAAATTTCTTATAGATTTTGCCAGTAATTCCACGCCCACCAGCCGCATTTTCACCATTAGCAATGGTAACTTGAGGACGATACTTTTTCTTTAACTTTGGTAAATATTCTGTAATCGTTTTTTGCCCTAATGAACCCACAACATCTCCAATAAACAATACCCGCACAAATTTTCCTCTTCTCTTAAATGTCTTGCTCTATTATAGTGGTTTTTTTAAAGAAAAAAAAGTGTTCCTTATTTTAACAAAATAGTGCTTTATCTTCTCTTTTATCCCAAAACAAAAACGCGCTTTACCTTTTGAGGCAAAACGCGTTTTTTTATGTTTAAAAAGAAAGTGGCCGTTGGTCATTTTCGTGTATAATTTCGCGAAAATCAGCTAACCCTAAAGCCAGACCTCGTATCAAAATTTCAGCCGTTCCAATGTTAGTAGCTAGGGGGATTTCGTAAACATCACTCAACCGGATTAAAGCTGTCACATCTGGTTCATGGGGTTGTGCTGCTAAAGGATCGCGCAAGAATATTACCATATCCAAATCGTCTGCGGCTAACATCGCGCCGATTTGTTGGTCGCCTCCTAAAGGCCCAGATTTATATCGATGCACCTTTAAACCAGTAGCTTCAGCAATTCTCTGACCGGTTGTGCCGGTGGCATATAATTCATGTTGCGCGAGAATTTCTTTGTAGGCAGTTGTCATTTGCACCATCAAATCTTTTTTGCGATCGTGAGCAATTAAAGCAATTTTCATCTTTAGCACCTCCTAATTAAATCAACGCAAATTCTTTCAACGCGTGAAAGATTCCATCTTCATCATTTGAAGCTGTCACAAAATTAGCCACATCTTTAACATCTGCAGTTGCATTTCCCATTGCCACACCTACACCAGCTGCGGCTAACATTTCTTTATCATTTTGACCATCACCAAACGTAATAATGTCACTGCGGTCAATGCCAAGTGTTTCACCTAAGTGGATAATAGTGGCAGCTTTCGAGCCATTTTCAGGAATTACATCCACACATTTTTCATGCCAGCGCACAAAACGCAAAGCAGGATATTTTTCATCAAAAAAGCCTTCATAACTATCATCGTAATAAGCTAATGCTTGATAAATTTCTTGTTGGTTTTTGAAATTTACATCTTGTTTTGGCACATGAGAACCAAAAGAGCGCATTGCTTCATCCATTCTAGGTACATCAAAATCGCTATGACGGCGCATAGCATCCATGCCAATAAAAGCCGTATCGATCTTTAATTGATCCATTTCCGCCACAAAAGCAGTCAATTGCTCTTGGTCTAATAAATGTTTATAGACTTGTTTATGATCCAAAAAGGCAGCTGATCCATTACAGACAATGTAGTTGTGAAAATTTAATTCGGTTAAAACAGGTTGGGCCAGAAACCGGCTCCGTCCAGTCGCTACCATGACTAAATGGCCGTTATTTCGCAATCTTTCCAATGCTTTTTTCGTACTAGCCAACGCTTCTTTTTGACTATTCAACAATGTTCCATCAATATCAAAGGCAATTAATTTTCGTTTCATTTTTTACTCGCTTTCTTTAGATGCTTACTGCCTTCTCTCACAGCAAGCCGACTTAAATTATTTTGGGCAATAAAATTTGTGACATAGACTGGATTTGTTTTAATATACTCCCGCAACGCCCAGCCAATCGCTTTTTGAATAAAAAATTCAGGCGTCTGTTGATCAAATAAAATCGCCTGCTCTAACAAAGACAAGTCCGTCTTTATTTTACTTTGCAATTGTAACGTAATACTAATTCGTCTTAACCAAAAATCCTCAGCTTGGTAAAACCAGCTAAAGACTTCCGTTAAACTTTCCGGATAAGCTTTAATATAATCATTAAAGCCCTTACGCCACGCATCAATGCTATCCCACCATTCTTTGGTAGCGACTAATGGTACATATTCTGCCAACTCTTCTAAATTGAGGCGTAGAACATTTTGATTAAATAAATCAATGGCTAAATATTGATATTCTCGTGCCTCTAACTGGTAATAATAAAAAATCTCAGTTTGTAATTTAGCCACTGACCATGTAAGACTTTCTTTTAGCAACTCTTTTTCCGCTTTTGCTCGTAGTGGTTTTTGAACACCCAAAAAAAGAAACTTATTTTTCATATATTTTGCCATTGGCGTAGCTTTGATTGGGTCAGGGTCAAAAGATAATCGTGACATAAAATCTCCTTACGAAAAATTATAGCGTTTTCCAATCGTTCAAAACTAATTGTAAAAGTAATCTTTAAAACAAGCAAGACTTCTCCTTTTTAAACTCCGCTTAGAAAATAAAAAAGCGACTATAACAACAAGCGGTGGGTAAAATCTTTTAACGATTTACCACTACTTATTGTTATAGCCGTTAAATATTAGTCAACATAAATAGATTTAGAATTATTTAACCATGCAAAGCCTAAGCCCATAACCAGACCGCCCCCAATGTAGTTCCCGATTAAGGCGCAAATAAGGTTGTGTAAAACGGCTCCGGCTGTCATTCCTTCAATGGCACCACCAGAAGCAAAATAAGCTAATGAAAAAGCCGGGAAGTTTGCAATAACGTGTTCATATCCTAAAAAGGCAAAGATAAAAATAATGAAGATAATCGCTGCTACTTTACCAGCATCGTCTTTCATGCGCATGCTGATTAAAACGGCTGTATTCACGACAATATTGGCAAACATTGCTTCGATCAAAATTTGCACGGTTGATTTTTCCAATTTACCTGTAATTGAAGTAAAAAAGAAGTTATCAGGTTCTAGCCCTTGGAATGGTCCTGTTTGTGCGATTAAAAAGCCTACCACTAAACCACCAATTAAATTAAATAAAATACAAGAAAATAAAATCTTCGTAGCCAAGCCAAAATTCAAACGTTTACGATAAACACCAACTGTCATATATAGCATATTTGAAGTACCTAATTCCGCATTCAAATACAAAATCATCACAAGTGACCAACTGAACATGAAGGCATATAACATCTTACCCAAACCTGGCACAATATGCTCGCCTTTCATAGCGATTGCAAATGCCACTGCTGTTCCCAAACCTAAAAACAAACAAGCTAAAATTGCACGGACCGCATACCGGAAGTAACTGCCTTGAATTAAATCAACTTTCTTTTCAATCGATGTGTCAATTTTTGAAAATAATGGTGATACAGGATTCATCTCTTTTCTCCTCTACTTTAAATGAATAATTATAAATACCCACTTATTTTATAGAGGCAAAGTGATTTTGTAAAGTTATTTCGGTAAATTTCTGAAAAAGCCCGCAACAAAATTACACGACTGTCATTCTCTTTAATCTTTTTTTCAAATTGGCTTCTTTTTTGTCATCAAAATGACTGTTTTTACTAAGAAAAGCAATCCTATTAAAAATTTGTGCTATTTCATTGTACTAAGAGAGATAGTAATGCGAAACTACCAGATAAATAACCGTTGTATTTTTATTAACTTCTTTTTTTGACTACTTTTGCAATTTTGGTTCATAAGACAATTTCTCTTGACTACAAGTAGACAATTATCGTACAATAAGCTTTGTGTAAAATAATGCAGCAGAAAAATAATAGCTCGTCACCAGTTCATCGCTGGCTTGCCCAGTTCAATTGTGTAACCGCGGCTGCAAAGGTGAAGATTGAAGGATGAACTGTACGAATATGAATTTTTCATCGGATTATTTTACTCCAAAAAACAATTTATTTTATTGGAGGAATTTTTAAATGTCACGTTATACTGGACCATCATGGAAATTATCACGTCGTTTAGGCATCTCATTGTCTGGAACTGGTAAAGAATTAGCTCGTCGTCCTTTCCCACCAGGTCAACACGGCCCTAACAGCCGCGGTAAAAAATCTGAATACGGCTTGCAATTAACTGAAAAACAAAAACTACGTCACATGTACGGCATGAACGAACGTCAATTCCGTAACTTATTCGTTAAAGCTGGCCGGATCAAAGAAGGTAAACTTGGTGTTAACTTCATGATCTTGTTAGAACAACGTTTGGATAATGTCGTTTACCGCCTAGGTTTGGCTACTACTCGTCGTCAAGCACGTCAATTAGTAAACCACGGCCACATCACAGTTGACGGCAAACGCGTTGACATCCCTTCATACCACGTTGAAGTTGGTCAAGTGATCGGTGTTCGCGAAAAATCTCAAAACAACGTAGCAATCCGCGCTGCTTTAGAAACAACAATCGGACGTCCTGCTTTCGTTAGCTTTGACGATGAAAAATTAGAAGGTTCATTAACTCGTTTACCAGAACGTGAAGAAATGACACCTGATGTTGACGAATCATTCGTCGTTGAATTCTACAACCAATTAATGTAAGAATTTCACTTTTACCACGTCTTTTGCGACGTGGTATTTTTTTTTATTTAACTGTACGTTTTAAAACATAACATTGAGCTCCCCCACCTCCTTGTCATTGCCTCGTTGCTCTTACAAGTATTAGGATACGAAACTTTTGCTATATAAATTCTTTAGTATTGAATTTAAAGCTATATCTTTCCACAAAAAAAGACAGTCGCTTTCCTGCGAACTGCCTCACTCTCAGCTAACTAAAACTAGCCTAAATTCCCATAATAATATAATTGCCACTGTCCTTGATCTACTCTTTTTAAATACCAACACCAGTCTCTGTAATAAGTATTGGGGCGTAAATTTTCATACCCATTCGGTCCGACATAAAGCGTGCTGGTTAACAATAAATATTCAGTCTTAGCTGACACATTATTTTCCGTTTTTAAGCGGGCATACTTTTGCAAATCTGTTTTAAACTCCAATGTATCTAATCGACAGTTTTTAAAGACAGATGGAAAACCACTTTTCACAACAGCTGCCGCAGCGGCAATTTCAGTTGGTGAAAAACGCGGAGATTGCTCAAAACTTTCTTTGACATCATCTGATTTCCCCGCTGGTTTGTAAAACGAAAGTAGTAAAACTACTAACGCCACTATACCAACAATAAAAATCAACTGCTTTTTCAATCGCTTCATAATTTCGTTACCCTTTCTTTTTTCTTCCTTTTTGTATCATACGCTATTTTTTAATTTTAGGGGAGAACAAAAAAAGAACTTTACTTTTCGTTAACCAAGAAATATAATTTGGTTAACCATTTGCAAATGAAGTTAACGAAAGTGAGTGAAAAAAATGCGTATTTCTTTACGAGAACAACTATTAGCTGCAATCTTTGCCGGGATTATCGCGATTTTATCCCAAGTTACTATTCCGTTAGGCTTAATCCCTTTAACTTTACAAACTTTTATCATTGGTTTAACGGTCACTATCTTAGGAAGTAAGACAGGCACTTGGGCGATTACGATCTATTTACTCTTAGGCTTAATTGGCATACCTGTTTTCGCCGGTGGCAGCGCGGGTTTCGGTGTATTATTTGGACCAACCGGTGGCTTTTTAATTGGCTTCATATTTAACGGCTTAGTCACAGGCAGTATTTTAGATAATACTAAAAAAAATTACTTCTGGGCTGTGATCGCCAATATTGTTGGCGCGCTGGTGACGCTAGCTTTTGGGACTGCCTGGTTAAAATTTGGTACGGGAATGGAATTTATTGCAGCTCTTAAAACCGGCTTTATTCCTTTTATTATTCCAGGTATCATAAAAGCAGTTGCTTGTAGCCTCTTAGGTATTTTTCTTTTACACCGCTTGCCGCAACGCTATTTTGCACCAATTAAATAAACAAAATTGAAATGAACCTTTCTAACACTCAACGAGTAGCTCGATATATAAAAGTTATTTTTTTGATGACAAAAAAAAACGCCGTGATAATTATCACGGCCGTTTTTTATTTTACAGCGTCTTTTAATTGTTTACCAGGTTTGAAAGCTGGTGTAACGGATGCTGGAATTTCGATTTCTTCACCAGTTTGTGGATTGCGACCTTTACGGGCAGCACGTTTACGTGTTTCAAAAGTACCAAAGCCCATGATTTGAACACTGTCTTCTGCTTTAAGCGTTGTTTCAACAGTTTCAATAATGGCAGCCAATACAGCAGTAGCATCTTTTTTAGTAACCCCTGATTTTTCAGCCACAGCTGAAATTAAATCTGCTTTGTTCATTAATAATTCCTCCTACTCGGAATAAAATAATTAGGATGTTAAACAATCCTTGTCTTTTATTCTAGCAAAGTGCCTGTTATGGCGCAATAGAAAACACTTTCTATGATTACTATTAAAATAATTGTAATACTTTTAATGTTTATGTAACAGCATTTTTCCTGAAATTTTCACAAGTGTTATCATTTGTTTTTTTAAATAAAATCTGTTTTTATAGTAATGTTTGAGTTTTTTGCTTTATTTTTCTTGCACTTATTTTAAACTCAAGCAAAAATTTTAGGAGGTTTTTTATTTGGATTATTCACTAATGACACGCCTAGCAGCCGAATTTGTCGGAACAGCTTTTTTAATTATGCTAGGTAACGGCGCGGTAGCAAACGTCGATTTGAAAGGTACAAAAGGCTATGGTAGTGATTGGATGTTAATTGCTGTCGGTTATGGTTGTGGGGTTATGATTCCTGCGATGATGTTTGGTTCAATCAGTGGTAACCACATTAACCCTGCTTTTTCAATTGGTTTAGCGGTTGCTGGCATGTTCCCTTGGAGCGAAGTTTTACCTTATATTGTAGCGCAAATGCTAGGTGCCATTGTGGGTCAATTAATTGTCGTAGCGTGTTACAAACCTTACTATGACCAAACAGAAGATACAAACCATGTCTTAGGAACATTTTCAACAATTAACAGTGTCGGTTCAAAATTAAATGGTTTTGTTAATGAATTTTTCGGTTCTTTCATTTTGTTCTTTGGTGCCATCGGAATTACCAAAGCACCTTTTTTCCAAGATAACTTGGGTACAGCTCACTTTGCATTAGGTTTTCTAGTTTGGACGTTAGTTGCATCTTTAGGTGGACCAACTGGACCTGGTTTAAATCCTGCTCGTGACTTGGGGCCAAGAATTTTACACAGTATTTTACCTTTAAAATATAAAGGCTCTTCTCAATGGGATTACGCCTGGGTACCTGTTTTAGCTCCAATTTTAGCAAGTATTGTCGCTATCTTACTTTATAAAGGTTTATTCTTATAAAAAAACTTTAGTATAAAAGTGATGACAAACGTTTTTTAGACGTTTGCCATCACTTTTTTTAATAATCAATAATGGTGAGTGCTTGTTCAAACTCACTTTTTAAATGTTGTTTTTGATATTCCTTAAACTGAGCTTCATGGGTTTTTAAAACCCCTCTTAATTTCATCGGATTATACTCTTCTACTAATTTATTTTCCAAAACGAAATTTCGCGTTAATTGCCATTCAAAAAAATAACCAAAAGGATGACAACTATACCAGGTCCCATGAATCTTTTGATCGTTAAAACGACGATGAGTATGGCCGAAGACTACCTGTTTAATATTGTCATACTGATCTAACAGCTCACCCAATGCCGCCGAACCTAAAAAGGCGTTTAATTCATTCCAACGTTTCAATTTGGGTTCAGTCTGATAAACAATAAATTCTTTTTTGGGGACAAAATGCGTGGCTAAAATCACTTGTTTGCCCTCTTTTTGTAATGCATCCAATAAAATTTTTAAACGCCGCCGTAATTGCAAATCAACATTTGGATCACTGTCGTTTCTTTTAATGACACGATCATACCAATACAATTGTTTAACGGCTTTTATTTTTTCTTCATCCTCCAAAGTAGAAAAGCGATAATCATACCAACCGTTATATCCGACTAAAACAGTCGTATGATTTAGTGCCAATGCTTTTTGATTTAAAAAAGCCGGATTAGGATAATCTTCAATCTGCTCTGGGGCAAGATCAGCCATTTCATGATTTCCCCAATTAAAGGTAGTCGGAAAATATTGTTCAAAATACGCGACAATCGCCAATGCTCGTTCAACTTTATTAGCTAAATCTCCCGCAAAATGCAGGCGATCAACTTTTTTTTCTTGTAAAACGGTGACGAGTTGGGCAAGATCTTCAGTCGTAAAACGATTAATATCGGCATGAAGATCACTAACAACCGCTAATTTTCCCACTATTACCACCTGCAATCACTTTATCAATCCGTAAAACGGGAATATTAGTCGCTAAAATACCACTCTTGCCTTTTAATTGCAGTGTATGCATCGCTTTATTTTCTACTAATTGCGTTTCATCTTCTAAATAACGCGCCGAACTTTTTTTCATTTTAATTGGACCTAACGCCGTTACTAACGTTTCATCATAAACTTCTAACCCTTTTACAGGATAATCTGCTGGTGTTAGTAAGATGCGAAAACTCAAATCCAATCGACAACTAAGCCCTGTATTTGCAAATGGGCCATCACCGTCTTCAAAGTCCAAATAAATTAAATCTCCTGCTTGCATCTTGTTGCGGATATATTCTACTACATCTGTTTCAATTGAAAGTTTCATTTGATCATTTCCTTTCAAATACTGCTTTTAAATTACCACCTAAAAATATTGTTACCTTCTACATAATACGTCTTTGCCAATCAGACGCAGTAATCATGTAAAAAGCTTCATCAATAAGTTGCCCTTTCCATAAACGACTACTTTTGATTTCGGTAATTTTTTTCATCCCGATTTTTTCCATCACTCGTCCAGATTTACCATTTTCTAAATTATGATACGCCCCAATGGAAACTAGCTTCATTTGATCAAAACCTAAAACGAGGAGTGCAAAAGCCGCTTCTGGCATTAGTCCTTGCCCCCAATAAGCTTTGTTTAAAGTATAGCCGAGTTCTCCGCGACCATAATTAGACTCCACGCGTAAATCAATGGTTCCAATCATTTTGCCACTCTTTTTTTCTTCAATGGCATACTTACCTAAAGGCTCAGCCATAAAATAATTGGCAATTGCAAATTTACTATCCTCTAAACTGCGATGCTGTAAAAAAACAAATCTTGTGGTCTCTTCATCACTGGCATATTCATACATATCTTGTGCGTCTGAAATTTGAACAGGCCGTAAGCGCAAACGTGTAGTCTCTAAAATCGTATTTTCCGCAAATGTGAGGGGAATATTAACCATTTCTTCCATTTTAACACCTCGCTAATTTTTGATTTCTGCTCCGCGTAAGTACATTTTTTCAATCGTTGTTTCCTGCCACTTTACTGGATTAGTAGTAAATAAATCTTGTGAAAGTACAATAATATCTGCACTTTGGCCGACTGAAAGCGTAGCTGTCTTGTCTGTTTTCACCATTTTAGCCGCTGCTTTTGTATAAAGTTGTAAAGCTGCAAGCAGATCAATTGCTTCTTTATGATTTAAATCTTCCCCATTGGCACCAATGCGCGTGACTGCTGCGGTAAGACTGGCAAAAACATCATCTGGTTTAATCCAAGCTGTCGCCGGTGCATCCGAAGATAAAGCTGTTGTCACACCACTTTTTAATAACGAAGCCAGCGGATAGCATTCTTTTAATCGTTTTTCCTCTAAATTTTTCTGATATGCCGCATATTCAGCATAGAGGAAAATAATTTGGGTGACAAAAGCAAAGTTCATTTTGGCTGCCGCAAATTCTTTTAACAGCTTATCACTCAATAAAGTAGCATGTTCAATTCGAATGGAAGGACGATCTGTTAACCACGGTGCCAAATCACCATAAGTATCTAAAATCAGTTGAATTGACGCATCTCCCATCGCATGAATCGCAATTTGACAATCATTCTTTTTAGCAAATTCATAGGCAAATTTTAAATCTTCAACTGTATTGATAGCAAAACCGGTACCCTCTGAGTTTTTATAAGGCTTTTTAACTCGTGCCGTTTGATTGGAGATTGTCCCATCCATAAATAATTTAATGCCTGCTGCATGAACCTGAGGATGACTAGGTTGCGGTAGTGTGGTTAATTGCAGGCGTTTAATTTCATCAATTGAATAATACAAATAGACCTCTTGAGCTAGACCACGACGGGCAGCTTCTGAATAAATTTCACCATAATCGTAAGGGGACATTAAACTAATCATATCGCTAATAACCCCAATACCACGGGCGCGATAGTGCGTTGTTAACTTCATGGTCTTTTTCACGACGTTTTCAAAAGTATCTTTTTCCTTAACGGCTTTAATTAACTTGGTGGCGCCATTTTCTATCATTACACCATTTGGATCACCATTTTTAAAATGGCCAATCATCCCACCAAAAGGATCTGGCGTTTCTTTTGTAATCCCAGCTAATTTTAACGCCACTGAATTAACCACACAAGAATGACAATCCGAGCGTAAAACATACACCGGCTGCGTTTTTGATACTTGATCTAAATCATCAATTGTCGGGGTGCGTCCTTCGGCAAGTTTTGATTCATCATACCCCCAACCTTCAATCCATGCATCTTTTTTGCCTACTTGAGGTGATTTTTTTAAAGCAGTAATCATCTCTTTAATACTGGCAACATTTGGTGGTGTACAAGCTACACTTCCAATTGTTTCAGCAATCCACAGAGGATGCGTATGAATATCCCAAAAACTTGGCAGCGTTAAACGGCCTTTTAAATCAACCACTTCATCGGCATTGCGTAAACGTGCCCCTTGGCTATCTCCTAGCCAACTCACTTTATCATCGGTTATTTCCATTGCTGAGAAAAATTTGTCACCAGTAAAAATTTTGCCGTTTACTAAAATCCGTTTCACAAAAATCCCTTCTTCGTCCCTTTTTCTTTTTATTATAGTACAGAAATAAAAGAAAAGCTGAAGGAAACTCGCTCAGCTCTCAAGCAATAAGATAGAATTTTAATAAATTGTTTTTCAAATTTCTTCAAATTATAGTTTATTGCCGCAGAGAGCTAGTTCGTGAAGCTAGACACCTAGAAAAGCTGAAGCAAAATCGTTTAGCTCTTTACCAATAAGATAGAATTTTAATAAATTGTTTTTTTATTGTAGCTCTTTAGAATCGCTTACTAATAGAAATCAGTTAATTTCTTTGTTAGCAAAAAAACACATCCACTAAAAAAGCAGACGTGTTTTTAAATCATCTTACTATTTTGAACGCTCCATTTGCCGCGCCATAAAAAATTTCAACCCGACTGGTAAAAGGACCACAACTAAAACAAAAGCGACAATTTGACCTAGCGAAAGATTGTCGATATATGTACTAACCAATAAAAATAAAATAATTAGTGGCAACAAGAGCTTCTCTTTTGGATTTTCCACAACAGCACTGTCCTCCTTAGCTAAGTTTTCACTTTATCCACTCAACAGTAAATATTATACCTCTTTCATTTTCAGAAAAAAAGCTAGTTTTTATTAAAACAACTGCACCAGTAATTATGCAAGCATTTTCTTACCTTTTCTTACAAACATGCTATAATTAATTTATTAGAATTATTGGGGGCGACGAGATGACAGATGAATTACAACAGCATTTAGATAAAGGCCGCTATGGTACGCCATTAGTTAATCCTGATGAACAGCACAAATATATGGGAACGTTTCGCGAACGTTGTTATTTAAGTATGACGATTGCTCAAATGAAAAGTTCTACTGACAAAGAAAGCTTTTTAACGGAGCTAAAAAAACATGAAGATGCGACAATTCTTTTAAACGGTCAAATGCCAGAAAGTTTGCAAAGCGAATACATTCAATTAGCGACTAAAAATCATGCAAAATTTACTGTGGTAAATGATTTTGTCGACGCCAATCCAGATAGTTTTGGCTTACTTTTAGTCGCCAAAGAAGCCGTTAATGAGCCTGTAATTGATGTAGAAAAGAAATATCCCGAAGAAAAAAAAGCACCAGAGAAAAAGGATGCAGAAAAAAAGCACGGTTTCTTTGATCGCTTTTTCCATTAAAAAGCTAAATTCAAGCTACTATTTGCTACTAATCTGAGGAGGAAATGCGATGATACAACCAGAATACACCGCTTTAAAGACAGAATTACTCGAAGCTTTAGATACTCACATTGATATTTTAAAAGATGCTTCTTACATTCAAGTCGATCATTTAGACGGAATTATGTTTATGATGCGTAGTTTTGGCTTCATGCTGGACCGCGCACCGAAAGTTTTAGCTTGCGATGATAAAGAGGAAATGAATTATTTAATGTTTCAATATTATAGTCTGCTAACTGAATTAAAATATAATCTAACCTTAAATTTCCCTTATGCCAAGATTAATAACAAAAATTTGCTAGAAATCGTCGATGCCTTCCCGACCACTTACGAAAAGGAAATGAAAGCCTGGTGGGAAAATACCACTGGTTTAAAAGTGGAAGAAACGAAGCAAACAATTGAAATTAAAAGTTTTGAATACTAAGAATTATAAAGATTAAAACCTTTAGGAAATTTACTATAAACATTATTTATTCGCAAAAAAAGGTTGTGAAAAAAGTGACCAGCTTCAAGAAATAAGATGAAGTTCCCGAAAATTGTTTTTCAAATTTTTAGAAATTCCGGCTTATTTTCGAAGAAACTGCTTCTGTCACACCGTTCATTCGAAAATAAAAGGTTGTGACAGAAACTACTTCTGTCACAACCTTTTTAATTATGTTTAGTTGATTTCAGGATATAAAAATTTTAAAACTTCCATAGTTAGACGGCGACTTTTTCCGCTAAAAGGATACACATGCATGTGCATGGCTGGATTAAAGTTGGCTTCAATAATCCCATAGGCGTTTGGTGAAGTTGCTGGTTGCAATTTATCGGGAATAATTAAATCAATCCCCGAAATTTTCGCACCTAAAGCCGTTACAGCTTTGGCGGCTACTTCTTTATAATCTTGTGAGAATTCATCGGTTACATCAATTGAATCGCCACCGGTACTAACGTTAGAGTTTTCTCTTAAATAAACAATTACCCCTTCAGCTGGAACACTTGTCGTGACATAACCTTGCTCTTTTAACATCAACTTTTCAATTTCACCTAATTGAATCAGCTCTAATGGTGCGCGGTGGTGACTTCCTCGCAATGGATCTTCATTTTTTGCTGCGACTAACTCTGCAATTGTATGGCGACCATCCCCGACCACATTTGCCGGCACTCGTAACAAAATAGCTTTAACCGATCCATCTAAAACAAAGAAACGATATTCAGTTCCTGCCATGAATTCTTCCACCAAAACAGCAGAATCTTCTGCAAAAGCAATTGCTAATGCCTCTTTAAAATCAGCTAAACTAGCACCATGTTTAAAAATAGAAATTCCTAAACCATAGTTAGTCGATTTGGGTTTGACTACAAAACCACTGTCCGCAAATTTAGGATAAGCCAAAACCGCAGTCTCCATGTCCGCAAATTCTGATCCTTGTGGAACGCGAAAACCTGCATTTGCCAACACTTTTTTGGTAACTGTCTTATTTGCCATCATTAAAGGCACAACATAGCTGTCTTTACTGGTCATATTGGCATTTTTCACATATTCTGTGCGACCGGCAAAACGCAGTTGTAAAAATTGATCTTCTTCATCTAATACCGTGACCTGAACACCTTTTTGAATGGCATCAAACATTAAAATTTGCGTGGATAACTCCATTTTGGTAAATCCGGCTAATTGATAAGGTTTTTGCCAAGCTTGCGCTTGATTTTCTTTTGCTACTGTCTTAGCCCAAGTCGTCATATCTTCTTTTGTGACCGCATATAATCGTGCAGCTAGTGTTTGGTTTGGATCTTCAAAAGCCTGTTGAGCAAAATCAAAGAAATCTTCTGCTAGTGGCAGTTTTAAGTTTTTAACCAGTTCTTTTAATCCTGCTACTAAATCCATGCCCTCTTCAACAAAATCTGTCACCCGATCTGGTCTTTCTAAAGCGACAAAATTATTAATGGCATCGCCTTTTGCTACCCAATCATCGGCAGCTTCAGTTTCTGGTAAATAAAGCATGTATAACATAAAGGCATGTAAAAATTCAATTTGTTTTTCATCGATACCAAAAGGTGCAAAAGGATTCAAATCAATATTACGTAATTCAATATAACGAATACCAGTTTTTGCTAGATCTGCTACTTTTTGCCCACCTCTTAAACGTACTGGTGCATAAAATTCTTTTTCTTCTGAGAGTTTACCAACTTCCACCATCCGCGCAATATCTGCAAGGTATTGTCCTAGACTTTCATAAGAAACTTGTACATCATCGTGATTGGTATAACCAAACCGGCTGTTGCGAATACTACGTACGGGTTCTTTAGGTGCAATATCTGCAACAAAATAATTTTCATTACTTGTCGGTGTTGCCCCAAATAAGTAGGTTAAAAACCAGCGATAGCGCAAATAATTGCGGGTCACTTTCAAGTAGACCGCTGTTTTGAAATCCGTAAAATCAGGATATTGCTCTTGGACTGCAAATAAGTTTTGTAAAAACTCTGTCCCAAATTCAAAATTGAAATGGATTCCACTGACCATTTGTTTTCTTTTACCATAAGTTTTGGCTAAATAACGCCGATACAAAACATCTTCAAAAGTATCTAATTTTGCAATCACGATCTCTTCATCTTTTAACGGTAAAACCGGTGGCATACTTAACGGCCACATCATTTCTTCTTTTGGTAAAGAACGATACGCCACATCGTGAATAGCAGCCAGCCACCGCATCAATTCTTGTGGCGAGTTTGCAACTGGCGTCACTAATTCCAGTTGGGTTTCTGCAAAATCTGTTTGAATATAAGGATGGTAAGCGCGGTTGCCTAAAATTTTGGGATGATCGGTTTTGGCCAATTGACCATTAGCAGTAATACGTTGACTTTCTTTTTCTACGCCATAACGCGCTTGCCAAAGATAAGGTTGGAGCGCCTTTTCATGTAATAATTGTTTCATCGTTTTCATATGCGACTTCCTTTTAGTTAGTTTCATGCTCATTATATGGGAAAGCGGGCATAAAAAAAATGGAATTGCTCAAAGTTAAGGAAAATCCCATTTTAGCTTAACTTTTTAACATTTCCATTTGTTTTTTCACTTTTATAAAAAAGTAAGATGACACCCGAGTTAAATGTATCCCTTTTCATTTTTTAACAGGCTCCTTTTGATATGCAGCTAAGGAGTAGCCTGTTAAAGCAGCGGGTAATCCTAGCAGTAAAAAAAGACCCCAACCCTGCAATTTGTAAAAATACGCCAGTAAAAAACCAACCAACGTTAATCCAAAATAATACTGAATTTTCCCCATTTTTACTCCTTTCTTACACATTTTATAGCGGTGTTGTCCCCGTTAATACAATTAATACCCAATAAGCAACTAAACCTAAAACAATAGCAAGAATAACTTGTAGTATCTTCCCGATTATTTTTCTTTGTTCCATGATGCTTCCTCCGTTTTTCAAACCACCACCAAAGCAAAAAAACTCAACAACCAAATAAATAACAGCGAAATTTTTAAACCAATTCAAAAACCGCTCTTCAAAAAAACTGCAAATAATTTAAAAATTAATTTTAGAAGCTAAAAAGACTTATACTATAAGAATAGTATAAAACAGATACCTCATTTACTAAAAATGCGAATTCCTATTTTAGCGATTTTAAAATAACAGCTTTTTATAAAAAAGGACCTGTAACCACCACTTTACCAATCATATGGCCTGCTTCTACCAAAGCCGTTGCTTTTTTTAAATTGGTCGCATTAATGCCTCCGGTAATAGTTTGCGTCAACGTAGTCTGAATTTCACCCTCATCCACCAACTGCGCTACATGAGCTAAAATTTTCCCTTGGCTAGCAATATCTGTCTGAAAATCTGTTTTTGTGAACATATACTCCCAATCAAAACTAACCGATAAATTTTTCCACGCAACTAATGGCAAGTCTTCTTTTATCGCTACAATTGTCCCTACATGCCCGAGTGGGGCGATTAAGGTGCTGATGGCATCAAAATAAGGTGTAATCGCATAAAGAACCGCGATGTAATCAAATTTTTTTACTCCACTTGCGGCCAAATTTTTTTTCAAATTGCCATGATAGTCAATGGGAAAATCGACTTTATTATAGCGTAGCCATTCAAAATTATGCGGACTACTGGTACCATAAACCGTCAAGCCTGCCCAATGTGCCAGTTGACTCATGACAGAACCCACACCGCCACCGCTGTTGATTATGAGGATATTTTTCCCTTCATTTGCGTCCTTTTTAGCAATTAAACCAAATTTTTCAAATAATAATTCATAAGCGGTTAATGTTGTTAGAGGCATCGCTGCTGCTTGGGCATCGGTCAATGTTTTGGGAGCTAAAGCACAAATTCGTCGGTCAACGAGTTGCAACTCTTGATTACTCCCAGCTCGTTTAGTCGTCCCAGCGTAATAAACTCTGTCTCCAATTTGAACATCATGAACATTAGCACCAGTTGCTATTACTTCACCCACAGCATCAAAACCTAAAATTTGCGGTTGCTTGGTTTTTTGGGCCGTTTGTCGCAATTTGGTATCCACTGGATTTACCGAAACACCTTTAACTGCAACTAATAAATCATTGGATAAAGGCTGAGGACGTGACACCTCGACATCTTGAAAACTATTGGGATCACTTAGGGGTAACCCTTCATAAAAACCCACTGCCGCAATTTTTCCCGTCATCTTTTCTCATCCTTTCCAAAAAAATCACTTTTTATCTATTACTTAAAATTAGTGTAACAAATATTCGTTTTTTAGACATTTTTTTAACCTTCATAAATCCCCTTTCAAAAAAAGTTAAAGGAAATGTTAAAATTAAAGAAATTATGTAACCAATTGGTAAAAGAAACGTTTTTAAAGTGAAGGGGTGAAAAAGATGAAGCCAGAACTGGCTATTTTATATGAACAATATGCTAAAGAATGCTGGCTTTATGCTTTTAGTCTAACCAAAGATGCTGCTTTAGCCGAAGATTTAGTGAGTGAAGCTTTTTATCAATTGGTTAAGTCATTAGACAGTTTAACCAAAGATATGGTGAAGTTTTGGCTCTTGCGGGTAATTAAAAATCGTTATCTAGACGAACAACGTCACAAAAAGAGGTGGCAAATGACCTCTTTTGAACAGGAAAGACCACAAGTAATTTCAAATTCTGAAACTTCACCTTTGGAGCAACTTTTACATAACGAAAAAAAGAACAGGCTCTATCAGGCTCTTTATCTACTTTCTGATTCACAACGAGAACTACTCTATCTATTTTACTTTTTAGATTGGTCGACAAAAGAGATTGCCGCTTTTACCAATTTATCACTGGGACAAGTAAAAACAAAAATGTATCGCAGCCGGCAAAAATTAAAGGAGATTTTACAAGATGAAACCACAAAATTTTGATTTTGAGAAAATACAAAAAAATATTAAGAAAAAAAATCAGCGAAAAAATTTACTTATTGTCGTGATAACTGTTCTTTTAACGCTCTGCTTATTTTGGTCAGTACCTAAAGTTTTAAACCAATTCTTTTATAATCCTGCTGGTAAAAATGCGTATTTAGCTAATAATCAGTATCTTTTTACGCGGCAAATTTACAACGAACTAACTTTACCTAGTTATACGATGACTGACTTGACAATAGATCAAACTGGCATTGGTAGCTATCAAATTAAAGAAACTTATAGTCCAAAATATAGTAATGAGGTCGTAGGTTTTCAAGGCTTAGAAATAACGCGGAATAAACGCCACTATGATAATAATTTCTATCCCATCTCACCTATTTTCAGCCAAGAATTAGCAACAAAAAAAACAGCCTCTGCAGATAATAATCTAGCCAAAAGTAATTTATTGGAAAACATCAAAGCTTTACCAAAAAGTACTTATGTGACCGTCGATCTTGCCTTTAAAGAAGATAAAAGTATCCCTGAGTATTCAGAGTGGCTAAATGAGACTACTACTGGCGCAGACACATTATGGCAAGCTGTTCGGCCACCACAAAATGCAATTACTGCAAATAAAACGCCAACGGTAGTGGGTTATGCTCCTACTGGCAGTTTTTCGGGCATTAGTGTGACAGTTACTAATGAAAAAAAATTAAATGAAGATTTTCCCCTCTTAATTGGCTATTTAGCTAATGATAAACAAAATAACTGGCCAGAAGAAAAAAGACAAACGACTCACTTTAAATCACTGCTTAACTACCTTATTGAAAATGAAGATTTTCTAGCTCAAGATGCTCATTTACTGCAAAAAACAACACTACAAAACATCTTACAAGCGGTGGAAAAAAAAGGTATTAAGATTTACGGTGTAACTTTACGCTTACCAGCTTTTGAACTAGAAAAAATCTTACAAAATGAAGTGATAAAAACTGCTTATATTACGCAATTAGATGTCTTTCCTCTTACTAGCCAAAGCGCGCAACTACCAGGATTTCACTATCCGGCCGAAAAATAAAAAAACACCCAAAGCCACCACAGTTTGTAGACTATATTGTCCTTAACTGTTTTGGTGATTTGGGTGTTTTTTTTATCTAAGCTACTAGTGCGTTTCATCCCATCTTTTTAGTAATAATGTTTCTAGCGTTACTGGCTCACCTCACAATTACAAGCAGTAGCGCAGGGCGCTAAGATTTGTTGTGCGATTGTTTTTAATTCACTAAATTACATTTTGCTACTTCTTTATAAAGTTCCGGCATACAATTCAAGACCTGAGCATTAGCACTGCTAAAAAATAAAGCTAATTGCTACACAAAATTTTTTCCAACGCTTTACCTTTGGCTAATTCATCAACTAATTTATCTAAATAGCGAATTTTTTGCATTAAAGGGTCTTCAATTTCTTCTACACGTACACCACAAACTACGCCCTTAATTGAATTTGCCGCAGGATTTAGTTGGGGCGCATTAGCAAAAAAAGTGGCAAAATCGGTTTTATTTTCAATTTCAGTTACTAATTGCTCATAAGTAAAGCCAGTTAACCACATAATTACTTCATCTACTTCAGTTTTTGTTCGGCCCTTTTTTTCTGCCTTATTGATATATAAAGGATAGACCTTGGCAAATGGCATTTTGAAAATACGTTCTGACATTTTTTCCTCCTATTTCACTACTGTGTAGCTATCGATCGTATTGCCTTTATCATCTTTTAAAACAAGCCAGCTATTGGTACCGGCAAAATATAAGAAATTCCCCAACTCATTGACACTTTTAAACACAATATCTTCTAGCGTCACAAAGTCTTTGATCTTATCTGCATGCTCGTCTCTTAATTGATTGGCAAAACGAACCGCAAAACCTACGCTACCATCTTTATTTAAAGGTGCCTCCGCTTTTAAAACTGCGCCTTTTAATAACACCAGTTCATTGCGTTTACGCCAAATAGCCGCCCCCTTAGCTCCATTGTGATCAATATGAAATGTAATCTCACTTACTTTTTTATTCCAACGATGTTGCGCTTTTGCAGGTTTCTTTTTCACTTTTTCCATCGGATAACCTAAGAAACTAAACACTGTAAAAAGATCGCTTTGAAATGCGGCTAAATTATCATATTGATTGCTGGGAATTTTTTCAGTCGGGTTTTTGGTCGTCACTTTTAATCCATTATCTTCCCACGCATTTAGTAGCTGTTGTAATAAAAGGACCGGCTCCATTTCCCAAGGCACTTCAATCACAATCGTATCGTGGCTATCAGACTGCTCACCTTCAAGTTCTGCAGTCTTAATTTGTCTATCTGCTGTTGTTAAATAAATACCGCGGTCTACTTTTTTCAAAAGTTTTGTTGCTGGCACAAAATACAAATGACTTTGCCATTGTTCCCAATTAATTTCGGTTAGCTCATCGGTAAGTGTTAAAGTAAAATTCAAGTTCATCTTAGCGCCTCCTATTTATTTCTTTGCTTTTATTTTAGCGGTAGTAAGACCTACAAACAATAAATGCGCCTAGTAAACAGTTCCAATTAAAATAGTCAGCCACCGCCATTTTTACTACTATAAATGAAAGTTTGTGGAATTTGACAGCTAGGACATATGTCTTATGACAAATAGCCGTTTGCAAATTGTTTTAATTGTACGGGCTGAATAATTTCATAACCCCCGGCTACTTTTAATAAAATACCGTCTGTGATTAAATCATTTAGTAGGCGAAACATATGGCGATAACTCATACCGATTGTAGCAGCCACATCGGTTAAATTATCAGTGAAAAAATTTTTATAAGCCGACTGCAAAATATAGCCACATAGGCGTTGTTTGCCGGGATAAAAAGCCGCTGATAAAAAATTTTCAGAGCTTAACAAAAGCTTTTCTGCTAAACCTTTGGCCATCTGGTTAAGAAAAAGCGTATTCTGACGTAAATACGTTTCATTAGGTAAAATTGGCAAGGCGATACACTGAAAATTAGAAAGTGCCACCATAGTCGTAGCCGCTTCATCTTTATTCATCGCAAACTCCATATCCCCAATAATTCCATCTGAAATATAATACGCTAAAACTAAATTTTTACCATTATCGGCTAATGTACAGACTTTGGCTTTACCAGCTAATACTATCAGCAAACGATCGAATAACCCTCCTTGGGTAATAATCGTTTCCCTTTGGTCAAACTGCCACACTTCACACCCTCGTAAACAATCTTTTGCCAAGTTCCACTCGGTTAAAATCTGTTCTTGTTTTGCACCAAGCAACTTTTTTTGCAATGTATCCGCCTCCAATCTTTTTTATTATGACATATGTCCTATTAGAAGAAAAATAAAAGCAGTTAAACTAATTATAGGAGGTGAGGAAGATGTTACGATTTATCGTTTTATTTGGTATCATCACCGCTTTTTTACTCTTGATCAAATTCATGCAAGTTCAGTTTCAAAAAGGGACGCGTAACTATCATGAACAATTGGCTCATTATGAAAATGCTTGGCAAAAACAAGTCATCCGCCATGCCTTAAGAAGATAATAAAAAAGAAGCTGTTTACTTAAAAAAGCAAACAACTTCTTTTTTTATTCTGCTTTATCAAAAGTTATATTTTCATGTTCGTAAACAAACCCTAATAGACTGACAAAGCCGACAATTAATACCTCTAAGTTTTCTTTTAAAACTTTAACGGCAAAAATGTAATTGTCCTGTTCTTTTGTAACTTTTACACTGGCAATTTTTTCATTTCCTCTTGTTATATCAAAATTCTCCCCTAAAAAAGCCCCCGCAAGCGCTAACTTTTCACCTTTAATTTCATAGCTAGTACGGAAATTTTGCATGTCTTTAACAATACTAATCTCATTGTAGGCATTTAATTTCAAAAATAAGCGAGGTAAATCAACATAGCCCATACTGTAACGTTTGCGTTTTATTTCGCCTAGTTTTTTACCGTCTGATTGATACAAATAATATCTTTTTCTAGTTGGTAAGGTTAAAACTTCAGAGACGTAATACACTTCTTTTCCGTCGGCTAAAACTTGATATTTTTTTTCTGTGCCATTCCCTTTTTGAAACGTTAACTCCTTCATTTTCTTTCCCCCTTAACCCGTTGTCACTTTCATTATAACGCGAAACACCCATTGCGAAAACGGATACACTTATTTTTCTAAAGCTGTCATTAGCTGCATAACAATCGGATAATCTTCATTGATACTGCCGTCAAGATTATCACTCATTAAAGAAAAATCAAATTTTTTATATAAAAAAATAGCATCATGACTCCAAGTTTGGGTATGGAGATAAATGGTTGGCTCTTCTTTCATTAATTTTTGAAAAAGCGTTAATATCTGGGCCACTAATGCCGTTGCCAAACCTAGACCTTGATATTCAGGCTTCACAGCTAACCAGTGGAATAAAGGATAGTTTTGCCTTTGTATTTGTTTTTGCCAAGCAGTACAAGTAGCGACTTTTTCTCCATTTGGCGCCACAATAAAAAGCATTTGCTGCGCTAATTTTTCTTTATAGGGGGCAAAAGTACGTCGAAAATAGGTTATGGCATCTGATTTACTTTCAAATTCTAAAACACTCGTTTCAATTTCAGCCCATGCTTTTTCATCGCCTACCTGATAAAACTGAAAAGAAAAACCACAAGGAAGATTTGCCGTTGCCACCGGTAGCTTTAATTGCCGTTTCATCCAGACTTCATGATAAGGGATTGATTTATCCAGCATACCTTTTCACTCCTTTTAAACGAGATCTTGAGCTAGACGAACCATATCTTTTAAAACAAGCCCATTTTCAATAATTGCTTCTTCATAATGACGTACAAAAAAGTCTTGCTCTATGTGCGTCATGCGAAAACCACATTTTTGATACAAGTAAAGTTGCGCAACTCCAGTTGATCCGGTTCCGATTTCTACTCTACGAAATCCCACTTGCTTACTCCAATTCAATGCCTCAGCTATCATTTTCTGAGCCAATTTTTGACCACGAAACTTTTTTGCCACTGCCAAGTTCATAATTTCCACAGTTTCTGGCCGTGTGGCTAATAAAACAATAACACCTGCGAGTTCCCCATTTTGATTTAGTTCAAAACATGTGCTGCGACTGGTATAGTCTTTGACTATTTTTTTAGCAGGATCTGCATCTAATAATAATTCCCAATGAGCAAGCGTAATGGTAGTAAATTTATTTATCTTCAAGTTTCTCCTCCACCCTATAGGTTGAGTATTTGCCTGGGGTAACCCCTTCATACTGCTTAAACATCCGAATAAATGTATTTACATTTTGTACTCCCACCGACTCAGCAACTTCACTAACTTTCATTTTTTTCTCCGTTAATAATTTTTTTGCATAATTTACTTTCAATTGATTTAAATAACTTTTAAATGTAATGCCTGTTCTTTCTTTAATCAAACGAGATAAATAGGATTCTGTTAAAGCAAAATTTTCAGCTAAGTCAGATAAAGAAAGATCTTCTTTGTAGTGTATATCAATGTATTCCAATATACGCCTTATAATATCTTGTGTTTCTTCTTCATTCTCTTCAGCAACTGTAAATATTTCTTGAAATAACGTCAAAAACACTCTATAAAGTTCTTTAGAATCTGTACTGATTAGTTGTTCAAATAATGTTTGATTATTAGTATAAAAATCTGCAAAATTAACTTCCAACAATTGTGTAATTCGTTTTATTGTATTGATTAAAGACTGCTTTAAATCTTCTAACGCATGTGTGGTGAGTCTTTTTTCAATATAATTTGTTCGTAAAATATTTTCAACTAAATTATGAGCTTCCTCAATTTTACGTGCCTTTACAAGATGAACGAGTCTTTGCTCGGCTTCAACTGAGTAGACAAAATCGTTTCCCTTGTCCAAAGAACGATTGATAATAATTTGTTCCGGTTTAAAAAGACTATCTACATTTAGACTAAAAACATCTCTAAAAACTGAAGCAAAATCTGTAATAGTATCAAAGGGAACTGATAGAAAAAATTGACTTTCTAAGTGAAGGCTATTCGCCAAAAGATTACGCAATTCTTCGATTCTTCTCAAAACATCAGCTTGTTCCTTAGTAGAATAAATTAAAGCAAATCGTCCAGATTCAATTGGCTGGACGTATAATTTAACGCTTTTCGTATCTGTCCCATATTCAATAATCCGTTGTCGTGCTTTTAGCAGTTCTCTTTCTTTTAAGTTTTCTTCATCTTTTGAACGCCCTTTAATAGTTAAAATTGCAACTAATCCACCTGATTTTAAAGATTCTAACCCCACGCTAGAAGCAATTCTTTGAAGATCATTAGGAGGATATTTTCCAAGTAGAACATTCTTGAAAAACATTTCTCTAATATCTTCAATATTTGAGGCTTGAAAGCGATCATAATTCGCACGTCCAGTTTTCAAATCTTCAATTTTCTTCAAAAGAACTTCCACGTTTACGCTGCCATTATCATCATGTTGAATTTCTGATATTATTTTACGGTAAGGACGATAATTAGTTCGACTAAAATATAATGTCAGTATTGAACCTAATAATAAAGAGGCAATTAAAACGACAACGATAACCCATACAGTATCTAAGGGTAGACGAGTTAAATTTTTTTGAGGAACAATATAAATATAGGCTAGTGATGGAACGATATTAGAAAACTTCCAAAAAATAGAATTATCTGACTCTACTTTATGTCCGATTAGGTTCGAATTTTGAGGTTTTATGGGAATCAATGAAGACAAAGTACTAACCTCATCCTCAAGATTCTTTTTACCTGCTTCTGAATCTTGAAAATACAGCTTCCCTAATTCGTTGATATTTTCTTGTCCACGAAGCCGTTGCTTATCCCAATTCACAATAAAGTATAACGAAGCAGGATTATCTGCTTGGTAAATTTTTCTTAATAGATAAATACTTTGATTTACAGTAATAATACGAATTCTATACCGATCATCATCATTAAAAAAATCTCGGATTTCAGGATTATCTTTTGGTATACCAATAAAATTCAAATAATCATCAAAATCAAAATAACCATTCAATCCTACAACTTTTTGATTTTCTCCTTGAGTAATTCCCAGATTATAACCTAACTGATAGCCTGAAAAAAGATTATCTTTCATTTGATCGAATATATCTGAAAATAGCGCATAATTATTCTGTGTTACATCAGCTAACTCTTGAATTTTTTTATTGTCAGCTAACATTTGTGTGGAATCAATTGCTGTTTCAATTTGCGAATCAATACGTGCTCCTTCTCTTTCTAAATAAAACTCTACCTCAACTGTAGATTCATAACGCTGACGGCTCAATTCTTTAGAAATAAAAACAAAAAGTAATAAAACTGTATATAAAATAATAATGATGGAAAAAGAGAAAAAAATCTTTTTGTATATTGTATTCCTCATTCGATCCCCCCATTGAATTATGGCACAGTTTTTATACTAAAAAAAGGCGAAAAAGACAACGGTTTCAAAAAATATCAAAAATTAAATAATATATTTATTTTCGATTAATTTTTTATGCCGTTGTCATTCCATCAATATATTCGTATCGTCTTTACTTCATATGGTGATATTTCAAAAGCTAGGTGCCCTTTATTATGATCATGCTCATCTAATTCTAATAAATTTGTCGAATTCCAGTTAACGTCTTTCATTCCCAAAATTTCAAATTTACTACGACCACCAGAATAATCATGAACTCGCAAAATAAAACCTTTCCCATTTTCAGCTTTTTTTATCGCATCAATTGCAATACCACCTTCAACTACTAGTTGTATATCTGGCAGTATATGTTCATCTTGATTTAAGACAGTTATAGGATTATTAATTTCCCATGCTTCTTCAACTGTTCCCCCTGAAATACAATCACCACTATGAGGAAAAATACTGTAAGTGAAACTATGATGCCCATGGTCAGCTTCAGGATCAGGATATATACCACCTTTTAATAGCGATAGCCGCATCGTATTTTCTTTAATATCATAACCATATTTACAATTATTCATTAAGCTAACTCCATAATCTCTTTCAGATAAATCAGCCCATTGATGACCTACAGTTTCAAATTTAGCCATATCCCAACTTGTATTCCAATGAGTAGGCCGTTTAACATTTCCATATTGAATATCATAAGTTGCTTCCGTAGCTCTTACATCAACTTCAAAAGCTACCTTCAATAACCGTTGTCGTTCTGTCCAATCCACATCTGTAATGAAATCAATTCGTCTTGAATTTGCGTAAAGACGTACTTTTTGGGTAAGTTGTGATTTACCAATTTCAGCATCAAAGGTAATCTCTACAAAAAACTCATTATTCTCAGTCAACGTATAATTTGTGAACGGTATTTCTGTCATCTTTTCTTGATAAAAAATATCAATATCCCATGCGTCGAAGTCTTTAGGTTTATCTTCAAATATTTGTAATTGATTACCTTTTCCTTTCAACACCTCGCGCTCATAATCTTTATCATAAAGACTGGTAAAATGACCATTATCATTCCATTTTAAAATATAATGAGTAGTTTCTACATAATTTTCTTTCACGACTCCGGTTACTTGCGATGCTACTATTACGTCATCAATTGGCGTTAAAAGTCTGTCGGAAAGTGCTGATAACTCTGGAATATAAATATATTTTTTATCTTTTACTCTAACTGTAGAAAAAATATTTCCTTGTTCATCTTGATAGTTATTTGCGCTTTCCAAAGGGATAGAAGCAAGTGTATCTCTTGACCATGCAGCAGTATTAATGAGCAGTAATTTATCGGTTGACTTGTTTAATTGCTGATGTAAATTTTGAATCTCTCTTTTAACAATACTAAATTCCTCCTTGTGATCTTGATAAACCTCTTTAATAGAGGAGCCGGGAATAATATCGTGAAATTGATTTCGTAGTAAAATCTCCCAGAGTTCAAAAAGTTTTTCTTTAGGATAGTCATAGCCCTTAGATTCCGCAAACGTGTATAAAATTTCTAATTCACGTAGTGCAAGCTCGGTTTTTCGATTCATTTTTTTTACATAACTTTGAGATGTATATGTTCCTCTATGGTATTCTAAATACAATTCTCCATCCCATTTATGCACATAATGGTCTGTTTCGCTAAAAGTTTCTTGTAATTTTTCAAAGAAATCTTTGGCTTTTCCTGTCTTAACTTTTGGTAGGCCTGCGACCCGATTCATTTGTCTGCGCTTTTCCAACATATCTCGTGTAACACCACCACCTCCATCACCATGCCCATAAGAAATTAAAAGATTAGAATTAATATCTTTATCCCTATAACCTCTATAGGCTCCCAACACCGTTTCTGGTTCTAGAAGTCCATTATACGTATAAAACCATTCAGATGCCCAACTAGCATGCGGTTTAGGTTCCGGGGTTGTAATAAAATGAGTTAAAATTTCACTACCATCCATTCCTTTCCAAATGAAAGTATCATGAGGCATCCGGTTAAATTGATTCCAACTAATTTTTGTAGTCATGAAAGTAGTAATACCACTCTTCTTTAAGATCTGTGGTAAAGCCCACGAGTATCCAAAAACATCTGGCAACCATAAATAATTAACTTCTTGGTCAAATTCTTCTTTAATGAATTTTGAACCATGTAAGATTTGCCGGGTCAATGATTCGCCACTTGGAATATTACAATCTGATTCCAACCACATCGCCCCGTCAACTTCCCAACGTCCCTCTGCGATGCGTTTTTTAATTCTCTGATATATCTCCGGATAGTCATTTTTTATATACTTATATAGTTGCGGTTGAGTTTGTAAAAATATATAATCTGGATATTTTTCCATTAAGCGTAATACTGTGGAAAAGCTTCGAACCGCTTTTTCTCTTGTATGTTTTAAACGCCATAACCAAGCTACATCAATATGAGTATGACCAATTGCCGTAATCTCAACGTTATCATCTTTATCAATTTTATCAATATTTTCAGATAAATAACTTTCTGCTTGCTCAATTGAAGCATAGAATTCATCACTTCCAGGATATGACCAATCGATTTTAATAAATGCTCGATTTAACACATCAAGTAATTGATATTTGATTGGGTCATTATCGTTTAATTCCAAAATAGTATTCAAGACAACGTCAGACAGATAATATAATTCATCAGTTTGTTCATCTAGCACTACTAATTCCGCTCTTTTGAATTCATGCCGTTGAATTTTTTCTGGTCCACCTCCTTCAAGTCCAGACCACAACCGCAACGATACTGTAATTTCCTTTCCATATAAACTATCATCTAAAAATACTTCTTGATGATTACTATCCACACCTTGGTAGGGATTACCATTGATAAAAAGAAGTGATTCAAACCCAGAATTATATCCACCACCAGTTCTACCAAAATCAAAAAGAAATAGTAGTCTTCCACTATTAGGAATTTTTATCACTTGCTGAATCCAAAGATAGAAGTCTCGCCCACTCCAATGCTCTCCTAATGTAAATGTTTGCCAATCGTTAAAACTTACTGGTGGATATTTTTCTCCTTTTGTAACATCCTCTTTAATAAACCAGTCTTTAATTGCTACCTTTCTCCGATAGCGGAACTCTTTTAAGCTATCGATTCGTTTGCGCAACTTATCTTCTACAAATGTAAAATTCATCATCCTTTTGTTGCTCCTCCCATACTAAAGCCTTTAGACATGAAGTTTTGTGAAATAGCATATAAAATTACAACTGGTAAAGAATATAAAACTGAAAAAGCCGCTAATCGACCATAATTAACCATTCCAAAATTACCAAAGAATTGAAAAATTGAAACGGAAGCTGGCATTTTATCTGGAGATTGAATTAAAATATACGGTACAAAAAAATTTCCCCAACTTCCAGAAAATGTAAATATCCCAACTGTAAAAATTCCAGGCAACATTAATGGAGCAACAACTTTTTTTATGCCTTGCCAAGTAGACGCGCCATCAATCCATGCCGATTCCTCTAAGTCAAGTGGAACTGAATCCATAAAATTTTTCATCATCCAAATTCCGTAGGGTAGTGACGAAGCTGTTAAAAAAAACGTAAGCGCTAATAGAGAATCCTGGAATTTTAAGTATAAAAACATTTGAAACACTGGAACAATAACCGCAGTCATTGGTAATGATGTCATAAATAAAATCGTCATCATAAATGATTTTTTATACCGAAGTTTATAGCGCGAAAGAGGGTAAGCGGCCAATACACAAAGAGCAACTACTAATAAAGATTGACAGCCTGAAATTAATAGCCCAATACCAAAAGAACGAATTAACCCTCCATCAGTAATAATTGAAATGAAATTTTCTAAAGTAAAACTCTTAGGTACCTTTAACGCCTGTATTGCTCCTGTATCAACAGATGCAAAAAGCATCCACAATAATGGAAGTAAAAATAAAATTCCTAATAATGTTAGAATGATATAGTGAATTGCTGTTTCAATTTGATAACTTCTTTTAACCATTTCATTCACCTACACTTTCACTTTCAATGTTTTCATATAAATAAGGCTTGCTATCGCTCCTAGTACCAAAAGAACTAAAGAAATAGCTGTACCATATCCTAATTGATAACTCACAAATGCTTGTTTATACATAAATACTGGTAAAGTAGCAGTACTCACCCCAGGGCCTCCACCAGTCATTGTATAAATTAAGGTGAATACTCCTAAAGTCTGTAGTGTTACCAACATCAAGTTTGTTGCAATTGTACCCTTTACCATTGGAATTGTAATTTTGGTCACAATCTTCCAGCGGGATGCACCATCCATAATAGCTGCCTCTTCTACTTCTTTCGGAATATCATCCAATGCTGATTGGAAAACCATCATTGAAAAAGCAGTTCCTCGCCAGATATTTGCAATAATCACGCTAACCATAGGGAAAGTGAATAACCATGCTACAGGTTCAATATTCAATATCCCTAATACCCAATTAGCGGTGCCGCTCTCACTAAGAAATGCTACCCAACAAAATGAAACAACGACCTCAGGCGTAACCCAAGCTGCGATAATAATTAATCCAATTATTCTTCGAAAAGTTTTATTTTTTTCTCGCATCAAAAATGCAATTAGAAATCCTAAAAAACATTGACCCAATACTGCCGAAAAAAATACAAAAATAATTGTATTCCATACACTAGTTCGAAATTCTGGATCTTGAAACATACGTGTAAAGTTTTCAAAACCAATAAATTGTAATTGACTTGCTTCTGCTCCCGTTAATGCTAGATTTGTAAAAGAAAAAACGAAAGTTAAAATCATGGGGCCAATAAAAAATATTAACAATAAAATCCAACTAGGCAACAAAAAGAAAATTGACTTTAAATTATCAGATAGTGGCGCTTTCTTATTTTGGAATGGTTCCATCAATCCGTTTTCCATATTTCTCACCTTCTTAAGTAAAAGGCGGCTACTAAGCCGCCCCAATATTATTTTTTAATATTCTCTTCTCCTACAATTCTCGTCACATTCTTTGCATAATCTTTTGCTGCTTGTTCTGGCGTTTTTGAGCCTGTCGCTACAGACTCCACCATATTTTGAATTTCAACAGATACATTTGGATACTTATCATCAGCAGGGCGAAAATGCGCATTTTTTAAGAAACTAGTAGCTTCTGCGATAAACGGTTGATCTTTGTATTCTGGTAATTCTGCAGAATCATCACGCACTGTTAAATTTCCTTCTGCAATGGCACGTTTTGCTTGTTCTTCTTTACCACCTAGTGCTTGCACAACTTTCCATGATGCCTCTTTATTTTTAGCTTTTGCAGGGATTGCCCATGTCCAACCACCAGACATTGTAGTGGTTCCCGGTGCATCACCATTTTGTGTAGGCATAGCAGCAAAACCAAAACGTTCAGTCATATTTTCAACCGGAGTTGCTCCAGATTCAGTCCAATTTCCCTGACTCCAAAATCCATCCAATAGCATAGCTACTTCATCTTTAGGAAATTTTTCTTGGAACATTACAGAACCATAGTTACTATTAATAGCAATTGATAAAGATGGTCCTAATTTTTTCTGATTATAAATTTCATCAATAAAGTTTAACGAGTCCAAAATACCTTGACTATTTACATCCCATTTTCGAGTTTCTGAATCAAATAATTGGTCTTTTGTTCCGTATAACAGCATCTCAAAAGTTTGCATAGAAACAGACTCTCCATTTGCCTTTGCCACTCCCATACCAAAGGGAATCACTTTAGGTTGGGTTTCCTTCACCTTTTCTGCTGCAGCTACAATATCTTCCCATGTTTTTGGCTGCCAGTCTTCAGGTAAACCTGCCTTTTTAAAAACATTCTTATTAAACCAAATCCCCCTAGAATCTGATGTTCCCGGAATAGCATATAATTTTCCATCTTGGGCAATAGATCCCGCTTTCAAATTTTCAGTATACTTACTCCAATCATCCCATTTTGCTACGTAGTCATCTAAGGCAGTCAAGTATCCTGCATTAGCATCCGAGTTTAACATAAATGAATCCTCGGCAACAATATCTGGAGCTGTACTCTCTGATTGCATTGATAAAGCAACTTTAGAAAAATAATCACCTTCACTTGCAGTGATAGAAGACGGTATTACTTTAATATCTGGATTATCTTTTTCAAACTTTGGAATAAATTCTTCTTCTAAAAATTTCTGCATTTTATCATGATCTCCAGTATTACGCCACGTAATCTTAATTTCTGTCTTCCCATCTTTACTAGCAGAACTTTCTTTTGACTCATTCCCACATCCTGCAATTAAAAGAGGAACTACTAATAAAGACGTAAATAACGCGATTTTCTTCATTCTTAAGTTTTTCAATTTTCAAACCTCACTTTAACTATTATTTAACTATTCATCACTAAACAACTAATTTCGGCCGCAAGTAGTTGTAAGCACTTACAATATTACTTAAGTATACAAAAAGCTCAATCATTTAAAAAAATAATTATCATCAAAATTTGTATTGAATTATAAATTTTGATGATAAAATCACTTTTTGATGATAATTTACTATATTAAAAAGGCTGTAAAAATCATTACTGATTTTTACAGCCTTTTCAGTGATTAATTGCATTAAAATTTTGAATTGCAAACTTTTTTATTCCAGGTCAATTTTTACATTCACCGTTTGGAGCGGCACATCATAAAATGGGTCTTCCCGTCGTCCTAAGAAATCTTTGGCTTGTTGGGGGAAAACAGCATAACTTAATACATCTTCAGTTGATTTTGCGTATTGCTTAATTTCTGCTTCAAATTCAGGCAGTTGTGGCGCTAATAAATCAGCCGGGCGTTGGGTAATAACTGGTTCATTTCCAATAATTTTTTCTTTAATCTCTGGTTTAATGGCAACAGGAGGTTTACCATACAGTCCCCGCACGTAATCTTTGATTTCGTTTGGCACTAGCTTGTATCGTTCTCCAGCTAAAATATTCATTAACGCTTGGGTTCCCACCATTTGTGATAGTGGCGTTACAAGCGGCGGATAACCTAAGTCGGCGCGGACTTTTGGCACCTCGGCTAAAACTTCATCATATTTATCAGCATTGCCTTGTTCGGTTAACTGACTTAAGAGATTGGATAACATTCCACCAGGCACTTGATAAATTAAAGTTTTAGGTTCGGTATCTTTTACTTTAGGATTTAATAAGCCTTCATTGCGGAAATGATCGCGAATTGGATTGAAATAATTGGCAATTTCTTCCAATTTATCCATTTTTAAGCCTGTATCAAAACCTAATCCAGCTAATGCAATAGCGACAGATTCTGTCGCTGGTTGACTTGTCCCACCGGAAAATGATGAAATGGCAGTATCAATAATATCTGCGCCGGCTTCTGCCACTTTTAAATAGGTCATTTCTGAAATACCACTTGTAGCATGGGTATGAACTTCTAGTGGTAATGAAATACTATCTTTAATGCGACTGACTAATTCAAAACCAGTAGCTGGTGTTAAGACTCCCGCCATGTCTTTAATACAAATTGAATCTGCCCCAAGTTCTGCCATTTCTTTGGCTAAACCGACAAAATAATCAACTGTATGAAAATCACTAGTAGTGTAAGAAATTGCTGTTTGGCAATGTCCGCCAGCTTCTTTACAAGCTTCAATTGAGGTCTTTAAGTTACGCGTATCATTTAAAGCATCGAAAACACGGACAATATCAATGCCATTTTCAACTGATTTCATCACAAACTCTCTTACCACATCATCTGCATAGTTTTTATATCCTAAGAGATTTTGTCCTCGTAATAACATTTGTAACTTCGTATTTTTTACTTCTTTACGAATAAGACGTAATCTTTCCCATGGATCTTCATTTAAAAAACGTAGGCAAGAATCAAACGTTGCGCCTCCCCACATCTCCAATGAATGAAAGCCCGCTTCATCCATTGTTTTGATGATTGGTAACATATCTGCTGTTGGCATCCGGGTGGCGATTTGACTTTGTTGGCCGTCCCGCAAGACCGTTTCCATAAAACGAATTTGTTTGGTCATTCCACTACTCCTTTCCCTGTTCAATTATAGTGATAATTTTTGCTTGCATTTCTTCAATCGTATGGATTCTAGCTCGCCCACAGACCTTGGCATCTTGATTGCAAATAAGGCATCTTCTAGCCGGAAAACCTAAATCTTGTCGACTGATTGATTGTATTTTGTCATCTTTTAACCACAAAACATCTAAATCTACCAGCCGTCCTTGAGAATTCTTTTCTTCAATTTCAACCATTTTTCTTTTTAATAGTTCTGGAGAAATTTCGGCTAACAAAAAAAATTCTAGGCCAGTTTTACGCGAAAAATAATTTGTTTCAATGATAAAGAAATCTTTTAATTCTTTACGAACTGTTTCGACTAAAGCAATAAATGTTTTTTCCAAAGCCGGTGTGTTTTTAACTGGTCCAGGAATATTCAGCGTGGCTGAAAGTAAACTTGCCTGCGGACATTTGGCTAGTAGTGCTTGTTGCAATGTCACTCTTTGTTCTCTAGCAGCTAACATTTCTGATAGAGTAACCATTTCCCCTTGAAAATAATTAGACATTTTTAACCACATCGATAATTGAGCCATCGCGATATTCAATTAAAGCGACAACTTTATCACCATATTGAATCGGTTGTGGTGTGCCGACGATGCTATAGGCTTTTTCTTTTAATTCTTCAATCGTAAATTGTGGCACATCTAACTTTTTGAAATGTTCGATTAAATCTTGACGCGCTGGATTGATCGCAATCCCAACTTCTGTGACCACTACATCGATACTTGAACCTGGCGTTACAACTGTATTCACTTTGTCTACAATTGTAGCGATGCGCCCCCGAATAATCGGCGCAATAACAAGACTCATTTTGCATGCCATTGAAGTATCTGAGTGTCCGCCTGAAGCCCCACGAATTACACCATCAGAGCCGGTAATGACATTCACATTAAAATCAGTATCAATTTCTAATGCTGATAAAATTGCTGTATCCAGTTGGTTAATCACTGAACCTTTACTTAGAGGTGAAGCATACATGTTGGCATCAATTTCATAGTGGTTTGCATTTTTTCCTAACGAAATCGCAGACGGATGATCAAAATCTTGGACATCGATAATTTTTTCAACTAAACCTTCTTCTAATAATTCCACCATCGCATTGGTAATTCCACCTAGTGCAAAGCTCGCTTTAATACCATCTTTAAGCATTGCTTCTCGCATAAAACGAGAAACAGCTAATGCTGCGCCACCAGTACCTGTTTGGAAAGAAAAACCTTCTTTATAGTATGGTGAATTAGTAATGACTTTGGCCGCATATTCAGCAATTAATAATTCTTTAGGATTTTTCGTAAAACGCGTAGCTCCTTTGGCAATGCCGTTTGGATCACCAATTGCATCGACTTCGACCACGTAATCAACATCCGTTTGAGGAATACTGATTGGTGTATTGGGATAAGGCATTAAAGTATCTGTAATAATTACGACTTGATCAGCATATTTGGCATCGATCATCGCATAACCTAAAGAACCACACGTTGCTTTACCCACAGTTCCGTTGGCATTACCATATTCATCAGAGCTTGGCGCACCTAAAAATGCTACGTCAATATGCACATCGCCAGCAGCTATCGCTCGTGCCCGTCCACCATGGGAACGAATTACAACTGGATTTTCCATAATACCTGCTGAAATAGCAGCGCCAACTTTATCGCGTAAACCACTGGAAGTAATATTTGTTACTACGCCATTTTTAATATGATCAATCAACGGTTCATGAACGTTAGCAATAGAACTTGGTGCAATCGACAAATTTTTAATTCCCATTTTGGCGATCTCGGCTAAAACCATGTTCATCACAAAGTCACCTTCACGGAAATGATGGTGAAAAGAAATTGTCATCCCATCTTTTAAGCCTGTTTTTTCAATCGCTTCACGAATACTTCCTAATAATTTAGTATCTCTCGGTTTAACGGGTTTAATTTTACGACTTGATTCTTGGTATTCTTTGATGTTGGCTAATTCCCCTTCAAAAACACCGTATTCATCAGCAAATTGTGTTGGAATTTCGCGACCTAATTTATTTGTTGTCATTTTAAATATCCTCCTCGGAAATCAACTTGGCAGCTTTTGCTAACGCAATAACACGTTCTGCCCGTTCTACGATAGGTTTATCTACCATTTTTCCGTTAACTGAAATAACACCAGATCCTTTGGCTTCGGCTTCTTTAATGCCCCAAATGACTTCTTTTGCGTCTTGAATTTCTTTTTCAGTTGGTGCATATACTTTATTGACAAGCGGGATTTGACGCGGATTAATGACTGACTTACCGTCAAAACCAAGCTGTTTAATCATTTCCACTTCTTTTAAAAAGCCTGCTTCATTATCAACATCGGAATAGACTGTATCAATTGCTGCAATTCCTGCTGCTCTAGCAGAATGCAAGATAAAACTACGAGCAAAGAATAATTCTTGTCCATCTGGATAACGTCGGGTACGCATATTGGTGACATAATCTTCAGCCCCTAAAGCAATCCCGATTAATCGGGACGATGCTTTGGCGATTTCCCTTGCGTTTAATACGCCTTCAGCTGATTCAATGGCTGCCATCATTTTAGTAGTCCCCACAGTAATACCATTAGCTTCTTCTACTTTGGTGATTTCTACATCGACGTCAACAATATCTTGGGCTGTTTCTGTTTTGGGTAGTCGAATGACATTGACTCCGGCTAAGACCATTGCCGCAATATCTTGCACACCCACCGTGTCCAAACTATTAATGCGGACGACAGTTTCAACACTACTGTAGTCAAATGTTTTTAAAGCAAAGTGAACCAATGTCCGAGCAGAATCTTTTTCTTTTAAAGAAACCGCATCTTCTAAGTCGAACATAATGGAATCTGCTCCATATAAAGGTGCATCTCTTAACATCGCCGCATTAGCTCCAGGTACAAACATCATTGTTCTTCTTAAGCGTTCCATGAGTCAATCTCCTTCCAGTCGTATGCTTTTACTTCACTAGCACGATGAACCGCCGTTAAAGTGCGCGCTTGAATGGTACAATCTAATGCCCCTTTATCAATCGCCGTTACTTTAGCAGCTGTTACCCCCAAACGATTTAGCGTTTCAGTAATTAAATCGCGAATTTGTTGCCCATATTGTTTTTCAACACTACTGTCTAATTCAATCACGATTTTTTCTTCTTGGTTTGGAGCGACCGTGACCATAATGTCACTAGACTCTACAGTACCAGCTACTGCACTTTTTTTGATTTCCACAATTTTCACCTCAAATTTTATTTTTATCTTTCAAATAAGCAAAAACATTATCCGGTAAAAAGGACTCTACAAGCGACTCATTGTGTTCTTTTAGGGCTTGTCGCACTTTAGTGGCGCTGACGATTTCACCTTTAATAGCCAGACGAGGCAAGATAGTCAGTGACAATTCCGGATCGAAGACTTCTTTCATGGCTTCATTATAAATATTGGTTACTTTTGAATACGGTTCTTCACCAACAAAGCGTTTTTTGATATGCAGAACCGGCGCAATTCGTTCTTTAAAAAGTGTTGCATCTAAGTGAGCTTGAACGCGGGCAATATTTAATTGGGCTCGGTCTTTTAAAAAGTAGGCAGGAAAGGTTAAAGATGAAACCATATAATCCCGTGCAGGTAAAACTGTTACATCTTCAAATTCTTTTAAACCTGCTTTTACTAAGGCAAAGCGTTCGGAACTTTTAAACTCTGATTTTTCTTCTGAGACAACAAAAACATAAACATGATCGCAAACTTTACGCGCTTGCTCTACTAAATATTTATGTCCCAAAGTAAAAGGGTTGGCATTCATGACAATGCTACCGTTTTGCCCTTGACGATCAAACTGACCAATTTCATGGAGATAGTCAGTAAAATCAGGATTTCCTTGTTCCATAAACAATACTTCTTTTACACTGATGATTTTCTTAAACCCCAAAGAGCGAAAAATCACTTCTTTATCTGGTTTGGTGTAAACAAAATAATGAAAAATGTTTTCTTCATGTAAACGATCGATTAGATGCACAATAATTTGCGTCAATAAGTTTTCTGATTGATAACTTTTACAAACCAGCAAATACTTAATGATATTATTTGCTAAAGAACCAGTGGCAATTAACTTTTCCCCGTCATAAATACCAACAGTATAAGTGGCATCATCTTCTGGAAATAAATCGCCAGTTTTTAAAAATTCACGCCACTGCTCATACTCTTTGGCATCTTTTGCTAACCAGAGTCTTTTTTGTGTCAACATCTTTTCTCACCTGATTACTTTTTTATTTTGGCGGAAATAATTTCGCCAATAATTGTGAAGCTGCGTAAATAATTAAAATTACAACAAAAACGCCACCCCAACCAAAGCCTAATAATTCAAACGCAATTTTTAAATCTTCAAACATGGTTATCCTCCTTTTGTAGTCAGATTACTTTTCTTCTGCAATGATTAGACTAAGAGTGCTAATAACAAGCCACCTGCAATAACTGAAGCAATCTGACCTGAAACGTTCGCACCAGCAGCATGCATTAAAATAAAGTTTTGTGGGTCTTCTTCTGTAGCCATTTTTTGAATTACCCGACTGGACATTGGGAAAGCTGAAATACCGGCAGCACCAATCATTGGGTTTACTTTTTCTTTTCTAAATAAGTTTAAGACTTTTGCAAAAAGTACGCCGCCAATTGAATCCATGACAAAGGCCACTAAACCTAAGCCGATAACGATTAAAGTATCTACTTTTAAGAAATCATGAGCTTGCATTTTGACAGAAATTGTTAATCCAAGCAATATACTCACAAGATTTACTAATTCATTTTGGGCAGAAACAGATAAACGATCTAATACGCCACATTCTCTTAATAAGTTACCAAACATTAAAAAGCCGACTAAAGGTAATGACACAGGAGCAATTAAGCCTGCGACAATTGTAATTACGATTGGGAATAAAATTTTAGCGGTTTGAGAGACTGCACCAGCGTGATAAGTCATCCGAATTTGACGTTCTTTTTTAGTTGTAACAGCCTTAATCGCCACTGGTTGAATGATTGGTACTAACGCCATGTAAGAGTAAGCCGCAACCATAATTGCCCCCATATATTTGGAATTTAAGGTGTTGGCAACAAAGATTGAAGTTGGACCATCGGCAGCACCGATAATTCCGATTGAAGCTGCATCGTTAATATCAAAACCAAGCAAGACCGCTACGATAACAGTAAAGAAAATACCAAATTGGGCCGCAGCCCCAAATAATAGCAAGAATGGATTTTGTAATAATGGGCCAAAGTCAATCATGGCACCAATCCCGATAAATAATAGCAATGGGAATAATTCTGTACTGATACCGGCATCAAATAAAACTTGAAAAGGACCAGCCTCGCCACCTGCTTGTAAAACACCTGAATTAGGGAAGTTTACTAAAATTGTCCCTAAGCCCATGGGCACTAATAATGTTGGTTCGTATTCCTTTTTAATTCCCAAGTACATCAACAAACCACCGATAAGCATCATCACAATTCTGCCCGGCTCTTGTCCCATACCGATAATTCCTTCTAAAAGAGTTTCCACTTCGTTCACTTCCTATTTTAAATTTTCATTGCCAAACCATTAACTAAATGTAATTAACGCTTCTCCTGGATTTACCATTTGTCCTTGTGTCACGTGAATGCCTGTTACAGTACCAGCTTTTGGTGCGACAACTTCATTTTCCATTTTCATCGCTTCTAAAATCATCACCGGTTGATTTTCTTTCACTTCATCGCCAACGTTTACTAAAATTTTCAAAATCGTCCCCGGCATTGGTGCAGTCATCGCATCCGCACTTGCTGGTGTCGTAGCCTCAGGTGCTTTAGCTGCTGGTTCTTCAGGACTACTTGTAGCAGCAATTGGTGGTTCAGTGACAGCTTGTGGTGCCGGCTGTGGAGTTGCCGGTTGTGGCACGCCACCAATTTCTTCCATCTCTACTAAATACTCTGTTCCATCAATTGAAATTTTGAATTTACGTAACATAATCATTCTCCTCTGCGTTTTTTATTTTTTGATAATTTTTTTAACGATCATCTGACTATCTGCTTGTTCTCCCGCAGCGATGCTTGCTGCGATAACAGAAACTAACTGGGCCTCAGGATTGCGTTCCAAAATTTTTTTGACAACAAACTGACTATCTGTCTGCTCACCGGCCATAATCGCCGCGGCAATAACACTGACCAATTCATAGTTTTTGGCATCTGTTTCAATATAAGCGGGTACTTCTTGCCCAACTGCTAGATCATTTTCTACTATTGGTTCCGTTTTCACCGGTGTGTTTTCTATTCCTTTTTTCTGCCGGAAAAAATCCCATAATCCCATCGACTCACTCCTTTCTTTTTTATCTACTTCCACCTTTAGAAATACAGTAATTTGAAAAATTTAAGGTCACGAATTAATAACATCTTCATTATAGAATGATTTACTACCATGAGAAGTTTTGCTTTGCGATTAAATTGTTCTTTTGCTGTTTCAAAATCCCCTTTTTTATTAAAAACGCTTTACAACGTTGATTTAAAAGCATTTTACTCGCGTTAAGAATTTATTAATAACTTTTTAAGTACCTGCTAAGATTTAGTAAATCAAATTGTTTTTTTGGTGTTCCTTTTAAAAAAGTTTGTTTTTTTTTAGAAAATCATTGTTTATGATGTAAGCGTTAGCAGAAATATTGTGAAAATTTGCATTTATTAGCCGGCTTGCAAATGATTACGTTTAACTGCAACTAAAAATAGGCTTTTGAAAGGAAGAAGGAAATGTTACTTACAATTTTATCCTATCTCATGATTATCGTCTTCATGTTTGTGATCATGAAAAAGAAATTATCTCCCCTTACGTCATTAGTTATTATTCCTTTAGTTTTTGCATTAATCGCGCTTGCAGCAGGTGTAACCGCGCCACCAGTAGTAGATGGCGTAGCCGGTAGTAACAATATCGGTGACTGGGTGATGGAAGGTATTAAAACGACCTCTAACACCGGGATTATGTTATTATTTGCAATTCTTTATTTCTCTATCATGTTAGATGCTGGTTTATTTGATCCTATCACCAAAAAAATGATTCATTTTGCTAAAGGTGACCCGATGAAAGTTTTGATCGCCACCGCAGTTGTAGCCGCAGCTGTTTCATTAAATGGTGACGGTACCACAACTACTCTAATTTGTTGTTCTGCTTTTATTCCAATTTATAAAAAATTAGACATGCGCTTAATGAATCTTGGTGTTTTGGTTATTTTACAAAATACTATTATGAATTTATTGCCTTGGGGTGGTCCAACAGCCCGCGCAATGGCTGTTTTAGATGTTGGTGCTGAAATCTTAGCTTACTTAATGCCAGGGATGATTATTTCTGTTTTATTCGTTATCTTTATAGTAGCACCTCACATGGGACGCCAAGAAAGAAAACGCTTAGGTATCAAAGAATTATCCGATGCTGAAATTGAAGAAATGACTGCTGTAACAGACCCTGAAACAATGGCGATTCGTCGGCCAAAACTTTTTGCCTTTAACGGTATTATGACGATTATTTTAATCGCTTGGTTAGTTTTAAGTTCTTTTGCTGATCAAATCGGCTTACCCGGCTGGTTTGCCCAACCGCCTTTGTTTTTATTCTTACTAGGTACTTGTATTGCCTTAATCGTAAACTACCCAGTTTTAAAAGATCAGTCAGCACGAATTGGTGCTAACGGTGGTGATGCGGTGCAAGTTGTAATCCTTGTTTTTGCCGCTGGTGTCTTCATGGGTATTTTCCAAGGTTCCGGTTTGGCTGAAGCATTGGCGACAAGTTTCACTTATATTATTCCAAAACAACTGGCAGGTTTCTGGGGAATTGTGATCGCCTTAATTTCTGCTCCTGGTACTTTCTTTATTTCAAACGATGGGTTCTACTTTGGGGTTATGCCAGTCTTAGCAGAAGCAGGCCGGGCCTATGGCTTTACTAATATGCAAATGGCACTTGCCTCATTAATGGGACAAGCATTCCACTTATTGTCACCGTTAGTAGCGTTTATTTATTTATTACTACGTCTAACCAAACTAGATATGGGGCAATGGCAAAGAGAAGCTGGTAAATGGGCCGCTTGTATCTTCATCATTTTCGTCGTGACGATTATGTTATTTGGGCACTTACCTTTTTATATTCCACAAAAATAAAAGCAAAAAGCCGAGCCAGCTTTGACTCGGTTTTTTCTTTTTAACGATTCAATACTATTTTAATATCTGCTATGCTAAATTCAGATATTGACAAAACACTGGATTAAAAATATGATGAGCCCGAGAAATTCACTCCTACGACAAAAGACAACTAATAAAAGGATGACTGATAACGATGAACGAAACGATTGCCGCTGTAAAAAACAACTTAGACTTATCGCAAAATCAACCCTTAAAACTTTCTATTTACGAAGCCTTTCGCAAAAGCATAATTCTCGGCCAAATTCCGGCAGGAGAGCGTATCAACGAAAAAGAATTTTCAGAAACGTTAAATATCAGCCGAACTCCGATTCGTTATGCTCTTCATCAATTGGTGGAAGAACAATTAGTTGAACATGTTCCCAGAGTTGGCATCGTCGTAAAAGGGATTAGTATAAAAGATGCCCATGAAATTTATGATATTCGCAAGTCTTTAGATACGCTAGCCACCATTAAAGCCATGCAGTTAATGACGCCAAAAGATTTTGATGATTTACGGGCGCTATTAGCAGAAGGCGATCGCTTAAATCAAGCAGATAAAGTGGATGAGGTATTACAAAATTTTTCTGATTTTAACTCCTTTATTTACGAAAAAAGTCAAATGAAGCGTTTAAAAACCATCGTCACTGATCTACAAGCCTACCTCGTCTATTTCCGAGACATTGCCATTCGCTCTTCAGAACGACGTTATCGCGCCTTAGAAGAACATTGGCTCCTTTATCGGGGGATGGTCACAAATGATATCACCCAAGTTACTTTGATTACCCATGAACACTTGAACCATTCCTTACAATTTATTTTACAAGAAATGGAGTCTCATCAAATTGAATAAACAAATTTATCGTGTCGATGCCGCCGCCAAAAAGGCTTTGTTTTATGAAGTCGCCCTTTCTCCTAAGCCCGGCTTAGTCGACCGCTTAACCAATGGTGCACATCTAGATATGGACTTTTATCTCTTTATCGATAGCATTTTGGCCTTATCCCCTTATTTTAGCCAATATTTAAATGCCGGTTTCACCCATGACGGTGAAAAACGTGATTTATTTTCTGAACTACGAAAAATAGGGCAAGAAGCTGAAACAGCCATGTTCACTGCAACAAAAGGGGTCAATACTCACAAAGGCGCCAATTTTTCTTTTGCGATTTTATTAGGGGCTACGGGGCTTTATTTACAAAAAAATCAGCTCCCCTTCACAGCAGCTGACTCTGAAAATATTTTACAATTAAGTCGTGAAATCACCCAAGATCTCCTAAAAAAAGATTTTAAATATATTGAAAAAAAAGCAACCTTAACTCATGGTGAAAAACTCTATTTATTAAACGGTGCGACTGGTATTCGCGGCCAAGCAGCAGCAGGCTATCCTGCCTTAGCCACTCATTTATTACCTTATTTGCGTCAAAATCGTCAGTTACCCCGAGAAGAATTATTACTGCGGGCCCTCGTCTTTTTAATGAGTGAACTTGAAGATAGTAATATCTTACATCGTGGTGGAGAAGTATCTTTAGTCACACTCCAACGTGAGATGAAACAGCTCCATTTGGCTAACTTAGCACTCCCAGATTTGAAAAATGCGCTGATACAATACGACCAGACGCTGATTTTACGTAATTTAAGTCCCGGGGGCGCAGCTGATTTATTATCTCTTGGTATTTATTTTGCACTCTTAGAAGAATTATTTTAACTATTCTGTCACAAACGTATAACCGATTCCCCACACTGTCTGCAAATATTTTGCGTTTTTGGGATCTGCTTCAATCTTGTTGCGTAAATGATTGATAAAGACCATAATAGTGTTAGGATCGGTTTTTTCTTCATTCCAAACACTTTGATAAATTTGTTCTTTGGAAAAAACTTGATTGGGATTTTCCATAAAAAATTGCATCAATTGTATTTCTTTAGAAGACAATTTCACTGCTACGTCATTTTTGTACAGTTGATAGCGCTTTTTATCATAAGTAAATTCACCCAGTTTTAAAATACTACTGGTTTTCACTTGTTGACCAGTATGTTTTTTAATCACTAAACTGCGGTCTAAAGAAGCCAGCACTTGCGCTTTTAAAATAGCTGGCGAAAAAGGTTTCGTTAAATAAAGATCTGCGCCGGTTTCAAGTCCGGTTACGATATCTTGTTGTTTGGTTTTACCACTTAAAAAAATAATCGGTACCACACTATTTTCATTGCGAATCATTTGAGCTAAATGGTAGCCGTCGTTTTCATATTCTAAACTGATATCCAGTAAAAATAAATCAAATGTTACCCGACTCATGATATCTATCGTCTTTTCAATGGAATCACTCTGATAAATTAAAATACCGGTTGCTTGTAATGATTTCCAAATCAGACGGCGAATTGCTGGATCATCATCAACTACTAAGATCTTTTCACTCCGCATTATGAATTCCTCCAAGTTAAAATGAAAGGCTTTAAAAAATGAAAAAGTTGACTAAAAAAATGAATGCGCTTTTTATTACTGTGATGGTCATTACCTTTTTAGGCATCATTATCACGGCTTTAAGTTATCATAACATACAACAAGAGGCTTTAAAAAAGGGAAAAACACAATTAGAACAGGTCAATGAGGTGAGTACCAAACTAATTGTCGCAGAAGTCGCCAGTAGCGCTAATGACTTAGATAGCTTTATCATCGATACTGTTGATGCCAGCGTCCCCTTACAGTTACCGCAGCAAAATGATCTCTTGTCACAGTTTTTTAAACGCAATAGTGCTTTTGCAGGTATCTTTCTTTTTGATAAAACAGGTCAAGAGCTAGAGCATCATTTTGCCAGTGAAGATGCAACAGTAAATGATGAATTAGCAGATAAAGTAAAACAAGATCCTTTTTTTTCGAATGCTTTAAAAGGTCAAGTAACACAAAATGGAAAAGCTTATTTTATCAATCAGAATTCTTTTTTTAACCTTTATCATCCCATTTATAACGCCAAAAAGGAAAGCGTTGGATTAGTGGTGGTCCCGTTAAACTTAGAGCAATTATTTTTAGCTAAAATTCAACCAACAGATACTGACCAGCGTTATCCGTTAATGAAAAATGAAAAAATGGAAGTTGTCATGCATCCAGCCAAAGAACAGGTTGGGTTAAATATTATTACTGGTCGTCAAAAAAAATTCCCCAATTTGGACTACACGGACTTAGAAAGGCTTGATCGCTACCAAAAGCAACATGAAAAAGGTAGTCTCAGTTATCACTCTTATTGGTGGAATGAATCAAATCTAACTTCTGTTTTAAAACTGAATGCTTTTCAATGGGTTAAAATTGGCGAGGAACGCTTTGTGATTGCAAATACATCTGATTTTTATCAAGATAACGGTTGGATTTTGCACGATTTACTGATTAATTTGGGGTTAGTAGTCATTTTATTAATGGTTGCTTCTTTGTTGGTGCTAATGGCTCGCTTAAATGCAAGACAACAACAGGTGGCAAATGAAAATCAACGCCTAAAAGACAAAAGACAATTGGAAAGTGAAAAACATCAATTGGAAAAAAGGCTATTACAAGAGTCAAAAATGGAGACAATCGGGTTGGTTACCACTGGAATTGTACATGATATGAATAATTTTTTAACACCGCTCCTTGGCAATATCGAATTGCTTATGACAGAATATAAAGATGATCCCGAACTCTTTGAAGATTTAAAAGATATGCACTTTGCCGCTAAAAAAGGGCAACAACTTTCACAACGGATTTTGCATTTTTCAAAAGAACAGGATCAAATAAAAAAAGTTCAATCGCTGACTGCCGCAGTAACAGAAGCGATTGCCGTCATGAAAATTTTAATTCCCCGTTCTGTTACAATTAAAGCAAATATTGAACTTAAAGCAGATGCATTATTCCAACAAGATGACGTCCAAGTATTATTGTATAACTTAATCACCAACGCCTACCAAGCAAGAGCAGATGCTACTATTACCGTTTCTCTTACAACGCCTTCTGCTGCGATGCAGGAAAAAATCGCTAACCAAGCGATTATTTACCAAAATAAAAATTTGGCCATGATTCAAGTCTCAGATAATGGTCCTGGCATAGATCAAAGTATTCAAGATCAAATATTTACTCCTTTTTTAACTACTCGCAAAGAAGAAGGAGGTACTGGCTTAGGACTCTTTGTCGTCTCTTCCATCATTAAACGTAATAGTTGGCTATTAGAAGTAACCAGCTCCCCTGCCGGTACGTGTTTTAGTTTGATTATTCCCATTATAAAAAAAGAAGATACCCTTAACTCATAGCCCAAAAAAGGCCTAAAAGAGTAGCAAGCAGTTTGTGATAGCTAAAAAAAGTTAGACTTTTAGCTATTACCACTAGTCGCGATCCTTTTAGGTCTTTTTTAATTGTATTATTTTAAGGTCAAAAACATGCCCAGAAAGCCTAAACCATTATAAAGCATGTGAACCATCATCGAACAACGTAAATCCTCAGTTTTTTGATAAACACAAGCTAACACGATTCCTAAAGTCATATATAAGATCAGCGCAACCGAAAGCCGCGGTTCATGCATTAATCCAAATAACAATGCCGATGTGAGGACCGCAAAGATTTTAGCGGTTGGTTCTTCTTTATTCCAAAAGTAATTCATAAAAATCCCACGAAAAAGTAATTCTTCAATTATAGGCGCTAAGATAACACCATAAACGGTTATGGTAATCGGATTGACCAAAAAGCTTTGGTTAATTCCCACCTGATTTTCGGTAGTTTCAGATAAAAAATTACCTAAGACAATATTAGCCGCAAACATGCTCACTACACCCAAGAGGACATATTTCCATTTTCCTGTAATTTTTGTTTCTCCAATTTTACGGGGGTTATAAGTCGCTAATTGTTTTTGGTAGCGGGTGATTAGAAAATAAATAAATCCTCCCCCCACTAAAATACTAAGGATAGCCAATAAACCGTCACTAACGCCGGGCAAAAATACTACGGTGGAGACGATATTTTGCAGTAAAATGAAACCGCAATAAAAGAGTAATCGTTTCAATAAACTTGTATTTGTCATATCCTTCCTCCTAATTAAGTGTCTCAGCACTTGTTTATTGTAAATTAAAGATAAAGACGAAATTTTGCACCCATAAAAAGCAAAATTCCGCCTGAATCTGAAACATTCATTTCCAAATGTATTTCTTTAAACTTTGCAAATAGTCACTTAAACGTCTTTGATTAAACCTTTAAATAAGCCCACAATAAATTCATTAGGATCAAAAGGTTCTAAATCATCAATGCCTTCTCCTAAGCCAACTAATTTTACCGGCAAATGCAACTCATTGCGAATAGCTAATACGATCCCGCCTTTTGCCGTTCCATCTAACTTGGTTAAAATTAGACCGGTAACGTCGGTAGTTTCTTTAAACTGTTTGGCTTGAACCATCGCATTTTGACCCGTTGTAGCATCTAAAACTAATAATACTTCATGAGGAGCGGTTGGTGCTTCTCTTTTGATTACCCGTTTGATTTTTTCCAACTCGTTCATCAAATTGACTTTATTTTGTAAGCGGCCAGCCGTATCCACTAATAAGATATCCGCATTTTGTTCTTTGGCTTTGGCCATGGCATCATAAACGACTGCTGCTGGATCACCACCAGCATTTCCTCTGACAACTTCTACACCAGCCCGCTGTCCCCAGACAACCAATTGATCAATTGCACCAGCTCGAAAAGTATCCGCAGCTGCTAGTAACACTTTTTTACCTGCTTGTTTATATTCATATGCAAGTTTACCGATACTCGTTGTTTTTCCCACGCCATTGACTCCAACAAAAAGCATTACCGTTAAGCCATCGGGTTGAATGTTCAGCGTATTAACTTCATCTGTACCGGCTTCATCATATAAATCTACCATTTTTTCAATCATGACATTTTGAACTTCAGCCGGTTTTTTTACGTTTCTTAATTTCACTTCTTGTCTTAAATCATCCGCAATTTTCATCGCCGCTTCAAAACCGACATCCGCTCCGATTAATGTCTCTTCTACTTCTTCAAAAAATTCTTCATCAACGCTACGGAAATTGGCAAATAATTCATTTAAACGTTGACCAAAAGTCTTACGAGATTTTTTTAAACCTTTATCATATTTTGCTTGGACGTTATCAGAAGCAAGTGGTTCTTTAATTTCTTCAACTTGTTTTTCTTCTTCTGATGCTAAATTTGTTGCATCTGGCGCTTTAACAGTTGAAGGCTCTGGCGCTAGTGTTTGGTTATCATCTGTTTGTACTTGTTTTTCAACAGTCGCCTCTGAAATTTGCGTTGATGTTTGATCAGCAGGCGTTTGATCACTGGGTGTTTGATCAGCCGCTTTAGTGACTGATGCTGGTTCTTTTGTCACCGTCGTTTCTTTTTCATCCACTGGCATTTTAGCCAGAGAGTCCACTGCTTCTTTCATCTGTGAATTTTCTGCTTCAGAGTTTTCTACTTCAGAATTTTCTGCGCCAACTGTCTTAATGTCAGCCTTTTGATTTTCTTCCGCAGTTTTTTCTGATGTTATTGGCGCATTTTCAGGCGTCTCTTCAGTCTTAGGAGACACTTGTTCACTTTCATTTTCTGTCGTATCGACTGGTGTTTGTTGCTCTTTTACTTCTTCAGACGTTTTGGTTTCAGTTTCTCCCATCAACGCCTTTTTTATTTTATCGAAAAAGCCCATCGTAAACCTCCTTCTAACAATTTGTATTTCATTTATTGTAACACGTATTTTTCAACTACTTGTGCCACACCATCATCTGTATTACTAGCGGTCACCACATTCGCAGCAGCCTTTACCATAGGAACAGCATTTTCCATCGCGACACCTAAGCCGGCATATTCAATCATTGGTAGATCATTTTCTTCATCCCCAATTGCCATAACTTCAGCAGCAGTAATGTTCAAATGTTGCGCTAACAATTGACAGCCATAAGCTTTCGTGACACCTTTTGGCATAAATTCAAGTAAAACATCGCGGGTTTTAATAATTTCATAGCGTTCATTTAATGCAGCTGGAATTTTTGCCAACTGCTGATCCAAATAACTCTGCTCAAAAGCTACAACTGCCTTATTGTATAATAAATCTTCTGTTAACGCGGCTGTTGTAAATGGCTCAAAATGCAATAATGGGTTTAGTTTTGCATAAATCGACTCATGATTTGGATCAGTTGGTAAAACATAGACAATCTCATCTGAAACAACATCTAAAGGTAACTCTAATGATTCAGCCAATGCGATTAATTCTTTGACATTGGCATAACTTAAAGTGGATTTTGCCATGACTTCACCAGTATCATTTTTTTGAACTAAACCACCATTAAAAGTGATACTATAATCCCCAGCTTCTTTTAATTGCAATTCTTCTAAATAAGGCCGGATTGCCCGCAATGGTCGTCCTGTACATAACACAATTTTAACACCTTGTGCTTTTGCTTTGGCTAATGCTGCTTTATTGCGGGGACTGATTTTCTTATTGTTATCTAACAACGTTCCATCTAAATCGATGGCAATCATCTTAATCAATGAACTAGACTCCTTATCAAAAATTCTAACGCTTTATTTACTTTCGTTTTTAATTTTGCCACCTTCACTAACATCTTCTAGGCGTACTGAAACAATTTTAGAAACACCTGATTCTTGCATCGTCACCCCATATAAGACATCAGCAGCTTCCATCGTTCCTTTACGATGGGTTACCACAATAAATTGGGTGTCGTCTTGGAAACGACTTAAATAGTGACCAAAACGCGTGACGTTTGCTTCATCAAGGGCTGCTTCAACTTCATCCAACACGCAAAAAGGAACCGGTCGCACTTGTATAATGGAAAATAATAATGCAATCGCAGTTAAAGCTCTTTCCCCTCCAGAAAGCAGACTAAGATTTTGCAGTTTTTTACCTGGAGGCTGGGCTTCAATTTCAATCCCTGTATTTAGCAAATCAGTTGGATCGGTTAACATTAATTCCGCTCGACCGCCACCAAACATTTGTGGGAAAACTTCTTTAAACCGTAAGCGGATGGCTTCAAAAATTTCACCAAAACGGATCTTTACTTCTTCATCCATCTCATCCATTGTCTTAAACAACTGATCTTTAGCAGCAAGTAAATCATCTCGCTGACTGGTTAAGAAAGTATAGCGTTCTAATACCTGTTCATATTGTTCAATCGCATTTAAATTCACCGGCCCTAAACGGTCAATATCGCGTTTATAGCGTTGAATTTCATTTTTAGCCTGTTCTGTATCTTCTACTTCATCATATTCTTTGGCAGCTAACTCATAGGTCATACTGTATTCTTCTTGTAAATAAGTTAATAAATTATCCAAATGAATATCCGCACGATTTTTTGCGACTTCTTCTTTCGTTTTTTGCGATAATAATGTTTTTTGTTCCACATTCAATTGCGCAATTTCATCATCTGCTTTTGTGATGATCTGCTGCAAATCACTTCGTTCTTGTCTTTTTTCACTTAATTCTTGTTCCAAATCATTCTTACGCTGATCCAATTGAGTAACTTTTTGTTGCAGCGCTTCTTCTGATAATTCATGATCACCTGAATTAGAATTTAGTGCCGCCATTTGCCGTTCGAGGCTTTCTTTGCGGGTGTTGGTTTCTTGTAAGGCGATGTCGTTGGTTTTAAGAGCCTCTTTTAAGTGGCTGACTTGTTCCAAAGCAACTGCCAATTCTGCTTGTTGTTCAGCGAGTGCGCTACTAGCTGCTTGTCGTTTGGCTTCAATGACATCTTCTTGTTCTGTTAGTTGTTTAATTTCTAAATTAATGCTTTCTCTTTGACTATCTACTTGGGCTTGTTTTGCAGTCAATTCTGCTTTTTGTTCTTCGTAGTCGGTCAAAAATTGCTGTACTTCACGATTTTCATAAGCAAATACTTTTTGTTCTTTTTCTAAACGTTGCAATTCATTCGTAACGTTTTTGATTTGGTTGCCTAATTCTTGTTCTGCTAAGCGAGCACTTTCCCCACTAGTTCGTAATTCTTCTAGGGCAGATGCTTTTTGCGTTTTTCTAGTTTCAATTAATTGAACTTGTTTTTCCGTCGCTTGCAGTCGTGTTTCTAACGTCTGTAATTGAGCAGTTAAATTTTGCAGCTCATTGGTTTGACTAAACAAACTGCCTTGGTTGCCCCGTTTAGTGGCCCCACCAGTCATGGAACCGCCGGCATTCATGACATCCCCTTCAAGGGAGACCACCCGATAACGATATTGGATGTCACGGGCAATTTCATTGGCACTGGTTAGATCTTGGGCGATTAATATCGCTCCAAGTAAATTATCACAAATTGCTTGTAATTCTGGTGCAACCTGGACTAATTCATTTGCAACACCTAAAAAGCCCTGATTTCTAGTAGCCTGATTTACCACAGTTTCACTCAAATGACGTCCTTTTATCGTGGTCATAGGTAAGAAGGTTGCCCGTCCTCCTTGGCGTTGTTTTAAGAAAGTAATCGCCTGTCTAGCATCCCCTTCATTTTCTACCACCACGTGTTGCGCAGCGCCACCTAATGCTGTTTCAATGGCTAAAGTATATTCGGCTGGTACTTGAATCAGCTCGGCTACAGCACCTACAATTCCTGAAAGTTTTTCTTTGTTTTGCAAGACGATTTTAACACCTTGATAAAAACCAGTGTAATTATCTTGAATATCTTGCAGACTCTTTTGTTTGGCCCGTACTTGTTGCACTTGTTGCATCAAGCTATACATTTTCTTTTGTTCTGTTTCAAATTCTTGTTGTAACTTTTGGGCTTGTTGTTGTACTAAAATATAATTTTTCCGCTGTTCTGCCAACGTATTTTCGGCTTCTGTCAATTTTTCTTCTAACTCGTTTTTTTGAACAGACAGTGTTGCCGTTTGTTGATGTAGCTCGCCTTGTTTCGTAATTGTTTTTTGATTTTTAGCATGTTCTTGTAAATATTGACGCTCCAAATACTTTAGCTCATTGCCGATATTCGCATGTTCTTGCATTTTTTCAACGTATTGAGCCCGTAATTCTTCTAAAAGCTCTTTAGTCGATTTTTGCAAACGGGTTAATGTTTCTTTTAACCCACTAACTTCTGTTTCTAATTGTTGCACTTGACCGTTTTTAGTGGAAAGTTCTTGAATAATTTTTTGCTTTTTATCTTCTAGTTGCGTTATCTTTTCATTGTTTTCCGCCAAATTTTCTTCATATTCGGCAAAACTGCGTTGGGTATGCTTGGAGCGTTCCAAAAGCACTTCTCGTTGTCCTTCAGCTTGTTTTAAACTTTCAGTTAGCAAAAGCAACTGCTGATTAGCGGTCTCTAGCCATTGATCCAATTCTTGTCGTTTTTGTCGTTTTAATTGTAATTGGTTTTCAGCAGCGGTCATTTTACTTGTTAAAGCTTGTAGCGCTTTGTTTAATTGTTGCAAATTATGCTCGGCGTCATCCCAAGCGGTTTTTGTCATTTTAATTTCTGTCACTGTCTGCGCAACATCAATTCGCTTCAACGCTTCTTTTAAGCGCAAAAACTCTTTGGCCGCTTGACTTTGTTCTTTTAGCGGTGTCAATTGATCTTCTAATTCATAAACGATATCTTGTACTCGACTTAAATTATCTTCTGTTTCAAATAATTTTTGCTCAGCTTTTTTCTTACGCTGTTTGTATTTTAAAACACCAGCTGCTTCTTCAAAAATACCGCGCCGATCCTCTGGTTTACTCGCAAAAATCGCTTCTACTTTACCTTGGGAAATGATAGAAAAAGACTCTTTGCCAAGGCCTGAGTCCATAAACAAATCTTGAATATCTTTTAAGCGGCAGCTTTGTTTATTGATATAAAAATCACTTTCACCACTCCGACGCAAACGGCGCGTCACACTAATTTCACTATAATCAAGGGGTAAATAATGATCGCTATTATCTAGTACAACTGTCACTTCGGCAATATTTAAGGGCTTGCGAGAATCTGAACCGGCAAAAATAATATCTGGCATTTTGCCTCCTCGCAAACTTTTAGCTGATTGTTCGCCTAAGACCCAACGAATTGCTTCAGTGATATTGCTTTTTCCACTACCGTTAGGCCCTACAACGGCTGTTACGCTATTTTCAAAATCAATTACGGTGCGATCTGCAAAAGATTTGAAGCCTGCGATTTCAATTTTCTTTAAATACACGAAAGCTCCGGGCCCCCTTCTGACTTCTACTCTGCAAGTTTTTCGAGTGCGTTATTTGCTGCCGCTTGCTCGGCTAATTTTTTCGATTTCCCTTGGCCTTTGCCAATTAAGCGCTCATCACAATAGACTTCTGTCCAAAAAATCCGTTCATGGGCCGGACCTTCTTCTTTAACAAGACGGTAGTCGATATGCACATCGCCACCTTTTTGCAAAACTTCTTGCAAACGTGTTTTATAATCCATCTCATGTGAAAAAGCACCGGCTGCTACTTTAGGAAAAATTACCTTTTGAATAAAGCTTTTAACAGTTTCTAAGTCTTGATCCAAATAAAGTGCCCCTAAGAATGCTTCAAAAAGATCACATAAAAGTGAAGGGCGAGTTCTGCCTCCAGAATTTTCTTCCCCTTTACCTAGTTTAATCGCTTTATCAAAGTGACATTCCTTAGCAAAAGCAGCTAAACTTTCTTCCCGCACAATTGAAGCGCGCATTTTCGTTAGTTTGCCTTCAGGTAAGTCGGGATATTGGCGGTACAAATAGCGGGAAACTAACAATTCTAAAACCGCGTCGCCTAAAAATTCTAAGCGCTCATTATCGGCTAAATTCAAATTGCGATGCTCATTGACATAAGATGAATGGGTAAATGCTTGTTCTAATAACGAGACGTTTTTAAAAACAATCCCAAAATTTTCTTTTAACATAGTTTGTAATTGATTATCCATTACTGACAGTCCTTTTTAGGTTGGATTTTGTTTCAATACTCACCTTCTTATTATACTGATTTTCACGCGATTAGGAAATGTTATTCACGATATCTAAATCCTTTTAGCAATATCTTTTAATTCTTTTTTCTTTGGAGCTGGTAAAAAATTCAGCAAAAGTTTCTATCCATAAAAAAAGACCGCGAATACTCGCGGTCTTTTAAATACTTATTTTAACGGTTTTCAGCACTTACGCCGATTGTCGCCCAAGGGTTAGCGTCATATTGACGTTGGATAGTGTAATCTACTACACGGTCACTTACTGGACGCAATACATACATATACATTGTTGGAATTGCAAATGCTTGGTCAAACGCATATTCTTGCCATTCTTTGTACATTTCGACTTGTTTTGCTTCATCTAATGCATCTTCAGAAGACATTTCTTTTAATAGTTTTGTGTTTTCTTCAGATTCAAAACGAGTGAAGTTAAATTGTGCTACTGTACCATACAAACCACTTGGATTTGGATCAAAACCAGTTGACCAACCCGCTTGGTAAACATCAATTTCAGGATCATCAGCACCTAATTTGTCATAGAAACTGTTTACTTCCATCAAACGGCCACCAGTTAATTGTACATCTAAACCAACTTTTTTCCATGATTGGATGTAGTAGTCAGCAATTGATTTGGCAACACCAGAGTTATCACGGAAAGCAAAGTTGATTGTTAATTTCTTACCATCTTTATCTTCACGTAGTCCGTCACCATCAGTATCTTTAAAGCCAGCGTCATCTAATAATTTATTGGCTTTATCTACATCTTGTGTGTAACCTTTAAGATCTTTATCGTGTAAAGTAGCAAATGTTGGTACGATTAAAGAGTTCGCAGGAGTTCTTAATCCAGCAAAGAAACGATCGCCGATAATTTTATTATCTAACGCGTAACCCATTGCTTGACGCAAGCTCTTATCAGCCATTTTAGAATTTTCATCCATTACGACTTTACCTTGGTCAGCATCCCATTTACCCAATTTGAAGCCAAGGTAGTCATAGGCGTTGTCTAATTGACCTAACATTTGGTAACCATCGTTGTCTTTCCAAGAGTCATAAGTGTTAGTTGGCATTTCGATGAACATGTCATATTTTTTAGATTTCATCGCTTCAGCAGCTGCTGCAGTACCAACTTTTGTCATCACAACTTTATCTAATTTTGGTTTTTCACCATAGTAATGTTCGTTTGGTACATATTCAACTGATTGACCAGCAACGATTTTATTAAATTTGTAAGGTCCCATTGTAACAGGTGTTTTACGAACTGGATCTGAACCTTCCATATCTTTAACTGCAATTCCTTCAAACGCATGTTTTGGCATTGCATAGCCTAAGATTGGATCATTCCCACCTTGTAAAATTGAAGGAACAAATGTTTTAAATTTAATTTTGATTTCTTTATCGTTAACTTTTTCAATCCCGCTAATCGTATCTGCTTTGCCGTCATGATACTCTACCATACCTTCAATTTCTTGAATGGCATCGCTATAACGCACACCAGTATACTCTTTGTCACCGATTACTTCATACGGGAAGATCATGTCGTCTGCAGTGACGTCTTTACCGTCGCTCCATTTTACGCCATCTTTAATGGTCATGGTAACTGTTTTATTATCTGGATCCATTTTTACAGTTGAGGCTGGATTGTCTTCTTTAATTTTTAAATCATCATCAACTGTAATCAATGTTTCTTGTGCCGGTTCACTGAAATAGTCATCCAATACAATTTGACTAAAGGCTGGACTGAAAATACCTGTAAAGTCAGTATCTGAAACGACAGCAACTTCTAAAGTGCCCCCATCGATTGCCTTTTTATCATTTTTTGTTGCCATTTCAAAAGATGTTGTTGCTGCTTTGTCGCTTGAACCACTATCATTGCTTGAGCTATTATCTGAGCCACCAGAACCGCAGGCAGCTAACGCGAAAATGCTAAACAATGATACCATACCCATGATTTTTTTATTCATTCCTTTTCCTCCCATACTTGTAATTAAAAATCTAAACTTTATACAAACATCTATAAAAGATGGTTATACCACAATTAGCCTAAGCGTTGTCTTGCATCAGCTGAGCGCTTGAAGGCTTGCCCAACATAGTTAATTGATAACATTAATACTAAAATTAAAATAGAAGCCGGTACCCAAACCCATTGTTTATTAACTAAGACATCAGAATCGGTTGCAAATGAAATCAACGTTCCCAAACTTGGTGTTTCATTTGGTAAACCAAAGCCTAAGAATGTCAATGTCGTTTCAATCCCGATATTACCAGCAAAGTTCATGGTTAAGTTGGTAATAATCAGTGAGCTTAGATTGGGCATGATTTCACGGAACATAATTTTGAAATCACTGGTTCCTAATGTTTTGGAAGCTGAAACATAGTCCCGTCTAACTTCTGATAACGTTTTGGCGCGGAAAAGTCGCGCTTTTGCCGTCCAATAAAAGGCACTCATAATAATAACCAAACTTAAAGCCGTGTAACGCGGAATAATTGTTACTAAGACAATGATGATTAATTGAATCGGTAAAATCATGACAAAATCGACAATACGCATGACGATCATGTCAAAAATACCGCCAAAGTAACCCGACATAATGCCAATACCTACCCCGATAATGGAAGTTGCAATCGTAATTGCAAAACCGATAAAGATGGAGTTTCTCGCCCCAATTACGAGTAGGCCTAATACATCACGGCCCCCATCATCAGAACCTAAAAGCAATTTGTTACCTTCCATCGAAACAGAGCCAGGGGCTAAATAACGATCAATTGGATTCACTGTATTAACCAAGCTTTGATCAAAAAACAGTGATCCGACAAATGCAAAAAGTAATAATAAAACTAAGACAATCAGTGAAAAAAGAGCCAAGCGATCTTTAATAAACTCGCGGGCAATCATCCGAATCCCCATTGGTGGAACCGATACTTTTTCAACTGGTGCTGTTTCGACTGCTGTATTTTTTTCAGACATTCTACTATCCCCCTACCTACTGAATCCGGATCCGAGGATCAACAATACTCATCACGATGTCAGAAATCAATGTCCCGATCAAAGTAGCAATCCCAAAGATCAACGTCAACGCAGTGATGATAGCATAATCCCGTTGTTGGATACTTGAGATGAACAAGTTCCCAATCCCCGGATAGTTAAAGATACGCTCGATTACGACTGAACCGGAAATCAAAGCGACAATTTCATAACCCAATTGTGATGCGATTGGCAATGACGCATTTCGGAAAATGTGGCGTGTAAACACGCGATTGGTCGGAACCCCTTTAGAGCGGGCTGTCCGAACATAATCCATTTGTTTTGCATCGACAACTTCACTACGTAGGTATTGGATTGTAACTGCCGTACCCAGTAATGCTTGTACAATTGCTGGTAATGCCACGTGATATAACTCATCTAAAAAGTACCTGAAAGATCCGGCAGTAGAGTTAATCGAGACACTCCCTGTTGTTGGGAACCAATCAAGACGATACCCAAAAATCAATAACATAATTAATGCTAAAACAAACACAGGAATGGCAAAACTAATAAAGTTATAGGCTACAACAAATTTATCAAACCAAGAGTTTTGATAACGACCTGCAAATAGCCCCATCGGTATCGCAATCAAATACGTCAAGATAACTGTCACGATCGCCAAACGAACTGTATTGCCAATTCGTTGACCAATAACGGTAGTAACTGCGTATTTGTAGTTATAACTCACACCAAAGTCACCTTTTAGAGCATTTCCTACCCAGCGCACATATTGTTGTGGCCATGGATCGTTTAACCCAGCTTGCTCTCTTAATTCTGCGATTCGTGATGGTGAAGTGGTTGGACTAATCAACCCAGTAAAAGGATCCCCAGGCATCATTTTGGCTAACATAAAAATTAAAACACTCAAAATAATAACTTGAGGGATCATTAAAAGCACACGTCGTAAAATTGTTTTCCACATTTTATTTCGCCCCCTCATTCAATAATGCGACAGAATGCGTGTCGGTAATTTTCCGTAAGTCATACACGCGTCCAGTATTGTCGTAATAATCTTTTTGATTCTTGATGTACTCTTCTTCGACGCGGCGGCGATTTTCTTTATGGGCCTCACGATTTGGTACATCAATACGAGGGATAGCGGATAATAAACGTTTGGTGTAAATATGGCGGGGATCATTATAAATATCTTCCCGACTGCCAATTTCAACGAAGCGACCTTTGTACATAATCGCGATGTTGTCACACATGTGTTTTACCACGCCCAAGTCATGGGAAATAAAGAGATAACTTAAATCATATTGCTGTTGGATCCGTTTCATGAAGTTTAATACTTGCGCTTGCACCGATAAGTCCAAAGCAGAAACGGGTTCATCGGCGACAATTAATTTGGGATTTGTGGCAACTGCCCGCGCTACACCCAAACGTTGTCTTTGTCCACCTGAAAATTCATGGGGATACTTATACAACGCATCTTCTGGCATCCCAACGATATCCAATAATTCTTTGACCCGTTTTTTTTCTTCTTGATCACTTAAACGTTCAAAGTTACGCAATGGTTCTGCGATAATATCTAACACCCGTTTTTTCGGATTTAAAGAAGACATGGAGTCTTGGAAAATCATTTGGACGTCTTTGTTATAATTCATTTTCTTACGGGTACTTCTTTTTGTTACATCTTGGCCATTATAAATAATTTCGCCACTCGTAATTTTTTCTAAACCTAAAATGGCTTTACCTGTTGTAGATTTGCCTGAACCTGATTCCCCTACCAGACCATACGTCTTACCTTTTTCGATGACAAAATCAACACCGTCAACGGCATAAACGTGATCTGTCACGCGGTTAAAAAAGCCGCTGCGAATTGGATAGTGGATTTTCAGATCTTTAATCGTAATTAATTCTGACATTTACACTTCTCCTTCGTCTTTAAAATGGAAGTGCTTGTAACAAGTACAACGCACCAAGTGATCTGGTCCAACTTCATGTAAGCTTGGATTTTCTTCGTGATCACTTGCTGGAATCCAAGGAATCCGTGGTGCAAAACGGCAACCTGTCCGTGGCATTTTCACCAAGGTTGGCACAATTCCTTCAATAACGTGTAATTCATTATCGTGGTTATCTTCTTGTGGAATTGAATTTAACAATGAACGGGTATAAGGATGTTGCGGATTGTTAAACAACTCTTCTACCGGCGCTACTTCCACAAATTGTCCCGCATACATTACCGCAACTCGGTCAGCCATTTCAGCTACAACCCCTAAGTCATGGGTAATTAAAATAATGCCGGATTTTGTTTCTTCTTGTAAATCTTTTAATAAGTCCAAAATTTGCGCTTGAATCGTTACATCCAAAGCAGTCGTTGGTTCATCGGCGATTAAAATCGGTGGTTTGGCGGCAATGGCAATTGCGATAATCACCCGTTGACGCATCCCACCAGATAATTCATGGGGATATTGACGTCCGACCCGTTTAGGATTTGGAATACCAACTTGTTCTAATAATTCTATCGCCCGTGCTTGTCGTTGTTCTGCTGTCATATCAGTGTGATAAACCAAACCTTCTTTAATTTGGTCTTCAATTCGCATCAATGGATTTAAAGCTGACAATGGATCTTGGAAGATCATGCCGATATCGTTACCGCGAATTTTGTTATATAAAGTTTCATTTAAATTGGCTAAGTCCAAGTCTTTATAAAGTATCTCACCGGTGATTCGAGTGTTTTGCAAATCATGAAGACCCATGATTGTTGTAGCAAGTGTACTTTTCCCACAGCCAGATTCACCAACAATTGCTAAAATTTCGTTACGTTCTAAAGTAAAAGACACACCGTCCACAGCATCGTAGTATTCGTCTTTGATACGGAAGCCTGTGTGAAGATCTTGAACTTCTAATAATTGATTATCTTGTGACAATCCAATACCCCTCTTTCGCTATGCGGAGATTTTTTAGAAAATGTAAAAAAGCATGGGAGAGATGCTGTCTACTCCCAGTCTCTAATCACTTTCGCTAATATTTCTTAATAATTATATAGAAAGGTGTATCATAATGCAAGTTAAAGAGCTGTGAAAGCAGAATTTTCAGAAAACTCCCAAAATTAATTCTGCTTTCTACTGAATCTGAAGAAAATCTTGCTATTATGCCAATCTTTCATAAAAATTAAAGCATATATTTTTGACACAATTTAGTCAATTTCGATTAAATTACCGTGATAAACCCACTACAAAAATTTTTTTCGGTTGAAAAAAGCACTTCCAATCTTCTTTTCACGCGAAAATTCATGCAAAACAATCCGTTTTTTTGTATTTTTATCCTGCTGAAATTACACGATTAAACAACAACTTATCTCATTCTAAGATAAAAATATTTTTTACTCATTAACGAGTGTAAAAAATATTTTTCTTGCCATTACCGTGTTGTTTCCTCAAAAATTAGTCTCAGACTAGCTAAAAAAAATTTTCTTGTAATTACTAAAAAAACATAATTTATCTTTTATAAGCGTAGATACTAAAAAAGAGTAAAGAAAGTTTACTAAAAACTTTCTTTACTCTTTTAACTGACAAAAGTTACCCCAATAGGCCCCTTATGACAAATGGCTCGCAATATAATCGACTGCACTACCAACTGTTTCGATTTGTTCGGCATCTTCATCAGAAATCTCCGTACCAAATTCATCTTCTAATTCCAAGACAAATTCCATCACGCTAATGGAATCTGCATTTAGGTCGTCTTTGATGCTCATTGTATCCGTAACTTGATCTGCATCCACATTAAAATGGTTTGCAATCACAGCTGCAACTTTTTTAAATACTTCTTCACGCGTCAAATGTATTCACCTCCACGTTTATGACAATATCAAAAGATAGCTATCAAACATTTTAAGTGTTTCTTGATGCTTTGTCTAGCTTTTTTTGGGCGAATTGTTATTTTCACTGGTTTTTATTCCGCTGTTTTTTCAGCTCGCACTTCAAATTGGCTCACAAGCTGTGGGACCATTTCACTTTTTAACATCGTATGAATTTGACGAATTGTATAACTAACTGCTTCAGGACCTGTCGCACCATGAGTCTTTATGACGGGTGCTTTTAATCCAAATAAAACAGCGCCGCCGTATTTGGCATAATCCATTTCATTTTTCAAATTGCGCAAACCATCTTTTAAAAGTAAGGCTCCCATTTTGCCTTTAAAGCCTTCTGCTAAAATGGACTCTTTTAAAAGTGCCATCATATTTAAAGCAGTACCTTCAATTGTTTTTAAAACTGCATTCCCGGTAAAGCCATCTGTCACTACGACATCAGCTGCGCCATTTAACAATTCTCTAGCTTCGACATTACCAATAAAGTTGATACTGTCTTCTTTAGATAAAAGCTCAAAGGCTTTTTTAGTTAGTTCACTGCCTTTTGTTTCTTCTGTCCCATTATTTAACAATCCTACCCGTGGTTTTTTAACACCGCGGACATGTTGGGCATAAAAAGAACCCAAAATACCATATTGTAAAAGGTGTTCTGGTTTATTATCGGCATTGGCACCAAGGTCTAACATGTCAAACCCTTCTGATTTACCTAAGACCGGTAACGTCGACATCAAACCAGGACGTTCAATCCCTTTAATTCGGCCGACAATAAATAATCCAGCGGCGAGTAACGCCCCCGTATTGCCCGCTGAAAAAACGGCATCGGCTTCACCATTTTTTACCGCTTGAGCTGCTAGTACCATTGATGCTTGCTTTTTACGGCGAATCGCTTTTACCGGTTCATCGTCACTATTGATCTTTTCATCGGTGTGAATAATTTTAACGTTTGTTTCATCGGTTACGTATTTTTTTATTTCTACTTCTTTTCCGTATAATTGAAATTCAATGTCAGGAAAATCTTTTTTCGCTAACATTACGCCTTCAACGATTGCTTTGGGGGCGTTATCGCCACCCATCGCATCTACTGCGATTTTCATCATTTCATTAGGCCTCCTAAGCTTAACTAGTGGGCTGCACTAAAAACGATACAGCTTTACGTATGCTACAAAGTATAGCATAATCAATCGAAAAATTGCGCGTCAGTCTGATTTTTTATTGCTTCTTGTAATCCTTTATAAGCAGGTAAGACTTGCCAATTTTTCATTTGCCATACCTTTTGGGCTTCACTCCGGGCAACTTCCAAAATTGTTGCATCGGCGACTAAATCACCGGCGATAAATTGCGGAATTCCTGATTGCCTAAAACCAAAGACTTCCCCGGGTCCCCGTAGTTTCAAATCTTCTTCACTTAAGACAAATCCGTTGTTGGTTTCCGTCATAATTTTCATGCGGGCAGCTCCTGTTTCATTTTTAGGGTCTGCGACTAAAATACAATAAGAAGCCTTAGCTCCCCGACCGACGCGCCCTCTTAATTGATGCAATTGCGCTAAACCAAAGCGTTCGGCATCAATAATCAACATTACAGTCGCATTGGGAACATTGACACCGACTTCGATTACGGTAGTAGAAACAAGAATCTGCATCTGGTTTTCTTTAAACTCTGTCATGATGGCTTCTTTTTCTTGATTTTTCATTTTGCCATGGAGTAAACCAACTTGATACGCCTCACCATAAAAGGCTTGTAAATGTTCATAAACTTCAGTCGCATTTTTTACATCCAGTGTTTCAGATTCTTCAATTAAAGGACAAATAACATACATTTGATGCCCTTGTTGTAGTTCGCGATAAGACCAATCCAATACACTATCCAACTGACCAGGACGTACCCAACGTGTCTCAATTGGAATGCGACCAGCAGGTAATTCATCAATAATTGAAACATCCATTTCACCATAAGCTGTAATAGCCAGCGTTCGTGGAATGGGAGTTGCTGTCATAAACAAGACATCTGGACGCAAGCCTTTTTCTCGTAAGATGCGGCGCTGGTTAACACCAAAGCGATGTTGTTCATCGGTAATAACTAAACCTAAATGTGAAAAGGTGACATCTTCTTGAATTAAAGCATGGGTACCAACTATGACATCAATTTCACCATTGGCTAATTGTTCCAAGATAACTCGCCGCTCTTTTGCTTTTGTTGAACCGGTTAAAAGTGCAGTTGAAACCTCTAACGGATCAAAGAGCTGATTCAAACTTTCCATATGTTGTTGGGCTAAAATTTCTGTTGGGACCATTAACGCTCCTTGAAAACCCGCAGTCATCGTAGCGTATAACGCAATCGCTGCCACAACTGTTTTCCCGCTACCAACATCTCCTTGTAATAAACGCTGCATATGTTGGGGACTTTTTAAATCCGCACAAATTTCATTGGTCACTTTTTTTTGCGCTTGGGTCAATTCAAAAGGCAGGCGCTCAATAAATTCTTTTAACCGTTTGACATCATATTGAATGGATAAACCGTTAATAGCAGCTTTTTCCTTTTGCTTTAAAGCTTGTAATTTCATTTGAAATAAGAAGAATTCTTCAAAAACTACGCGTCGCTTGGCTTGGTGGCTTTCTTCTTTGTCTTTTGGAAAATGCATAGCATACATTGCCTGCTGTCGATTTAGTAAACGATATTTTTCTCTTAAGGGTAGTGGTAAATTTTCTTCAATTTGATTGCCATATAGTTCAAAGGCTTGACGAATTAAGTCAATTAAAGTTTTTTGTTTAATACTTTTATTGACGTGATAAATCGGAGCAAAATCATCGTCGGTACCAGAACCGAGAATTTTCATCCCCGTCATGGCTTTTCGTTTTGCATCCCATTTGCCGTAAACCGCCAACTCTTCCCCTAAAACTACTTTATCTTTTAAGTAAGGCTGATTAAAAAAAGAGACATTAAAAACCACATGATCTTGCATCATCCGAAATTTTAGCATCGATTTTTTATACCCGAAACGATTTACGACCGCAGGAGCAACAACGACGCCTTTTAAGGTAACCTTTTCTTGGTCAGAAAGCTCCGTTAAATCTCGTTCTTTAATATCATCGTAGCGAAACGGATAATACGATAACAAATCTTCTACAGTCAAAATTCCCAGACTCGCTAAATCTTGTGCTCGTTTTGGCCCCACACCTTTTAAATAAGCCACTTCTGTTTTTAATCCAGTCGTCATAATTTCACCTCACTTTACTTAAATTTACGCATTTACTTAAACATTATTTGCTATTAAAAAAAGTGAAACCAGTCTCACACAATGGGAGTAGCTGGTTTCACCGCTAAGTACAACTTTACTTTTATTCCGCAGCAAACAAGTAAGGATATACAGGTTGATTGCCTTCATGAATTTCAACTTCTAAATCTTCATGTTTAGCTAATAACGCTTCTGAGATTTTCTCAGCATCCTTTTCATTCGCTTCATCACCAAAAATAATCGTAATGATTTCTGTATCTGCTGTAATCATTTTTTCTAAGGTTGTCAAAGCAGTCTGCATTTGATCTGCATCTGAAATCACAATCTTCCCGTCGACCATCCCCAAGAAGTCACCTTCATGAATTTCGATACCGTCAATATTAGTATCACGAATAGCGTGGGTTACAGAACCAGAAACAACATCTGCTAAAGCATCTGTCATTGCTTGTTTATTTGTTTGTAAGTCAGTTTGTTCATTAAAGCTCAACATCGCAGTCATCCCTTGTGGAATTGTCCGCGATGGAATCACCGCTACTGGAATTTCCGCAACTTCTGCGGCTTGATCAGCTGCCATAAAGATATTTTTATTATTTGGTAAGACAATCACTTTATCGGCATTCACTTTTTCAATCGCATCTAAAATATCTTGCGTACTTGGATTCATCGTTTGGCCACCAGAGATAACATAATTAGCCCCTAAACTACGGAACAATTCTGCTACACCTTCACCTGCGGCAATCGCAATTACAGCGTAAGGGACCCGCGGTAAATTAGCAGGTTCTGTGGCAAATTCTTCTACTTGGTGATCATGTTCTAAAATAGTTTCATGTTGCAGACGCATATTGTCCACTTTTACTTTAACTAACGCACCAAATTTTTGACCGTAGTTCATCACTTCACCTGGATGCTCGGTGTGAACGTGGACTTTGATGATTTCATCATCGTTTACAACTAATAATGAATCGCCTAAACCGTCTAAATAATTACGGAAAGTTTCATAATCAAATTCACTATCAACAGTTGGGCCTTCGCCAATATTTACCATAATTTCAGTACAGTAACCAAATTTAATATCTTCAGTTGCTAACTGACCTTGCACGCTACGATGATGTTCTGCATTGACCATTTCATCCATCGCCGCTGGAGTCGGTTCAAATGTTTCATCGGCTTGATATTCACCGGTCAAAACAGCTAAAAAGCCTTCATAAACAAACAATAGTCCTTGACCGCCACTATCTACTACACCAACTTCTTTTAAAACAGGTAATAAATCAGGCGTTTTGGCTAAGGCACGTTTGCCACCTTTTACAACTGCTTTTAAAACTTCGATACAGTCATCTGTTTCAGCTGCTTTTTTTTCACCATATTCAGCTGCAATACGAGCGACTGTTAAAATTGTTCCTTCAACAGGCTTCATAACTGCTTTATAAGCTGTTTCCACGCCATGAGTAAAAGCTTGTGCTAAATCAGTCGCCTTTAACGTTTTAACATCCGGAATTTGTTTAGAAAATCCGCGGAATAATTGTGATAAGATTACGCCAGAATTACCCCGGGCGCCCATTAATAATCCTTTTGCTAAAACGTTGGCTAATTCCCCAACATTTTCTGATGCTGAATCAGAAACAGCTTTCGCACCACTGGTCATGGACATATTCATGTTGGTTCCGGTATCGCCATCTGGCACCGGAAAAACGTTCAACGAGTTGACATACTCTGCATTGACTTGCAGACGACTAGCACCAGCCTGGACCATTTCCTGGAATTGACTTGCGCTTATTTCCGTTACTTTCACTGATAATCCTCCTTAGAATCGATCCCTCAAAAGCTGATCTGCTGCCTAATCTGGCAGTACACGTACACCTTGAACGAAAACATTAACAGAATTAGCTGTTACGCCTAACATTGTTTCCAAATTGTACTTCACTTTTTCTTGTACATTGCGAGAAACTTCCGAAATTTTCGTTCCATAACTAACGATGGTGTAAACATCCACCGCAACGCCATTTTCTTCTTGCCGCACGATAACGCCACGGGAATAATTTTCTTTACGTAAAATTTCATTGATATTGTCTTTGATTTGACTTTTGCTGGCCATGCCAACAATGCCAAATACGTCAGTAGCTGCACCACCGACCACTGTGGCAATCACTTCGTTTGTAATTTCGATTGTGCCAGATGCAGTATTAATTTTTACAGCCATAAAAATAAGCCCCCTTAATTTAAGCTTTACAAAAATGTGTTCTTTTGCATTTCTTTACTTCATTGGAATATAACAAAAGATGGCGCTAAGTGCCCCATTTTCTTCTATAGTATTTTATCATAGCTACCCTTTAAATAAAAGAAAGAGCTAACGGCAATAAAAACTTTCACTAAGCCTGCAACGTTGTTTAATTTACATGTTTTAAGGGGAAAAGTCAATATTTGCTGGTAAATTTAGCTTGCATATTTGTCTTATTTATGGTAAATTCAGTTAGTATGAGCCCTAATATGCGCTCCATATCAAGGCAAAGGAGGAACTAGTCACATGGCAAAAGTTTGCTATTTTACAGGTCGTAAAACATCAAGTGCAAATAACCGCTCCCATGCGATGAACGCTACAAAACGTACAGTTAAACCTAACTTACAAAAAGTGCGCGTTTTAATCGATGGTAAACCTAAAAAAGTTTGGGTATCAGCTCGTGCTTTGAAATCAGGAAAAGTTGAGCGCGTTTAATTGACACTAGATTACAATACACCGTCTACAATAACGTAGACGGTTTTTTTGTTTTCTTATTTTATCTTTTTTCACAAAATTGTATATTTTTCATACAATTTGACTATTTTCTTTTATATTGTTATTGAATAATTACATATTTTTCTTTTATAGTTTTGTACATTTTCCTTTAAACCAAAAAAAGACTGGCAAAGCGCCAGTCTTTTTTAATATGTGCCAATATTAGTAAAATAATACTGAGACGAATTATGTTTTTTTAATATCCTAAAAATACTGCATTTTTTGTAGAGTGTCAATACGATTTACTAGTAAAAGGGGGAATATACCAATTCACATATTTTCAAATAACATCCACTAATCACCTCAACCGATTGCAGTCACACTTCCTATTATTTAAAAGTAACTTTTCTTTTTTAGTTGTCAGCTTTCAGAATAGAACACTTATGATAAAATAAGAGCAAGTTGTAACTTATTCTATAGAAATTTGGTGACAAAATGCAGCAAGTAAAACTATTTTTAAAAGAAAATCGCCTCTTTATGTTGGCGAGTTTTGGCCTACCTTTTTTAATTCTGGCTTTTATTTATTTAACAATTGGGATTTATCCTGGCAGTAGTCGTAGTATTCTGGCCAGTGATGCTTTTTCCCAGTTCTCTAACTTTCATGCCAGTTTCCGTAATGCAATGTTAGGCAAACAAAGTTTTTTATATTCCTTTAATACCTCTTTGGGACTGAATTATCTTTCTTTAATTTCTTATTATTTAGGGGGACTTTTCACTCCACTGGTCTTGTTTTTTCCTAATCAGCTCATGCCTGATGCATTATACTTTTTAACTTTACTAAAAGTTGCCAGCGCTGGCCTAGCCTTCTGGTTTTACGCCAAACACACTTTTAAGATTGATAAATGGGCGCAAGTGGCACTTTCTGTCTGTTATGCGCTAATGTCTTTTATCGTTGCTCATTCTGAGATTATTATGTGGATTGACGCCCTTGTTTATTTACCTTTAATTATTTGGGGCATCGACCGGCTTTTATTATTCCAAAAACCGCGGTTACTGTTTTTTAGCTACTTACTTTTATTTATTTCAAGCTTTTACATGGGCTTTATGATCGGTATCTTCTCTGTTTTATACTTTGGCGTGCGTCTGATTGAAAATTTCAAAACTAACAAAAAAAGAATTCTCCCTTATGCCATAACTTCCCTTTTGGCCGGTGGCGCTTCAATGATTATTATTTTGCCGGCAGTTTTGGATTTACGCACTAACGGCGAAGAACTAACACAAATCACTCAGCTAAAAACCGAAGCCACCAATTTTTTAGATATTATCATGAAAAATATGATTGGCGTTTACGATACAACCAAGTATGGTAGTATTCCCTTTATTTATATTGGCTTATTGCCACTAACCTTTTGTTTGTTCTATTTCTTTGCAAAAGGGGTGGCCCGTAAAGAAAAACTGTTGTTTGCCGCTTTATTCGCTATTTTAATTGCGAGTTTTTATTTCGTTCCTTTAAATCTGTTCTGGCAAGGCATGCATGCGCCTAATATGTTTTTGTTCCGCTATGCGTATCTATTTTCTTTTTTAGTTATCATGTTAGCCGGTTATGGTTGGGAACAATACCAACCTAAACAGTGGCCAAAACTTGTAGCACTCTTTATTGCGATGATGCTGATTTTTTGTTTAGCGATGGGACTAAGAGGCGACAATGAATACACGTATGTTAAATTCGGTTCTTTTATTTTAACGATTTGTTTTTTACTGTTATATATTTTAGTCTTTACTTTTACCGCAAAAGACAGTTTTACCAAAAAGACTGCGCGCATTTTACTACTTGCTGTCATTTGTTGTGAAGCAGCAGTCAATACTAACGGCATGGTACGTGGTATTTTAAATGACTGGAATTACGCTTCTCGAAGCCTTTATACCCAGCCTTATCCTGCGATTAAAAATCTAGTTGACCAAACTAAAAGTAGTAATCAGAGCTTTTACCGCTTAGAAAACTTAGATCCTGTCTCCAGTAACGACAGCTTTAATTATGGCTATAGTGGCATTAGTATGTTTTCTTCCATTAGAAATCGCCATTCCTCTAGTTATTTAGATCAGTTAGGTTTTCGTTCAAGAGGCACCAATTTAAATATTCGTTACGCTAATAATACGTTATTGATGGATGGCTTTACTGGGATTAAATACAATTTAACTAAAACACCGTTAAACAAATTTGGCTTTAAAGAAATCGCCAAAAAAGAAGATTATCACTTGTATGAAAATGAATATGCGCTGCCTTTAGCTTTCTTAGCTGACCCTAGCGCTCAAGCAATCATTCAGCCGCCTAATGATAATCTAACTAGCCAAACCAATTTAATGAATGGTTTAAGCGGGGAAAATTTCCGCTATTTTGATTTTTTACCTTTAGCTTTAGTTAAAACAGCAAATGCGACAGTCTCAGATACGGGTAACTTCTTACGCCTAACCGAAGAAAAAGCTAATTTAGCTAAAGATATTACCTGGAGTGTGACTGTACCAGCTCATAAACAAGCCTATTTAAGTCTTTATCCACAAGATTTCGCAGAATTAGAAAGTTCCACTGTTACGATTTTGTTAAACGGGCAACAACGCAAAACGCAAATTAATATTAGCGGCCAGTATTACGATTTGGGGTATTACGATAAAGAAACCACGATTACTTTTACGGCTAGTTTTTATGGTACCAAATCAATCGGCTTCCAAAATCCCCAAGTTGTAACCCTGGATACGGATGCTTACAAACAAGCTATGGATGCTTTAAAAACACAAGGAGTTGCTTTAAAAACAGGCAACCGGAGTGCCACGGGTACTTTTACTGCACCAAAAGATCAACTACTTGTGACTACAATTCCTTTTGATCGAGGTTGGCAAGTAAAAATTGACGGTAAAAAAGTTCCCGTCACCGCTTTTCAAGATGCTTTTGTTAGTGTAAAAGTCTCAAAAGGCAAGCACCAAATTACGCTTAGCTACTTACCACCAGGTTTTACTATTGGTGTAGCTTTGTTTATCATTTGTCTGCTTTTGTTTTATTGCTTTGATCGCTTTTATCAAAAGCAAATTCATCAAACCCAAAATTAAAAAATCGTTGCGCTAAATATCGATTAAGACATTTAGTGCAACGATTTTTTTATTCGTATTTCACTTCTACCAAATACAAGCCTTCTGGATGAGCTGTCGGTCCAGCTAAATTCCGATCTTTGGCTTTAATAATCTTCGAGATCGCATCTGGTTCCATCCGGCCATTGCCGATTTTTAAAAGTGTTCCGACCATAATCCGAATCATCTTGTATAAGAAGCCATCGCCAGTAAACGTAAAGGTCAATTCATCCCCTAAATCATTAACTGTCATTTTAGCGACGCGAATGGTGCGGACTTTATCTTCGACAGAACTGCCCGCAGCACAAAAAGAAGTAAAATCATGCGTACCTAAAAAGGCCGGCAATGCCGCTTCTATTCTGGCTAAATCTAAAGGATAAGGATAGTAGCTGGCATAAAAACGCCGAAAAGGACTACGGGGCTTGCCAATATCTACTTTAAATTGATAAGTTTTTTCTTTGACCAAGTACCGAACGTGAAAATCATCGGCGACAATTTCCACACTTTTACAGGCAATATCTTGAGGAGTTTGGGTATCTAGGGCAAAGCGCATTTTTTCTAAAGGCCGCTCATTAGGAAAATCAAAATGAATGACTTGTCCTAATGCATGTACCCCAGCATCTGTTCGCCCTGACCCTTGTACTTCAACAAAATTACCATTGTTCATCTTCGTTAATGTTTTTTCTAATTCTGCTTGAACTGTGCGACCAGACACTTGCCGTTGAAAGCCGTGAAAGTTCGTTCCATCATAAGCAATAATAGCTTTATAGCGCAATTTTATTTCCTCAATTCCGAATTAAAATCAATAAGACTGTCACGATTGCAAAGACTACAATTACCATCGTGTCGCGCCAGTGCCAATCTAATTTACGATATTTCGTCCGCCCTTCACCGCCGGTATATCCTCTGGCTTCCATCGCAGTAGCTAAATCTTCAGCTCGATTAAAACTCGAAACAAATAATGGAATTAATAGCGGAATGATAGCTTTCATTTTTTGAACTAAACTACCTTCACCAAAATCAACACCACGAGCACGTTGGGCGTTCATAATCTTTTCTGTTTCATCCATTAATGTTGGCACAAATCGCAAGGCAATAGATAACATCAAACTTACTTCATGCACCGGAAAATGCACGACGTTTAAAGGTCGTAAAATATATTCAATCGCATCAGATAGCTCTAAAGGCGCTGTAGTAAGTGTCAAAAGAGTCGACATAAAGATGATTAAAATAAAGCGGCAGAAAATAAAAGCCCCATTCATTAAACCATAATCTGTCACGGTAAAGACCCACCAATGCCACATCACATTACCACCAGTGGTAAACAATACTTGTAGCAAGACAGTAAATAAAATCAACCAAATTAACGGTTTAACACCACGAATAAAAAAGGAAATTTTTACTTTGGAAAGTAAGATGCAACCTAAAGTAAACAGTGCCAAAAAGGCATAGCTTTGCCAATTATTCGCAAAAAAGATTACAGCGATAAAATAAAAACTGGCAATTAATTTCGCCCGCGGATCCAAACGGTGAATGAGAGAATCCCCTGGAATATAACGTCCAAAAATTAGTTTGTTCATCATTTGCCGCCACCTCCAGCTAAAAGCATATCCGCTAATTCTTCGGCAGTAATCGGTAAACGATCAAAATGCAAACCTTTTTCTTGCAGTCGCAAAGCAAATTCGGTTGCCATCGGTACACCAATTTGTTTTTCCTGCACCCATTTGACATCTTGAAAGACGTCTACTGGACGGCCTGATTTTACTAATGCGCCTTTTTCTAAGACGTAAACATAATCAGCAAAGTTCGCCACATCATCCATTAAATGCGTAACTAAGACAATCGCAATGTTTTTTTCCTGATGCAAACGTAAAAACATATCCATCATATCTTTACGGCCTTTTGGATCAAGGCCTGCTGTCGGTTCATCTAAAACTAAAACTTCAGGTTCCATCGCTAAAACGCCTGCGATAGCTACCCGTCGCATTTGTCCACCGGATAAGTCAAAAGGTGAACGCTCCATATAAGAGGCATCTAAGCCGACTAGGTTAAGATATTCTTCTGCTAAAGCTTGGGCTGCTTCTTCTGTGACACCAAAATTCTTGGGACCAAAGGCGATATCTTTTGCTACTGTTTCTTCAAATAACTGCGCTTCAGGAAACTGAAAGACAATGCCGACTTTTTTGCGAATCGGTTTTAAATTCTTATTGTCTGTCGTTGCGTCAATTTTGCGTTCACCAATGGTTACTATGCCACTAGTGGGTTTTAGTAGTGCATTTAAATGTTGGAGTAATGTGGACTTGCCACTACCTGTATGTCCAACAATGGCCGTATATGAACCAGCCGGAATTTCAAGGTCAATATCATATAATGCTCTTTGTTCAAAAGGCGTGCCCGGTTGATAGGTAAATCCTACTTGTTCAAAACGGATATCCATAACCACTCCACCATCCCTTCTTCAGTCAAGTATTCTTCAGGTACTGCTACGCCTCGTTCTTTTAACGCTGCTTTTAATTTTTCTGGAAAAGGTAAATCCAAGCCTAATTCAATTAACTTTTCACCAGCTGAAAAAATTTCTGCCGGAGTACCTTCTTTTACTAATTTTCCTTCTTGCATCACTAAAATGCGATTGGCATTCGCTGCTTCATCAATATCGTGGGTAATCGATAATACCGTCAAATTATTTTGATCTTTAATTTTTTTGATTGTGGCAATAACTTCTTCACGACCTTCTGGATCTAACATACTCGTCGCTTCATCCAAAATAATAATATCTGGCCGTAACGCCACCACCCCTGCGATAGCTACCCGTTGTTTTTGACCACCGGATAAACGCGCGGGTTCTCTTTGTTTAAAAGCGCTCATGCGGACTTGTTCTAACGCGTCTTCCACGCGAACTAACATCTCCTCACGGGGAATACCTTGATTTTCTAGTCCAAAAGCGACGTCATCTTCAACAGTCGAACCAACGAACTGATTATCAGGATTTTGAAAGACCATGCCCACCATCTTACGGATGTCCCAGACATTTTCTTCGTTTAATAAATTCCCGCCAACCTTGACTGTTCCAGCTTGTGGTAATAATAAGCCGTTAATCGTTTTGGCTAACGTTGATTTACCAGAACCGTTGTGACCGACGATTGCCACCCACTCGCCTTTTTTTATCTGAAAGGAAACACCATCTAACGCATTACGTTCAGCTTCTGGATCGTAGCTGAATTTTATATCAACAAGTTCAATAATATCTTCCATGACGACTCCTGTCTTTCATTCGTAGTCTTTATACAAAAATAAACTCTTACTAGTAAAAAAAGCTGGTTTAGACCGCTTTTCTTACTAAATTTAGCAGAAAATAAGGGCAAATACAAATGGTTATGACTGAATGTCTCCTAAACAATCTTTTCCATTACTAAATTTTTTAAAAATTATTTAGGAGGCATTCGGTTTTAATGTCTTGACAGTAAATTTTGGGTAAAAAAAAAGCACTTTATGATGAGTGCCTGCCCCTTAGTAAAACTAAGGGGCGGCGCTGAGCTAGACTCGGAATTTACTTCCAACATCATAACACTCTAAAGGACATCGATAAAGTGATGAAAAGTGTGATATTAAACAAGTTCTAGGATAACCATTGGTGCTGCATCGCCGCGTCTTGGTTCTGTCTTCAAGATGCGAGTGTAGCCACCTTGGCGTTCTGCATAACGAGGTGCGATATCGCTAAATAGCTTTTGTAAAGCTGATTCAATCACGATTTCGTCGTTTTCTTCCCGTACACTTGCTACTTCGTTACGTACGAAGGCAGCAGCTTGACGACGGGCATGCAAATCGCCACGTTTACCTAAAGTGATCATTTTTTCAGCAGTTGAACGAACTTCTTTAGCACGAGCTTCAGTCGTTACGATACGTTCGTTGATCAATAAATCAGTTGTTAAATCACGCAACATCGCTTTACGTTGGCTAGATGTGCGTCCTAATTTGCGGTAACTCACGTGGAATTCCCTCCTTTTTGATTCTGCGACTATTAGTCGTCTTTACGTAATCCTAAACCAAGATCGTGTAATTTGGCTTTCACTTCTTCAAGTGATTTACGGCCTAAATTACGTACTTTGATCATTTCTGGTTCAGATTTATTTGTTAATTCTTGTACTGTATTAATTCCAGCACGTTTCAGACAGTTATATGAACGAACAGATAAGTCTAATTCTTCGATTGTCATTTCTAACATTTTTTCTTTTTGTGTTTCTTCTTTTTCAATCATGATTTCAGCATTTTTTGCTTCATCAGTTAGATTCACAAAAATATCCAAATGTTCAGTCATGATTTTCGCAGCTAAACTCATTGCTTCCATCGGCATGATAGAACCATCAGTCCAAATTTCCATCGTCAATTTATCAAAATCGTCACGACGGCCAACCCGTGTGTTTTCTACTTGGTAGTTAACACGATTCACTGGTGTGTAAATTGAATCAACTGGAATAACGCCAATTGGCATATCTTCCCGTTTGTTTTCATCAGCTTGCACGTAACCACGACCAGGTCGAACAGTCAAGCGGGCATGAAAAGTTGCCCCTTCAGAAACGCTACAAATATACATATCTTTGTTTAAAATTTCTACATCACTGTCAACGATAATGTCACCAGCAGTAACAGTCGCTGGACCGGTAATGTCGATTTCAAGGGTTTTTTCTTCTTGCGTGTACATTTTAAGAGCAAGACCTTTGATATTCAAAATGATTTGTGCGACATCTTCGCGCACACCTTTAACGGTGGAGAATTCGTGTAAGACGCCATCGATTTGAATACTTGTGATCGCTGCCCCAGGCAATGAAGATAATAAAATACGACGTAGGGAATTGCCTAAAGTAGTCCCATAACCTCGTTCTAGAGGCTCAACGATGAACTTGCCATAATCTTTTTCTTCATCAATTTTTGCAACTCTTGGTTTTTCGAATTCAATCATTCTTATCTTTTACCCCTTTCAAAACGAAAAGTGTCTTGTTCAATGACGTAAAAATGTAGAAACTCAAATTGAGCAGCACTCATTAAACACGACGGCGTTTTGGAGGGCGGCATCCATTATGAGGAACTGGAGTCACGTCACGGATTGCAGTCACTTCTAGACCTGCTGCTTGTAATGAACGAATTGCTGCTTCACGTCCAGAACCAGGGCCTTTAACAGTTACATCAACTGTTCTTAATCCATGTTCCATTGCTGCTTTTGAAGCAGTTTCAGCTGCCATTTGAGCGGCAAAAGGTGTTGATTTTTTGCTACCTTTAAAACCTAAAGCACCAGCAGATGACCATGCTAACGCGTTACCATGAGTATCTGTGATCATTACGATTGTATTGTTGAATGTTGAATGGATATGTGCAATACCGGTTTCAATATTCTTTTTGACACGGCGTTTACGATTCACTTTTTTTGCTACCATGAAGTTTTAACCTCCTTCACTAGATTATTATTTTTTCTTACCTGCAACTGTTTTAGAAGGTCCTTTACGAGTGCGGGCATTGTTTTTAGTGTTTTGACCACGAACTGGCAAACCACGACGATGACGGATACCACGGTATGAACCGATTTCCATCAAACGTTTGATGTTTAAGTTGACTTCACGACGAAGATCACCTTCAACTTTTAATGTATCAACTGCTGCACGAATAGCATCTGTTTGTTCATTCGTTAAATCACGAACACGAACATCTTCAGATACGCCAGCTTCAGCTAACACTTTTTTCGCAGTAGTGTTTCCGATACCATAGATGTAAGTTAAAGAAACTACTACGCGTTTATCACGAGGAATATCTACTCCTGCAATACGTGCCATATTTTGTTACACCTCCGATTATCCTTGACGTTGTTTATGTTTTGGATTTGCTGGGCAAATCACCATAACGCGTCCTTTACGACGAATTACTTTACAATGTTCACACATTGGTTTTACTGATGGTCTTACTTTCATGATAATACCTCCTTGAAGTTTACGGAGTACAATTATTTAAAACGGTATGTGATCCGACCGCGTGATAAATCATAAGGCGATAATTCTACCGTCACTTTATCACCGGGCAGGATACGGATGTAGTGCATACGGATCTTACCTGATACCGTAGCGAGCACTTGGTGTCCGTTTTCCAATTCCACTTTAAACATTGCATTCGGCAAAGTTTCGACGACTGTACCTTCGATTTCGATAACATCTTCTTTTGCCACGCACAGTACCTCCTTGTACTTGTTTCGCTTTACACGATAAAATGGCGGAAACTGGCGTTCCCACCTGAGATTCTCAAAACTTGCCTTTAATTAACGCTAAAGGCGGACTGACATATTCTATCATAATATATCACACTTAGCAAGAGAAAGTTTCTTTGCAAGTCGGTAGCTGTTTGCGCGTGTTACCCGATGATCTTTTGCACGTCGGCAAAGACTGCATCGATATCACGATCTCCATCAATCGACTGCAATAAACCTTGATCTTTGTAGTAACTTAAGATCGGTTCACTGCTTTTAATGTTGACAGCTAGACGATTCTTGACTGTTTCAGGCTTGTCATCTTCTCGTTGATAAAACTCGTGGCCCCCACAACGATCACAAGTGCCTTCAACTTTAGTTGGGTTGAAGATTTTGTGATAAGTTGCACCGCAATTGCGACACATATAGCGACCCGCAAGACGTTCAACTAAGATTTCTGACGGAACATGGATTTCAACGACAGCATCTAATTTTTTGCCAAGTTCTTTTAGCATTTGATCCAATGCTTTTGCTTGATCTAACGTTCTAGGAAAACCATCTAACAAGAAACCCTTGTCAGTATCTGGTTCAGCTAGACGCTCTTTTACGATACCATTGGTAACTTCGTCAGGCACTAATTCGCCTTTATCCATATAAGCTTTTGCTTCCAGGCCGAGAGCTGTTTCATTGGCCATAGCCGCCCGAAACATGTCACCTGTTGAAATGTGCGGAATTTGATATGCGTCAACGATTCGTTCAGCTTGCGTACCTTTTCCTGCACCAGGTAATCCCATTAATACAAGGTTCATACTAACTCCTCCTGTAAGTTTATGGTGGGGGTGTTGAGGAAAAACCTCAACACTTCACCTTCACTCTAATTGATAAAACCAGTATATTTCCGTTTCAGCATTAACCCTTCTAACTGTTTAGCAGTTTCTAAGGCAACACCGATTACGATCAATAGACTTGTCCCACCCAAACCAATTGATTGTGGCAAGTTCCAGACCATTTGCGCAATAATTGGTAATAACGCAACTAAACCTAAGAACACAGCCCCAACTGCGCTTAAACGCATCAATAAGCGAGAGACATAATCTTCAGTACCTTTACCAGGTCGGACCGATGGAATATAACTTCCTTGCTTTTGTAAGTTTTCCGCTAATTTCTCAGGGTTAACTTGCACGAAAGCGTAAAAGAACGTGAATGCTACAATCAATAACGTATAAATCGTTGCACCAGGCACCGTGTTATAGTTAAAGATTTGCATCATTACATCATACCAACCTTCACCACGATACGAGCCACTTAAAGCTTGTAAAATAGCGTTCGGGGTAGCAATGAAAGAACTGGCGAAAATAACTGGAATAACGCCGGCAGCGTTCACTTTAAGCGGTAAATAACTGCTTGTTGGTGCGCCAGCTACGCGTTTTGTATATTGGATCGGAATTTTACGTTCGGCTTGTTGGACAAAAGTGACCAACGTGATAATAACTAAAACAGCTATTACCAATGCCACCATAAACAGTGCCGATTTCCAAATTTCACTTGATTCGATATTAATGAAATAATCTTCCACTAATTGTTTAATCGCATCAGGTAAACGCGAGATAATACCAGCAAAGATGATCATAGAAACCCCATTGCCGACGCCTTTTTCCGTGATTTGTTCCCCTAACCACGTTACAAACATTGTACCTGCGGTTAAGATTAAACCAATCACGACAAAAGTCATCACATCTGGGTTATCCACAAAGCCAAGCTGAGTCCAAGAATTAAATCCAGCAGTAATCCCGACAGATTGAACAAAGGCTAATACCAATGTCAAAATACGAGTCGCTTGATTTAATTTACGTCGGCCTACTTCCCCTTGTTTGGACCATTCAACGAACTTAGGCACGATATCCATTTGCAACAATTGAATAACAATTGAAGCAGTAATATAAGGTGACACACCCATTGAAAAGACCGAAAAGTTTTGCATCGCACTACCACTTACCATGTTTAACATGTTTAAAAATGGTAGTTCAGCGATACTTTGTAGGCGACTAGCATCAACACCAGGAACGGTGATATGAGCTCCTAGACGAAAGACGAATAAAGCAAAAACGGTAAAGAAGATCTTTGATCTAATATCTTTAACTTTAAAAGAGTCTTTCAACAGTTTAAACATTAGATCACCTCAATTGACCCACCGTTAGCTGTGATAGCTTCTTCGGCTGTTTTTGAGAATTTAGCTGCTTTCACAGTTAATTTCTTAGTCAATTCACCGTTTCCTAAAACTTTGATTCCAGCTTTTTCGTTTTTCACGATTCCAGCTTCTACTAGAGTAACAGGTGTTACTTCAGTACCGTCTTCAAAGCGATTTAAGACATCTAAATTGATTACTGCGTATTCTTTACGGTTAACGTTAGTAAAACCACGTTTTGGTAAACGACGGAATAATGGTGTTTGACCACCTTCAAAACCTAAACGTACACCGCCACCTGAACGCGCTTTTTGACCTTTTTGTCCGCGACCAGCTGTTTTACCGTTACCAGATGAAGTACCGCGACCGACGCGATTGCGTACTTGGCGTGATCCTTCTGCAGGTTGTAATTCATGAAGTTTCATAGGGTTGGCACCTCCTTAACAAGTTAAACTAAGTTTTCTTAAATTTCTTCAACGTCCACTAAGTGAGAAATAGTATTAACCATGCCTTTGATTGCATCATTAGCAGGTTTTACTACAGTTGTATTCACTTTACCAAGACCCAACGCTTTAACAGTATCACGTTGGTTTTGAGGACGTCCGATAACACTGCGTTTTAAAGTAATTTTTAATTCAGCCATTATTGTTGTCCTCCTTATCCGATAATTTCTTCAACTGATTTGCCACGTAATGCAGCAACTTCTTCAGCACGTTTTAATTGAGATAAACCTTCAACAGTTGCGCGAACAACGTTGATTGGTGTGTTTGAACCTAATGATTTAGAAGTAATATCTGAAACGCCTGCTAATTCTAAGACGGCACGGACAGGTCCACCTGCAGCAACCCCAGAACCTTCAACAGCTGGCTTCATTAAAATGCGGCCACCGCCAAAGACGCCGATAACTTCATGAGGGATAGTTGTTCCCACCATAGGTACTTCAATCAAGTTTTTCTTAGCACTTTCGATCGCTTTACGGATAGCTTCTGGTACTTCTTGGGCTTTACCTGTACCAAAACCTACGTGTCCGTTTTTATCGCCAACTACAACTAAAGCTGCAAAACGCAAACGGCGTCCGCCTTTAACAACTTTTGTTACACGGTTGATCGCAACAACGCGGTCTTCTAATTCCAAATGATTTGGATCGATGTAAGTCATGAATGGTGTTCCTCCTTTTCCTAAAATTCTAGTCCATTTTCGCGAGCAGCTTCAGCTAAAGCTTGCACACGGCCATGGTAAAGGTAACCACCACGGTCAAAGACTACTTCTTTAATACCTTTTGCAGCAGCACGTTCAGCAACTAATTTACCAACGGCTTGCGCTTGTTCTGTTTTAGTTCCACCTGAAATTTCTTTATCCAAGGCAGAGGCACTTGCTAGCGTTACACCCGCTACGTCATCAATAACTTGCGCGTAGATGTTTTTGTTAGAACGGAACACGTTCAAACGTGGGCACTCAGCAGTACCAGAGATTTTGTTACGGACACGGCGATGACGCTTTTGACGTGTCTTGTTTTTGTCTGGTTTTGTAATCACAATTGTCACCTCTTCTATTTGCTGGCCTAAGCCGCGAAAAGTAAATAGCCCTCTTCTAAAAAGGAAGATGTGAAGCCGTAATTTGCATACGGGCTTCGGCTATATCCTTTATTATTTACCAGTTTTACCTTCTTTACGGCGGACATATTCACCAACATAGCGGATACCTTTGCCTTTGTAAGGTTCTGGTGGACGTACGCCACGGATGTTCGCAGCTAATTCGCCAACTACTTCTTTGTTGATTCCTTTAACAATCACTTGAGTGTTTGCAGGAACTTCAATTTCAATACCCGCTGGCGCTTCGATCTCAACTGGGTGAGAGTAGCCAACGTTTAAGACTAATTTTTTGCCTTGTAATTGGGCACGGTAACCAACCCCGATAAGTTCAAGAGCTTTTTGGAAACCTTCAGAAACACCAACGACCATGTTGTTAAAGTTGGCACGAGTTGTTCCGTGGATTGTTTTCATTTCTTTTGTGTCATTTGGACGAGTGAAAGTTACCACGTTTCCTTCGATATTCATAGTAATATCAGAAGAAAAAGTACGTGTAAGTTCACCTTTAGGACCTTTGACTGTAATGTTGTTGCCATCTTGCTTGACTTCTACGCCAGCAGGCAATTCAACGATTTTATTACCGATACGACTCACTTAAAGACACCTCCTTGTAAAAGATTATATTACCATACGTATGCGACAACTTCGCCGCCGACATTTTTTTGACGCGCTTCTTTATCAGTGATTACACCGTCAGAAGTCGAGATAATGGCGATACCTAAACCATTTAATACTTTTGGTACTTCGTCAGCTTTAACGTAAGCACGTAAACCTGGTTTAGAGATACGTTTCAAGTTAGTGATAACACGTTCACCGTTTTTGCCGTATTTCAGGAAGACACGGATCACGCCTTGTTTGTCATCTTCGATATATTCAACATCACGCACGAAACCTTCTTTTTTCAAGATTTCAGCGATGTCACGCTTGATTTTTGATGCAGGCACTTCTAAAGATTCGTGCTTAACCATGTTAGCATTACGAATGCGTGTTAGAAAATCTGCGATTGGATCTGTCATGACCATGGGTTCTTTACCTCCTTTATGCGAGTATTTGTTTACCAGCTAGCTTTCTTCACGCCGGGAATTTGACCTTTATAGGCAAGTTCGCGGAAGCAAATACGGCAAAGTTTAAATTTACGATAAACTGAATGTGGACGTCCGCAACGTTCGCAACGAGTATAAGCTTGTGTTGAATGTTTAGCAGGACGTTGTTGTTTAGCAATCATTGATTTTTTAGCCACGTAGTTCGCCTCCTTTAATTATTTTTGGAATGGCATGCCTAATTGTGTCAGCAATTCACGTGATTCTTCATCAGTGTTGGCTGTTGTCACAATAACGATGTCCATCCCGCGTACTTTGTCGACCAAATCATAATCAACTTCAGGGAAGATTAATTGTTCTTTGATACCTAAAGTGTAGTTACCGCGACCATCGAATGATTTTTTACTTACACCATGGAAGTCACGGACACGTGGTAGTGAAACACTTACCAATTTGTCTAAGAATTCATACATGCGTTCGCCGCGTAAAGTAACTTTCGCGCCGATTGGCATACCTTCACGTAAACGGAAGCCGGCAATAGATTTTTTAGCTTTTGTAATCAATGGTTTTTGACCAGCGATTAAAGTTAATTCTTCTACTGCTTTATCTAAATTTTTCGCATTTGAAACAGCATCACCCACACCCATGTTGATTACAATCTTTTCAACTTTTGGTGCTTGCATCACTGAATTATAATTGAATTTTTCCATTAAAGCTGGAACTACTTCTTTTGAGTATTTTTCTTTCAGGCGGTTCATTTAGTTGCCCCTCCTTCCTTTAATTATTTATCTAGAACTTCACCGGTTTTCTTGGAAACGCGGACTTTTTTACCGTCAACTTCTTTGTAGCCAACCCGAGTAGCTTCACCGTTTGATGGGTCGATGATCATGACATTTGATACATGAATCGGAGCTTCCATTTCAACGATTCCGCCTTGCGGAGCAGCTTGAGAAGGTTTTTGGTGTTTTTTCACGATGTTAACACCTTCGACTACAACTTTATCTTTTTTCGGGAAAGCTTCTAAAACAACGCCTTCTTTGTTTTTATCTTTACCGGTGATAACTTTGACTTTGTCGCCTTTTTTAATAAACATTACTGTTTCGCACCTCCTTTTAAAATAGGTTTTCTTATAATACTTCTGGTGCTAGGGAAACGATCTTCATGAAGTTGTTTTCACGCAATTCACGGGCAACAGGGCCAAAGATCCGAGTTCCACGAGGGCTTTTATCGTCACGGATAATTACCGCAGCATTTTCATCAAATTTAATATAAGAACCGTCAGCACGGCGCGCACCTGATTTAGTGCGGACGATGACCGCTTTGACAACGTCGCCTTTTTTGACAACCCCACCTGGCGTTGCTTGTTTAACTGAAGCAACGATCACGTCTCCGATGTTAGCAGTTTTGCGACCTGAGCCACCTAGGACTTTGATCGTCAAAATTTCACGCGCACCTGAGTTATCAGCAACTTTTAATCGGCTTTCTGATTGGATCACGGTTGTATCCTCCTTTATCGCTTTATTTAACTAACAAGTTTCAAAGTGTAATTAGATAATTACAGCTTTTTCAACGATTTCTACTAGACGGAAACGTTTAGTAGCAGATAATGGACGAGTTTCCATAATTTTCACGATATCGCCAACTTTAGCTTCGTTGTTTTCATCGTGCGCTTTGTATTTCTTAGAATAGTTCATGCGTTTACCGTAGATAGGGTGGTTTTTCTTTGTTTCGACAACAACAGTAATGGTTTTATCCATTTTGTCAGATACCACGCGACCTTGGTAAACTTTACGTTGATTTCTTTCAGTCATACCGCTAATGGCCTCCTTCCACAATTACTTCGCTTGTTCACGCAATACAGTTTTGATGCGTGCAATCGATTTACGTACTTCTTTGATACGTGCAGTGTTTTCTAATTGACCGGTTGCTAATTGGAAACGCAAGTTGAACAATTCTTCTTTCAATTGTTTTTCCTGATCAAGCATTTCGGCAGTGGTTAATTCTCTGATTTCTTTAACCTTCATTCGATTCACCACCCATTTCCTCACGTTTTACGATCTTAGTTTTCACTGGTAATTTGTGAGAAGCAAGACGTAATGCTTCACGAGCAACTTCTTCAGGTACACCGGCGATTTCAAACATGATTTTACCACGTTTAACTGGTGATACCCAGCCTTCAGGTGCCCCTTTACCAGAACCCATCCGGACCCCGATAGCTTTTGCTGTATATGATTTATGAGGGAAAATTTTGATCCATACTTTCCCGCCACGTTTCATATAACGAGTCATTGCAATACGCGCTGCTTCGATTTGGCGGTTAGTAATCCAGTGAGATTCTAAAGCTTGTAAGCCGTATTCACCAAATGCTACTTCTTTACCACCTTTTGCTTCGCCACGCATTTTACCGCGGAACTCACGACGGTGTTTTACACGTTTAGGTACTAACATGTTTATTTCCCTCCTTTCTCAGTGTTTTGAGCGTTCTTTTTCGTTGGCAAGATTTCGCCACGATAGATCCACACTTTAACTCCTAATTTTCCGTAGGTAGTGTTTGCTTCTTCCCATGCGTAGTCGATATCAGCACGCAATGTGTGAAGTGGAACAGTACCTTCTGAGTAGCCTTCGCTACGAGCGATATCAGCGCCGTTTAAACGACCAGATACCATTGTTTTGATTCCTTTAGCACCAGAACGCATTGTGCGTTGGATTGCTTGTTTTTGAGCGCGACGGAACGCAACCCGGTTTTCTAATTGGCGAGCAATTCCTTCGCCCACTAATTTTGCATCTAAATCTGGTTTTTTGATTTCCACGATATTGATGTGGATACGTTTGCCAGTTAAGCTGTTTAATTGTTTACGTAAGTTTTCAACTTCTGAACCACCTTTACCAATAACCATACCTGGTTTAGCAGTGTGGATAGAAACGTTCACGCGGTTAGCAGCACGTTCGATTTCAACAGTAGAAACTGCAGCGTCAGCTAATCTAGTCGCGATAAACTTACGGATTTTCAAATCTTCGTGTAAGAAGTCAGCATACTCTTTTTCAGCATACCATTTTGCATCCCAGTCGCGGATGATGCCTACACGCATTCCAATTGGATGTACTTTTTGACCCACTGATTATCCCTCCTTATTTTTCTGATACGACTACAGTGATATGACTTGTACGTTTGTTGATTGGTGAAGCTGAACCTTTAGCCCGTGGACGGAAACGTTTCATTGTTGGTCCTTCGTTAACAAAGGCTTCGGAAACAACTAAGTTTTCAACATCTAAGTCAAAGTTGTTTTCTGCATTCGCAACTGCTGACATCAAAACTTTTTCGATGATTCCGGCAGCTTTATTTGGTGTGAACTTTAAGATTGCAATTGCTTCAGCAACGCTTTTACCTCTAATTAAATCGATCACTAGACGAGATTTGCGAGGAGATACGCGAATTGTTTTCGCAGTTGCTTTAGCTTTTGTAATTTGTTCTGCCATGATGATATCCTCCCCTCAAATATTAACGTCTTGTTTTCTTATCGTCAGCGGCATGCCCACGATAAGTTCTGGTTGGTGCAAATTCACCTAATTTATGTCCTACCATGTCTTCTTGAATGTAAACTGGGACATGCTTGCGTCCGTCATAGACAGCAATAGTAAATCCGATAAAGTTCGGAAAAATTGTTGAACGACGTGACCAAGTTTTGATGACTTTTTTCTTTTCGGCACCTTGTTGTGCTTCGACCTTTTTCATCAAGTGTTCATCGACGAAAGGTCCCTTCTTTAAACTACGACCCATGGTGAACCTCCTTCCAAAATGTAGACCACATGGTCAAAAAACTTATTTAGCTTTGCGACGACGTACGATAAGTTTGTCTGAAGCAGCTTTTTTGTTACGTGTTTTGTAACCCAATGCAGGTTGACCCCAAGGTGATACTGGAGCTTTACGACCGATTGGTGCTTTACCTTCACCACCACCGTGTGGGTGATCGTTAGGGTTCATTACGCTACCACGAACTGTAGGACGTTTACGCATCCAACGAGAACGACCAGCTTTACCAATGTTAATCAATTCATGTTGTTCATTCCCAACAGAACCGATTGTTGCACGGCAAGTTGCTAAGATCATACGTACTTCGCCTGAGTTTAAACGGATTAAGACATATTTGCCTTCTTTACCTAATACTTGAGCGCTTGTACCAGCAGAACGGATTAATTGTCCGCCTTTACCTGGTTTCATTTCGATGTTGTGGATAACAGTACCAACTGGGATGTTTGCAAGTGGTAATGCATTCCCAACTTTGATATCAGCTTCTGGACCAGAAACTACTGTCATACCTACTTCTAAGCCTTTTGGAGCTAAGATGTAAGCTTTAACACCGTCTGAATAATGTACTAACGCGATGTTAGCAGAACGGTTTGGATCATACTCGATTGTTTTAACTGTAGCAACAACGTTATCTTTGTTACGTTTGAAGTCGATTACGCGGTATTGACGCTTGTGACCGCCGCCTTGGTGACGTACAGTGATACGACCGTTGTTATTACGACCGGCATTGTTTTTCAACGGTGCCAATAATGTTTTCTCTGGAGTGCTTGTTGTAATTTCAGCAAAGTCAGAGCTTGTCATATTACGGCGACCATTTGAGGTAGGTTTGTACTTTTTAATTGCCACGCCTGTTTCCCTCCTATATAGTAGTAGAATTTAATGCTTATTCAGCTTCGAAAATTGTAATTTCTTTTGATTCTTCAGTTAAAGTAACGATCGCTTTACGACGTTTCTTTGTGTATCCTGCATATTTGCCCATGCGTTTGAATTTAGGACGCACGTTCACGATATTAACGTTTTTCACTTTAACACCGTCAAAAGCAGCTTCAACTGCTTGTTTTACTAAAGTTTTGTTCGCTTTTGTGTCCACTTCGAAAGTATATTTCTTATCATCCATGGCAAGCATAGATTTTTCAGTGATCACTGGGCGTTTGATAACGTCTAGTAAGTTCATTATGCAAGCACCTCCTCAATTTGAGTCAGAGCAGCTTGAGTTGCTAACATTTTATCGCTTGAAACTACATCCAATACAGATACGTTGTTAGAAGTAACAACAGATACGTTTGGTAAGTTACGAGCTGATAAAGCAGCAAAGTCGTTGTCTGCTTCAAGTACAACTAATACTTTAGTATCAACTGACAAGTTTGCTAAAACTTGTTTGAATTCTTTTGTTTTTGGTGCGTCAAAGCTTAATGCATCAACTGCAACCAATTTATTTTCAGCAACTTTTTCTGATAAAACAGATTTCATTGCTAAGCGACGAACTTTTTTAGGAAGTTTGTAGCTGTATGAACGTGGAGTTGGTCCAAAGACAACGCCACCGCCACGCCATTGTGGTGAACGGATTGAACCTTGACGAGCACGACCAGTTCCTTTTTGGCGCCATGGTTTACGGCCACCGCCTCGAACTGCGCTACGGTTTTTCACAGCGTGTGTTCCTTGTCGTAATGAAGCGCGTTGCATGATGATTGCATCGTAGACAACACTTTCATTTGGTTCAATTCCGAAGATTTCTTCGTTTAATGTGATTTCGCCATTTTGGCTACCATCTTGTTTAAATAATGCAATATTCGGCATTCCTAAGTTCCTCCTTCCTTAAGTTTACTTATTTTGCTTTCACAGCAGATTTAATAGTAATCAATGATTTCTTCGCGCCAGGAACGTTACCTTTAATTAGGATTACGTTACGTTCAGCATCAACACGAACAACTTCCAAGTTTTGGATTGTTACGCGGTTGCCACCCATGCGGCCTGCTAAACGTTTGCCTTTAAATACTCGGTTAGGTGCTACAGGACCCATTGAACCAGGACGACGGTGATAACGAGAACCGTGAGCCATTGGTCCGCGGCTTTGGCCGTGACGTTTGATTACGCCTTGGAATCCTTTACCTTTAGTTGTACCAGTTACATCGATGATATCGCCAGCTTCGAAAATATCAACTTTGATTTCTGATCCTACTTCTAAGCCCTCTAGCTCAACATCCTTGAATTCGCGAATGAAGCGCTTAGGAGCCGTGTTTGCTTTTGCAACATGACCTTGCGCAGGTTTGTTTGATAAAACTTCACGCATATCTTGGTAACCGACTTGAACTGCTTCATAGCCGTCGTTTTCCACTGTTTTAAGTTGTAATACTACGTTTGGAGTAGCTTCGACAACAGTTACAGGTACTAACTCACCAGATTCAGTGAAGATTTGAGTCATTCCCACTTTTTTCCCTAAGATTCCTTTGGTCATGATTACACCTCCATCTTAATTTGATTAATTATAGTTTGATTTCAATGTTAACGCCGCTTGGCAAGTCTAGCTTCATTAAAGCATCAACTGTCTTCGGTGTTGGATTCACAATGTCGATTAGACGTTTGTGAGTACGCATTTCGAATTGTTCGCGAGAATCTTTGTATTTATGAGTCGCACGAATAATTGTGTACAAGCTGCGTTCTGTTGGTAATGGAATTGGACCTGACACAGAAGCTCCAGTTCTTTTTGCAGTTTCCACGATTTTATCCGCTGATTGATCTAAAATACGATGTTCATACGCTTTTAAACGGATACGAATTTTTTGTTTTGCCATTGTTTTCCCTCCTTCGCCTATTTTGAAAAGTAGACATAGCTCCACGAAAATTTCCGTCACGCTCGTCCATGGCAAAGCGTCCGGGCGTGTCGCAACCTCTCGTTTCGTAGCCGGCAGAATAAAAGCTTATCCTACCAGTGCATTTCACGTTTTTGTAAGCAGCACCTTTATGATTATAGTATATCTCACCTATGATAGCAAGCATTTTTTATTGATTTCACGCACTTTTTGTCTATTTTTCTTTGGAAAGGGTTTCATCTTTTGTAGCTAAAAAGCAGCGACAAAATTTGCCACTGCTTTTAAGATTGTCCTATTTTTTCTAAAAATTTTTGTTACTGACTAATTTTTAGCCGTTAATTAATTTAGCCCGAATTTTATTGGATACAACTTCGACGATTAAAATTAAAACGATTAAACCAATTAAAATCGAACCGACTTGATTCCACTTGTAACCGTTGATGGCAAACATTAATGGTGAGCCAATACCACCGGCACCCACTAAACCTAAAATTGTCGCATCCCGTAAATTCATATCAAAACGATAAATTGTAATGGAAACAAAGTTACTAATTAACTGTGGCAAAATGCCAAACCGAATTTTGTCAAAGGTTGTCGCTCCAATTGAAGTCATCGATTCCAAGACACCTGTATCAATGGTTTCAATCGCATCCACATATAAACGCGAAACCATCCCAATTGAGGTCACAGACATTGTCATCACACCAGCAAAAGGACCTGTTCCAGTTACCCGCACGAACATTAGTCCATAAACTAATGCCGGCACTGTCCGAATAATGACAACTAAAAAGCGCGTAATTACATAAACTGGTTTTGGCATAATACTTGGTGACATTAAAAAGGCAATCGGAATTGAGAAGATTGAACCTAAAATCGTACCTAAAAAACCAATACAAATTGTTTCAAAAAGTAAATAAGCCACGCCAGTGTTGGAAAAGTCAAACAAGAAATTTAAATCCGGCGTTACAATCCCTTTTAAAATATTTAACGCCACTTGGGAACCATCGGTACTGGTTTTATTAATTTTGATGGCAGTTAGTGACCAGATGAACATCCCCACTACAATTAAAGCGATAGTGGCATACTGTACTTTTTTATTGGGCTCTTTTGCCAATTGTTTTTCTACTAATGTATTCATGGCGTCCCCCTATTTTAATTTCTGACGCAAGTATTCACTTAGCATCTCGATCAACGCAACTGTTACAATTAACATCATTAAAATAGAACCTACGCTGGCATAATCACGCCAACCTAGTCGTTCATTTAACAATAAACCTAAACCGCCGGCACCAACATAACCTAAAATTGAAGCATAGCGGACGTTTCCTTCAAAACAGAAAATTGAAGTTGATAAGTAGTTTGGCAAAATTTCTGGCAAAATACTATAACGAAATGCTTGCATTTTAGTTAAGCCAAACGATTCCATCGCTTCAAAAGTGCGCATATCAATGGTTTCAATTTGTTCGTACATGATTTTACCCACATAAGAAATCGTAAAGATAAAGATTGCAATCGTTCCGGCAAACGCGCCTAAACCTAAAATAAATGTCGCAATTAACGCTACTACTAATGTTGGTAAAGTCCGCAAGACACTTAAAATGAATTTGAAGATACCTGCGACAAAACGATTTTTGACAATATTAATAGAAGATAAAACTGCAAAAGGAATCGCTAAAAGTGAGCCAATGATAGAACCTAATAAAGACATTTTAATCGTTTCTAGCAATGGTCCAAAAACGCGATCCATGTACTTCCAGTTAGGCTGAATCATATCGCCGATAATGACGAAGAATTGTTTACTTCTTAAAATTAAAGTACTAAAAGAAAAGTTCGTTACATCTGCTGCCACAAACATAAAGACAACAGTAATAAAAATATAAATAGGCAAAAATGACCGTTTACTTGTCACTTGTTTGCCGTTACTTAAAGTTAATGTCTTTTTAAACAAGCTGACCACCTACGCTTCCACAGGTTGATTTTTGCCGTAAATTTCATCCAAAATACTTTGGTCGACGACATCAGTTGGGCCATCGTAAACGATTTCCCCTTGGCGAATCCCGATAACGCGATCACAGTATTCTAAGGCTAATTCTACGTGGTGAATATTTAGTAAAATAGACACATTCATTTCACGATTAATCCGACGTAAATCTTCCATTACAGATTTTGCCGTTACTGGATCAAGAGAAGCAACTGGTTCATCGGCCAAAATAATCCCTGGTTTGCGCGCTAGTGTTCGTGCTAGAGCTACCCGCTGTTGTTGCCCACCAGAAAGCTGGTCTACCCGTGTGTATGCTTTATCTAAAATCCCCACATTATCCAATGCTTCTAAGGCACGAATTTTATCTTCTTTTGGAAAAATACCAAGAACCCGACGCCATAAAGGCATGTCTGGTACAGAAGAAACCAAAACATTTTTCAAAACTGTTGAGCGTGTAACCAGATTAAATGATTGGAAAATCATCCCAATATTTTTGCGAAATTCACGAATTTCTTTGCCTTTTAATTGGCTCACATTGACATCATTGACTAACAAAGTACCTGAATTAATATCGTGCATGCGGTTAATGCAGCGAATAAGGGTTGATTTTCCGGCACCGGAAAGACCGATAATGGCTACAAATTCACCTTGTTGGATTTCTAAATTAATGTCTTTTAGTGCAACTGTACCGTTAGGATAAACTTTTTGCACATCTTCAAATTTAATCATTGCTGTATCCTTTCACACTGAAGTTTTAATTACTATTGTCGAAAAAATATCCCTTCCCACAATAAGACGAAATTTTAAGCTTACTAACCGTCGTGATACGATATGCGAGGTAAAAGCTTTTACCTCCTAAATTTTAAAATTTCGGCTTATCCTGCAAAGTGTTCAATCATTCATACAAAAAAAGCAAGAGATTGTGACAGAAGCGATCAGCTTCAAGAAATAAGACGGAATTCCCGAAAATTGTTTTTCAAATTTTTGGAAATTCCGTCTTATTTCCGAAAAAGCTGCTTCTGTCAACCGTTTATTCGGAAATAGGTGGTGTGACAAGACTTTTGTCACAACCCCTGTTTTTCTGTTTTTAAAAACTAATTGTGATTATTCACTAATTTTTTTGATTAATTCTTGCGCTTTTTTCTCATCGTCGTAATCAGAAGCTTTGGCTTCTTTGTAACCTTCATGGTTATAAATGCTGATTACTTTTTTACCTTCTTCTGTTTTACCAATTTCAATGAAAGCTTTACTTAAAGCTTTTTTCAAGTCTGCATCCATGTTTGGTGCATTTTTGCTGACGCTGATTGTATCGTTATAAATTGGGTCTGTTACACCGATTACGTTTGTTTCAGACCAGATATCATTTTTACGACCAAATTCTTTTGTCCAAGTGTCGACATAGTCTAAGCGCGCATCTGCGTAAGCCATTACCACGTCAATTTGACCTGCTGCTAAACGGGCAAATGAACTTGCGTATGAATCAGATTGAACTGCATCTTTTAAGTCTAACAATGTTTTATCGTAGTTTTTGTTCATCCATAAGGTTGGGTAAATGTATCCTGCTGAAGATGAAGAGTTAGCCATTGCCCAAGAAGCGCTGTTTAGATCATCCCAAGTTAATTTTTCACCTGCGTTAACTTTTTTAGCTAAAGCTTGGCCTTTTGCTGAAGGTCCTGCAATAATTAAAGCGCGGTAATAAGCCACTTGTTCGTCTGTATTTTTAGTTGGTTTTTCATCGTTCCAAACTTTGGCATCGTCTGAATCAATTGACAAACCTTTTCGTGTTGCAGTTAACAATACATCTGTTCCATCTTCATATAAAACGTATGTCCCACCAGGAATGAAACCAACATCAAGTGTACCAGAAGATAATGATTCACCGACTGCTTCATAGCTTGTACCAACTGAGATGTCGACATTTTCGATGTTATAGCCTTCTTTTTTCATTTGGTCTTTCAAAAGATTTTTCAAAGGTTCTGTAGCAGTTACGATTTCGTCTGCATCCCGTGAAGGTACAAAACCAATCGTTAATTTTTCCAACTTAATGTTACCGTCGGCATCTTTTTCACCTTTGCTATCGTTTGAAGAAGAACTACCACAGCCAGCTAGTAAAAGCATTGCCGCTGCACTGGCCAAACCCACTTTCAAAACTTTTTTAAACATAATATCCTCCCATAATGAATAACTACAGCACAGATTTCACTGCGAACAAATAATAACATAATTTATACCCCTTGAAAAGACGAATATTTCTAAAAAAGGCAGGGAATTTATCTAGTTTTTAGGTAAATAATACTTGAAAGAATTTTTGGGCTCTTAACCTTAAGAAACAAAATTATTTCGCCTTATAATTGAAAATAAAAAACACTTTTCATAATTTTATGCAAAGCTAATAGCCGATTTTTCACTCTTTTTCCCACCCAGAGCCGAACATTATTCTAATAACTATAAAAAATTGTGACAAAAGCAATTTTCTCATACCATTTATTTGCAAAAAAAGAGGCGTGACCAGACTTTTGTCACACCTCCTAACAAACAATCTAGCGCCTATCAGCGCTAATTTTTAAACAAAAGAACGTTTCATCGTGGTCACTAGCGCTTTTTTCAACGGAAAATATACCAACGCCACAATAATCACTGTCAAGGTAACATTAATTAAAGTGGCAGGTAATTTCGTTAACGCACCGGCAAAAGCAGCTTGAAAATCCGCACCGGCAATCAACAACATCACCATGTTTTTAATTTGGGTCATCAAAAGTTTCGCAATCGCAGTTACCACGCCAATGACAACTACTTGCCAAATCGCAGTTGGTTTCTTCTTAAAAATAAGCAGTGCACCATAGGCCGCAGCCCCAACGATAAAACTTTCCAAAATAAAATAAGGCGCTTCTGTAGCGTAACCATTTAATAAATCAAAGATAAAAAAGCCCAATCCGCCAGCAAGAGATCCTTTTAAATAACCTAATAACAAAACAGCCAACAACAAGACGGCATTGCCCAAGTGAACGAACGCTCCTGTTGGTAATGGAATTTTAATGGTAGTACCAATAACAGTCAACGCGGTAAAAAGCGCCACTAAGACCAGCGCTTGAATAGAAGATTTTTTTCTCATTGTGTCACCGCCATTCGATTTTCTGCTTGATTATATGCACCATGCCAAACATGCCCCACATAAGGATTGATTTGTAGACCTTCTTTAATTGCTGCGGCGACAAATTGTTTGGCCATACTGACAGCCCGATTTACCGGCGCTCCTTTTGCAACACCAGCCGTTACAGCAGCCGCAAAGGTACAACCAGCACCGTGATTGTAGTCGGTTTGATACAATTCATTTTCCAAAGTAACAAAATCAGTCCCATCGTAAAACACATCAATCGCTTTATCTTCTTTTAAACGATGTCCCCCTTTTACAATGACATTTTTAGCCCCTTGTTGATAAATTGCCCGCGCAGCTTTTTGCATATCCGCTACACTGGTTAAATCTCCCAATTCTGATAAAATTCCTGCCTCCACTAAATTAGGGGTAGTGATAGTTGCTAGCGGTAATAGATATTTTTTCAAAGCTGCAACCACTTGCGGTTGTAAGATCTGCGCTGTTCCCTTACAAGCAATTACAGGATCTACGACGATATTGGCTACTTTTTTATCAGCTAAAAAATCAACTGTAGCTAAGATATTGGCTTCATTACCCATCATTCCCGTTTTTAAGGCGGCCATTTCTTCACCGGCAAAAGCAGAAATCAATTGTTTGACTAATAAATCAGCCGGCAGTTCTGTAACTTCGTGAGACCAACCTGTTGCAGGGTCCATCGTGACGATGGCAGTAATACTCGCAAAGCCAAAGACACCGTATTCTTCAAAGGTTTTTAAATCTGCTTCTAACCCGGCACCACCGGTAGAATCAGAACCTGCAATCGTTAAAACTTTTTTCATTGAAACACTCCTTTTGGTCCGAATAATTGCAAAAACTCGTTTTAAGTATAAAACTTCCCACCCTTGACGAAAACGACCAATTGGTTTATTTTGAAACCAACCAATCATTTTAGAGCTAATACTACCGATGAAAATCGCTACTATAAAGTGATTTTTTTATTAAAAGGAGCCCCCATGACTTTAAATCGTAAAAGTAAAACACCTTTATTTCAGCAATTAATGGAAATCATTATCGCTGAAATTGAATCAGGTAAACTGGCCCCAGGCGATCGCTTAATGCCTGAACGTAAAATGGCCGCTTTTTATCAAGTTAATCGTTCCACCGTCAATCACGCATTAGAAGAACTTACTAGTCTAGGGTGGCTAATACGCAAACAAGGCAGCGGAACAGAAGTCGCCAAAGGACGCTGGGGGTCGCGCCAGGCGCCTCAATTTCAGTGGCAACATTTACTTACTACCCGTAATCAACCAGACCCTTATATTAAAGAACAAAATAGACTGAAAAAAAATCCTGCGACGCTGGACTTTGCTAGCGGGGAGCTACCACCAGATTTAATTCCTGCTTTTAAATTTCCCGCTTTAACGTGGGATCAAATTATAAAGGAAGAAAAAAATTTAACCGTCACGGGCTATACGCCACTAAAAGATACCATCACAAAAAAACTAGCCCAAAAATTTCATCTTCCTTTAGAAAATCAAGACTTGCTAATTACCGCAGGGTCTACCCAAGCAATCTCTTTAATTTTACAAACACTTTTACAACCCGGAGATGTTATCGCCACTGAGGATCCGTCCTTTTTATTTGCACTCCCTCTCTTTCAATCCCTCGGGTTACGGTTACAAGGAATTGCGACTGACCAAGAAGGGATCATGCCCAAAGAGTTGGAAAAGCAAATTTTGGCAAAAAAAGTGAAACTCTTATACTTAAATCCAACTTTTCAAAATCCAACCAGCCGCTGTCTTTCTTATGAACGACGGATAAAAATTATTGAAATCTGTCGCAAATATTATGTTCCCATCATTGAAGATGATATATTCGGCGAGCTGAATTTTTCTACCCCAATCCCAAAGCTAAAAGAAATTGCACCGGAGCAAGTACTTTATTTGGGCTCACTATCCAAAATTTTTGGATCAAGCATCAAAATCGGGTGGCTACTGGCCCCCACAAATTTAATTCAGACTTTAGCCAACACAAAAAAAATATTGGACAGTGAAACCAATTTATTTAGTCAAATAGTGGCCAATTTTGCTTTAAATAATCCGGAGTACGATGAGGAGCACACTCAATTACTCCATAATCTCAAAATGAGAAGTGACTTGTTATGCCAAACCTTTGCCCCTTTTAAAGCTGACTGGCAGTTTACAGAAATTAAAGGGGGACTTTATTATTGGTTCACTTGGCAACATCAAAATTTAAGCAGAAAAGATTGGCAGCTTTTTTTAAAGGAAAATTTACTCGTAGCCCCTTCTTTTTTCTTTAGTAATGATACAATGTCAATGAGAATAAATTACACCAGTTTGACCCCAAGTAAAGCGACTGCTTTAGCAGAAAAAATCGCAGGAATTACGCAAACGCTCCTGACACAGCCTACGCTTTAAAGCCGTCATCTGGGTAAAAGGAGGAAAAAATGAACGACGTGATTGCACTATTAAAAAACCACCGTACTTATCGAAATTTCGCTGAAAATTACGAGCTGACAGATGAAGAATTAGAGGCGATTTTATCCGCCAGTAGACAGGCTCCTTCTTGGATGAACGGCCAAGCCTACTCCATTATTGTAGTAAAAGATAAAGCACTGCGGGAAAAACTAGTGGCAATAAACCCAACTAACCCCCACATGCTTCACAGTTCCGTCTTTTTACTTTTTGTAGCTGATTTAAAACGAACGCAAATGGTAGCACAAAAAGAACAGGTTGCTTATGAAATTACAGATAGTTTGAACCCTTTGATTATTGCCACAACAGATGCCAGCTTAGCATTACAAAATGCCGTCATCGCCACTGAAGCTCTAGGATTAGGAAGTGTCATTGTGGGAAGTGTACGCAATCAAATTGAAGCAGTCAGTGAACTTTTTAATCTACCTGATTATGTTTATCCCGTCGCCGGACTTAGTATCGGTAAGCCGACTGTCGAAATGCAGATTAAACCCCGTTTACCTAAACAAGCCGTTATTCATTATGATACCTATAAAGAATATGATTACCAACTAATTGAAGACTACGACAAAACGATGAAAAAATTCGGTGAAGCACGGGAAACAAAACTTTGGACGAAAAAATTCGCAGATTACTACAGCGTTAGCAGCGATAAAAGTTTTAACGATTACCTAAAAAAACAAAAACTACTTTAGCCCTAACCAACGCACCTCTTGATTTCAAGCGTCTTTAGCCTAATATGTAATACAAAAAAATACCGCCACAATTACTAAAGCTTTTAATTAAGCGGCTCTAGTAATTGTGCGGTGTTTTTTATTGCTAAAAAAGAGGTTGTAACAGTTACCTGTTACAACCTCTAATTAAGTTCAAGAATTATTTTTCGATTGCAGTAACAACGCCTGAACCAACAGTACGTCCGCCTTCACGGATTGAGAAACGAGTACCGTCTTCGATCGCGATTGGGTGGATTAATTCAACGTCCATAGTTACGTTATCGCCAGGCATAACCATTTCAGTACCTTCTGGTAATTCAACAACGCCTGTTACGTCAGTTGTACGGAAGTAGAATTGTGGGCGGTAGTTAGTAAAGAATGGAGTGTGACGTCCACCTTCTTCTTTAGTTAAAACGTAAACTTCTGCTGAGAATTTTGTATGTGGAGTGATTGAACCTGGTTTTGATAATACTTGACCACGTTGGATATCTTCACGAGCCACACCACGTAATAATGCACCAATGTTGTCGCCAGCTTCAGCGTAATCCAACAATTTACGGAACATTTCAACACCTGTTACAGTAGTTTTAGCTGTTTCTTCAGCGATACCTACGATTTCAACTTCGTCACCAACGCGAACTTGTCCACGTTCAACACGACCAGTTGCAACAGTACCACGACCAGTGATTGAGAATACGTCTTCGACTGGCATCATGAATGGTTTGTCAGTATCACGAACTGGAGTTGGGATGTATTCGTCAACTGCAGCCATTAATTCTAAGATTTTTTCTTCGTATGAAGCGTCGCCTTCTAAAGCTTTCAAAGCTGAACCTGCGATAACTGGAGTGTCGTCGCCTGGGAAGTCGTATTCTGACAATAAGTCACGAACTTCCATTTCAACTAATTCTAATAATTCTTCGTCGTCTACCATGTCCATTTTGTTCAAGAATACGACGATGTAAGGAACACCAACGTTACGTGACAATAGGATGTGTTCACGAGTTTGAGGCATAGGACCATCAGCAGCAGATACTACTAAGATCGCGCCGTCCATTTGAGCAGCACCAGTGATCATGTTTTTAACGTAGTCCGCGTGTCCTGGGCAGTCAACGTGAGCGTAGTGACGGTTTTCAGTTTCATACTCAACGTGAGCAGTTGAAATTGTGATACCGCGTTCGCGTTCTTCAGGTGCACCATCAATTTGATCGTAAGCAGAAGCTTGTGCTAGACCTTTTTTAGATAATACAGTTGTAATTGCAGCTGTAAGAGTAGTTTTACCATGGTCAACGTGTCCGATAGTACCGATGTTTACATGGGGTTTAGAACGGTCAAATTTTTCTTTTGCCATTTTAAAATGTTCCTCCTAAAAATACGTAATAGTTTTTATTTTTTGATAGGTAAACTGCCGCGTACGGCAGTTTGCCCTTATCATCGTTAACATTGTACACGAATTTTTTAAAAAAATATAGCTCTTTTAAAAAAATCCTAATCATCAAAAATTATTCAGCTTTACCGCCGTTTTTCTTGATAATTTCTTCTTGAATAGATTTTGGTACATCTTCATAGTGATCAAATACCATCATGAAAGTACCGCGACCTTGTGTAGCTGAACGCAATGTTGTTGCGTAACCAAACATTTCTGCTAACGGAACGATAGCATTAACGATTTGAGAGTTACCGTGTGCTTCCATACCTTCAACACGTCCACGACGAGCAGTTACGTGACCCATAATATCACCTAAGTAATCTTCTGGAACAGTAATTGTAACTTTCATCATTGGTTCTAAGATTGCAGGTTTTGCTTTTTTGGCTGCAGCGCGCAATGCCATAGAAGCAGCAACACGGAAGGCAGTTTCACTTGAATCGACATCATGGTAAGAACCGTCGTAAAGTTTTGCTTTAATATCTACTAATGGATAACCGGCTAAGACACCATTTTCCATTGCATCTACTAAACCTTTTTCAACTGCTGGGATGTATTCACGAGGAACCACACCACCGACGATGGCGTTTTCGAATTCGAAACCGGCACCTTCTTCGTTTGGCGTAAATTCAATCCATACGTGACCGTATTGACCTTTACCACCAGACTGACGTACAAACTTACCTTCTGCTTCAGTAGCAGCACGGAAAGTTTCACGATAAGAAACTTGAGGAGCACCAACGTTCGCTTCAACTTTAAATTCACGACGCATACGGTCAACTAAGACGTCTAAGTGCAATTCACCCATCCCTGAGATAACTGTTTCACCAGTTTCAACGTTTGTTTCAACGCGGAATGATGGATCTTCTTCTGCAAGTTTTTGTAATGCAATCCCCATTTTATCTTGGTCAGCTTTTGATTTAGGCTCAACAGCGACTTGGATAACTGGGTCAGGGAATTCAATTGATTCTAAGATTACTGGAGAATCTAAGGCACAAAGAGTGTCCCCTGTTGTTGTATCTTTCAAGCCAACCGCAGCAGCGATATCACCGGAATAAACGCGGTCGATTTCGTTACGTGTGTTCGCGTGCATTTGTAAGATACGTCCGATTCGTTCTTTTTTATCTTTAGAAGCGTTCAATACATATGAACCACTTTCCAAGATACCAGAATAAACACGGAAGAAAGTTAAACGACCTACGAATGGGTCAGTCATAACTTTAAATGCTAATGAAGCAAAAGGTGCTTCGTCGTCAGCTGGACGAGTTGTTTCTTCGTCAGTTTTAGGATCGATCCCTTTGATTGCTTCTACATCTAATGGTGAAGGCAAGTAGTCAAGAACTGCATCCAACATTAATTGAACCCCTTTGTTTTTGAAGGCTGAACCAGCCATTACAGGGAAGAATTCAACGTTGATTGTTGCTTGACGGATACCAGCTTTTAATTCAGCTTCAGTAATTTCTTCGCCATCTAGGTATTTCATCATTAAATCTTCATCAGTTTCAGCTACTGCTTCGACTAATTTTTCGCGCCATTCTTGCGCTTGTTCTAGGTATTCTTCAGGAATTTCAGTTTCTTGAATTTCTGTACCTAAGTCGTTTGTGTAGATTTCAGCTTTCATTGTCACAAGGTCAATGATACCTGTGAAATCTTCTTCTGAACCAATTGGTAATTGGATTGGATGCGCATTTGCGCCCAAACGATCATGTAAAGTAGAAACTGAGTACAAGAAGTCTGCACCAATTTTATCCATTTTGTTACAGAATACAACACGTGGTACGCGGTATTCTGTAGCTTGACGCCAAACTGTTTCAGTTTGTGGTTCAACCCCTGATTGAGAGTCAAGGACGGTAACAGCACCATCTAATACACGCAATGAACGTTGTACTTCAATTGTGAAGTCTACGTGTCCTGGTGTGTCGATGATGTTGACACGGTAACCTTTCCACTGAGCAGTTGTCGCAGCAGAAGTGATAGTGATACCACGTTCTTGTTCTTGTTCCATCCAGTCCATTTGTGAAGCACCTTCGTGGGTTTCACCAATTTTATGGATTTTACCTGTATAATAAAGGATACGTTCAGTCGTAGTAGTTTTACCTGCATCGACGTGAGCCATGATACCAATATTACGAGTTTTTTCTAACGAAAATTCTCTAGCCATTTCTTGCTTGTGCTCCTCTCTTTAAAAAGCGGCAAAAGAAATCTTTTGCTCGCTTATTTGTAACAATCGAATTGTCTTTTTTGCAAGAACAAAAAAGATCTTACCAACGATAGTGGGCAAAAGCACGGTTGGCTTCAGCCATTTTGTGTGTGTCTTCACGTTTTTTCACAGAAGCACCAGTGTTGTTAGCTGCATCCATGATTTCTTTTGCAAGACGTTCTTCCATTGTGTGTTCTCCACGCAAACGTGCGTAGTTTACAACCCAACGTAAGCCTAAAGTTGTACGACGTTCAGGACGAACTTCAACTGGGACTTGGTAGTTAGAACCACCGACACGGCGAGCTTTAACTTCTAAGACAGGCATGATATTTTTCATTGCTTGTTCAAAGACTTCTAATGGATCATTACCAGTAGATTCTTTAATAATGTCAAAAGCATTATAGATAATATTTGCAGCAATCCCGCGTTTGCCATCAACCATAACACGGTTGATTAAACGGGTTACTAATTTTGAGTTATACATAGGATCTGGTAAAACATCGCGTTTTGCAACTGGACCTTTACGAGGCATCCGTAACTCCTCCTTTACGTAGTCATTTTGTATTGTGTTTATATAGTCTGTAAACTAGATTAAGCTTTAGGACGTTTTGTACCGTATTTAGAACGAGATTGTTTACGGTCGTTAACGCCAGCTGTATCTAATGCACCACGAACGATATGGTAACGTACCCCAGGTAAGTCTTTTACACGTCCACCACGTAATAAAACAACGCTGTGTTCTTGTAAGTTGTGGCCGATACCTGGGATATAAGCTGTTACTTCGATCAAGTTAGACAAACGAACACGGGCATATTTACGCAAAGCTGAGTTCGGTTTTTTTGGTGTCATTGTACCCACACGAGTGGCAACCCCACGTTTTTGCGGAGAGTTCACATTCGTTTGAGCTTTTTTGAAACTGTTATATCCTTTGTTCAATGCTGGTGAATTTGATTTTTCAACCTTGGATTTACGAGGTTTACGTACTAATTGGTTAATTGTAGGCATCCCTTGTTTTCCTCCTTCCTTGATTCGCCTTTTCTAGCTCCACACATCCAGGTGGTTCTTTTTCGGCGATAAAAAATAATGCAGCTTTGTGCATAATCGTCAGTTGTACTTTTCTTACAGTCAGCACGTCTGTTTTAAGAGACCTGTAGACAAAGCACCTTTGTTAGAATAGCATGATTGAAATAACGTGTCAACAAAAACCCCAATATTTTTTGCAGTCATTATAGTTTTTATAAAGCTTCGTCTTTAATCAATAGTCCTGTGCCAAAATATCATTTTTGTTCCCACACCTAAAGAAAAGACATTATAGTTTTTTTAACTGTAAAAGAAAGGCAAGAAGGCTATCATTTCTTAAAAAAAAGCTTTAAACCTGAATAATTCATACTTTGA
>NZ_JXKG01000039.1 GCF_001885735.1 Enterococcus canintestini | reverse complement strand
GGCAGATGCTGTAGTAATAGAAAATTCCAATGGGGATAGCACTATTTCAGATAGTGAAAGCACGGAAAAGAAAGAATGGGTTTCTTTTTCAGAAATTCCTGGCACAGTAGTAGTTAATGAAGTGGGAGGAATTCGTTATAATACATTATCATCTACTTTTGAAAATGATAATGGGGAAAAGATGGCTTTATTTGAAAAAGAGGGGTTACAGGTTGATGATACAGGGAATGCTACAGTAAATTTGTCTTTTGTAGAGTTATCTGAACCAGGAGAAGGTCGGTTTGGGGTTTTATTGAAATATGGACAACCAAATTATATAATGGTTGGGTATGATAGAGAAGGATGGTTCTGGCAATACAAATCTGCAGTTGATTCTGCTTGGATGACAACTAAACGTTCTGTGTCAGCACCAACGAAGGGCTCAAAAAATGAATTAATGATTAGTCTAAAAAAAGATGGCCAGCTAAACGCGAGTGTTAACGGCGAAAATCTTTTTGATACTTATAATATACCTAAAAATGTGATGGACACTTTAAAAGAAAATAAAATAATTGCTTTAAAGTTGGGCACATTTGGGAACGAAATAACGAAAGTGGATATAAAAACGGATAATCAATCAAATGTTGCCACTTCGAACATATCTAAGGAAAAGGAATTGGGAATTACTGTAGATGATTCTAAAATCACTTATAACACGATAAAAACGGATCAGATAGAAGCAGTGATTGATGTTCAATTCCCTAGAGTAAAAGAGTATCATGTTGGGAAGGATATTCTTCCAGGGCAAGTCTACCCTCTTGATATTGTCAAAATCAATGGAATTGATGTGGCTCCTATAACTTCTTTTGAAAAAATCAATGATTCTACAGCAGTATATAAGATGAAATTGAAAAATTTGGAACATTTAATTAATGCAGAAATAGAAGTTCAACTTCAAGTTGTAAATAATGAACTGCATTTTGAGGTTGTTAAAGTTATCAATTACAATAAAATTGTTATGGGGGAAATAATAGATGATACAAGAAAATTAATTGAAACAATTGAGTTTCCGGGTAATTATTTAGTTTCTGTGTCTAGTAAAGATGACAAAGCTGCTTTTGATGGTGCCAGAATGTCTACTAATACTCATAAAAGAGGGGATGTTCATATTAATGTTACAAATCCAATGGAGGACATTCCGCCGATAGGATTCATGTATGGATTTGTATCTAATAATAAATTAGCAGCGGGTGTTTGGTCTAATTCTCAGTGGAGTTATGGTGGTGGAGCAAATGATTATACTCGACTAACAATTGATAAGGTAACAATTAACGGTGAGAATTATCTTGGAATATCAAGTGCCCCATTTATTTATCAAAGGCATTATAAGGGTCAAGTTTATGATGAGCGTACAATTGAGCTACCTAATGCTAAAGTGATCATTACAAGAGATTTAAATGAGGATGAAGTAGTAGACTGGCAAGATGGTGCTATTGCTTACAGACAAATCATGCATTCTGCCAAGGGTTCGGAGGACGTTCCTGACTTGGTTGCGTATCGTATTGCTATGAACTTTGGCTCACAAGCTCAGAATCCCTTTTTAACTACCCTCGATGGTATTAAAAAGATTAGCTTGCATACTGATGGGCTTGGACAGTCAATTTTGTTAAAAGGATATGGGAGTGAAGGACATGATTCTGGACATTTAAATTATGCTGATATTGGAAAAAGGATAGGTGGTGCAGAAGACTTTAAAAAACTTATAGAATTATCTGAAAAATATGGGGCACGGTTAGGAATTCACGTTAATGCCTCCGAAACATATCCAGAATCCAAGTATTTTAATCCAGAACGTTTAAAAAAGAATTCTGATGGAGCATATAGCTATGGTTGGAATTGGTTGGACCAAGGGATTAATATTGATGCTTCGTATGATTTGGGACATGGTAGATTCAAGCGATTCCAAGATTTAAAAGAAGTTCTTGGAGAAGGTCTTGATTTTGTATATGTAGACGTATGGGGAAATGGTCAATCAGGAGATAATAGTGCGTGGGCTACTCATCAATTGGCAAGGGAATTAAACGATAATGGATGGAGAGCAGCTTTTGAATGGGGATATGCTGGAGAGTATGATTCTACATTTCAGCATTGGGCAGCCGATTTAACTTATGGCGGCTATTCATTAAAGGGAATTAACTCTAATATTGTACGTTTTATTCGTAATCACGAAAAAGATTCATGGATTGGAGATTATCCTTCTTATGGTGGGGCAGCAAATAATCCACTTCTTGGTGGATATGATATGAAAGATTTTGAAGGATGGCAAGGGCGTAGTGATTATGCTGGGTATATAAAAACGTTGTTTAAGAGTAATCTTCCAACAAAATTTATTCAACATTTTCAAGTGACAAATTGGGAAAATGGAACGCCTGTGTTTATGGAGGATAATGGTGAAAGTTACGAATGGATTCCTGAATTGGAAATAAAACTAAAAGATGAAGAAGATAGAAGGTTAGTTATTTCTAGAAAGTCTAATGATGTGCGCGATGTTGGTTATAGAGAACGTATAATGACGCTAGATGGTCGCAAAATCTATGATGGCTCTGCATATCTTATTCCGTGGGATTGGGCGAGTGATGGCAGTAAATTATCTAAGAATGACCAAAAACTTTATTATTATAATACCACAACAGGTAGTACTACATGGGAGTTACCAAGTGACTGGTTGGTAAATAAAGTCTATCTGTATAAATTGACAGATCTTGGGAAAACAGATGAAACTATTGTAGAGGTTGTGGATGGTAAGATTACGATTGATGTAAGTATAGAGACCCCGTATGTAATTTATCGTACACCGCATAGTAATGAAAAAGTAGTTTGGTCAGAAGGTATGCATATAGTTGACCAAGGATTTAACAGTGGCACATTGAGAGATTGGAATATAAAAGGCGAAAGGGATAAAGCTGAGATTGTTCGTTCGCAAGGAGATAATCCGATGTTGAGGATTATGAATAATAATAAAAAAGTGAGTTTGACTCAAAAATTAAGTGGGCTGAAGCCAAATACTAATTATGCTGTATACGTTGGAGTAGACAATCGTAGCGATTCAATTGCAGAAATTTCTGTGGATACAGGAGAAAAGACGTTTAGTAATGCAACGGGTCGTTCTATTGCTTTAAACTTTGTTAAAGCTTATGCTCATAATACTTTAAAAAATAATGCAACGATTAATGACCTTAGTTTTTTCCAAAATATGTATATTTATTTTACAACTGGAGAAAATGTAGAGAATGTAATGTTGATTCTCTCAAGAGATGCAGGAGAAGAAGCAACTTATTTTGATGATATTCGAATTTTTGAAAATAATTCTATAATGTTTAATGGCTCACACGACAGTGAGAAGGGAATATTTAAACAGGATTTTGAAAATGTTCCACAAGGAATCTATCCTTTTGTAATAGGTGGAGTTGAAGGTGTAAGTGATAATCGAACCCATCTTTCAGAAAAAAATCCTCCTTATACCCAACGAGGATGGAATGGGAAAAAAATATCTGATGTTATTGAGGGCAATTGGTCACTTAAGACAAATGGATTGGTAGCTCGTAATAAACTTCTTTATCAAACTGTTCCACATAATTTCCGATTTGAACCGGGAAAAGTTTATCGAGTAAGTTTTGATTATGAAACTGGTTCAGATGATACGTATGCATTTGTTATAGGGAATGGTCAATATCAAAATGATCCTTCTGAATTAACAATGTATCCTTTGAAAAATACTTGGACCAATAGTGAAAAACCGGGAAAAGCAAGTTATTATGTAACGGGTAGTGAAAATGGAAATACATGGATTGGTGTATTTTCTACAGCAGCAGCAGCCAATACACATGGGGTTAAGGGGAATGCAGCTAATTTTGGCGGATATCTTGATTTTGTGATGGATAATTTGGTTGTGGAAGAAGTTAAGGTGACACCGGCTACTAAACTGGAATTTGCTGTTGAAGAATTCCTGCCATTTGATGATTCTTTATTCACGAAGGAAACTTCAGATAGATATAAAGAAGCATTGGGTAGAATTTTAACGGCTGACCCACGCGTGTTAACCTTAGATGAAGTAAATAAACTAATAGAGGACATAAGAAAGAAAAAAGAAGAACTGGTTCTTAAAAAACTCTATATAGATAAAAGTGATATTGACAGTATGGGAGCGAATGAACAACCTGGGAAGGGAATAGAATTGGCTTTTGATGGCGATACCAATACAAATTGGCACAGTAAATATGACGATATAGCAATTGATAAACCTGTAAAAATTGACTTAAAAGTTCCCACAAGTATTAAGGGATTTGTATATGTTCCTCGTCTATCTGGAAAAAATGGGCGTGTTAAATCAGGTGTATTAGAAGTAACAGATATATCAGGAGAATTCATTACGTTTGAATTTTCTGAATGGGGAAATGATAGTAACGAAAAAAGTATACTATTTGAACAGCCGATTGAGGTTACGTCAATTAACTTTATAGCAAAAGAGTCTTATGGGGATATTCCAAATAAATTTGTTTCTGCTGCAGAATTGAAATTCATGTTACAGACAGAAGAAAGTGTAGAACCTGATAGAACGATTTTGATAGATAATATATTATCAGTTGGAAAGAAAATGGGAGAAAACAATAATGAGGTCAAGTCTATTATTTCAGAGTTCAATCTTTATGACAAATATAATTTAATAACGAAAAATATATTAATAACCTTAGTAAATAGGTTGAATAGCTTGATTGATGATCCCAAAACACCGATAGAGAAAAAGATAAACGATTTTGAAGGCGATCCTAAAAAAGTTAGAAAATTATCGCAGGACGTTCAGCAATTCAATAATAAATATCAATCTATGCCCATAATCACAAAATCCGACAAAAAGAAAGTAAGTAAGGGCGAGACACTACATGATGATTTCGAAGATGATTTTTCTGAAAAAGTTAGAAAATTATCGAGGGATAATCAGCAATCCAACAATAGGTACCAATTACTTCCAAAAACAGGAGAAGTTTCTAATAAGGGATGGCTTGGTGGTCTTCTATTATTTTTTTCCTTAATAATTACAATGATTGGTTGTAAGGGTTGGAGTAAGAGGGGAAATAAATTCTAGCTTATAAATTTTATTGAGTAAGTTCCAATTTTGCCTATAGCAAACCGCTCATAGGGACAATAAAGGCTTCTTTGAATCTAAACTTTGTAAAGGGAGATAGTGAACATAGCGAGAACGTCCATTTGGCTCTAGGTTAATAGTTTATTGTTGAAAATCAAATTGAATGGCTCTTCGTTAATGAGTGTTGGTGAAGAATTTCAACAGAATAAAGGCTCTTTGTCAAATAGGACGGATAGAGTGATATACGAACATCTAAGGTAGAATTGATTTTCTGCTTTAGATGTTTTTTTATTAATGACTTTAGTCAGTTGAAATCTCTAAAGAGATTTCAACAAAAAAACACTCGTACTGCGCGTAGAGGTCAGAGCTTTAGCGATAAAAACTCCTTTCGATATAATAGATAAAGGCTACCAACCGTTATCAAGTCGAAAGGAGTTTTTGAATGGCGAACGACGATAAAAGTTTAGCACATACTCGTTGGAATTGTAAGTATCATCTTGTGTCCACACTAAAATATAGAAGAAAAGTAATATATGGTCAATTGAGGCGAGATATAGGGAAATACTAAGAAAATGGTGTGAGATGAAAGAAGTCGAAATCATTGAAGCGCATGCAATGCCCGACCATATCCATATGTTGGTAAGAATTCCACCAAAGTTGAGTGTATCAGGTTTTATGGGTTTCTTAAAAGGAAGAAGTGCAGTAATCATTCATGAATGTCATGCGAATTTAAAATACAATTATGGAAATCGATCCTTTTGGTCAAAAGGCTATTATGTGAGCACTGTAGGACTGAACCAAAAAACGATAGCTAAGTATATACGAGAACAAGAAGCAGAAGATCGAGTAAGGGATAGTATAAACAAAAGAGAGTATAAAGATCCATTTAGGAAGTAACAACTAGATAAGAATAGAAAGGTAGCGGTTGGCGGTCTCTAAAAAAGCTCTCTTAAAGGGAGCAGCAGGTAACGAGCCCTTCTAGGGCTATTTACTTGGGAATCCGCCCAAATGTATTGCTTGAGCGGATTCTTTTTTATGTCTTTGGCTCTAGTGGTGGAGTATGCGAACCAAAAACACCTGATATGAGAGTAGAATAATAAAAAGTCCTACTAAAAAACTCCTTAATCGCGTTAAAATGTAGTTAGTTAGGCCATATAATAACGGAAAGAAGAGATTCAAATGGTTCATAAGTAGTAGCTCTGCTTATACAAAGCAGGGACGTAAATATCCTATTACATTCACTCCAAAGTATAGAAGAAAGATCATTTATAATCAATATAGAGCTGATTTGCAAGAAATAATCAAGCGCCTATGTAGAGCTACAAAGGAGTGAAATAATTGAAGACAATGTAATGCCAGATCATATATATATATTGCTAAGTATTCCGCCCAAAATAAGTGTTTCGAGTCTCATGAGAGATCTAAAAGGGGAAAGCACCATGATGATATTCGACAAACATGCAAATTTGAAAGATAGGTTTAGAAACCGCCATTTTGAGGCACAGGGACATTGTGTAAGCACATGTGGTCTTAAGAAGCGACAATAAAGGAATATAATCAAAGGGTGATGTGGTTTTAATAAACTGAGTGTTCCAAAATACAGTGACCCTTTTAATTTAAGGGTTAAAAAGTAGGATAATTTCCTCTTAAAAGGAAGTGAAAGTGATAAAACCAGCACCTTGAGGTACTGACTAGTAGTAGAGGCTTATAGCCTCAGTGCAAACTACCCTCCAAAAGGTGTTTATGATTTATGATAAAAGTCTTGGAAACACTAGACGATAAACAAAAAGGAATCCTGTTAAAAGCTAATGAACTCTATAAAAATCATTTGGAAAACACCGTTCATTTTATTGATGATGAAATAAGCGAAATACAGTTTACTCGTTCAGAATTTATACAGTGATGAACGCAGTAAAACAGAGAGGTATCGATTGTGCCAGCGTAAAGGATATGTCAAGAATAGGCAGAGATTACCTCAGAGTCAGTCAATGTATGAAATATTAAGGCAAAAAAGGAATAAGACGGATTGCCAACAACGTAGATAGTTTTTACAAAGCCAATGATTTTACTCTCTTTAGAGACATTATGAACGAGTGATGTGTAAGAGACATCTCAAGGGAAATCAATTCTTTATTCAAGTAAAAGGAGAGAGCGAAAGTCACATAGGGAGAACTCCACCTTATGTAACATATTAAAGATAGTCCGACACTCTGTACAGAAAAAGAAGTTTTTTGTAGTTCTAACCCTATCCTGAATAATTCATAGCTC
>NZ_JXKG01000038.1 GCF_001885735.1 Enterococcus canintestini | reverse complement strand
CTTTATTAGGATACATGCAGTATATCGGTTTTCATTTACAGAATGAGATAACAAATGAGTGCAATAAAAGAAGTATTACTACGAAAGCACAGACGATTATTACACAGGTTGAAGTAAGTTCGAATGATCCAGCTTTTCTTAATCCTACCAAGCCTATTGGAAAATTTTATACAAAAGAAGAAGGGAAAAATATATCTCAAAAATATGGACATACTATAAAAGAAGATGCTGGACGTGGCTATCGGCGAATGGTACCTTCTCCAAAGCCATTGGATATAGTTGAACTAGATACAATTAATTCATTATTTAGTGAGGGGAAAATTGTAATCGCTTGCGGTGGTGGTGGTATTCCAGTAATAAAAAATGAAGGGCGATATGAAGGAGTTGCTGCAGTTATTGATAAGGACTTTGCAAGTGCCCGATTAGCAGAATTACTGAATGCTGATTATTTAATTATCCTTACTGCTGTTCCAAATGTTTTTATCAATTATGGGAAAGAAAATCAAGAAGCTCTTCAAAATGTTACAGTTGAGAAACTAAGTAAATATATTGCTCAAAATCAGTTTAGCAAAGGTTCTATGTTACCTAAAGTTGAAGCAATCCTTAAATTTGTTGATTCAAGTAAACTAAGAGTGGGAATAATTACATCGATAGATTACTTAAATGAAGCTTTGCGTGGAGAAGAGGGGACGATAGTTGTAGGGAGTTGATGAAAGATGGAAAAGAAGAAATTTAAATCTCCAAATACTTATGTAATAATCTTCTTTATTTTAATTTTAGTTGCGATTTTAACATGGTTTATCCCGGGTGGAAAATATGAAATCAATGGAGCAGGCCAAAATATAGCGGGAACGTACCAAAGAATTTCAGCAAATCGACAAGGACTATGGGATGTTATTATGGCTCCAATTATTGGTATGGTTGGAAATGAAAAAATATCTGGGGCTATTACGATTTCATTAAATGTTATGTTATTCGGCGCATTTTTAGAAATGATGGATACTATTGGAGTTATTAATATTGCACTTAAGGGTATCGCATCAAAATATAAAGAAAAGACAGCAGTTTTGATAACGGTTCTTACATTCGTAATGGGAATATTTGGAACTGTTCAAGGTGCATATGAAGAAGGCTTTGTGTATTTATTGATGTTTCTTCCAATAATTTTGTCTCTTGAATTAGACACAATTACAGCACTGATGATTGTTATTTTTGGTACTCAAGCAGGTTGTGCATCATCTATAATAAATCCATTTTCAACAGGAATTGCATCTGGTATTGCTGGTATAAGTCCTGGTGAAGGAATTGTGTTTAGAGCGTTTGTTTTTGTAGTTTTATTATCTCTGGCTGCATTTTTCATTTGTCAATATGCAAAAAAGGTTCAAAAGAATCCTCAAAGTTCCCCACAGTATTATAGACTTCAACAAGACATTGAAGAATTTACTAGTACAGAAGGGAAACAAGAAGTAATGAATAGCCGCCAAAGAAAAGTATTTTATATTTTTTTGGCTACTTTTTCTATAATGATTATTTCTTTGATTCCATGGACGGCTTTAAATGAGAACTTTACATTTTTTGAAGAAGCTACCAATTGGTTGAATAATAATATTATTATTGGAACAATTATAGGTAATCATTTAGTGCCATTTGGAGATTGGTATTTCAATGAAATTAATGGTCTATTGATTATTATGACTTTCTTGGCTGGTTTTGTAATGAAATATGATGTTGATAAAATCATTAAAATCTTGATCAAAGGATCGGCTGCTTTAGTTTCTACAGCGTTTATCGTGCCTTTAGCACGAGGAATTCAAGTAATTATGACAGATGGGAATATTACCGCAACTGTATTAAATGCATGTGAAAAGACATTAGGTAGTTTGCCAACCTCAATTTTTGTAGTAGTTTGCTTCATTGTTTATATTGTTTTAGCTGTATTTATTCCTAGTTCAACAGGTTTAGCAGCGGCAACAATGTCGATTATGGCTCCACTAGCTATTTTTGCAGGGGTTAGTGAATCAACAATGGTCGTTATCTACAATTTTTCTTTAGGGTTAGTCAAAATAATTGCACCAACCTCAATTATTGTAATGACGTGCACCCAAGCTGTACATGTTGATTATGGTACATGGATAAAAGTTACTTCTAAGTATTTACTTATATTCTTTTTAGCGTGTGTGGGCTTATTACTATTAAATATTATAGTGCTTTCTTAAAAAATTAAACTATTATAAGGAGTGTTCGATTATGTCAGAAAACATTTTTGTAAGTAATGCAACAAATGTATTGAAAGAGGTTGTAGTATGTTCACCTAAATTTTATGTATTCAATGCCATTAATGAAATTACTAAATCTTGGATGGAAAAAGGTGAAACTGAGCAAAATGAACGTATGGTAGCTGAATGGCAAACTTTAGTAGATGCATACAAGGCTAATGAAGTAATTGTTCATGAAGTGGATGCATATAAAGAATTAGAAGTTCAAACTTTTGCACGTGACTTCGGTGCAATGGTTAAAGAAGGAGCAATCATTGGGAAATTTCGTCACCCTGCTCGTCAAAAAGAAACAGAAGTATATGAAGAAAAATTAAAAGAATTAGGCGTTCCAATCATTGCGCGTGTGAATGCAGGCTGTTTTGAAGGTGGCGATTTCTGGATGATTGACGAGCACACTCTTGCTTTTGGTTTAGTGGATAGAACAGATCAAGCTGGTGTTGATAATTTACGTGAACAGTTGGCAAAATATGGTTATACGGTTGTTGGCGTTCCTGTGCCGCCTGCTAATTTACATTTAGACATGGTTTTTAATATTGTTGCTGAAAAAATATGTATTGCTGCTACAGAACAATTACCTTATAACTTTATTCAAATGTTGAAACGTAGAAATTTTAAGATTATTGATGTTCCAAGTGAATTGGTATTTAAACATGGATGTAACGTTCAAGCATTAGGAAATGGTAAAGTGCTAGGAATTGAAAATAATAAATCTGTTAACGAAGCAATGGAAGCTGAAGGGCTCAAGGTAATTAAATTACCGTTAGAACAAATTCTAAAAGCTGGTGGTGGTCCTCACTGTATGACTTATCCAGTACGTCGTGCATAAAACTTTTATAAAAGAAGGGAGTGAAGAGCTCATAGTAATTTATTTACTTTGGGATAATATGAAAATAGTAATTTCTGATTATAAGGATTCTATGATGCCTACCCATGATGTTGAATTAGAAGTATTGAAAGAAGGATTAGGCGAAGATGTTGAAATAGTCATTTATGAATATATTGATGAAAAAAAAGAAGAATTTTATGAAATTATCAAAGATGCTGATGCTTTATTGACAGCTTTTATTCAATTTAATAAAGAAATGTTTGAACATGCGCCAAACATCAAAGTTATTTCAATAAATGCAACAGGATATGATAACGTTGATTTATCAGTAGCTAAAAGTCGTCACATAGGTGTTTGCCCTGTTGGCGAATATTGTACAATTGACGTTGCAGAATATACAATGTCATTAATCTTATCACTTGTCAAAAATCTGAAAATATATTCTTATGATGTAGAAAAAAATCATCAGTGGAGATATGAAGTTGGAGAAGAAAATAAGAGAATTCAAGATTTAACACTTGGAATATTTGGTTTTGGGAAAATAGGTAAAGCAGTAGCAAAAAGGGCTATTGCTTTAGGGATGCGGGTATTAGCTTGTGACCCATTTGTTGATAAAGAAGAAGCAGTTAAATTAGATGTTCAAATTGTTGACATTGAGCATTTGCTACAAGAAGCAGAGGTGATTACAAATCACATGAACTTGAATGAGAGTAATTATCAGTTCTTTGATTTAGACAAGTTTTCGCAAATGACTAAAAAACCATACTTTATTAATACGGGGCGCGGGGCATGTGTAGTAGAAGAAGATTTATCTAAAGCTTTAGCTTTAGGGTATATCAAAGGTGCAGGTTTTGATGTATTAAAAGACGAACATCCTGATTTAGCTCATCATGAATTAGTGAACAAGGACAATGTGATTATCACACCGCATGCAGCTTTTTATACAAGTTCATCAATTGCGGAATTACAACGTATATCAACGCAAAATATTGTTTACTATCTGACTAACCAAAAAAACAAAGTATTTAAATTAGTTAGTGACTAGGATGGTATTGATACTGTATCGAAGTATATTCATTATTTTGTAAACTTCAATACAGTATTTTTAGTATTGAGTTGATTGTAATTGGAAAAAATATACAAAATAAATTAAAATATGATACAAAGGATGGTTTGAAGTTTATATATGCATCTCCTGGGGGAATTATTCTTTTGATTTGCTTATTAGAGGACCCAATAAAGGTAGTCGACTGTATAGTTTTGCGAACACTGGACAGAAACGCACAAAGAGTCAATAATTAGTGATTTTCCCCGAGCAATTTAACACTTTTAGATAAGCTTTTGCTATTTTCCCATCATATTGGATAGAAACTTCATCGTTTTTTCTTTTGAATTGGCCTGATAAACAACTGTAAAATCAGCACAGATTTCTTTGAGATTTTTGATGCGTACTTTATAAGCGATGTTATGGTGGATAGGGACACAACACTGTTGGTATTTTTCTTTAAGGTATAGCGGGGGCGTGTGTCTTTCACCCTTTTTAAGCTATTTGTGATGAAGAGCAATATATTTTGAACCCCTCTGGAGTAGATGCTCTGTAGTATAGTATCTCATTCCAAATGAGGTCGATTTAGTTTCATAATTACAGAGCTATATAATATTGGGGAAAGAATAGTGAGTTACTTTTCTATAAGTAAAATTAACTAAAAAAGTTTTGAAATGTAAGGCATATTATGATGTATCTCTATACAAAAATTGCAATAAAAACAGTGTTAAAATCAAACCATACTAGTAGAGATGTTTTTTAGGATTAGGTTTCCCTGTACATTTCTAGAATACATAGACACATCTCTTTAAGTAATATCAATTCAGTTTGATAATAACTTCAGCGAAAACTAGCTAGGAGTGTATCTTCGCTTTGAAACTACGATAGTAAATATTATGTAATAATTCTATAGTTAGGAGAGAAAGGAATTGGATTTTGACAAAAAATTTTTTTGGGAAATTACTGACTTGAGTTGTTTTGTAGAATCTGAGCGTCTCAGTAATGGTAATAATAGTATATTAAATGAGTATGACAAAGTAGTAATTAATAGAGTAAAAAACTTATGTGAAGAAGCTAAAGAATCCATCAATCACATTAATGACAGCAATTTTAAACAAACACTTTTGCATCTGATAAAGCTGGATGCTAAAATATCGAGTTATTTATTCTTTTTAATATATAACGAATTTATAGACTATCAAAGATTAGATCAGTTCGTAGAAAGGGATAGCCTAGACGACTATTATGTTGGACTAACTTTTCAAGAGAACTTAAATATTTATAAGCTAATCGATTATCGATTATCAATATACGAATAAAACAACTGATTATATTTTTCATATATTAAAGATATCTTAAACGGATAGTTAAGTTAGTATATAGTTTATTTGGTCATTAATAAATTCAGTGATGTGCGATAAGAAATCTTATCCTGTTGTTTGAGTGATTTGAGAGCTAATTTTAGAAGAAAAGTAATTTTTAGAATTGCCTTCATCGCTTAGAAGATCTAATAAGTTTATATATGTTGGTTGCTTGATGCAACTAAAGCCAAACTTCAATTGGAAATATTCCATCTATACGGACACGACTAAAGTCGCAAGTATTCTCAGTTATTTTAGAAATGGTTTCAAAAGAATACTCACTATCTTTATGTAGTTTTAACTAATGTGAAAAATGTAGCAGGAGAAAATGATGAAGAAATATTCTTTTTATTGAGATAAATTACTATTTTAAGTGCAACATCAATCAAAAATAAAAGTCCACGTGACTCTTTGATAAAATGTGAGTGACAAAACTAACATTTACAAGGAGAACACATGAACTACCATCATCTTAACATAGAAGAAAGAATAGTTATATTGCAACTATCTGTTTCGGGAGTATCCATTAGAGAAATAGCTAAGCAACTAGATAGGAGTCCAAGTACTATTTCTCGAGAACTAAAGCGAAATAGTTATAAGACTGAGGGAAATGATTCTGCGTCGCCTTATAACCCTGCTATAGCTCAAAAACGCTATATTTCCAATAAAAGCAGATGTGGAAGGAAAGCAATAACAGAAAAAGCTGTCTTACGTTACATCAAAACAAAAATTGAAGCACACTGGTCACCAGAACAGATCGCCAATCGATTAACCTCTGATGTCAAGTTACCTTCAACCACAACTATCTATCGAATGATCCATCAAAACCGTTCAGGAAATATTTTGATGAAAGATTTGAGAAGAAAGGGACATTTTCTAAGACCAGCTGAAACCCGAGGTAAGTTTAATGATGGAGGTAGATCCATTAAGAAAAGAGATAAAGCGGTATATAAAAGAATAGAAATAGGTCATTGGGAAGGGGATACTATCGAATCAGGGAGAAGAGATCATAAAAGAAAATCAAAATGTTGTTTCGTTACATTAGTAGAAAGAAAATCAAGAAATACCTAGCTATAAAAGTTCCAGATAGAACAGCTACAAATGTCACACCGGCCATTATCAATGCACTGAAAGAATATCCTCAAGAATTAGTAAGAACGATTACTTTTGATCGAGGAAAGGAGTTTTTTGGTTACTTAGAAATAGAATTTGCTCTTGGATGCAAAACATACTTCTGTGATCCTTATTGTGCATGGCAAAAAGGAACGAATGAAAATTCAAATGGATTACTTAGAGAATTTTATCCGAAAGGAATGGATCTATCAGAGGTGAAAGAAAACGAATTATCACATTATTTAGAATTGATGAATAATCGGCCTAGAAAATGTTTAGACTATTTAACACCTAATGAAGTTATCCACTCACATATGTTGCAATTAATTTGACAAATTATCTTGAAAAAATTATCCATATTGCAATGAAAAAGTATATATCATAAGTGTTCATAATTCCAACTTGATAGATAATACTTATGGAGTTATTTTTATCTTTTTCTTACTCACACTAAAGAATAATTATTGAAAGAGTCGATTTGAGTATGGTTGACAAGAATAACAAGGACCTAATATTTAGAAAAATAAGGAACAAGTATTGGAAGTGGAGCAACAGTCTTTGCAGTGAAAGATGGCGGAAGCTTGTCAGAAGACAAACTTCCGGTGTTAAAAGCAAAAGATGGTTATAAGGAGGCAAAATGGACACAACGCAACCAATTACAGCGGATGATACAGAATTTGTATCAAGTGCAACAAAACTGGAGGGTAAAACTGATACTGACAAGTATAAACCTGAAGGTTAAAAAGTGATGACAGAATTAAATAAAGAACCAGATGTATCTGAGGGAATAAAAAATAAAGATGGTTTACCCAGGGATTCTACGTTCACTCGGAAAGAAAAAGTAGATGTTGGCACACCTAGGAACAAAAAAGTTACTGTTGTAGTAACCCTATAAGGCTGGATCATTTGATGAAGTTGAAGTAGATGTTACGGTGACAGACAACCGTTCTGACGCTGATAAATATGAACCAATGCAGAGGGGACAGTTACATTACCAGACGGAGGTCAATACCATGGGACAGCTGATAAGAATGGTAATTTTACAGTTAAGGGTCCTAATTAGCGGCAGGGACAAAAGTGAAAGTAACTGCAACGGATGGATCTGGCAATACTAGTGAACTTACTAATGTATTTGTTTCTTCCAACGAAAAAGACAGTGGAAAAGATAATAGTAAAGATAATAAGTCTAATAATCAAGGCAACAATCGAGTCAAAAATCAATTCTTAAAACTTAACCTAAGGAGGGAGAGATTGATAGCAATATCGTTACTATTAGGGGCGGTTTAATCCTGTTAATAATTTTAGGGTTATTAGAGTATAAAAATCGAAGAAAAGAGAATGAATAGAAAATCAATTTCTTAAATTGGATAGATGTCAATAAAGTA
>NZ_JXKG01000037.1 GCF_001885735.1 Enterococcus canintestini | reverse complement strand
ACAACACGATTTGACTTAGAGCCTTTCCTTCCAGTGATTTCATAAGACCAACACGATTGATTTTTCAATACCATCTTGATTAAATTTCGCATAGTATGCTATTCTTATGTGCAATAAAAGAGTAGCGAGTTTCCTTGAAAGACTTCCCCAAGCTTCTGGAACCGGCTACTCTTTTTCTGGAGTGATGTTGTTTATAACATCTATATACTATATGCTACATAGAACCCTTGTTTTTTGCAACTAATCGCTAATCGTTTTTTACTCTTCTTAACGTTACTTATTTTAATCAATATAATTAGTAATTCACCATTGATTTTTGATAACATTTTATCTAAAAACCAAAATTTTCGCGACTTTAGTTGTTTAGATGAACCTGCTCGATTGAAGAATAGCTCTGACTTTTCAATCAACATGTATTAAGCCTATGCATATGAATCAATTACTCTTCCGTGATTAAGTTTCACAATACGATCGCCTTCCTTAGCAACTGTCTCATCATGTGTCACTACAATAATGGTCGAGCCTTGGTTATGTGCTTTACGTAGTAAGCTTAAGACAATTTTTTCATTTTCTTCATCCAAATTACCAGTTGGCTCATCCGCCAAAATTAGACGCGGAGAATTAATAATTGCGCGAGCAAAACAAACCCTTTGCTGCTCACCACCAGATAATTGTTTTGGAAAATGGTACATGCGATTCTCTAATCCAACAGATTTCATGGTTTCAATGACCTCTTTTTTATCAACAATGCTATGATAATATTGAGCGAGCATCACATTCTCAAGAGCATTTAAATAGGGAACCAAATGAAATTGTTGAAAAACAAAACCAATCTTATCCCGACGAATAGCAGTTAATTCTTTAGGCTTTAATTGGGTTATTTCTTGATTGTCAAAAATAATCGTTCCTTCACTAGCATTGCTGATACAACCAATTATGTTTAACAACGTACTTTTCCCTGATCCAGAGGACCCTACAATAGACACCCACTCCTTCTCGTAAACATCAAAATTAATTTTTGATAACGCATAAACATCTTTATATATTTTAGATACGTTCTTCATTTCCAGAATCTTTTTCACTATTATTCCCCCTTTAATACCTGCTCAATAGTTATTTTTTTTATCTTTCTTAGAGGAATTAATGTAGAAAAAAAGCTAATACACATCATTACACCTAGGACTAATAAAAAAAACCACCAATACAAGTGACTTTCTCTTAGAAAAAATGTTGCCGACACCCATTTTGTTCCCAAAATCCCACCAATAAACCCTAGTACATAGCCAATGCATGAAATTAATAGATTCTCACGCATAAACTCTTGGTAAATCATTGTTTCAAAAGCCCCTAGTGTTTTTTTCAAACTGATTTCTTTCCAACGCTCAGAAATCATTGCATAAGATGTGGTGAATAAAATTAATGACACTAATAAAGCCACAAAAATCACAATAACTAAAAACAAACGCGCAATTTTTTTAAACACTTTATCTTGCGCCTCACTAATTCGACTTGCTAAACGCGCTTCAATAGTGCCAAATTTTTTATTGATTGTTTGACTTAACTGAGTGAGCTCATCTTTGTTTCCTTCTAAGTTTGCCTCAACCACATCCACTTCTCCCATCTGACCAAATAACTGATTACCACCAGACCAGTTCATAAAAAGGCTGTTTTCTTCGTTTCCTCCAGTAGTAACAATCCCACTTACAACGAAATTATCTGACTTTAATCGGGAATCCATATCTGTTTTATCTAAAATAGTCTGTAATTTAATAATGCTACCTACCTTAATTTCACTAAACTCAGCAATTTCTTTACCAATTAACAAATCATGGCTGGCTTTAGGCCACTTTCCCTCTACCCTCCAAGAAGTATTGTTCGCTTTTACTTGATTTATATCTGTTAAACTTAGTAAATAAGGCTGTTGGTTTAACGTAACTGTTTCATAATGGTACGGTGCCAAACCAACCAATTTCTCATCACCAATGGTTTTTAACAAACTATCGACATCTTTTAAAGTCAAGGGACGTTTTGCGTCTTTTGATACAAAAATCATATTAGCACCATACGATCGAAAGGCACCAGAAAATTGATTAGGAATATCAAAATATAATGTTAGCAAGCTGAAAATAATTGCTGTTCCAATAATCAAAGATAACAAAGAAACTAAAAAACGTCCTCTTCGATTAAAAATAGCCTTAACAAGCAACTTTCTCCTCATGTTCATTGAACTTAGCTCCTTCCATGTAGCACATCTGCTGGGTTAAAAGTCCGTAAATAATGAATCATTGGAATACTACCAATCACAGAAATAAACAAAATTAGCCCAATCGTTAAAGGAACCGAATAAATTGAAAACGGAACTCCCGAACCAAAGACAATATGCCCAATAATTTGTGTTACGCCTTGCCCTAAAATAAAACCAATCACACCTGCCACACAATTGATCAAAAAAATACTTGAAAGTAATTCCCAACAAAGCATGCCCATTGTAATACCAAGAGCTTCCTTCAGACCAACTTCAATATTTCGTGACATTAATGTAACGGATACTAGATTAGCCGCCCCAACTGCTGCACCTAGAACACTAATAATTGAAACGAAAATCAGAAGTAGCTTATTTTTCTCTAAAACTTTTCCTTCTGACTCAGCAATTCTTCTGACGGGTTTTGCAACCACATCTGGCATCACTTCTTGGATTTGATACGCAATGGAGCTAGCGTAAGCTGTGCAATACCAAATTTCCCTTTCCTTCACTGTTAATTGATTAGGATTAATTGCCGCTTTTTTGGCCAATTCATTATCTGGTGTCGTTAATGCGCTTACATCAAATTTAGAAACTTTGCCTGTATTACCAGACAATTGCTGAGCAACCCTTAAATTGACAAAAAGGCGTTGGTCATCCCCCTCACCAGAATGAAAAATCCCCTTGATTTCGAGCTTTTTTTCAGTTCCTATACCTTTCAAAACAATTATATCGCCAATTTGCCAATTTTTATTTTTAGCTATACCTTCACCAACTAGGAGTCCTGTAAGATCGTTATCTTTTAACCAGGTTCCTTCTATCGCCCACCATTTTTTTATTTTTGGAAGGCCTGTTACCATCGTATCATTATTGGTAAGCGTCAATTTTTTATTAAACCAAGTACCAACCATTTCTACCGGTTGATGAGTTTGATCTATTTGTACTGAGGTTATTAAGTAAGGAGCAATATCCAAAATATTAAATCCCCAAAACATAGATTTTACCTTTATAATATCTTTTTCATTAATAAAACTGTCCCTTTGTTTCATATGTTTCTTGGTTCCATATAAATCGCTAATAATTTCTGTAGTTTTTGGTGTTACCTCGATGTTAGCCCCATAACTTTTTAATTCCAAATTTATTTTCTCTTGAATACCAAGCATGGTTGACAGCATAGAGACCGATAGAGTGATACCAATAATGGTAGTCACACCTATCAGCAAGGAATGTCTCTTATTTCTGAAAATAGAGTGTATCATTATTTTTATTAAGAACATCTCCTTGCCTCCTTTCAATAAATATATTCTAAAATGATTATCTTTCTTGCTTGCTCTTATTAAAAGCAATAAGTAACAAAATTCTTTGCAGAATACGTTTCAATATTCGTGATTTCTCATTTTTAATAGAGCAAAAAAAGAACTGGCAACGAGAACCTTCTAGCCACACCTATGACATCCATGTAAAAAACTAGCACCCAAGAGATTATTAATACTCCTAACGTGCTAGTTGTTTCGATTATGGTACGATTTTGGATACTGTAAAATATAGGTGCCATCTTTCCAAAATCAGTCATCCTATGCTTCAAGATTTTCACTTAAAATATAAAGAGGAAACCAAAACAACAACACAAATATCTATCTTAACTATGAGAAGCTTTCCGCAATTAATGATAAACTACCATGAAACTCACCAGCCTAATCAGACACAACATTAAAATTGTTTACAGGAGGGAGCTGCAATACTGTTAACATGAATCTTTTTTGAAATTGGTCATTGTCAGATTTTGTTCAGTCCCCCCTCAAAGTTTACCAATTAATGTTATTAGGCTATTTAAAAGTTGTTTCATGTTTGCTCAAATCATTCTCATGAACAATTATTTTTTGTTTATTTATGTCATACGCCAAAGGAATTGGATTACACCCTCCCTTAAAACCAATCGTGGCTTTGTTCATAACTACATCACAAAGTTTACAAACAATTGTATCCCCTCGTTGAATATATCCACTAGCTCCACAAATTTCACACGCATCTAGTCCCACACCGTAAGCTCCTTCGCTTTTTTGTATCACAATAAATCTAATTGGAATTCCGCTTTCTGTAATATACTCATAACGATGTAAATCCCCATCTGAAACTTTAGATAAAGGAATAATAATATCACTACCTTCGATTTCATAAGGTTCTGGTTCTGATAAAGTTTCTTCCTGTGTTGTCGCTCTTTTTAAAATTGTTGTACTTAGCAAAACTAAAAACATCATCATAACCAAAAAAATTAGAGCTCGTCGGTTTTTTCGATCCAAAGCGATGACTTTCCTTCTTTCTGCAGCAGTCATATTGTCTATATACAGTGGCTGCGTTCTTTTCTTTTTATTTAAACTTATGCAAAAGAAAGATATCACTATCAACAAAGCATAAACCGACCACAATTGCTGATTTATTAACAAAGAAATTACTTGAAAAATGTATGGGCTCCCGTCGAGCAGTATAGTTTTTTGATACAACCAAAGCATCCCTAGTCCAAATTGTTGAAATAAAAAGACTATCAATATTAAATTTGAAAAAAAATTTTTTTCTTTATCCAACATAGTTGATACACTTTTTTTTAAACCAATTACCCAAAGCAAAATGAATAAAACTCCTAATAAATTGCCTGAGATTTCTAGCACTGAACTCTTTTCGAAAAGTTTGTGCTCATAAACCGAAATCTTTGAGACTGTGTCATATAGCTTTAGACTAGCTTGAACAATTGTTAACACTAAAATTCCAATTAAACTATATTTTTTTATTTGGTTGGACCTATTTTGCAATAGAAAACTTAAATAGAAAAGACATATGAGCAGGATTAACACCAAAGATAACAATTTTAAAAATTCGGATTTATTAAAAAAATTCGGAATACGAACAAACAAAATAACTAGAGAAGATAGTAATAACGCAGAAATTGTTGTCTGTTTTTTCAGTTTCTTTGATTGAATTAACTGATAAAAACAAAAAAGTACAGAGCTCAGCACCAAAAATGTTTGGATATATAGAATAAAGCTCTTAAACACTTCCACTTCCTCCTTATAAACTTTAGCATAATAATAAAAATGACTTACGATTTTACTTCAATTAGGTATATGGAAATGCCAGAAATCAAAACATTATCAAGTATTAAACATGCTCTGCAAAGAATGCTTTAACAATGCAATAGAGCATTCCTTATTGACCGTAATTTTATCCTGATAGATAAATAATTACCTTTCTTAATTAAGAAGTATTACCACTTGGGGCCCTCCCAATCAAAGAGCCATTCTGTTTCAATAGGAGTTGTCCAAAATTTACCATTTACACCAGTTTCTTTATCTACATGAAGTAAGTATTCATTCCCTGGAGCACTGATTACAAATTTCACTTTATACGTACCTAACCCCTCCTCAAATTTAACATTCGATCCATAGTGAGGGCCATCAGAAGCATTCATTGGCATAAAAGCTACTTCCTGAACTACATCACTACCTTCTTTTTGAATAATTGCTTTGACACCTAATCCAGGAACAAATTCATCTTTTCCGTAACCTAGCATCTCAGCACCTTCTTGCGTAGCAGTAATATCCGCCTCAATATGCGCATCAGCATCAGCTTTGGCAAGACTATTCCCTTCTGGTTCCATATCTACTGGCTGAAAATACACAGCTGCAATATGCAATGGTCCTTTTTCAACAGAATCACCAATATCAAATTCTTCAAATCCAGCTACATCTTTAGGTGATGCCACTTCAGAATCATCACTCTTTAAATCATGTTCTTCCATAGTACTTTCATTTACTATAGTCATCTTCTCCTCACTCATATTTGTTACTTTCTCTACTGTTTTACAACCACTCAGAGTGAAAAATAATAGCAACATACATGCGGTTAAATAAAAATAATTTTTTCTATAATCTTTCATTTTTTCCCCCACCTTTAGTAGATTTAATAAACATCATTATAGTAATAACCAGCAAAATAAGTTGTGGTATAAGCGACTCATACATATCATAGATTCCCAAAAAATCAACACTAAATCCATTCATCCATGGAACAAACGTTTGCGTGACCACGTCAGCCTCTTGCAATTCCGATACCCCCTTCCCTAAAAATGAAAAACACATAATAAACATCAAAATGCTAGTTCCATAAAAAAATGGTTTTACTGGCAGTCTTACACTGAATTTTGTAACTAAAACAAACACAAAAAGCAGAATGAGAACTGCTAAACCTAACCCATACCAAATATACTGCCTATTCTCTCTTACAGTAGTTTGAAGTCCCTGAAAGAATAAAATTAACTCTGCCCCTTCTCTTGCCACGGCTAAAAATGCTGAAAATATTAACGCTCCTTGTGAACCCGTTGAAACAGAGATTTGTGCCTTTTGAGAAACATATTTATTCCAATTTTCAATTGATGATTTCGACAACATCCAATTGCTCATATAAAACAAAACAGCTACGGCTAAAAACATAGTGATACCTTCAAATAATTCTTGTGCCCTTCCACTTACTACATCTCCTAAAAATTGTGCAGTATAGGTGAAAATAATTGCTAAAATAACACTAAAAACAACGCCTAATCCTGTTCCTACATAAACTTTCTTCACTAATTCTCCATTATTAGTTTTTACTAGATAGGCAATAATTGCAGAAATGACTAGAATCGCTTCCAATCCTTCTCTTAGCGTTAGTCCAAACGAAGAAATAAAAACAACAGAGCTATTATTAACATTTTTCCTTGCTTGAGTTAAAGTTTTTTCTCCGTTGAAATTGTCTAACTTAGTGGCATCTTCCAAAAGATTAATTTTTAACTCTTTGATCGTATCGCTTAACTCTTCCTCGTTTCCTCGTTCCACACTCAAGCGTTTAGACAAATGAAACAAAGCTTCAATATTTTTTACCCTCCTTCCAGAGATATGTGTTTTAACGGTTTTTTCGAACCCCAACTTCTCATAAAACTTGAAATAAGCAGTGTTAATATCTTCTTTAGCTTGGACCATATCTCCGGAAAAGTAACTTTTCACAGCTTTATCCAAATAAATATTCATTTCCGTGGCAACTTCAGTCCAATTTTCATAAGATTCTGCAAAAACTTGCTGATTAAATGTAAGCGATGACAACAAAAGCAAACACAAAACTATCTTTTTCATGTGTCTCTTTCCTCCTCGTATATTAACTCCCACCCTGTAGGATGATTTTACACGTATGCAAACAATATAAATTAGCAATCTTGTTAATGAAAATTCTCTTGAGCATGGACACTGAAAACGCTATTCTTACTTCAAAATAGATACAATAAATTCAAAAGTTCTAAAGATTCAACCAATCTGATGATGTAAGTCTTATTATATTGGCATTAAACACATAAATCCACATATTCGGGAAAATATGAAATGCTACAGATTCAAAACACTATCTCCTCATTATGTCCGAAAAAGTAACCATAATATGTATTGGCATGATTTAACAACTTTAGACCCTAAACAATTGAGAATTATTCTCAATGCTAATAATACTATAACATTTAATTTTTTTCTACCCAGTATTTCTATTACAAGATGGTTAAATGCATTTACTGTTCAACTTCTTTACTAATCAGCTTTTCAGAATTATAATATTCTAGTATAGAGATTCTGTTGTTCAGCTATCTATTCCTATCTGTTGCTACATAATAATTAACTGAGGTGTGAAAGATTAATGGACAAGAAAAAAAGGAAACAGTGGCAAAAAGAAATTAGGATAAAAATAATGAATTTAATGGATGCTAATCCAGATTGGATGACGCGCAGTAGTGATGATTGTGTTGTACAGAGAATTAAAGAACTTCGTATAGCACTTGAATGTGTAGGAAAACTATACTCACGCTCTATGGATAAGTAAATTGATGGATTTTATTTAATACCTGAATAATTCATAGCTCTAA
>NZ_JXKG01000036.1 GCF_001885735.1 Enterococcus canintestini | reverse complement strand
AATTTATTGGAAAATCCAATGGCTGTTGCCGTTGATCCAAGTGTTATTCCACTAGGTACACGTTTATATGTCGAAGGTTATGGAGAAGCTTATGCAGTCGATACTGGTTCAGCCATTCAAGGTAATATTATCGATGTTCACTTTTCAACTGCCGGACAATGCGAAGCGTGGGGAAGACGACAAGTAAAGGTAACAATTTTAGGATAATACTAAAAAAGGTTCAAGTTTAAATAACTTGAACCTTTTTTACTTGTCTCAGTGCTAAAATTGACGTATGCTTTTGCCAGTATGAAATGTATACAATAGAAAGGACAGCTTTCATGAAAAAAATAATGATTGGGTTAGTCAGGGGCTATCAACGCTTTATTTCCCCGTTATTTCCGCCCAGTTGTCGCTATTATCCGACATGTTCTTCTTATATGATTCAAGCCGTGGAAAAACATGGCGCATTAAAAGGTGGTATCATGGGAACTGCGCGCATACTGCGGTGTCACCCTTTTGTAAAAGGTGGTTTAGATTATGTGCCGGAGACATTTTCTCTGCGACGTAACCCGCAAAAGCCAGCAGATTCACAAACACATTTACATCACCATCATCATTAAAGAGTAGCGATGACTTAGTCGCTACTCTTTTTTACTGGCGTAGAAGAAAACGTATTAAAATAGGTGCGCTCAAAAAATATCGGATAAATTTTTTGAACACTGAATTATCTTATTGCTTTTCTTTTAAAGTTAAATCAGATTTTATTATTAGGCGGGGAATAAATACATCTGACAAAGCGTGATTTTAAATTGCTTAAAAAAGCTACAAGTTTCTAAATAAAAAAAGCCTTTTAGGCTCTTTTATTACGACACATATAAAAAAACTATTCATTTTTAAATTTTTCATCTAAAAGCACTGCCACGACTGTTCCTAAAAGCATACCACCGGCAACGAAGAAGACCATTCTAAATGAAAGAAAGGTTAAATTAAAAATAAGTGCTGATAAAATATGTACCAGTAAAGCAACCATCATAAAAAGAGGAATCGCTGTCCAGATATTCTCTTTGTTTTTCATCTTCTCTCCTTAAAATAAAATCAACTTTATTATGTAATGAATGTAAAGTCAGTCAAAATCTTTTTCATTATTAAGCATAAACTTTTCAAGCTAGCTTTTCAACCTGATTATTAAAAAGCGTAGGAAACTTGCAGGTTTAGGTTAAAATAGACTGCCGATTATTTATGTTACTTTTTGCTCTTTTTTAGTGTGGGTTTAATTATAATAGCTTTTGTTTTAAATTTCTAAGCTTTTTGATTACACTTTAAATGAAAACGCTAAAAAAAGGAGTGGAAGAAAAATGATGCTTTTAGTTTTTGCCTGTAATGAAAAGAAAATCATGCATGGCTATTGGAATGGTAGCCAATTTGAAGAACAAAGCTCTTTTAAGACACCAACGACGTGGGAGCAGTTAAAACAAGATTTTTTAACGGTTTATGAAAGTTTAAAAAAGCCAATTAATGGCATTGCTCTTTCTGTGCCTGGGATTGTGAACACAGAAAAACAACGAATTGAAGGAGCTACTGAAATTTCTTATTTACATGGTTTTAATATTTTTGCTGAGTTAGAGGAATTATTCCACTTGCCGGTTACAATTGAAAATGATATTAATTGTGCCGCCATGGCAGAGTTTTATCTAGGGGCAGCAAAGAATACGCAAGATAGTGCTTTTGTTGCGGTTGCAGAGGATGAAATTAAAGGAGCCTTGTTTACAAAAGGTCAGTTACACAAAGGTAATCACCTGTATAGTGGACAATTTGGTTATATGTATCTCAATAACGGGAATACTTTTTCAGAATTAGCTACGCCAGCTCAAATGGCCTTTCGTTATTGCCAGAGAATGGAGTTGGATCCAACTGAAAAAAATAGCGATGCCGTTTTTACACTGGCTAAAACAGGAGATAAGTTAGCAAAAGAAGAAGTAAACAATTTTTATGAGTATTTGGTAGCGGGCTTATGGAATATTCAATTCCTGTATGATCCGGAATTAATTGTTTTAGCAGGTGATGGGATAGTTGGGAAAAATGCCGAGTTGCTGGAGGAAATTAATCAGCGACTATTAAAAAAGCTATCAGAAAAAGGAATCGATGCTTTTGTGCCTAAAATAAAAATTTGTCACTATCCTAAGCAGGCACCGTTAATTGGTGCCGCTATGAATTTTAGCGCCAGACAACAAGGTGAAGTTTGAAAATATATAAATGTAAACCTGAATGATAATATCTGACAAAGATCCCTGCTTAAAAGTTGGTGACATCGTGCTGTGAGATAGAAATTCAGGTTTTTTTGCGTGGACTTTTTATAAATAATTATCTAAAAATAAGATTCTCTTCTGATATTATTTGTCTTAAAAAATATAAGATGATAATATTGTTAAAACAAGATAATAAAAAAATTATTTTATGTGGTGATATATACGTTAGAGTAATTAATTTTCATCAGTTACATCATGATGTTTAAGCCTAATAGTTTTATTAAAAGGATTAAATAAAATAAAATAGCAAAAATTAACGAAATATTCTGAAAATTTATTGACTTTATTCTGAATTTTCAGTATATTTTATAGCATATCCAATTCACCATCGTCATGTTAGCAATAATTGATGAAATAGCTGGTATTTTTTAGACCATAATTTTATCTTGTTTAAAATTAAGTAGGCGAAAATTAAGTGAAAAGTTTAAAGGAAAGTTTTGGTGAGAGTAAGAAAGAGGAGGAGTAGTATGAAGAAGAAATTTGTATTTTTGTTTGCGGGGTTAGTATTGTTGTCTGCGTGTAGTGCAGCGCCAAAAGGAGGCGGTGCCACTGAAGGTTCTGCAGGCGGAAATAAACAAGAAGGCGACACAATTAAAATTGGGATGAATATGGAGTTGTCAGGTGCTGTTGCAGCTTATGGGACTGCTGAAAAAGAGGGAATTGAATTAGCGGTCGAACAAATTAATGCTGATGGCGGAATTGATGGCAAAAAAATTGACTTAATCTCTAAAGATAATAAGTCTGATAACAATGAAGCGGGGACTGTCGCGACGAATTTAACGACAAATAGTAAAGTCGTTGCTTTAATTGGGCCTGCAACTTCTGGGGCGGTAAAATCCGCTTTACCTAATGCAACGAAAGCCGAAGTACCATTAATTACACCTTCTGGAACTGATGACGCGATTACAAAACAAGGAAACAATGTGCAAGAATATGCTTTTCGTTCTTGTTTCCAGGATAGCTTCCAAGGCAAAATTTTAGCGAAATACGCCCACGAAAACTTAAAAGCAGATAAAGCGATTATTTTAGGCGATAATTCCAGTGATTATGGTATTGGTTTAACCAAAGCCTTTAAAGATGAATATAAAGGTGAAATCGTAGCGGAAGAAAACTTTACCGAAGGCGATAAAGATTTCCAAGCTGTCTTAACTAAAATTAAAGATAAAGATTTCAACGTTTTATATATTCCTGGTTATTACACAGAAGCCGGTTTAATTATTAAACAAGCACGGGAAATGGGCATTGATACCCCAATTGTGGGAGCCGATGGTTTTGGCGATGCCAAATTAGTTGAAACAGCTGGTGCTAACAATGTCTCAAATGTATTTTATACTGGTCACTTCTCAACTAAAGCTCCTGCAACAGATAAAGTGGAACCATTTATTAAAGCCTTCAGGGAAAAATACGATAAAGAACCATCTTCATTTAACGCGTTAGCTTATGATGCGGTTTATATGGTAAAACAAGCAATTGAAGATGAAGGTTCAGCGGATTCAAGCGCAATTAAAAAAGGTTTGGAAAACTTGAAAGACTTTAAAGGTGTAACTGGTGAAATGACGATTGATAAAGAACATAATCCGGAAAAATCGGCCGTTGTCCTTGGTTTAACGGATGGAAAAGAAACTTCAGCGGAAACTGTGAATCCGTAAATATGAACTTTGAAAGGTTGGATAAAGTAAACTGTAGTTAAAGGATCAGATAATTATTTATAGGCTATTATTAAAGCAATTACGTCTATGAATAATATCGGTATCTTGACTACAGTGCCTTTTATCTCAGCCTTTTTTTAAAAGATAAATGGATGTGATGAGATGGAAACGGTGATTCAACAATTGATAAACGGCCTATTTTTAGGAAGTATTTACGCGTTATTGGCACTAGGCTATACCATGGTTTATGGAATCATCAAATTAATTAACTTTGCCCATGGTGAAGTGTACATGATTGGGAGTTTTATTGGCTATTTTTTAATCAATTTAGGCGGGTTGGGCTTTTTTTCTGCCCTATTTATTTCCATGATTGCCAGTGCTGCATTAGGCGTTGTAATTGAATTTTTAGCTTACCGCCCACTGCGAAAATCAACGCGAATCGCAGCTTTAATTACGGCGATTGGGGTCTCTTATTTATTACAAAATGTGATGATTTTCTTCTTTAGTCCGGATGTACGAGCGTTTCCGCAAGTAATTAAGCGGACGACATACAGTTTGGGCTTTATTAAAGTCAGCAATATTCAAGTTTTGATTTTAGTGGTGTCGGTAATTTTGATGATTTTATTGCAACTGATTGTTAAAAAAACCAAAATGGGTAAAGCGATGCGAGCAGTAAGTGTTGATCCTGATGCGGCGCAACTGATGGGAATTAATGTGAATCGGACGATTTCGTTTACTTTTGCCATCGGTTCAGCTTTAGCTGCAGCAGGGGGGATGTTAATTGGTCTTTATTACAACTCCATTGATCCGATGATGGGGGTAACCCCGGGGTTAAAATCATTTGTAGCAGCGGTTTTAGGTGGAATTGGAATTATTCCCGGAGCTGCATTAGGTGGTTTTGTGATTGGCTTAATTGAAACAATTGCTACCGCATTAGGCTTTTCTGATTTTAAAGATGCAATAGTGTACTTAGTTTTGATTTTAATTTTATTAATTCGGCCAGCGGGAATTTTAGGCAAGAATATTAAAGAGAAAGTGTAGGTGACCAGGATGAAAAAGAATTTGAAATACAATTTAACCTGGTTAGGCTTAGCAGTTTTTGTCTATCTGGTTTTATTAGTCCTATACAATACCGGTGTTATAACATTGTTTACCGATCGTATCATCGTTAATATTGGGATTAATATTATTTTAGCCGTGGGATTAAATTTAATCATCGGTTTTTCAGGTCAGTTTTCTTTAGGGCATGCGGGCTTTATGGCAATTGGCGCTTATTCTGGCGCGATTATGTCGATTAATAATCCGACTTATGGTGGTTTTTTCTCCGGCTTAGTGCTAGGAATGTTAATTTCTGGTGTGGTAGCTTTAGTGGTAGGTGTCCCAACGTTGCGGCTAAAAGGTGATTATTTAGCTATTGCAACTTTAGGAATTTCTGAAATTATTCGGATTTTAATCGTGAATATGCGGGATATCACCAATGGTCCGACAGGAATTTTTGGTATTTTACCATTTACGACGTGGGAAACAGTTTATATTTTTGCTGTTTTAACGCTACTCGTCGTTTCAAATTTTGTTCACAGTGGCCCTGGGCGCGCAACATTAGCGGTTAGAGAAGATGAAATTGCCGCCGAAGCGATGGGAGTAAATACAACAAAATATAAAGTTGTCGCCTTTACATTAGGAGCGGTGACGGCTAGTATTGCGGGAACTTTATTTGCCGGTTACCAACAATCAGTCTTTCCCAAAGATTATGGGTTTATGAAATCTATTGATATTTTGATTATTGTTGTTTTTGGTGGGATGGGCTCTACTACTGGGGCAGTTGTTTCTGCCATTGTATTAGGCGTCTTAAATATGTTTTTACAAGATTTTGGCTACGTGAGAATGATTGTCTATGCACTAGCGTTAATTATTATTATGATCTTTAAACCAAGTGGCTTATTAGGAACTTGGGAGTTTTCAGTGAAGAAGATTTGGCAAAAATTCACCAAGGGGGATGATGCAGATGCCTCTATTAACAGTTAAAAATATGACCAAAAATTTTGGTGGTTTAGCTGCTGTTTCACATGTAAATATGACTTTAGAAACGAATGAATTAGTCGGTTTAATTGGTCCAAATGGGGCAGGAAAAACTACTTTATTCAATCTTTTAACTGGCGTTTATGAGCCTAGTTCAGGAGATGTTTTCTTCTCACCCAATGGACAAGAAGAAAAATTAAACGGGATTAAGCCTTATCGGACTGCTAAAATGGGGTTATCGCGGACATTTCAAAATATTCGCCTTTTTAAAGATTTAAGTGTCTTAGATAATGTCTTAATCGCGATGAATGCCAAACATCAAGAAGGCTTTTTTACCAGTGTTTTACGTTTACCCAAGTTTTATCACAATGAAGAAAATTTAAAGCAAAATGCGATTGAATTATTGGCAATTTTTGGGTTGAATCAGAAATTGACGACATTAGCAAAAAACTTACCTTACGGTGAACAACGCCGCTTAGAAATTGTACGCGCACTAGCAACGGAGCCGAAAATTTTATTTCTTGATGAACCAGCTGCCGGCATGAATCCCCAAGAAACAGCAGAATTAACGGAATTGATCCGTAAAATTCAAAAAGACTTCCAACTTACGATTCTCTTAATTGAACACGATATGAGTTTAGTTATGGATGTTTGCCAACGCATTTATGTCTTGGAGTATGGACGCATTATTGCAGAAGGTGAACCAGAACAAATCAAATCAGATCCCCGTGTTATTAAAGCGTATTTAGGAGGGGAGATGTAATGCTTAAAATAAAAAATTTAACCGTTCATTACGGTGTGATAGAAGCGGTTCATGACGTTTCCTTTGAAGTCAATAAAGGTGAAATTGTTTCTTTAATTGGCGCAAATGGTGCGGGTAAAACAACTATTTTGCGCACAATTTCGGGTTTGTTACGTCCTAGCCGTGGCGAAATTACGTTTAATGAACAAACTATTACTAAAACGCCCCCGCAAAAAATTGTAGCGGCAGGATTGTCGCAAGTGCCAGAAGGTCGTCATGTTTTTAGTGGTTTAACTGTCCAAGAAAATTTGGAAATGGGTGCTTTTTTACGTAAAGATGGTGCTGTGAAAAATGACTATGAACAAGTCTTTGAAAAGTTTCCTGTCTTAAAAGAACGACGCAATCAAGATGCCGCGACACTTTCAGGTGGTGAACAGCAAATGCTGGCAATGGGAAGGGCGTTAATGTCAAAACCGGAACTATTGCTTTTAGATGAACCTTCGATGGGGTTGGCACCAATTTTTATTAAAGAAATTTTCAATATCATTGAAGAAATCAAGCAACAAGGAACCACCATTTTACTCATTGAACAAAATGCAAAAATGGCTTTATCCATTGCAGACCGCGGCTATGTTTTAGAAACAGGTAGTGTAGTTTTAAACGGTACAGGTGAAGAGTTATTAGCCAGCGATGAAGTGAAAAAGGCATATTTAGGGGGATAAAAAATGAGTGTTAGTGACTTTATGACAAAAAATTTAGTAGTAGTAGCACCAGAAACTCCAATTTTTGATGCGATTGATTTAATGAAACAACACGATATTCATCGTTTACCAGTTTTAAAACATGAAAAATTAGTCGGTCTAATTACAGAAGGAATTATTCAAGCGGCAATGCCTTCACAAGCTACTAGTTTAAGTGTTTATGAAACAAATTATTTATTGAATAAAACAACAGTCGGCGATGTCATGGAAAAAAATGTTTTAACTATTGCCCCAGATGCATTATTAGAAGATGCCATTTATAAAATGCGTACCAATAAGATTGCGGTCTTACCAGTAGTTGAAGGTGATACGATTAAAGGCATCATCACCAATAATGATATCTTTGCTGCCTTTTTAAAAATTACAGGTTACAACGATGGCGGCACGCGGGTGACACTACAAATCTCAGAAGATCACGTGGGAATTTTAGCTGAAATTACACAGCTTTTAGCTGAACATAATTTTAGTATTTTAACTATTGTGGTTAATCGTATGGAGCTGGCAACCATTGTTGAAATTCAAGTTCAAAGTCGAAATGTTGAAACGGTAAAAGAAGTTCTTAGTGCTGCTGGTTATTTGGTGACTGCTGCAGTTTTAACAAATACTGTAAACGATTAAAGAAGGAATAACAAATACCCGAATAATCCCATTTTAGCTAGCTGGTTGGAAAACTAACGTTAATAATGGTCTTGTTTGGGTATTTCGTTTCCTTTTTATACCCAAGCAGAAAAGAATGTGATAAAATACTTTAGCGAGGTGAGAAGTTTGATAAAGAAAAAAGATATCGAAGTTAAAGTAGAAGAAATAAAAAAAGATATTAAAGGTAAAAATTATACTGTGAATCAATTATTGATTGGTAAAAAAATCATTGGCGAAATTTTGACAATGGGTGAAAAAAATTATGAAGCCTTTTTAGGAGAAGAAGATTTAGGTGCGTATAAATCGCTTGATTTAGCGGTAGAAGCGATTTTATTACAGCATAATTTGCACGACTAAAATTTCTGTAAAAAAAATTGAAATTACCACTTGCATTTTTTAGTTATTTTTTGTATTATAACTAAGTCAGGTTGATTAAAACCTTTCGGAGGAGTAGCGAAGTGGCTAA
>NZ_JXKG01000035.1 GCF_001885735.1 Enterococcus canintestini | reverse complement strand
TAAAAATAGTGGAATGTAAATACCATGGACATGGGCATTATCCGTTTTATGGCGAACGGTACAAATCTAAAAATAGTGGAATGTAAATTACGAATCAGTTGACGAGGACACAGGTGAAATTACGTACAAATCTAAAAATAGTGGAATGTAAATAAAGTAACATAAGGAAAAAGAAAAAAGCCCCATAAATTACAAATCTAAAAATAGTGGAATGTAAATTTCTGAGTAGTACCTGGTACCTTCCAAGTAATCTCCTTACAAATCTAAAAATAGTGGAATGTAAATATGGCACGGAAGTAGTCGATAGTGGCTTGTTGCGCAGTACAAATTTAAAAATAGTGGAATGTAAATACAAGAAGAGATTTACGGACAAATCGAGGGGAAATTTTAACGGACGGAACAAGTGTTTTAGCGCACCTTTCTCATTCGGTTGTATTAGAAATTTTGCCGTCTGTAACACTAGGAGTTAGCCTCAAAGACTATTCGATGAATATCCCGAAATAATTTTGGGCGGATATGTTCACATTAGGTTTAAACATAACGAAAGTGCTACTTATCTACCCTTCGCATCAACTTGTCGCTGGGGAACCGACTAACACTCAAATGAAAACACTAACGAAGATAAGTCAGACATTTCCAGATAAAATGACAATTAATGTGCTTAATGAACTTGATTTTAAATTTCCAACGGTTTTCAACAAAGACGCTTGGTTAAATAATTAGGGGAGGTATTATGATGTATAAAAATTTCAATGAATCATTTTTTCAATTAATTGAAGAAGTAAATCAATTAGATAAATCAAAACTCTTTGACTATCAGGCCCGTAAACGTCCGGTTACCGGGTTTGCTTTGCAACGCGATTTATATACAAATGGAAGCACAAAAAATTCGTTTTCATTGTCTAGGGATTATAAAGAAGAATATCCAAAACAAGAAATTGCTCGAATGAAAAAGAATGCGTTGTTGAACTTTGATTACAATATGCGATTCTTCGATAAGCTAGATAAGGGAACATATAACGCGAATATTAACAATGTTCTTGAAAGATTCCCTTTCACACAAGTAACTTCCTTGTTGGAAATTGACAGACAAGATAGCGGTGTCTACTTGTTATGCCTTGATGACTACAACCAGTTTTACGTAGGACAAGGTAAAATTTTCAATCGTATTACAAAACATTGGCGAACCCCGCTTTCGATTGACCGCCTTGTGTTCGGTACGGTAGAAGATTCCCGATTAAGCATCGATTCGTTTGGCGTATTCGATACGAAACGTATTTTTGTATTTCCGACAATTCATGACGGTAAAGACGTAAGCGAATATAGAATGGATTTACTTGAAGAAGAAATCGTGTATAACGTTGACAATGATTATGTCACAAACCGCACGATTGGTGGCAACATAGACGGGTTATTTGAGGCACAGGTGTTGCGTTTCACGCGCGATTTATTATAGAGGGTGGGAAAAATCATGTGGATAAGAAGGAAGCCAGAAGAAGTATCTCTTATTCAATTTAATCTTGAACATTGGAAAAAAGACCCGAACAGCTATCCAACGCTTCCTTACTATCTGATGCTGAAAAAAGAAGGCAGTACAAATCTAAAATAGTGGAATGTAAATTTTGAAAATCGTGTCTGAATTGCTAGTTTTTTGTCGTACAAATCTAAAAATAGTGGAATGTAAATAAAAGAGGAAATGCAAAAGGAATCATTTTTGAGGAAAGTACAAATCTAAAAACAGTGGAATGTAAGCACAGCTACCGCATCACTTTCATCATCAATTGAAAATGTACAAATCTAAAATTAGTGGAGTCTCTTCAGATAAGCTTATTTAATTATTATTAATAATCTTTCTCCTGATTAATTAAAGCAACTGAAACTTTTATCTTTTTCTAAAACTTGTGCCAACAAAGAAAAATCAGTCCTAAGTATGAGGCAGCACTAAGCCTTAGTGGTACAATAAGCTAAAGCCACTAGCGGAGGGGAACCGCACTATTGGGTGGTAGAAAAGAGGAAATGAAATGAAGAAAAGTACGCTAACAGTGATTGGGATCATTGGTATTATTGTGGTCGGAATTGTAGGTTATTTCATTGCAACTTACAATAGTTTGGCAACAGCAGAAAATAGTGTTGATGCAAAGTGGTCGCAAGTGGAAAACGTCATGCAACGTCGGGCAGATTTAATCCCGAATTTGGTAAATAGCGTTAAGGGTAGTATGCAACATGAAACGGAAATTTTTTCAGCAATTACGGAAGCGCGAAAAGAATACAATCAAGCCTCCACGCCGTCAGAAAAAGTGGCAGCTAACGATAAAATTGATCAAAGTGTTGGCACCATGGTCAGTGTGATTAAAGAAAGCTATCCGCAATTAGCTTCCAATGAAAATGTTAAAACGTTAATGACACAATTGGAAGGTACTGAAAATCGTATTTCAGTGGAGCGGAGAAATTATATTACGGAAGTTCAAAGCTACAATCAAAACTTGGTTCGTTTTCCTAAAAACATCGTAGCCAAAATGTTAGGCTTTGAAAAGAAAGCAAACTTTAAAGCTGACGCTGGTGCGGAAAAAGTGCCAGATGTTAGTTTTGAGTAAAGGCGGTGGGGCAGATGAATACAAAAAGCCCGACCAGTTCAACGGTTAAGACCGATCAAAGAATTCGAGAATTTTACCAAGGTGTAAAAAAACGTAATCGCATTATGCGATTCATCTTTTTCATGATCATTTTACTTTTTGGTGTCGGATTAGTGGGATCGATTGTAGATAATCACAATTTTACGGCCAAAAAAGCGGAGTATAACGCACAATTACAAACGTTAAATACCCAAAGAGAAGATATTTTAGCGGGTAAAATTCAACCTCCACAAAAATCTTTTGATACGGTTTTAAAGGAAAATATGGCTAAACTTGGCGATTACCCGAGTCAAGCAAATAATTATCAAGTAAACATCAAAGAGACAAATGCGACAATTACAATTAATAAAAATAACATTTTTGTCTCTGATAATGCCAAAATTATCGATGCGGCGACTAAAAAGAAAATTTACAATTTGAATAAACAACTTGCTGCTAGTACAGAAGGTGCCCAGCTAGAGGTTGTGACAGTTAAAGAGTTGCCGGGTGGAGAAGATATTGAATCTTATGCCAATAAAATTTTTAATCAATTAGGAATTGGCGATAAAACGCAAAATAATGGTGTTTTATATTTGGTTGCACTAGATGATCGTAAGTTTCGACTAGAAGTCGGCTATGGTTTAGAAGGGTTGATTCCTGATGCGACCGCAGATGATATCATTAATAATGATGATGTAGTCGATTTATTTAAAGATAAAAACTATAGCAAAGGGATCAGTCAAGTTGTCGGAGAAGTATTTGATTTGATGAATACGAAAACGGCTTTAGTTGATTCGCAAATTGCACAAGTAGAGTCTCAAAAAAATAATTTGAATTTATTTTATTGGGGCTTACGTATTTTCTTTGTGGTGATGATTTTAGTGGCGGTGGTATTGCTGATTAGTTTAAGTCGAGGAATTCGTTATTTAAAGGGAATTTATCAAGACTACCAAACAACTAGTCAACAATTACCGCAAATGTTTACGGATGAAAAAAGTGCGCAACAAACATTAAAACAGACAGAATTGTATTGTGTGATGTTAAGTGGTCTGTTCGTAGCGGCAACGGCCAGCAGCGTGAAACGAGCAGTCATTCAAGGGCGTTTGTTGAAACAGCCGAATGCCAAAAAATTAGGTTTAGGTCGCGTTTTAATCGGAGACACATTGTATGGCAATTATGGCCAAGTATTGACGCATAGTTATCTGGCCTCTAGTTACAATGCCTCCAATCATAATTCTTCTGGTGGCAGCGGTGGCGGTTCCTGGGGCTCTTTTGGCGGCGGTTCTTCCGGCGGTGGCGGTGCTTCTGGTGGTTGGTAAATAAAATAGGCGGAAAACTTTTTGACAGTTGGTTAAAAACTAGCTGCAAGAAAAGTTTTCCGTTTTTTGTTTGATTAAAGAAAACTGTCTACCAGTATTAGCTTTAATTTGAAAAAATAATTTCGTTTGTTTATTTGCAAACGAAAATAAATCATGTTAGTTTATATATAGATTAATAATGCTTTGAGGAGGGGTGTTTGTGGATAATTTAAGTGTAGCAGACTATAGTCGGGGGTTTTATCAACAAGGGGAAAAATATCATTGTCTTTATTGCGAGACGGTTGCAGAAAGTGGTTGTGTTTATCCTTATGAAGAAAAATTTTTACAAGCAGAAAAATTTATGCAAGTACACGTTGCTGAAAAGCATCAAGGTCCCTTAGCCGCTTTGTTGCAATTGCCCAAAGAAGAAACGGGTTTGAGTGAAACGCAGCAGGAGATATTGACGCTATTTGCGCAAAATATTGAAGATAAATTTATTGCCCAGCGTCTTGGGGTAACAACTTCTACTGTTAGAAATCATCGTTTTAAGTTAAAAGAAAAACAACGACAAGCACAAGTTTTTCTTAGCATTATGACACTATTGGCGCAACCGGATATGCTCTTACCTCATCGCAATGCTAAAATGCTAGATGATCGTTACAATATTACCCCAGAAGAGCAACAGAAGGTTTTGGCAACGTATCGCGATAAAAAAGGATATATTAAAACACTTCCTGCTAAAGAAAAGCGTAAACTTATTTTACTGGCAGATATTGTGAGTCATTTTGAGTTTAATAAAAACTATCATGAAACAGCTTTAAATGAAATTTTACAACAATATGTTGCGGATTTTGTGACAGTAAGGCGGTACTTAATAGAATATGGTTTTATGGCGCGCACAAAAGACGGCAGTAGCTATTGGCGGGTTAATTAATGAGTAGGAGGTGTGACAAAAGTCTTGTACACCTCCTATTTCCGATTCAACGGGTAACAGAAGTTAAGTGCGCCTCCTAAGTTAGATTTCCTGGTCTAACTTTTGGGGCGCCCTTCAAAGCAGTTACTTCGGGAATTCCGTCTTATTTCTTGAAGCTGGTCGCTTCTGTTACACCTTCTTTTTTATGAGCTTTTTTACTTGTCAAAAAGGGAAAACAAGTATAAACTACAATTTAGTTAGCTGGCTAATTAAATTTGAAAGAAGTGAAAAAATGACGCAATTTACCTTTCATGATCGTCCGGATGCTAAACGTTTTGAACAGACGCTCCAAGCATATCCCAATTTAACTACTCCAGAAGTGGCAGAATCCTTTATTCATTTTCAATGGGCCTATCGTGAAATGCAGCGAGGATATGATCAAGTTTTAGCGCATTATGGATTATCGGAATCTAAATTCATTATTTTAATGTTTTTAAAACAGGCGCATAAACAACAATTAGCTCCTTCTGAAATTGCCGAAAAATTAGGTGCAGCCCGCGCGACGGTTACAAAACTGTTGAATAAGATGGAACAAGATGGCTGGGTGAAAAAGAAAATTGATAAAAAAGACAAGCGCATGGTAAACATTCAATTGCTGCCCCAAGGTGAAAAAGTTGTGACAAATTTTCTACCAGCCAATTTTAAGTCAGTTGCGCTGATTTTCTCTGATTTTTCTGCCACTGAACTAGATCAGCTCTTTTATTTATTAACTAAAATAGAAAAAGGTACCAAAAAACTAAACCAAGAAATGGAGTCTTTATTATGACCAACAATACGAATGAAAAAATTCAATTATTAGAAACTTACTTAAGCCTATATATTAATCACTTTGCCATTTTAGATACGCTAGGCCAAGAAGATTCACCTTATGTAGTTTTGGATGTGAGAAATGCACCTGCAGCAGTGAAAAAAGACCAAATTAAAGGTGCAATCCCATTACCTGCCAAAGATTTGGCACAACATCTTGAAGAGTTAGATAAAACTAAAATATATGTTGTTTACGATTGGACAGGTGGGACAATTCTGGGTAAGACCGCTTTGTTAACTTTACTTTCAAATGGTTTTGAAGCTTATGAGTTGGCTGGGGCACTAGAAGGTTGGAAAGGTATGAACTTGCCAATTGAACCCATTGCTTAATGAATTTTATGGTTAAGACTAGAGGTCTGAATTGATTAGCTAACGGAATAAATAAGAAAAATTTTTAATGAACTGTTTACCAATTGAGGTAGACAGTTTTTTTATCTTTTCTTTTCTATATAAATAGGAATAAAAATTATTTAATCATTAAAAAGCTAAATATTTTTCAGTGTTCATATGAACAAAAACTCCTTTGTTACGGTTTAGACCAGGATTATGACTTTAAATCGTAACATATACGTTTTATCTTGACGGGTTATTTTTTGTCTGTTAAATTAATTCTCGTGACAAATCGTAATTTTACGATTTAATTGAGGAGGACTATCATGAAGAAATATTTAATCGGCCTAGGTATGTTACTAAGTGTGGCTTTTTTAAGTGCTTGTGCCAATGGCAATTCAGATAATCAAGCAAAAACAGAGAATGGAAAAATTGAGGCTATCGCGACTTTTTATCCGATGTATGAATTTACCAAAGAAGTTATCGGCGACGAAGGAAATGTTAGCTTGCTTATTTCAGCGGGAACCGAACCCCATGATTATGAACCAAGTGCCAAAGATATTGCCAAAATTTCTGATGCGGATGTTTTTGTCTACAATAGTGAAGAGATGGAAACATGGGTAGATCAAATTGAAGAAAATATTGATGAGAAAAAGACTACGCTAATTGAAGCGTCAGATGGGATTGATTTACTCACAGCAACTTCAGATGGTCATGATGAAGAAGATGAAGACCATGAAGATCACGATCACAGCCATGACAAAGATCCTCACGTTTGGACAGATCCTGTGATGGCGATTAAAGAGGTCAACGAAATAAAAGCAGAACTGAGTGAAAAGTACCCTGCTAAAAAAGCGCAATTTGAAAAAAATGCGGCGGCATATATCAAAAAACTAACAGCTTTAGATCAAGAATATCAAGCTGCTTTTTCCACGGCAAAAAATAAAACATTTGTAGTTCAACATGCAGCTTTTGGTTATTTGGCGCACCAGTACGGGTTGACACAAGAATCAATTTCAGGTATTTCTCCAGATCAAGAACCGTCTGCGAGCCGACTAGCAGAATTAAAGCATTTTGTAGAAGAACACGGGACAAAAGTTATCTACTTTGAAGAAAATGCGAATTCAAAAGTAGCTGAAACATTAGCCAAAGAAACAGGCGTGAAGATGTCTGTTTTAAATCCGTTGGAAAGTTTAACGCAAAAGCAAATGGATGACGGAGAAACTTACATTTCCGTGATGCAACAAAATTTGAAAGCTTTAAAAGAAAGTATTCACTAGGAGTATGGTAAACTTTTAAAAGCGAACTTCAAAAAGAGGAGGCGCAGGCTTTGCGCTATATTGATGTTAAAGATTTAACTTTTTATTATGATGATGAACCAGTTTTAGAAGATATTTCCTACCAAGTCAACGATGGCGAGTTTGTCATTTTAACTGGTGAAAACGGAGCAGCCAAATCTACTTTAATTAAAGCCACTTTAGGACTTTTGAAACCGAGTAAAGGAGAAGTTATGCTGGCAAAAGAAAATGCTAAGGGAGAAAAAATTAGCATTGGTTACATTCCCCAGCAAGTTGCTTCTTTTAATGCCGGTTTTCCTAGTACAGTGGAAGAATTGGTGCGTTCGGGGCGTTATCCGCGGGGGCGTTGGTTTAAGCGTCTGACCAAAAAAGATCATGAGCATGTACAAAAAGCTCTAGAGGCTGTTGGTATGTGGGAAATGCGACATAAAAAAATCGGGGAGCTGTCGGGTGGACAAAAACAGCGGATCAGCTTGGCTCGTATTTTTGCGACAGATCCTGATTTATTTATTTTAGATGAACCGACAACTGGTATGGACGAACAGTCGCGCAATGAATTTTATCGTTTGCTACGTCATAGTGCCCATCAACACGATAAGGCGATTTTAATGATTACCCATGATCACGAAGATATTAAACAATATGCGGATCGTCAAATTCGTTTAGTGCGCAAAGAAGATTCGCCGTGGCGTTGTTTCCATATTGATCGCTAGTAAGGTAACTTTTAGTGGCAAAAATATGTTTAAAAATAGTTGGCGTAGCTGTAAAAAGGAGATTTTATTTTGAGCTTACTAAATTATGAATTTATGCAAAGGGCGATTTTAGCGGCAATTTTTATTGCCGGTATTGCCCCCATGCTGGGCGTTTTTCTAGTGATTCGCCGGCAGTCCTTAATGGCAGATACACTTTCTCATGTTTCATTAGCTGGTGTGGCGTTAGGTTTTTTCTTAAATTTAAATCCCAATTTAACGACGATGTTAGTCGTAGTTGTAGCGGCGATTTTATTAGAATATTTACGGTCGATGTATCGCACGTATTCAGAAATTTCCATTGCCATTTTAATGGCTGGAGGCCTCGCGTTAGCTTTAGTTTTAATGAATTTATCTGGTGGCAACTCCGCTACTAGTATTCAGTCGTATCTCTTTGGTTCTATTGTCACGATTACTTCAGGTCAAGTGATTTTCTTAGGCGTTTTATTTGTAATCGTCAGAGTGTTGTTTGCTTTATTCAAACGTCCGATGTACGTGTTAACTTTTGATGAGGATACGGCTCATGTGGATGGTTTGCCGGTTCATTTAATGTCGATGGCTTTTAATGTTTTAACTGGGGTTGCCATTGCAGTGATGATTCCAATTGCAGGAGCATTACTGATTTCGGCAATTATGGTTTTACCAGCGGCGATTTCCATGCGTTTAGGCAAAAGTTTTGACGTGGTAATCTGGATTGCAACTTTTGTGGGGTTATTTGGTATGCTAAGTGGTTTAACGAGTTCTTTTTATTTAGATACCCCACCAGGAGCTACGATTACATTAGTTTTTATCGGTCTATTTTTAGTGGTAAATATAGTAAAAAGACTCGTTGTAGCGCTGCAACGTTCCAAAAATAAAAAAGTTTCACACTAGTAAATTGATTTGATTTTTATAAGAAGAATCAGAAAGTCGTTATGATTTTCTGATTTTTTTTGCTTAAAAAAACTTGTTTCCTTCATTAGCTAAAATTATTTTGAATTGTTGGAAATTTACCGCACTATTTTAGAATTTTGACAAGAAAGCGTTCACGTTTCACGAACTATTTTGTCTTTTTTTCAGTTAATGCTCGCTTTTTTTAGAATAAGCCCTTATAATAAGGCGAGAAATTTATCAGGAGAGTGAACAGTGTGAAAGTACGTCGTAGTGAACGATTAATCGATATGACGCATTATTTATTGGAACATCCCCACGAGTTGATTCCTTTAACTTTTTTTGCGAAACGTTACGAATCAGCTAAATCTTCTATTAGTGAAGATCTGGCTATCGTAAAAAAAACATTTAAAGAGCGGGGAACTGGAATTTTAGATACTATTCCAGGCGCGGCTGGCGGTGTTTTATTTGTCCCAGAAATTCCTTATGAAGATGCTAAAAAATATATTACCGATTTGGCAGAACGTTTGTCTGAACAAGATCGTTTATTGCCAGGAGGCTACGTATATTTATCTGACTTACTGGGCGAACCAGAGTTATTACGCCAAGTAGGACGCATTATTGCTTCGAAATATTTGGGCCAAAAAATTGATGCTGTAATGACAGTAGCAACTAAAGGAGTACCGATTGCCCAGGCTGTTTCTTCTTATTTAAACGTGCCATTTGTCATTGTGCGGCGGGATTCTAAAATTACAGAAGGCTCAACAGTCAGCGTGAATTATGTTTCCGGCTCGTCAGAACGAATTGAAAAAATGGAATTATCAAAACGGAGCTTAAAACGGGGCTCTCGTGTGTTAGTGGTGGATGATTTCATGAAAGGCGGCGGAACGGTGAACGGAATGAAGAGTTTGATTGAAGAATTTGAATGTGAACTCGTCGGCGTCACTGTATTTGCAGAAACGAAATTTAAAGGCATCAAAGCGATTAAAGACTACACATCTTTACTTTATGTCGAAGATGTTGATACGAAAACCAAAACGATTTCAGTTGTACCAGGGAATTATTTTACTGCCTAAGCTAAGAGGTTGTGACAAAATACTTGTCATAACCTCTTTTTATTTTTTATAGCACGTATTAATTGCCCGTTGTTCTTAAATTTTAAGAATTAGCGCGCTACGCTAATAAGCTAAAATCTTGAGAAATTTAAAAAGCAATTTATCAAGATTTCGTCTTATTACTTGAGAGTTACCCACGTTTGTTTTGCTTTTCTAGATGTCTAGCAAAATGAACTAACTCTCTACGGTAATAAGCCAAAATCGTAAGAAATTAAAGAGACAATTTATTCCGATTTCGTCTTATTACTTGAGAGCTGGGCGAGTTCATTTTGCTTTTCTAGGTGTCTAGCACATGTAGCAACTCTTCGGGAAAAATTCAAAAATTAGTTTCTGGTAAGGAGCACCAGAAAACGAATTTCTGAGATTTTTCCAAAGAGTTACCCGCTACATTTAGCTTTTCTACTGATCTAGCTTCACAAACGAACT
>NZ_JXKG01000034.1 GCF_001885735.1 Enterococcus canintestini | reverse complement strand
TGAACTTATATATTGTCGAATTTCCTAGCTGATTTAGCACGATTTCGTTTTCGTTAATGTATTAATTTTCACTTTATTTTGGAAGTTATTATTTTCCTAAACAGAATTGGCTGAATAGTTGCGTAATCAGTTCGTCTTGTACGCTATCACCCACGATTTCTCCTAAGAAATCCCAACAACGGGTCATGTCGATTTGGACTAAATCGACCGGCATGCCCGCTTCAATTCCAGCTACAACATCTCCCAAAGCTTGACTAGCTTTTTCTAGTAACGCAATGTGACGCGTATTGGAAATATAAGAAGCATCTTTTTCCCCTGTTTGACCGGCGAAAAAAAGATCTGCAATCGCTTGTTCCAATTGATCTAAGCCTTCATTTTGTAAAACTGATACGGCAAAAATCGGTGTATCGCCTGCCACAGTTTGCAATTTTTCTTGCTCTAATTTTGCAGGTAAATCCGTTTTATTCAATAAAATAATGCGTTTAGTATCTTGCGTTAACGCTAATAATTCCAAGTCAGCTGCTGTCAAAGCTTCACTTTGATTTAACACCAATAAAATCAAATCGGCTTCTTGCAACGCTTTACGACTGCGTTCCACCCCGATTTTTTCCACGATATCTTCAGTATCTCGAATACCAGCCGTATCAATTAATTTTAATGGCACACCTCTTACGTTCACGTATTCTTCAATGACGTCCCGTGTCGTACCGGCAACATCTGTGACAATCGCTTTTTCTTCTGCTAATAAATGATTTAATAAACTGGATTTCCCAACATTTGGCCGACCAATGATGGCTGTACTCAAGCCTTCTCGCAAAATTTTTCCTTGTTGGGCGGTTAAAAGCAATTGGTTAATTTGACCTTGGACTTGATTGGCTTTTTCTAATAACAAACGCGTCGTCAACTCTTCGACGTCATCGTATTCAGGATAGTCGATATTAACTTCCACTTGGGCCAATGTTTCCAAAATTTCTTGCCGCAATGAGCGAATTAAGCTGGATAAGTTTCCGTCCAATTGATTCAACGCCAAATTCATCGCTTTATCCGTTTTAGCCCGAATTAAATCCATCACGGCTTCTGCTTGAGATAAGTCCACCCGACCGTTTAAAAACGCCCGCTTTGTGAATTCGCCAGGCTCAGCCAGACGTGCACCTTGTCGCAACAGTAATTGCAAAATTTGATTAACCACCACAATCCCGCCATGACAATTAATTTCAATGACATCTTCACGAGTAAAAGTTTTTGGTGCCCGCATAACAGAAACCATCACTTCATCCACCATTTTTTCCGTGGCTGGATCAAAAATATGACCGTAATGAATTGTATGGCTGTCAACATCTGACAGCTGTTTACTGCCACTGCGATAAACTTCATTTGCAATTTTCACCGCATCATCTCCACTTAAACGGACAATACTAATCGCCCCTTCACCAGGCGGAGTGGAAATTGCAGCAATTGTATCAAATTCTTGGGTAATATTTGCCATTGATAAACTCCTTTTTAGACTTAGTATGACGTAACAATGAAAACTTAGCGTGATTAAATCGTTAAAATCAAACGATGCAAATCAGTTAATTTACGTTTTAAAAAGCTTTGTCACGTTTTATCGCAATAAAAAAAGTGCTTCATCTTTTGCAATAGGAAAAAACTTCTCCACTGAGAAGTCTATAACTATTTACAAAAGACATCGCACTTTGACTGCTAGTCCTTAAATTCTGGTCATAGACTAGCATAAAATTCGTTGTCTTGCAAGATTTCGTGCCAGAATTTGTGAGAGGTTTTAGCTTTACTTAAAGGTTCTTATCACGGTAAAATTAAATTACAGTGAATCACAGCTTTTGCTGTTTGCAACAATCAAGTAGGTTTTAACGATGAAAAGCCAAAAGCATGCAATTTTGAACTTTTCCCCTAAAGCCTAAAAGGAGTGAGCGATATGACATTTGACAAACAAAAAGAAGACGACATGCGCATCCACGAAATTATTATTTCTACCGGCAATGTAAACCGGAGTTACGCAGTTCGCGACATTATTTTCGTTGCGGAAAAATTTGAAACAGATTTATTTGATGAAAATATTGACCCCAATGAATCTTTACAAGATATTATCTTGATGCTAAAAAGAAAAGCTTTTTCTTATGGTGCCAATGCTGTCATCAATTGCCATTTTGATCACGATCATGTCCAAGTTGACGGCAAAACTTATTTGGAAATTTTCGCTTACGGCACTGTTGTCCAATTTATTGAAACAACTGTTGGGGGCTAATTTTTTCCGCTACTTTTTACAGTCATTTTACTAGTGAAACTTGCCTTTCAAAAGTTAATCGCAAAAAGGAGATGTGACAAAAATCTTGTCCATCTCCTTTTTGGCGTATGAAAATACTTATTTCATTTTATTATATTAATAGTTATTGTAAATTCTTAATAAATTTGTGCTATCATTATTTTACTAGATAAAAATTAATTAATTTCGTTATTTAATGTTGATTGAAATCACTTATAACACAAAAACTGGAGAGATTACAATGAAGAAATTTATCGTCGTATTAGCGACAAGTTTGCTACTATCTGTCGGGTTGATTTATTTTGAAAAAGATAGTTACCTTAAAATTATCGGGCTGATTGCTTTCTTTTTAGGTTTAGCCATGTCCGGAACACTTGTTTCAGGTGATCGTATGCGTGCTAACACGGCGCGACAATCAGACATTACCACTAATAACACTAGTAATCTCTTCTTATACTTCATTTTATTTTCGTTACCGCTTCTTATTATGGCTTATGTTTCTGGTGTATTCTAAAGTTTGTTTTTAATTACATAACGAGACAAAAGCATGACCATAAAATATTTATGGTTTGTAGCAATATTTAAAATTACTCGCGCCTACAACATATTATTATCACCTTTTTAAAAGATTACATCTTGTTTTAAAAAGGAAAAGTGCAGGCGCGTACTTTTATTATTTACCGCGAAAACGTTCAATCGCATGGTGTAAATCGTATAATTTATCTGTTGCTACTTCCCCTAATTCTTCATATAAGCCCATATATAAGACATCCACAACTGCTAATTGCGAAATTCGTGTTGCCATATTGGCTACGCGAAAATATTCTTCTAAAACTGGTGTAGACAATTTAAGATCAGCAAGTTTTGCCAATTTAGAATTTTGTAAAGTTGTAATAGCAATAATGGTGGCCCCTTTTTCTTTGGCTAGGGTGGCTAATTGCACCACTTCCGCCGTTTTACCTGTTGTAGAAATTGCTAAGAAAATATCTTCAGGCGTCAAATTTAAGACTAGGGCTAACATTTGGTGAAAATCACGATTAAAGCTAGCTGTAACGCCTAATTTACTCACTTTATGCGCAAAATCTTCTGCAACTACAGCAGAAGCCCCAACACCATAAACCGTGACCTTTTGTTTATCTTTTAATAAGGTAATCGCTTTTGAAACCTCTTTTAAATCCAGTGTGTTTACCAGTTGTTGCACGGCTAATTGATCCAATGCCATGGTATTAAAGAAAACATCATTAAGGGATAATTTTTCATGTTTTTCTTTTTTTACGATATTAAATTCATTTTTATTCCGAAACAATTCTTGGCTTAGTGCTACTTTAAAGTCCCGAAATCCTTTTACTCCGATTGCTTTGCAAAAACGTACCACACTCGCCTCACTAACACCTGCGCCTGTTGCAAATTCTTTAATCGTCATTCTGGTTACTCGTTCGGCGTCTTGTAAGACAAAATCAGCAATTTGACTTTCAATTTCCGAAAAATTTTCTTGTTTTTTTAGCGCTGGGAGCAAAAACATTTCTTCACCTCAAATTAGTTTTCTAAGCTTGTCACAAATTTTTTCGTAATTACTTCAGGGCGTGTAATCGCCGTTCCAATTACAACAGAATACGCCCCTGCTTGATAGGCAGCTTTTAAATCAGCCACAGAAGCAATATGACCTTCAGCAATAATAGGTACTGCAATTTTTTCTGACATTTCACGAATTAAATCTGCATCAAAAACTGTCTTTTCTTTTGTTTCTTCTGTGTAACCGGCTAATGTCGTAGATACAAGATCTGCGCCACAATTTGCAGCATATATACCACTTTCTACACTATCACAATCCGCCATGACAATGATTTCAGGATATTTTTCGTGGACTTTTGTAATAATATCAGCCAGTTTTTCACCATTTGGCCGCGGTCGTTTCGTACCGTCTAACGCAATAATTTCAGCACCGGCAGCGATAATCGCTTCACAACTAGCAAAAGTTGGTGTGATATAAACATCGTAGCCTTCAAACCACTGTTTGTAAATACCTATCATAGGCAGTTTTACTTCTCTTTTAATCGCTGCGATATTTTCTGGTTCCGTAGCTCGAATACCAACTGCTCCACCTGCTGCAGCCGCATTGGCAAAAGCTGCCATAATTTCTTTACCATACATCGGCCAGCCTTTACGTGCTTGACATGAGACAATAACACCATTTCTAATTTGTTCCATAATTTCTTTTTTCATTTGCATTCTCCCGTTCGTCTATAAAATTCCCGTTAATTTACCGACTAGCCCAATTACAAAACAAGCTAACATCAACCAATAAATAGCTTTTTTATTTTTCATTAATGCCCAGTAAAAAATGAGCGTAATGATTAGTGGTAAAAGTCCCGGGAAAATTTGATTGATTAAATCTTGTAAGACGATTTCTTTGCCGGCATTATCCCATTTGGCAGTCAATTCAATTTTGACAAAATTGACCACCATCGAGCCTGTCACCATCATCCCCACGATAGTTGCCCCTTGAACAAAGTTTTTAATTAAATCTGAATTTTTCATTTTAGCAATTAATTTAACCCCAAATTTATAACCCCAAAAAACACCTAGATAACGTGTAGCAATATTTAAAAAGATATTAGGTACAATAAAAATAATCGGACCTAAAATATTACCATTTAAAGCCAAGCCTGCCCCCACAGCAGCAAAAATTGTCATAAAAGTTGCTTTAAAAACAGAATCCCCTATTCCTGATAAAGGCCCCATCAATGCTGTTTTGGTAGAAGAAATAGTTTCATCAGTAATCGGCTTCCCTAAAGCCTTTTGTTCTTCTAGGGCTACAGAAACACCCATTACAATATTGGTTGTATAAGGATGACAGTTAAAGAATTCATTGTGCCGTTGTAATGCTTTTTGATACTCAGCTTCATCTTGATATAATTTTTGTAAAACTGGAATCATCGCATAATTAAAACCTAAACTGATATAACGTTCATAATTAATTGTTGCCATACTGAAAAAAGAACGCGTGAAAACACGCCATAAATCTTTTTTATTTAAAAGCTGTTGATCATTTGTGACTGCTTCAGTTGTTAGATTTTGCGCAGTTTGATTTTCTCCTTTACGCAAAGCACCCGCACCTGCTGCCACACCAGCTCCTAATAAAGAAACAGCCAATACATCTAGTTTCAAATAAACAGACAACACAAAGCCAATTAAAAAGAAGGGCCAAAATTTTTTGAAATCCATCATTTTTAATAGCATGGCCATCCCAATAGCTGGTAATAATCCTGACGCAATCGTTAAACCACCTGAAACCCAGACTGGCAAGGCATCATTAATTTGTTTGACAAACTCACTCCCAAATTGAATCGCCATAAAAGATGCGACAAAAAAGACGATAAAGAAAACGCCAACACCAGCTAAATGTAACTTTTCGACTGTTTTTGTCTTACCTGCTTTAATCGCAGTATCGGCTTTGTGCACTAGGAAAATATTTATATTCCAAGCTAACATAATTAAGAATTGCGCCAAAATACCAATCGGTAAAGCCAACGAAATTCCTAGCGCAGGTGAACCTGCTTGAATGGCATAAATCGTCCCAATAATTCCAGCAATTTGCGCATTAGGTGGAACCGAGCCACCAATTGGTAATACCCCCATAAACATCAGCTCAACACTTGCCCCAACTTGTAAACCAGTTTGTAAATCCCCCATAATTAAACCGATTAAAGGCCCCGCAAAAATTGGACGCGAAATCATCCAATAGCCATATCCATAGTTTTCAGTAATTAAAATTGCAACAAAAATACTCAACAAAATCCCGCTGAATAACGTCATTGTTCTCCCCCTATGCTAATTAGACTTCCCCATCAAAAATTTTTACCCAATTAAATAACTGTACTTAACTCTAATGATTTATCTCCTGGTGCTGTTCGGACATCTAATTTCACTCCTACAGCCGCTAACTCTTTAAAGACAGCCACATCTCTTTCATCTAAATAAACTGTTTTGGTAATTTCTTTTTTGCCTTCTTTAAAGTACATGCCGCCAATATTGATGCTATCAAAATGGATTCCCGCTTTGACTAAAGCCAAAATTACTGCTGGATCTTTAATCACAAGAAAAGATTTTAAACCATTATCTTTTGCAAAATATTCGCTACCTTCAGTTACGGTAAATAATTTGAAACCCTTACCTTCTGGCACTGCCATTTCCAATAACATTTTTTGCATGTCGTCTTGCGCTGCTTGATCATCAATAACGACAATTTCATCACAAGGATAAGCAACTGACCATGAATAGGCCACCTGACCATGAATTAAGCGCTCATCAATTCGTGTTAAATTAATACTCATTTTTCTTCCCCTTTTCTTTTAAAGACTAAATTCTTGAATCATAGGTGTTGTTTCCGCTATTAAACCGCTTGCATTTTTCTGTAAATCCAAACAACTGGATAAAACTAATGCCAAATGATATCCCATAATCAACTGACTATTTGGTAACTGATGCTGCTTACTAACTAATGCAGCGGCTTTTGCCGGTGTTCCGCCTTTAATATCTGCTAAAAATAAAATTTCTGAATAATCTTCTTTTACCTTTATACAAAAGGCCGCTAATTTTTCGATATACTCCGTAATATTTTCTTCTGTCTGTAACGGTACAGCAAAGAGATTGTCTTGCTTACCTAAAATCATTTCAGCTGATTCTTTCATACCGATACAACCTAAACCATGTCCTACTAATATGATTGCCCGCATCTTATCTTCCTTTCTTACCTTCGCTTCATTTTTAGCAACTTATTACTTGCTATGCTTGCATCATACAATATTAGAAATTTAGTTTCAACATTTATTTAAAAAATAAATAAACTAAATTTCTAATTAGTGATTAAATTCCAACAAAAAAAGAGTAGAAAAAACTTTCTACTCTTTTTCATAATGGCATTTTAAAGCTTTTCCCGTCGCGCTTTTTCCATTTTACGTAATTGTTTATGGGCTTTTTTGGAACCGCGGACTAAGTCTTTTTTAAATTTTTCTTCGTGAAAATCGTGAAATAAACTTTCAACGTCATAATCAAGAGGATATAACTTTTCCGCAGCCATCTCTAAGCGCAAGCGGCGCAACGGCACCTTAAAGAATTTGTCATCTGCATATACGATTCCTTCTTCTCCTTCTGCTTCATAAAATAAAACAGTCTTATTGGTAGCAGAAGAAAAGACGCGATCCCCTTTTTCAAATTGCGGCAATGTTGGTCGCTGGGTTTGAACTTGGCCAATTTTTTTGAAGACACGTTTTTTACCGGCATAATCTTTTTGTTTTAGTAATTGGCGGCTGCGATCAATGACGTCTTTTTGAAGCTGCATTTTTTCTGCGATCCAAAAAGCATTACTACTACCGACTTCGTTCATTAATAGCTGATATTTCGGTGTCAAAGTCTGAGCATCAAACGCCATCGCCGCAGTTTTAAAATCTTCATGGGCTAAGGCAAAATCTTTAATTTCACCATAATGCGTCGTGGCCACGACTAACGCGCCATTTTGATACATTTGTTCCATAATCGCAATCCCGAGTGCTGCCCCTTCATTGGGTTCAGTCCCACTGCCAATTTCATCTAATAAAACCAATGTATTGCGTTTACTGTGGCGCAAAATTTCAGCAATATTTTGCATATGACCAGAAAAAGTACTGAGCGCATTTTCCATATCTTGTTGATCACCGATATCAATTAAAATTTCATTGAAAACAGCAATATTGCTCGTGCCATCATGATGTACCAACACACCAAAAGCCGTTAACAAACACGTTAATGCCAACGTTTTTAAGACCACCGTTTTTCCACCCGCATTAGGTCCTGTGATAATTAATCCTCTGGCATCTGTACCTAATGAAACTGACAGAGGCACAGCTTTATCCCCTAATAAAGGGTGGGTCACATTGGACAAATGTAAAATTTCTTCATCATTGACCGCCATTTTCACGCCATCAATGTTGCGGGAATACTTGGCACGAGCAAAAATAATATCCAATTCCACCACAGTTTCTAAACTGTAGACGATTTTTTCTTGGGCGGCTGCAAGTAAACCGGTTAAATAGGCCAAAAGCTGATACACTTCGGCTACTTCTTCTGCTTGGGCTAAAATCAATTTTTCATTCAAACGGGCAACATTACTTGGTTCCACAAAAACAGTCGTGCCTTTATTGGATTTCTCAATAATAGTGCCGTTAATTTTATTTTGAAATTCCGCTTTGACAGGTAATGTGTAACGATCCCCTTTTTTCAAAATCAAACGTTCTTGCAAATATTTTTGCGTGGTAGCATTTCGCAGATATTTTTGTAATGCAGCTTCAATTTCCCCTTCAATTTTTTGCACTTGATTGCGGGCTTTTCGTAATTGGCGACTACTATTGCTATTTAAACGAGTACCATTTACCATCCCCGTAATTTCCTTGGTGATTTCAGAAAAGTCCCCTAATTGCTGACTATAGGCAAAAAGAGTTGGCACTTGATAGGCATTTTTTTGAAATAATTTTTGAATTAATTGAAATGATCGTAAAAAATCACTGTATTCCGTTAGTTCACTGGGTTCTAAAATTTGGCCTTTGGTAATTTTTTGTGTCAAATGGCCAATTTGTGCTAGTCCCATTAAAGGAATATGTTGACCCGAAGCCAAAATAGTCATCGCTTCTTCAGTTTCTTTTAGCCAACTGCGAACGGTATTGATTTGCGTTGCCGGCTTACGTGCTAAAATAGCGGCTTTGCCCTTGTCACTAATAGCGGTTTGACTAATTATCGTGCGGATTTTAGTAAATTCTGTTTCAGTTAATACGTTTTTCATTTGGGTATCCTTTCTTGACTAGACCCCATTTCTAAACACAAAAAAGACTCGTTAGAATGGTGGGCACACTTTTTGCCTTTAACCTAGAAAAAGTGTACAAAAAAAGACGATAGTTTCCCTATCGTCTTAAAAATCTTGCGATTAAAGATAGGCATCTAGAGCATCACAAATAAACTTAACGTTTACTTGTTTTTAAATTGCTGATTAGATACCTGTTACACTCACAAATAGCCCTCTTTTTCTTCTAACGAGTTATTAAATACACCATTAGTATAAAAGAGAGTAAAAAAAGTTGCAAGCTAAAAAGAAGCAGTTGACTTTAAAAGCTTTAAGCAAGATTCATTGCAGCCAACCGATTTTAGTTTGCTGTCTAAGTCTGAAAAGACAAATCGGAATCTCTTCTCGACAAAAACAAGTTTCCGTCACTCTCTTGCTCTTAAAAACCGCAAAAAAACGTCTGTTAATGGCGTAACAGACGTTTTAAAGACCAAAGTAATGACTACGGCATCGTATCTTACTTCGATAAGAATGATTTCTAGTAAAATATACTTGGTTTTTTGGGGGATGTCAATGAAATGCAGGTGAGTTTATGCTGAGAAAAGCCCATAAGATAGGCATTTCTTCTGCTTTTTCTTTATTTTTCGCCAAGATAAAAAACAACATCGAAAAAGTTTTTTCTACTCAAAAGAAGCCGCTTTAGCCTCTCTTACCTCATTTTACTGCGCAAAATTTGCTAGCCCAACTTGCTAAAAAGAACTGTGTTTTGCCATATTTTAAAACTAAGAAATGCAGAATAGATAAAAGTAACGCCTCAAAAAAAATTATCCTTTTTATGTCACTTTTAAAGTGCATTTACTCTCTTACCATTTTTCATTAAAAAAAGCCGCAGGCAAATGAAATGACCCGCNGTTAGATTTTTTGGTCTAACTTTTTGGGGTCGGTTCAAAATGCCTGTGGCTTTTAAATTTTAAGCTTATTAATAATACTTTTTATTTGGTTCAACAACTAAATAGCGGTAAGGTTCGTCCCCTTCAGAATGAGTTTTCACACTATCGTCATGGCTTAAAGCCGAATGAATTTGTTTGCGTTCAAAAGCTGGCATCGGTTCTAAGAAAACAGGACGACCAGTGCGTTTCACTTTTTCTGCGGTGCGTTCAGCCAAGCGTTGTAAAATTGCTTGCCGTTTTTGGCGGTAATCGCCAACGTTGACCACAACCGAAAGTTTATTTTTAGCCACACGGTGAATAAAAACTTGGGCCAAATATTGCAATGCGTTTAACATTTTACCATGTTTACCAATTAAGATTCCCTGTTTTTTCGTGTCTAAATGGAAGATAATTAAGCCATTTTCCCGCTCCATTTTGACCAAAGCAGGTGCATTTAATTCGTTGGTGATATTCGTTAAATAAAGCGCTAATTGCGTTAAAGCCGCTTCATCATCTAAATCAGATAAAACGTCTGCAATGTCAGGTGTTTTTGTTTGCTCAGCTGGTTGCTCTAAACTAACATTTTCAGTTGCAGGAACATCCAATTCAACCACTGGTGTTTGCTCTTCTCCAACTAAAACATCTTCAACTGTTTCTGACACTGCTTCACTGATTTCTTCTGTGACAGAAGGTTCAATTGAAACGCGGGCGTTTTTTCTTCCCATTCCCAAAAAGCCTTTTTTAGCTTCTTCAATCACTTCAATAACAGCTTCATCTTTAGAAATTCCTAATGCAGTCAAACCAGTTGTAATTGCTTCTGCACTGGTCGCTCCTTCATAAATTGGCATCAAGGTAACCCCCTTTTATTTTTTGCGTTTTTTCTTCTTCGGATTCATGGCACGTTCCAACGCACGTTCTCGTGCTTTTTCTTGGCGCAATGCTTCTTCTCGTTCTTTTCTAATTTTAAATGGATTATTGATTAGTAATGTTTGCACTACTTGGAATGCATTGGAAACCACCCAGTATAATGACAAACCACTGGCAAGTCCTAGCCCCATCATTAAAATCATTAAAGGCATCGCAAAGTTCATAATTTTTAGACTTGCATTTGATTCCACTTGGCTCATACTTGAAAGATAAGTGCTGGCAAAAGTGAAGACAGCCGCTAAAATCGGTAAAATAAGATACGGGTCTTTTTCCCCTAAATTAAGCCATAAGAAATGACCTTGTGATAGTTCTGGTACCCGTTGAATCGCTTGCCATAATGCCATTAAAATTGGCATTTGCACCAATAATGGTAAACAGCCTGCATAAGGATTGACGTTGTGTTCTGCGTAAAGCTTTTGTGTTTCTTCTTTTAACTTTTGCTGGGTCTCCATATCTTTAGCAGAATATTGAGCTTGCAGCGCTTTGATTTTTGGTTGTAATTCTTGGGTCTTACGCATACTTTTTGTTTGGAAATGCATCAATGGCATTAAGATAATCCGCACAATTAAGGTAAATAAGATGATCCCAATTCCGGCATTACCAAAAGATAAAGCTTTAATAGCACGGGCAAAGTTCCAAACAATGTAACGATCCCAAATTCCGGTACTGTTGGCACTTACTTCACCAGTGGCACCACAAGCTGACAAGAATACTACCAGTGCCAGCATACCACTTAAAAGTAGTGCTTTTTTGACATGTTTCTTTTTCACGAGGCATGATCCCTTCTAACGATTATTTAAATAATTTTTGCGAGTTTTAGTACATGCTTCAAATTTTGCATCAATTCTTCACTATCTAATTCACTCACAGTTGGTCGAGCGATGATTATAAAATCAAGATTCGGATCAATCTGATCTTTTAGGGCATACAAACTGGCACGGATTTTCCGTTTCACACTATTGCGCATCACAGCATTGCCGACTTTTTTTCCCACGGAGATTCCTACTCGAAAATGTTCTTGTTCTTTGGGGAGTTTATAGACAACAAAACGGCGATTCGCACAAGAGTTACCTTGCTCAAATACCCGCTGAAAATCTCGTTCTTTTTTGACACGATAGGCTTTTTTCATGACGTTTCCTTCACTTCTTCTAAAATCATTTGCTCATACCTTTCAATAATACCATAATTTCTCCCTAAACTTTACCCCCAAAAAAGCCCTACCAAAAGAAAAGCTTTGCGAACTCG
>NZ_JXKG01000033.1 GCF_001885735.1 Enterococcus canintestini | reverse complement strand
TGACTCCCTCATGCGTTGGTTCGAATCCAGCTACCCCAGTTATTGACACATCTTCTTTTGAAGGTGTGTTTTTTTGTACAAAATTTCAGTCGATAAATTTACTAAATGTTACTAAATAAATTGACGTTCTTTTATGGCACCGCTATACTAAAGAAGAGAATTGAAAAGGCTTTAATAAATAGGCTAAGTCAAACTAGAGGAGCGGTGTTAATGGCAACAGTTGAAAAGTTAACGAATCAAGCGTGGGGAACTTATTTTGAAGTGAAAAATAAAGATGGTGTAATTTTGGAACTCCATCCTTTTGGCGCACGAGCGCTATCATTAGTGCTGCCTGTTGATGATGGAAAGCGCGATATCTTAGTCGGTTGCAAAAACTTAGCAGATTACAAAGAAAATAGCTATTATAACGCGACGATTGGTCCGGTAGCTGGTCGGATTGCAGCTGCTCGTTTTGAATTAGAAGGTGTCGAATATAACACCGAAGCTAATCAAAAAGGTAATACATTACACGGTGGTTTTGAAGGGTTTGATCAACGAGTATGGCAAGCCGAACCTTTTGTGGCAGAAAATCTGGCAGGCGTCGTTTTTAAATTAATTGATCCAGATGGCAATCACGGTTTTCCTGGCAATGTCAGTGCAAAAGTAACGTATACATTATCCGATGATAATCAATATAGTTTTACATTTGAAGCAACCACAGATAAACCAACATTATTCAATCCAACCAATCACGGCTATTACAATTTAACGGGCACACCAAGTAATGCAATTGATGAACATACACTACAAATCAATGCCAATTTTGTCGCCCAAACAAATGATGATGTCACGACTACTGGTGATAAAGTTGCGGTTACGGGGACAAAATTCGATTTTGTTTCAGGTAGAAAAATTGGACCGACGTTATTAGATGATCCATTTTTAATTGAAGCTGATGCGCCAGATGCACTCACTTTAACTGCTCCTGATGGAAAAGTCGCACTAACGCTTTTAACACAAGCTCCAGCTGTGGTGATTTATACGACCGGACAAGGAGAAGCTGGTACGAAGATGAATACTGGTGTTATGCGCAATCATGGTGCGATTGCTATTGAACCACAAGGGGTACCAGGAACAGAAATTTATCCGCAATTTGGCGATATTACACTAACACCAGAAAAAGAGTATTCGATGACAAGTACATTTAAACTCATTTTTTAATCGCAAAAAAACCTCACTAAAAATTTTAGTGGGGTTTTACTTGACCATTTGCGATTACAGTTGTAAACTTAAAAAGAAGTTGAGATTACATTTGTAAACGAGGTGAGAATTAATGACGTTAGAACCTGTGAAAATTAGTGATGCAGAGTGGGAAGTTATGCGTGTTTTGTGGACATTGCATGCGGCAACCGCTCATGAGATAGCAGAAATTTTAGCCGATAAAATGGATTGGAAGTTGGCGACGGTTAAGACGCTTTTGGGTCGCTTAAGTAAAAAAGAGGTAATCTATAGTGAACTAGACGGCAAAAAGTTCATTTATTATCCAAAGGTTTCAGAATCCGCCACTGTGCAAAGTGCAACCGAAAATCTATTTTCTCATATTTGTGCTAAAAAAATTGGCGCAACGATTGCAGATTTAATTGACGATGCGCAATTAACCGCACAAGATATAAGCGCTATTCAAAAAGCGTTGGCTGCTAAAACACCAGTAGCTAGTATTGCTTGTGATTGTATTCCTGGACAATGCGAATGTAGGATTCATCAAATAAAACATAATGATTAAGAAAAGAGGAAATGAAAATGAAACAAACTTTTAATATTAGTGGTATGAGTTGTGAACACTGTGTGGCCCGCGTAGAAGGTGCGATTAATGCTTTACCCGGTGTAAAAAAAGTCAAAATTAATTTAAAGAAAAATAACGGTGTGGTGAAATATGACGATACCCAATTAACAACTGAAAAAATTGTTGAAGCTGTAAGTGCTGCTGGTTATCCCACAGAGGCGGCCTAATGAATAATGAACAAGTTGCGACATTTGTCATTACCGGAATGACTTGTGCCAATTGTTCGGCTCGAGTCGAAAAAGAATTAAATGCCCAACCTGGTGTGGCCCAGGCTACTGTCAATTTGGCAACTGAAAAAGCTACTGTTCAATTTAATGAAACTACTGCTGAAGCACTGATTAAAAGTGTGGAAAACATTGGCTATGGGGCTATTTTAGATGATGAGGCGCATCGGCAACAAGTTGCTGAAAAAAAACGTGGACAGATTAAAAAAATGCAACGGGACTTAATTTTTAGTGTCGTTTTAGTTGCGCCTTTAATGATCGCTATGATTGCGATGTTATCGGGAGTGAATGCTTCATGGGTGCATTTTTTCCACCGTCCTTTCGTTCAGTTGATTTTAGTTACACCGATTCAATTTGGTGTGGGATTACGTTTTTATAAAGGCGCGTATCATGCGTTAAAAACAAAAGCACCTAATATGGATGTTTTAGTTTCTTTAGGAACAACTGCCGCTTTTTTGTTGAGTTTTTATAACGGATTTTTAGGCGGCAATCCCCATGAGCTGTATTTTGAAAGCAGTGGGATGATTATTGCTTTAATTTTATTAGGAAAATATCTAGAAATTACTGCGAAAAATAAAACCAGTTCAGCAATTAAGCAATTAATGCAGTTACAAGCCAAAACTGCTCGCGTTTTAAATGAAGATGGCAGTCAAAATGAAGTAGCTGTGGAAGCTGTAAAAAAAGGAATGAAAGTTATTATTTTTCCCGGCGAGCAAATTCCGGTAGATGGTCTTGTTATAAGCGGGCAGACGTCAGTCGATGAAAGCATGTTAACTGGTGAAAGTATGCCAGTGGAAAAAAATGTAGATAGCACGGTTTTTGGTGGGACTGTTAATAAAAATGGTCAGTTCATCATTCAAACTTTAAAAGTGGGTGATGAGACAGTTTTAGCTCGAATTATTCGGATGGTAGAAGATGCTCAAGGTCAAAAAGCACCAATTCAACAAATTGCAGATCGAATTTCTGCAGTGTTTGTACCCAGCGTTTTAGCGATTGCTATGGTAACATTAATTGTAACAGGACTAGTGAGTGGTAACTGGCAAGAGGCTTTGATTCATAGCGTAGCCGTACTCGTAATTGCTTGTCCATGTGCGTTAGGGCTTGCAACGCCAACTGCGATTATGGTGGGAACAGGTTTAGGCGCGAAAAATGGGATTTTAATTAAAGGTGGCGCTGTTTTAGAACAAGCTGCGCAATTAAATGCGATTGTACTAGATAAAACAGGAACCATTACGAAAGGAAAACCTACTGTCACGAATTTACAATTAGTAGATGAGGCACTTTTACCTGTTTTGGTTAGTTTAGAGGCAGCTTCTGAACATCCTTTAGCGTCGGCAATTCTGGCTTATGCCAAAGAGAAAAAAGTAGTGCCGTATAGGATTGAGCAATTTGAAGCACTCCCAGGCTTAGGAATTAAAGGCAATGCGAATGGCAAAACGTATTATGTTGGGAATCCGAAGCTAATGCTTGGCAAAGTGGATAATGAAAACTATCTTATAAAACTAGCGCAATGGACCAATGAAGGTCAGACAGTCATGTTATTAGCAGATGAAAAGGCAATTTTAGGAATCGTAGCAGTAGCAGATGAAATTAAAGCAACTTCAAAAGTTGCGATTGAAACCTTACAAAAACAAGGCATTTCAGTTTACATGTTGACAGGTGATAATCACGCAGCCGCAAACTATATTGGCAAGCAAGTAGGTATTCCGGTGGAAAATATTTTTTCTGAAGTATTGCCAGCTGAAAAATCAGCTAAAGTGGCAGAATTACAGCAACAAGGTAAATTAGTTGGTATGGTAGGTGACGGCATTAATGATGCGCCAGCCCTTGCATTAGCTGATGTGGGGATTGCGATGGGAAGTGGTACAGATATCGCTATGGAAACAGCGGACGTCACTTTGATTCACAGTGATTTGAATTATTTAGAGCAAATGTTGCAATTATCAAAAGCGACGATTAAAAAGATTAAGCAAAATCTTTTTTGGGCGTTTATTTACAATACTGTTGGAATACCGTTTGCAGCTTTGGGCTTTTTAAATCCAATTATCGCTGGAGGTGCCATGGCCTTTAGTTCTGTTAGTGTTTTATTAAACTCACTTAGTCTAAATCGATTAAAACTAGAAAAGAGGGAGTAGTGATGAAAGACCAAAAAGAAATGGATGAGAATATGAATCACCATAATCATGACCAAAAGCAACAGGATATGTCTCAGATGGCTCACAATCATGCTGATCATAAAATGCATGATGAAATGAATCATGAAATGAGTGGTGAAATGCACCATGATATGAATCACGCGGGCCATGATATGAGTCATATGGATCACGATATGGGGGGCATGGATCATTCCATGCACATGGGAAACTTTAAACAGAAGTTTTGGCTTTCGTTAGTCTTAGCGATTCCCATTATATTACTTTCACCTATGATGGGAATTAATTTACCGTTTCAATTTACTTTTCCAGGTTCAGATTATGTTGTTTTAATTTTAGCGACAATCTTATTTATTTATGGTGGTCAGCCATTTTTAAGTGGCGCCAAAATGGAACTGCAAATGAAAAATCCGGCGATGATGACTTTAATTGCGATGGGGATTTCCGTTTCTTACATTTATAGTCTTTACGCCTTTATTGCCAATCATTTCTTACAGACAAAACACGTAATGGACTTTTTCTGGGAATTGGCGACATTAATCGTGATTATGTTATTGGGACACTGGATTGAAATGAATGCCGTCTCAAATGCCAGTAGCGCCTTAAAAAAATTAGCGGAATTATTACCTGATACGGTAACGCGTGTCCACGATAATGGCCATGAAGAAAAAATTTCCCTCCAAGCAGTACGTGAAGGTGATACTTTAATTGTGCGAGCTGGAGATAAAATGCCAACTGATGGCTTGATTTTAAAAGGGCAAACAACGGTGGATGAATCGGCAGTGACAGGTGAGTCTCGTGGGGTAGTACGCAAAACTGGCGATCAAGTAATTGGTGGTTCAGTGAATGGCGACGGCACAATTACAATTAAAGTAACCGGTACCGGTGAAAATGGCTACTTAGCCAAAGTAATGAAAATGGTAAAAGACGCCCAAGCGGAAAAATCACATTTAGAAGCTTTATCAGATAAAGTCGCCAAATGGCTCTTTTATATCGCTTTAACAGCTGGTATTTTAGCTTTTATTGCGTGGCTAATCGCTGCAGATTTACCAACAGCCTTAGATCGGATGGTAACCGTCTTTGTGATTGCCTGTCCGCATGCTTTAGGGCTTGCGATTCCATTAGTGGTGGCCCGTTCGACTTCTTTAGCCGCCCAAAATGGTTTATTACTAAAAAATCGCAATGCAATTGAAAATACCCATGATTTAGATGCAATCCTCCTAGATAAAACAGGAACCTTAACAGAAGGAACCTTTGCGGTAACTGGGGTTGAAATATTAAATAAAGATTGGCAAAAAGATACAGTATTACAATATATTGGTGCGTTGGAAAAAAATGCTAATCATCCAATTGCCACGGGTATTATGAAGTATATCAATGCTGAAAAAATCACTGTACCTAATAGCCACGATTTAAAAAATATTGCCGGAATTGGCTTATCAGGTATGGTAGCAGATCATCATATTTTGATTGCAAATGATAAAGAGCTAACTAAGCGTAGTTTATCTATTCCAAAAGAAACACTGGCACCATATTTGGCCCAAGGGAATACAATTAGCTATTTATTTGTCGATGATGAATTAATTGCCTTAATTGCATTAGGTGATAAAGTTAAGCCAGAGGCCAAAAAATTTATTCAAGCATTAAAAGATCGCGGGGTAGAACCCGTGATGTTAACTGGTGACAATCAAGAAGCCGCTTCTGCTGTAGCAAATTATTTAGGTATTGATAATTTTCATGCTGGTTTATTACCAGATGGCAAAGAAAAGATTGTTAGTGAAATGACAAAAGCAGGTAAAAAAGTTGCTATGGTTGGTGATGGTATTAACGATGCACCTGCGTTGGCACGGGCGACAGTAGGGATTGCCATTGGTGCTGGAACAGATGTCGCGATCGATTCTGCTGATGTTGTATTAACTAATAGTAATCCAGAAGATATTTTACACTTCTTAGATTTATCTAAACAAACACGTAATAAAATGATTCAAAATCTATGGTGGGGCGCAGGCTATAATATTATTGCTATTCCTTTAGCAGCTGGTGTTTTAGCGCCACTTGGGATTATTTTAAGTCCTGCTGTCGGTGCCATTTTAATGTCTCTTAGTACGGTAATTGTCGCTATCAACGCGATGACTTTAAAAATAAAAAAATAGATTACTAAAAAACTGTTACCTCAATTTTGAGATGCTTTTTGATAAAGTAGACAAGGAAACAAGATCCCGCTACTTTGTCAGATCCATCTCATTTTTAAAGGGACAGTTTTTTTCTTTTATCAATTTTCAGCTGAAAATTAAGCGGAAAGCAAAAAAATGAAGGAAAAAATCGTGACAGTATATACTTAGTGGTATATACTGTTTAAAAAGAGTGCCGGAGGTCTTTTATGCCACAACGGGTAAAAAAAGGATTAATCGCCATTTTATATGCTTTTTTAGCGACGGTTGCATTGAATATGTTTTGGTTACCAGGAAAAATTTATGCCAGTGGGATTACAGGTACCGCGCAGTTATTATCCCAAATTCTAAGCGATTATCTACACGTTGAATTTTCGCTTCCGTTACTGGTTTTATTTTTTAATATACCATTGTTAGCGGTTGCAGCAAAAGTAATTGATCGTGAGTTTACTTTATTGACGATTTTTGCAGTTGTTTTAACATCTGTTATGATGAAGATTGTGCCAGTGGTGACGTTAACGTCTGATCCAGTTATTTGTGCTGTATTTGGGGGCGCTCTTCATGGTGTTTCTGTTGGGCTGACGTTAAATAGTGATTTTTCTACTGGGGGTTTAGATATTTTAGGGATTTTAGTTAAAAAAGCTACTGGTCGCAGTATTGGTTCTTTTTTTATTTTTTATAATGTGACATTACAAATTTTTGCTGGTTTAATATACGGGTTTCCTTTTGCTTTTTATAGTGCAGTTTCCTTTTTTATTAGTGGTCGGATGGTTGATTATGTAAATGACAAACAAAAACGTGTTCAACTGATGGTGGTGACTGAAAAAGCACCAATGTTAACCGGAGTATTGCAAAGTTATTTTCAGCGGGGAATTACCGTGATTAATAATGTCGAAGGTGGGTTTGATCACCAAGAAAGAAAGTTATTACTATTAGTTATTTCAAAGCGAGAATTAAAAGCTGTCGAAAAAGTCATTGCTGATTTTGACCAACAGGCTTTTGTCAGTGTCGCGACAGGGGTTAGTGCTAACCGCAACTTTTTTGAATGGTAAGAAAGTAGGATAAAAATGAAAAAACAAGCAGTATTTGAAGAAATTGCCGCAGAGATTTTGCAACGGGTGGAAAAAGGGGTCTATGTGACCAGCCAAAAATTACCCTCAGAATATGATTTAGCTGAAGAATTTCAGTGTAGTCGCTTAACGGTTCGCCGCGCAGTAGAATCTTTGATTAAACAAAATGTGTTGATGAAAGAAAAAGGCAAAGGAACTTATGTTATGAAACAACCGAAAATTCAAAGTGGTTCAGGCGGTTTACAAAGTTTTACCGAAACGGCAAAAGCACAAGGAAAAAATACCCGTACTGAAGTCTTACAATTTGAAACAGTTTCTAACTTGCCTGAAAAAATAAAACAAGCCTTTGGTGCTTATGCTAATGAAGAGATTGTTTATTTAGTCCGGCGACGCTATTTTGATGAAGAACCGATGACAATTGAGAATTTGTATATCTTAAAGCGTTATTTAGGGGATTGTACTAAAGAGCAATTGCGGGCTTCTTTATATCAAGTTATTGAGCAACATATTGAAATTGGCTATTCTCATCAAGAAGTTGAAGCTGTTAAAGTTACGACAGATTTAGCGGAATTGTTACAAGTGCCAGCCGGCGAACCACTTTTATTAGTACATTCAATGACCTATTCGCCTTCTGCTAAGCCAATTTTATTTGATACATCGTTTTATCGGGCGGATAAATACACCTTCAAAAATATTTTGGTAAGACAAAAATGATTTTTAAACTCATTTTAGGATAAAAAAAGGAGATTGAAGAAATGGATCAAGTCAATACGTTAATTAATGCCAACTGGTCTGATTTTTTAAATGTTTTACAGCAAATAATGCAAGTTCCCAGTGTAAAAGGTGAACCTGAAACAAATGCGCCTTATGGCAGGGAACCTCGCCGCGTTTTAGATTTGGTTTTAGCTTTAGGTGAGGAATATGGGTTTAAAACTGAGCTTGTAGATGATGCGGTAGGCTACATTCAGTGGGGAGAAGACGAAGATTATCTTGGTGTTTTAGGACATTTAGATGTGGTGCCAGCAGGTAGTGGCTGGGATTTTCCACCTTTTGATTTAAGTGAAAAAGACGGGCGTTTTTACGGACGGGGGATTTTAGACAACAAGGGACCAATTATTAGTTGCTTTTATGCGTTAAAAATCTTAAAAGATGCCGGTTTTAAACCACAAAAAACGATTCGCATTTTATTTGGAACAGATGAAGAGAGTGGGATGTCTGATATTCCTAAATACCTAGCTAAGGAAAAACCTCCTGTTTTTGGCTTTACGCCTGATTGTAAATATCCGGTAGTTTATGGTGAACGTGGCATTGTCAATATTCAGATAGCAACAAATTTTAAAGCTGAAGAATTAAAGGTATTAGGGGAGTTTAAAGGCGATCAAGCCAGAGATCACGTTCCAGATGAATTGAGCGTTACTGTAAACCAAAATGAAGTGACTGTAAAAGGAAAACGTGCGCCTTCAAATGCGCCTGAATTAGGCGTGAATGCCATTGTTTTATTAGCAGAAAAACTCGCAAAAGAAAATGACTTAAGTGTCGCGTTAAAGCAATACTTTACTTGGTTAACCAAGGTATTAAAAGACCAGCATTATGGTGAAGGTCTTGATTTAGCACTGGCCGATGAAGATTCTGGCAAATTAATTTTAACTCCTGTCATTTTGCAAAAAAATGATACTGGCTTGACATTAGAAATTGCCTTTCGCTATCCAGTTTCAGCTACGCAAGAAGACGTTGTAGCCGGTGTGTTAAAACAAGTACCAAAAAATTCCACAGTCAATATTGTTCGTAGTTTACCTGGTATTCGGCATGAAAAAGATTCGCCTGAAATTGAAAAATTATCAGCGATCTATGCCAGCGTGACTGGTAATGATAGTCGCCCTGTGACGACAACAGGTGCTACTTATGCGCGGAAAATGCCCAATATTTTAGCGTTTGGTCCTTCATTTCCTGGCCAAAAAGGCATTGCCCACAATGCCAATGAGTATATGGATGTTAGTGACTTAAAATTAAACTTGGAGATTTATCTACGGAGTATTCAAGCTTTGTTAAGTGAATAAGATAAAAAGGTGTGGCAAAAGTCTTGTCACATCTTTTTTTTGCTTAAACAATGTGACAAGACTTTTGTCGTAGCCTCTTCCTACAATGAAACAAGGGATTACATCATAGGAAGAATGAATATATTTATTGTGCTTTTATTGACGAATACAATAAGTCAGAATTTGAAAACGTTTTTTGAAAATGATAAAAGACTAAAAAAATCAAGATAAAATGGAAAATAGTATAGACGTACTAGTATATACTATATAGAATATACAATATAAAGAAAACGCTCTATTATCTGATATAGGAGGAAAGAAAAATGTGGGGAATTATCGCAACGTGGCGAATGGCACACGATGGCATTGTTGCAGCTAAAGAAATGTTAAGTAAAAATGCAACTGCTGCTGATGCCTTAGAGACAACGATTAAAACCGTAGAAGATTATCCATTTTATAAATCTGTTGGCTACGGCGGGTTACCAAATGAACACGGAATTTTAGAAATGGATGCAGCTTTTATGGATGGGGATACATATAAAATTGGTGCAGTGGCTGGAATTGTTGACGTTGCAAATCCAATTTCTGTTGCGCGTAAATTAAGCGATGACAAATTTAATAGTTTTCGCGTTGGTCAAGGGGCAACAGAGTATGCGATGTTAAATGGCTTTGAAATTAAAAATATGCTGACACCACGGGCAAAAAAAATCTGGGAAAAACGTGTTGAAGAAATTGCCAAGTCCAATCTAAGTCCATACGATGGCCATGATACTGTTGGGGTTGTCGCCTTAGACGAACACAATAGTATGGCTGCAGGAACATCAAGTTCTGGTTTATTTATGAAAAAAAGAGGGCGCGTGGGCGATTCACCATTATCTGGATCTGGTTTTTACGTCGATAGTGAAATCGGCGGAGCTGCCGCAACAGGTTTAGGAGAAGATTTAATGAAAGGCTGTCTTTCCTATGAAATTGTTCGTCTGATGAAAGAAGGTCTGACCCCACAAGTTGCTTGTGATCAAGCTGTCTATGAATTTAGTGACCGTTTAACGAAACGTTATGGTAAAGCAGGTGCCTTCTCCCTTATTGCTCTTGATAAAAATGGCCGTTGGGGGGTTGCGACAAATGTAGAATTTACTTTTAGTGTTGCAACAAAAGACGAAGAACCAGCGATTTATATTGCCAATCCTGGTCCAAATCAAACAACAGTAATTGAACCTATAACTAAAGAATGGCTAGATGCCTACGAAAAACGGATTAAAGCACCAGTATAAACCACGTGTTTATTTGCAATATTGTAAATAAAAATAGGTAAAAATAAGGAGGAAATAACATGGCAACAAAGAAAATTTATTTATTCTGTGAAGCAGGAATGTCAACAAGTATTATGGTAAACAAAATGATGACGGTGGCAAAAGAACATAATATGCCAATTGAAATTGAAGCTTTTCCAGCAATTCGAGCTGAAGAAAAAGTGGCAGAAGAAAAACCAATTGCAATTTTATTAGGCCCGCAAGTACGTCATTTAGATGACAAAATGAAAGCGACGTTTGAACCACAAGGAATTCCGGTGGGGACAATTGCCACTGAAGCTTATGGCATGATGGATGGCGAACGTGCTTTAAAAGATGCCTTGAAATTAATCAAAGAAAATAAAAACAAATAAAAACTAAATAGGAGGCGTTAAAATGCAAAAGTTTCTGAACTGGTTGGAAAAAGTTTTAACCCCAATGGCAAAAGCAATCGGGGAAAATAAATATTTGATTGCCATTCGGGATGGTTTCTTACTTTCCACTCCTTTGTTAATTGTTGGTTCACTATTTTTAGTTTTAACTAATTTCCCAATTCCAAATTGGAATGAAATGATGAGTTCTTTTCTAGGGGATAATTGGGCTTCAATGTTAAATATGCCGGCAACAGCCAGCTTTGATATTATGACAATTTTAGCTGTCGCAGGTATTGGGTATAGTTTAGGGAGACAATTTCATGTAGATGCGATGCAATCAGCTATTATTTCATTGGTTTCTTTTTTCATCGTCACACCATTTTCTACCCCGTTTACCCCAGAAGGTACAACAGAAGTTTATGATGTCGCTAGCTTACCTTTACGTTGGATGGGTTCTAGCGGTTTGTTCTTAGGAATGGTAGTAGCGCTAATCTCAACTAGAATGTTTGTTGCTTTATTAAATAAAGGTTGGACGATTAAAATGCCAGATGGCGTACCGCCAACTGTTGTGAAATCTTTTGAAGCATTAATTCCAAGTTTTGTAATTGTGACAGTTATGATGATTGCCAACTGGATTGCCCATGCAACGCCTTATGGCAACTTACAAGAAATTTTGTTTAAATTTTTACAAACACCACTTTTAAGTCTAGGGAATACTTTAGGGGCAATGATTATCGCCTATTTATTCTTACATTTCTTCTGGTTTTTTGGGATCAATGGTTCTTCTGTTGTGGGTGCGGTCTTTAATCCAGTATTACGGGCGCTATCTGTAGAAAACATGGATGCCTTTAAGGCAGGCAAAGAAATTCCTAATATTATCACAGGGCAATTTCAAGATATGTTTGCAACTTTTGGTGGTGGCGGTTCTACTTTATCTTTAATTATCGTTATGATTATCTTTTGTAAGAGTCAACGAATTAAAAAACTATCACAACTATCTTTAGTACCAGGGATTTTTGGTATAAACGAACCTATTATTTTTGGTTTACCGATTGTGTTAAACCCAATTATTTTAGTTCCTTTTGTCTTAGTACCAACCATTAACATCATTATTTCTTATGTTTGTATGAATTTAGGTTTAGTCAATTATACCAATGGGATTCAGTTACCGTGGACAACACCGCCAATTATTTCTGGCTTTTTGGTAAGTGGCTGGCAAGCAGCAATTTTACAGGCTATTTTAATTGTTTTGGGAATGTTCATTTATTACCCATTTATTAAAGTGATGGATGATCAATACTTAAGAGAAGAAAAAGAAGCAGAAGAGCAAAAAGAAGACGATGATATTAATTTCGATGATTTTGACTTCGATGATTTATAAGAATTAGGTGAATGAAATGAAAAAAATTATTTTAATTTTAAATCATGTGCAAGCAGGCATGGGAAGTGACGAAAATGCACAACTTGCTCCGAGTGGGAAAAAAACTGCTTTAGGTCCAGGTCAAACATTGAATCCTCTTTTTAAAGAACACGATGCCCAGATTATTGCCACACTATTTTGTGGTGATCAATATTATGAAGGCCATCAAGCAGAAGTTCAAAAGAAATTTATTGGTTTTGCCAAAAAATTTGAAGCGGATGCAGTGTTATGTGGGCCGGCTATGCACTATCCTTACTTTGGTGAAATGGCAGCAAGCCTTACAGAAGCTTTAAATAAAGCTGGCATTCCGGCAGCAGCTGCAATGTCTGAAGAAAATCCAGCAGTGGAAAAGTATGAAAAAAAAGTAGCAATTATTAAAATGCCTAAAAAAGGCGGAATTGGACTAAACGATTCTTTCAAAAATATGGCTGCTTACGTTTCTGCTCTGGCACATGACGAAGATGTAAGTAACATGCAAGCAATGCTATTTTAAAGTTAGTAGACAAAAGCGCACTACGACTGGAATCGTGGTGCGCTTTGTTAAATTTTATTGTCTTTAGACCTAGT
>NZ_JXKG01000032.1 GCF_001885735.1 Enterococcus canintestini | reverse complement strand
GACGACTTTATGTCGTTGTTAATCAAATAATAATTATTATTAGGTGAATTGAGTTAGTTACAGCGCTCCTAGTGAAGAGCCATAAAACGCGTTGAGATGATTATGAGATATAAGGCGTATGCAGTGAAATCACCCCTAACTTCCGACAGATTCAAAACAAATGTGAATAATGTAGTGTCAAAAATGTTTTTTCAACTTGTTGTAAAAGTTGGAGTAGGATGTGTCTTTATACGGAGGATTTTTCATTGTTGATGACTGTATTATAGGATAAGAAATTGCTTGTGGATATCGATGTCACAACGATTAAGGCACATGATTTTAAAAGTGTGTAAAATCTCTTCTATAATTTTAGGGGTATTCACCGTTAGTCATATTTGAAAACTTAAACTACACATGCAATTATCCAGGACCGAAAGATGGTGTTCCATATTTATTTTTCTTTTTTCAATTTGTAGTGTGTAGAGGTTTCTCCAAGAAAGTTTACTTTAAAAATAAAGTTCCGCTAGCAAAAACAACACCAAGTAACAAGGTGTTGTTTTGCTAGCGGAACCACGAAAGGAAATGACTATAATCATGAATGATATTTCTGTGCTTCAGATTTTTCTTTTAATTGTTTTAGCTATGTTAGGTGGGATAGATCCATATATTTCTGGGTTACAGTTAAGTAAACCCGCAATTGCCGGCTTTCTAGCAGGTATTATAATGGGAGATATTAAAACAGGTTTATTAGTAGGTGCAACATTACAATTAATGGTTTTAGGTGTAGGAACATTTGGAGGATCATCCATACCGGATTTTGGTACAGGAGCAATAATTGGGACAGCGTTAGGTGTCGTTAGCGGAAAAGGAATTGAATTTGCAATAGGTATTTCTGTTCCGGTAGGGTTATTACTGGTTCAATTAGATATTTTAGCTCGTTTTTGTGGAGTATATTTTTTGCATCGTGTGGATAAACACATAGAGGAAGAAAATTTTCACAAGATTAGCTTCGAAGCATGGTTAAGTTTGATTCCTATTGCGTTATCTCGAGCAATACCAGTAGGCTTGTGTTTGATTTTTGGCAATGAAGTAGTTAACACAGTATTAAATTATGCACCGGATTGGCTTATGGGAGGATTAAAATTAGCAGGAGCGGTGCTACCAGTTGTTGGGATAGCTATTTTATTACATTATTTACCGATTAAAAAATTCGTTGGTTTTTTAATTATTGGATATGTTTTAGCTGCCTATTTTAAAATTCCAATGATGGGAATTTCTTTTGTTGGCTTAGCGGCTGCACTTATTCATTATAAAAAATTACAGGAGGGTCATCTATTAGAATCAAAATTAGTTGCAAATAATTATACAGATATTAATGGGGAGGTTGAAGATGATGAAGTCTGATGTTAGTAAATTAAGCACCGAAGATTTAAGGAAAGTTAGTTTAAGATACATGTTTGGTGCTCAATTAGGCTGGAACTATGAACGAATGATGAACGTTGCCTATGTTCGAGCAATATATCCAGCTTTAAAAAAATTATATAAAGACAAAAAGGAACTAAAAACTGTATTACAGTCAGAAATGCAATTTTATAATACTAGTCCATTTTTAAGTGCGTTTATCATTGGGATTGATTTAGCGCTACAAGCAGAAGACGGAAGTAAATCAAAAGATGCTGTAGCGGCAATTAAAACAAGTATGATGGGACCATTTGCAGCCGTAGGAGACTCATTGTTTGGCGCGGTAATCCCGACAATTTTTGGGTCGTTAGCTGCTTATATGGGGTTAGAAGGAAATCCTTTAGGTGTATTACTTTGGTTAATTGTAGCTGTTATCGTATTAGGTTTGAGATATTTTGAGTTGCCAATCGCTTTTAGTCAAGGGAAAAAATTGGTGTCTAGTTTAGGTGGTTTATTGAAAGATTTAACTGAATCAGCAACTTTGCTAGGTATAGTAGTAGTAGGTGGATTAATTCCTAGTGTAATAAAAGTTGGGGTTCCATTTAAGTTAGTCATCGGGGATAAAAAGTTATCCTTTCAAACTGAAATGCTAGATCCCATCATGCCTGCTATAGTACCAGTTACTTTAGTATTATTAGCGTATTATTTGTTGAGTAAAAAAAGTCTCAATTCGAATAAAGTTATTTGGATATTCTTAGTTTTATCAATACTGTTACATGCTTTAAATATTTTGTCAGTTTTATAATAGATTTAATTTAATAATGCCATTCATCAAGTATTATTATTAACAACTGGAGGTCCCTAAATATGGAAAAAAATCAACCGAATGTTGTTTTAATCGTGGTAGATCAAATGCGTGCAGATGCGTTATCTTTGAATAGTCAAGATAAGTTTGTTAGTACACCTACATTAGATATGATGGCTAGCCAAGGGTATAATTTTGAAAACTGTTATTCTCCAGTTCCAAGTTGTGTGCCTGCAAGAGCAGCATTGTTATCAGGTTTAGACCCAGAAAATTCTGGAAGGGTTGGTTATGAAGACGAAATACCATGGAATTTTACTAAAACACTTCCAAAAACATTCAAAGAGTATGGGTATCAAACAGAATGTATCGGGAAAATGCATGTATACCCTTCAAGAAAGCGTTTAGGATTTGATCATGTATTATTACATGATGGTTATCTTCATGTTGATCGGAAATATGATAAACGTTACGGAGAACAATTTGAATATTCTAGTGACTATTTGATGTTTTTAAAGGAAGGTTTAGGTTCAGAGGCAGACCTGATTGATGATGGTTTAAATTGTAATTCATGGGAAGCGCGACCTTGGATATACCCAGAAAAGTTTCATCCAACAAATTGGGTAGTTACAGAAGGGATAAAGTTTTTACGAAGAAAAGATCCAACTGTACCATTTTTTTTAAAACTTTCATTTGAGAAACCCCATGCTCCGTTAAACCCGCCTAAATATTATTTTGATATGTATATGGATAGATTGATGGAGACTGCGGATCTGCATATTGGTAATTGGGAGGAATTGGAGCCGATTGTTCCAGATATCACTGCTTTAAAGGGAAAGTTGAAAAAAGATGATCAAAAAAGAATGCTCGCTGGATATTATGGGCTCATTTCTCATATTGATCATCAGATTAATCGTTTTTTAATGGCTTTAAAAGAATTTAGACATGATAAGGATACAATCATTTGGTTTATTTCAGACCATGGAGATCAGTTAGGAGAACATTACCTATTTAGAAAGGGCTATCCTTATCAAGGAAGTATCCGCATTCCGTCGTTTATTTATGATCCAGGAGATTTAATTGCGGCTAAGAACCATACAATAAAAGAGCTTGTAAAAATACAAGATATATTTCCTTCACTGCTTGATTTGTCATTAGGTCGATTTGTAGATACTGACGGTAAAAGTGTTAAGCAACTACTTTTTGGGAATTATGAAGGATGGCGACAAGAAATTCATGGAGAACACAGTTTGGGAGTAAATTCTAGCCAATATATATTAACGAAACAATGGAAATTTATTTGGTTTCCCGTAAAAGATACGTATCAATTGTTTAATATGATAGATGATCCAAATGAAATGGAAAACCTGTACGATGATGAAAAATATGCAGCCGTTATTCATGAAATGAAACATAAATTAATAGGGTATTTATGGGATAGAGAAGAGGGTTTTGTTAAAGATGGGCATTTAACTCAAGTAGAAGTATCAAGTATTGTTTCAACTTTAAAGGAAAGACAGGCAAAGTAATATGAACTTTGTAGATATAGAAGGTAATCAATTCTTTATGGGGAGTACTAAATCAGAGGAAGGATTTCTTGAAGATTACGAATATCCGCCAAAGAAGGTTATAGTAAATGATTTTCAGATTTGTGATACACCAATTACAAATAAAGAATTTCAACTTTTTGTGAAGGAAACGAATTATGTAACTGTTGCAGAGAGGCAAGGGTATTCATTCGTCTTTGAAAAATTAATTTTGGAAAAAGATAAGCAAGAGTATCCATACGTAATGGGAATGCCTTGGTGGAGAAAAGTTACAGGGGCTAATTGGGCCCATCCGTATGGGGCTCACAGTGACCTTTTAGGTATAGAAAATCATCCAGTAGTCCATGTTTCTTTGATTGATGCACTAGAGTTTTGCAACTGGGCCAATACAAGTTTACCGACAGAGTCTCAGTGGGAATTTGCAGCAAGAGCAGGAACAAAATCTATTTTCACATGGGGAGATTCTTTAACTGAGGGAGATAGGTATCATGCAAATACGTGGCAAGGGGAATTCCCAATTAAAAATACTAAAATGGATGGATACCTTGGCACAGCACCAGTATATACTTATGAACCCAATAATTGGGGTTTGTATCAGATGATTGGGAATGTATGGGAGTGGTGCAGAAATCCTCGATACGCCATGCTAGATGAATTTAATGTTAATTCATTTAATATTGAGGATAAGAATTCATTATCAGGTGAATATGCTATAAGAGGGGGATCTTTTCTATGCCACTGTTCCTACTGTAACAGATACAGAGTAGCCGCCAGAAATGGGACGGATTTTATGTCTACGAGTAGTCATTTAGGGTTTCGATGTATCCGAGAATAGTTTGATTTATAGAAGTACGTTCATCAGTAGATTGAATTTATAACCCTATTCATCCTGAATGGAAGGCAGTGTGATTTTCATTAATTACTGAAGGGAGATGCTTTGCGTTTCCCTTTTTCTTTTGTTTTTCTTCGCTCAAGTGATGGCGCAAAGATGCTGTTGAATGGGGCTCTTTGTCAAATAGGACTGACAGAATGAGATAAGAACACCTAAGGTAGAATTCCTTTTCTACTTTAGATGCTTTTTGATTCACAGGGAATCAGATTATTTAGTAAGAAAATTCTGGTCTTCATTTTCCGAAAGCTTCGAAATCCATAAGAGACTCGTTTTAATGCTTTGATGTGGGTATGCAGCTTTTCTATTTTGGCATTTGAATAAGGCAATTCTAGGGCTAAACGAATGCCGGATTCATAGCTTATAAAAGCCTTTTTATAGGGTGCAGTTCAGTTCTTTTGGAATGGAATTGGACATCGTTCCTACAAGTTTAAAGAAAGTGTCCGCCTCTATGTCGTGAAGCGCTTGAAGAATTTCTTGATAGTAAAAATAGACGATTCGTAATTCGTCAGAGATCCACGACTTTACTTTCGGTTAGATACGCCCAACCAAAATTGCGCCATTTTATCCATTTGTCATAAACAAAAGTGGCTGTCGTTTAACCGTTCTTTAGCAAAATTGATGTTAGCTTGGACTGAAGCGTATGGAGAGAAACCGACATGGGCTATATTACAGAAATATTTGGAATCTGGAGAAGAGAAAATAACAGATAGAGCGGAAGTTGAATAATATGTTCGCGAACAACGAAGTCAAAATATTTGGGGTTAAGGTATGGGAGATCATTTTTTGAAAAGGAAAAGAGATACTTTTAAAATATGTGTTGTTTGTAAACTTTTGATGTATTTAAATTGGGTATTAATTTTAATACTAATTTCAGGAAGATTTTTACTATTAACTAATGCGTATGTTACAGCAGCACCGTAATAAAAATATTATTTAAAGGTGTGTGTTCTAACATGCAAAATGTAAAAGAAAATAGTAATATAAAATTACAAAAAATTGCTGGCGGTTCAATGCTTCTCTTATTTTTTAGTGAGCAATAAGAGAGTTCAAGAAAAACAGAAGTACTTGATATAAAAATCGAAACATAATAAAATTTTATTTGGAAGGGATTACATTGCGAGTTATAAGGTGGGGGGGATAGTATGGTAACTGAAAAAGATATAGGTTTATATGTTATGTTGGCGATGAAAAATTTATATTTTACAAACATTCAAACAGAAAATGTTGCTTCTGAAGTACAAAGACTTTTAAAAAGCATGAGTGTAGAGGAAGTTAAATTAAAATTAGCAAAAAAAGAAAGTTAAAAACAAGTATTAAAATGGTACAGTATGAGTGATACTAGAGCCGTTAAAAAAACGTTGACTTGGATAAATAGTTTTTAACCATCTACCTTCAGTTAAAGTGTTAGGTGGTTATTTTTTGTTTTTGTTATCTGTATTAGCAAAATTAATATTGCAAAGGCAATTATCAGTGATATGCTTCAAATACAGACAGACTTACTCCCTTCTAGGATAAAATTATGAAACTCCCTTTTATTAAGAGATTGGACACCATCTATTTACTTCTCTGATTCATAATCAGTATGCATGTTTTTAATAAAAATGTATACCTGATATGTTGAGTGCGCTTTCAAAAAGAACAGAGGGGAATTCCTCAAGTATATTGCAGAAAAAAATTTAAATTTTTGTGATACTAAAAAGCCTAAAATCAAGGATTTCCCTTGCTTTTTAGACAACACAAACTAAAGACACCATTTTTCTTTTTAAAAAATTTGTACCTCTTTTTCAAACTATAGAACCGTTTCTCATGCACTTGATTGATACTGATCTAATGCTGTACAAAAACCAAAAATCCGACGTGGGCGAGTATTGATCAAATACATATAATGATCTAATTCTTCTTGTGTCACTTGCGCAATATCTTTCCCCTTTGAAACATATTCACGCAATAAACCATTCGTATTCTCATTTATCCCACGCTACCAAGAACAATAAGGAACCGCAAAATAAACGTGTACTTGTAACTTTTCTTCTAACTCTTCATAATTTGAAAATTCTTTCCCATTATCTGCTGTTAACGAACAAACAACCTCATTTTTTAACATATAGATGGAACAAAAAACTAGGGAAATTCCGTTCCTGTTTCCGATAAACATCACTAATACTCACGGCGACCAATTTAAAGATAACGACTGATTGATTTGTTCTTTTACCTCAGGTGTTAATTTCTCACACGTTTTTCTTGAAGAGAACCGTTCCTCGGAAGCTGCTTGTGCATAGGCGGGCTCATATTGTCCATCTTCTTTTGAATTTCGCTTTACTTCTCAACCAATAGTAGAATCACTTCGACCCAACAAACGACCAATCTTTGAATAACTGAATCCTTGATTCAAATAATAAGCAATCGAATTACGCTCAAGATCGGTTAAATGTGTATATTTTTTCAAGAATTCCTCCCTCCTTGTATATTAGAGTTAGGGTTTTAACCTTCCGGTTTTGATTGGATCTCCTTATGAACCATCGAATTTGGTATTACCTCATTCATTTTGAGATAATATATTTATTGGATTGAGAGGTCTTGCAGTTGGCTCCTTGAGTTTTAAAACTCGTAATCGAAAGACTGGCACCTCTCTCTGATAACTGGATTACGTATGGGTTAGATGTTGAAAGGTTTTGCTTTACTCCGCATCTCGTACAAGGTAGTGACGCTTTTCAGATGAGTGGATTTCAATCCAAAATATTTTTTTAGAAAGGTCAAATGCATGTACTTCTTAGGAATTGATATCGGCAAGCGAACTCACGTAGTTTCTGTAATGAATGAAGAAGGAAAAGTATTACTAAAAGGTTTTTCCCTTCCTACATACGACGGAAGGGGCAGAATCCTTGGTCGATCAACTGTCAAAATATTCAGAAACTCCTGCTGATTTTGTTGTCGGAATGGAAGCGACTGGTCATTATTGGCTATCTATTTTTCGTATCTCCACGAATCAGATTTTTTAATTCACGTTGTGAATCCTCTTCAAACCGATGGCTGGCGCAAAGGAACAGAAATCAGAAAACGAAAAAATGATATTATTGATTCTGTTTTGATTGCTGACTTAATGCGCTATGGTCATTTGTCGAAACCGTATTATCTGGCGAAAATGTTTTTTTCATTGAAGTAACTTTCACGTTATCGAACCTATTTAGTCGGAACAGCAAGCTACTTTAAAAGAAAAATCATAGCTGTGCTTGATCAAGTCTTTCCCGAATATGCATGAATTTTCACTAAGCAGGGTATTTTCGGAAAAGCATCTAAAGAGCTATTACTTGAGTTTAGTTTCCCGATGGAACTAGAGTCTATTTTTGTGGAAACTTTAGATCAATAATTGGCCAAGTTAAGTAGAAATCGAAGCAAGCCAGAGAAAGCGAGTCAATTAAAGCAAGCTGCTGCTAACTCCTTTGGAGTGACGTTTGCCCAAGAGGCCTTTACTTTCCAATTATGTTCAATGATTGAACAACTGAAATTTATCGAAAGCCAAGTGAAGAAAACAGACAAAGAAATACGGCGAATAATGGACACTTTAGACTCTGTTATTCTCAGTGTTCCTAGAATTGGGCCTATAAATGGAGCCATTATTCTTGGTGAAATTGGAGACATACATAAGTTTTCTAATCAAAAAAACTAGTTGTAGAACAGATGCTTCTGTGACACAGTCTGGACAATAACGTTTCATTTTGATAAAATATTGATGAATGAACGAATAAAATTATTTAACAGGAAGTTGATTATATGTTTAATAAACCTAAGTTTTTAGTCAGTTTATTTGCAGTATTTGTGCTAGGTTTGGCTATCTTTTTACCAACTGATAAAGCAGAGGCGACAGTTACTCCTGGATATTATTCGCCTTTCAGTAACATTAGCGATAATATTGAGTGTAAAAAAGGCTATCCTTATACCAAAAAGAATATGCAGTCTGGTATCTGTCGAGTAAATTGGAATACTGTTGTAGCAAATACAATAAATAATACAATAAATTCTGGAATTACAGGAGCTCTAGGGGGTCATCTTCCTTAAAAATGAGGTGTTTTTATGGAAAAAAAACTACGAAAGCAAGCATATTCTCTAATCGATGAATTTAGTTGCAGTTTTAATCAATCCGCACGTTTTTCAGTATACGATATAGAAGTTCAAAATATGATTCATGATACTTTGCAAATTTTAGAAAATCCTAAAGCTAGTTATAAAGCTTCTGATTATGCTATATCTCGTTTCTATGCAAGAATCAGCAAATTAATAGGATTCCATAGCATTGAAATTTCTGACGAAACAAAAAAACATTGGAATGCTTTTGTCCAATTCTTTCAATCTGATGCTTTAAAAGATGTGCGTTCAGTTGGCGGTCCTTTGATTAGTTAATTCGTCCAAAATAACTTTTTGATTATGGATTTATTGGACATTGGGATCTTCTAAAGCAAATTTATAATTGCGATAATTAATTCCAAGAACGTCTACCAGCGTTCCTAAGTCTCTTTTCATAAGTTTTTCCTTATTAGCATCCTAAAACACAATCTCAGAAGTTTTAGAGTGCTTTTTTGTGTGTGAAATCAGCAATTCCCATGTTATAATCATCCAAATTCCAAGAAACAAATAGTAACGTACAATAAATTTTACTACAATAGAAATAGCCAGTAGCACCAGTACTGTTTGCATAGAGAGAATATTAAACAACTATCAATGATATATACAAAACAGTTATTTTTTTGAAAATAATCAATTTCCTCATAAAGTTTTTTTATTCTCTTCGAATAGTAAAAAGACAATAATTTGTAATAACAGTCTATTTTATTTCTGAATGCCGTAGCCTTTTTTCATATTGATTAATTTTTTCGTATCTAGATTCCAGGTCATAGATAAAATTCATTTTTATCACTCTTTTTTATTTTAACATGCCACAAAAGAGAACGTTTACACATTAGTATGCCTTTTTATTTTTATTATTAATAAGCCTTGTTTGCAGTTGAATATGCCCATTATATTTTCGTTATAAATAAAAAATCGATATTTAGTCATGAAATTTTTGGGCCTTGAATTGTCAAATTAAGTGTAACGTTTTATCAAAAAATACTTCATAGGGTGTTTTCCAGTTTAGGCATTTTCTTGGTCGTAAGTTTAGCTTGAGAATAGTCTGTTCAATATAGCTATCAGGAACAGTATCCATCTCTTTGTTTTTAGGGAAATATTCTCTAAGTAATCCATTCGTATTTTCATTTGTTCCTTGTTGCCAAGGAGCATGTGGATCAGGAAAATAAAACAGAATACCTTTTAATACGTTAGTTACTTCCGAATGTTTTAAAAATTCTTTTCCTCTGTCAGGAGTTATCGTTTTCACTTTTTCTGAAGAGATAGAAGAGAATCATTGAATCATTTTATCTCGAACGAAGAGGGATAACTTTTTCTCGACTTTTCCTCCCAATAAATACCTTGAATTTACGATCTGTCAACGTCACTAAACAAGCACCACCAGTTTTTCCAGCTACAGTATCGGCTTCCCAATGTCCAAACTCACTTCTATCGTCTGCGGATTTTGGACGGTTATGGATTGAATGCGTAATGCGTATTTTTCCACGAGTCTCGACGTGATTTTTGGTATGTCTTGTTTTTCCTCGATGACGTAATGAACGGATCAGTCCTCTATTGCCAGGGGAGAGTGGTTCTGTATCGAAAATACCGTTGTAAATGGCACGGTAGATCGTGATAAAACTGATGGAGAAGTCCACCTGTTCAAGCTTCAAACGATTGGAGATTTCCTCTGGAGACCATTGAAAATCGACAAAAAAATGACGAACAATTGACCAAATTCGCGGCTCTTTTAGAAGGTTATGACGCCCGCAATTCTTTCTACGAGAAGTATACTTTTTGTCTGCTTTGGAAGGTGAGTAGGTTTTCTCCTTGTTTCTTCTCAATTCACGTGAAATGGTAGACGGGCTACGATGAATGTCGTTGCCGATTTTTCTAATAGAAACACCTTCTTCATGAAGGAGAAAGATTCTTTCTCCTTCGAGTAGGGTAAGATGATGGTACTGGCTCATAATTGTCTTCCTCCTAGTAGTGTTCTCGACAAACCTATTCTAGTTGGATATTGATTATGAGTCATTTTTTATGTGTTGCACTTAAAGTGTATATTCAAAGGGTAAAAGAAGATGAAGCTCAGTGCTGAAAGCCGAGTGATGTTTGTAGAAAAATATCTGAATAAAGAAAGTGGCCTAAGTTAGGTAGCTAAAGAAGCTGGTGTTGCTATAGGGACTATTAAGAATTGGTGCGCCATTTATAAAAATGAAGGACCAACTGGATTACTCGCCGCAAAAACGAACAAGTGCTATTCCAAAGAATTGAAATTTGAAGCTGTTCTTGATTATCTGAATGGAACAGATAATCAAGAACAGTAGCTAAAAGATATAATTAAGAAGTAGAACACAACTTTTAGACTAGATTAAAAGATATAATATTCCTAGAGACTTCAAATCAGAAAGCGGTGGAAGCAACGTGAGACAAATAAAAAATTTAGTTTAGAAGAATGTGTAGAAATGGTGCTCTATTGCATTGCCAACAACTATGATTACAGTGGAACTGCGGTCAAATTCCAAGTAAAATATACCAATCTCTACAATTGGGTACAACGCTACGAAAAAAGCAGGGCTGGTTTAGAAGATCGTCGCGGACAAAAAAGCCAAACAAGAAAGTAGGACGCCAGAAGAAGCACAAATCAGAATCCCTCGAAGAATAAGTAAAATACTAACAGATGGAAATTGCTCTATTAAAAAGTAAAGGAATTAGAAAGAAGAGATCGCTAGGACAAGTCAGAAAGATCGTTGCTTACGAAGCAATCAAAGAACTTCATGAAGAAAAAGGATACGCAATTCTTCCGATTTGCAAGATCATGAACGTCACTCGTTCTGCGTATCTGAGGTGGATCAAACATCCCTACAGTGAAAGAACGTTAGAAAATATGTCGTTAGCAAAAGTGATTCGAGGTATTCATGATGAGCTTCCTGAAAAAGGGTATCGTAGTATCAACGATATCTTGAATCGAGAACACGATATCCATGTCAATGACAAACGCGTGTTGCATATCTGCCAGTATGAAAGGATTCAATCGACAATCAAACATTCTGCCAACAGTATTACAAAACGAGCAGATCGACCATACACACTGCTGAAAACATCTTAGATGAGAGTTTACTGACGAAGCGCCGAATCAAAAATGGCTAACAGATGTAACGGAATTCAAGTATTATGAGGGGCCGGAAATCCATAAAGTGTATTTAAGCGCGATTTTAGACCTTTATGATCGTCGAATTGTTTCTTACGTCATTTTTTTTGATACCTTTGATCAAGCAATTGAAACAGAAGTGAGTCCTCTTTTTCATGGTGATCGTGGATTCCAATATACGCATCAGAATTTTTGCAAACGAATCGTTGAAGCTGGAATGACCCAAAGCATGTCCTATGTTGGAAAATGTATCGATAATGGTTCAATGGAAGGTTTTGGGGAATGATCAAACGAGAAAAGTATTACGGCAAGAAATTTACGAGTCGTACAGAGTTGGTCGCAATGATCAAGAATTATATGGACTATTACAACAATGTGCGCTATCAACGAAAATTACAGGTATTGACACCGATAGAGTACCATAACTTATATTATCGAGCAGCCTAAAACATGATTCACCAAGAGATAGCGTGAAAGTTATCTCTTGAATAGTCAAAAAAGCTATCCTTCATCAAACGAAAGTAGCTCTCAAAATCTTTAAATATTTCATTGTCCTATTGACGGGCAGCCGACCATAACTGATGTGGTCTTTTTTAATGAAACTATTTATTTGAAAAAGGCACAAAAAATTCTTACTCGTATTATAATTGAGGTGGGAAATTTTTAATTGTTCCTTACTAGTTGTTCGTTGCAGCTAGTGAGGATTTTTCTTTTCCTTGATTGGTTTGTTCTGAAAGAATCTTTTAAACGATTCTTAGGGGGTTGTGTGCACAGGGAATACTAGCTTTCTTCTTACTCCCTCGTCTGGAAACCCGATCATAAAATTCTGAAAACGTTGGATTATTCGAACGTTCTGCGGTTCCACCACATGGATAAAGAACTGTTTTCAGATAGTTATTTCCAGCATTAATGTGGGCTGACTTTCGAACACCGCCACTTTCGTAGCTCCCTGGACAAAGCCCTGCCTACTTTGCCAACTGTTTTGAAGTCGCGAATGGCCCGACTTCTGCCAAGATACTCTCTGCCCCTGTCTTTTTCACCCCAGGAAGGGTTTGTAAAGTCGCTATACTCTCAGCGTATTTCGAGGTGATTTCCTCAATTGCTTCATTCAACACGTGAATTTCTTCGGCAATCCGTTCGATCGAACCAAATGACTTTCTAAAAGACTCCGCTGAGTGTTGGGAATTGTTCCGTTCATCGCTTCGACAATGTCTGTGCTGGACAATGTTTTCAGCGTTTCGAAATGGTTTGGCGGAGAAGCTGCTCGGTGATTTTTTCTCCATTTAGTAGTAACTCTAAATATTTCAACCCGGAACCAGTAAAAATCTCCGCGATAAAATCGGCGAGTTTGATATTCGCGTGCTGGAGCACATTCTGCACGCGATTTCGAGGTTGCGTCCGTTCGTTGATAGAAGATTTCCTAGCCCGAGTGAATGAACGCAACTCTTGAATTTCTCGACTAGAAAGATAGTTCGAGGCGGCAAGCCTTAATCGACCAAGTGGAGTGATTCATTCAGAATCTTTTTGATTGGTTTTACGTCCGGGAATCCCTTTAATTCTTTGAGGATTCACCAAAGAAAGCGTCAATTCAACTGTTTCTAGCACCTTCCTCCGATTGGGACACCCATAGTGTCCAGTACTTTCCATAAAGACCTTTTCACCCTCTTTTTTGACTAACCGTTCTCCAAGTTGACGCAACTCAAACGTTCGTGTTCCAAAGGTGCGGATCTCCTTTTTCGCTCGTAAAGAGTTGAGGGAGCCCATGAATTACACAAGCGACAACCCGTTTTGTGTGAACGTCTAATCCAGCACAAACAGTTGCCCTTCCATTGTGTTTGTTTCCATATAAATCTCCTCCTCTAAAAAATTCGGTGACAGCTTCACTTCTTGAAAATTGTTCTAATTTTTAATTCGTGCGTGAAGCGACAGTTGGTTCAACGGAAAAGAAGAAAATCACTCTGTTTTTTATATGGGTTCGGGTGGACGCCAATAAAAAGGCCTCGAGTATGTGTCCCCTTACGACAATTCTCCTCCGAAAACATAAGCGAAGGTTTCAGAACATGGTTTAGAGGCGGCGCGCCTCACTTTTACATTTATTGTATGTTTGAAAACCACCTGCTCTGTTGGTGGTTCAAAAGAGCTTCCAATGTGGTATTAAAAAGGCCCTCTCAAATTGCAAGCTAATTCTGGTTTCTCAGCCGTATCACCAACAAAGATAGACGTGCCTTTATGGAAAAGGATAAAGCAAGTTAATCACATAGTAAATGGAGATGTAAGTATCACATTTTGTTTGCACTAAAATATCGTAGACAGATTATTTATGGGAAATATAGAGAAAACATAGGCGAATAATTGCACACTCTGTGAAAGAAGGGGGTAAAGATACTTAATGCCTGTGCAGATCATATTCATTTGTTTGTAAGTGTTCTACCAAAGTTAAGTGTTTCTTAATTTATGCGCTATTAAAAGGACAAAGTAGCTTAATGATATTTGACCGTCATGCAGAGTTGAAATATTGCAATAGTAAGTGCTAGTGATCAAGATTACAAAAACCAGATTCAAAAACTAGAATAAACTGATGCAAAAAAATATATGGGAGCGAAAAGAATTAGAAGAGTTACTTTCTTCCGTAAAAAAATGGTGATAAAGTTCTTGTGACAAAAATTGATCGCTTGGCTAGAAGTATTGTTGATTTAAATTCGAATATCTCTTCTTTAAATAGTTTCGGAGTGACTATCAACTCCCTAGACACTACCCTAATCTTTGAGCCAAACAAAAATGACTCGATACAAATGTTGATGATGAATATGTTAAGTAGCTTTACACAATTTGAATGAGCCCTAATTGGGACGTGCACTCAAGAAGGGAAAAATGCATAGAACGAACAATAAAATACAAACATGCACTAATGGAAACAAATAGCATGCGAGAAGTAGAAAAGAAAACAGGTATTTCTTTATCTGCTCTCAAACAAATCAAAAAACAAGCAAAGGAATGGATAGATGTCAATAAAGTAGACACAAAAAGAGAAGATACTTAAAGACTTTCAAAGGTGATACGAGTAAAGGAAGAAGAGGAACCCATTGATTATTTTTGAGAGTAGGTTAAACAGGTATTTCTAAAATTAACTGAAGAAGTCATACGGACGAATCCTAAAACAAAACGAGAATTCAAGGAAATGATTAAAGAATATAGTTATAAGTCTAATAGTAGTAAGTCAAGATGAAAATTAAAACTATCTATATCTAATCACCTAATTGAGGTACACTGAACTAACCCCGACCTAAAAAATTGAATTTGGGTCGGGTCAAAGAGTTGCGGTAATAACAAGATGTTGTTTATCTATCACGCTCCTTGATGGTGTATAGAATGGGTGATTGCTATATCTAAATACATATATTACGAGGATAATAACAAGAGGTGGATTGAAAAGCATATGATTATGTGGGAATCGAAATCAACACATGGAACAAAATTAACTATATTGCTTTTGTTCCATGTGCTTGCGGGAATGGGGTAAAAGAGAACTAGGAAAGAATAGTCAATTTTGTGGTGACTGCCAAAAGTATATAAATTGTATCAAGGAAACTATGTTGTAATTGATGAAAAGCAATGAAGCAACTCAAAATGATTGAAAAGTGAAGCAGATTTTTGATTAAGTGTTTTCAATGAATTGAAAAAAGGCAATGGGGAATTACTATAGGCGAACTAGCTAGATAGAGATGAAAAATGTTTTTCAGGTAATTACTTTATTAAATTGTTACAAAGTGGTATTAATTTTTTTGACCAATTTTAGCAGAAATAAATAAAGAGCGCTTAATTATAATCAAAAAACGCATGAATAATAAAAGAGGATGCTGATATATAAATATTTGTAGGTTGGGCTTTTAAAATAAAAAGTTTTCATTGACAAAGATAAAAAAACCATTTTACTATTAATTTGTGGTTATAACCGATAAAAGGATAGGAGACACCCATGGAAAAGTTTCAAAAAAAAACTTTATATTATCAACTTGTTGATCATTTAAAAGAAAAAATTAAAGCTAACATGATCCCACATGATAAACTGCCATCTGAACGAGAGTTAGCAGCACAATATCAGCTTAGTCGAACGACTGTTCGCTTGGCGTTGAAGGAATTAGAAAATATCGGATATATATATCGACGTCATGGGAAGGGGACTTTTGTCTCTGCTCTAAAAAAAGATGTGGATTTAGGTGGGTCTTACAGCTTTACTCAACAGATGAAAAGTCTCGGTAGAATTCCTGAGACAAGAATTTTAGCGTTTGAAAGGATTAAGGCTGATAAGTTTGTTTCTCATCATTTAAATCTTTCGCCGGGGGAAACAGTCTTTAAGATAAGTCGCTTGCGGATTGCTGATGGTGAACCTTTAATGATTGAAGATACGTATTTGCCAGTCAAATTTTTCATGAATTTAAATAGCCAACTTTTACGAAAAAAGCCACTTTATGACTTGTTTGTGGATTTTGATCAAATGATTCGTTTGGCGGATGAAGAATTATACGCTAGTTTAGCGTCAAAAGATGATGCAAAACAGCTCATGATTCCAAAGGGAGCTCCGGTTCTTCATTTAGCAAGACAAACTTATAGTATAAAAAATGAAATCATTGAATTTACATTAAGTGTAGCACGAGCAGATCAGTTTCATTATCGGATTCGTCATGTTCGAAATAATTAGGAGGACTAAATATGTTTACACTAGAAAAAGAACAATTGGAGCAAATGGGTGCGGAAATTACAACTCGTGAGATTTGTCAACAACCAGAACTTTGGGAAGAGGTAATTGCTCTTTATAAATCGACAGAGGCAAAGTTGGAAGTTTTTTTATCAAGAGTTAAAAGTCAAGCAAAAGGGCAACGAACAAGAGTTATTTTTACTGGAGCTGGAACTTCACAGTATGTGGGGGATACAGTGGTTCCTTACTTACGCCAACATGGGGACTTGAAAAATTTTAGTTTTGAAAGTATTGGAACCACCGATATTGTTGCAAAACCGTTAGAATATTTAATTAAAGATGAACCTACGTTATTAGTTTCATTTGCTCGTAGTGGAAATAGTCCAGAAAGTTTGGCCGCAGTAGAATTGGCCAATCAAGTAGTTGATACTATCCATCATTTGTCAATTACCTGCGCTGAAGAGGGAAAGCTAGCCCAATTAACTAAAAATAAGGATAATTGTTATTTATTCTTAATGCCTGATAGATCGAATGATGCTGGATTTGCGATGACTAGTAGCTTTTCTTGTATGACTCTTGGCTCATTATTAATTTTTGATCAAACAACATTAGCGGAGAAACAAAAATATGTGAACGTGCTAAGTGGTCTAGGAAAAGAAGTTATTGCTCGGGAAAATGAGATTAAAAAAATTGTCGAACTTGATTTTGATCGGGTTGTGTACGTTGGGTCAGGAAGTTTGGCTGGTCTAACTCGAGAAGCACAGTTGAAAATTTTAGAGTTGACAGCTGGAAAAATTGCAACTGTTTTTGACTCATCTATGGGATTTCGTCATGGACCAAAATCATTTATTAATGAAAAAACAATTATGTTTGGGTTCATCAATAATGACTCATATACACGAAATTATGATTTAGATGTCTTAGAAGAAGTTAGAGAGGATAAAATCGCTTCTGGGGTTTTTGCTATTACTCAGCCAGGAGAACGAAATTTTTCTGGTGCTAAATTTGAATTTACAACTGAAACAGAATTATTGCCTGATGGTTACTTAGCATTAGGGTATATCATGGTCGCACAAACTGTCGCTTTGCTATCATCAATTAAGGTTGAAAATAAACCCGATACGCCTTCACCAACTGGAACAGTTAACCGTGTTGTAAAAGGGGTCACAATTCATGATTATAAATAAGAATCAATGGGGAGGAAAAACCATGCATACATTAACGACTGGAAAGAAAGAGGCGATGGACCGTCTATCGACAAAAGATGGTATTATCAGTGCTTTAGCTATTGATCAACGTGGTGCGCTGAAAAAAATGATTAGAGCCTTAAATGTGGAACCTACGGCTGAACATATTGAGCATTTTAAAGAATTGGTGTCTAGCGAGCTGACGCCATATGCGTCTTCAATCTTATTGGATCCAGAATATGGTCTTCCCGCTGCGAATGCACGTCACAAGGATGTGGGATTGTTGTTGGCCTATGAAAAAACGGGCTACGATGCAACAACTCCCGGTCGGTTACCCGATTTATTAGCGGATTGGTCTGTTTTACGCTTGAAGGAACGTGGGGCTGATGCGATTAAATTTCTTCTTTATTATGATGTCGATGAAGATTCAGCAATCAATCATCAAAAACATGTTTTTGTCGAACGATTAGGTAGTGAATGTGCGGAAGAGGATATACCTTTTTATTTGGAATTGGTTTCTTATGATGCCCAAAATTCAGACGTTAACTCACTTGAGTATGCCAAAGTAAAACCTCATAAGGTTAATGAGATGATGAAGGAATTTTCAAAACCACGATACAAGGTAGATGTTTTAAAAGTTGAAGTACCCGTCAACATGAAATTTGTAGAAGGCTTTGGTACGAATGAAATAGCGTATACCAAAGAAGAAGCAGCTAAACATTTCTTGGAACAAAGTCAAGCAACAGAGTTGCCATTCATCTTTTTGAGTGCTGGCGTTTCAATTGAGTTATTCCAACAAACGTTGATTTTTGCTAAGGAATCAGGCTCGACTTTCAATGGAGTTCTTTGTGGACGTGCAACATGGAAAAATGGAGTCAAGCCATTTGTTGAATCAGGGGAAAAAGCTGCGTATGAATGGTTACAAAGTGAAGGGCGTTCAAATATTGAAAGTTTAAATAAAGTGATTACAGAAACGGCTAGTTCTTGGCACAAAAAAATACAAGTAAAATCATAATACAGGAGGGAAATTCGTGATAGTAACTGTGACGATGAATCCTTCGATTGACATTTCTTATTCATTAGACCGATTAAATATTAATACGGTTAATCGAACTAATCAAGTAACAAAAACGGCTGGTGGGAAGGGACTAAATGTTGCTCGTGTGATTCATGATTTACAAGGAGATGTTTTAGCTACGGGTATGCTAGGAGGCATCCACGGTGCTTTTATTACTTCTGAATTAGAAAAAGCAGGAATTAAACATGACTTTGTTACAATTAAAGAAGAGACTCGTAACTCTATAGCTGTTTTGCATGAAGGTAATCAAACTGAAATTTTAGAATCTGGGCCAATAGTTTCTGAGGATGAACAAGCAAAATTTTCAGATAAATTTCGAGAATTATTAGACCTAGCTGAGATTATTACGATTTCGGGTAGTTTGCCTAAGGGATTGCCGCATGATTTTTATCAACAATTAGTACAAGCGGCACAAGCACACGGAGTAAAAGTTTTACTCGACACTTCTGGCGTGAGTTTAGAAAAAGTCTTATCAAGTCAGAACAAGCCTTATATGATTAAGCCCAATTTGGAAGAGTTAGAGAATTTATTAGAAAAAACGTTCTCATTGGAATACTTAGAGGACATTCAACTTGCATTAGTCGAACCTTTGTTTAAGGGAATTGAATGGATTATTGTGTCATTGGGTAAAGAAGGGGCAATTGCTAAGCACCGTGATATGTTTTACAGAGTAACTATTCCGGAGATTAATGTATTAAATCCGGTTGGCTCTGGTGATGCTACAATTGCAGGTTTTGCTTATGCAATGACTAAAAAATTGAACCCTTATGAAATTTTAAGAATGTGCATGGCAACTGGTATGGCAAATGCTAGAGAACGTATTACAGGACATGTTGATTTAGCGAATGTAAGGAGTTACTTTTCTAAGGTTGAAGTAAAAAAATCAAGGGATAGCTTGATTAATAATTAAGATGTTAGAAAGGGATAGTTGATAACGCATACAATTCAGTTAATCTGAATCTATGTAAAACTTATCACTATTGCCGGATTTTTGGAATCGTTGCTATTTCATTGCTTTTATGTTTGATTTTTTTTGTTTAAGAGGATTTGATATAATAATGTAAAAACGTATAGAAATAGAAGTATGTTTGAGTAACAATTAATAAGAAGTATTTTGAATTGTAAAGAACTTTATTGAGCTTTACAATTCAAAGTATAATCTACTTATTTTGTCCAGGAAAATGAAAACGCTTATTTGGTTTGTTTAGTGTATTACTAGGATGAATAAAGAGCCTATCCTTTTGGTAACTCAATGAGATGGATAGGGAAGGTTTTTCAGAAAAAAATGAATTACTTGTGTGATACGAGATTGAATGTTCAATCACTGTTGATTATTCAAAAGACTG
>NZ_JXKG01000031.1 GCF_001885735.1 Enterococcus canintestini | reverse complement strand
TACTTTATTGACATCTATCCAATACCCTTCACTCATGGCATTACATTCAGGAAATGGTAATTCATCATTCGATTCTATGTTCTCGTAATACTCTGTAAATGCAAGATTAATCATTCCAACTTGCGTTCCATTCCCATGACTCACAATTAGCTGATGACCCTTCTCAACTAAATCAACTAATCCAGGAACTACTTTCTGTATTGCTCTTTTTTGTTCAATCGCACTATCCCCAAGAGCGTTTCCACCTAACGCTACAACTATTTTTGCCATACTTTCACCTAATTTCTCTTAATTAATTTGCATAAGCTGCTAAAATTGCTTTAATAGAGTGCATTCTATTTTCACCTTCATCGAAAATAACTGATTGACTACATTCCATAACTTCATCTGTTACTTCTTCTCCTCTATGAGCTGGCAGACAATGCATGAAAATTGCATCTGGTTTAGCTTTTTTCATTGCATCCATTGTAATTTGATAAGGTGCAAAAGCTTTCTTCAAATATTTAATTTCTTCATCAGATTGGCCCATACTATATTGAGACATTCCATATACAATATCTGCATCCTTTAGAGCTTCATCAAAATCCTGAGTAAATACTACCTTTACGCCAGTTAATGTAGCTCTGCGTTTGGTTTCTTCAACAATTTCTGCATCTGGTTCAAGTCCTTCTGGGCATGCAATATACAAATCCATTCCTAAAGAAGCACACATAATCATTGTCGTATAACATACATTGTATAAATTACCCGAATAGCAAATCTTCAAACCTTCAAATTTACCTTTTTTCTCTTTGATAGTCATTAAATCTGCAATGCCTTGTGTGGGATGTTCTAATGCTGTTAGACCATTAATAACTGGATTCTGCATCCACTTAGAGCATTCCTCAACAATCTCATGACCAAACGTTCTAATAAATAAACCATCAAAGTAGCGATCTAAAATACGACATGTATCTTTTAAAGGCTCTCCACGAGTCATTTGCATTTCATCTGGACGAAGATAAACAATTTTAATACCTAAATCAGCAGCAGCTCTCTCCAATGCGTTACGTGTACGAGTACTATTTTTTTCAAATAACCCTGCCCATACTTGTCCCTTTAAATATTCATGTGGTTCTCTGGCAGTCCATTTACGTTTAAAATCTAAAGATAACTCCGTAAGGAATTCAATTTCTTCACGATCCATATCTTTAAAAGCTAAAAAATCTTTCCCTTTGAATCTGTTTCTCATAATTAACATCTCCTTGTTCCTTTGATACCTTCATTCTATCTAAATCTATAAAAAAAAAAATTGTACAAACACCTAAAATGAAAGCGATTTCTTTGGATGTTTGTACAATTCAAAATATTATTCGTTGGATAGTTGATAAATTTGCAACGCTATATATATGTTCATTAAACTATCTGAATGATTAATATCTACATCTAAAATTTGTTCGATTCGTTTTATTCTTGCATATAAAGTATTTTTATGAATAAAAAGTTTCTTACTTGTTTTACTGTGAGAAAAATCAGACTCTAGAAATACTTCTAGTGTTGAAAGCAAAGAAGTATGATGATTTTGATCATAATTAACAAGCGGATAAACATACGTTTCTAGCATCTTATTAACATATAGTTGATTAATTTTCCCCTGATCATCTAAAAACAACTTTAAGATTCCTAATTTCTGATATAGAAAGTATTTTTTATCAGAATGATTTGAAATTAGTACATATACTGACTGTTCAGCTTCTTTAAAAGCTAAATGTAGCTTCCAATAAGGATGTACTTCACTTACCCCCATACAAAATTTACCACTGCGATATTTGTCTTGGAGAAATTTAAAAAGTTCAGAAATAAACGGCTCGATTTTACTACTTATATAAGGAACAAGTATTACCCAATAATCACCTTTGAAAAAAACCAAATAATTATCATTAAAAAAGGAACATTGTGAGAGCTCTTCTCTAAATTTTATAAAGATACTATTTTTTTGAATGGAAGTATAATTACTTTTTTCTGAAACATCCTTGATTAAAATCAATCTATAGTTATCAAAGATTTTACTTTCCAATGAGTAACTAATTCTATTTTTTTCATTTTCATTGTTTTCTTTTATGCTCAACAAATCCTCAAATACTAAATTTCTATAATGATTACTTGCTAATTTATATTCATATTGATAGGATGCTTTTAATCTATATATTAAACAAAAAAATTCTATTTTTGCTAAAACATCTTCCGTTAATAGTTTTGTTTGCTTTTCTTGCCTTATTATTAAATATGGGGAATCCTTTCGAGAATCTATGATAGGTATATAAAAAAAATTACTTTTTTTAGTGTAATCGTTTACGCGTTGATCAGTTATCCCCGTAATATGCTTTCCTTCATAACTTGTACCGATTTTTTCAAATATACCTGGAACAATTTGAGCAATGTTACTAAGATAGTTTTCCCACTCAAAATCTAAACTATGATCAATCAAATTAAAGTGAGAATTAATTACAGCTGCAGAGTAACCTACTAATTCATAAAAAATCTCACACATATCTTTATAACTTTTCTTATCTGACAGTGTTATTAACATCTTTTTATGAAAAATATCTACATCTTGAAGCATCTTACTTTGATTACTTATTATTAAACGTTGGATAAGGGACATAATATCGCTCCAACTAAAAAAATTATCTACAAAAAAAATAGATATACCATGAGCAATACATAGTTTTATCAAATTTCCATCGATAATTTCTTTATATCTTTTTTTAGTTATAATGCCACTAATTTTTCTTTTAATAATTTGTAACAAATAATCTTCCGTAAAAAAAACTTTAATGTATTCCCCTCCAACAATTATTAGTTCCCCTTGCTTTATCCAATTTTTCATGTCCTGGGTATCCATGATATTAATCCCTGTTACTTCAACTTCAAGGCTATTTACGGCCATTACACAGTTTCCTCTTGAAAGTTCATCCAATTTAACAACATCACTAATAGTAATCAATTCATCACCTCAAAATAATTCTAAACACTCTCTTCAAAAAATGAAAAAAGAGTATTACAGTAAATTCATATTGTAGTGAGACTCTAATACAGTTCAACAAAAGCTATGTAAATTGATATCTGTAAAAAGTCTATAACATACCATGATATAAAAATACTCAATTCATAGTCGTTTATTGCTCATAATCCATTTATAAATTTTGCATTATTTTTAAAAAAATTATAACTTTCAGTCTAGTATTTCAATTACATTTTTATGATTATTTTTTAGAAAGTAACCTTTTACTAATAAAATCAGCTGATTAAAAATTCCATAATTAATCATACACTAGTCTAATATAAAGAATCAACAGATGTCTGCACATAAACTTTTTAAGCAACCATAAAAAATTAGATTTATAGAGGATGAACTATAAGACATCTTCAATAGTTTCCCTTTACTTTCACTAAGGTAATCCTCCTGTGCTTGTCTTAGTTTTGATTTCGTATACTCTTGTTTCCTGCAATCAAGACTGCAATCTGTAAAATAAGATCTTTAATAATGCGGTCAAACAAGGATAGAAACTATTATCTGTCAAAGAAGTATTCCATTAAGGTTCCATCACAAGTGAAGCGCTAGATCAATGCCTGTCAAGAATTTGGTGAAGAAAATTTAATAAGAAAGCATCAAAGTAAAAAATATTCTATTCATTTTAAGTTAAGCTGGGTGAGATAGAGTTATATTAAATAAGTACGATCTCTTCAATTAAAAATGCCTTGTTAAAATATTGGTATTGGGAAAGCTGCGAAAATAGGAAGCCCAACAAAAATGAATGAATCAATCGCACGAATCATCGCAAGCCTCCGAGAATCATTTAATTAGTTGGTTGAGTCTCTAGAAAACCTAAAGTTTCTTAAGACAACCTTCATTTACTTACAAAAACGCTTTGCCCGTAAAAAACCAGATCAGAAGATTGAATCAGAAGCGCTCTAAATTTGAGAAAAGTATAAGAATTATGGCTATTACGGATGGCTAATGAATTAGAACTCTTGATTTCTCTATCAATAAAAAGAAAGTTTAGCGCTCGATCAAGAAGCTAGGAATGAAAGTAACGCATACACGCGTAAATCACATTGCCACAATTCTTATCGGAGAAAAGTCGGAGCAATAGCCCAAAATCAGAGTTATCGTCATTTCTACACCAGTATCTACCATCAAAAATGACACCGGATACAACGGAAAATTTTTCGGCTTATTAAAACAAAAGTTTTTCATGAAAAAACTTTTGACCGTTTCTAGGAATTAAACTTATCTATCAATAGCTATTTCACCAAAACTGGTTTGAAATGTTTTATTTCATAACCATTTCGGCGATTATTGTGCTCCTTGGGTTCTTTAGAATGGGCATCATACCCTACTTTTCAAAAAGAAGCTCAAGTACATCTTTTAAAGCATCTTACATGCCATTGATAAATTCAGGTTGATAGGCATTCAGAATGGATTTAACTAACTTTTCGACATTGGGATTTTCTAGCCACTGTGTACTCCCTCTTGCTCTTATTTAAAAAAAAGAAAAACCGTGAAGCAACCACCTGCCTAGGAGTGATGGTTACTTACACGATTTATATTACACTCTCAAATTCAAAGGGTATAGCTAAACTTGATAAGCTGCAAAAAAAAGAAAGCTCCTATACAAGAGTATTCTTCTACAAAAACTATATGTAGGGACTTAATAAGACACGAAAGAACTATGAATTTTATATGGTGAGAAGATGAAAAAATAACTTTCATCTTCTTTTTGAACAGCATTATCTTACTAACTATTTTTAAATTTTATTTTTCAATCTCCCTCTTAGTTTTTCTAAAATCTCATCCCTTCTTTTGCTGATTGTTTGATAGCTTACTTTCTCCCGACTGACCTTATACTTTTTTTGCATAGAGATGGGTTACTCTATCTTCATCATCCGATAGCCGACACCAATGTGGGTTTGAATATATTGCGGAGAATCTGGTTTATTCTCTATCTTTTTTCGCAAAGTTGCCATAAAGACATGCAAGCTTGCAAGATCGTTATCCCAACTTCTCCCCCAAATGGCTTGCGTTATAAAGGTGTGTGTCAGAACCTTTCCAACATTTTTGGACAGCGTGCAAAGCAATTTGTATTCAATAGGTGTCAAGTGTAGCTCTTCTTCATTAAGAAATGCGCAGCCAGCAGCATAGTCAACTCGAAGTGCCCCATTCGTAAAAACAGCAGTTTCTTCAGATGAACTTCTCTGCATAATTGGAAGCCGTCTTTGGGTTACACGAATCCTCGCAAGTAACTCCTCAACAGAAAACGGTTTGGTGAGATAGTCATCTGCACCAGTATCAAGCTCATCAATTTTATCACTGTCTTCGCTACGTGCGCTTATAACAATAATTGGCATATTCGACCATGTACGGATTTTTTGAATAATTTCAACTCCATCCATATCCGGCAAACCTAAATCTAGCAGTAGAATATCCGGATTATGAGAAGAAGCTTCCAGAATTGCCGATGCCCCATTAAAGACAGTAAGATAACGATAATCATGTGCCTTTAATGTCGTTGTCATTAAATTTCTTACAGATGTATCATCTTCCACAACAAGTATCAATGGATTATTCATGAATTTGTACCTCCCCTCTAGGTAATGTAAATGTAAACACCGTTCCGCGTGGTTTGTTGTCAGAAACAAAGATTTCCCCACCATGAGCGTTAACAATGGATTTACAGAGCGACAGACCCAATCCAAGACTTCTGCGGCTGTCGGCAAATTTATTTGCTCCGTTGTAAAACCTATCGAATACCTTTGCCTTGGCTTCATCAGAGATGACATCGCCATCATCTGCTATAGATATAACAACTTTATCTCCTTGCTTTTTTGTCCGAATCACGATATATGAACCTTTTGGCGTATATTTAATTGCATTGTCTAGAATATTGATAATCACTTGTACAATAAGCTTGGCATCCATTTTAGCTAGAAGATATTCTTGTTTGCTCTCAACAGTAATATAGTGCTCTACGCTTTTTCGATTGACATGGAGAAGGGCCTCTGCAGTAGCATCATCAACCAAGTCCTCGGACATACGAAGGTTCATTCGTCCTTCCTCAATCCGTGTAACGGTAAGCAAGTTTTATACAAGATTGATGAGCCACATAGAGTCATCATAAATATCTTTGTATAACTGCTTTTTCGTATCATAATCGAAGGACTCACTGTTTGAGATAAGATTACTTGCATTCACAGAAATTGAAGTCAACGGCGTTCGTAAATCGTGAGATATTGTTCGAAGAATATTCGCTCTAAGTTGCTCGTTTTGGGCAAGAATTGTGGCCGCTTCTTTTTCTCTAGCGTTATTTTCACTCTCCAAGGAGAGCGCACATTCACCAAGAATAGATAAAAGAATGCTGTTTTCAAAGGCATCCAGGGTCTCTTCTTCCATCACAATGCCCACGACACCGTACACTCGGTCATTTGCGCGAACGGCCAAATACCTCCCCTTTGCATTGGAGAAAGTTTTTGTCGTCGATCCTGCATACTTGTTGTTTTTGAGTACCCATGTTGCCACAGCTTTTTCACTTTTCGATAAAAGTTCAGAATTTACTGTCTTTTTCTGCAAAGCAAAAACTTTTGGTGTCCCAAGCATATTGTTCTCAACAAAATAAAAGACAATATCTTTGCTAAGAAGTTTATTCAACTGATGAGCTGCTATAGACACAATTTCATCCTTATCAGAAGCTTTCTGTAAAAGTTGGTTTGTATCAAATAAAGCCTTTATCCTATACGCTGCCTTGGCCGTTTGAATTGTATTCCTCTTTAGTTGCACAGCTAAAGAACTTGTTAGAAAAGCGGCAAAAAACATAATAACAAATGTAACCGGATATCCCTGACCAGTGGCCTGAAGAGTAAATTTAGGGTCAGTGAACAAAAAATTGAACAACAGTACACTGAGAACCGAGGAAATTAAGCTGTATATCCGATTCCTCGTGACCACAGAGATAAGGAGCACTCCAAAAACATAAATGATAATAATATTAGCTTCTACAAAGCCAAGACTCTGAAACAAAAAACCAATCAGACTGACAGTTAATAAAGTCAAAATGCTTTTCAATATGTCTGCAGAAGAAAATTTTATATTCAACTTGCTATTTATTTTTATTGCTCGATAAACAGAATCACTTGAAATGATATCTGGAATAATATGCACATCCATATTGGGAGCATAGGATATGAGTTTTTCAGCCAATGTTTTTGAGCTGAACAATCTTTTTTTAATGGCTATACTTCGCCCTATAACAATTTGAGAAACACCTGAGAGCCGAGCAAATTTCGCTATCTGAAAAGGAATATCTTCTCCATGAACAGTCTCTATGGTTGCCCCAAGTTGCTCCGCAAGATGAACATTTTCATGAAAGCGTTTTTGGTTTTTCTTACTCATATTAGAAAAATCAGAGGTTTCTACAAATAGTGCCGTGAACGTACCTTGAAAAGCATTTGCCATTCTGGCAGCTGTACGAATAACCTTAGCATTTGAAGGGGAAGATGAGAGGCATACAAGAATATGCTCATCCGTATGATAATCTGCCTGATTATTTATATTGAAAATACCTGTCAGTTTATTGACCTTATCTGCACACCGACGCATAGCAATTTCTCTCAATGCAGTCAGGTTCTTAATGGAAAAAAATTCTGCAGCGCCTGCCTTTCCTGTTTTTCTTTATATACATCTCCCTCTTGAAATCGATTAATCAAATCTTGCGGTTCAATATCCACTAGTTCCACCTGATCAGCACGATCAAAAACAAAATCCGGTATACGTTCATGGACCAAAACACCAGTAATTGATGCCACCGTGTCGTTTAAACTCTCAATATGTTGCACATTAATCGTCGTATAGACATCAATGCCAGCATTTAATAATTCTTCAATATCCTGATAACGCTTTTCGTGACGGCAACCTATTACATTGGTATGAGCAAGTTCATCTACAAGAAAAATTCCGGGCTTTCTCTGAAGAGCCGCATCTATGTCGAATTCACGCAGTTTGATACCGTTGTATTCTAGCTGAAAATTAGGCAACTGCTCCAATCCTTGTAGCAGAGCCATCGTTTTTGGACGCGTATGTGGTTCAATATAACCCACAACGACATCTATTCCTCTATTTTTCGCCGAATGAGCAGCTTCCAACATAGCGTACGTCTTTCCGACCCCGGCAGCATAGCCGAAGAAAATTTTCTAGCGTCCTATTGCCTTATTTCGTTCTTCCTCCTGAATCACCTTTAATAGTTGCTCCGGAGTTTGGTTAGAATTTTTCATGTAATCACCTCCTAAGAAACATATACACCCAGAATATAAAGTTTGTAAAAGTATTAGCTTATACATAAATTTATCTCACAATGGAACTGTGTTTCAATGGCATAATCACAAACTTTTATCTTTCATATTAAGCAATGTGTCGAATATTCAACAAATAATCACTTACCTCCACACGCCTCTAAGTCACTGTGGCTAACAACCTATTGATATTTCATTTTTAGACACAAATTAAATAGGCATAAGAATACTTTCTCCTATTGCTAAGATTATAATCTACACAATCAAAGAAATAGTATTAACTATCTTTCTAATATAAGTCTGCAATAAAGGGCCCTTCGTTACAATGCCGCAAAGATAGTCTCTATCATCCATAATAAGAGTAACACTTTGTTCTGGGGATGTTAAAACTAATTAAAATAGAAGTGCGTAAATATGGAGAGGCTTCCAAAAACTTCTCCGAAAGATTTCATATATCTCAATATTATTCGTAGCTTTTTAAATCTGTTTTTCCAGTTACAAGAACAAGTCGAAGAAAATCACTTTCTATCACGCTACCTAAGTACACCTCATTTCATCCAAAACTAGTATTGCAGTGAATCCGTAATAATGCATACCTTCCACCCTTGTCGCACTATGTCATTACATGTAGCAAAGCACTCGAGACTTTCGGAACCACTACTTTTGCAATGTTTACTTGTGATTACTTCACGATTTACTTACCTTCATTTAGTGTTTCGTTATATATCCTAATATCATCTCAAGTTCCCAACTTACAAGAGTAGGCATCCAGGAAATATTGCGAAGAAAACAAAGTAGTAAGATAATATGATGTATAGGAGGTCCCTTCGCAATTTTATCTAAACAATTCCTCATTAATGAATTATTTTTAAATTGTCGTCGTACTAGCTTCCTTCTTATTAGTTACATTATAACTAAAAGGAATTTATTGCTTATTGATAGTTTATGGGAAACAGGATTTTTATAAATATCCATTCCGCTGGATGCTGCATATTAGCACCAAAATAGTATCTTTTCCCTGTTCGATCATAGATTTCAAAATTCTGGTTTTGATTAGTAATATGAAATCCTAACTGATCCATAGCTTCATGCAAAGAAAGTTCCCATTCTATGCGATTGCTTAGGCAATCCTGATAAATAGAATTTTGTAACCACTCAAACTCTGTTGGTTCAACTCCATCCTGCAAAAAACTTTCCCAAAGCTCCATCTTCTGGCTGAAGCTCAAAGCCTCCAACAAATCTCTTGTATTCATATCATTCCTTAATCCTGCGTAGCAAAAGTGGGTTTTGCTTTTGGGCAGCAGAGCCAGCTTTTGCTTTTTAAAAAACTTGACTTTCGCCAACTCATTACGGCAACATCAACTAACCAGTTAACTTTCTTGAGAAATTCAAGAAGATTATCTGCAGTTTCTTTTTCATCACAAATAAGTTGAAAACAAAGTGTCCGAAGAGCATCTGAACTACTTCCTGAAATTGTCTGTTGAGTAAGCTCAACAAATGGCCCAACTTTTTCAGCAGATAATCGAATCGAATCCTGATTTTCTGTTGTTCCAAACGCACATATTTCCCAAGTCTGATTGATCTTTGCCATTATCAATGCAAAGAACTCCCAAAACTCTGAAATAACAAAAGCTACGTCGCGATAGAGAACATATATGGCTTTCCCATCATTCGAACCGCATATACATGGATTTGCTTCTATAATGTCCAACCACTCATTGACATCACATAGGAGAGTAAGCAGTGCCTGACCGGGAGTCACTTTTACATCAGCTATTTCCACAGGAATTTTCAACCTAGATGCCTCCTTATAAGGACGCAATAACATATGACTCATCTCCATTCCAAGTTACTATAGACAAAGCTTTTTATCTTTTAATCAACCCCATGGCAGTGCCAATATCAAGATTAACCTTGACTACATTTACTGTTTCTTCCCCAAATACACCTAGAAATTTCCCGCTTGTATTGTTCTTGATAATCTAGCAAATTAACTCTTCGGTCAGACCAGAAGCCTCAACTATACGAGGAATTTGAATGCTCGTTGATCTCGGAGAGATATGGGGATCAAGTCCAGAACCGGAAGCCGTCAACAGATCGGTAGGGATATCTTCGCGCTTGACACTGCTATTCTTTTTTAGAAAGTCCACAATATCTGCTTCTACTCGTTTGGTAAGCTCCGGATTAGATGCTGCATAGTTATTGGAACCAGAAGCAATGCCTGAAAATTTTGTTCCATCTTTATAAGTTTTGTTTCCATCTTTCTTTTCTATATACACATTATAGTGATAAGCAGAAGGGCGACTCCACATATAATAATCCTGCAAAAATTCTTGTCCTACATTTTCTGCCGCAATTGTTTTCCCCTCAATTTTCAGTAGACTTCCTTCTGCTTGGTGCGGGAAAAACAAAGTTGAAAGTCCTGTTAATAGAGTAGGGAAAAATAATCCGCATATCAACATAAAAACAAGGGAGACAGAAAATGCCTGACGTGCACCATGCAGTAAATTCTTTATTTGTATTTGTTTGTTCATAGCCACTTTCTCCTTTACATACCTAATAAGCCTAATATTGGATAAAGAATCATATCGATAATTTTAATACCAATAAACGGTGTGATGATCCCACCAACACCGAAAATCATCATATTCCTAAGAAGCATTTTCTCCGAAGACATGGGTCGGTACTGAACGCCCTTCATAGCCAATGGAATCAGGCAAGGAATGATGACGGCATTAAAAATCAAGGCTGACAGTATTGCAGTGTTCGGTGTTGCAAGATTCATGATATTAAGCACATTCAGCTCAGGAATCGCCCGCATGAACATCGCTGGGATAATCGCAAAATATTTTGCAATATCATTTGCAATAGAGAACGTAGTTAGGCTACCACGTGTAATTAGCAATTGTTTACCTATTTCCACGACCTCAAGTATCATCTTAGTCGGATCCGAATCAAGATCTACCATATTGGCAGCTTCCTTAGCAGCAGTTGTTCCACTATTCATGGCGAGACCTACATTAGCCTGTGCAAGGGCCGGAGCATCATTTGTACCATCCCCTGTCATAGCCACAACTTTTCCCTCAGCTTGCTCCTTTTTGATTACTTCAATTTTATCTTCTGGCTTGCATTCTGCAATAAACCCAGCTACGCCAGCCTCTTTTGCAATGGTAGCTGCAGTCAAAGGGTTATCACCAGTACACATAATTGTCTTTATTCCAATTGCATGAAGACGTTCAAAACGCTCTGTCATACCTTCTTTTACAGTATCCTTCAAATAAATAACTCCCAAAATACGGCTATTTTCGCAGACTGTAAGAGGTGTCCCCCCAAGCTGGAAATTTTTTCTACCTCTTCCCATAGATTCTTTGGAATCTTTCCGCCCTGTCCCTTAACATATTTTTCAATTGCATCAGATGCACCCTTACGGATTTTTGTTCCATCAGGAAGGTCAATACCACTCATTCTTGTCTGAGCAGTAAATTCAATAAAACTAGAACCTACTATCTCTGTGCTATTATCACCCATTCGATGAGCAAGCTCCAGGATGGACTTCCCTTCAGGAGTTTCATCATGCAAACAGGTCAACGCCGCATAATGGATTAGTTCTTTGAGATCTACACCATCTACCGGGAAAAAATCAGCCGCCAGACGATTACCATAAGTAATAGTACCAGTTTTATCCAGAATCATTGTGTCTACATCACCACAGACTTCTACTGCCTTTCCAGACATGGCAATGACATTAAAACGTGTAACTCTATCCATACCAGCGACGCTTAATCTCCAGTAAGGATACACGGCAAAGAGTCAAGTGGAGCTTATCACAACCGCAAAATACAATTACGGAGGTTTATTATGACAATTGGGGTTGGTATCGATGTATCGAAGAAGAAACATGATGTTGCTCTTTTAGATGACAATGGAGAAGACCTCACAAAGTTTAAATTTCGGAATAATTATGATGGTTTCTATCGTCTTCATTCAAAATTATGCCAAGTATCTTTCGATACTGATATTCAAATTGCTTTAGAGGATACTGGGCACTACGCTTACAATTTACTTTGGTTTTTGCGTGCGAATGGTTATAAAGTATTTTCTTATAATCCTTTATTAATTAAAGAGTTTGCCAAGTCTACTTCCTTACGGAAAACGAAGACTGACAAAAAGGATGCACTAGCCATTGCGCAAAAGTTACGAACAGATACTCCCGTAGATAATTTTGTTGCGGAAGATCATATCCAAGAATTAAAATTTAATACTCGTCATAGAGAGCGTTTAGTTAAACAACGTTCCTATGAAAAAGTGCAATATACCAAAATATTAGATATTATTTCCCCTGAATTAGCCGATATTGTAGGGAAAACTGGCACACATGCTCAGTGTATTTATGAACTTTTCAAAAAGTACCCGACAACTGGAAAAAATTCTAGAGCTCGTGAGAGCTCATTAGTCAAAATTCCATACATGTCTGCTGAAAAAGCGCACGAAATTCATACAGCCGCTAAGCAATCTATCGGTCGTGTCTCTGAGGCTCTAACCTTTGAGCTTCTTCAAGTGATTGAAGCCATCGAGTTTCGAACCAATCAAATCAAAAAAGCAGATAATAGAATTCAAAAATGAATGACTCAGTTGGACTCGCCGATTCTATCTATTCCTAGTATAGGCTTTCGTCTTGGTGAAACTATATTGGCTGAAATTAGAGATATTCAAAATTTCCAATCTCCTAGTCAACTATTGGCATTCGCTGGATTAGAGCCTTCTATTCACCGGTCTGGACAATTGGATAATGAAGGCCATATGGTGAAGCGAGGGTCTCCTCATCTTCGTTGGGCGCTTATTCAAGCAGCTAGATTAGCTGCCCGTTTCTCCCCTACTATAGGCGCTTATCTAGATAAAAAATTAGCTGAAGGAAAACATTTTAATGTAGCTATCACACACGTTGCTAAAAAGCTCGTGCGTATTATCTTCTTTGTTCTCAAATTTAATCAACCATTTGATGAGCAGAAACTTAAGTAAGCTTTTTTTACTGAATATTTTTTCCAGACTGTTTAAAATTTTTTGTTTCTAAACGGTTATTTGGCATTCCTCCATTCTTGTTATTTTTAGAAATAATTTCTATTGACAATTCACATAGTTTGTCTTGAAGTCTAATTTAATTTCCCTTTTTAAACTGACGTCTTCTTCTATTGTAATAGTAGATAGATTGAGCTAGACAGAACATCATTTCTGAATATCTCACAATGCTATATCCTCCAAAAATTAGAACCCAACCTTATCTGACAAATCCACGAAGGGACTTGTTTTTATATTCTTTATTGATTTTGGTAAGCATAACCATGAAGTTGACAGCAAAGGCATCCCTCTTGGAAAAACGTTGCGCATAGCCAATACAAAACAAAAAGGGGAATAACTTCTTAAATTAATTGGCATGCATCACCTTCTTCCCGATAGCCCTTTGATTGGAATGGAAACAACTGATTATTAGTGGTTATCTTTTACTCGTTTTTAATTTTTTAAATTGCCAAAGTAATTCAGTCTCAATTTTTATAATTGCTACTGCCTGAAAATTTATTTTATCCGAGCTTCTTTTATTAAGTACCGTCATCATCCCAGAATTTCTAAAAAAGCTACCTAGAACCCTTTCATCAAAAATCTGTTCTAATAACTGTTATAAGATTTCCTAGCCACTTTTTATTCCATCCAGAAACAGTAACTTTAGACATTATGAAGACTGTAATATTATTGAATAAAAAGATATTTCCATAACTGAGTGAGCTTTACCAGATCCAAGATTAGCTTGATGATTACACTCGCTACCCATACTTTGAATTACACAAATATTAATATAAATATAACAGACCAATAGTTACACTATTTTACTACTGATTAGTTGTAAAATCTCTTGTATCCGAGGTATGAAGTATCTTAGAAAGTCCTGGTATCCACAATACTGTCCAGAAGAGTCAACATAAACGGCATTTTTCATACGTTTACATCCTCCGCCACAAACTTTGATAAAAGGACAATTGCCACATTTTTTAGGTAAATTTGGCTTTTTACAAACAAAATCAAAAGTAATCTCTTTTTCAAAAAGCTCTTTTAAAGTGTTTTCTTGGATGTAACCCATTCGATACTCGTCTAATACGTAGAAATCGCAAGGATAGACACTGCCATCTGCTTCAATGACATATTGCACTTGGCAGTTTCCTAATATACCACATGCAGTAATCTCTTTTCGTACTAACAAATTAATTAAGTCATCAAAAAGCTTGATACTGATATAATTGCCCTTTTTTAACTGTTCTAGCCATAAAGGGAACAACTGTCTATAGAATCCCGCAAAACGTTTTGGTGTGAGAGCATAGCTACTTTTTTTCTTCGCATCTAAATCATCCAAACAAGGGATAAATTGAACAAACTTGATTTGTTGTTCTTTTAGAAAGTGAAAGACTTTCTTGCCCTCTTTAGCCAACGGGTTCGTCAAGACACAAAGCACATTGTAATCAATCTCATATTGATCAAATAGCTGTTTTGTTTGTAGCACCCGATGAAAAGAGCCCTTTCCTTTTGGATCAACTCGATGTAGATCATGGTAAAGTGGAAGGCCATCGATCGAGAGACCAACTAAAAAATCATGTTTCTTCAAAAAAGCACACCAATTCTCGTTAATCATGGTCCCATTCGTTTGAATCGCATAATGAACCTGTATCTGCTTTTGCTGTTGATCCACTAATTGGGTCACTTTTCGAAAATAATTGAGACCTGCCATCGTTGGCTCTCCACCTTGAAACGCTAATGTCAATTGATCACCGTCTTCTAAGTCTGCATAAATATTTTCGATCATTTTCTCCGTCACTTTTTCTTTCATTTTGCCAAACGAGCGGACTTCCCGCAAGGAACTGACATTGGCATAAAAGCAGTAGCTACAGCGAAGATTACATAGCGCTGAGGCAGGTTTTATTAATACAGTAATGTTTTTCATTAAAGGGTTCTCCTTTATTTTAGATACATATTCTATGTATAAAAAGGCAAAGCATAATCTACTCTGCCTTTCATTTTCATATCAACGCTTCAACGCTAATCTCTGATATTGTTCTTGCGGAGCATCCATTTCTGTCATCACACGGATCAACTGGTCAATCATTTCGGCTTCTTTTTCTCTTTCTTGTAGAGGAGTCATCTGTAGTGGGTCCCTTTTCAAATCAAAAAGCAAACTATCTCTAGTATAAGCAGACATATCTCCCAAACCATCTAAAATAGCAGGTTGGTTGATTGGCACTTTAAATACTGGGTACTGAGTGCGCATTAAAAAACGTCCTATCTCGATAGATGTTGGATCGCTCTCCCCAATATAATGTCGGATAGTTGTTGGAATGCCGGTATACTCGAATAACGGCTGATTGTCTGCTTTTGGGGCACGGAAATACGTATAGTTACCATCTGTGATATTGACAGTAATGCCGTGAGCACCATAAATAGCGTGGTTTTTCCCATTGCTCCTGCCATTAATAATCGACACCCAAGAATGTCCACGTACATCTTCTGGGATTGCAATACCATGATATTCCAACACTGTTGGCATAATATCAATATTTTGGGAAACGTTGTTCGTGTGCTCTCCCCTTCGTTTTCCCTTTGGATCACGAACCATTAGAGGAATAGCTGCTAATTCATTGTAATTGTGCATATAATTTTTTCCAAACAAACCATGCTCACCCAATAAATAGCCATGATCAGAAGTCAAAATAATCAAAGTATCTTCATACATGTCTAATTCCTTTAACTTAGCAATCAATCTCCCAAAATGATTGTCCGTCATAGTAACTAAAGCTGCATAGCGTTGTTGAATATATTCAACAGCCTCACAAGGTACATCCACTTTCCCATAGATAGGCGTTTCAAAAAAGGGCCCTTCATAAGCTGAATTGTAAATATTCATATACTGATCTGGAACATCAAAAGGTTCATGGGGATCAAAGACTTCTACTTGCAAATAAAAGTCCGTTTCTCCTTTATTCTCCTCTAACCAATCACAGGCGGAGCGAAAAGTACGTGGTGTTGGATAGGCTTCTTCATCATTAATCCATTTTTCTCTATTCGCCTGGTATTGTTTTCTCAAACGGCCATAATACTGCTCTGGCATCCATTCTGGATCACGAATTTTTGAAACCCACGGATCACCTTCTTGTCCTCGATGAAAATCCCAAGTTGTGAATTGATTGATATATCCTTCCCCTCCCAAACGAAAATAATGGGTATGGTCAGTAGTCAAATGCGAATAGATATCGTTTTCTTGCAACAATTTAGGAAATGTAATATCAAAAGGCTCGATAGGTCCCCAAGACCGCTCTAAAAAATTTAAACGTCCAGTCATAATGTCTCGTCTGGCAGGCATACATGGAGTTGAACCAATATAATGATTGTCAAATACTAGCGAATCTGCAGCAAAAGCATCGATATTTGGTGTCTTTACTTTGGTACGCGGATTATACGCCGACAATACATCTTTACGTAGCGTATCCATCAAAACTAAAATTGTCCTCATTTTAAAACCACCAACTTAAACTAATATTCCAAAAGCTGATAAAACGATAGCCGCGAAAATAATTATAAAAATCAAAGCAACTACATGTTTGCCATTCCATTTTTTAAAAAGATACAAACACAACAAAGTCATCAGCATTGGTAAGAGATTCGGTATAACTTTATCTAACATTTCTTGAACTTTAATAGCACTGTCCCCTTTACCATACTGTAATCCCAGATTCATCTGTACAGTAGATGCAATTAAAGCTCCCGTTACCATGACACCTAAAACATTGGCAGAAGTACTTATTCGATCTAAAATTTTCTTGCCATTGGAAGACATTAATAAATCCCGGCCTTTCGAATACCCTAAATGAACCCCATAGTATTTCAATGGAAAATAAAGTATGTTAATCATTAAGAACATTAGAATGGGACCTAAAAAATTCTTCTCAACAGCAAATGAAGCACCAATACTACCAGCAATAGGAAACCAAGTAAAATTCAATAAACTGTCTCCAAGCCCGGCCAACGGTCCCATTAAACTTGTTTTTACAGCAATTACGGTTTCTTTCTCATCTTCTTCTGTGCTTTCTTCTAAAGCGGCTGTTACTCCTAAAATAAACGGAATTAACACCGGATGGCTATTAAAAAATTCTAAATGACGAGCATACGCTGCAATTCGTTCTTCTTTAGAACGATTTTTATATAATCGCTTTAAAATAGGAGACATCCCAAACAAGGTGCCTAAGCTCTGCATACGTTCATAATTATGAGAAAATTGAATCAATTGCGAACGCCAGAACACTTTATTCAAATCTTTCTTTGTAATTTTATTTTCCATTAAAGGTCGTACCCCCCCCCATCATCTTCAGCTACTGTAACTGTTGTTGCACTATCAGTACTTTTTCCTTGATCATCAGAACTTTGGTTCATGATAATGTCGTAAACAGCGGCTGCACATAAAGCAAATAAGGCAATAGCAATAGTTGGTAATTGTAAAAAAGTTGCCAATGTGAATCCCAATATTAAGAAAATCCACATATTTTTTTTCATCATCATAGACAATAGCATCGCCAACCCAACTGCAGGAATAATCTTAGACGCAATAGTTAACCCTGTCATAACAAACTCAGGAATTACATCTAATACTGTCTCGATAGCAGGTGCACCTAAAAAAACGGCCATAAATACTGGAATTGCGCGACTTAGGAAAAAGAAACAGCCTCCAAGATATTGGAGTAGATCAATTTTTCCAAATTCCCCAGCTTGAATTAATTTATCTGCACTATGGACCAAAGTAACATTCGTGGTCATGATAACCATACTCAGTTGTTGAACTAATAAAGCTACTGGGATTGCCACTGCTACACCGGCAGCTTCGCCTCCACCTGACATGATTCCAATTGCTACACCGGCCACAGCACCAGAAATTACATCTGGCGGCTGGTAAGCTCCTACATTGTTAGTTCCCAGCCACATCAGTTCTAACGTTCCGGCAATTATCAAGCCTTCCACAGGTGCACCAAGGATAAAACCTACAACTACCCCAGCCAGCAATGGCTTTCGAAATCCTAAATGCGGCCCAAACTGGTCTAGGGCACAAATACCGGCCCATAATGCAATCAGTAATGATTGAAAAAACATTCGATCGCCCCTTTCTTAACAGATTGGATTATTTTTCCAAAGTCCCATAGTCTACTCGTGGGTCTTTTGGTACCATTTGAACATTGATGTGAATCCCTTTATCCATCAATTTTTTGAAAGCTTCATCTTCTGCATCTGTGACAGAGATAGCTTTAGATAAGCGCCTGCGTGTTTCGTTAAAGCGCATACCTCCAGCATTCACTTCAGAGATTTGCAGCCCTTCATTGACAAGCCTTAAAATATCAATTGGATTTGTAAATAATAGCATCGTTCGTTTCTTAATCTCTGTCTTCTTCAAAACTCCGGCAAATTGATCTACACCAAATATCATCACCTTAACTCCAACAGGTACCGCATAGTTTGCTACTGATTGGGCAATGGGATCATTGCGAGTCTTGTCATCAATAATTAAAATTTGTTCAATTTCATAATTACGTGTCCATGTTGTTGCAACTTGTCCATGGATCAGACGGTCGTCAATTCTAACTAACTCGATTGCCATAATTGTTTCCTCCTTGATTAATCTCAAATTTCATGATTCAATAATCCGTAACCTTTTTACTTACAGATCCATTGTTTCTGTTGTTTCAACTGCCGGGGGTGTTTCCAAGATTGTTTGTCCTTTGCTATAAGCAATCTTAACGATTTCCAATAGTTCTGGAGCAGGTAAATTTTTGGCCATGAAAGCTTCAATCAAAACTGGTAAATTAAAACCTGTCACAACTTCAACCGAAGGCTTTCTAGCTTTGAAACGCAAGCTAGCATTAGAAGGTGTTCCTCCTAGAATATCGCAAAAAATCATCAAGTCATGCGAACCAAAATATTCATAGACTTCTGAGATAGCCTTTTCCATACTTTCTAATGTTGTATCATACGTAACAGATAAGGTCCGGACATTTTCTTGTTTTCCCATAATCATTTCTGCACTTATTACTGCGGCTTCTGCCATAGGACCATGACTAATCAGTAAAAAATTCATTTGCTCTCTCCATTCATATTATTTTTTTCACAATCAAATGATAGCGTTTTCGAACAAATAAGTCAACACTTTTTGTGCTTTTTTTGATATTTGTGTTAATTAATTGTTTGTTTATTAACAAAATACTGTTTTTATTGTTCTTTGATTACTTATTCTCTTTATCTTTTGGTAGAAATATGTTAGTCTTGTAAAGAAAGTTAGATTTATTTAGTATAATACTTTTAATAGGTAAGTAGTTAATCATTAATACTAATTGTTTGAGGAGGTATAATGAAAAAGAGAGAACGTTTACAGTTGATTACTACTTTAATCAACGATCGCGGGGAAGTCTCTGTAACTGAATTGGAAAACGAGCTACGTGTTTCACAAATGACGATTCGTCGAGACTTGGATACTTTAGATGAACGAGGCTTAATTATTCGTACTCATGGTGGAGCCATTAGTCTTACTTTTGGTCAAAATCGACAACTAGATTATTCCCAACGCATGGAATTGCATTTAAAAGAAAAATTGGCTGTTGCAAAAGCTGCTGCCACACAAGTCCAAGATAATGATATTATTTTTCTTGGACCAGGAACCACCATTGAATTAATGGTAGATTTCATTACAGCACAAAATGTTCAGGTTGTAACTTCTAGCAATACTGTTTTTGATCGCATTCGAAAAACTGACCGTCGTTTCCAAGTTATCATTACTGGGGGGAGTTATGATCCAGACACTGGATCTTTCAACGGACCGCTGTCGTATGCTACAGTAGCAAAATTACAATTTGACAAAGCTTTTATCGGCGTTAATGGAATTAATAACTTTTCCGTCTCTAACTATAATATTGAGGCGGGCGAGCTTCAGAACATGGTTTTACTGAATTCTTCCAAACGGTTTATTGTTTCAGATATGCATAAATTCAATACACGTGCTTTCTTTGATTTTTATACTTTACATCATGGCGATTACATTGTAACTAACAATCAACTAACTGACTCTGTAAAAAAAGAATATGCGAAATTAATTGATTTCATATTCACCACAGAAACTGTTGAATAACAATTCATAACAGTTTCTGTGTACCCCTTTTAATACTATTAAAAAAACTACTCTGTCTCAATAGAACTGGCTCTTCGTCAATGAGTGTTGGTGAAGAAATTCAATAGATAATGGCTCTTTGTCAAATAGGACTGAGAGAGTGAGATAAGAACATCGGCTCTAAGTCAAATCGTGTTGT
>NZ_JXKG01000030.1 GCF_001885735.1 Enterococcus canintestini | reverse complement strand
GTCTAAAGACAATAAAATAAAAAAAGTGCTGTATTTGTCGACAGCACTTCCATTTAGTAGTTTATTTTTTAACTTTTACTTAAGGCAATAATTTCTTTTTCTGTCAGTGGACGATAAGTGCCCAATTTTAAAGCAGGATCTAACCAAACTGCCCCAATACGATCACGTCTTAAATAAGTTACCTTTTTACCAACAGCTTGCACCATCCGCTTGACTTGGTGAAATTTCCCTTCAGAAATCACTAAAGAAATTTCAGAAGTTTTGTTTACTTCATCTACTTTTAAAATTTGCAATTTCCCTGGTAATGCCTTCTCCCCCTGATCTAATGTTAATCCTTTTGCAAAAGCGATCACATCTTCTTTGGTCATTACACCAGCAACTTCAGCAAAATATTCTTTTTCAACATGCTTTTTAGGGGATAAAAGTTCATGAGCTAACTCACCATCGTTACTTAACAACACAAAACCTTCCGTATCCTTATCTAACCGCCCAACTGGAAAAAGATCTGGTCTAAAATCAGCCGGTTGCAATAAATCAATCACTGTTTTTTGTTGTTTATCTGTTGTGGCAGAAATCACGCCAGCTGGCTTATTTAACATATAATAAAAATATTTTTGATATAAAATTTTCACTCCTTGGTACAAAATCGTATCTTCACCAGGGTTCACCTGAAACTTGTCTTGTTTAATTATGGCACCATTAACCTGTACCAAACCTTTTTTAATATACCCTTTTACTTCTTTGCGGCTACCAATCTGCATATCCGCTAAATATTTATCTAAACGCATAGTCTCCTCCACTTATCTTTTTAAGTCTTATTTTTACTTCAATCACCTTTCCCCAAAAAAGTAACTTAGCTTTAAAGAGGAATCCTCCTTAAAAATAGCATCTTCGTATTTTCTTTATTCACAAGTTGTCAAAACTATTATACAGTAAAAGTCGAGGTGAGAAGATGACAAGAAGTTTTCCAGTCCAATTAACGTGTATGTGTCTGATTCGTAATCAGCGTAATGAAGTTTTAATCCAAGATCGCCAGAAAAAAGATTGGCCCGGCTGGACATTTCCCGGTGGCCATGTCGAAGCGACAGAATCCATGACTGAAGCTGTCATAAGAGAAATTAAAGAAGAGACAGGTCTCATCATCGTGCCAAAACTAATGGGAATTGCAGAATGGCTAAATAAATCAGATGGTAGTCGTGAATTGTGCGGTATTTTTTCGTCCCAAGTTACAACTGAGCCCACAGTGATGACAGAAGGAAGATTGTTTTGGCTACCCGAAAAAGAACTTTCTCAGGTAAAGTTAGCGGGTACTTTATCAGATTTATTACCGGTATTTTATGGTGAAAAAACGCAATATTTTCAAGATAATCGCTTTTAAAAAGGCTGTGGCAGAAGCGACCAGCTTCAAAAAAATACGGAATTCCCGAAAATTGTTTTTCAAATTTTTGGGGAATTCCGTCTTATTTCCAAAAAAGCTACCTTACGCATTCAATCGTTTTACTTCTTGGCGTCGATTTAAAGCATAAACTACTGCCAACAAAATTAAACTAAGACTAAAAATAAAAATTATAAATTGCCAAATTTTAAAGCCATTTGCGCTCAAACCGATTAGTTTTTTAACAAAATTAATAACCGCTAGTGCACGAGCAGCCGGCAATAGTTGAAATAAAACGGCACCTAAAATTACAATACCTAAAGACACAGCCCCAATTGCTAAACGGAAATAGCCGTCAAAACGGGTTAGAACAGCACCAAACACTAGACCTAAAACACTCGCTAAAAATAGAAATACCCCTAATAAAAATTGCGTTGGTAAAAATTCATTTTGTGTTAACCTAGAAATAAGTGGGTAGACCAAATGAAAATTGGGTAATAAGCGACCGTCAAATAACCAAAATAGCAATCGTAAGACAATACTCATGCCAACAGCCAAAATTAAACTAGTAATTAGATTAGCCAAGAAAATATGAATGCGAGCTGTCCCACATTGAATAAGCAACTTGAAATCCTGCCCGACGCTAGTAACCGATAAAAGCATCATATAAATCATAGAAGGAATCATCAAATCGACTTGTACTTTTGTAATACCGTCTGATAACAGTAAAGGAATTAAGGGGAAAATTACCGCAAACAAAAGGAAAAAACCTAAATAAATCAACATTGAACGCCATTGAACCGATAATTTGTATTGAATCGCTGCTTTTAATTTCATCTTAAGCCACATCCTTTTTGGTTAATTGAACAAAATATGTTTGTAAATTTAAAGGTGCTACCGTTACATCTAATGGTAAATTCTTAGGTATCTCACCTTCAACGTAGACACTTGTCATACCACCCAACTCTTCTTGACCAATAACACGTAGCCCTTTAATAACAGCTGCAATAGCCTCTTTTGGACCTTTAAGCACTTTACCTGCTAATTGAATATCTTCTGTAGTAGCTTTTCTTAACACTTTGCCACCATCTAAAATAATAACTTCTTCTAATAAGTTAGCTACCTCTTCAATCAAATGTGTTGAAATCACAAACGTCCGCGGACGTTTGGCGTAGGCTGTTAATAAATAATGATAAAATAAGTCCCGATAATTTGCATCTAGACCTAAGACAGGTTCATCTAAAAAGATATAGTCTGCTGGCACACAAAGCGCCATAATCAGCTTGGCAATACTTCTATAACCAGTGGATAATTTCCGTAAGCTTACATTTTGATTTAGTTCAAAAGCGACTGTCATTTCTTGTGCCAAATCCCAATCAAAACTCCCGTAAAAAGCTGCTGTAAGTTGAAAACATTTTTTTACTTTTAAATTACCAGGATACAAGTTATCTTCAGACATTAAATAAATTTTATTTAATGCTCCTTCATTATCGGTAATAGCGGTTCCGTTTAATGTGACTGTACCTTCACTTTGAAAGCTACGGTTGGCAACTATATTTAGTAACGTGCTTTTACCAGCACCATTACGACCTAATAATCCATAAATTTTTTCTGGTTCAATTTTCCAACTGATTTGATCTAATGCTTTTTTTTCTTTATATGTCTTACTAACTTGATTTATTACTAAACTCATGCCTCATACCCTCTTTCAATCAGTTCTTTTAACTGCTCAGCTGTAATGCCTAATTTTTTTGCTTCTGCCACAATTTGTCCAACTTCATTTGTCAAAAAAAGTTCGCGACGATATTCTTTTACTTTCTGTTGGGCACCACTTAACACAAACATGCCAATTCCTCTTTTCTTTTCAATCAATTCCCGTTCAACCAAAACATTCATCCCTTTTAAAACTGTCGCAGGATTAATTGCAAAACTTTTTGAAATTTCCGTTGTAGAAGGAATTTGTTCTCCTTCTTTAAAGGAACCATTTAAAATACCTTCTTCAATTTGTTCGGCAATTTGTTGGAATAAGGGTGTTGTGCCGGAATAGTCAAATTCCATTCCTTTCACCTCTACTTTACCTCAACTTAACTAGTTAGTTACTTGTGTAACTAACTATATATCCATTGTTTATAAAAGTCAATAAAAAAATAACCCCCCTGAAAAGACGGGTTAAAAATTAGTAAAAAATATCCTCTCCAGTAAAAACGCTCCTTAAAGCCATTGGCTATTAAGAAACTTTTTGACTGGGAAAGGATATTTTCATTATTTATTACATATGCAGGCGCCGGCGAATTTTTTCGGCAGTTGCACCTAAGAGTTTATCAGCTAGTCGAACGCGTAACACCATAAAAATATAACTAGCTCCACCCACTGCGGCTACGCCTAAAATCATCACAAACGATTGTAGTTTACTGTCAGGACTTAAGACTAAGCCCATTAATTGGCGCATAATAAAAGCAATTACCGTCATCACAAGGGTCATAATAAAAATGAGCACTGTCCGGCGGAATGTCAAAATCCGGTTAAAACGAGAAATTTTATGTAGCTTATATAGATTTAAACCACATGTCACACCAAAACCAATCATTGTGGCTAATAGTGGCCCGTAGACTTCAAAAACCATAATCAAAGGAATCTGTACAATTATTTTGATTAAAAGACCAATCAGAAAATAGCCAATGGCCGATAAATTTTCATACATCCCTTGTAACATATTAGAAGTCATCATATATAAGCCAAGAAAAAGGCCGGAGACACTCGCTTCAATTAAAACACTGGCCCCTAAATGACTTGGCGCATAAAATAAAGTGTTTAAAGGATAAGCTAAAACAATCATCCCAAATGTGGCCGGAAACATAACAAAAGCAAATAATTGTAAATTATTACTGATTAATTTGGCTAGTCCTTTATGATCCCCTCTTGTTTTGGCTTCTGTGATTAACGGCAAGCCGGCTAATGCCATCGAAGTCGCTAGACCGATAACAACCATCGTTAATTTATCAGGATTGGCACTAAAAATAGAGAATAAAGAAGTTAGCTGATTTTGAGAATAAGCGGTAAAAGAGCCCATCACCCGTACAAAAGTAACTTGGTCAACTAATTTGAAAATAGTAATCCCAGAACCAATAATAATAAACGGAATCGCTTCTTTAACTGTTTCAATTAGTAAATCTTTGGCATCTAAATTTACATTATTGGCACTGTGTTCAATTAGATAGTCCATACGTACTTTATCTTTTCTCAAGTAATAGACTAGGACTAAAATACTGATAATAGCCCCGATAAAAGCAGCAAAGGTTGATTGCGTTACGGCGGTAGTATATTCACCTTTGGCAACTTTCATAATGATAAAGGTCGCTAGTAGCATATAAAATACCCGTGCCACTTGTTCTAGCACTTGCGAAATTGCAAAAGGTTTCATTTCATTTTGGCCTTGGAAATAGCCGCGAATGACACTCATACATGGAATCACTAAAATTGCTACACTCAAAGAGCGAATGGTTGGAATTAATTCTTTGCCACCACCGGAAATACCCGCCAGCCAAGGAGACAAAAAGTACATTATAGCGGCCGCAACAACACCAAAAACAGCCATCACTTGTAAGGCGCGATGCAATAATTTTCGACTCGTCGCATATTCATTTAAAGAATTATAGTAAGCCGTTTGTTTTCCAATTGCAGCGGGAATCCCGGCAGTGGAAAGCATCATAAACAAGGCATAAAAATTATACCCCATGTTAAATAAAGCATTAGCTTGATTGGCATGTTCGCCCATCCAATAGTACCAAGGCATAATGTAGATGGCGCCTAAAAGCCGCGAACCGATATTACCAATCGTTAACCACGTGGAACCTTTAGCCATTTTTTCTTCAGTGGATAGTTCCGTTTGTGCCACGAATTTTTCACTCATTTATTTTCTCTACTTTCTATTGGTTTCAAGACATATGTTCTATTTTACTTACAAAAGCAACCATGAGCAATCTTTTTTGCTGATTTTTAATGGTTTTACAACACCTCAGAAAATCTCGTCATAATAGTTCCTTTTTTTCCTGAAGTTTGGTACCCACTTTATTTAATGCTATAATACAACCGAAGAAAAATGTAAAGTGAGGCTTGAGCCATGACATTAACATTAGAAAAAGTCAGTGAAATTTTACTGCAAAATGACTTATTAAAAGAAATGATTACGCCAACTGGTTGGCATTTAACAAGTAAAAATTTACCTAAAAAAGAATTTAAGACTGTAACCTACGATTCCCGTAAAGCAGATAATAATAGCTTGTTTTTTTGTAAGGGTCTAAATTTTAAAGTGGAATATTTAATAAGTGCACTTGAAAATGGCTTAGAGGTTTATGTTGCCGAAGAACCTTTTGAAGTCAATGCTCAGTGTGCCATTATTGTTACGGATATCAAAAAAGCAATGGCGCTTTTAGGGATGGCCTTTTATGGCTACCCACAAAAAGAATTGCAGCTTGTTGCTTTTACAGGTACAAAAGGTAAAACAACTGCCGCCTATTTCACCCACGCATTACTAGCAAAAGCTACTGGAAATAAGACAGCTTTATTGTCGACAATGAATACCTCATTAGATGGTAAAACTTATTTTAAATCCCATTTAACCACGCCGGAATCTTTAGATTTATATCAAATGATGCGGCAAGCTGTCACAAATGGCATGACACATTTGGTGATGGAAGTTTCTTCCCAAGCATATAAAACAGAGCGTGTTTTTGGTTTAACTTTTGATGTGGGTGTCTTTTTAAATATTTCACCAGATCACATTAGTCCGATTGAACATCCGACTTTTGATGACTATTTTTATTGCAAACGCCAATTGTTGCGCCATTCAAAAAAAATGATTTTAAATGCCGGCAGTGACTATTTTGAGCTGTTAAAAGAAAACTGTGAACTGTGGCAAACACCGTACCTTTCTTACGGGCGTAAAAATGCCGATTACTTAGTGACTAGTGGCAAAAATAAACACTTTACTGTTGTAAGTGCAAAAGATGAATTGCAAATTTCAGATGAATACAGTATTCAATTAGCAGGTGATTTCAACCAAGAAAATGCGACTGCAGCCCTTTTAGCCGCAGCAACTGTAGGCGCAAATGTCAAAGAGGCAAAAGACGCTTTAGCGAGTGCTCGTGTTCCTGGGCGGATGGATCATCTACTAAATACAAATGGCGCTAGTGTTTATGTTGATTACGCCCATAATTATTTAAGTTTAAAAACCTTACTGGAATTTGCCCAAGGAGAACACCCAACTGGACGTGTCATCGTGGTTTTAGGTAGTACCGGCGGCAAAGCAATTTCACGTCGTGCCGACTTTGGTAAAGCATTGTCAGAACATGCAAACATCGTCTTTTTAACTGCTGATGATCCGGCGTTTGAAGATCCGAAAAAAATTGCAGAAGAAATCAATGCTCATATCACGAATGCGCAATTAGAAGTCCACTTTGAAATGGATCGCGTCAAAGCAATAGCTGCTGCCCTACAAGTAAGCCAACCAGAGGATGCCGTTGTAATCGCAGGCAAAGGGGTAGATGAATATCAAAAAATCAATGGCGAAGATACACCTTATGAAGGGGACTACTTTATCGCCAAACGTTTGATTGCAGAAGGTAACGAATAACAAAATTCATTATTTGCAGTGACTTTCTTTCAATCGGCAAAAAACTTATTCAAAGGATCGTAACTTGCGACTCCTTTGAATAAGTTTTTTATTTTACCACAAATGATGCTTTAAACTTTGTCAGCGCTTTTAATCTGCGGTACCATTTAGGTAGTAATTCACATAAATTAGGAGTGATTTTCTTGCAAAATTTAACTGTGCACCGCCCTACTGCTCTTACCGAGTTTCGAGGCTTATTAGAAAACGAAAGAGTAGCCTTAAAAGCCCAGTACCCTCAACCTTTAGAACCTGATGAAGATGGCGTCGATTTAATTCTTTTTGCCGGTCAAAGTAATATGGCAGGTCGTGGTACAGCTCATTTAGCTCCTTACGTTAAAGAAGGCTACGAATTTCGCGCTGTAAGTCAGCCCACTAAACTTTTTCATTTACAAGAACCCTTTGGCAAAACTGAAGATAATGCTACTGGTATTAATGATGAAAATAAAAAGACTGGCTCACTAGTTAGTAGCCTCGTCAACGCTTATTACGATTGTACTCGGCGCATGGTAGTCGGTGTTTCAGCATCAAAAGGCGGCAGTAGCATTCTAGAATGGCAACCAGGTACTGCTTATTGTACGGATATTTTAGAACGTTTAAATCGAGCTGAAAACTTTTTAAGCGCACAAAATATTCCCATTAAAAATCGTTTTTTGATTTGGTGCCAAGGAGAAACCGATGGCGATCACGGCATGAGCAGTCATGAATATAAAATGCATTTTACTGCACTGCAAGATGTCTTGTCTAAAGCTGGGATCACGCAAACTTTTCTCATTCAAATTGGCAATAAGAAGGATGAACCTGAAAAATTTCAGCAAATTATTCATGCCCAAAGAGAATTGGCCCAAGCAAAGCAAGTCGTTTTGATTGCCAATGCCTTTGAATGGATGTCAGAGTTAGACTTAATGAAAGACAGTTATCACTACACTCAAACTGGTTATAATTTATGTGGCGATCAAGCGGGCCTAAATTTAGCAGCATATGTTTTAAATTCACAAATGCTTTAAATCTAAATGAGGTGAAAAAATGAAAATTGACGAATGCAAATCAAAAATTGTGCATTGGGATAAAAATTTTGGTCTTTTAATTCCTGAAAAAATGTTAAAAGCAGCTGGTTTTTCCCTTGATGATGACCTTTTAGTAACTTTAGAACAAGATACAACAGGTAAAACCCGTCTGATTGTCACCGCACCTGATGAAGCGATTATTCATTTACCCATCAAAGAAAATCAGCACTATCAGCGCAGTTCAGATGGCAAATATTAACAAAAAAAGCAAAACACGACTGCATTTTTATCGTGCATTTTTCCCTCGTGTTTTGCTTTTGATTTTAGACTAAAAATTAGCGCTTAATCTGCAGAGGTGACTTCTGAAAGTTGGCGTACAAAAGCCCATGTTTGGCCGCCATCATAAGAACGATACAAACAAGCGTACATATGGCCATCTTTTTTGGTGAGATAAAACTTTGCTTCTAAAGTAGTACTATTAGGCTGCGTGACTTCATTAGGTGACTGAAAAAGATCTAGGCCTCCTAACAGATAATCCTCTGGTACATTGACAAGTGCTTCATGGTAAGAACGTCCCCCATTTTGAGTATAGAAGATTCCCTCTCTGGTACTAATAAAACCTATTGAAGCATCGATAAAACTAATATTTTGAATAGGGGCATTAATCGTAGTATTCCCCACCGGATACCAATCTTGACCATGATTTTGGGTGGCAAATAAACAGACCTGCTCACTGCCTGACATTGCTGTCGTTTGTGAAATTGCTGCAATCCCCGTTCCATTTTCAAAAAATTGTACTTTACGATAACGCAAATTCCGCACTTTTTCTCCGACTTGGCTTTTTTGCCACGTTACCCCATTGTCACTTGAAAAAAGCAAGTATAAGTCTAAATAGTCGCCAGAACCCGTGGTGTAAAGATAAAAAGAAAAATCTTTTCCTACTTGATATGTGTAATCCATCCAATAACCAAAAGGAATTTCTCCACTTGTTAACGTATAACTGCCGCCTCTTAGCCACTCCGCTTTTAAAGGGACAAATTGCCAATGTTGACCCCGATCTGTCGTTTGAAACAACTCATGCGTATTTGCTACATAAAGTTCATTTTCTTTTTGCGCAACTTTATTCGGCGTAGCGCCTTGTTGTTTTAATAATCCTGATGCAGTGATTTTGACTTCTTCTGACACATGAGCTACAGCAGTCGAAGTATTTTCTTTTGTTTCCGTTTTTGTAAAAAGATAAAGAAAACTTCCTAGCAACAAACAAAAAAGACCAATAAAAATTGCTACTTTCCCTGCCCCTTTGTGTTTACCTGTCTGCACGTTAGGTAACTTGTGGAAATCAATTTTAGTAGTCCTAAGAAAAATGAATCCCCGTGTGACACCCAAATCCAATTTCTCTACGCCAATCATTAACTTATCGCCGTTAATACGCTCGGTTAAGACCAAGCAATCTTTTTTAGCTAGTCTTACTTCTTTTTGCTTACGTTTAACAAAATAGTGTTCTTCATCTTCCACTACTTTAGAAAAACCAGAAAACTTCTGCAAAATTCGGGCTAACCAACCTTGGAAATTTCTTTTCAGAAAAAACAGATGCATAAGTACAAAGACACACTGAATAAGACAAAGTGTAATGATGATACCACCAAAAATCAGGGCAAAATAATGTAGGCCAACGATTTTCTGGGCAGCAGAAGTTGTCTGAACCCTCGCCATCAAATAACGATAAACTAAAGTATTCAGTCCTAAAAAAAAGCCAGCACTAAATAAGGAGAGACTAATACTCAAGCGTAAACGTTGTCGATAGATTGGCAAAAAAACGGCTGTAATGATCTTTTTACCACTTAATAAATCAATCATTAATAGTTCTTTATCCATTTTCCACTCCTCTAAAATTTTCTTTATTATGCAAGAAAATAACAGAAAATAATAGTAGTTTAATGAAAACATAAAAAAAAAGACTGATTCCTTCAAGCTTCCAAGCAATAACTTAGATCCACTATGTTGTACTACCAATTTTGGTATTTACTGCCAGTAAAATGATTTAATATTTTTTTGCTAGCCATATTAAATTAGACAAAAAAACTCCTTTTGAGGCAAAGTGCGCTGAGTGGCTACTTCCCCCAAAAAGAGTTTTTATTTTTCTAAAATCACATGGGATACCAAAAAAGCACTTTATTTTTTTGTGAATGAATGCTTAATTAGCAACAATGTTAACCAATTTATTTGGTACTGCGATTACTTTACGAACTGTTTTACCGGCAAGATGTTCTTGAATGGTCGTATCTGCTAGCGCAATTTTTTCTAGTTCGTCTTTTGCAATATCGCGTGCTACTTGCGCTTTACTGCGTACTTTACCGTTAACTTGGAACACCACTTCAATTTCATCTTCCACTAATTGTGCTTCATCATAAGTTGGCCAAGGAACATAAGAAATTCCATCTTCATTTCCTAAAACTGCCCATAATTCTTCACCAATATGTGGCGCAATTGGTGCTAGTAATTGGACAAATCCTTCAATGTATTCATAAGGTAGGGCGTCGGCTTTATAAGCTTCATTAATGAAAACCATTAATTGCGAAATCGCCGTGTTGAAATGCATATTTTCGTAATCATCGGTAACTTTTTTAACGGTTTGATGGTAAACTTTCGTTAATTTTCCATCGTTAATCGTCGTGATCCGATCGCGCATTTTGCCATCTTCATCTACGATTAAACGCCATACCCGTTCTAAGAATTTGCGACTGCCTTCTAGACCATTTTCACTCCAAGCAATTGATGCGTCCAAAGGTCCCATAAACATTTCATACATCCGCAATGTATCAGCACCGTATTTTTCTACGACATCATCTGGATTAACCACGTTACCGCGAGATTTCGACATTTTTTCATTGTTTTCGCCCAAAATCATCCCTTGGTTAAATAATTTTTGATACGGTTCTTTAGTTGGAACAACACCGATATCATATAAGAATTTGTGCCAAAAACGCGCATATAACAAGTGTAAGACTGCGTGTTCTGCTCCTCCGATATAAATGTCCACTGGTAACCAGCGTTCTAACTTATCATAATCAGCTAAAGCTGTTTTATTGTGCGGATCGATATAACGTAAATGATACCAAGAACTCCCGGCCCATTGTGGCATTGTATTGGTTTCACGACGTCCTTTTTTGCCAGTTTTTTCATCGACAACATTAATCCACTCTTCAATATTAGCTAAAGGAGATTCACCAGTACCACTTGGTTTAATGTTTTTTGTCACAGGCAAACGCAACGGTAACTCTTCTACTGGCACAGTTGTCGTCGTGCCATCTTCCCAGTGAATAATTGGAATTGGTTCACCCCAATAACGTTGACGGGAGAATAACCAGTCACGTAGACGGTAGCTGACTTCTTTTTTCCCTACACCGTTTTCTTCTAGCCAAGCATTCATTTTTTCAATAGCTTCTTCTTTATTTAAACCATCTAAAAAGTCAGAGTTGATATGTTTACCATCCCCAGTAAAGGCTTCTTTTGTGACGTCACCACCGGCTAAAACAGGAACGATAGCCAAATCAAATGTTTTGGCAAATTCATAGTCACGTTCATCGTGAGCAGGAACGGCCATAATCGCCCCGGTTCCATAACTTGAAAGTACATAATCGGCAATCCAAATCGGGATTTCTTTACCGTTAACAGGATTGATTGCATAAGCTCCCGTGAAGACACCTGTTTTTTCTTTTGCTAAGTCTGTCCGAGCTAATTCGGATTTTTTCGCTGCTTGCGCAATATAAGCTGCCACAGCTTCTTTTTGTTCTGGGGTAGTAATTCTTTCCACTAAATCAAGTTCAGGTGCTAAAACAGCATACGTTGCTCCAAACAAAGTATCAGGTCTAGTGGTAAAAACAGTGAAGTCTTCTGTTGTATTGGCTACTTTAAAAGTAACATTTGCCCCCACCGAACGACCAATCCAATTGCGTTGCATTTCTTTGATGCTTTCTGGCCAGTCAACTAAATCAAGATCATCTAATAAGCGATCAGCATAAGCAGTAATTTTTAGCATCCATTGACGCATTGGTCGTCTCACCACATCGTAACCACCGCGCTCACTCTTGCCATCAATCACTTCTTCATTGGAAATAACCGTACCTAATTCAGGTACCCAGTTAACCGCAACTTCAGCTTCATAAGCCAAGCCTTTTTCATATAATTTAGTAAAAATCCATTGTGTCCATTTATAATACTCGGGATCAGTCGTGTTGATTTCACGATTCCAATCATAACTAAAGCCTAATGAATTAATTTGACGTTTAAACGTTTCAATATTTTTTTTAGTAAATTCCGCTGGGTCGTTGCCTGTATCTAAAGCATATTGTTCTGCTGGTAAACCAAAAGCATCCCACCCCATTGGATGTAACACGCTGTAACCTTGCGCCCGCTTCATCCGTGATAAAATATCGGTTGCGGTATAACCTTCTGGGTGCCCAACATGTAAACCTTGTCCAGAGGGGTAAGGAAACATATCTAAGGCATAAAACTTCGGTTGATCTGTTTTGTCGTGGGTATTAAACGTATTGTGTTTTGCCCAATACTTTTGCCATTTTTTTTCAATTTGCTTATGATCGTACACTGCAAAATCCTCCTAAAAGTTAATTGACTGTTATTCAGCCAGATAAAAAAAGTCCTATAAAAAGCTATGCTTTTTATAGGACGTAATCTACGTGGTACCACCTAATTTTACTCACCAAAAAAGATGAGCCTCAAACGTTGTAACGATCGTCACCGTAACAGCCTACTGTCTACTTCAGCTATTAACGCTAAAAGGCGAGTTCAAAAGGGTGCGTACACATTTCCACCAACCATGTGCTCTCTACAACGCGCTACTTTTTACTATTCCTTCTCACAGCGTAATTTTCTACTTGTTAGCTATACTAACAAAGAATATGGCAAAATTCAAATATTATTTTACTTTCAAGGTTTGACCAGGATAAATGAAATTGTTTTGAATTTTATTTAATTGAATTAATTTATCCATGGTGATACCAAATTTATTGGCAATGCCCCAAACAGAGTCACCACTTTGAACTTTATATGTCTTGCTACTTGAACTAGCAGTATTTTGTACGGAGTTAGTTTGGGTAGTACTACCTTTTTTGACAATAACTTTTTGACCGGGATAAATAAAATCATTTTTAATATTGTTCCATTGGCGGAACTGATCCATTGAAATTTTATACTTATTCGATACAGACCAAACCGATTCCCCACTTTGAATGGTGTAGTATTGGTTTTGACCACTAGTAGTTGTCGGTTTACTTGTATTCGTATTACTTTGACTAGTCGTATTACTTTGACTAGTCGTATTACTTTGGGCTGGTTTATTCGCAGTTGAACTTGTACTTGCACTTCCATTGCGGACGACTAAACGTTGCCCTGGATAAATAAAGTTATTTTTAATGCCATTCCAGCTAATTAAAGAATTCATGCTAATGCCATATTTGTTTGAAATGCCCCAAACAGAATCACCACTTTTAACCGTGTAATATGTTTTAGCTGTTGTGTTAGTAGTCGTATTCCCACTTGGTTTATTCGTATTTTGGGCTGGCTTACTTGAATTGGAATTGGTGTTGTTGTTAGTAGAACTTGACGCTCCTTTTTTCACGATGAGACGTTGGCCTGGATAGATAAAATTATTTTTAATATTATTCCAACTTACCAGACTGCTCATACTAATACCATATTTATTAGAAATCCCCCAAACAGAATCGCCACTTTTAACGGTGTAATATTGAGTGGTACTGCTTGATGTGTTGCCACTTGGCTTATTCGTGTTTTGAGAAGAGTTACTTGAATTAGAATTCGAGTTGGTGTTAGTAGAACTTGACGTCCCTTTTTTAACGATAAGACGTTGACCTGGATAAATAAAATTATTTTTAATATTATTCCAGCTAATTAAATCGTTCATACTAATGCCATATTTGTTTGAGATGCCCCAAACAGAGTCACCACTTTTGACCGTGTAATATTGGCTAGTACTTGCTGAACCACTAGAACTATTATTTGATGAATTCGTACCACCATTTGAGCTTCCAGTTGAAGCACCGCCACCGGCATTGCCACTAGCTGGTGTATCATAACGGGTTAAACCATATGTTTCAATAACATTATTTAAAACTGAAGCGTAATTTGGTGCAGTCGCATAACGACCAGTCAGCCAAGCCGTAGCATCGCGATATGATTTGGTATTGCTTTTCCATGCACCACGATAGTAGTATTGGCCGCCGATGTAAACATTGCGAAGTGTCGCAGCATTATCAGCAAAAGATTCCTTATAGGAAGGATAATCACGGAAAGGTTCTTTCATTGTTACCCATTTGCCATTTAAATATTCTAATGTATTCATATAAACAGTTTGACCATTATAACTGCCTTTTATCCCAAATAAGTTATAGTAAGGTGCTCGTGATAAGCTACTTGTACCCCAACCACTTTCCACAATCGCTTGGGCAATCATGACAGAAGCGTATAAATCGTTAGCTGCTGCCACCGGTTGTGCGTGGGCCGCCAATTCTGTGATAAGAGCTGTTGAATTACTACGCGTAGCAGTTTGGCTTAAATCTTGTGATACTTGTGCTTGATTAGTATTGGCTGCCTCTGCTGTTACGGGTTTTGCTAAAGGCGCGACGATAGAGCAAGCGGTCAATGTCGTTCCAACGATCGCTGCATTCTTTTTAGCATCACGATAAAACTTGATTTGTTTTTCTTCTTTCCGTCGTACTTTACGAGAAACAAGTTGGGCCAAGTTGCTCGCCTCCTTTTTAAACTTTTCTTAATAATAAGTATACAAGGTATTATTTTTTATTAAAAGATTAAAATGGTTATTTCTACAATTTGTTAAACTACTGTAACATTATCTTTATTTCGTTATTTTTATTACACCTATTATTTATATATTCAAGACTTTTCTGCCTTAATACCAAAGAATAATCGTTATTAAAAAACCTTTTAAATGTTGCAAAACGATTACAGCAATTCGTTTTCGTAAAAAATTTTTAGATTATTTAATAAAAATGTGAAAAACTGGTTTTTTTGCAATTTTTTAATATCTTCTTAATAACTATGAAATTTCAGCAGCAGCAATAAAAGAATGAAATCTCATGCTATAATAATCCCATTGTGACGAAATTATTTGCAAGAATCGTAAAGGAGAATTTATGAAACATAAACTTTATTACCAGTTTGCTGGTAGTTGTTCACTATTACTTTTTGTTTTTTTAGGTTATGTCGTCAAGTTTTATCGTCAATGGCTACATGGATTCGATAATTTTGTAACGAATATCATTCGTGCCCCTTATCCTAATTGGAATAATTTTTTTATCTGGATTACAAAATTTGCCAATCCGGTGACGGTCGTCATCTTAGCAGCAGCCTTTTTATTCCTCTTATATCGAGGGAAATACTATGCTGAAGCGTTGTGGCTATTTATAAATGTAGCGCTGGTTTCTGGTTTAGTTAACCCGTTAATTAAATTAGTTTTCCAAAGGCCGCGCCCAACTCTTTTGCATTTAGTAAATGAACATAGCTATAGTTTTCCAAGTGGTCATGCTTGTGCCAGTATGATTTTATATGGGACGTTAATTTTTATTTTGCCAGGGCTCATTCAAAACAAAAACCTCCGCCTTGCTTTACAAGTTGGATTAGGAATTTTAATCGTCTTAATCGGGGCAAGTCGAATTTATGTAGGTGTGCATTTTCCTACAGATATTCTTGGTGGTTACAGTTTGGCATTAGGATGGTTATTTTTAACTTATCCGTACTTTAGTGAAAAACGCTTTGTCTGGCGTTTTAAAAATCAACAGAAATAACGAGGTGGCAAGAAATGACTTTTTTATATAGTGACGACGCCAATAAACGTTACCATTCTTGGAATTATGCTTTACGTCAGCAGTTTGGCGGTAAAATTTTTAAAGTGCCAGTAGATGGTGGCTTTGATTGTCCTAATCGCGATGGCACTGTCGCTCGTGGCGGTTGTACTTTTTGTAGTGTTTCTGGGTCTGGTGATATGATTGTCGCTCCAGAAGATCCATTACCCGTCCAATTTCATAAAGAAATTGATATGATGCATCAAAAATGGCCTCAGGTCGATCAATACATCGTTTATTTTCAAAACTTTACCAATACTCATGCACCTTTAGCCGTGATTAAAGAACGATTTGAACAAGTCGTAAATTTACCTGGTGTGGTAGGTTTATCAGTTGGAACCAGACCTGATTGCTTACCAGAAGATGTCGTGGACTATTTAGCTGAATTAAATGAACGTCTCTATTTGTGGGTGGAACTAGGTCTACAAACGACTTACGAAAAAACCAGTAAAATTATTAACCGTGCTCATGATTACCCAACCTATGTGGATGCGGTTGCCCGCTTACGTAAGCATAATATCCGCGTTTGTACACATTTAATAAATGGTTTACCAGAGGAAACACCAGAAATGATGGTAGAAAATGTGCGGCGGACCTTATTAGATAGTGATATTCAAGGGATTAAATTGCATTTGTTGCATTTAATGCGTAATACCCGTATGCTACGAGATTATCACGAAGGACGTCTACAATTGATGAGCCGCAAGAGTTATGTCAATGTCATTTGTGATCAATTGGAGTTAATTCCACCAGAAATCATCATTCATCGCTTAACTGGTGATGCTCCTTGGGATTCTTTAATTGGTCCTATGTGGAGTTTAAAAAAATGGGAAGTTTTAAATGCGATTGATGATGAAATGAAGCGGCGTGATACTTACCAAGGCAGTAAAAATGTCCTGTTGGAGGCGGGAATTCATGCTTAAAACAGCCATGCGCTATAGTCACGAACTTTTAAGTGAAGTCGTGGTAACAGGAGATCATGTCGTAGACGCCACGATGGGAAATGGGTATGATACACTTTTTTTAGCTCAATTAGTGGGAGAAAATGGTAAAGTAGATGCTTTTGATATTCAAGAGGCTGCCCTTTTGGCAACCAAAGAAAAACTTGCTCTTTTTCCTGAAAAAAAGGCAGTACACTTACATTTAGACGGTCATGAAAATGTGGCAGAGTACTTGCAGGAAGAAAAAATCAAGGCAGCTATTTTTAATCTCGGTTATCTACCCAAAAGTGATAAACAAGTGATTACACTACCACAGACAACCAAAAAAGCACTTGATGCTCTTTTAGCTCATTTATTACCAAAAGGACGAATTGTGGTGGTCTGTTACTATGGTCATAGTGGCGGTCAAGCCGAATTAGATGCCATCAAAACTTATTGCCAACAATTACCTCAAAAGCAATACAATGTTTTAGCTTATCAATTTATCAATCAAAAAAATCAACCGCCTGTTTTATTTTGTATTGAAGCCAAGTAATGAAATGCTAGCAAGCTAACCAATGAGTAGCAAATTTTAGCGCTTTGACCAATAGAAAAAAGCCCTTTTATATTTTCCCGTAGGAAAAGTAAAAGGGCTTTTTTTAATTCCAATTGATATAAAAAGAGGATTTCATGATACTCCACTTGGTTGCAACGAAGAAATTTTCAAGTACACTAAGCTGTTTATTTAGCGCTACCACAATTCCGCTCTCTTCTATAAATGCGCCTCTATCAGCTTTTTCCACTAAAAATTAGTTGCATTTTCACTTTACTAAATTTCGACTGGTAACCATGATAAAACACGTTGAATCCACTGATCCCAAAAATCCCAAGTATGCGCTCCTGGTCCTTCTTCATACGTCACATTAAAGCCGGCAGCTTGAGCTTTTTTTACAAAGTAGCGATTACTATCATATAAAAAGTCTTCCGTACCGCAACAGACAAAAATTGCAGGAGCAGTTTCGGGTGCAATTTTTGTTAACAGATGAATTGGATCATTGTCAGATCCTTTCATCTTTTCTATTGGACCAAAAACACCTTCCCAATATTGTTGGCTACCAGATTGCAATAAGATTTCTGGATCACTGGCTAAAGCTAAAGCCCCTGAAAGACTTGCAACAGCTGCGAACTTATCAGGACAGCGCAGTCCCAGTTTTATTGCCCCGTATCCTCCCATTGAAAGGCCGGCTGCAAATGTCTTTTCCCGTTTTGTTGTCAATTGGGGAAATAACTCATGTAAAATTGCAGGTAATTCTTCAGCGATGAAAGTCCAGTAATTCATGCCATAGCAAGTATCCGTATAAAAGCCTAGTTCTGTAGTTGGCATCACCACTGCAATCTCACTTTCTCGCACATAACGCTCAATACTACTTCGGCGCATCCAGGCAGTTTCATTGCCGCCCATTCCATGTAAAAGATACAAAACCGGCACATCATCTTTTTTATCACGAATCAAACGATTGCTACTTTGAGGTAAGATTAAATTTAATCCTACATCCAAATTCAAAACACTAGAATAAATATTTGCTTGGATAAATGCCATCCTTGCCACCTCCACTTTTTCTATATTGTATCAGACTTTTTCAAAAGTAGGGTTAAAACAAAAGCTACAATAATTAATGCCGCACCAGCTAAATACACACCATGAAGACTAGTAAAAAGCACAGTTCGCAATGTTTCGCGTAAGTCAGGTGCCAATAACTTGGCAGTTTGAGGATTTACTAACTGATTCATCAAATCATTTTTATTGTGAGCTGTAATATTTTGCAATTTTTCAGCTGTAATACTATTTAATAAAATACCAAAAACAGAAACCATGATTGTTTGGCCAATTGTCCGTGCTAACGTATTAAAAGAAGTTGCAACTCCCATCTGTTCAGCAGGTACACTGCTTTGCGCGCTTACCGTACACGTAACTGTTACTGCACCTAAGCCAACCCCTAAAATCGTTGCAATTCCAAAAAACCACAGCCAATTAGTATGTTGAGGCACTAAAACTAGCCACAGCGCTCCAAATAATGTAATCAAAATTCCCCGCAATAAGACACGTTTAATTGTTATAGTCGCCATCCAGCGACCAGCTAAAAAGGAACCTACTAACCATAATAATGACAAAGGCGCTAAAACAAGTCCCCCGATACCAGCAGAAAGTCCCAATACACCTTGCATCCACATTGGAATATAAACGTCTACTCCAATTAAAAATCCACTGGCTAGGGCTGCGACAAGATTTACCACTACAAATAATGGTTGGGTGAACAACTGTAACGAAATGACCGGATCTGCGGCTTTCTTTTCAGCATAAATAAACACGAGTCCTGCTAGTAGTGCTAATAAAGTTAAAAAAAGCACTTTTCCAGATAATCCTTCATCCCCTAAAAATTGAAAAGCTAATAAAAGGGCTAATAAAAGTCCCATCAAAGAAAAGCTGCCAAAAATATCCATTTTTTTGGCCTGTCTTGTTGTTTTTTCTTCAACCAAATAAAACCAAATTAAAAAAATCAAAATAATACCAATTGGAACATTAATAAAAAAAATCCAATGCCAACCAATAGTATCGACAATCACGCCACCAGCCAACGGTCCCACTACAGAAGCAATCCCCCAAGCAGTACTATTTAAACCTAGTACTTTGGCGCGTTTTTCTTTCTCGTATAAATCTCCGATAATCGTTAAAGCGACCGGCATCATCGCCCCTGCACCCATTCCCTGAATGGCTCGTGAGATAATTAAAGTCATCATCGTATTTGATAAACCACAAAGCGCAGAACCGATAATAAAAAGAATTGTACCAACAATAAAAATTGGTTTTCGACCAATTTTATCAGCTAACTTACCATAAATTGGCGTTAACATTGCATTCGTTAATAAATAAATAGAAAAGACCCAGTTCATAATTTCAATTCCATGCAATGATCCAACAATCGTTGGCATAGCCGTTGTCACAATCGTACCTTCCACTGCGGTCATAAAAGTTGCCACAAAAACCGCTACCGTAACTAATGTAACATTTGTCTGTTTTTTCATTTTTAACCTCCTTAATGGGCAGCTTATGCTCAAATTTTGATAGTAAATTATTAAGAATAAACTTCCTCAATACGCTATCTTACATATAAAAAATTTTAAAAACCGCTATTACCTGAGTAATAGCGGCAAAAATTAATAAATTGATACAAATTAGGCATTCACACTCGCTAATAATGCATCTACTTTATCTGTATGTTCCCAAGGTAAATCAACATCGGTACGACCAAAATGACCATAAGCTGCCGTTTGTCGATAAATCGGACGACGTAGATCTAACATTTCAATAATTCCGGCTGGACGTAAATCAAAGTTTTCCCGAATCGCCTCAATCAATTTATCGTCGCTAACAGTACCAGTACCGAAAGTATTAATTGAAATAGAAACTGGTTGGGCAACACCAATGGCATAAGCTAATTGTACTTCGACTTTACTAGCTAGTTTAGCAGCCACAATGTTTTTAGCAATATAGCGTGCTGCATAACTGGCAGAACGGTCAACCTTTGTCGCGTCTTTACCTGAAAAAGCACCGCCACCGTGACGCGCGTAACCACCGTAAGTGTCAACAATAATCTTACGTCCAGTCAGGCCAGCATCACCTTGAGGACCACCAATTACAAAACGACCAGTTGGATTAATGAAGTACTTAGTATCTTCATCTAATAATTCACTGGGAATAACTGGCTCAATAACTTGTTTAATCACATCGCCACGAATCGTAGCATTATCGACTACATCATCGTGTTGTGTACTAATTACAACAGTATCAATTCGTTTTGCTTTACCAGCTTCATCATACTCTACTGTTACTTGTGATTTAGCATCTGGTCTTAAATACGTAAGCTCACCATTTTTACGCAATTCTGCCAAACGACGAACTAACTTATGACTCAAAGAAATAGGTAAAGGCATTAATTCTGGTGTTTCATCACAGGCAAAACCAAACATCAAACCTTGATCTCCGGCACCAATTTCATCGATTACCGCATCTTTATTATCACGACTCTCCAAAGCAGCGTCTACACCTTGAGCAATATCTGGTGACTGTTCATCAATAGCCACTAAAACCGCTACTGTATCCCCATCAAATCCAAATTTAGCTCGTGTATAACCAATATCTTTAATCGTATTTCGCACGATTTTTTGAATATCTACATAAGCTGATGTTGAAATTTCACCAAATACTAAAACTAAACCAGTTGTCACTGAAGTTTCACATGCCACGCGGGCAGTTGGATCCTTCGTTAAAATTGCATCCAAAATCGCATCACTAATTTGATCAGCAACCTTATCTGGATGCCCTTCAGAAACAGATTCTGAAGTAAATAAATGTCTTTCTGTCATGATGATTCCCCCTAATAATATTCGGTTACAAGGCATCTTCGCAGTGCGAATCCTCTCGGGAACTTGCAACGTTTGTAGTATAGCAGATTTGCTCAGATAAAGCTCGCTTATTTTATTATAATTCTTATAAATCTTTGCATAAAAATTTGTAAAAAAAAACAAATGGCTCCTCACCATTTGAATACATAAAAAAATCTATCAGTAAAACTGCGCAAAATCGTTTTTTGTCATGGCTAATGTAATTATAACACTAGATACCAATAGTTTTGGTTCTATAATATTTTGTG
>NZ_JXKG01000003.1 GCF_001885735.1 Enterococcus canintestini | reverse complement strand
TTCGAATCCTGTCTTCCCGATTTTTTTTATTTTTGGCTTTCTTTCTTTTAGAATTTAGGCTATAATATTATCAAACTTAATTTAATAATTATGCGCCCATAGCTCAACTGGATAGAGTGTTTGACTACGGATCAAAAGGTTAGGGGTTCGACTCCTCTTGGGCGCGTCTTAACGAAATCACATTGCTGATTTCGTTTTTTTGTTTTCTTGAAATTTGAAATATTACGCTAATTTTTTTTCTGGGTAACTAAGTGATGTTGGTATAATCATGTGATGGTTTTGAATTTGTAAATATTTCAGCTATGTTAAAATAAGTTATGCATTATTATTTATTCAAATGAATAGAAAGGAAAATTAAGCGTGTTAGTTAGTTTGCATGTTTATACGATTTCTTTTTAAATTTTTACATTCTTGGAATTTACGGTAAAATAAGATAGAAGTTTCTTTTATTTTCTCTAAAATTGCGCTTTTATCCAGATAAGAGTTAATTCTTAACAGAATATTGTGTTACAATCGTGTTCCTTTAATTATCTTACTAAGTTGGGTATAATTAAGGTCAGAATTAGTCAAGGGAGGAAAACGAATGATGAGTCGTCACAATACTTCCGATTTAATAGAAGCTTATTTGAAAAAAATTCTGGAAGATAGCGAAATGATCGAGATCCGACGTACCGAGATGGCTGATTTGTTTAACTGTGTGCCATCCCAAATTAACTATGTCATTAATACTCGCTTTACCATTCAAAGAGGGTATGTAGTAGAGAGTAAACGTGGTGGTGGCGGTTATATCCGGATTGAAAAAATTAAAATTTCAGATAATCATCGCTTCTTAGAGCAAGTTGATCAGCTTTTTGCCGATGAATTAAGCGAAAAAGATGCATTAGCAATTATTCAAAAATTGTATGAAGAAGATATTTTAACCAAAACTGAAGGTAATTTGATTTTAGCTGCTTTAGCTAAAAATACGTTAGGACATTTTAAAAATGAAGATGAAATTCGCGCTAGCATGCTCCACGCGGTGTTGGAACGATTAAGTTATGAAGATAGGAAGTGAGTCAGATGGATGAATTATTTACAGAAAAAGCCAAAGCAGTTTTAACGGTTGCCCAAGAAGAAGCCAAAACGTTTAAACATCAATCCGTTGGTTCAGAGCATTTGTTACTGGCTTTGATTATTGAACAAGACGGCATTGCCGGTAAAGTCTTGCGGGAAATGAATATTTCAGAAAACGATATAAGAGAAGAAATTGAGCACTTAACTGGTTATGGTACGATGAAATCTTATCCAGCCGGTGCATATTTACCTTATTCACCTCGAGCAAAGCAAATTTTTGCTTATGCTGGTGATGAAGCCAAACGCCTAGGGGCTCCTAATATTGGGACGGAACATTTATTGTTGGGTCTTTTACGAGATGATGAAATTTTAGCTTCTCGCATTATGATCAATCTCGGTTTGAGTTTAGCCAAAATGCGCCAAATTTTGAAAAAGAAAATGGGAGTTAGCGAAAGTAAAGCCCCTAATAATAGTTTAGGTGGCCGTCGTCGTCCTACTCAAGGTACAAAAGGAACACAACAAGGAACTCCAACACTTGATGGTTTGGCTCGTGATCTGACTAAATTGGCGCGGGAAAATCGTCTGGATCCTGTAGTTGGCCGAAGCAAAGAAGTAAAACGTCTGATTCAAATTCTTTCTCGTCGAACTAAAAATAATCCTGTTCTAGTTGGCGAACCAGGTGTTGGTAAAACAGCTATAGCAGAAGGGCTAGCGCAACAAATCGTTCGCGGTGAAGTTCCAGAAGATATGCAGCAAAAACGTTTGATGATGTTAGATATGGGTTCACTTGTAGCCGGTACAAAATATCGTGGTGAATTTGAAGACCGGATGAAGAAAATCATTGACGAAATTTATCACGATGGTCAAATTATCTTATTTATCGATGAACTGCATACTTTAATCGGCGCAGGGGGAGCAGAAGGTGCCATTGATGCTTCTAATATTTTAAAACCAGCGCTAGCGCGAGGAGAATTGCAAACAATCGGTGCCACCACACTGGATGAGTATCAAAAATATATTGAAAAAGACTCCGCTTTGGAACGGCGTTTTGCGCGTGTGCAAGTTGATGAGCCAACTCCTGAAGAAGCAGAAGAAATCTTAAAAGGCTTACGTCCGCGCTACGAAGAACACCATGGCGTTGAAATTTCTGACGATGCCTTGCATGCGGCTGTCCAATTATCAGTACGTTACATCAACTCGCGGCAATTACCGGATAAAGCGATTGACTTAATGGATGAGTCTGCGGCGAAAGTCCGCTTAGATAAAGCCGACGAACCTTCTGAAATTATTGGTTTACAAGAAGATATTGCTAACTTAATGAGTGAAAAAGAAGAAGCGATTCAAAATCAAAACTTTGAAGCGGCTGCTCGTCTACGACAAAAAGAGAAGAAATTAAGCCAACGTTTAGCAGAATTAGCCTTTGCGGAAACAAAAGAAGCATCTGGTTTTGCAGATCACGTTACAGCAGAAGATGTGGCAACTGTTGTCTCCCAATGGACAGGTGTGCCATTACAACAAATGGAGAAAAAAGAAAGCGAACGCTTATTAGATTTAGAGAAAATTTTGCATCAACGTGTAGTTGGTCAAGACGAAGCGGTGAAAGCTGTCGCACGCTCTATTCGACGGGCTAGAAGTGGTTTGAAAGATCCTAATCGTCCGATCGGTTCGTTTATGTTCTTAGGGCCAACAGGGGTCGGTAAAACGGAACTAGCCAAGACTTTAGCTGAAGCGATGTTTGGCAGTGAAGATGCCTTAATTCGTGTTGATATGTCAGAATTTATGGAGAAATATAGTACCAGTCGCTTGATTGGTTCCCCTCCTGGTTATGTGGGATATGATGAAGGGGGCCAACTAACAGAAAAAGTCCGTTCTAAACCTTATTCGGTAATCTTATTAGATGAAGTAGAAAAAGCGCATCCAGATGTCTTTAATATTTTATTGCAAGTCTTAGATGATGGTCATTTGACAGATTCGAAAGGACGAAAAGTAGATTTTCGCAATACGATTTTAATTATGACTTCAAATATTGGCGCTACGCAAATTCGGGAAGAGAAAAATGTTGGTTTTAACGTGACGGATATTACTAAAGATCATGGCGCGATGCAAAAACGTATTTTGGAAGAGTTGAAAAAAGCCTTCCGTCCTGAATTTTTAAATCGAATTGATGAAACTGTGGTCTTCCGTTCATTAGGTGAAGCAGAAATTCAGCAAATTGTGAAAATCATGAGTAAATCCATTGTAAAACGTTTAGACGAACAAGATATTCACTTGAAGATTACTCCAGCTGCTAATGAAGTAATTGGTAAAGCAGGTTTTGATCCAGAATACGGGGCACGTCCAATTCGGCGGGCGCTCCAAAAAGAAGTGGAAGATCGATTATCTGAAGCGTTGTTATCTGGCCAAATTCATTTGGGAGATAACGTTACAATTGGTGCGAAAAAAGGTAAGATTACGTTAACGGTCAAAGAAGCAACCGAAAAACGTAAATTGCAAAAAGCTTAAGTTTTAACTGAATTTATCAAAGTCACAATGTTACGAGATTTCGTAGCGTTGTGGCTTTTTTTGTCGCTAAGAGATCAAAAAATTGCTATGTAATTCGTCAAACTTTTGTCTGATTGTTTGAGGAGTAGAGCAATCTTTTTAGTTTTTCTTATTTTGCAGCACGTAATTATTTAAAAATAGTGGGATTTTTGATTGCTACTTCTAAAATGACACGCCCTGTGATAAGATAATTGAGTTATTAAAGGGGGAAGAAGATGATTGAATTAATCACAACGGTAGCTTCAGTTGCGCAAGCTAAAGCATTATTAGCTGCTGGCGTAGATACCATTTATTTTGGGGAAGAAACATTTGGATTACGCCTACCGTATTCATTTTCACGCACGGAACAACGGGAATTAGTCAATTTAGCCCATGCTGCCGGGAAAAAAGCAGCAATTGCCGTCAATGGCATTATGCATCCAGAAAAAATGAAAATTGTGCCAGAATACTTGGCCTTTGTCAAAGAAATTGGTGCCGATCAAATTGTCGTCGGTGATCCGGGTGTCGTTTATGTTATGTCACAAGATGAAAAATTAGCGATTCCTTTTGTTTATGATGGCGAAACGTTAGTGACCAGTGCGCGGCAAATTAATTTTTGGGGTAAAAAAGGTGCTGTCGGAGCGGTTTTAGCCAGAGAAGTTCCGTTTGCGGAAATGAAAGAATTAGCACCGCAATTAACAATCCCAACCGAAGTTTTAGTTTATGGCGCCACTTGTATTCACCAATCCAAGCGTCCGCTTTTACAAAACTATTATAATTATACAAAACAAGATGAAAGTACGAGTAAAGAGCGTAATTTATTCTTATCTGAGCCGAAAAAGCCCGAAACCCACTACTCCATTTATGAAGACAGTCACGGCACCCATATTTTTGCCGATAATGACTTGGATTTAATGAATGAGTTAGATCAATTAGCTAATACTGGCTTTAAGACTTGGAAATTAGACGGCTTATTTACCGATGAAGAAAATTTTGTGGCTGTGGCGCAATTGTTTGTAACGGCAAAAGCTGCAATTTTAGCTGGTACGTGGGATGAAGCGCAAGCCAAAACACTTGATGAAAAACTGCATGCTTTGCATCCAGAAAAGCGTGGGTTAGATACAGGCTTTTATTATTTAGACCCGAATAAAATTCGTTAAAAGAATTTGAACTTAGTTGCAGCCTAAAAGGTGAAAAAAGTAAAAACATACCGCTTAAGTAGCCACCAAAATAAAAAGGCTTCGTCGGGTTTAAACTTATTTCATTTTTTAGCAATGCTTTTAATAGCCAAGAAATCGTATTATAAAAGATGCTGCCAACTGGTTTTTAAGCCCATACCTGAAATGTTATAAAATGCCTTTACAGATAGTTGCGCTTAATGGCAGTTTTTGATTCAGTCTTTTTAACACTAAAGTAGGAGTGACAAAAAAATATGACACAAAAAGTCTTGAAACGTCCGGAAGTTTTAGCTCCGGCAGGGACGTTGGAAAAATTAAAAACCGCAATTCACTACGGTGCGGATGCAGTTTATATCGGTGGGAATGCTTACGGTTTACGTAGTCGCGCGGGAAATTTCACGTATGAAGATATGCAAGAAGGAGTAGCCTTTGCTAAAGCCCACAATGCTAAAGTATACGTGGCAGCCAATATGGTAACGCATGAAGGCAATGAAGAAGGGGCCGGTGAATTTTTCCGTGAATTACGAGATGTCGGGATTAGTGCGGTTATTGTATCTGATCCAGCTTTAATTGAAATTTGTGCTACCGAAGCTCCGGGATTACCGATTCATTTATCAACACAAGCTTCTGCAACCAATTTTGAAACATTAGAATTTTGGAAAAATGAAGGTTTAGAACGCGTCGTTTTAGCACGGGAAGTTTCTATGGCAGAAGTAGCGGAAATCCGCAAAAATACCGATGTTGAAATTGAAGCTTTTATTCATGGCGCAATGTGTATTTCTTATTCAGGTCGGTGCACGTTATCAAATCACATGTCGATGCGTGATGCCAATCGAGGCGGCTGTTCTCAATCTTGCCGCTGGAAATATGAATTATATGATATGCCTTTTGGTACAGAACAACATCGCAGTTTGACTGACAAAGGACAAGTAACCGAAGAATTTTCCATGAGTGCAGTCGATATGACGATGATTGAACATATTCCAGATTTAATCGAAAATGGTGTCGATAGTTTAAAAATTGAAGGACGGATGAAATCTATTCACTATGTTTCAACTGTGGCAAATGTTTATAAAGCGGCAGTTGATAGTTATATTGCAGACCCTGAAAATTACGTGTGCAAACAAGAATGGATTGATGAGTTGTGGAAAGTGGCACAACGAGAGCTGTCTACAGGCTTTTACTACCATACTCCAAGTGAAAATGAACAATTATTTGGTCCTCGTCGCAAAATTCCGCAATACCAATTTGTCGGAGAAGTAATGGCTTATGATCCGGCCACAAAAATTGCTACCATTCGCCAACGGAATCATTTTTCAGTTGGGGATGAAATTGAATTTTATTCACCAGGCTTTAAGCATTTTGAACAATCTGTTGAATGGATGAAAAATGATGAGGGAGAAATGATTGATCGCGCTCCAAATCCGATGATGATTTTAACAATGCCTGTTGTTCAGGATGTCGCAGTTGGCGATATGATTCGTAAGAAAAAAGAATAATTGCTATGAATAAACAATGCTTGTCTAAATGTGCAGATCGTGAAGCGTTAGATTTTTGTCTAACCCTTCACGATTGCGCCCATAGGCAGGCTTTTTTTGTAGGTAAATCAATTATTTGATTTTCACTAGGAACTCTCTACGGTAATAAGCTGAAATTTGAAGAAATTTGGGAAACAATTTATTAAAATTCCATCTTATTACTTGAGAGTTACCCACGTTTGCTCAGCTTTTCTGAGTTTATTCATGTAATTCAAGGGGGAGTCCATCGGGATCAAAGAAAAAGGTCATTTTCTCATTGGTGAAAGTATCATGGCGGATTTCTTCACAACGGACACCATTTGCTTTTAAGTAAGCAACTTGAGCTGTGATGTCATCTGTTTTAAAAGCTAGATGACGTAATCCCGCGGCTTCGGGGAAACTAGGTCGTTTGGGTGGATTTGAAACCGCAAAAATTTCCAGCTCGCAATTATCTAATTGTAAATCGAGTTTTGTATCATTTTTTTCCGGCCGATAATGTTCGCGGATAATCGGCAAGCCTAAAATATCGACATAAAAATGTTTGGCCGCAGCTAAATCAGAGACGATGATGGCAACGTGATGAATTTGGGAGAATTTTTGCATGGTTGTACTCCTTTTATAGTCTAATAATTACTATTACGCAAAATAGTGGGGTGTTAACGCTAAATTTTAAATAATTTTAGCCTATAAACAGCCTACTAGCTAATCATTTTTGTTTCAAGTACAATACAGATATTGAAAAATATGGTAATCCTGAAGTAACGAAGGGGAGAATAACGTGAAAAGTTATGATTATATTGTCATCGGTGGTGGTAGTGGCGGTATTGCCTCAGCCAATCGCGCGGGGATGTACGGTCAAAAAGTGCTACTGATTGAAGGAAAAGCACTTGGCGGAACTTGTGTTAACGTCGGTTGTGTACCGAAAAAGGTGATGTGGCAAGCCAGTGAAATGTTAGAGATGATTCACCGTGATGCACCAAGCTATGGTATTACAGCGGATGTGAAAAACTTTGATTTTACCGATTTAGTCACTAAAAGAGAAAAATACATCTCATTTTTACACGGTGCCTATCAAAGAGGGTTGGACAGTAACAAAGTCGATGTCGTCACAGGCTACGCTAAATTTGTAGACGCACAAACAGTTGCAGTCGGTGAGGAAGTATTTTCTGCACCACATATTTTGATTGCGACTGGCGGTCGTCCAAGTCAGATGAATATCCCAGGGGGCGAGTATGCGATTGATTCAGACGGCTTTTTTGCAATGACTGAAAAACCTGCCAGCATGATTGTCCTAGGCGCAGGTTATATTGCAGCAGAACTTTCTGGCATGGCCCAACAAATGGGCATTAAAACCACTTGGGCATATCGCCAAGGTCGACCTTTACGAACATTTGATACAATGCTTAGCGATAATTTAGTTGAAATGTATCAAGATAATGGTGTGACGTTATGTGCAGAACATGTGGCCAAAGAAATTATTAAAAATGAGGACAACACGTTTACTGTAATATTTGAAAATGGCGTCAGTCATACAGCTGAAAAAGTTTTATTTGCTGGTGGCCGTCTACCAAATACTGAAAAACTCGGTTTGGAAAAAATTGGGGTGAAATTAGACAATCGTGGTTTTATTGTCGTGGATAAATTTCAAAATACTTCTGTAGCTGGTATTTATGCAGTCGGCGATATTATCGGTAAAGTTGATTTGACTCCAGTTGCAATTGCGGCTGGTCGGCGTTTATCAGAACGTTTGTTTAACGGCAAGACCGATTTGCATTTGGACTATGACTTAATTCCAACTGTCATTTTTACGCATCCACCCATTGCGACAATTGGCTTAACCGAAGAACAAACTTATGAAAAATATCCAGATGAAAAAATAAAAGTCTATCGTTCGCGTTTTACACCGATGTATTTTGCTTTAAATGATTACCGCCAAAAATGCGAAATGAAGTTGATTTGTGTCGGGGAAGAAGAACGAATTGTCGGCTTACATGCAATTGGTGTCGGGGTAGATGAAATGTTACAAGGTTTTGCTGTGGCCATCAAAATGGGCGCAACAAAAGCTGATTTTGACAATACCGTTGCGATTCACCCTACAGGCGCAGAAGAGTTTGTTACGATGCGCTAAGGTTACTAGTACAGATGGATGTTATTTTGATAGAATATATATTATTCCATTAAATTTTACGTTTTAATGGATGAGATGAATACTTTTAACTTAAAAGAACCCAGCTACAGTTAGGATAAAGTCTAACTGTAGCTGGGTTCTTTTTTATAGTTATTTCAATACAGATATTGGCTTTTACTAATCTTTGCGCTCTAAAATTGTCTGGGTTAAGCGTAAAAGGGTTGCTTTGGTATTTAAATCGTTATCTGGGAGCTTTTTAATGCCTTTTAAGGCTTTATCTGTATAGTCTTTGGCATAGGCTTTAGCTGCTTCTACACCACCGAATTCGTGGACAAAACCATATAGGGTTTCCACTTCTTCATCTGTAATTTTCCCGCGCTTTTCTAACAGCGGAAGCACTTGTTGGGGCGCTTTTTGTAAGGCTAATAATAATGGTAGCGAATAGACTCCTTGGCGTACATCTTCTAAGACGGGTTTACCGATTACTTCAGCTGGTTGGGAATAGTCTAGAATATCATCAATGATTTGAAAGGCCATACCAATATTTTGACCGATATCCCCACATTGTTTGGCAAAACGTTCATTCGTACCACTTTCTAAAGCACCGACCGAACAACTTAAAGAAAACAGTTCCGCTGTTTTGCCGGAAATATTTTCTAAATACTCATTAATCGTCACTTTGGTATCGTAACGGGTATCCATTTGGCCTAATTCACCGTTTAAAATTTTTTCCATACTGCGAGAATTAATTTGTAAACTCCGCATCGAACTTGCGTAATCTGCCATTAATTTAAAGCAACAGACAAAAAGAAAATCTCCAGCGTAAACAGCGACAGCATTACCAAACTCTGAGCGAATCGTTTGCAGACCACGACGTAAATCCGCCTCATCGACAATATCGTCATGAACTAAAGTGGCGGTGTGAAGCATTTCAATCGAGGCAGCTAAAGAAACAGCTTTTTTACGGTCTTGTTCTGGGCCAAATTGAGAAAAAAGGAGTTGATAAGCAGGGCGCAGTAATTTACCACCTGAGTGAATCATGCTTAAAATTGCATCAGCGACAGGCTTGTTTTTTAACTTAATTGAATCTTCCATTAGCGTCAACGTTTGGCGCAATTCAGGTTGTAAGGCAGGATAATCCTGCCAAAGTGGATGTAACTTCATAAAATTCTCCTTTAGGTTTTAAAAGGTAAGAAATGCAGGTCCTTTCAATAATCGGGGGTAATGGGTAACAGAAAAGTTGTGTCTACTATTATCCCACAGGTAGCCCAGTAAAGATAACAGAAAAGGCATCGCTAGCACTAACGCCAACTTTGCTTGGTCTGGTTCTCATAGGCGATTTGGAATTTTTGCAACGTTTGGACGCGACGCAACAAAAAGTTCGCGGCAATCCCAATTGCGATGCCAGATAAAATTCCAAAAAATGACAAGATTGGCAGATATAACATGACGGTCCAAGATTGGGCGATAAAAGAAGCGGTGAGCAGTTGCCCCACATTATGCATAAAACCGCCGGCAGCACTAATCCCAATAATGCTAACTCGTTTTGGTCCTAAAAGACGTAAAAACGCCATCGCAAAATAACTTAACATGGCCCCACTCATACTGTAAAGAAAAGTCGAGAGGGTTCCACCTAGTAAAGTTGTTAAAATTAGTCGCATCCAGACTAGCGAAAAACTATCTTTTTTAGGCATCGTGAAAAGGGAAATAATTGTAATTAAATTGGCTAAACCCAATTTAGCACCAGGCGCAAAGGCAAAAGGATAAGGAATCATATTTTCAACCAGCCCAATTACCACTCCTTGTGCTACTAAAAGGGCAATATAAATCATTTTTTGTGTGCGATTCATTTTTTAGACGTTTAATTAATAAATTAAATCGTCGCCGTCACCTCCTGTATTTCCTTGTACTTCAATGACAAGTTTGTGAGGCAAACAGACAATAGTTTCACCATTTTCTTTGGCCCAACCGCGTCTTACGCAGACTTGGTCGCCGCAGTTGGCTTCTTTGATTCTGATTTGATCGTCTTTTACTTCAATTAAATTATAATCCCCATCCTTATCTTCGTAACGATAGGTTTCTTTTTGGCCTTTAAAAAGCTTAAAAGACTTAATTTCTTTACCGTCAACCCGTAAAACGGCTACTTTAGTAGTAACGGGTGCATTTGTTTGTTGCAAACCAAAAATAAGTGTTGGGATAAAAGAAGCAATAATTAAAAAGATAACGATGATAAAATCCCAGGGTTTTAGTTTGCTGGCTTTGATAAATTCTTTTATTTTCAAAGGAGTCACCTTTCTAACTTCTTTTAAAACTTGTATATTTCTAAAAATAGATGAAAAGTAAGTATTGCTATTTCGGGTAAAAATTAGACGAAGCTTTTAAAAATCTTTCAATTTAACCCAAAATAAAAAGTTAGTTTGCTAAATTTTAACGAAATTTTAGCGGGAACTTTTAAGCAATCTTTATTTTAACATAGGAACTTGTCTTGGAACTAAGAAAAGCTTTACTAACTCACAAACTTACTCGCAATAAGAAAAGACCCAGACATTAACTGCCCGGGTCTTTTTTACGTGCCTTACAGCAAGTTTATTTTTGGTTGTAAAGTGATTTCGGCTTGCCGTACCACCAGCCACCTAGTTTTTTCTGAATCCAAGGAATTACCCAACGGTCTAAACCGACTGCGCGGCCAGAACCGTTCATTAGAGCAAAGGCAACTGGAATAAACCAGATGTTAACCCAGTAGAACATCCCAGACATACAAAACATTGCAACTAAGATAATAGTTGTTCCGTTCATTAACCAAGTGAATAAACCGGCCATGATACAAAGTGCAATCCCAATTTCAACAAAGACCATCATTTTTTGGAAGAACATTGCGACATCCATATTTGGCATCATAACTTTCATGATGCTGCTAAACCAATCCGGTGCTTTATCTAAGACAGCCATTGGTTCTTCACCGTAAGCATAACTTAAACCAAAGTGAGCCGCATGCGTTGCCGCTTCAGCACCACCACTTGTTGCCGCATCAGCAGCCCCCGAAGCACCCCCGACAGCATCGGCAACACTTGAAGCAGTTGTGGCAGCAGTAGCAGAAGCACCACCGACTGCGTCAGCAGCCCCAGAAGTTGCTGTTGTGGCAGCTTCTTTAGCGTAATCCCAAGTCCAAGGGAAAACAGAGTTACCAGTAAACCATGAACCTTCACCAAACCAAGTTGATGGTTTTAACACTTCGCCATTGCCGACGATTTTTTTGAAGGCTTCAATAAACCAAACTAAACCATAAAAGATTCGTAGTGGTACGCTCCACAGAACATTACCATAACGAGAAGAATGGCCACGGGTTACATTGCGGTCGTCTTTAATATGGAAGAATTCATGCATCATGTATTGGAACATATAGTAACCAGAGCGAATATCAAAGAAATATTTCAAGTTGACGATATGTTTCATAATAATTGCTAAGAAACCGCTCAAATGGATTTTGCCGAATAATTCTGCAACACCCCATTTTGAACCAACTGAAACCATGAAACCTTGGTAGTTACTCTTGAATTTGTGTTTTTCACCATCGCCTTTAATCGCTGAAACGACATTAGCTGCAGCGCAATGTCCTGTTTGTTCAGCTGCTTGAACGATTTGTGGTGTTGGTGTATTTGGTTGTTCTTCGTAGTAAACCAAATCCCCGATGATATAAATATTTTTATCTTCGTAGCCTTTAGCTTCCATGTACTCATTGGCAACTAAACGATTCCCACGAGCAGCTTCTAAACCAAAGTCGGCTGCATCAGAAGTTGCTTTAACACCAGCAGTCCAAATTAAAGTGTGCGTTGGAATGGTTGAACCATCTTTTAATTTGATGTGGTCAGCAAAAACTTCAACGATTGGTGCATTTAAAACAAGTTCAACATTTTTCTTTTCCAAATAACGAACTGCTTTATTAGCGTCGTTACGATTTAACATGTTCAAAATTGTTGGCATTGCTTCAACAACTTTTAATGTAAATTCATTTGGATCTAATTTGTAATCTTCTGCTAAGCGATCTTTCCATTCTACTAGTTCACCGATCATTTCAATCCCGGTAAAACCAGAACCACAGACTACAAATGTCAACATTGCTTTGCGTTTTGTTGCATCTGGTTCGATCGCAGCTTTAGCTACTGTGTGTTCGATGTGTTCGCGAATGCGGACAGAATCTTCAAACGACCATAATGTGAAGCCGTGCTCTTTTACACCTGGGGTACCAAAATCATTTGGTTCGCCACCCATACCAATTATTAAGTGATCAAAGGCGTAACTACCTGCTTGTGTTTTGACAACTTTTTGTTCTTTGTCGATTCCCACTACAGTATCTGTTACTAATTTCACGTTTTTCTTACGGGCAAACAAACGTTGTAAGTCATATTGAATAGCAGTAGGTTCCACGCGGCCGCCGGCAACTTCGTGTAGCTCTGTCATCATGGTGTGGTAAGAATGACGATCGATTAATGTGATTTCCACATCATCTTTCTTTAATTTCTTAGCCATGAATTTAGTAGCGGCTACACCTGCGTAACCCGCACCCACAACGACAATGTTTTTCTTTGTCATTGAATATCGCTCCTTAAAATATAAAAATAGTATGATAATTATTACACAATCCACCCTATTATACAGACAGATAGACTGTTTGTCTATCCTAAAAAAATTATTAGAACGTGCTTTTTTTGAAAAAATTTGCTTGTGAAGATAGACCATTATTGTGAATTTTTCTCAATGTTGAAAACGGTTGACTTTTAAAGGACTTTAATTACAATGTAATGTGCATCACATGCCTAGTATGGCATAAGTTACATAAGAAAAAGTGAGACGAAGAGGGGAAATTAAATGTTAAACAAAAAATTAGTGGCGGGTTTTACAGTCTTGACGTTTTCAGCCTTAGTATTAGGTGCTTGTAGTCCAGACAAAAAAGATGAAAGTTCAGCAAGTTCATCAGCGAAAACAGAACAAACAACTGCTTCATCAGCAAAGGCAAGTAACGCAGATGTTAAAATTGCGGACGGTAAAACAGAAAATGCTGAAGTTCCAGGAGCAGGTACAATCGTTATGCGCCAATTATACACAGCGCCTCACGGGGACAAGTCATTTGCTGTTGTCAACGTAACCCTAGACGGCGACAAAATTCTTTCAGCGCGGATGGATGAATTCCAATACGTTGAAAAAGGTGATGATTGGACGGGTGTGCCAAATGCCGATGCCAAATTAGGCGAAAACTTCCCATCAGGTAATATTTTAGTTGCCAAGGAAGAAAACAGTAAAGCTTATTCAGCTATGATGAAAGATCATGGTGGTGCGACCCAAACATGGGATGAAAGCATGACTGCAATTACTAATTTTGTTAAAGGTAAAACAATTGCAGAAGTTGAAAAAGCAGTGAAAGATCTTGACGCACAAGGAGAAGATGCAAAAGTTTCTGACGTCGTTTCAGGTGCGACATTCTCTGATACAAAAGGCTACTTACAATCAATTGTCGATGCCGCCAAATCAGGAATGGTATCAGTTGGTGAAAAAACTAGCAGCACCGACTTGAAAGAAGCCATGATTTTAGCAGCGCCTCACGGGGATCAATCATTTGCTACTGTGACTGTTGCGTTAGACGGCGATAAAGTTGCGGCAACTTTTGTGGATGAATTCCAATATGTTGATCCTGCTGACTTTGGTGGTGTTCCTAACTCTAATGCTGCTTTTGGTGAAGGCATTAAAGATAATTTGGTTTTAGGTTCAAAATATGCCAACAACGAAGCTTATTCAGCACTGATGAAAGACCATGCACAAGCAACCCAAACTTGGGAAGAAAATATTCATGCTGTTGATGCTTTTGCAAAAGGTAAAACAGTGGCTGAATTGGAAAAAGCAGTGAGTGATCTAAAAGGGCAAGGCGAAGATGCTAAAGTATCTGATGTCGTTTCTGGTGCAACATTTGCTGATACCGCTGGTTATTTACAAGCGATTATCGACGCTGCCAAAAAAACGGCTGAATAATTTTAATAAAAAATTTTTTAGCTTCCAGCTATTTTAAGTTGGAAGCTTTTTTTGTGAAAAGTTACGCAGAAAAGTTAGTGGAAATAAAAGGACAAAGAGGGACAAGGCTTGTGGTGACATGGCTTTGTTAGTTGTTACCAAAATCTATGGTTGAATGCGAGTTATGTGAATTTTTTTTCAAAAGATAGCATGAGCAGGAAAAATGGTGAAAAAAAGAGTAAATAACAGGATTTAGGAATAGCAAACAAACGTGGAAACGTTTGACTTTTTGTAAACTTTAATTACAATGTAATATGTATCACATACTCTGTGTGTGACAAGAATAAGTGAAATGAAGAGGGGAAATACGAAATGAAATCAAAAAAATTAGTAGCAGGTTTCACAGTCTTGGCTTTTTCTGCTTTAGTATTAGGTGCATGTAGCCCAGACAACAACGACAGTGCGGCAAGTAGTTCATCTTCTGCCAAAACAGAACAAACAACAGCATCATCTTCAAAAGAAGAAGCTGCAAAAGTAATTGCCGGTGGCGAAATGAAAGACGGCACTTACAAGTTAGAAGAAAAGAACTATTCAAATGGCTACCGTGCTACTTTTGAAATCACAGTTAAAGATGGCAAAATTACCGAATCTAAATATGATAACGTCAACGAAGATGGCAAATCAAAAACAGAAGATGCGGATTACAACAAACAAATGAAAGATAAAGCTGGTATTTCACCAGAAGAATTTATTCCAAAATTCAACGAAGAGTTAGTGGCAGCACAAGATCCATCAAGCATGGACGTTGTAACTGGCGCGACTCATTCATTTGAATCATTCCAAAACTACGCACAACAATTAATCCAAGCTGCACAAGCTGGTAACACAGATACAATTGAAATCGACAACGGTGCAACACTTAAAGATGGCACTTACTCATTGAAAGAAAAAAATGATAAAAATGGCTACCACGTTGACTTCTCAATCGTTGTTAAAGACGGTAAAATTACTGAATCTAACTACGACAACTTAAACGCAGACGGCAAATCTAAAAAAGATGACGCTGACTACGAAAAGAACATGAAAGACAAAGCTGGCGTTGGTCCTAAAGAATATATCGAAGAATTAAACAAAAACTTCTTGGCTGCAATGGGCAAAGAAGACGGTTCTCCTGCTGATATGGACGTTGTAACTGGTGCAACTCACAGCTCACACACATTCATTATCTACGCTGAACAATTAATCAATGCCGCTGAAAAAGGCGACACTACACCAATCGAAATTGACAACATTGTAACTGAATAATAGTTTGTCTAATAAAACCCGACCGCACTTTTCGTGTGGTCGGGTTTTTGCGACTTCAACTAGGCGCTCTCTGCCGTAGTTGAATCGTATGGGAAGTAAAGAAGAGTTTTTTATAAAAAAATAAAATCAAGAGCAAGTGGAAATTTTGATTTTCTTTGATTAAAAATGAGGGGAATAACAAAAATCACATTTTTGGTTAGAAATAACTAATAGCTTTCATTTTTTACTAATTTACTCTTTTTATTGTGAAAAAAACCAAGAAGAAATTCTAAATTCCGATTGTACCAACTCATTGCTTCCATTGTTATTTTGCACAATGTCTTTTTTTATTATCTTTGTTATTTCAAATTAGTCATAAAATTAGTTGTGAGCGCTTTTTTTATAAACTTGTGACTTTGCAAACAAGTCAAAAACGGCTATGATGTAAACGTTGATTTGAAGGAGGAAAGAACATGAAAAAATATTGGCGCCTTCTGCTAGTCGCTTTCATCGGTATTTTCTTTTTAGCCGCATGTGGCAAAGGTGACAGCGAAAAAAAGACGGCAAAATTAAGAGAAGAACCCTATTATCAAGAAAAATTTTTGATGGGAACCTATGTTAGAATTCGCGTTTATGATGAAGGGAAAGAAAATGCGTTAAAACCAGCGTTTGATCGTGTCAAAGAACTCGCAGACAAAATCACTATTAACCAAAAAGGCTCAGAAATTGATGCAATTAATGCACAAGCGGGCATAAAACCAGTTAAAGTGACCAGTGATATGTATTATTTACTAAAAGAAGCTTATAAATACAGCGAAGAAACCAATGAAGCTTTTAATATGACCATTGGTGCGATTACGCAATTGTGGCGGATTGGTTTTGATGATGCAAGAAAACCGGACCAAAGTGAAATTGATGCCGCGCTAAAGAAAATTGATTATCATAAAGTGAAATTTAACGACCAAGAACAAACAGTTTATTTAGAAGAAAAAGGGATGATCATTGACCTTGGCGCCATCGCTAAGGGGTATATCACAGATGAAGTGGTCAAAGTCCTAAAAGAAAAAGGCGTGACGTCTGCTATTGTCGATTTAGGGGGCAACGTTTATGTCTTAGGTCATAGTAACCGTGGTGAAAGTGATCCATGGAATGTCGGTATTCAAGATCCTAATAAGAGTCGCGGTTCGATTGTGGGGAGCATTAAAGAAAAAAATCGCACTATCGTAACTTCAGGAATTTATGAACGCTTTTTAGAAGTGGATGGTAAAAAATATCACCATATCTTTGATTCCAAAACGGGTTATCCCTACGAAAATGATATTGCCGGTGTCTCAATTATCACCGACAAATCAATTGACGGGGATGCATTATCGACTTCAGTCTTTGCAATGGGCGTAAAAGAAGGTCTGAAATTTGTGGAAGAACACGAAAAGGGCAGTGACGCGATTTTTGTGACTAAAGATGATAAAATTTATGTAACAAAAGGAATTGCAGACAATTTCAAAATTGGCAAAGATTCAGGCTACACCATGGGTGATCGCAGCGAATTGAAATAAAAGAAAAGCTGCCAAGAGATTGGCAGCTTTTCTTAGATATTTACATCATCAACTCTGTAGGGGAGTAAGCCCAAATCTAGAGAAATTTTAAGAATAATTTATCAAGATCTCGTCTTGTTGCTGGAGAGTTAACTTGGTTTATGAAGTTTGGTAATGCTTAAAATCATGGTGAATTACTTAGACTTTAGCTGTGTTTTTTATTTTCACTTTTAACATAATTGGTTTTTTTTATGAAAAGGAGTTTGGTTTATGTCTTTAAAGGTTTTTTTGGAAGTTGTAGAAATTAAAACAAAAATCGCCAGTGTTTTTCCCTTTTTAGTAGGTGCACTTTTTTCGGCTACTTTTTATCATTCGTTTCATTGGGGTTATACATTGTTGTTTTTTGTCGCGATGCTGATTTTTGATTTGACGACAACGGCGATTAACAATTATATGGATTTTGAAAAAGCACATTCCAAAACGTATAAGTATCAAGAAAATGTTATTGGTAGAGAAAATGTTTCCCCCCGTTTGGTTAGACAAATGATTGTGGGCATGCTACTGGTAGCGGCTGTTTTAGGTTTTATTTTGGCTTACTTGACGGGTTGGTTACTACTCGTTTTAGGTTTTGTTTGTTGTTTTATTGGTGTGTTTTACACTTATGGTCCGATTCCTTTATCCCGTATGCCGCTAGGAGAAGTTTTTAGTGGGGTAACAATGGGCTTAGGGATTACCGCTATGGTTGTTTATATCAATACAACCAGTCCCGATGTGATGTATTTAAATCTGGATATTGCCAGTGGGAAATTTGCATTAACCGGTAATTTCTGGTTAGTAGCAGCTCTTGTTTTAGCTGCGGTACCGCTGATTTGTACAATTGCCAATATTATGTTGGCTAATAATTTGCGAGATTTGGAAACAGATATTAAAAATCATCGCTATACCTTGGTTTATTATATTGGGCGAGAAAATGGTATTCACTTGTTTTCTTATCTAATGTATGCCAGCTATGTTGCCATTTTAGCTGGTGTACTTTTGCAAGTGTTTGCTTGGCCACTTTTATTAGTCTTTTTAACCTTGCCAAAAGTGCGTCAAAATCTTGCGGCCCATAAAAAAGAATTGCCAGCCCCACATAGCTTTGTATATGCGTTAAAAAATATGGTGCTCTTTAACAGTGCTTACGTAATCTGTTTAGCTTTATCCCTTGTGTGGCAATGGCTACGCTAAAAAATACGATTTATTAATAAAAAAAGACTGCGACAACTTTTGTCGTAGTCTTTTTTAATTACATGATTGATTTTTACTGATTATTTCTTCTTTAATGCTAAAGAGTCAAACGCATTTGTTCAGCTTTTCTCAGTGTCTAGCAAAATGAACTAACTCGCTGCGACAATAAGCTAAAATTTGAAGAAATTTGGAAAGTAATTTATTAAAATTCTATCTTATTGCTAGCGAGCTGTGCGAGTTCATTTAGCTTTTCTTTGATCCAGCACAGGAAGCAACTCTTCGGGAAAAATTCAAAAGTTAGTTTCTGGTCAAGAGCACCAGCAAACGAATTTTTGAGATTTTTCCAAAGAGCTAATCGCTTCCTTTTGCTTTTCTTTGATCCAGCATAATAAACAAGCTCTCTACGGTAATAAGCCAAAATCTTGCGAAATTTGAGAAACAATTTATCAAGATTTTGGCTTATTACTTGAGAGCTAACCATGTTTATTATGCTTTTCTAGGTGTCTAGCTTCACAAATGAACTCTTGGCGACATTAAGTCGAAATGCTAAGAAATTTGAGGAGCAATTTCATATCATTCCGCCTTAATGCTAAAGAGTTAAACGCATTTGTTCAGCTTTTCTATCGATCAATTTTGCTCAGGCTGATTTCACCGGAATTTAAAGTAAAAGTTTGTTGCGGTGTTTCCACTACCAATTGCCCTTCGTCGGTAATATCTTGTGCTACGCCGCTGTAGGTTTGGCCATTTTGGCTAAAGCTAACCGTTTTTCCTAAAACAAAGGAACGCTTACGATACTCCGTTAAAAAGTCTTGATTGGGTAAAGCGGCCAGGAGAGTAAAGAATTGGTGCCAAATTTCATGAATGAGGACATTTCGTTCAAAAGAAGCATTGCCATCTGCAAAAAGGGAAGTCGCTTTTGCTTGTAAGTCAGCTGGAAAATCTTTTTGCGCAATGGCAAAATTTAAGCCCATACCAATGATGACATGCGAAATCACCCCAGACTCAAAATCGCTTTGTGCTTCTGATAGGATGCCACAAATTTTGCGACCCTCTAAATAAATATCGTTGACCCATTTGATTTCAGGTTGATAATTTGTCAATTTTTCAATTGCCTGACAAACTGCGACGGCTGCTAAAACAGTATACTGGGGCAGTTCTGCAAATGATTGATTGGGGTTTAGCAATAAACTCATATAAATACCTTCCCCTTTTTGGGCAAAAAAAGGACGGTTAAAACGACCATGTGCGGCCGTTTGCATATCCGCTACAATCAGAAAAGGTGCTTTAACACCACTAACTTGTGCTAATTTCGCATCTTTCATAGTAGATTCAGATGTTGCTTTGGTTACGACAGTCAAATTCGTCAGGCCTTGGGCAATCTTTTCTTCATCCAAGTGATCTTGGGGTAAGTAGCGATAGCCTGTTTTTGCGTGTTCAAAGACATAGCCGTTTTTTTCTAACTCTTTGATGGCTTTCCAGACGGCAGTTCGTGAAATTGCTAGATGTTGGGCAATTTTTTCACCTGATAAGGTGTCGTGACTTTGTTTTAAAAGTTGAAGAACTTGATCTTTTGTGGTCACTAAAAAACCTCCTATCGATTTTTATGGTCATATAAAAGATAAAGGATTAACGCCAAAAAAGAAACAAAAAGACAGCCAATGCGAATTACTAGTAATGTCGGCGATTCAAAATGACGGTGATGTAGTACTTGGCGAAAGAAAAATAATAACAGTACGAGTAAAAAAGCTAAGATGGCTTTATGACGATCCCACTTAATAAAGAAGGCAGATATTATCAAAAAAAGTGCAACAGGAATCCAAAATAAAAGACCGCTAATACGTTCCATAAAAAAACACTCCAAATAAAATATTCAAATATAAAAGTACCCCTATTGAACAATATTTTTTATGAAATGTCACGAAAAAATTGTTAATTATTGAACAAGAATTGCAATTTGTTTAAAACGGTTGCATTTTTATGGGAAATGTAGCTTTTTTAAATTAGAAATAATAGAAATAAGTAAGAGTATTCTCACTAAAAAAGTTCCAACCTTTTTAACACTTACTGAAAATGAAGACGACTAACTAAAAAACAGGAAAAATTTGATATATTCGACGCAAATTATCAAGGTGAGATGTGATAAAACTTTTTTATTAACAAAGTATTAAGGAAAACGGCTGGATTTGCTTAGAGCCATTGACAAAACAACATTTCGTCTGTATAATCGACAGAGCAAAAACTATCTGATGAAAAGAAGGAAGCAGGAACGATCTATTGTCCGTTTCGGCTTTGCCATAGGAAAACAAAAGTAGAAAGGTCAATTTGAACGTTCTATCTTTTGGTTTTTTTTATGCCCAAAAGCCGCAAAAAATGCTTTTTGTTACGAAAGTTTAATATTTGTAATCTTTTTGTAACGAAAGTTGGATAGCCTTTTTGAAAGAAATTTTTGAGGGGTGAAGAGCTTGGCTGGACACGTAGTAAAATACGGGAAACATCGCGAACGTAGAAGTTACGCTAGAATCAGTGAAGTATTGGAATTACCGAATTTGATTGAAATTCAAACCGACTCTTACCAATGGTTTTTAGATGAAGGTTTGCGTGAGATGTTTGAAGACATCTTACCAATTGATGACTTTAACGGTAATTTGTCACTGGAATTTGTTGATTACGACTTAAAGGAACCAAAATACACAGTTGAAGAAGCTCGTGCGCATGATGCAAACTACTCTGCGCCACTACACGTTACATTACGTTTGACTAACCGTGAAACAGGCGAAATCAAATCACAAGAAGTTTTCTTTGGTGATTTCCCATTAATGACTGAACAAGGAACTTTTATCATCAATGGTGCTGAACGGGTTATCGTATCTCAGTTGGTACGTTCACCAGGTGTTTATTTCCACGGTAAAGTAGATAAAAATGGTAAAGAAGGTTTTGGCTCAACTGTTATTCCTAACCGTGGTGCATGGTTGGAAATGGAAACAGATGCTAAAGACATTTCTTATGTTCGGATTGACCGCACACGCAAAATTCCATTAACAGTTTTAGTCCGTGCTTTAGGTTTTGGCTCAGATGATACTATTCTGGAAATTTTTGGCGAAAGCTTGTCATTACGCAACACAATTGAAAAAGACTTACACAAAAATGCAAGTGATTCTCGTACTGAAGAAGGCTTAAAAGATATTTACGAACGACTACGTCCAGGCGAACCAAAAACAGCCGACAGTTCTCGTAACCTTTTAAATGCCCGCTTCTTTGATCCAAAACGTTACGACCTTGCCAACGTTGGTCGTTACAAAGTAAACAAAAAATTAGACCTTAAAACACGTCTATTGAACTTAACCCTAGCAGAAACATTGGTTGACCCTGAAACAGGCGAAATCATCGTTGAAAAAGGGACTGTTTTGTCTCACCAAGAAATGGACAAATTAGCACCGTTCTTAGAAAACGGCTTGAATGCTGTAACTTACTATCCTTCAGAAGATGGTGTTGTGACAGAACCAATGACCGTACAAGTGATTAAAGTCTTTTCTCCAAAAGATCCAGAACGGGAAGTAAATGTGATTGGTAATGGCTATCCTGATGCGACTGTGAAAACAGTTCGTCCGGCTGATATTATCGCTTCGATGAGTTACTTCTTTAACTTAATGGAAGGTATCGGCAATGTGGATGATATCGACCACTTAGGTAACCGTCGTATTCGTTCAGTTGGTGAATTGTTACAAAACCAATTCCGGATTGGTTTAGCCCGGATGGAACGTGTGGTACGTGAACGGATGTCAATTCAAGATACCGAAACATTAACACCACAACAATTAATTAATATTCGTCCAGTTGTAGCAAGTATCAAAGAATTCTTTGGTTCTTCTCAGTTGTCACAGTTCATGGACCAAACAAACCCATTAGGTGAGTTAACGCATAAACGTCGTCTATCAGCCTTAGGGCCTGGTGGTTTGACCCGAGATCGTGCCGGTTATGAAGTGCGAGACGTTCACTATTCTCACTATGGTCGTATGTGTCCAATTGAAACGCCTGAAGGTCCAAACATCGGGTTGATCAATAGCTTGGCATCTTACGCTAAAGTAAATAAATATGGCTTTATTGAAACACCATATCGTCGGGTTGACCGTGCGACAGGTCGCGTAACTGATCAAATCGACTATTTAACAGCCGATATTGAAGACCATTACGTTGTTGCCCAAGCAAATAGCCCATTAAATGAAGATGGTACGTTTAAAGAAGAATTGGTTATGGCCCGTGCGACTTCTGAAAACTTAGAAGTAACAATCGACAAAGTTGATTACATGGACGTATCACCAAAACAAGTAGTTGCTGTTGCGACTGCGTGTATTCCTTTCTTAGAAAACGATGACTCCAACCGTGCCTTGATGGGTGCCAACATGCAGCGTCAAGCTGTACCGCTGATTAATCCTAAATCACCATGGGTTGGGACTGGGATGGAATATAAATCAGCTCATGACTCAGGTGCTGCTTTATTATGTAAAAACCCAGGTGTTGTTGAATTTTGTGATGCATCTGAAATTCGTGTTCGTCGTGAAGACGGTGCATTAGATGTTTACGCTGTAACAAAATTCCGTCGTTCAAACTCAGGTACCAGCTACAACCAACGTCCGCTAGTTAAACTAGGGGAAGAAGTTGAAAAAGGCGATATCTTAGCAGACGGACCTTCAATGGAAAATGGCGAAATGGCGCTAGGTCAAAACGTCTTAGTTGCCTTCATGACTTGGGAAGGTTACAACTATGAAGATGCCATCATCATGAGCCGTCGTTTGGTGAAAGATGATGTTTATACTTCTATCCATATTGAAGAATATGAATCAGAAGCTCGTGATACAAAATTAGGGCCTGAAGAAATTACCCGCGAAATTCCAAACGTAGGGGAAGACGCGTTGAAGAACTTAGACGAAATGGGGATTATCCGCATTGGTGCTGAAGTTAAAGACGGTGACTTATTAGTTGGTAAAGTTACGCCAAAAGGTGTGACAGAATTATCAGCTGAAGAACGTTTATTACACGCAATCTTCGGTGAAAAAGCTCGCGAAGTTCGCGATACTTCTCTACGAGTTCCTCATGGCGGTGGCGGTATTGTCCACGACGTGAAGATCTTTACCCGTGAAGCAGGCGATGAATTATCACCAGGGGTTAATATGTTAGTGCGCGTTTATATCGTGCAAAAACGTAAAATCCATGAAGGGGATAAAATGGCCGGTCGTCACGGTAATAAAGGGGTTGTATCTCGAATTATGCCAGAAGAAGATATGCCATATCTTCCAGACGGCACACCGGTTGACATCATGTTGAATCCTTTAGGGGTGCCATCACGGATGAACATCGGACAAGTATTGGAATTACACTTAGGGATGGCTGCACGTCAATTAGGTATTCACGTTGCAACACCAGTATTTGATGGTGCCAACGATGAAGATGTTTGGGCAACTGTTAAAGAAGCAGGAATGGCAAGTGATGCCAAAACTGTCCTTTACGATGGCCGTACTGGTGAACCATTTGATGGTCGTATCTCCGTTGGGGTTATGTACATGATTAAACTAGCCCACATGGTTGACGATAAATTGCATGCCCGTTCAATTGGACCATACTCACTTGTTACCCAACAACCATTGGGTGGTAAAGCGCAGTTTGGTGGACAACGTTTCGGGGAAATGGAGGTTTGGGCACTGGAAGCTTACGGTGCAGCATATACCTTACAAGAAATCTTAACGTATAAATCAGATGACGTTGTGGGTCGTGTGAAAACTTACGAAGCAATCGTTAAAGGTGAACCAATTCCAAAACCTGGTGTACCAGAATCCTTCCGCGTATTAGTGAAAGAATTACAATCATTAGGTTTAGATATGCGCGTCCTTGATATTGAAGACGAAGAAATTGAACTTCGTGATATGGATGACGACGATGATGATTTAATTACAGTAGATGCTTTGACGAAATTCGCCGAACAACAATCTGCTAAAGAAGTTGAACAGGCAGCTGCCGCTGAAGAAAAAACTGCAGAAGAAGATTTGAATCAAGAAATCGAAACTGCCGAAGACGTTGAATAGTTTCATTTAACGGAGACTTTGACACTTTTTCGTACCAAACGTCTAAGTGTCAAAACTCCCTTAAAAGCTTACGTTTATATTCAGTTGCAACCCGCTAGAAATGAAATGGAGGGAACCCCTTTTGATCGATGTAAATAAATTCGAAAGCATGCAAATAGGTCTGGCATCTCCTGAGAAAATCAGAAGCTGGTCATACGGGGAAGTAAAAAAACCTGAGACCATCAACTACCGCACGCTAAAACCGGAACGGGAAGGTTTGTTTGACGAACGCATCTTCGGTCCTACTAAAGACTGGGAATGTGCTTGTGGTAAATACAAACGGATCCGTTACAAAGGCATCGTCTGTGACCGTTGTGGCGTGGAAGTAACCCGCTCAAAAGTACGTCGTGAACGTATGGGTCATATTGAATTAGCTGCTCCGGTTTCACATATTTGGTATTTCAAAGGTATCCCATCACGGATGGGCTTAGTTTTAGACATGAGTCCACGGGCATTAGAAGAAGTTATTTACTTCGCTTCTTATGTCGTAATTGATCCAGGCGATACTTCATTAGAGAAAAAACAATTATTGACTGAAAGAGAATACCGTGAAAAACGGGATCAATACGGTCAAACGTTCACTGCCGCTATGGGTGCTGAAGCAATTAAACAATTGTTAGACAGCGTTGATTTAGATGGCGAAGCAGCTGAATTAAAAGAAGAATTAAAAACTGCTTCTGGTCAAAAACGGACACGGGCAATCCGCCGTTTAGACATCTTAGAAGCTTTCCGCAAATCTGGTAATAAACCAAGTTGGATGGTAATGGACGTTATTCCTGTTATCCCACCAGATTTACGCCCAATGGTGCAATTAGAAGGTGGCCGTTTTGCAACGAGTGACTTAAATGACTTGTACCGTCGTGTAATTAACCGTAACAACCGCTTAAAACGTTTATTAGATTTAAATGCACCTTCTATTATCGTGCAAAACGAAAAACGGATGTTACAAGAAGCTGTTGATGCATTAATCGATAATGGTCGTCGTGGCCGTCCAGTTACAGGCCCTGGTAACCGCCCATTGAAATCACTTTCTCATATGTTGAAAGGGAAACAAGGTCGTTTCCGTCAAAACTTATTAGGGAAACGTGTTGACTACTCTGGTCGTTCTGTTATCGTCGTTGGACCTTTCTTGAAAATGTATCAATGTGGTTTGCCAAAAGAAATGGCAATTGAACTATTCAAACCATTTGTCATGAAAGAATTGGTTCAAAGAGAAATTGCTTCAAATATCAAAAATGCCAAACGTAAAATCGAACGGATGGAAGAAGAAGTTTGGGACGTTTTAGAAGACGTAATCAAAGAACACCCAGTTCTATTGAACCGGGCACCTACTTTGCACAGATTAGGTATCCAAGCTTTTGAACCAGTCTTAGTTGAAGGCCGCGCTATTCGTTTGCACCCATTAGTGTGTGAAGCCTACAATGCCGATTTCGATGGTGACCAAATGGCTGTTCACGTACCGTTAAATGATGAAGCGCAAGCAGAAGCGCGGATGTTAATGTTAGCGGCACAAAACATCTTGAATCCAAAAGATGGTAAACCAGTTGTAACCCCTTCTCAAGATATGGTCTTAGGGAACTACTACTTGACGATGGAAGAAGATGGACGTGAAGGCGAAGGTATGATCTTCCGCGATATGGATGAAGCTGTAACGGCATGGCGTAATGGCTATGTGCATTTACATTCACGAATTGCGGTTAACCCAAGAACTCTAGGGGACAAACCATTCACTGAAGAACAAAAAAATCGTTTGATGGTAACGACAGTTGGTAAAGTAATCTTTAACTCGATTATGCCACCAGAATTCCCTTACCTAAACGAACCAACTGATTTTAACTTGACAATCCAAACGCCAGATAAATACTTTGTAGAAGCTGGAACTGATATTCCAACCTTCATTAAAGAACAAGAACTAGTTGGACCATTCAAGAAGAAAAACTTAGGAAATATCATTGCGGAAGTCTTCAAACGTTTCAAAGTTACGGAAACTTCTAAAATGTTAGACCGCATGAAAGACTTAGGTTACAAACATTCAACTCATGCTGGTATTACAGTTGGTATTGCCGATATCATGGTATTAGCTGAAAAACATGACATCATTGAAAATGCCCACAAACAAGTTGAAACAATTACCAAACAATTCCGTCGTGGTTTGATTACAGATGATGAACGTTATGAACGCGTTATTGGTGTTTGGAATGCGGCTAAAGATGAAATTCAACAAAAATTGATGGAATCCTTAGATGCTAAAAACCCAATCTTCATGATGAGTGACTCTGGTGCCCGTGGTAACATCTCCAACTTTACACAGCTTGCTGGTATGCGTGGATTGATGGCAGCGCCAAATGGACGAATCATGGAATTGCCAATCATCTCAAACTTCCGTGAAGGATTATCGGTCTTGGAAATGTTCATCTCCACTCACGGTGCCCGTAAAGGGATGACCGATACCGCCTTGAAGACTGCCGATTCTGGTTATCTTACACGTCGTTTAGTTGACGTAGCCCAAGACGTTATCATTCGTGAAGAAGATTGTGGTACAGACCGTGGTTTAGATATCAGCGCAATTCGCGAAGGTAACGAAATTATTGAATCACTAGAAGAACGCTTGGTGGGACGTTACACACGTAAATCAGTTGTAAATCCTGAAACTGGCGAAATGATTATCGGTTCTGATGATTTAATTACAGAAGATATCGCACGTCAAATCGTTGATGCCGGGATTGAAACTGTTTCAATTCGTTCTGTCTTCACATGTAATACTAAACATGGTGTATGTAAACATTGTTATGGCCGTAACTTGGCAACTGGTGCTGAAGTTGAAGTTGGTGAAGCAGTTGGTACAATCGCTGCCCAATCAATCGGTGAACCAGGTACTCAGTTAACCATGCGTACATTCCATACCGGTGGGGTTGCCGGAGACGATATTACTCAAGGTCTTCCTCGTGTCCAAGAAATTTTTGAAGCCCGTAATCCAAAAGGGCAAGCTGTCATCACTGAAGTTACTGGTGAAGTCATTGAAATCGCTGAAGATGCTGCAACTCGCAGTAAAGAAGTTACAATCAAAGGAACGACTGACACACGGACATATACTGTTCCTTATACAGCCCGTATGAAAGTGGCAGAAGGAGATTACATCCATCGTGGTGCACCTCTAACTGAAGGTTCAATCGATCCTAAACAATTGTTACAAGTTCGCGATGTTTTATCTGTTGAAAACTACTTGTTACGTGAAGTACAACGTGTTTACCGTATGCAAGGGGTAGAAATCGGCGATAAACATATCGAAGTTATGGTTCGTCAAATGTTGCGTAAAGTTCGCGTAATGGACCCAGGTGATACCGAAATCTTACCAGGTACATTATTAGATATTGCCGACTTTAAAGACCAAAACTACAACACATTGGTTGCCGGTGGCGTACCAGCAACATCTCGTCCAGTGTTACTAGGGATTACCAAAGCATCATTAGAAACAAACAGTTTCTTATCTGCTGCGTCATTCCAAGAAACAACACGGGTGTTAACAGACGCTGCTATTCGTGGCAAACGTGATCCATTACTAGGTCTAAAAGAAAATGTTATCATCGGGAAAATTATTCCTGCTGGTACTGGTATGGCTCGTTACCGCAATATGGAACCAAAAGAAGTCACTGTGGCTTCTGAAAATGTCTACAGTATTTCTGACATCGAAGCACAAATGGCTGCTGAAGATGCATTAAATAACCAAGACTAATTTGAGGGCCTCCTGTTTTAAACAGGAGGTCTTTTTATTTGGTTAAAAGTTAGTTTGTGGCTGTCTCAAAAATTTTAAAGAGTTTCTCCTTTTTAACGCAAAAAAAGAACATTTAGCCGAAAGAAAGCAAATTATGCTATACTCTTTGTAACGAATTCGTGACAAAGAGGTGGAGTGGAGATGTTTATTTACGTTGGCTGTTCTGGTGGCGGTACTTCCAGTATGTTTTGCCAAAAAATGGTAAAAGAAATTGCCAAGCAAGGAAATTTGAGTGCAGTATTTACCGATGCAACAACAGCTTTTTTAAAACGGCGAGAATATGGCAATACCTATGATCTAGTCTTTGTGTACGGGGGTATCGGTATGATTACCCAAAATACGGTTGATGATTTTGGGCGATTATTTGATGTGGTTTTTGTAGCGCCGCAAGTACGATTTTTAACGGAATCAATCCAAAAGTTGTTAAAGAATTTTCCAACTATTGTGAAAGATATTCCTATGAAAATCTTTGGAAAAATGAACGCTTATGATGCTTATGATTTACTTTTAGAAGAATTAATTTTTTTAGATGAAAAAAGAGCTTATCAATCGGATATGGTCACAGTTACCAAAGCACAGGATAAGGATATTGAAATACTAGTAGTGGGAGGCAGTAGTCAGGAGAATTATTTTAAAAAACAATTTAGCCAATGGGAAAAGCAAGAAATTCTATTTTCGACCGAGCGTTTTTCTCTGATCGGACTTTATGATTTTCAACCGCAAGAAGATGTTTGTTTGCGATTGTTATTTTGCAACGGTGGCCAAATTAAAGAAGAAGAGATAGCGCAAATTACGCGGCGAATTGATGGCGTATGGTTAATGCCAGCCGCTTATTTAGGTTTTGAAAAAAATTAAAATGGTTTGAGGAGTATCAAATTCCTGTTTTTAGCCCTTCTTTTGAAGAAGTAAAAGACAGCTTTGAAAAAGATTTGGTGACTGACTTTTTACTAACAGTAGAGCAATACACAGCCGCAGCAACTCAAAAAAGTGTCGCGTTACATGAAAATGTACAATTAAAGCCGCGCAAATCATTTTTGAATATTATCAGTTGGGGGTAAAAGATTCGCTATACGTATCCACTGTAAAAAGTCTTTTTCGTGTTGAAAAAGATATAAAATGCGTTCTTTACCTAAAATATATTCTGTGATTTGAAGTTGTTTCCCAGATTTTAAAGCCGCTTGAATAACTTTGAGTTGGTCTGCTTTATTTTCTTGCAGTCCTTTGGTTAAAGCGTTTAAACTCAAACGTAAATTTTCCTGTGGTGGAAAACCAAAAACGCGAACCATCGCATCGTAAGTTGTTAACCAAACGGTGCCGCTTTTGCGAACTTCACCGTCAAAAAATTTGCCCCGCAAGGCAGCTTGTCGGATGGTACTGCCGTTGGCTAATCCCCATTTTTGAGCTGCTTCTGTGAAGGTTAAGACTTGATTCAAATCGATCACAGGCTTTCACGTCCTTTCTCTATCATTTTAGCCTAAGGGTGCCAAGATGAAAAGACGAGAAAATAGAAATGAGAAGATAGTCAAAAACTGCAGCAATTTACATCTCATGATAAAATAAAGACAATCAAAAGTTTTTAAGCACACATGAAACCACAAATAATCCCCCACTTAAAAAAGGGATAAAGGGCAGCGTATCGGTATGTTTTTTTACTATTTTGGCACCTAAAAAGTAAAGCAAACCCAAGCTGCTGCTAATTAGCAACAGTAAACAGAACTGGTAAAAAGAAAGCCAAGGACTCCAAGCAAGTAATAAATATAAATCGCCAGCGCCCATTTTATTTTGATAATAACGGAGAAAAAAGCAGGCGAAAAATCCACAATAAAGTAGCGTTTCCCAATGAAAGACTGAATGTAAGCTAAACTGAGCACACCACAGCAGTAAAGTTGTCCAAAAAAAGATTTTGCTATCTAATGTTTGCGTATAAATATCAACGATGCTTAACAGCCAGGCAGTATAGAGCCAAAACACAAGTAATAAAGAGGTAGGCAGAATTTTAGCGGGTAAACAAAGTAAAAATACTAACCCGCAACTCAATTCTGCCCAAAAATAAGCGCTGGAAAACTTGACGTGACAATGGCGACAGCGTCCAGCTTGGATTAAAAAGCTGAAGAGGGGAATCAGTTCGTACCACGTTAGCTTACTTTTACAAGCTGTACAATGAGAAGGCGGCCATGCCGAAGAAATTCCTGCCATATGCCGGGTTATGAGAAGATAGCCAAATGAACCAAAACAACATCCGATAATAAATGTCATAGCAATTCTCCTTTCAAAAGCAGATACGCAAAAAAATTGGCACAATTTTATTAGGATGAAGATTAACTGAGATAGCGTAATATTTGGTAAAACAATTTTCTATCAAAGAATAGTAAAAGTGAATTGATTATGTGACGGGCAGAAAAATTTGTAAAACTTGTTGTAAGGATCAAAAAAAGAGGTGGATGAAAATGAAAAAGCGTAGTATTTTTTTGATGGTTTTAATGGCGTTTATTTTAAGTGGTTGTAGTCGCGCTATTCCGGCAGAAGATGCAGGAAAATTATTTGTTGATCGTGTAGTGTACGATAAGGATACCGAAAAATTTACCGAAAATTTTGCTAACGGTGAAGAACTAAATGAAGGTTTTAAAGAAAATGAAAAAAATTTCAAAGACAATTTTACTGCAGGTCTAATCAGTGTTGGAGATGTGGTACCAGAAGACAAGGCAGATGAGTTAACAGATTTATTGAATAAACAAATTAAAGAAGTGACTTCCTACACCATAAAAATCAAAGAAGCTGGCAAAATTTCCAATGTTACTTATGAAGTCAAAGGCTTGGATTTTGCTGCGATTATGAAAGAAACTTCAAAAGGAATAACGAAAAAAATGATTGCAGACAATAAACTAGCAAGCGATCAAAATAAAATAATCGAAGAAACACTTACTTTATTAAAAGAAAATATTCAAAAAGCCAAAGCCAAAGAAGAAGCGGTGCCGATTATGCTTGAAATGAAACCAGAAAAAGACAAATGGACGATTGTCAGGGGACAAAGAGAACAAATTAATAATTTATATTTTGCTTTCGTAGCAGGGGTTAAAGATCAAGAGGCTCTTACAGATGAATGGAACAAAGCGATGGCAGAGGTAGTAAAAGAAGTCCAAGATGAGTTGAAATAAAAAAAGTGTTCCTTGTTAAAAAAACAAGGAACACTTTTTTTAACGTAGGATTTTCAGGTAAAATTCTGCAAATTCACTTATTTTTCTAAAGTCGTCTTTTATTTGAAATAACGCTTGAAGTGTTTTGTTGTACTTTTTCTTAATTTCGTACTATCATTTTAATGTAAACAATTTGAAGGAGGATGCGAAATGAAATTTGCAAAAACAAAAGAAGTATTAAACCAATTAGTGGCAGATTTAAGTCAAATGTCTATGGTTATTCATCAAACACACTGGTATATGCGAGGACCTGGTTTCTTAACATTACATCCAATGATGGATGATTTCATGGATGATGTGAACGCACAATTAGATGAAATTTCTGAACGTTTAATCACATTAGATGGCTCGCCATTCTCTACTTTAAAAGAAATGGCTGACAATACTAAAATTCCAGATGAAGTAGGTCGTTGGGATCGGACAATGGAAGAACGTTTGACTACTTTAGTAAAAGGTTATCGCTATTTAGCGGATTTATATCAAAAAGGGATTGAAGTTTCTGGTGAAGAAGGCGACGATCCAACCCAAGATATTTTCATCGAATTTAAAACAGCCACAGAAAAACGAATTTGGATGATTCAAGCTCATTTAGGTAAAGCACCTGAAATTGATGCGTAAAATTGGATAAAAAAGGACTCAGCATTTATGCTGAGTCCTTTTTTTGTTTGTAAAGAAATTTTGTTTTTACAGAAAACGCTGCTGTTTTTCAGTGTAAATTGCATTTCTTTCATCTTTTTTACAAAAATTTAATCTTATTTTGGTATAGCTAGAATTTTCTGAACTTTACCATAAAATTCTGTTTGTTTTGTTGTTATTTTATTTTTAACGTTCTTAAAATAATAGAAAAATAGACTAGCTATCTGACGATTGTATCTTTAAAATCGCAGTAATATAACTTTTGTAATCAAAGTGATTAAATTGAAAGAAAACGAGTTTTGGTTTTTTTGTAGTTAAGCTATTTCAACATTTGTTATAAGAAAAATGTCATTTTAAATAAAAAAAAATATAAATATAGAAGAATCCCTGTGATATTATTTAGAAAGTGAAGGAGGTGAATGAAAAAGATGCGGAAGAAAATGAAAATTTTATTATTGTTTTCTATTTTGATTTCTAATGTCTGCATTACTCCGCTTAGCTGGGCAGCAACGACCACCCAAAATTCAAAAACAAGTACTACAGCTTCTACTAGTGAAAAAGAGGTATCGACGTCTAGTAATCTTACCGATGAGACAACGACAAGTTCCGATGCGTTAGATGTGACAAACACCTCAGAAGGTAATTCCGCGATAGATACTACGAGTCCAACTACTGAAAAAACGACTTCTTCTACTGAAAGTGAAACCAGTGAAAGTAAGGTAGTAAAACCTAAAACGTTAGCACGCTTAGCGGCAAATGAAGCAGAAGTGAATAATTGGGCAGATTTTGTCAGCGGGATTCGGAATGAGAACATTACAAAAATCATTTTAACAGCGAGTTTTGATAATCCTAGTTCATCGGATAGTTCTTTATCTAGCTATTCCCGTAAAAACGATTTAGAAATTGATGGTCAAGGTTATCGCGTCGATTTTAAAAATTCATCGATTCAATTAGGTGCGCCACAAAATACGATTGGAAATTTTCATATGCACGATATTATCTTAAATCAACGATACGGAGGGGCTTCTTCAGAAGATATTGTTGGAACTCGGTTGAATTATACCAATGGTGCTAAATGGAAATATCGCTTTGGTAATATCACGACTGAGCCCGGTGTGCAACGTTTAGCCCGAGCCTCTCATGCAGAAGTTCGTGTTTACGGCAAGATGGATATTGATACACGAGCGGAAAATTTTTATTTAGGTAGCTTCATTATGGAAGATGGCACGGAATATAAGGGAAACGTAAATTATTATAACTTTTCTGTTTTTTGGTACAACGTGACTGCTAGCAGTACATCAACAGGTGCCTCACGAGAATTTACGATTGGCAAAAATTGTCATGTTGAAGCAGGCCAAACGCAGACGTCAGGACGAACTTATCCCGCTGTTTATAGCCATTACTTAGCGCTAACGGTAGGAGAGAATAGTGTTTTTAACGTTGATATGCCAGGAAATGCAGTGCGCTTTGACGATAATGGCGCAGGGATGACCATTAAAAAAGGAGCGATAGTGAATTTAACGAGTAAACAAGCATCGGGTTCTGTGGTGGCCTTTAGTAATGATAATACGTATTTAATGGCTGAACCGGGAAGTTATTTTTATGTTATTGGTACGAGTAGTCAGCCTTTAATTAATTTATCAGCCAACGGTGTAGGGACGGCTAGTGTGATTCGTTCGGGGAATAGTTTTACTTTGAATAGTCCGGCGCAATACGATTTGCGTAATTTGAATAATAGTCAAAGTGCGGTAAATGTAGCTTATCTAAATCGCAGTGAAAATAGCTTTAATATTTTGGATTCTGATATTGATCTGTGGAAAGTTGGGGTACCGGTTTTAGGACCTTCAAGTGAAACGTATGCCAAAGTCCAAAATCTAAATGTTGTGGGGAGTGGAACAAGGGAAGTTGTTACCACCTCAGATACAGGGTTACAACAGTTCAAACAAGCGAACTATCGCCGCATTTCAGGGATGAATCAAAATCCTAAAATTGAGTGGACACCAGTCACAGATGCCGATCGTACGATTAAAGGACGGGTGGTCATAGGGGAAGTACCAGATAATAACGGTTTAGTAAATGGGGAGATTCATTATATACCAGTTTATGCTTCAGAAAATCAAGCGAATGTAACGTTAACTGATACTTACGGTAATGTACATGAAAATTTAATGACAGATTCCGAAGGGTATATTACGTATACAGACGTGAGCAATCCCGCCCAATTTCAAAAAGCTGGTGAAAAAATAACGGGTATTGCGAAAAGAGGTCCGTGGGTAACACCTGCGGCCATCACGACGACAGTCTTAGATGTTACACCACCAGAACCCGCTAACGTCGATAATTCGGACGCCATCCAAAGTATTACGACAAAATTAACGGGTACTGGAGAGCCTAACAGTATTATAACACTAACAGTAAATGGTCAGCCACAAACAATTCCCCCTCAGGTAGTAAATGAAACGGGAAAATGGGAAATTGACATTTCCAGTCTCAACCTTACACGGGGAGATGTGATTCAAATTTTTTTACAAGATCAAAGTGGTCCCGTGACACAGCTTAGTGAATCCGAAAGACCAAGTACCAATAATGCGATTGGAAATATTAATCCTGTTGCAGATATGAATTATCGGGATGCAACTTTTAAAGCAGCCACCAAAGTTACCGTCGTTGGTTATCTATCCCTTGCAGCAGTACCTGATAAGTTGGAATTTGGTACCAACCAAGTTTCCAATCAAAATCAGCTTTATCATCCGACTGTTGTAGGCAAACTGATTGTTTCAGATACAAGAGGCGGGGCCAAAAAACCTTGGCGCTTAACCTTACATCAAGCAGAAACGTTAAAAAACGGGACGGTATCATTAGAAGACGCATTATCTTACACTTCTTCACTGGGAAAAAAACAAATTACAACAGCTACCCAAATAGTAGAATCCGGTGAATTCACAAGCGATGGCAGTAAAGAAATTTCTGCAACTTGGACCGGTGATAGAGGGTTTGAACTAACCGTTCCAGTTGAAAAACAACGCATTGGGGAATATAGCGGAAAATTATCGTGGCAGCTAGAAGATGTTCCAGGAAATTAGGTGAGTAGATGAAAAAAATACTAATTAGCAGCGTAATCGTAATTTGGTGGTTCTGTGCTGCCTTACCTGTTTTTGCCAGTGAGGTTAACTACGATAGTAATAGTGTCACTTCGTTTTATGGGCAATATGAATATCAAAATGAGGAGCCCAAAAAGCCAGACCAAGCGGAAAATCTGACACCTAGTAAGCCTGCTCCCAATTATGCCAGTGCTTTGCCAACTTATAAAGGGCAAGATGTGATTATTCCGTTGACGGGGGATACTTCCTCTTACGTTACCTCAGGAATAGGAGTAGGGTTGTTGGTATTAATTTTTTTCAAATTAAAAGGAGGCGGGAACACTGAAAAATTTTCAAATCATTAGTTTTCTTTGTCTCATCACTTTTATTTTGATTAGTGGCAGTAAGGCTGAAGCGTCAGATACAGCTACCCACTTGAATTATGAAAGTAGTGGCGGCACGCTGATAAAACCACTAGATCCACTGTTACCAGATCCAACAAAACCAGTGGCACCCATTGATCCTACTGATCCAAGTGGTCCAGCACCAGGAACTGGTGGCAGTCTTTCGTTAGATTTTGCTTCAAGTTTTCAATTTGGTCAGCAGGCCATTTCCACAACAGATGAAATATATTACGCCAAGACCCAAGAATATATTACTTCTGATGGCACAAAGGCAGTTGGTCCCAATTACGTTCAAGTGAGTGATATCCGTGGTACTGGTAGTGGCTGGCGTTTAGCAGTTAAACAAACGACCCAGTTTCAGACGACAGATGGGCAATTACTAAAAGGTGCAGAACTTTCTTTTCAACAAGGGGAATTGGTTTCAAATTTGTCAGCTGATTTAGCACCAACTGCGCTTTTAAGTTTTACTTTACCGATTAACAGCGAGATAGATGTTATCACCGCTCAATCAGAAAAGGGAATGGGAACATGGCTTTATCGTTTTGGTAGTGATGCTACAACTGGCGCAAAAGCTATTTCATTACACGTTCCGGGTAAAACAGTTAAATACGCTAAACAATATCAAACGGCATTGACGTGGACGTTGAAAAATGTTCCATAACGAAGTGTTAAATTTAGCATTAAGGAATTAAAAAAGGAGTAATGATGATGAAAAATATTCGTTTTATGACTGTTACAGCAATTACAGCAGTTTCACTTTCTTTAGTGGGAGGCATCGCTTCTCAGGCAGCAACGACAGCTGAATATAACTCAAATGGGGTTGTCGAATTTATCCCCAATCCAGATCCAACCAAACCCGTGGATCCAACTAATCCAGATCCAACTAATCCAGTTGAACCGGTGGATCCCACCGATCCGAATGGTCCTAATCCTGGCACAGATGGTCCATTGTCGATTGACTATGCTTCAAGTTTAGATTTTGGTGTTAATAAAATCACTAACAGTGATCAAGTGTACTATGCTCGGGCACAACAATATAAAGACGGCCGTAGTGCAACGCCTAACTATGTTCAAATTTCAGATAATCGCGGGAATAATGCCGGCTGGACTTTAAAAGTAAAACAAAACGGTCAGTTCAAAGCTAGTAGTACATTAAATGACACTTTAACTGGTTCGGTTGTAAAATTTGTTGCACCAACTGTCGCTAGTAATTCAACAGCAATTCATCCAACGGCTGCTAGTGAAATTACTTTAAATCCAGATGGAAGTGAAAGTTTAGTCATGGCAGCAAAAACAGGTGAAGGTGCTGGAACTTATGTTGATCGTTGGGGCACAGTTGAAACAGTGAAAGAAAAAGATAAAGATGGTAATGAAGTAGATAGTGAAGTGACAAAAGCTATTACGTTATCAGTTCCTGGTAGCACGCCAAAAGATGCTGTGAAGTATAGTACGACATTGACGTGGAGTTTATCAGACGTACCTGCAAATTAATTAAAAGGAGTATACAATGATGAAAAAAATGGGTTATTTATTTTTAACAACAAGTATTTTAGCTGGAATGGCAGTTAGCGGGGTCACTGCTTTTGCTGCAGATGGAGCAAATTATGATTCAAACGGTGTTATTACCTTTACACCTAATAATGATATTACCGATCCGGTTGATCCAATCGATCCAACTAATCCAGTTAAACCCGTCGATCCAACTGATCCAAACGGTCCTAATCCCGGCACAGCGGGTCCGTTATCGATTGACTATGCTTCAAGTTTAGATTTTGGTTCTCAAAAAATCACTTCAAAAAATGAAGTCTATAAAGCAAAAGCTCAAAAATATTTGGATAAAGACGGTGTAGAAAAAACTGGCCCTAACTTCGTTCAAGTGACCGATAATCGCGGAACAGAAGCTGGCTGGACACTTCAAATGAAACAAAATCACCAATTTAAAACCGCCGATGATGAAGTGTTAACAGGAGCGGAAATTACGTTTAAAAACGGGAATGTCGTTACGGCTTCTGATTCGGCTAAACCGACAGGAAAAGCGACAATTGTTGCAGATCCGGATGGAGCATTACAAGATGTTATGGCTGCTAAAGCAGGTCAAGGGGCTGGAACGTATCTATTAGATTGGGGTACAGATGCCGCAACTGCCGCTGACAGTATTGAACTAAGTGTACCTGGTTCTACTACCAAATACGCTAAAGAATATACGACAACATTTACTTGGGTTTTAACGGATGCACCGGGTAATTAAAAGCATTAAAAAGTAATATCTAACACAATGGAATAAGTATTCCCGAATAAGGGAGAATGAAATGAAGCCTACAAGAAGTTTACTTGTTTAAAGGTGTGTCTTTCTTCTACCTTGTTCGGGTCTTCTGTGTTATCTATCACTTTTTTACTGAAAGGATTAAAAGAAATGAAGTTTAAAAAGTTAATTTTACTGATTGCCGTCGTTTTTTGTTGTGGCATCTTTCCTCAGACAAGTTTTGCTTCGGAATTTAATTTTGCTGTTACACCACAGGCTTCGGCTAATCAAATTGATAAAAATAAAACATACTTTGATTTGTTGTTAGCACCAAACCAAACAGACGAATTAACCGTGACCTTACGCAATGATACGGCTCAAAAAGTTGTCGTTGAAGCACAAATTAATAGTGCCACAACTAACAGTAATGGCGTAGTGGAATATAGTCAAAATGCCATTAAAGCCGATCAAACGCTTCAATATAATATAAAAGACTTTACAAAAGCACCAAACGAAATAACACTAGCGCCTCATTCTGCGGCGGAATATAAAGTGAAAGTCCAAATGCCCAATGAAAAGTTTGCCGGTGTCATCGCTGGCGGGATTACTTTTAAAGAAAAAGTAGCGGATGAAAATAAGGACGAAACCAAAAAAGCAGATAAAGGTTTAGCCATAAAAAATGAGTACTCGTATGTTGTAGCACTTTTGATGCGCCAAACAACGAAAAATGGCGCCCCAGATTTAAAATTAACGCAAGTAGCAGCTAACCAGCGTAACGCTCGAAATGTGATTGAAGGAAATTTGCAAAATCCAAAGCCTACTTATTTAAATCAATTGGCAACCAAAACGACTATTACAAAAAAGGGTAGTGACAAAGTACTTTTCACCTCAGAACAAGTTGGAATGCAAATGGCCCCTAATTCTAATTTTAATTTAGGCGTCGCTTTAAATGGTGAGCCATTAAAAGCAGGTCAATATACGATGAAAATAGAAGCCTTCGGACAAGAAAATCCAAAGGGGCAATACCAGTTGAAAGGTGACGAAGCCAAAACCAAATATGAATATCACTGGGTATTAGCAAAAGACTTTGAAATTAAAGCAGAAGTAGCCAAAAAATTAAATGACACCGACGTTACGATTAAAAAGGACTACACTTGGTTGTATATTCTCATTGGTTTACTGCTATTACTACTGATCATTTTAATCGTTTTGATTTGGCGCAGAAAGAAAAATAAAGAAGATGATGAAACCAAAGATCCGGATTAGTCTAATCTTATTGTATTGTGTGGCGGTTTTTTTGCTTTTTTTACCCTTTTTAAAGCAAGCGTTACTGATTTATCAAACAGAAAATACTACAGTTACCACAACTTCTGTTACGAAATTGGCAAGTCCTGTTTCCCTTGAAGCAGTGCAGCCACCGGATTTGGCTGATGTTTTGACTTTCAAAAAAGATACTGTTTTTTTGGCAACAGGAAATATTCTCATTCCGGCTTTAGAAATGAGTGTCCCCATTTTTAATGGCATTACAAACCAAAATTTACTAATTGGTGCTGGTAGTCTATTTCCGGAACGCCAGCCGCAAAACCATAATATGGTGTTGATCGGTCATCATTTAGGTCGCGATAATTTATTATTTGGTAAATTATTGCAAATTCAAGTGGGCGATATGATTTATTTACGTTATGAAGGGGAAATTTATCAATACGTGGTAAAAGAAACTCAATTGGTGCATCAAACCGAACTACAAGTTTTAGATGATCACCAGCAAACAGAAATTACGCTAATCACTTGTGATAAACCGACACAAACGCAATGGCGTTTTGTCGTAAGAGGACAACAAGTACAAAAAAGCACGTCAAATCTTACGCAAATAAAGCAACAGGAAAAAACGATTGTGCAAAAAAATCAGCGTTACAATCAAGGTTATGTACTTTTTGTAGTTCTGTCACTTTTGCTTTGTCTTTTACTGGGGATTATCACGATTAAAAGAATTAGTTCCAAATGAGGGGGGATAGAATGAAAAAAAGGACATACTCTGTATTTTTAGCATTGGGCGCGTCGGTTTTCTTGTTTTCCGAACACGCTTTGGCGCAAACAGTGATTTATGACCCATTAGATCCTAAAAATGCGATTACGCCGATTGCAAATGAAGAAGCGCGGCAAGAAGATAATCAAGATCAGCAAAATGACCAAAAAACTAGTGGACAACTGGAATTGGAACATAAAAAAGACCAAACAGTTACATCCCCGCCCCAAAAAATAGTGTCACAATCAGGAAAGAATAAAGAAGTACTAGCAGAAAATAGTAGTTATGCTACGCTACAAAATCCGACACTAAAAAGTAAAAGAACTCCCAAATGGGCAGAAAACCCTGCGTATATACCACCTTATCATGCCCAAGGGAAAAATAATGTTTTAATTTTAGATGATGAGTTTTTTGCGCCCAAGGCAATTCCAACATTGCCACCAGAAGGCAATCCTCAAGCTGGGAGTGCCATAAATGAGTGGACTGAAATTGCGCAAAGCGCCTATTTATTATCGGGATTAGTATTATACGGCGATCAAAGCCTGCAATTGGTAACAAGGGGGAATGAATTTGCTGGCTGAATTTTTAGCAAAAGAAGAATGGCGTAAATATCAGTTCTTAAAAAAATTGGAACGTAGCCCTTATTTTGCCATCCCTAAAAAAGAGTTGATGGAGGACTTAGGAATATCAAATTATGTGTTAAAAAGTTTGATTGATCAACTTATCTTAGACTTGGAGCACTATCAATTAGCTGAAGAAATTCATATTTTTATTGAGGAACCCTTCTTACAGATGGAAATTACCGGTGCTGCTAGTTCAGAGAGCTTGCTGGAAAAGTATGTCGCGGCTTCTATCAGTTTTCAAATACTGGCTGGTTCTGCTTTAGGACAATTCAAATCCTTGAATGAACTTTCTGAAAAAAAGATGATTAGTTATCCGATTGCCCATAGTAATTATAAAAAATTAAATGGTTATTTAAGTAAATTTGGAATGACGATTGATAAGAAATTTCGGTTAAGTGGTAACAGTGAAAAGAATGTGCGGTTATTTTTAACTGAAATTTTTGCCCGTATTTTTAAAAATTTGCAAGATTGTTACACTTCAGCCGATAAAAGCATCATTGAAACCAAGTTAGCCACGTTAGAAAAAGCCAACATGACAATTCATCAAAAAATTAAGTTGATGCATTATCTTTATGTGACGAATCTGCGTATCCAACAAGAACGTTATGTAGAAGAACAGCAAATAGAACTACTACCGACTGAACTTATAAAAAAAGAAGAAGCGACACCCTTTTTTTACCGTTTACCACCAGCCGTGCGGACCGCGGAAGCTGCGGCTTATATTTGTTATTACGGCACATTTTTAAAAGAAGTGGGGATGTCATTTCATTTGGAAAAGAGTGCTAAAATTACGCAGTGGAGTCAAAATTTAAGTCAGCAATTGTTAGCCTCTTTTCCCAAGTTACAAGCAGATAAAGCCAGTCAAGCTGAATTTATCGCCCGTTGTAATTTTTTGCATTTTCAATTATTGGAAACAAGCGCCGCTTATGAAAGTATTCAACCAGAGATTAATATTATTTACTTTCAGCAAAACTATCCTGGTGTATTGGCATTTTGTCGGGATTATCTGACGAGTATTCAAAATGTATTTCCTGAGTTATATCAAAAGAAGAAAAATTTGCTGCTTCAATATTTGTTTTTGATTTTAGCTGTATTTCCCAAGCATTTGTTGTTAAAAGCTGTCAACGTGTACGTTGATTTTTCTTATGGACATTTGTATAACCAATTTATTACCCAAAACCTCGATTTTTTTCAACAAGTCGGAGCTAAAATTACTACAGATATTGATACCGCGGATATTTTATTGACGGATTCCCGAGAATTAGGGGCAATTTGTCAGAAGGATTGTGTGGTTTGGCTTGCGCCCCCACGACCGTTAGATTGGGCGAACTTGGCTCAAAAAGTTATTCAAAAAAGAGAAGCAAAATACAATGGGGATTATTTTGCCGCCAATCAAGTTAAAAACAAATAATAGTAGCAAATTTCAGTGGGGAAAATTTGTTACTATTATTTATTTTCAGCTTTTTGAATAAAGCGCTATGTCATCAAAAGAAATGACGTGGTATAGTTGATTTAAACTAGTGAGAAAAATTTGAAAAGAAGGTGAGTAGATGGAAGTCAAAACACATTTGGCAACAGCAAAGGAAAAAGCGGCAGTCGTAGCTTTTTTTAACAAAGTGATGCCACAAATTGACTATCCCGTAGTTAGTTGGATACCGGCAGTTTATCCTGTGGTTGCCGATGTAACAAAAGCTTTAACAAACGAGGAACTCTATCTCGCAACAATTGCTGATGAAATTGTTGGAAGCGTTATTTTGAATCATGCTCATGAAGCGGAATATAGTGAAATCGCTTGGGAAGATCGGACACTTTCAGATACTGAATTTTTAGTAATTCACACGCTGCTAGCCGATCATAATTACAAAGGACAAGGAATAGGCAAAAGTTTACTTGCTTGTGCCAAAGAAGTCGCTTTAGCCAAACAATGCCAGGCGATTCGTTTAGATGTTTTTGCCGCTAACCTTCCTGCTAAAAGCTTATACGAAAAGTGTGGCTATCAGTGGCGGGAAAGAAAAGAGTTACGTGCTTTTGATGATCGTGGGAGAGATACGTGTGATTTATACGAACTGATTTTGTAAACGATCAGTTAATTTTTAAGGCTCTTTATTAAATCGTATTGTTACTTTCAAATAAGTGCAGTTACCAATTATCATCACGTTATTTTGCAACAGACGTCTTTTGACAGGCGTCTTTTTTCTTGTTAAAATACAAACATACGTTCGGTTTTGTAAAAGGAGGAGAACGCGATGGATTTGACGAAGAAAATTGAAATTTTAGCCGATGCCGCTAAGTACGATGTTTCCTGTTCCAGTAGCGGAGTTAGTGACACAAGTCGTAGTGGAACGATTGGGAGCACTGCTGCTGCGGGAATTTGTCATTCTTTTACTGCTGACGGGCGTTGTGTTTCGTTATTAAAAGTCTTATTTAGTAATGCTTGTATTTTTGACTGTCATTATTGCGTCAATCGGCGTTCCAATTTACGCCCACGGGCGACCTTTAAACCAGCAGAATTAGCAAATTTAGTAATGGATTTTTATTTGCGCAACTATATTGAAGGCTTATTTTTAAGTTCAGCGATTATGAAATCTCCTGATTATACCTGCGAGTTGATGATTAAAACGTTGGAAATTTTGCGTTTTGAAAAAGGATTTCGTGGTTATATTCACGTCAAAGCCATTCCAGGAGCCGATAGTTTGCTAATTGAACGCCTGGGCTATTTAGCTGATCGCATGAGTGTCAATGTCGAGCTCCCTTCAAAAGATAGCTTACAGCTTTTGGCACCAGATAAAGATCCTTATGAACTTTATAAACCGATGAAACAAATTGCGCTAAAAAAAGAGCAAGATAGTTTATTACCAGCTGTCAGACAAAAGGCGACACCCTTTGTACCCGCCGGTCAATCCACGCAGATGATTATTGGTGCAAGCCCTGAAACCGATCGGGCGATTGTCAAAATCTCCGGAAATTTGTATCAAAAATATCAATTAAAACGCGTCTATTACTCGGCTTATATTCCGATGAATCAAGATTCTTTATTGCCAGCAGTAACACAAAAGCCACCGTTACTACGAGAACATCGTTTATATCAGGCTGACTGGTTGATGCGTTTTTATAACTTTACCCCCGATGAAATTTTAAAAAAGGAACAGCCTAATTTTAATTTGTATTTAGATCCCAAAGCCAATTGGGCGATTCAAAATTTGGAGCGTTTTCCCGTTGACGTACAAAGTGCTAATTTAGATACTTTGTTACGGGTGCCAGGAATTGGCCCTAAAAGTGCTCGCAATATTTTACGAGCACGTAAATATTATCATTTACATTTAAGCGATTTGAAAAAACTAGGGGTCGTGGTTAAACGCGCGCAATATTTTGTTACCTGTAATGGTGAAAAAGTAGCGGGGCTTGTGCAAGATCCTCAGTGGATTATTGAAGCACTAATTTCAAAGCGCCAGTTTAACCAATTGAAGTCCCTTAATACCCAAAGTTTTGGAGAGCAGATGAGCTTGTTTGATGTGGAAAGTTTGGAACGAAAAAAAGGTGAGCAAAAGCAATTTGCCCTACAATAATTTACTTGAACTAGCAGCAGAAAGAAGGAATTGAAGATGGTGTGGATGAAAGAAACCATCGATATTTTAGAATATGACGGGACATTGGCAGGTTTTTATACAGTGATTGATTTATCTTTTCGCCGTCATCAGTTTCCGGCGGTGGTTTTAAATCCTGTGACAACTGAAAATAATTTATTTCCTCCCGAGTGGATTAAAACCGATGAAAAAAAGGCGGAAAAAATTGGTCGCCGCTTGCGAGAAGTTTTGACGCCTAATAATTATGTTTTTTTACATGATGGTTTTAACACTAGTCTAGAAAATAAGGAAACATATTTGTTGCACGCGTTGCATATTGCACTTGATACCAAAGATCATCTGCAAAATTTTATCGGTAAACCGGAAATTTTAGCTTTAGATACGGCAATTCGGGCGTTATACGGTGAAGCGCATCAATACAAGGGATTTGTCCGTTTTGAGTATGTAGAAGATGTGCTATTTGCTAAAATTACCCCTAAGCATTATTGTCTCCCGTACATCTGTCCGCACTTTGCCAAACGCTATCCCCATGAAAAAGTGATGATTTACGATGAAACGCATCAATTACTCGCCTGTATTGAAAATGGAGGTTACCGTTTATTAGAAAACATTACGCTACCTGCAGATAAGTTTTTACAAGGAAACGATATTGTTGGCGCACAGTGGCGGGCTTTTTTAGAAAGTGTAACCATTAAAGAACGGATTAACCCAGAAGCCCAACGCAATCATTTGCCATTACGCTTTCGCTCTCAAATGACCGAATTTCAGTAAATAGCCAACTCGGAAAGTAAAATACACCCCGTGACAGCTAAGGATCAAGCCTGAACGGACAATTTCGTTGTTTGCAACAAAAAACTACCTATAGTAATAGAAGTTTTACCCCAGCGCTACAACATCCATTTGCTAGCGTTTAGGTGCGAAAATTTTTCTTCTATTATATATAGGTAGCCTTGAAGTAGACGGGATAATTTTTTGCTGTAATAAGTAACAAAACATAGAAATGCGCATTTTTACTGAATTTTAGTCGGCAGCTTTAATTAGAAATTTTCTGCTAATTCCTACTATTCGTCTTCGGCCTCTTTTTCTTTTTGCAGTTGGACTTGAGCGGCTTTTACTTGCTCTTCTACTTGTGAAAAACCAGTGCCACCATAAGAATGACGATTTTTAACAGCATTGTAAGAAGACAGCTTTTCGTAGATGTCAGGGCCAATCACGTCTTGAATTTGCTGGTATTCAGAAAGTGAGACGTCTTGTAAATAAATCCCTCGTTTCAAACAAGACAATACCAGTTTTCCGACGATTTCATGGGCTTCTCTAAAGGGAACCCCGTGGCTGGCTAGGTAATCAGCGAGTTCTGTCGCGTTAGAAAAATCAGATTCGGTGGCTTTAGCCATCTGTTCTTTGTTGATTTTCATGGTGTCAATCATACCCGCCATAATATCCAAACTCGTTAAAATCGTTTCAGCAGTATCAAACATGCCTTCTTTATCTTCTTGAAAATCTTTGTTGTAGGCTAATGGTAAACCTTTCATCACCGTTAATAGACCAAATAAATTGCCGTAGACCCGTCCGGTTTTGCCGCGAATCAGTTCCGCCATATCAGGATTTTTCTTTTGCGGCATAATTGAGCTACCGGTGGAAAAACTATCTGTTAATTCGACAAACTGAAATTCATGGGAACACCATAAAATCAGCTCCTCACAAAAGCGGGACAAGTGCATCATTAAAATGGCACTATTGCTTAAAAATTCCAAAATAAAATCGCGATCGCTAACCGCATCCAAACTATTGTTATAAACTTGACTAAAACCTAATTTTTCCGCTGTAAAAAAACGGTCAATAGGAAAGGTAGTACCTGCTAACGCAGCACTACCTAAAGGCATTACGTCAATGCGTTGCAAGTTTTCTGTAAAACGTGTTTGATCTCTGGTGAGCATTTCGTAATACGCCAGTAAGTGATGGGCAAACGAAAGCGGTTGGGCATGTTGCATGTGAGTATAGCCGGGCATAATAGTGTGCACATTTTCGCTGGCTTTTTCCACTAAGACATCCCGAAAATGCTGTATTTTTGGAATGAGTTGAGCCACGACATCTTTTAAATACAAATGCATATCCGTCGCCACTTGGTCGTTACGACTGCGGGCGGTGTGGAGCTTTCCAGCGGTAGGGCCAATTTCTGCTGCCAAATAGGCCTCTAAATTCATATGAATATCTTCATTTTCAACTGTAAATTCTAGCTTTTTTTGTGCCAGTTTTTCTTGTAAACTGTTTAAACCCGCGCTAATTTTTTCAGCTTCAGCTGCTGTAATAATACCAGTGTGGGCTAACATGCTCACATGGGCTAAACTACCTTTAATATCTTGTGCCGCCATTTTTTGATCAAAGGAAATGGATGCGCCAAAAGCGTCAATCCAACTTTCATTTTGACCATCAAAACGACCACCCCATAATTTTGCCATTTTTCCACCTCGTTTGTCGTTAAAAAAAGCTGTGGCATAAGTTTTGACTAAGCTTTGAAGTTCTTATTTTTTGTAAAAAAGAACTTTTACTAATTTAAAATTCTTAACTTAGCAATTCAAAGTAGATGTTTAACTTATATACCACAGCCCTATTTCATAGGTTGATAGATAAAATAAAGTTCCTGTTTTTCTTTATTTCACCAAATTTTCTACTTGGAGTTGTGTTTGCACTTCTGCATGGACTTTACTTGGTAGCCCCCATAGTTTAATGAAGCCAACTGCTGCATCTTGATCAAAAGTATCAGCAGAAGTGTAAGTAGCCAAGTTTTCAGAATACAAACTGTTTTCTGATTTACGACCTTCGACAATTACGTTTCCTTTAAATAATTTCACGCGAACAACGCCATTAACATATTTTTGCGTTTCTTTTAAAAAGGCAATTAACGCATCGGTTAAAGGATTGAACCAAAGTGCGTTATAGATGATGTTGCTTAATTGTTGTTCAATTAGCGGTTTAAAATGCGCCACTTCTCGCACAAACGTCAAATCTTCCAACTCTTTGTGGGCAGTCATCAATGTCACTGCGCCAGGACACTCGTAGACTTCACGGGATTTAATCCCGACTAAACGATTTTCTACATGATCGATGCGACCGATGCCGTGTTTACCGGCTAATAAGTTTAATTCCATAATAATATCGGCAAAATTATATGTTTCACCATTTAACGCTACTGGAATACCTTTTGAAAAAGTAATTTCCACAATATCTGGCGTATCAGGTGTTTCTTCTAGTTCTGCCGTAATTTCGTAAGCTCCTTTAGGCGGTGTCGCCCACGGATCTTCTAAAATGCCGCATTCACAGGCACGTCCCCAAATATTTTGATCAATGGAATATGGATTATCCAAATCAGCGGGAATTGGGACACCTTTTTCAGCTGCATAGGCAATTTCTTCTTCACGGGACCATTTCCACTCACGGACAGGTGCAATCACTTTTAATTCTGGCGCTAAAGAATTGATCGCAACCTCAAAACGCACTTGGTCATTTCCTTTACCAGTACAACCATGTGCAACCGTTGTAGCGCCAGTTGATCGGGCTAGTTCAACTAATTTTTTCGCAATTAACGGTCGGGATAGAGCTGATACTAAAGGATAAGACTGTTCGTAAAAAGTGTGGCCTTGTAAAGCAATTAAGGCATACTCATTGGCAAACTCGTCTTTGGCATCAATGGCATAAGAAGCCACTGCGCCTACTTGTAAAGCTTTTTCCTTAATAAACGCCGTATCTTTTCCTTCCCCAATATCTAAACAACACGCGATGACATCATAACCTTCATCAGTCAACCACTTAATGGATACAGAGGTATCTAGTCCTCCTGAATATGCTAATACAACCTTTTCTTTCATCGTAATACGCCCTTTCTGTTGTGCTTTTTAATGTGAGTAAAAATGTGTTGACGCTATCGTATCAAATTGAAAATTAAAACGCAAGGAAAAATATAAATATTTATACAAAAACATTTCTAAAAAACATAAAATATACATAAATAAGCGATTTATAAATTTTTTTGTGTATAAAAAGTTGGCTGAGAAAGGTGAAAGGCAAAAAGTGGTTTTCTGAAAATAAAAGAGGGGGAACGCATTGTAAAGTACGTTAAAAATTATTTTTGTAATAGATGGAAATGATAGAAGTTAATTTTTACTATAGTTGAAAAAAATGTATCTCAAAAATAAAGTTTAAAAATACTTTGAAAAGCCGCGACTTTTGATTGACTTTGCGCCATTTTACCGTTATTATGTTAAATGGTATTGTTTACCCCACAAAGAGCCCCGGAAACTCAAGTGATTGTAAACATTCGAAATTGAAATTGGAGGAAAAAATCTTGCGTACAACATATATGGCCAAACCAGGCGAAGTAGAACGTAAATGGTATGTAGTAGACGCTACTGATGTTCCAATGGGACGCCTTTCAGCAGTCGTAGCTTCAATCTTACGCGGTAAAAACAAACCAACTTTCACCCCCCATGTGGATACAGGTGATTTTGTAATCGTCATTAACGCTGACAAAGTGAAATTAACAGGTAAAAAAGCAACTGATAAAATTTACTACCGTCACTCAAATCATCCTGGCGGCTTGAAACAAGTTTCAGCTGGTGAATTGCGTGCTAAAAATTCTCGTCGTTTGATCGAAACTTCTGTAAAAGGCATGTTACCTAAAAACACTTTAGGCCGTGCTCAAGGCATGAAATTGCATGTTTACGGTGGTGCTGAACATCCACACGCAGCGCAACAACCAGAAGTATTAGACATCACAAACTTAATTTAATAGGAGGGAATTTCATTGGCACAAGCTCAATATAGCGGCACAGGCCGTCGTAAAAATGCAGTAGCTCGCGTACGTTTGGTACCAGGTACTGGTAAAATTACTATCAACAAAAAAGACATTGAAGAATATATCCCACATGCTGATTTACGTTTAGTTATCAACCAACCATTTGGCGTAACAGAAACAACTGGCGCTTACGATGTAATGGTAAACGTAAACGGTGGGGGCTATGCTGGACAAGCTGGCGCAATCCGCCACGGCATTTCACGTGCATTATTAGAAGTTGATCCTGACTTCCGTCTTGCATTAAAACGTGCTGGTTTATTAACACGTGACGCTCGTATGGTTGAACGTAAAAAACCAGGTCTTAAGAAAGCTCGTAAAGCTTCACAATTCTCAAAACGTTAATCAATTCCTTATTGTATCAACGTTTACAAGAGTTTTTTGGTTCAAGTTGGTTCAAATTATCAATTTGACAAAGAATTTAAGAGGTTTAAAGCATCAGCATCTTGCTGGTGCTTTTTTTCTGGCATCAATTCAAGATAATAGTTCTGCGTTGTTTGAATATTGATATGACCTAAGCGTTTTGATACATAGGCAATATCAATATCTTGTGAAAATAGAAAAGAAGCATGAGTATCTCTTAGGCCGTGGAAGGTGGTTTTTGGAATATCTAGTTTTTTCAGTAATCTGGCGAGCTTAGCAGATTGTTGAAAGCCGTCAGGATCAAAAAAATATCCATTATCCTTAATCGGGACAGATTTTAGAATATCGTAGACTTCTTGGTTAATGGAAATATCTCGTCTTGAATTTTTGGTTTTTAACGAAGTATCTTCAGAAGTTGGACTAAGAGAACGTCTGACATGGATACCATATTCAAAGAGGTCTTCGGGACGTATACCTAAAAGTTCTCCGCGTCTCATACCAGTTTCTAAGGCAAGGAGTACAAGAATGTTAAACTCATTTTCTCGATGATTAATGACATAAGTACGCAGTTTCTTTAATTCGGTAATAGAAAGTGCACGGTTTCTCTTATCTAAAACTTTCCCTCGTGTTTTGACTAAATTTGCAAAATCGGTAGCAAGATAGCCACGAGCATAAGCATCTCGTAATGCCGTTTTGATTTTTAATAGTACTTCATGAGTGGTTTTACGAGAATGAGTCTCTGCATACTTATCTATTTTTCGTTGTACTACAATATCGTTCAAATCCTTTAACTGTATATCGCCAAACAATTTCTTCACCACTTGAGAAGTCCTTTGATAATTTTGAAAAGTCGTTTCTTTTACATCATTTTTCTTTATGATATGAATCCAGTTTTCAAAGAAGTCAGCAAATGTTGTTGTACGCTCTGCTAATTGTTTTCCATTTCCTTTCTCCAATTCATTTTCCAAAGCCCAACGAGTTGCTTCCTTTTTAGAGCTAAATGATTTTGTCAATTTCTTATGTTGACCATGGTTGTAAAGTGAGATCTGAGCTCTATATGAGTTACCACGTTTAATTATACTAGGCATTTATAACAAATCCTTTCACTGAAAGATGGTTGATAAATGCTAGTTGAATACACCGCCATTCTACATGGCGAAAAGCATCTAATCAACCATCCTACGATATTTTAGCTAGATAGAGTGCGTCTTAATAAAATTGATGAGGGAAGTGACAGTGTATCGCTCTTGTCTTCCTATCATAAAACGCTCTAACTCATCGTTTGCGCGAACGAATTTATCAAAAGATTTTGGATCAATCCCTAAAAACTGAGAAGCTTGTTCTCTAGTAAGTAGATAGGGCAATTCATAAGTAGTTATTGTATTTTTCATAGTTTATTTCCTTTCCAAAAATGTTTTTTGGCTGACACAAGGAAATGTGCTATACTCAACTTGTCTAGGGCGGAGTACGTTTATACATTTTAATGTGTAAGCTGTGCTTTGCTTTTTTTGTGTATTTTTTCTGTCTTCATATTTTGAAGACACTGGATATAAAATTCTACTTCTTCCTGATAATAATCAGGCTCAGCAATCAAATTTTCTAAAATTTTTTGCTGCCTTGAACTAAGTTTCCCACAGCTAATAATCTCGTTAATCAAATTTGAATCAAAATGATTATCTACCTCTTGAATAAATGCGAGGGTGGGAGAAACGCTGTGAATTAACCAATTCATACTTTTTTCAAAGCTTTGAGGAATTGTCTCTAAAGAAATGGTGATTGCGCCACGGTTGTCAATAAAGGCTGCCCATTTGGCATCGACTTTTGCATCTGGATCATTTGGATCACGGTCATAAAAACAAATTGCTCCATTAAGTAACTCAAAGAACAGTTTGGTTAAATCATGGGATCTTGAAATAATCTTTGCCAAGCTTTGTGCTTTCTCTTTTCGATACCGTAGTTCAAAGCGATTTTTCACTTCTGCCTCTTCAAGTGGTATTCCTCTTCGCTTTCGTTGTTCATAATCCTTCTGATAAAAACAAAAGCGACATTGACTCTTCTTTGAGCCTAAATACAAGGTCTCGCCATTTGATTCATTATTTGTGATATCCGTCCCGCCATGAGATTCACTCACTTGAAACGTGGTCCATACATGGCCTAGTGTTACTTTACGCTTTAGTTCTGGAATGCTGAGACTCCCCACAAAATCATCTAAAGTAAAATCAATCCGTGTAAAATTTCCCTGATAAGCTAATACCTTACGAAAGAACTCTTGCCAGTTTGATTTTGCGGTCTTCAAACGCATGGCAAGATGTTTACAGCCTTGACCTGAAAACTCCATTACGGTTCCTTTAACCGTATCGTCAATGGAATACCGAATCGTGATTACTTGATTCCAAACATATTGCCCAATATAGCCCTTTGGTGCATAATCCAATTCCTCAAAGCGTTCAATAGGCATGCCAATAATCTCTTCAATCAACTTTAAATGTTGATTCGAGAAAAAGTGAATGGTTAGATAATCAATCAAAACACGATTAACTGGAACAATCTCTTCTTGCAAACTATCCAATACAAGATTCAGTTTTTCTTCACTTAATCGTCTCGTTCCTTTTTCTACTTTCGATAATAACGATCTCGAAATTCCCACTTTTTCTGCTAAATATCGCTGGGTCCACCCCCTTTCTTCTCGAGAAACTCGAATCGATTCCCCGAAATCATGTTGATTCACTTGATTCATAGACAAACCTCCTTCTGCTATTTACTTGTCAAAGAACTAATTGACTTATTTTAAGCACAAACCAATTGTACGCCTGTATTTATTTTAAGTCAATATGTTTTGACTTTTTTTAAGTACGCACGTATACTAAATTTAAGAATTCATCCTGAGGAGGAGTTTTCATGGAGATAGACAAGCAGGCAGTAGGCAATCGAATTCGGCAGATTCGCCAGGAGTTAAAGCTGAGTATGGAGAAATTTGGCAAACTAATTGGTGATTTACCGCGAAGTACAGTCAATAACTGGGAACGTGGAATTAACCTTCCAAAAACTGAAACCCTTCACCAAATTGCAGAGGTGGGTCATGTCACCAACGAATATCTTTTGTATGGTGATCAAGAAAATCAATACATTTTAGAAATGCTTCAAAAAAAGGCAGGTAAGCTTGATCCTAAGATTGAAGGACTGATAGTAGACGAAATGAAACAAGCCGGTCTTGTTAGTGAAAAAGAAATGGATCGGATGATTGAATTTTTTATTACAAACCTCATTCCACCAACTGAACAAGACCAGTTTACTTTCCAATGTATCGACGAGAAAAAGCAGCTTTACCTTGGTTCAACCAATTTTGGTAAAGAAGCCCAACTCTATTTACAACATGATAATCAAAATCATATTCTGCACATTATGCCCTTTACCTTCTCCAACTTTAGTGTGGATCGCTTACTCGTCTATTTAGCAAATCAAGAATATTATTCCTATTTTGGAAAGCATTTGCCCAAGAAGCTAGTTGAAAAAGCCATCCTTCTATACTCGATAAATCAATTGACCGGAGATGTTCGAATTGCCCCGTTGGTCTATTCAACAGAAACAGCTTCTTATCAGTACACAGAGGACAATCAATATCTACTAGAACAACAATATCTTTATCTACCATTCGTGATGGAAGTCGAGAAAGAACGTCTGTTAAACGCAGCATATCCATCATCAAAATAAGGTGACAGAATTTACAAGCATGTGACAAAGAAAATACCGCTAGGACACTCCCCAATGGGTAGTTGTCACAGTTTCCTGTTCTTTGTTAGCCCCCTGTTAGCCCCCTGTTAGAACCGGGGGCTTTATTTCTGCAGTCCGGCTGCGCCTCCCTGCAATAGACAAAACTCCAGATCGGGTAATTCGCTTGTGGCGAAACCCGACATGGAGTTTGTCTTTTTATCAACAGAATTTTTTCCAAACAATAAGGAAGTCATAGTGTGTTCGTGCTGAATGTTTAATGGTTTGAAATATCTCTTAGCAACATTCGCTTGAAAAAATATATATTACGGATTGAGAAAATGAGTACGATTTAATTCAATCTGATTTGTCTATTTGCTATGTAAAGTTATCGATTATAATACAAATAAGAGTATTTTTGATATTAAGTCAGGATTAGATTATAGAATTAGGGATTATAATCTGATACGTTTGTTATAAAGATAAAACTAAGAATTGAGCCATAATTACATCTTTAATTGATTATTTCATTTTATAGTTGATCAATTTTAAGATATCAAAAGTACAAAATGAAATTTATACTAAACTGAATCCCCTGTTTTTTAACCAAAAAGATTAATAAAGGAGGATAAAAGGACTAAATTGATAGGAATATCCACTTTTTATTCCAAATTTATTTCCTAAAAGAATTACTATGTAGAAAAGCATTTTTGACACTCTAACCCTTCAAGAAAGTAAATATGTTAAATATTAATAGGATGGGGAGGGTAACCACGGAAAAGAAAAAATTGATACCTCTGTGTGGAGGAGTACTATATGATTATGCCGCTAACCACGTGAAAGAGGTGAAATTATTTTAATAAGAAAAAATAATAAAACTAATTTGGCACAGACTTATCTTAGTTATATTCCGAATCTATAAATGAGTAGTTATTATAATAGAATTTAAAAATGTAGAAAGTCAATCTTGGATAATTAGCCCAGTTGATGAATGGTAAACAATTATTTAGATTACATGATATTTAACATGATTAACATGAAACAAAAAAGTTCTTTTCTTTTATTAAATTGTAGAACTTTATACTGTATCCTTCCAATCAATCGGTATTCGTATTCATAATAAAAATCATTGGATTTAGATACTAAAGTAAGATAGAATTCTTTATATCAAGCACTAAGTAATTATAGGAAAATGTGACTTATTGATATTCAAAAGCATCAATACTATGTTCGTACATATTGAATAAATCTATTCTACAGTATACTACTTTGAAAGTTTTAAAATTGGAAGGTGTAAAATTGACTCTAAAAAATATTTTGGAAAGAAAAAGCATCGGTTACTGGGATTTTGCCGATTCAAAATCAATTGGGATACACAAAATAAGTGCATATCCAGCTACTATGGTTCCCGATATGCAAAAAGAATTAATAAAATCAGTTATGGAAGAAGATCATACAATTAAAAATATATTAGACCCCTTTCATGGCTCGGGAGTAACTTTAGTAGAAGGGGCAAGTTTAGGATTAAATCCTATCGGATTTGATATTAATCCACTAGCCAATTTGATTACTCGAGTAAAACTTCAAGGAGTAAGTAAAAAAAGTTTGATGACATCACTTAATAAAATAGAAAAAATATTGATTAATGATGACTTTGAATTTCCGCTACATGAATTTACTAATATTAATAAATGGTTCAGAAATGATATTATTAAAAGCTTGAGTAAGATTCGTGCTGCAATTCAGTTAGAGAAATATAAAAATATTAGACAGTATTACTGGGTTTGCTTAATAAATTGTATAAAAAGGTACAGTAATACTCGAACTTCTACATTTAAATTACATGTTAAAACGGATGAAAACATTCAGGGAATAAAAAATAATGTGATTTCTGATTTTTTAAATAATATTAAAACGTCATATAAATTCTTACCTAATTTTTCTAGAGAGAGACAGGTTTCATTATTTATTGGAGATACAGCAAATCTGATTAGTAAAATTGAAGATAATAGTATCGATATAATCTGTACGTCACCTCCTTATGGTGATAATGCTACTACTGTAACTTATGGTCAATATTCCATGTTACCTATTTATTGGATAGATAGAAGGGATTTGGGAATATTTGATGAAAGTCTTATAGAGAATTATTCAAGCATTGATTCTGCTAGTTTGGGAGGAAATAAAAAGAATTCAAATAATACTTTTTACTATTCATCTCAAATACTTGAAGATTATTTAGCTAAAATAGATGAACGAAAGCGGAAAAAAGTTAGATGTTTTGTAAATGATTATTTGGAAGTATTTTCCAATTTGAAATTTAAGTTAAAACCAGAAAAATATATGGTTTTAACCCTGGGAAATAGAAGAGTAGATAATCAAGTACTACCATTGACTGAAATTACTAGAGAATTTCTTGAAAAGCAAAATTTTACTTTTGAATTAGAAGTTATGAGAAATATCCCAACGAAACGAATGCCTAGAAAAGTTTCAAATGTGAAGAATCATGCCGTGAAGTCAATGAATACGGAATATGTTTTGATAATGAGAAAAAGGGGGGAATAGAGTGGAAACAACACAATCACAGATAACCGTCAGCGGCAATATAATTAGTGAATTATCTGAGAAAATTCCTAATAATATTATTGCTTTAAACGAGTTAATAAAAAATTCTTACGATGCGGGTTCACCATGGGTAAAAATAATACTTGATTCTGAAAAGAAAAATCTTACTATTAAAGATAGTGGGACAGGGATGGATACTGATGATGTTAATAAGTTATTTCATATATCATCAAGCGAAAAAGAATATGGTCATGAGATTGAAATAAACGGGCATAAAAGATTAATCCAAGGGTCAAAAGGATTAGGTTTTCTATCTGTTTTTAAATTTGGGCGAAAAGTTAAATGGAAAACTACGAAACGAGAGGTTTTGGAATTTTCAGTTGATTTCAATGAACTTATTAAAGAATACAATGTATCTGATTATCCATTAGTGATAAATCATTTTCAAAAAGAAGATGATGAAGCCGCAGGAACGGAGATTAGTGTTGAGGTTGATGAATATAATATAGGTAATTTGAAGGAGTACCTTTCCGATAAAGTTAATTTAACTAAAATCCTTAATTCTTTTATTTCCCAAAAAAATCAAAAGTATGATGACATTATTCCGGATCCTAATTTCATTATTAAATTAGTAATAGATGGGAATGAGTATGCAACAAATACACAAATAGATTTAGCTCTCCAGCATAAGAAAAATCAATTTCTACGCGTTAAATTTTCAACTGTTAAAAATAGAATAAATTATTTTTATAAGAACCAACTAGTATACTCGGAAGATTTTAATTCTCAAAATGAAGAATATTTATTAAGCTTAGACATTCAAACTTACATTTTAGAATCTTACGGTAAGAAAAAAATCAATGAACTTTTTTATAATCCAATTTCTCTTGAACTCACACCGTTACTGTACGTGAACAACAATCTCTTTAATAATTACTCGATATTTGATACTGCTGTTATGAAGCCAATTAAGACCTCCTTAGTTTTATCGCAAATGATAGGATATGTAAGTGTCGTAAGTTCAGATCCAAGAATTAGTTTTAATTCTGACAGAACACAATTTTCTCAAAATAGTTTAACTGATGATATTACCAATTCTATCAAAGAACTGAATAAAAAAATTCAAACTACAGGTTCAAAAATAAAAAATGAACTTAATGGTAAAACTGTTTTTTTAAAAACAAAACAAATTGATGAAGCGCAAATTATTGATGGATTTGATGCAATGACTTTAGTGAGACCAGATGTTTTACTAAAAGACTTTATTAAATGGAAGATTAATAATGGTAAAGTTGAATATACTCTATTTGATCGGAATTTTTCAGTAGAAATAATAAAAAAACAAAAGAAAGAAAGAAATATAGAAAAAAGAATTTATTTAGGTAAAATTGATGAAAGCTTTCGGTCTGAAGTTAGTAAGCTTGATAAAAATGTTTCTAGAAAAATCTTTTATGGAACAGTTGAGACCGATAAAATAGATTTAAGCAAGAGTGGGCAATGGATTATTAAGGATGAAATGGAAGATGAGATTGTCACTACTACAATAAATATAATTGAACCGGATCCTCCACAAATCAAGGTAAAAATTAGTGATGTAAAATTGCACCATGAGTATAAATATGATGATCTTTTTTCTGTAATAAATAGCTTTGGTGAAGAAGATAAAGGAGTGAAGTTAGAAATAATTTGTGATGAATTGGATGTAAACAATCAAAAGAGCCGAGGATTGATAACATTTGATTCTATAAGAGAAGTCAAGTTAAAAGCAAATCTCGTCGATAAAAAAACTGGTTTACAACATGAGATAGAGGCATATTTTAGAGTAATAGATCCGTCGAAAGAAATTAAGTCTACAGTCCACAGGCAAAATTTTATTAAGATGCCTGTATCACAAGCCCTTAATTTACCTATAGGCATTAAAGCCTTTGTCACAGAGCTTAACGAACTGGCGTTAAATGATAAATTCAGCTATACATTTGTGTCTTCGGTTAGAACACTTGTAGAATTACTCGTCATTGATATTCTAAATAATAGAGGAATTCTTAAAGAAGAGAATTTATCTAGTAACTATGAGTTAGTTGTAAAAGATTACGATTATTTTGTTCAGTTGATTACTGATAATAAAGATAAACAGACAATTAATAGCCTAATCAAATCAATTGGCTCAAGGAATGAGAGAGAAAGTTTTTTGGCTTTTCTTAACTTGAGTACGCATGGTAGTAACAGAATTATTTCGAAAAGTGAAGTTATGAATAAGACAAGAGAGATAGGAGTTCTGTTAGAGTATTTAAATGCTCTAAATTCATAATTAATCGCTATTGTTCTAAGAAAGATATATTCAACTAGCATCTATTGCGTGGTTCAAATTGGTTCAAATCCTATCTATAGTAATCATTTTTTATCAATTATAACGTAGGATAATTATTCCTGAATTCTTGATATAAACGGATTTCTATAGACTCGGATTCTCAAAAAATACACTTGTCTTTTCTCAAAACGTTAATTACTGCAGTCGTTGCGAATTTATTCGCTTACGAATACAGTATGGGACGGAGACTTCCTCGGAAATCGAGTGCCATTCATATCAACGATTTTGGGCATTATAATTTATGGGACCGATGGAATATTTCCATCAGGCCCATAAATTATAGTGCCTTTTTTTCTTTATCGTGTATCAAATGTGTTCTTTCTTTAATGCTACTTCTATACATTTCCTCTCTCCTCTTTTTGTGATAGTTTCCCTGTTCCTTCTACCTTTACATGGGAATATACTCCATTGGTAGCTATACCTATGCACTTTAATCCCTTGATAAACCGCTCAACTATTTCCCATTTACTATTAATTTACTACTTTCACTTTCTAGTAGCATACTTTATAAATTACTCCATACAGTGCTTTACATATACTCTTTTTACTAATATTCTTAAATAAATTGCATTTGTGGAGGTTATGATGATCGAGTTATTTGAGGTATTTCCCAAATTAGAAAACGAAAAAGTGATTATAAGGAAAATGGAATCAAGCGATGTTGTAGCGTTGTCAGAGATTAGCAATAATGACAATGTGTATAAGTATATACCACCGTTTTTATATAAGAAAAATATTAAGACATTAGAGACTGCAATCAAAAATTTTAGCGGGAGAGATTTTGAGAAGAAAAAAATGATAATTGCAGGAATCTATTTGAAAGATAAACCTAATAGACTAGTAGGTTTAGCAGAAATGTTCGACTACAAAAAGAAAGAAAACAAAATAACGATAGGTTATCGAATAAATGAGGATTATTGGAATAGGAAAATTGCGTCAAATACTTTGAAACTAATGGTGAACTATTTAACAAACAAAATTGGTATTACAACGCTTAATGCATTTGTCATGCCAGAAAATTTATATTCAGCAAAAATATTATTAAATAATGGATTTGTAAAAGAAGACTATACTTCGCAAGAAAAGAATTGGGGAGGCAAAGAAATTGTGTCTGTTGATGTATACACATATAAAAAAATCTAGATAAATTTCAGTTTATCGGTCAGTAAATATCAAATTTTATAGCAGAGTATTTGTTTCACCGCCACCATTTGTTTTCCACCGCGCGAGAAGGTGTCTTTTGCTTTGGAACGTATTTTAGAATACGTTTTTTCATCATCTAAGCATAGCTAACACAATTGGGTCAAAATTAAAAAATACGATGCTTCACGTGTATAAAACGTTAAAATAATCGAGGCTCCATTTTAGCAGTTTTATATCTAAAAAAAGAAATCTGATTTTTGATCAGACCTCTTAAACTATATTATATTTTTCCGGCTAGATAATACTTATAAGCTATTAAATTATTGACTTATCTTCTAACCATCACTTGATATCAAGAGTTACTTTAACAAAATAGCCTGTGCTAATAATATTTGTTTGTTTCGTTCATTAATAGCTTCGTCCACATCATTTCTTAGGAGATTAATAACCTTGATGGCATAGTCAGAAGACACAATCGCATGTCCTCTCATATGACCAGTTGCAATAGCTTGTGCATAAACTCGCGCAGAAAATTTACTTATCTCATTGACTGATTCTTTGGCAAGTGTGTTAGCTAAAAATCCTGCATTGCGCAATTCAAAAGCATTTATTTGAGCATCAATTCGCTTATATAAGATAGCAGTAGTTTTAGAAATTATCTCATTTTTTTGTTTTGCATCGCCAATATCTATATATGAAATGAACCTCTCAGCGTTCTTTCTGGCCCAAATAGCTAAGTTTCTTTGCGGTAATTTATTCAAAATATGTTCTAATTCATTTCGCTTAGCTAAATTATCAATAATTTTTATTTTATATGGGGATGGGATAATTATTTTATTAGCAATATACAATTGTCTTTCGTGTTCGTTCCAAGCATATTCTTCTGGACTCATGATGGATAAACTCCTTGATAAATCAAAATTTGTTTCATTATACCAAAGGCACAAATAAAGTGAAATGTTCTTTGCTTTTTATAAAACCGTTATCTATAAAACTAATTGCTATATAATTTGATTAAAAAATTGCTCACGATTTTTATGAATAGCTGTGAAAAATGCACCCACTTTTTTAAAAGGGCTGCATTTATTTGTTGCAAAAAATTTTCCCTTTTTTATATTCATGCGCCCAGCCTGATTTTGCTCACTGCCCATAGCAAATAAATAATCAAGGTGATAAAATTTAAGTGGTATTATTTTATTAATTCAAATTTTTAAAAGAGAGGTGAAAAAATGAAATATCGCGATATTAAAGGTGTGATGCAAGCGCGAACGGGTCTTTTTTTATATGATCCGCCAACGGGCAAAGGAAAAAGCTACGCAGCCAGAGAGTTGTTATATCAAAATGCTAAAAGAGGAACAGATAAGCAAATCTTCATCACTAATAATATAAAAAATTTGTCTACCAATGAAATAAAAGCGTTTTATAAAAAAGATGACCGTGAAGCTGAATTTGCTAATGAAGTATTACATATCAAAGCGAATGTCGATTTTTTGTTAAGTAATTTAACGACATTAACCGATTATCCAGAAGAATATAAGACGGAATTGTATAAAAAAACTTTTAAAGCTGTGCTGGAATATCATGGTGAAGAAGGAGAGCGTAAAAGGGAATTAAAACAAATTATTAGGGAGGACTTAGAGCCGCAATTTCGGAGTGAATTAAAAAAGATGATTGGCAATAACTTACCGCGACAATTAGAAGAGCGGCAAAGGATAATTAATGAAGATAAAAATTGGCAGTGGTTAAGTAAACTTTATCCAACTGCGAAAATTTGGAATTATAAAATTTTTTTCCTGACGGTCAAGAAATTTATTCAAGTTATTGATCCAATTATTGATAAAAATTTTGTCTTTTTAAATTCGTATTTAACAGAAGGCGCAACGATTGTAATTGATGAGTTTGATGAAACAAAAGAAGTCATTTTAGCAGATATTATTGATTATGCACTGAGCTCTCGTTTTGAGTTATTCAAAATCTTTCGCAGGGTCTATCATGCGTTAACAAATCCACGTCATGAAAAAATATTAAAAAAATATGATGATAAGTTGAAACGAAGCTTTTTAGAAAAGCGAGGAGAAAATTTTCCTGGACTAATTCTTGAAGCAAAAGAATTGTATGATAAGTATCGAATTGATTTAACTTACAGAACAGATGATGCAACGGTTAATACAAATAGAGTTGTGCTTTTTGATGGTGAAAATCATTTTTCTTACGACGATAAAAAAATATATACTTCGGCAGTTGTTAATACAGCTGAGGATAGGGTTGACTTGTCTTTTGTGAGTAAAGAAAAATATGAAGCAACTGTATTGGAAAAAAGACAGTTAAGACCAATTGAGATGATTACGGAATTGTATTATTTTATTGAAAAATTCAAAGCAGCAGTCGAACAGTGGGCCTATCAGTTGCGCACAGAAACCAATAATATGCGGGGAATAAATGATAGTCGCATGACAAGACATCAGTCAATTACATCTTTATTTAATCATTTTGAATTTTCACCAGATGAAATTGAAAAACTGGTAAATCGTAAAATGGGACCCGTTCAATTGAGACGTAACATTAAGGATGAGACTAAAATTCAATTGCAATGGTATGAATATGTTGATTCTGACAATAATTTTTTCGACACGATGATTCAAATGATGCGCATAGAAGATATCCCCGAATCCACCATTATTACTTTAGCTAAGCGAGCCAGAGTAATTGGTCTATCAGCTACGGCTTTAGTTCCAACCGTTATTGGTAACTATGATTTAAGAAGAATTCAAAGTCAGCTGGGAAAAGACTATCATGTGGCTACAGAAGATGAAACGTTATTGTCACATCAAACGAAAAATGATTATCAAAAAGCACATACGCTGTACAAAGAAAATCAGATTGCTTTTAAGACTTATGCTTTTGACCAATTTTATGATTTATCATTTACCGACAAAAAACTGAGTGAGATTATTTACCATTATCAAAATGAAAACTGCAGTGAAACACCAGAGCATTTAGCCCGTGAAACTAAAGTGGCCATTGATAATTTAATGGATAGAATTGATCAAGAAAATATTACTTTTTATCAAAATCGTTATTTGGAGTTACTAGAGTCTTTTTGTATTTTTTTAACCTCGCCTAAACAGCAATCTCTTTTGGCTTTGCAAAATACACTCCCAAAAATAAAAAAAGCCGAATTTGAGGCAGAATTTATCCAAAAAACTTTTAAAAAGTTAGCGAACTATTATCAGGTCAAGGCGGATATATTTATTTTAAAAAGTGAAAGTTACGAGGAGCGTAAACAAGAATTAATGCAAAGATTAAGTAGCGGTGAAAAAATTTATATTTTAACTTCTTACGCTACGACTGGAGCCGGTCAAAATTTACAGTATGCTTTTGGTGAGGAGATCGAAACTGTTTGTTTGCAGTCGGATTTAAGTGAAGAAATGAAGAGCATGTTAAAAGATATTGACGGTATTTATCTAGGAAATATCACCTATTTGCTGTCTTATCTACAGAAAAATATTGCCGATGAAGCATTGAATCGACAGATTTTGAAATTTTTATTAGAGATTGAATATATTTTTGGCAACGGCGAAATTAGTCGTGAATATAAAAATAACTTAGTAGGTGATATTTTAAAAATTTACGCAACGAGGCAATATCAACCGTTAAAGACTGGCGTATTGGCTAAAACGCCCAGCGTACGCCTAAAGGCTACTAAATTAGTTATTCAAGCAGTGGGAAGAATAACCCGCACAGAAAATAAAACAAAAAATATTACGGTTTTAATCTCACCTACACTTTTAGATACCATTACAAGTGAGGGGTTGAACCTTGAGATGTTAACGCCTGAGATGCGAGCTATTTTAAACTTGAAGCAAAAAGAACAAAACAAAGTAAATCCGCAAGTGATAGCTCGCAGACGACGGAATAATTTTCATTTGAAAAATAGTCGCTTATACGTGGACCGACTTTTAGCAAATATTCATACTAGTGAAAAAGCTCGTGCAGACTGGCGCAATCTAAGGTTAGCCTTATTACAGGCCCCTACTTGTAAATTTTTACCAACTGATGGATTAGCAGATGCTTACATTGAAGCTCCTGATGGCTTTAATAATCAATACTTTTATGCTGTTGATGAGTGGGAAACTTATTACTTTGGCACGAGTAAATCCGATTTGAAGCGACAATTTAAAGGAGAAATACCGACGATTTACGAGGTCTCACAAGAAAATGTCCGCCTTCAGACGTTATTAAAATATCCCGGTCTGAAAGAATATTTTATAGAAAATAATTTTAAAACAGAATTTGAAATGAATCCCTATATTGTCAATCCTAAAATCTATCAGGCAATTTTAAAAGGAGCATATGGCGAAGTCGCCGGACGTTTTATCGTCGAACAGGAGTTGGATATTTCTTTATTCGAAATTAAGACAGCTAGTGCTTTTGAGCTATTTGATTTTTATGATAAACAAAATAATTATTATGATTTTAAAAATTGGCATGAAATGACAAAAGTTCCAGCCGAGAAAATGTATGCAAAAATTAGGCAAAAATTAAAAGATGTTGGGGGACAAAAAGCGTGGTTACTGAATTTATTCAAACCAGATAAAGAGGTTGCTTTTCGCATTATGCCAGCTATCATTGAAATCCCATGGTTGCTTGATGATAAGGGAAATAGCGCTTTGAAAGAATGGTATCCTAAAATTAGGAGGGAAGAAAATGAAACGTGAGATTCAGCTTTACCAAAATAAATGGCAACCAAATTTTAATTTTGAGAAGTTGGATTGCGATTTTGATTTTTATCAGATTAACTGTGAGATGAAAAATAAAGAATTTTATCAAAAGTTTGTTAAAATAGGAGCTACTTTTTCCGAAATTAGTAATAGTTATCGTGGTAGTTACGAGGAACAGTCATTTGTGATGACAAAAAAAGGCGCCTTTAATTCGGAAAGATTGGACGCATTGTGTCATTTTTTTGCGCCCATCGAGGTACAAATAAAAAAAATTGCGAGTAAAAGTGTAAATGTTCCCTCCGATGGTTTTAAACACAGCATTGATTATCGGCCACTACTTGCTTTGCAATTAGGGCTACTTCCCCTTTATTCAAAGCGACATGGTATGACACAAATTGATGGGAATTGTTATTTTTTTATGCCAAAGAAAAATAAGAAATGGCATTATAAAAATCGCATTATCGGTTTAGGGATCATCTTAGAAAATGATGGTCGTTTTCGCACCAGCGCGAAAACATTTGCACTATTAAATGAGGATAATCGAAAAAATGCTCGTCAATTTTTTCGTTGGGATGCAGATACTAGTTGTTTAAAGCAGGTGACGCAAATAAAAGAGCAAAATCAGCCCTATTATACTGACTGTGCCGTTGCCCATACAGCTGCCCAGGTAAATTATTTGGATTTACGTTCTCAGACGCATTTTAGTCAGACTAGGATGGGAATTTTAGATTTGTTTATGCAGGAAATAAAAACACATTTCTCACAATATGTGACTTTAGAACTAGTAACGATGGCTGACATTGAATATTTTAGGGCCAAATATGTAAAAAAAGATCATACCAAAGAGTATATTGACTATTTTGCCGGAAAAACAATTTACTTGGTAGATCAGATAAAGACTGCAACCTCACAAGTTTTTATGCAAAAACTTTATGACGCAGTAACAAATTTTCCTGATTTTGCGCAGATAAATTTTCAAAAAACAGCGGCGGTTGAAAATGGGTATAATGTTGTTTTAATTCATAATCAAGAGTTTTATCATAGTGAGAAAGCCAAGGAAAAAGAGCAAGAAGATCCTTATCTTTTTATGAAGCAAGGAAAAATTATTCAACACATTACTTTGGAAGACTTTAACTATGCAGATGATGAGGGGAATTTTATTAGAGGACCAATTTATAAATTATTTCAAGAGCTGATTTTAAAAGATGTAAATTATAAAGGACAACTTAACGAGTTAACGTTACTAAACTATTTTAAACAGCAGCGTGGATGTGATTTTGCCATGTATTTTGAAGAAGAAAAAGATAAATATGGTCTTTGTTGGTTGAAGATTGATAAAACGGGTAAATTAACTTACCAATATTTTTCTCCGGAATCCTTCCAAACAGAACCGATTTTAAAAAAGCTAGAACGCTTGCGGAAGAAACGAAAGAACACTAGCCGCAATCCTAAACAAGTTGCTGGTTTTATTATTAAAAATGATGATCAGATTGCGATGATTTGTGAAACCCAGATGAGTACAATCTCTGATTTTAACTATATTAAGCAGGTTTTAGAGGACACGAAAAGAAAAGAAGATTCTATTAGACTTGGAAATTTACAGAAAGTAGTCGGAGATTTTTTACAACAAAATCCTAATCATCCTAAAATTCAGCAAGGGTATGAATTTTTAAATCAACTCACAAAATTACTAAAAGACAATGAGACTGCGACGATCGGTGAAATAAAGGGGGATTATACTTTAAGGGGTAATCCAGCTATTTTTAAAGACATTAATGAAACAGTACATGAAAAACTAGGCTATTATATATGGCCGCCCCTTCGCACTAAGGAGTATGAAGAGATGTATGGTAACTTACTTGATATTAATCTATTTTGTGATGAGCAAAAGCGCAAATATTATTTTGTAGGTATCCCGAAACATCAAATAAAACAAGCGCCAATTGCGAGAACCACGCGAATACGCGAATTAGTTTTTCCAGATACGCAATCTGAGTTTCGCTTTAAAGAGATTCAAGCGTTATTTGATATTGATATTGTCAAAAATGGGACATTAACAGTTTATCCCATGCCTTTTAAATTGATGCGAGAATACTTAAAAAACGAGCAACGTAAAGGGCGACAAAGAAGTAAAAATTAACCTGCATAAAATAAACACCTCCTTTCAATAATTCATTTGAAAGGAGGTGTTTGGCGTAAGACGATGTTTTTTAATATTGCACATTTCGTAATTCCTGTTATTTTTCATCAGGTGAACCGCGCAAAAAATAGCTACTGAAAAAAAATTCTACTTTATTTTGAGAAATCTTTTCTTTTTAAATGAATCCCAAAGACAATTGCTAAGATGATCGAAGCACCAACGACTAAAAAGAAGCCGGTATTGGAACCTTTACCGGGCAAGCCACCGGTATTCATGCCCCAAATACCGGAAATAAGAGCGGGAATGGAGATAATCAAAGCAGCGGAGTCAAGATATTTCATTAGATGGTTTAAATTATTATCCATCATATCTGAAAACAGTCCCCCCACAGTTTCCAATAAATCCCGATAAATCTTGATGAGTTCTTCAGCATGTTTTTGATGCAGACGAATGTCATATAGGACTTTTGGATTATTGAGCTTTTCAATGAATTGCTCTTTTTGCCATAAACTATCCAAGGTGCTTTTTTGACCGGCAAGGGTATGATCGAGATAAACCACTTTGCGATTGGTATCTGCTAATTTGAATAATTCTTTATTTTCAGTGGTTTTTCTAGCTGCTTGATCTAGAGCGTCAATATCTTTTTTGATGGCTAGTAACTCCTGAATGTAATGGTTATATAACATAAACACGCTATACGTAATTAGTCCTTCAAAAGTTGTTATTTTATCTTTATATTTTTGCAAGAGATGGTCTAAAAAAGAGGATTTGTTCCCAAAGTAAGTGATTAAAAGTGAGTCTGAGAGAATAAAGATGATTGGTTTTAACCGGTCTTCAATTTTCTCTGCTTTTTTTTCGGATAAATTGGTCAAAACGAGGACATAGGCATTTGTCAAAGAAGTTTCTTCTAAAGCATCAAAGTGGGAAACTTCTTCGGCGGCACGGGCACCGACAAAAATTTCTGCTGGCAAATTGTACTTTTCAATCAAGTTTTTTCGTTCTGTTTCACTGGGATTATCTAAAACCAACCAGTTACTTTCCGCTGCTGGTACTTGCTGGATTCCATCATTTCCTCCAATTTGAAAATGTTTAATCACGACTTTGACCTCTCTTCGTTTTTTAATATTTAATCGTTTCCTACTCATAAGATGTACACCAATAGATGTAATATGTCAAATAAATGCAAAATTAATAATAATTATGCTTTTTTAAAGCGGTTTATTTTGGCTTATTTGCTAATTGCGTTACAATAAAATGAGAATGAAAGGAGAGCGATATGATGGAACCTATATTGAAAGATCCACGAAAGTTGTATTACACAGATGGGTTTGAAAAACAAGATCAAGAAACGCCTGCCCTTCAAACGAACATGAAACCAAATCCAGACTGTGGGGAAGAAAGTTATGTTGGCAACCACAAATTAGAAAATCGGCGCGTGTTAATTACAGGCGGAGATTCAGGTATTGGGCGTGCTGCAGCCATTGCTTTTGCGCGAGAAGGTGCTGATGTGGCGATTCAATTTTTCCCGGGAGAAGAAAAAGATGCCAAAGAAGTGGCAAATTGGATAGAAAAAGCTGGTCGCAAAGCAGTATTACTTCCTTTTGATTTACGTGATGAGGCTGCACCAAAAGAAATCATTACCCAGACTGTAGCAAAACTTGGCGGGCTTGATACTTTAGTGTTAAATGCCGCGCAACAAATCTCACAAGAATCCATTGAAGAACTACCGATGCAACAAGTAAGAGATACGTTTACGATTAATATTATCGCCATGTTTGAACTGGTTCAATTGGCACTGCCTCATTTACCTGCTGGCAGTAGCATTATTACAACAACTTCGGTGCAAGCTTTTAATCCAAGCGATAATTTGATGGACTATGCAGCTACCAAAGCTGCGATTGCAAACTTTACTGTTGGATTAGCCAAACAATTGGCTAAAAAGGGAATCCGTGTGAACGGAGTAGCACCAGGCCCGATTTGGACACCACTGCAATTGGATCAAGGCCAACCACAAGAGGCGATTCCAGAATTTGGTCAAGAATCACTGTTAGAAAGAGCAGGACAACCGGTTGAATTGGCACCCGTTTATGTTTTCTTAGCTTCAAATGATTCCAGTTATGTGACGGCGCAAATTTATGGTGTGACCGGCGGCGAAGCAATTAATTTGTAAGGGGATGATAGTATGAATGCCAAAAAAGTATTGAAGTCAATTGCTATTCCTGTGTTGATTAGTCTTGTACCTATGCTGATCAAACGTAAAAAAGAGGCGACCGCTGCCAAAAAATAAATTTTAGTTTAAAGAATATACGGCCAATAAAAATTTAGTTGGCTAAAAAAGAGGTGCTTTATGAATCGGGGTATAAAAGCAATTGGCATCATTCTTTCTTTATTATTGTTAATTGTATTAGTAATGATGGCATTGATTTCTGCAGTATACCTACAATTACCTATCGGGATAAGAGGCGTAGGATTTTTACGTAATAGTTTAACGAATACAATTTTCAATCAGTTGCTATTTTGGATTGCAATTGTATTTGCGGTTGTTTTGTTAATCGTAATTTTAGTACTGATTTTCTATCCAAAAACGAAGCAAACATTTGTCTTACAAGAAGATCATGGCCGCTTAGTGTTGGATAAAAAAGCAATTGAAGGATTTGTCCGCTCAAAATTAGCAAGTGTGGACTTTGTTTCAACACCCAAAGTTAAAGTACGGGCAACAAAAAATAAAATTAAAGTGTATGTTGCTGGACAATTGGCTCGAACTTCGATGCTGGTGGATAAAACAGGAACCCTAGTAGAAGAGATTCGCAGTGAATTGCAAAGTATTTTAGGTAGTGAAGCACAGGTTAAAGTCGAAGTGAAATACGACGGCTATGAAGAAAATAATGAGACGAAAAATAACTCAAGAGTAGAATAGGAGGGAGTACATGAAAGAATTTGTTTCGCAATACAAACTCCCTTTAATTTTTGGGGGATTAGGTCTAATTTTAGCAATTTTATTTGTTTCAATTGGTTTTTTTAAAACGTTATTAATTATTTTATTGACGGCTTTAGGTGCTTTTTTGGGGCACTATTTGGAAAAAAATGGTGTAATACCAGCGATTTTTAAGCAACAAAATAAATCGTAGCATTAAAATTTAAAAATGGATTATAGGAGGAGATTGAATGGACAATCAATTTGAAAATAAAGAAAAAATGGGCATGCCAAGTGCTAATAACATGGAAAATACTGCGGAGCACAAAGATGATGTGAAAAAATCTAAAGCAGATGTACCCGGGGATGTAACGTATGATGATAAGGTAATTCAAAAAATTATTGGTAACGCAGTGGCAAAAATTGATGGTTTATTGACAGTAGATGGTGGCTTTTTCTCTAACGTTGCCGAAAAGTTAGTCAATACAGATAATGTTACCACTGGTATTGATACTGAAGTTGGCAAAAAACAAGTGGCGGTTGATATGGATATTGTAGTGGAATACGGACGGGATATTCCTGAAATTGTTGATCATATCAAACAAGTTATTCAAGAAGAAGTTAAGAAGATGACCCATCTTGAAGTTGTGGAAGTAAATATTCATGTGGCGGATGTGAAAACCAAACAAGAATATGAAGAAGACAGTGAAACAGTGCAAGATAAAGTAACAGATGCGGCCCAAACAACCGGACAGTTTGCTTCTAAACAAGCGGAAAAAGCTAAAGACGCAGTCAATCAAGGGGCAGATAAAATTCAAAATAAAATAGATGAAAATAAAGACGATCATGTAAAATAAATAGTTAAAATAAAGGAGGAATCATCATGGGAATCATTTGGTCATTAATTGTTGGTGCAATCATTGGTGTTATTGCAGGTGCGATTACCGGCAAAGGCAATAGCATGGGCTGGATTGCAAATATTGTGGCAGGTTTAGTAGGTTCGGCTTTAGGACAAGCATTATTTGGTAATTGGGGACCTTCATTAGCAGGCATGGCATTAGTTCCTTCGATTATTGGTGCTGTTATCCTTGTGTTAATTGTTTCTTTTTTCTTAAGTCGAAGTAAATAAGGAAAATAAAATGCTCGTTATTGTCGATATGCAAAATCGGATTTTGGATTCAGCGGATGAAAATTATATTCCTAGTGCTAAAGCACTACTTCCTCAGCTGAAAAATAGATTGGATTACGCCCGAAAATCAGCAGAAGTCGTTTTATTTACGCGGGATATTCCAATTGAATACAAAGACCAAGCAGAAGAAATAACAAAACTACAAATTATTCGTGAGCTGGCGCCTTTGAATCATGAATTTGTATTTAAGAAAAATTATTTCACCTTAGCACCAGAAACGTTACTTGAAATTCGGCGATTAGTGGAAAAACAAAAGCTGCCAAAAGAAATTGAAGTAGTAGGTGCCGAGCTTAGTATTTGTGTCTTAGCCAATATTTTGGCTTTACAGAGTGTTTTTCCAGCAGCGGACTTTTATGTGAATCCACAACTAGTTACTGGTAATAAGTGGAATGCAGAAGCACTAAAAATTTTACAAGAGTTTAATATCAAAGAAAAATAAACTCCTAATAGACTGACCCCCAAAAGTTAGACCAGCAATCTGACTTTTGGGGGTTCTTTTTGCTTATTTTTTATTGTAATGACGATTAATTAAAAAGATTAAAAAGAAAATCAGAAAAAATTTCAAATGGCGCTGCTAGTAAATTGCTTAAGCCTTCCAACATGCTATCACTTCCTTTTCTATAGCTCATACTAGCAAAAAATTATTAAGGATTTTTTAGCATGACAATATTGTTAGAAAGAAAGTGCCTACAAGCTTTTTTTCTATCTAATTCCTTGAAGACCTCCAGTATTTCAATAAATTTTCTTCATTATAACGTACCAAAACTGACAAAAAAAGAGGCGGGGCGGGTAATGGGTAAAAGTGCAACGTTTATTTACTTTATTTTAAATAATATCAAAGGCAATAATTTTATTAATCACATTGACAATGTATTCTGGTGATTCTTTTTGACCATGATTGACCCATTCTTGTAAGACACCAAATAATGCATTACTAAAAAAAGCTACTAGGTACTGTTTTTCTAAATCTGACGTCACTGGAATTGTTAAATGAGATAAGACATTATCCAGGGCATTTTTTTTGAGGACAGCCTTAATTTGATTTTGAATTTCGGTGGAACCATGATCAGAAATGAGTAGCGCTAATAATTGTCCTTCATCTTTGAAGTAGTCTAAAATATAAAGTAAAAGAGAATCACGGGTCATATTGGTCTTGGGAAAATTTTCAATCAGCTGATTGATATGGTGCATCAGTTCAATTTGATATTTTTCAACTAAGTCGTACTTATCTAAGTAGTGTAAATAAAAGCCACTGCGGCTAATACCAGCGGCGTCACAAATGTTTTTGACCGTAATTTGATTGAAATTTTTCTCTTTTAATAATTGAATCATCGCTTCGGTGATCCGTTGTTTAGTGCGATAATAGCGGATATCTTTATCAGATTGCATAACAAACTCCTTTGTTTATAATCAATTTTTTCAAAGTGTCTATTAAAGTCGCAAAGAGCTTGCACTTTTTTGGGACAAAATTATACTACGAAGAGTAACAAATAATAAACACGTTGTCTATTAAATTTATATAAAAGGAGTCCTTGAAATGGCAAAAGAAACGATTGCTAAAATTGAAAATGCTTCAATTTCATTTGATAAACGCAAAGTATTAAATGATGTCAATATTACAATTGATACAGGTACAATTTTAGGCTTAATTGGGCCAAGTGGGGCTGGAAAAACTACCACGATTAAATGTTTACTGGGAATGGAGAAACTCGACCAAGGAACAGCGGAAATTTTTGGTCATATCATGCCCAATCGCAAAGTTTTAGGAGAAGTTGGCTATATGGGCCAAAGCGATGCATTATATGAAGATTTAAGTGCCCGCGAAAATTTAATCTTTTTTGGTAATTTAATGGGCTTAACTGGTTCAGATTTGGAAAAAGCAATTACGGAAAATATGGCTTTAGTTAATTTGACTGAGTTTATCGACAAACCAGTTAAAACCTTTTCCGGTGGGATGAAGCGTCGTCTTTCTTTAGCCACTACGTTATTGGCTAACCCCGATTTGATTGTTTTGGATGAGCCGACAGTCGGTATCGATCCTAGTTTGCGGGTGACCATTTGGGAACAACTACGCACTTTAGCAGATGATAATAAAGCAATTATTGTCACAACCCACGTAATGGATGAAGCTGAAAAATGTGATTATGTTGGTTTAATTATTGAAGGAAAATTATTTGCACTGGGTACACCAGCAGAATTGAAACAAAAATTTAATGCTTCAAGTATTGAAGAAGTCTTTTTGAAAGCCGAGGTGAGTGCAAAATGATTCGTTTTAAAGCGATTTTAGTTCGTGTCATTAAAGAACTTGTTCGAGACAAACGTACATTAGCATTGATGTTGATTGCCCCTGTCATTGTTTTGTGTTTAATGAATGTTGTTTTTGATACCAACTCAGAAACGCATGTAAAAATTGGGGTCGATAGCACGGTACCAAGTGTGGTTGCTGATAACTTCCCCAAAGATGAGGTTAAAGTTAAAAAATTTAGCAATGCTGATAATGTGAAAGATAAAATTCAAGAAAACGATTTGGATGCTTTTATCACGCTTGACGGTTCTAAATTCCATGTTACGTATGAGAATGAGGACCCCACAAGTACTGCGCAAATAAAAGCGATGATGCAAAGTCTCCTCACAGGTAATAAATTAAAAGAATTAACGATGGCAGTCCAAAAAATGGCCCAAGAAACTGGCCAAAATGTCCAGTTTGAAAATTATACTGTTAAAAATGCTTATGTTTACGGCAGTGCCGATAGTTCATTCTTTGATAAAATTTTCCCTATTTTAATTGGCTTTTTTGTTTTCTTCTTTGTCTTTTTAATTTCAGGGATTGCTTTATTACGGGAAAGAACCAGAGGAACTTTGGAACGTTTACTAGCAACACCCGTCAAACGCAGTGAAATTGTAATGGGCTATCTAACAGGTTATGGCTTTTTTGCTATTTTCCAAACATTGATTATTGTCTTTTTCTCGATTTATATTTTAAAACTCCAAATTATCGGTAGCTTGTGGTGGGTGATTGCGACTAATATTTTAATTGCCCTAACAGCATTATCAATGGGGATTTTTGTTTCTACTTTTGCCAACTCGGAATTCCAAATGGTGCAATTTATTCCATTGGTTGTTATCCCCCAAGTCTTTTTCTCAGGGCTCATTCCGCTAGATTCAATGGCTGGTTGGGTGCGCAATATCGCCTACATTTTCCCATTAAGTTATGGCGGAGAGGCATTAACTAATATTATGATTAAAGGCCAAGGCTTTTCACATATCGCACCAGATTTAGGAATACTGGTTGTCTTTATCGTCGGCTTTACGATTTTAAATATCGTGGGGCTAAAACGTTACCGTAAAGTTTAACCATAGTGAAATTTAAACAAACGCTAGTCGCAGTATTTTTGCGACTAGCGTTTGTTTTTTTTAGAGATAAAAGGGCTATATGATTTTTATAAAGAGTTTTCACGGGGATTTAGCTTTTCTAAGTGTTTAGCAAAATGAACTAACTCGCTGCGATAATAAGCTGAAATTTGAAGAAATTTGAAAAGCAATTTATTAAAATTCCATCTTATTACTTGAGAGTTACCACGTTTGCTCAGCTTTTCTATTGATCTAGCACAGACAGCAACTCTTTGGGAAAAATTCAAAAATTAGTTTCTGGTCAAGAGCACCAGAAGACGAATTTCTGAGATTTTTCCAAAGAGCTACCCACTGTCTTTAGCTTTTCTGAGGCAATTGAAATTATAAGTTCTCAATTCGTTCTTGGGCATCGTGGAGATAATTTTCCAATTCTGCGCGACTTAAATAAGGGACGCGTCCGTAAAAGACATGGTCGATTACTTCAGTACCAGAACTATTAAACATCCATCCTGAAGTCAACATTTTCATTGCCGCATCAATGGGAGTATCACTGCCATCTTCATTTTGCGGTTGACCAGTGGGAGTAAAAAAGAGAGCTTTTTTGCGACTAAACAATTTTTTTGGTTCATCTGAAGTAAAGCTATAAGCAAAACCATGTTGAAAGACCCGATCCACGTAGCCTTTTAAAATTGCGGGCATTCCATTCCACCAACTTGGAAAAACGTAAATTAATAAGTCACTTTTCTTTATGTAATCCATTTCCACTTGCACATCTTCAGGAAAAGTTGCAGCTTCTCTTACAAACTGACCATCTTCAATATGAATGGCATCTTCTCCTTTTAAAACAGGATCAAAGCCGATTTCATAAAGATCTCGCAAGGTGACAGTATAGCCTTTTTTCACTAATGTTTCTTCAATGCGTTTGACAAGGGCGTAAGTAAAACTTTCTTTACGAGGATGCGCAAAAACAATCAATGCTTCCATACCAAAACTTCCTTTCATATTTCGTTTAGTTTTAGTATAGCCTTTCTAAAAAAATAGAAAAGGATTTGTACTTTAGCTAACTAATCTTCCTTGAGTAAAATCAGGCTTAGATTGGCTGTTAAATAATAAAAATGTTAAAATTTAATTAGAAAACTCGTTGATTAAGCGTGCTTTTTTGCCGCAGTTTGCTTGAAGTAAAAGTTACTGTAAATGATTTTTGTAGGTGTCTTAGTATAAAGGAGGGAAAGAAAATGAAAAAAATTATTCTAGGAACTACGCTGTTAGCTATTTTAAGTTTAGCTGGTTGCCGCCAAGAAGAAAAAAGTGAAGTACAGCATAGTTCAACTAGTAGTGAGGTACAAAGTTCTAGCAGTAGTCCTGCTACGTCTGTGAGTAGTAATTCAAGTTTAAAAGAGTCAGCAATGTCAAGTACCACCACTAGTGACTCTGTTGCAATTTTTACTGAAACAAGTGAAGAACCAGCTCCAGTAGAAGTGAATTCTGAAGTAGCTCCGCCTATTGTAACGATGAATCTTACTCAAATTCGTACTGGTGATTATTCAAGTATTGCAGGTAATTGGGTTAATGGTGTAGGTAGTAGTATCCATATAACAGGTGATACGTTAATCGTCTCACCACTTTATCCAGAAAATATTTCGGTAACTTTAACCGGTCAACTTTTAGATATTCCTGAAAAAAATGAAGCAGATGGCTCGGTTATAATGGAGAATGCTTATGGGTTGATGATGCCAGCTTACACGAAAAAAATGGAGCCAGAAGAAAATCCCGGTTACTTTTCTTTGTACAGTCGAATGCCCAGTGCCACACTTTATATTTCCTTTTTACCTAAAAATGTACCCGGCGAAATTCAAGGAGCAGACAGTACACAAGAACGTATTGTAGCAATCGGCACGCAAAATACAGCGACCTCTGTTCCAGCTCAATATGTCTATTACAAAGTGCAATAAATAAAAAAGCTAAAGTTTTCACTGGAAAATTTTACAGCTACAACTGTTTTGATCTTTCGTTAAGGCAATCCCAGATTTTTGCTTCTTCTGTTGTTCCCTAGTATAATAACGTTGTTTTGAAAATTGTAGGGATTTTGTAGTAACAGGAGGAAAGGAAATGACAAACAACTTCTGGGCCCAATTACCCAAGCCCTTTTTTGTTTTAGCACCGATGGAAGATGTGACCGACGTTGCCTTTCGCCACGTCGTAAAAACAGCTGGTGCTCCTGATGTATTTTTTACAGAGTTTACGAATTCTGATAGTTTTTGTCATCCAGATGGGATTGAAAGCGTGCGGGGACGACTTGTTTTCACTGAAGACGAACAACCGATGGTAGCTCATATTTGGGGAGATAATCCCGCATTTTTTAATAAGATGAGTATTGATTTAGCCAAAATGGGTTTTAAAGGAATTGACATTAATATGGGCTGTCCTGTGCCGAATGTCGCGGAGCGTGGCAAAGGCAGTGGTCTAATTTTACGACCAGAAGTTGCGGCCGAATTAATTGCCGCAGCCAAAAGTGGCGGACTACCAGTGAGTGTGAAAACACGAATTGGTTTTACTGATCCTGACGAATTGGAAGCGTGGATTAGTCATTTATTAAAACAAGATATCGCCAATTTGTCAGTTCACATGCGGACCCGCAAAGAAATGAGTAAAGTTGCTGCTCATTGGGATTTGATCCCAAATATTGTAAAATTGCGTGATCAAATTGCCCCACAAACTACGATTACCATTAACGGCGATATTTTGGATCGTCAAATGGGATTAGAATTAGCTGAAAAATATGGTGTCGATGGCATTATGATTGGACGAGGTGTCTTCAAAAATCCATATGCTTTTGAAAAGAACCCAAAAGAACACACGCCCCAAGAATTAATGGGCTTATTGCGTTTGCAATTGGACTTACAAGAACAATATGCCAAAGAAGTTCCGCGCACAATTGTCGGTCTACATCGCTTTTTCAAAATTTATATTAAAGGCTTTCCCGGCGCTAATGACTTGCGAATTCGTTTAATGGAAACTAAGTCCATAACAGAAGTCAGAGAAATTTTAACTGCATTTGAACAAGAACACTTCAACTAGTGCAGTGTTGTTAAGTAAGTGAATGATTACGAAAAATCACAGTAAAAAATTGTACGAAAAAAGTTTTCTCAAAAAGAAAGCTTCGCAGTATAATTTTTTGCAGTGATTTTTTTATATAAAGTCCTTGTGTGATTTTTACAAAAGATAAAATTCAAATAGCATACTTTAGTGCTAAAGATCGGGGCGAGCTCTCTACGGCAATAAGGTAAAATCTTGCGAAATTGAGAAACAATTTAACAAGATTTCGTCTTATTGCTTGAGAGTTGTGCGAGTTCATTTTGCTTTTCTTATGATCCAGCACACAAACGAACTCTCTACGGTAATAAGCTGAAATTTGAAGAAATTTGAGGAGCAATTTCGTATCATTCCATCTTATTGCTAGTGAGCTGAACGAGTTCATTTTGCTTTTCTTATGATCCAGCACAGACAGCAACTCTTCGGGAAAAATTCAAAAATTAGTTTCTGGTCAAGAGCACCAGAAAGCGAATTTCTGAGATTTTTCCAAAGAGCTACCCGCTGTCTTTTGCTTTTCTAAATCCCCAGTTATTTGACGACAACGAAATTATCACGTAAAATCTAAAGTGAACACTGTTCATGTTGGCGTATAAAAATTTAAAGGGGGGAAGAAAGTTTGAATAATACCGTTAGTTCAAGAGCGGAGCTCATTGCTTGTTGTAAAGAAATTGTGGCGGAGAAAGGTATTGAAGCTGTAAGCATTCGCGAAGTAGCTAAACGCAGTCACATTTCTGTTGGGGCAGTTTATAATTATTTTCCCACCAAAGGGCAATTATTGGCAGCGACGATTGGTAATATCTGGTCAGAAATTTTTCATTTCTCAGAAGAATCGTATGACTTCGATGATTTTGTTGCATGTTTAGAGGCACTTTTTCAAAGTGTCGCAATTGGAAAAAAACATTATCCGCATTTTTTCACCAGTCATGCGTTGGTCTTAGCATTTGACGATAAAATTATGGGACAAAAAATGATGGATCACTATTGGCAACATATTAAGGAAAGTCTGCGCCAAACATTAGTTAAGGATCAAAAAATTCGTCCCAATTTATTCAATGAAGAGTTAACTGTAGAAAAATATGTCGACTATATTTTTGAGTTGTTTTTATATGGCATAACCCATGAAGAAAAGACGGCGGGAATTGTCCAATTGGTAAAAAATTCACTTTACTAGCCACGTTGAAAATTTGGAGTAGGTCAAAGTGTCTTTTTTATAAAATAAAATGAACCGTGTTCATTTTAGACAAAGGAGTCCTTACAAATGGTAAAAAAATTTTATTTATTATTATTAGCAAGCATAGTCTGGCTGATAGCAGGTTTTAATGTTTTGAAAATTGGACTTGAAACTTATCCTGGTTATGTCACCATTTTAAATGGATTTTTATCCTTGGTGGTATTTTTGGTCTTTTGGTTACTGATTTTTTCTAAATTAGCTGCAAAGCATACATCACGGATTGTGAATTATAAAGAAGAAAGACAATTTTTCTTAAAATTTTTTGATGTGAAATCCTTTATTATTATGGCGGTGATGATTATTGGTGGTGTGACCATTCGCGCTTTTAATTTATTACCAGATCGTTTTATCGCCTTTTTTTATACAGGATTAGGAGCAGCCTTATTTTTAGCTGGTATTTTGTTTGGTATTAATTTTTTCAAAGCAATCAAAGAGAAAGGAAAGTGAAAAAATGAAAAAAGTAATGAATACAGCCATAATCTATTTTATTTTAGCCATGGTGGGGGGCGTTTTTTATCGGGAGTTCACAAAATTCAATGATTTTACCGCAACGTCCACATTAGGTGTAATCCATACACATCTTTTAGCATTAGGAGTTGGCGTCTTTTTATTGGTGGCAGTCTTATTTAAAATCAGCAATTTGGCAGAAAATAAGTTGTATCGTCGGTTTTACCTTTTATACAATATCGGCTTGCCTTTAATGGTTATTATGATGACTGTTCGCGGTGTATTTCAAGTCTTGGGCACAAATTTAAGCCGGGGGATGAATGGTATGATTTCTGGTATTGCAGGCTTATCGCACATCACCGTGGCAGTAGCGTTATTTATGCTACTTTTAGCAGTGAAAAAGGTATTGAGTGAAGCGTAGTAAGGTAATTGTTAGGAAAGTGGATTATTAAGAGCTAAGTGAGTTTTCTACTAAAAAGAAAAGCCAACTTAAAGTTCAAATAAGTAGTTTATAACTAATTTATTTGGCTTTAAGCTGGCTTTTTATTAATTTTATGATCGGATAAGAAATTTGCAACTAAAGTATTCGTTACTGTGGAGTTTCTTGCACAATTTTTTCTACTTTAATCTTATCATCGTAATAAGAAGAGCGTTTGCTAACTTCAAGATTGAATTGTTCAATGCCTAGTTTTTCCATAAGAGTTGGTGTGTCTGAAAACAAATTCGTCCCTAAACCTAAACGATCTCCTTCAATTTTAACACCTAGACTTGCTAGGGTTGTTGGGAAAAGATCCATTGTATTGAATTTTCGATTTTTTGTATTTTGCGTTTTTATTGCAGAATTATCAAAAAGGTTGAAAACAGTCCGGACATAACTGTCTGGCGTTGAATTGAAGAAGTCTTTATCCATTGTTAAGTGATCGCCTGCGACTATAATTGTTGTATTTTCATAAAAAGGTTGCTCTTTGGCCCATTGAATAAAGCGTGTGATCAATTCATCAGAATAATGAATAACGTTACTATATTTATCATCGAAAATTTTTGGTGTTTTGTCGGTCATTAGACCATCTTCAAAATGAGTGTCAGCAGTCAATAAAGTAAAATTAAATGGCGCATTTTGGGCAGCCAGATCGGTCGTAACTTCTTTGGCATGTTCTAAAAGTTTTTCATCTTCATATCCCCACCAGACTTTGTAATCTTGTGGAATCCAATTAAACTCTTTAGCCGAATTATAATCAACTATGTTGTAATTTCCATGCTGAGAAAAGTATTTATCTCGCCCCGCAAAAGAAACATCAGAACCTAACATAAATGTTTGATTGTAGCCTTCTGATTGGAGTATGTCGCCAAGAGAATAAGCGCCAGGCAAAAATTGTTCAACCGTGTTCCCAAAGCGATTCGCATCATTTCCTTGATAAGGGACGGCTTTATTTTCCAAGCTCGTTTTTACTGGTACGCCTGCTGTTTGAGCCACCAGACCACCAACAGTAAACCCAGTTGCAGGTGTGGCAACGGCACCTCCGTACAAGTCTGAATTTGAAAAGTTAATATCCCCTTGGTCTAGTAGATTAGTTAATTGGGGCAATAAGTTTTCTTTTTGACTGCCACCTTTATCTTTAGACATGTAGCTAGACTCTAGAGACTCAGCGAAAATATAAATTAAATTGCGCTTTTTTTCAGGAAAGGTTAGTTTGGCAGTTTTTGGATCAACGTAATCTTCTTCGTAAATTTTACTTTTATCAATGAAATAAGCTTTGACATCGGCATAACCAATTTTAGATACACCGCTGAAGACACCAGCGCTTAAAACACCAGCAGAAATGACAAAAAGTAGCAGTGCTTGCATTACAAGCGGAAGATGCAAATGTTTGTTTTGAGCGAAATTTTCAAATAAACGCATTGCCACAAGAAAAATTAAGGTAATCAGCATACCAAAAAACAATGCTGAGGTAAGTGGGCCAAAGAGATAGCTAGTAATTTGACTTTCATCTGTTCCTTCTAGAGGCTGGCTAATAGTATAAATAATTTGATCGATTTTGATATTTCCAAAACGTTCCATCACCCAATTACATGAAAAGTAAAAAAGTAATGATAGGGTAGTAAAAAGAGAAACGATTAAAAGTGAAACTCGTGTCCCGATGGAGCTGCGATTAAATCTTTTAGTCCTAGTTGTTGGCGTTTTATCTAAATGTTTACGGTTGTCAGACAGCGATATAGATAAGCCTAAAATAACAATCATAACCGATTCAACAATTAAGAACCCCTTTGTAAAATGGAACAAATCAGGAAAAGCAAGTAATGATTTGAAATCAGAGAGCATATGAAATTTATTTAGAAAATACATTGCTGCTATCAGTAAAAAAAGCTAAAAAAAGTTATTACTTTCCAATTTGTTTTTTTACGAGAAAGGACTTTTTTCGTCAGTAAGTATTGCAAGGCCCAATAAAAAAACAAGCCAATGATTAATAAATAAATCACATGAACCCCTCCAAAAGTGATGAATAATTTGATTAATTAAATCAAAGTTATCTCAATATGTAATTCTCACAAGTATTTATTATACCTTATATGAAAAAAATTAGAAGTATCCTCAAAAATTATTTTATCTTTTTTAAAAAATGATAGCGATAACAAGTTCATGCGATTTTTAGTTTAAATAACGATGTTTTTGAGGTGATAGTGGAGGATTTATAGGTAATGAGGAAATTGGCAATGTGTTGTGATAGTTTACTAGTGAATTATTAGAAAATAAATTCTATATAGATAATAGAATTTGAAAAATCATCTAATAAAGATCAAGCGTTTTTGGACGCCTGATCTTTATTAATCATGAAATTTAGATTGAAAGTTGCTTACAGATTTTTATTTATTATCCAATCTTTTATATATCAATTGTTAGACGATTTTTTGTTTTTTTGTAAATCTAGTAATTTATTACGTAGATTTTGATTAACAGGATAAATATATAAGCCATGGATTGCTCGTTTCATTAAAATATTTAATGAATTAAGAATTATTTCTTCTTTTCTTTCGTTGGTGAGGTCATCTGACATATCCGCACGTCCGGTAAATGCACCTGTATCTTGATACTTTTCGATATTAACAGTCAATTGTTCGGTCTTGGGATCATAATCAATCGATGGTCCTATTATTAAGCCTACGTAATTAAAATCAAAACCTTGAGCAGTATAGATAGAACCTACTTCATTAATAGTTTCGGGTCGTTCAGCCCAAGTAATTCTTGAATCTGTTGTATTCCAGGGCATATTAATGCCATCTGGATCGACATAATATTTTCCACCATCTTTTTTATGCGGATAGTCAAAAGTAGCTAGTATTCTAGATAGACCAAAATTTTTATCTAATTGTACAATTTTCTCTTTTAGTAGATCTGGATTTTCAACGATGGATAATTTAAAAGATTCTGTTGACTGGGGAAGTGGATCAACTTTTCTATGAATAAAATTATCAACCCAAGTACTTATCTCTACACTAGTCTGCATTCTGAGCTGATTAGTTAAGTTAAAAGACATCGGTTCATATTTTTTTAAGAAGTTTTCTAACCCAACTGAATCCCAGTAACTCTTAAGTTTTAAAACTTGATTAGGATCAAAGATACAAATTGTAATCTTAGCACGCTTAATAATCTCTTCAAGTTGGTTGTCAAAATTAAAATTATTGTAAGCATCTTTTTTAGATAAGAGTAGATGTGCTTCGTCAACGATAACGATATCTGGATGTAAATTATTTTTATCAACTTTATTTATAAAAGAAGTTGGTTTGAGTATATGATTCTTTTTTAGATTAGGTAAGCTTTCAGCTATAGATTTATATGTCTTTATCATTTCGGAATGATTCACTAAAAGATAATTATCTGTATTCTTTAAGTTAGAGTTACTTTTAGAATAATCTTGCAAGGTATTATATAGTGAAGCGACTACTACGCTTTTTCCTGTACCGGCTTCTCCTTTAATTAAGAAAACTTTTTTACTATTTTTACTAGAAGCGCTATTAATATTTTTTTTACAATAGTCTAAAATAGTTAGTTTAATTTCCAGTTGATCAGGTGTCAGTTCTTTAAAAGGAGATAATTTATAAATATCTTTATTTCGAATTGTATCAAGAGAGTGAGTTGCTAAATTTCGTTTTTGTAGCTCACTCCAGAGCTCCTTGAAAATTACTTCGTCATAAAAATCTTTTTGGTAGTATTGATGTGTCTGTACTTGACGGGTTTGACTTACATTTTGTAGTTGGAATTGTTCATCGCCAATAAAATGATTAATTAAGTTAGTCTCAATATTATAGGTAGCAGATTGATTAAATTTTTTATGACCTATGAGCAGTACTTGTTTAATATCTTTTCTTTTGGAATCTTGTAGATGTTGTTTCATACGTTTATTCATCTGTACAGTTTGACCAATATACGCTAATGATCGTTTCTTTTTATTTCTATTAAACAATATGTAGACAATAGGATATTGATTAATATAAGCAGTAGATATTTGTGAAAGTTCTCCTGAGTCAAAAACATGTTCTTCTAGAATAAGATTATTTTCCATCAAATAAAGTCTCCAATATAAACGTGATTATTATTCTGATTTCCTTTTATTATTTTCATGCGATTTAGAAATGATCTAGTTTTAAAAATAAGGGCTTAGATTTCCAGTAAATCAAGCCCTTATTATTTATATATTCTTTTGATTTTTAGTAAAAGCTTTTTATTATGTTAGGTATTTATATAATTTATAACTAATTGGTGTTAACAAGTGTAAATCCATCTCAACTACACTTTGTTGTTTTCCTTTTTGAGTTGTCTTTTTAAGTTCTTTGATTGTTTCTTGAATTGGTTGAACCTCACCAAGATAATAAAAATCAATTCCCTCATCGTTTGATTTTTTTACAAATAGATGAACATGCCAACCTTGAGGATTTTGTAGTATTTTTACTTCTGGTGAATTTAAGGTACGTGGAGATTTAGTAAACCACCGAAGAGTTGACTCATTGACCAGAGAATCTTCGTATGACATTTGTGCCCCTTTAAAATTATCACCTTTTTCTAAAGTAACAAAGATAATAAATTGGCCATCTTTTTGAACGTATCCTCCAATATTTTGATCAACCATTTGCTCATTCCAATTTAAAGAGCGCAAAACATCTCGACGACGATATTTTGCGTAACGTGTCAGAAAAGCGGTATCATCAAAATCTTTAGCTTTGTAAAAACTTGTCTTTAACAAATCTAATAGGAGTTTTTTGAAATAAGAATTTTTTAACGCAGCTTTAAAATTTGGTGTTAATATTACTTGTTCATCATTATATGAAATGATCTCTGCACCTAAATAAGTCTTTTTTAATCCTCCTGTGAAAAATTGGAGAGATAGAGTACGCAAAACGGAGTATACAGTTTTTGTATCACATAGAAGATTGTTCGTTTGAAATAGCTTGGGTAAGTCCGATAGACGCAAAGATTCTAAGTGAAGTAATCTTTCAATTAAGATAATTTCGTGTTTTCTTATACCCGATAAAATCTCACGAGATAAAAAGCTCAAGTACAAATTTTCCTCCGCTGTAATTAGACCTTCATTTTCTTTTATTTTAGTCAAAAAGGTATAATATGATGTGAATTTATTGGCAATAAGAAAAGGGTCAAGTCTATTTTGGTCAATAAAGTCAAATAGATAAGGAACTCGATTCAAGCGGGTCTTTACAGCGAAAAAAATACGTTTTAATTCGACCATAGAATCTAAAGAAGCGATATCAATCGAATTGAAAATTTGTTCTTTTGCAATTTCTTCAAAATTGATAGCCGAAAGTCCGGTAATATAATTAGTGTCAAAGGTGGCTTTTCGTAAAAGATCTTTGTTGTGAGATACATCACCGGAAAGAGCCATTGGAATCATATAATTATTATCATAATTTCCAATAAAGTCTATAATCGTTACAAAATTTTTTGAAGGATCTTTTCGTAATCCGCGACCTAATTGCTGAATAAAAATAATACTAGATTGGGTGTTACGTAGCATAATAACTTGGTTTATTTTAGGGATGTCGATTCCTTCGTTGAAAATATCTACAGTAAAAATATAGTGTATTTTTCCATTTTCAAGCTCCTCAATTTTAGATTCTCTAGTAGTAATAGAATCTTCTCCTGTGAGCGCAACTGAAGGAATTCCCTCGTTTATAAATTGTTGAGCTAACTGGCGTGCTTCTTCTTTTCGACTACAAAAAACTAATCCTCGGGGAATGTTGCCAGAAACACCGTAATAGTTTATTTTTTTTATTAGAAATTTTACACGTTCTTTAGCAGTTAGAAATTTCAAATCTGTTTTTTCTGAAATGATTTGACCATCTTTTTCATAGTCTGTAACACCAAAGTAATGAAACGGACAAAGAAGATCTTCTTCTAAAGCTTCTTGCAAACGAATTTCATACGCAACATTATAATCGAAAAGTTCAAAAATATTGAAACCGTCTGTTCTTTCAGGTGTTGCGGTCATGCCAAGTAAAAATTTAGGCTGAAAGTAATCAATCGTATTACGATAGGACAATGCACCAGCTTTGTGTACCTCATCAATTAGGATATAGTCAAAATCATCAGGATTAAATAGTTGTTGATAAGTAGGATTTGAAATTGTTTGGATTGTTGCAAAGAGGTACTTTGCATGGAGTTCTTTTTTATTACCTGTAAAAATTCCAAAATTCTCTTCAGGTTCCCGTAAAACTTTTTTAAAAGATTTTTTAGCATCATTTAAAATTTGTTCGCGGTGGACAATAAATAATGTTCTCTTGGGTTTTGCTTGTTTAACATCTAATGCGGCTAAATAGGTCTTACCGGTTCCTGTTGCTGAAATGATGATACCTCGTGTTGCCCCCTTTTTACGTAGTTCTTGTAAATTTTTTAAGGCAACCTTTTGCATTTTATTTGCAACGATATAAGTATCTGTAGATTGGGACAATTCCTGAGTAATCTTTAAATCTCTTTGGTTTAAATTTGGTTGACGAACTTTACGATAGTGCTCTAACCACTCATTTGTCAATGGGATACTATTTTCCCACTCGTGTTGAAATTGTGATTTAGCTTGTTGGATGACTTCGCCATGATCATATGAAGTTAGGCGAATATTCCACTCATAGTTAATTTTTAAAGCATGCATCGTTAAATTCGAGCTACCGATAATAAACGAATGATAATTTTTCTGTGAAAACAAATAGCCCTTCGCATGAAAACCAGGTTTTTCAGATACTCGCACTTCAATATTCGGTATTTGCAGTAAAGAAGAGAACATATCTGGATCATTAAATTCCAAGTATGTAGAAGTGATTAGCTTCCCTTTTTTTCCTCTAGTTGCCAAATCAGCTAAATGAGTTTTTAATGTATTTAAGCCATCCTGCGTAATAAATGCAACTGAAAAGAAAAACTCTTCACAAGTATCAATTTCATCTTGTAATATATTTAACAGAAAATTTTGTTTTTCTGGACGGTTAATGATCAATTTTGGATCATAAGAGGAACCTTCAATCCTGTAATCTATAAATCCTCGCTTTAAAGACTGTTCTAATGGATAGTTTACGTTCATAACCTTCTCCTAATATATGAATTAGATATTGTGGTGAATCAATTTTCTTACGGCAGGAATATCAGCAGGCGCCCAGTTCAAACTATCTAACTCATTATTTGGTAACCATTTTATTGCAATATGTTCCGTTAACTTTGGTGTTCCTAACTTTAAATGACAAATATAAGTAGTTAATTCTACAATGCCAAAATCATATTCATAGCTAGTCATTTCAAAAATTTCTTTGTCGACATCGACATCGACTATAAGTTCTTCTGATAATTCTCTTTTTAAAGCTTCACGAGGTGTTTCTCCAGGTTCAATCTTTCCTCCTGGGAATTCCCAGAGGTTTGCTAATGAACGCCCGGGGCCACGTTGAGCACATAATATTTTTTTGTTTTTTGGATCGATCAAAATTGCACCGACAACTTTAATTACTTTTTTCATAACCGAATAACCTTCTTTTTGTTAGTATCTCTTTTATTATAAGATAAGTCTTCTTTTATTGCAGCTATAGGAGTAATAATTTCTATCCTTTTCCAGCTACATCTCATTAGGTATACTCAGTTTAATTAAATAACTCATCAAAACAAAAAGTGGGGAGCGTATTTAAGTTGGAAAGAATTGTTTGGATCACAAATTTTATATTTTGGCTAAGCGTTATACGAAGAAGAGAAGGTTATTTCGTTTGAAGTAAAAAATAAAGAAATTTTTGTATAAATCAAAAGTGTAGCCGGTAATTTGTTTACTATGAAACAGCGGGTGATTTTGAAAGAAATTTGATTGATTATCTTTTAGTAGAAGGCAGCGTCTTATTGCGATTAGTGAATTGTGGGGAATGGCAATTGAGACAAATGAGGTTGAAAATTTATTTGTGTTGGAAACAGATTATGTTCTTTTGCTAGCTTACGCGAAAAAACTAGAAATTTTGAGTTAGTTTTACAACTGCTATCTCAAAATTAAGTAAAGTGGGCTCCCTTGGTTAGATTTTCTAATCTAACCAAGGAAGCCCACTTAAAAGTCTAAATTTTCATATTTCAGCTTTGTTTACTTTAATTATGCTTGCGGGCTTTTGTTTTAGTTCATAAAAGATAATTTTCACTAAAAATACCAGCGATAACCCAAGCCTAGCTACTTGTATCACTTAAAACACGGCCTTTAGACAATCTGCTGCTTGATACTTTTCACTAATTTTTCCACTTTGCCACAAGAAGTCAGCTAATAAGTTGAAGTCTTGGTCTGAATAATTGTGCTGTTTTTCAAAGGTAAAGTGGCGGATGTTTTCTGCTGCTTCTTTGGTATATTGGGCAACATTTATTGCTTGGGCGACCTTTTCATCGCCGCTTAGTGCGTTAAAATCTTGTGCGGCTGCTTCTAATGCACGGTGGAAATTGGCGACTGTTTCAGGATTTTTCTGGTAAAATTTGCGGTCAAAGCACCACATTACCATGTTTTTATCGGAATTTTTAGAGTGCCACAAAATTTCGGTATCTGTTTGGTTGGTTAAAATATCAGTGATAAAAGGTTCAATAGCCACCAAGGCGTCAATTTCACCGGCAGCTAGCATTTTGATGCGTTCATAAGTATTATCCACCCAGACAATTTCAGGGTTGGTTAAAATGTTTTTTAAATCATAAGCCATAAAGAAAGGAAATAAACCTTTACGGGCAACTCCAACCCGCATGCCGTTTTTAGGGGCATCTTTTTTTGCTAACAGCTGGATTGTACGGGTTAAATCGGTGGTAACCACCGCATCTTTACCTTGTTCTCTATAGTCAAAGTAAAAAGTTAAGTCTCCCATCATCGCATCGACATCACCGGCTACAAAACTGCTTTTTTTAGCAAATTGGAATGTTTCGGCAATGGTTAAATCAACCGGGACATTAAATTTTTCAAAATAGCCTAATTTATCGGCAAAAATTACCGGTAAAACAAGGGGATTAATTTTATTTTGAACTAAACGGATTTTTTCCATTAGAAGTACTTCCTTCCGATAATTTGGATGAAAAATAAAAGGCTCATCCACGTATTAAAATGATAAATTAACAGCAATGGTCGTGGCCCATATTCACGTCCCATTTCGGGGTAAACTGCTGGAATTTTCAAGTAATCTTTATACCAACGAATGTAGCCTTGGCGGTAAAAAATGAGGCATCCGATAAGAAATTGCCACCAGGGAATTGTTTGGCTAAGAAAAAGATAAAGCCAGCAACTAAATAAGATGATAAATTCTGGGATGACCAGTAAAATGGCATTGCGAAAACCGATGACATGCGGCAGTGTTACCCGTACACCGCGGTCTTTTTCATAATCGCCGACGTTATTGGTGGACATTAAAAAGACAGTCAAAATCATGGGAATCACGCTATAAATTAAGAGTTGAGTATTGCCAACCCCCATTTGCACGCGCCCTGCTAGAAAACATGCTAGCCCCCCAACAAAAAAGCCTGAGACAATTTCGCCGACTGGATAAAGCAGGTAAGGTTTTGGCCCCAAGGAATAAGTGATTGCAGCGAGTAAACCAAGCAGTCCCCAAGCCAGTAGCACCAAATCTTTGGTTAAAAAGACTAAAAGTAAACCGCAACTTCCACCAAGACCAATCATCAACAGTAAAACTAAGACAGCGTCAAAAAATTTAGCATCGCCGCGAACGAGGCCTTCACTGCCTTTATGGTGGGTAAAAGTGTCTTCGTTTTCTTCTTTGGCTAAATATGCTCGCATTTCATTGGCTGTATTGGCGACAATATTAAAACAAAAGCCAGCGATAAAAAATAAAATGAGGCGTAACCAATGAATTTCACCGGTTAAATAGGCGCCAAAAAAACTACCGCTTAAAACGGGTAATCCGGTCGCAAAGCCGGTGCGAACTTCCATGACCGTATAAGCACGTTTGGGAAATCCTTTCAAATAAGACCAGATCAACTTTTGACACCTCCTGCTAAACTTTCATAGATGTATTTTTGTAAGGCTAAAAAGACAATTAGCATTGGAATAATACTTAAAATAACCAAAGCACAAATAACCTGCCAGTTGGTTTGATTGGGTCCCATAAAGCGATAAAGTGCGGTAGCGACAGTGCCGTGCTCTGAGCCGGGTAAATATAAAAACGGAATATAAAAATCGTTATAAATACTAATCATTTTCAAAATAATTCCCGTCCCAGTTGCCGGTCGTAGTAATGGAAATAAGATTTTTCGGTAAATTTGAAAATAACTAGCACCTTCTAGTAGGGCCGCTTTATCTAGTTCAACTGGAATTTTTTCATACATTTGCAAATAGACATAAATCATCACCACATCTGCGCCTAAGTAGATAACAATGGGCGCAATTAAGCGGTCATAAAAGCCTAAAGCGGTAATAATTTTAAAGGTCGAAATTTGGGAGACTACCATTGGCACCATCGAAATTAGAAAGTAAGCGCCAATGACCAATTTTTTAAAAGGAAAGTCAAAACGATTTAAAACATAAGCGACCATCGAACCAATTAGCACACTGCCACAAACCCCACAAAAAACTAAAATAAAAGTATTGATAAAAGCTTGGGGGAGGTTACCGGTGGTAAAAGCGATCCGATAATTTTCAAAATGCCACGTACTAGGTGGCGTAATCCCACGGGTGGCGTTAAACTCTTCATAAGTTTTAAATGAGCCAAAAAACACCGTTAATAAAGGATAGCAGCAGATTAAAAACCATAAAATTAAAAAGCTATATTTGCCAACTTTTGCCAAAATCCGCATTTAATCAGCCTCCTTTTGAAAACGATGTTGGGCATAACTTAACCCAATTACAAATAACGACATAATCACTGCTAAAGCAGACCCTAAGCCGACTAATTTTTGTTCAAAGGCAACTTTCATTGTTTGCACTAAAAAAGTGGCGGTGCCATTGGAACCATTAGTCATAATTAGAGGAATCTCAAAAGCGGAAACAGCTCCAATTGTCAGTAAAATAAAGTTCAGTTTTAAAACTGTTTGAATATTAGGCAAAATAATATAACGGGTTTGTTGCCACAAGTTGGCCCCTTCTAAACTGGCTGCTTTTTGATAGACGGCAGGCAGACCTTGAATGGCCGCAAAATAGAGTAAAAAACTCGTGCCTAAGTGGCGCCATAATGAAATAAAAGCCAGCGTATAATTGGCGACAGTAGGATCTCCTAGCCAAAAGCGAATGTACTTACTTAAATGGAAAAAATGAAGCAGTTGGTCAAATGAGCCATCTGGTTCAAAAAACAGCCGAAAAATTAACGAGGTCGCCACGCCGCTAATCATAATCGGAAAAACGATAACCGCTTTAAAAATATTTTTACCATAAGTTTTTGTCGCCAGTAAAATGGCTAATGTTAGGGCAATCACGATTTGCAAAAGCCCGGATCCCAAATAAAATAGATTGGTTTTAAAGGCTTGCAAGTAGACAGGATCTTGCCAAATGGTGAGATAATTTTTTAACCCGACAAAATTCTTTTCCGTGGCTAAGCCGTCCCAGTCCGTAAAACTGTTATAAATTAGCGTTCCAATTGGCAACAATCCGAAAATAAGCAACAATAAAAGCGGTAAAGAGAGAAAAAGCAGAATGGTCTGCTTTTCCTCTCTTTTTAGGCTGAGCTTATTCATGAGCTTTGGCTGCAGCCTCCCATTTTTTCTCAAGGCTATTCACGTAATCTTGGTAACTTTCATTTTGATCAGGATACAAGGCAATGTTAACTGTTTTTTGTAAAACATCAGTTAAACGACCAACACCGACTTCATTTGCAATTGCAGTATATTTGGCTTCAATGGCAGGATCGGTTGCAGGCGCAGTTAAAATAACGTTATTATCTTTGATTGCTTTTTGTTCAGTATCATCTAATTTGGCTTTAACTGGTGTCATTCCACCCATATCTTTAGCAAAACCAGAAGCAGGATCAATAAAGAAATCTAAGAATGCTTTTGCGGCAACTTTGTTTTTTGAATGTTTGTTAATACCAATCACAGATGGGGCACCAAGGGCTAGACTGGTTTTACCATCTAATAAATGTGGAAATGGCATAATGTTAATCGTATCTTTGCTTAATTTTTGCAATGGCGCAACATCTTGTGAGCCACTCATTAACATCGCAATTTTACCGTCAGCTAATTGTTGTTGTGCTTGTTGGGTTTCTAAGGTAACGGGATCTTTTTCAATTAAACCGGCTTTGGCTAATTCATAAATAAGATCCATGACTTCACGAATTGGTTGGCCTTCTTTAAAGGCGGATTTACTTTCTACCATTTCTTTTTTGAAGTCTTCACCACCGTAAGAAGATAATGCACCTGCCCAAACGGCTAAACGTTGGTAGTTAGTGTAAAAAGGAATAGCACCTGTTTTTTCTTTAATGGTTTTTGCATCAGCGATTAATTCTTCAGTGGATTGAGGTAATTTATCAATTCCTGCTTTTTTGAAGACTGCTTCGTTGTAAACCAGACCTAATGAGTTTAAAACGGTTGGTAAGCCGTAAGCTTTGCCATCGTAATCAGCTTCTGTGACATCAAGATAATCTTTTTCTAGCGCTTTTACAGTTCCTAATTCTTCAAAATACTTGCTGTAATCTTCTGGTTTACCGGCCATTGAAAAAGGAATAAATACGACATCCCCATAATCTTCTGTGTTCATGCGGTTAGCGATATATTGGTCGTAGTCTGTACCAGCTGCTTCCCATTTAATATCTTTAATTTCAGGATATTTTTTCTTGAAGTCTTTTTCGATTTGGTCACACAGTTTATCAGCATCTGTGCGATTGGTTACAACAGTTAATTCACCACTAACTTGATCGTTTTCTTTTGTTGCCTCTTTATTGTTGCTGCCACAAGCAGCCAAAAATAGTGTTGCAGCTGCCACTGTCAAACCTAAATAAATTTTTTTCATGTTTCTTTCCTCCAGTAAAATATTAAAAATAATTTATAGCGGTACTATAAATTTATTTATCAAAAAATAGTAAATGTTGTGAATCAAACGTAAATAAAACTGTCGCGCCTAATGCAGGCGGGTTTTGTGTAGTTTGAACGAATAATTTCGTCTGTTGCCAATCCAACTGCAAAATGCTATTGCCACCATAATAACGTACTTCTGTGACAATTCCAGTTTCAACAGGATCGGACTGGTTGCTTTCTTTGTGTTTTTCTTCACGAATGTGGATATGCTCACTACGGATTGCGGCTAGTTTGTCTTTCTCCTGTAAAAATTGTTGCTGTAAGGCAGGCGGTAAATTAGTAAAAGAGAACATATTAATCGCAGGCCGACCAATAAATTCGGCCACAAAGCGGTTTTTTGGTTTTTCATAAACTGCTTGAGGCGTGCCGATTTGTTGAATCACGCCGTCATTTAACACGATAATGCGATCAGCCAAAGACATGGCTTCTTCTTGGGAATGGGTGACAAATAATGTTGTCGCCTGTAATTTTTTATGCGTGGTTAAAATTAAATCCCCGACTTGATCCCGCAATTTGGCATCTAAGTTTGATAAAGGTTCATCCATTAAAAATAATTTGGGATCGCGGACGATCGCGCGGGCTAGTGAAACTCGTTGCCGTTGACCACCGGATAAGTTTTTCGGTAAAACATCTAGGACTTCTGTTAAACCAAGTTCTTTTGTAACCCAATCCAATTTTTCCTGACGTTCTTTTTTAGCAGTTTTACGGATTTTCATTCCAAAGGTAATATTTTGTGCCACCGTCATATGGGGAAACAAAGCGTATTCTTGAAAAACAAGCGCCATATCCCGATCTTTTGGGGCATCTTTAGTGATATTTCGATCTGCTAAAATAACGCTACCAGTTGTCGGTGCTTCAAAACCTGTCAAAATATTTAAAAGCGTCGACTTGCCACTGCCACTAGGACCAACGATTGCGATAAATTCACCTTTTTCTACCGTTAAAGAAAAATCTTGTAACGCATTTTTCTTTTTGCCAGGATAGTGTTTGCTAATATCTTGTAAAGATAAATAACTCATTTATAAACCTCCAGCGTCCTTAAATTCGCCTCACCAAGCTTACACTTTTTTTGGTTTTACGTCAAAACCATTTGTGATAAAAATCATTTAAATATAATGTAAAAAAACGTGCATTAGATTAAAAGTCGGCCCAAAAATTGACTACTTTTTTCTAGCTGTTTTCCATGTTAAGATGAATAGACAAAAAAGGCCTGAAAAGAACTTAGCAGTGAGAAGAGGATAGTACGTGGATGTTTTAACCCAATTATTAAAAGAAAAGTTTGGTTACGAAAGTTTTCGTCCGGGTCAATTAGAGTTGATTCAAAAAGTGTTGCGTAATGAAAATGTTTTAGGCATTATGCCAACCGGTGGCGGAAAGTCGATTTGTTATCAATTACCGGCATTATTATTAGACGGTTTAACTTTAGTGGTCTCACCGTTAATTTCTTTAATGAAAGATCAAGTGGATGCATTAAATGAAATGGGTATTGCAGCTACTTTTGTTAATAGTAGTTTATCTCAAGCAGAAGTAAGTATGCGCTTAAAAGATGCAGCCATTGGTAAGTATAAATTAGTTTATGTCGCGCCAGAACGGTTTGAAATGTTTTCGTTTAAGCAACTTTTACAGCAAGAAAAAATTAGTTTAATTGCTGTGGATGAAGCCCATTGTATCTCGCAATGGGGCCATGATTTTCGGCCAAGTTATTTGCAATTGGCCCAAGAAATCAAAGCGTTACCCAAACGACCAGCTGTGATTGCCTTAACGGCGACTGCAACCCCTCAAGTTGCCAAAGATATTGAAAACAGTTTGGAAATTCCGGTTAATAATAAAGTCCAAACCGGTTTTGCACGGGAAAATTTAGCTTTTCAAGTTGTAAAAGATGGCAAAGATAGTTATTTATTAGAATATTTGCGGGTCAATCAGCAACAAGCAGGCATTATTTATGCCAGCACCAGAAAAGAAGTTGAGCGCTTATACCATCTTTTAAAAAGTAAAAAAATTGAAGTTGGCTATTATCATGGCGGTTTAACCGAAGCACAACGTTCAGCAGCGCAAGAAGCTTTTTTGTTTGATGAAATTAAAGTGATGGTGGCAACGAACGCGTTTGGAATGGGGATTAATAAAAGTAACGTTCGCTTTGTCATCCATGCTCAAACGCCAGGAAACATTGAATCTTACTATCAAGAAGCCGGTAGAGCAGGGCGCGATGGACTACCGAGTGAATCCATTTTGATGTATGCACCGCAAGATTTACAAGTACAGCAATTTTTTATTGATAATTCTGAGATGGAATTAGACTACAAGCAAAAAGAGTATTTAAAACTACGGGAAATGAGTCAGTATGCTCATACAGAAATGTGTTTGCAACGCTACATTTTGCGCTATTTTGGAGAAGATGGCCCTGATTGTGGGCGTTGTAGTAATTGCTTAGATGAAAGAGAAGTTGAAGAAATCACATTAGATGCCCAAAAAGTGCTGTCTTGTGTTAAGCGCATGGGAGAACGGTTTGGCAAAGCCCTGATCAGCAAAGTTTTAACAGGTTCAAAAGATCAAAAAATTAGCCAATGGCATTTTGAAAAGTTATCAACTTACGGCTTAATGAAAGACTGGAGTCAAAAAGATGTTAGCCAGTTAATTGATTTTTTGACAGCAGCAGGTTATTTAATTCCTACCGAAGGACAATTTCCTTTATTGAAAATTTCAAACAGTGGTAAAAAAGTCTTGCTGGGACAACAAAAAGTGATGCGGAAAGCTCAAGTAGTGAAAAAATTGGCACCGGATAATGAATTGTTTGAAAAACTGCGCCAGTTGCGCTTGGAACTGGCAACGAAACAAAATTTACCGCCTTATGTCATTTTTTCTGATAAAACGTTGTATGAACTAGCTGAGATTCAGCCACAAACGACCTTAGAAATGTTGCAAATTAAAGGGGTAGGGGAAAATAAATTACAAAAATATGGCGCAGCATTCTTAGAGCTCTTACAAAAATAGCTGCTTACGTCTGCCGATTAAATTTCATAAAAGCGTTATGCTCTTGTAAAACTTTTGAAAATAAGGTTTCTGAAGGACAACAAATTTTATTCCTTGTGAATAGCATATAACCTTTTTCTTACAAAAAAATCCGCTGATAACTACACGATGATGTGTTTTGTCAGCGGATTTTTTATTTTTATACTTAGAAGTGAAACGATGCCAAAGTTGTTGCTCTAATCTTCAGCGTCAAATTTTACTGCGACATTGCCTTTAATGGCTTTAGTATAAGGACAGATATTTTCGGTTTCGGTCATATATTTTACGGTATCTTCTTTACTTAAGCCTTCAATTTTTCCAATTAAAACAACTTCCAAATGTAATGTCGTGAAATCTGGTAAATCCCCAAGTAAGCTGACTTCAGCTCGAATCTCTCTTTTTTTATCCCCTAGGCCATCTCGTTCTAGCGGAAATTGCATGGCACCATTAAAACAAGCGGCAAGACCTGCGGCAAATAATTCTTCAGGGTTGGTGTACCCCTCTTTTTTTACGCCAGTTGTTAAGACATCTAAAGAACCTGTGACAGACTTACTTTCACCTTCGCGACCACCGGTATTAATCACTGTTGAAGTTGACATTTTTTTCATCTGTTTTCCTTCCTTTCAAAAACAACGCTGACACTGCATCTGACAAAACGATTTTTATTACCTTTAAATTAACCGTATCACGATTCAAAATAAAAACAAAATGAAGTGCTTTACGATAAATGTTGCAAATACAATAAAAATATTTTAAGATACAACTACCAATAAAAATTAGTGAATGAGGGATTAGATGACCGAAATTTTACGTGATTTAGGCAAAATTGCCCGTGCATTAGATTCGATTGCCAATATTGAATTTAAGGAATTTTCTTTGACCCGCGGGCAGTATCTTTATTTGGTCCGTATTTATGAAAATCCTGGTATTATTCAAGAAAAGTTAGCAGAATTGATTAAAGTGGACCGCACTACCGCTGCTCGTGCGATTGCTAAGTTAGAAAAAAATGGTCTGATTGAAAAGCAAATCCAAGCCGATAATAAAAAAAATAAATCACTTTTTGTCACAAACAAAGGGGCCAAGCTTGCGCCAATTATTCAAGCGGAAAATAAATATTCCAATGACGTTGCGCTAAAAGGTTTCAGTGAACCTGAAAGACAACAATTAGCTGCCTATCTAGCACGGGTGGAAGAAAATGTTGCCACAGATTGGGATCTGGTGAAAAAAGGAGGCGTGCGTCCATATGGCAGTGAAGATTGAAATGGTGAAACAAACAGAAGTAAAAAAGTTAAAGGCCATCAGTGAAATAGCCTTTACAGAAACTTTTGCTAAAGACAATACGCCAGCAGATTTGGCTGCTTTTTTAGCACAAAATTACAACTACGCCCAATTGGAAAAAGAACTCGCCAATCAAAACTCTTTTTTCTATTTTATTTACCAGCAAAATGAGTTAGCGGGCTATTTAAAATTGAATATTAATGAAGCGCAAAGTGAAGCAGGTGTAAACGATGCTTTAGAAATTGAACGCATCTACATCTTGGCGGCCTTTAAGCGGCAAGGCTTAGGGCAAGAGCTGATTGCTTTTGCTGAAAAAGTAGCTCAAGCTCAAAATAAACGCCAGCTTTGGTTAGGCGTATGGGAATATAATCTGCCGGCGATTACTTTTTATAAAAAAATGGGCTTTGTTAAAACGGGTGAACACATTTTTACTCTTGGTAGTGATGACCAAACAGATTGGATAATGACTAAAAGAATAAACGACAAAAACAGTGGAGGTCTTTAAAATGAAAAAAATAAAAGTTGATGAAAATTTTTGGAAACTTTTTCCAGATGCCAAGTTATTTATTGTTACAGCGAGTGGTCTTAATAATCATATCAATGAAGCCCAAGAGGCATATTTTGCAGATTTATTAGCCAAAGGTAAAAAAGAAGCGCAAAAATTTTTGACAGCTGAAACGTTTAGTCAAAATGAAGTTATCCAAGAATGGCGCCAAGCTTTTAGCCAATTTAAAACAAAAAAAGGTGCCCGTTCTTCGATTGAAGCGTTATTAAAAAGAGCCAGCCAAGATCGCATCTTTCATCCGATTAATCCGCTGGTAGATATTTACAATAGTATCTCATTAAAATATGGGGTTCCATGTGGTGGCGAAGACATTGATACGATTGCAGGCGATCTCCATTTAGGAAAAGCCAAAGGTGGCGAAAGCTTTCAACCTCTAGGAGCAGATGAAGATGCACCGGCTTTACCCGATGAAATAATTTATTATGATGAAAAAGGAGCAGTGTGTCGTTGTTTTAACTGGCGGGAAGCTAAACGGACAATGTTACAAGAAACGACAACCTCTGCTGTTTTAGTTATTGAAGCCATTAATGATAAACAAGCTCAGCGCGCCCATGCCGCAATGCTTGAATTACAACAATTAATAGAAACTTATTTCGAAGTGAAAACATCCAGTGGCATTTTAACGAAACCAAAACCGGAGCAGAAATTATAAGTAGTGAACTGCAAAAACGAAAAAAGCGGGCTTTATCAGTTTAATAAGTGCTGTACAAAGGAGGTGTGAGAAAAGCCTGATCACACTTCCTTTTTTTGCATCAATGAAATGACAAGAGTAACTTTTCGGGGAATAAATATGCCTGCTCCGCTTTTCTACTAAGTGGGTTTTACCTGTTCATGTTTCTACGACAAATTAAGTAAGTAGAAATTGGCAGAAATTAGCGGAAACATTGCGCCAATTTTCACCTTATTGTGTGGGAGTGAAACAGATTCATTCTATTTTTTAGGGTTGTTTTACTTTCTTTTCAATTTTACTAACGGCTATCTGGTTCAAGTATGAAATAATAACTAAAATTTCGTTGTTTTTTTCTCGTTGGGGATAACAAAATAAGATAGAAAAAATTGTGAAAAAAGTACTTACCCTATTGCTTCACTCTTTGCCTTATAAAATTAAATGAGAAAAAAATAAGAAAATCTCTCATTAAACTTTATAAACTTATTGTTATAAAAAATGCTAAAATTAGCAGTGCAGGTAAAAATAAAAAAGGGAGGATTTCCCATGATTGAAGTTATCGATCTGAAAAAAGTATTCGATAATGGTTTTGAAGCGTTAAAGTCTGTAAATTTCACGATTGAAAAAGGTGACCTAGTTTGTCTTTTAGGTCCAAGTGGTTGCGGTAAATCAACTATTTTAAATTTGATTGCCGGTTTATTAAGTCCAACTGCTGGCGATATCCGCTTTGCTGGTAACTCTGTGGTTAAGACCGAACCCAAAGATCGGAATATTGGTTTTGTTTTTCAAAACTATGCACTCTATCCCCACATGACTGTTTTTGAAAACGTAATGTTTCCTTTAACGGTTGGGGATAAAAAAATGCCTAAAAATGAAGCGATGAAAATTGCGGAAAAATATATGGCGCTAACCAATATTGAAGAGTTAAAAAATAAAAAGCCCGGTACATTATCCGGTGGGCAACAACAACGGGTAGCCATTACGCGAGCACTCGTACAAAACCCTGAAGTTTTGTTATTAGATGAGCCGTTATCTAATCTAGATGCGCGTTTACGTTTAAAGATTCGCGAAGAGATTCGCCGCTTAGTGAAGGAAGTGGGGATTACCACGATTTTTGTTACCCATGACCAAGAAGAAGCGTTGTCGATTTCAGACAAAATTATTTTATTAAACGAAGGTGTCATTCAACAAAACGATGATCCCCAAAACCTTTACTTAGAACCAAATAACTTGTTTGTGGCGAAATTTATCGGAAACCCGATCATTAATATTTTGCCAGTGGAAGTAAAAGACGGCATGATGCATCACGATGCCTTTAGCGTTCCGGTTGAACGTTTTATGGTAGCTCGCTTTAAAGAAAATATGCCAGATGGTAATTACTTTATCGGGATTCGCCCAGAAGATGTTTTACCAGTTGAAGGTGCTGGCGCTTTTCAAACAGTCATCTCTGGCGTGGAATTAATTGGCCGTGAACGTATTTTAAACTTTGATATTGATACCCATCACTTAAAATCGATTGTCAGCATCGAAGAAGATATTCAAGAAGGAGCGCAGCTGACATTTGATTTTGCTTACCAAAAAGCTTTTATCTTTAAAGAAGATGGGACGCGGATTTACTAATGTTTAAGAAAAATCATTACAATCCGGAAAATCAACCAAAAGCATGGCTCTTCCTTCTGCCATCTTTAGTTGTCATTATGATTTTTAGTATCTATCCGTTATTTCGTTCGTTGTTTATGAGTTTCCAAAAAGGAACGCTGATTAACCAAGAATATGCGGGTATTGAAAACTATCAAAAAGTTTTAAGTGATCCAGTCTTTTTTAAAGCGTTAAAAAATACAGCTCTTTACGCTTTTACGGTAGTGCCGATTGCGTTAATTATTGGACTGGCGATTGCTTGGATTATTTTTGAAAAAGTAAAGCATAAAAGTTTTTTTGAAACGTTATTTTTCATGCCTTATGTAACCAGTACGATTGCCATCGGGATTGTGTTTCGTTACTTCTTTAATGGCTCTTACGGGATTATTAATTTCTTACTAGGCAAAGTAGGTATCGCACCGATTAATTGGTTGGATAATGTAGACATGAGCATGACGACCTTAATTATTTTTGGGGTTTGGACGAGTTTGGCGTTTAATATCATTATTTTACTAGCGGGCTTACGCAATATCGATCCAGAGCATTATAAAATTGCCAAAATGTTTGGCGCAAAAGACGGTGAAATTTTCCGCCGTATTACGTTGCCACAGTTGGTTCCAACGATTGCCTTTTTATTAACGGTAAATATTATTGGCGCTTTTAAAGTGTACACGCAAGTCTATGCCTTGTTTGCAGGCCAACCAGGGATTGCCAAAAGTGCGACAACCGCAGTGTATTATATCTATGACAAATTCCACATTGCCGGACGTCCTGGAATTGCCATGGCAGCGACTGTGATTTTGTTCTTAGTTATTTTATTCTGTACTTTTATTCAACGCCAAATCATGAAGAGAGTGGGGGATTAGCGTGAAAAAACTAGTAACAATTATTGCTTTAGTCTTTTTAGTGGTGCTAGGGATTATCACCTTGTTCCCATTTATCTATATGGTTTTAGCCGGTTTAATGACTTATAGTGAAGCGACAAGTATTCCACCAACTATTATGCCGGAAAAATTCCAATGGGCGAACTATGCGGCCGTCTTTTCCAAAGCGCCGTTTTTACAGTACTTTATTAATACTGTCTTCGTTTCTTTGGTGACCACGATTGCGACTTTAATTACTTCTGTTTCAGCTTCATTTGCTTTAACGAGTTTAGAGTTTAAATTTAAAGGTTTAGTTGTCGGAATTATGGTGTCATTACTAATGGTACCGTATGAATCGATTATTTTTACCAACTACAATACAATCGCCAAAATGGGCTTATTAAATAGCTACATGGCATTAATTATTCCCTTTTTAACAAGTATCTTCTATATTTATTATTTAAATAGTTATTTAAAAGGAATTTCCAGTACCTTTTATAAAGCTGCTAAAATCGATGGTGCTTCTGACTTGGAATATATTTGGCGTATCTTAGTACCAATGTCACGACCAGCGTTAGTCACTGTGGGGATTTTGACTTTCATCTCCAGTTGGAATTCATTTTTATGGCCTTTACTTGTTACCAACGAGAAAAAATACCGTTTGTTAAATAACGGTTTAGCTGCTTTTACGACTGAAAGTGGTAGCGACGTGCACTTGCAAATGGCTGCAGCGACATTGACAGTAATTCCCATCTTAATTATTTATTTGATCTTTAGAAAAGAAATTATTCGAGGAGTGGCAAAAAATGGTATCAAAGGGTAAAACCAACATCACTTTTCATAGTGGTATTTTGACCATCGGCGGTACCATTATTGAAGTCAGTTATGAAGATGCGCATATTTTCTTTGATTTTGGGACCGAATATCGCCCGGAATTGGGGCTAAAAGATGATGATTTAAGTACATTGTTAAAAAATCGTCTCATCCCAGAATTAAAAGGTGTCTATGATCCGCGGTTAAATTACACTTACCACGGGGAAGATGAACAAGAATATAGTCAAACGGCTGTCTTTTTATCCCATGCGCATTTGGATCATTCCAAAATGATTAATTATTTGGATCCGCAAATTCCGTTATACACGTTAAAAGAAACGGCAAAAATTTTGCGTAGTTTAAATCGTAACGGTGATTTTTTAATTCCTTCCCCTTTTGAAGCAACGAATTTTACCCGTGAAATGATTGGCTTAGAAGCCCATGACGTGGTAGAAGTGGGGCAAATTAAAGTGGAACTTGTACCAGTTGATCACGATGCTTATGGCGCGTGTGCATTATTGATTCATACACCAGATGCGTTTTTGACTTACACTGGTGATTTGCGTTTACACGGATATGACCGCCAGTATACGCTAGATTTTTGTCAACAAGCCAAGCATACAGATCTTCTAATGATGGAAGGCGTTAGTATCAGCTTTGATGAAAGAGATTCTGAAGAAGTTAAAGTCTTCAGTGAAGCGGATTTAATTGCACAACTGGTGGCAAAAATTAACGAAAATCCTCAGCGACAATTAACGTTTAATGGTTATCCCGCTAATGTGAAGCGCTTTGAACAAATCATTAAACAATCGCCGCGAAAAGTCGTCTTAGAAGCCAATATGGCAGCTTTAATGCAGGATATCTTTAATATCGCAGTTCCGTATTATTATCCTTTAAATACCGAACATAAAATTGCGGACTTAGATGAAAAACTAGAAATTTCTTATGAAGAATTGCTGGCTGACAACCATAAATATTTATGGCAAGCAGTCGCAAATTTTGAAAAATTACAAAGCGGCGGCATGTATTTTCATATGGACGCCCAACCTTTGGGAGATTTTGATCCCAAATATCAAGTCTTCTTGGATTTATTAGCCTTGAAGAAAGTGGAATTTGTCCGTCTTGCTTGTTCCGGACATGCCTTTCCACAAGATCTCGATGCGATTATTTCAATGATCGAGCCTAAAATTTTGGTTCCAATCCATACGTTAAAACCAGAAAAACTGGAAAATCCGTATGGTAAAAGAATACTTCCCACCCGTGGGGAAAAAATCACTGAGTTCAAAGGAGAGTAAGAAATGAAGTTCAAAAAATTGGGTACAGCAGTATTGGCAACCGCCGCAGTTTTTGCATTAGCAGCTTGTGGCAATGATTCAAAAGAAAGTTCTAATGGCGACAGCGACAAAATCGTTACATCCATCGACAAAGACACCACTGTTACATTTTGGCATGCGATGAATGGAGCGCAAGAAGAAGCGTTAACGAAGATTACTGAAGATTTTATGAAAGAAAATCCTAAAATCAAAATTGAATTACAAAACCAATCACAATACCCAGACTTACAAGCAAAAATCAACTCAACACTACCTTCTCCAAAGGATTTACCAACAATCAGCCAAGCATATCCAGGCTGGTTATGGAATGCAGCACAAGATGATATGTTAGTAGATTTAAAACCTTACATGGATAATAAAACAATTGGTTGGGGCGACCAAGAAGAAATTCGCAAACCATTATTAGAAGGTGCGCAAATTGAAGGCAAACAATACGGTATTCCATTTAATAAATCAACTGAAGCTTTAGTTTACAACGCTGATTTATTGAAAGAATATGGTGTTGCAGTTCCTAAAACATTAGAAGAATTAAAAGAAGCTTCGAAAACAATTTATGAAAAATCAAATCATGAAGTTGTCGGTGCGGGCTTTGACTCTTTAAACAACTACTATGTTATTGGCATGGAAAATAAAGGGGAAGAATTCACCAAAGATTTAAAATTTGATTCTGAAAAATCAAAAGAAGTAATTGATTACTATTTAGATGGCGTAAAAGACGGTTACTTCCGCATTGCCGGTTCAGACAAATATTTATCTGGCCCATTTGCAAACGGTAAAGTAGCAATGTTCATTGGTTCAATTGCCGGTGAAGGTTACGTTAAAAAAGATACAGAAGGTAAATTTGAATACGGTGTGGCACCACGTCCGGAAAAAATTAACTTACAACAAGGTACAGACATTTACATGTTCAACAGCGCTACAGCAGAACAAAAATCTGCAGCTTTCATGTACTTGAAATACTTGTCTTCACCAGACGTGCAATTATATTGGGCTGAACAAACAGGTTACATGCCAGTATTACAATCTGTTCTAGAAAGTGAAGAATACAAAAAATCACCAAATACAAAAGTACCAGCAATTTTAGAAGAAGCAACAAAAGACTTATTCTCTATTCCAGTTAAAGAAAATGCTGATCCTGCCTACAATGAAGTACGGGCAATCATGGAAAACATTTTGTCTAACCCAAATAAAGATACAAACAAATTAATTAAAGATTCTGTCCCACAATTACAAGATGCTTGGAATCAATAATTTGATGTAAAAAATCTCCTCTATCCCAAAAGGTAGAGGAGATTTTTTTATCTAAAAAGACAGACAAATAAATTAGATTGGATTGGCCAAATTTTTTAGGGAAAAATTTGTCAAAAATCAAATCTATTCGTGGTTTATGGTATGATGACAAAGGAAATTGTTTTAAATTCTATTACAATGTGAGTGTTGTTATTAGCGTTTAAAATCAGGAAAGGAACGAGAAAAATGCAATTAACTATTTTAGCAACGAGTGATATGCACGGCTATATTCAACCAACCAATTATGCGGAAAAAGGTGCTGATTTACCATTTGGTACCGCCAAAGTCGCGACCAAAATGCAAGAATTAACCGCCCAAGCAGATGGACCAGTTATTAAAATTGAAAATGGCGATTTTATTCAAGGATCTCCTTTAAGTTATTATGCTGCCAAGCAAAAACAAGATCCAGCTGAAATTACCAAAGTCATTAATCATATGGGCTATGATGTTGGCTTACTGGGTAATCATGAATTTAATTATGGTCTGCCTTATTTAGAAAAAGCAATTAAAAGTTATCAACATCCGATTTTAGCAGCCAATGTTTTAGGGAAAGATGGCCAACCTTATTTTGGTGAACCTTACGTTATTTTGGAAAAAGAAGGTGTTAAAATCGCTGTTTTAGGTGTGGTTACACAATATATCCCTCATTGGGAGCAACCAGCAACTGTTAAAGACCTAACTTTTAAAAGCTTAGTTGCAACCGCTAAAGAATACGTGCCAAAATTACGGGAGTTAGCTGATGTAGTGATTGTTTCTTACCATGGCGGTTTTGAAAAAGACCTGACAACTGGAGAAGCAACAGAAATGTTAACCGGAGAAAATGAAGGCTATGAATTATTGCAAACTGTCAGTGGTATTGACGCCTTTGTAACCGGACATCAACATCGTGAAATTGCGACTGTTATTAACGGTGTTCCAGTTATTCAACCAGGTTTTCGCGGAAATTATATCGGTAAAATTACGCTTGAGTTAAATCAAACTGGCAATACTTGGCAAGTAAGTAATCCAACTGCTGAAATTGTCGCGACAAAAGATGCAAAGGCTGATTTAGAAGTTGTGGGTTTGATTCAAGAGTTAGACAATGAATTAGAAAATTGGTTGGATCAACCGGTGGGAAAAGTGGAAGGCGACATGCACATCATCGATCCGATGGCTGCCCGCATTCACGAACATCCATATATTGAATTTATCAATCGCGTCCAAATGTGGGCTAGTGGTGCTAAAATTTCCGGCACAGCTTTATTTAACAATGAAGGTAAAGGGTTTGGTGAAATTATTACCATGCGCGATGTCATCACCAATTATATTTATCCCAATACACTAGCTGTTTTAAAAATTACAGGTGCAGATTTAAAAGCTGCCTTGGAGCAAACCGCAAATTATTTAGTGTTAAAAGATGGTCAAATCGTCTTTAATCCGCAATTTATCGATCCAAAACCACAATATTACAATTACGATATGTATGAAGGTATTGACTATGCGATTGATTTGAGCAAACCTTATGGCGAAAAAATCACGAAGCTCCAATTTGAAGGATCAGATATTTTACCTGATCAAGAATTAGAAGTTGTCATGAATCAATATCGTGCGGTTGGTGGCGGAAATTACGCTATGTTTAGCGCAGATAAAATCATCAAAGAAATTCCACGGGACATGACAGAAGTAATCGCGGAATACTTGCAAGCCCATCCAGTCTTAAAAGCTGAAGTAAATCATAACTTCAGTGTGAAATAAGTATAAAAACCACGAGTTTTGTTTTTTACCCTATGTAGATAGGGTAAAAATGACAAGGCTCGTGTTTTTTTGTTTGAAATCCATCACAATTAAGAAATTTTGTCTGATTTAAAAGAGCTACCCGAACTCTTTCACTTTTCCTATTTGTCTAGCTTTTTGGACAAACTCTTGGCGTCAATCAGCTAAAATCTTAAGAAATTTGAAAAACAATTTATAAAGATTTCAGCTGATTGCTAAAGAGTTGAACGAGTTCAAAAAGCTTTCCTATTTTGTCTAGTTTCAGATGCCAACTCTTTGAGAAAAATTCAAAAACTAGCTACTGGTCCAGAACACCAGTAGACGAGTTTCTGAGATTTTTTAAAAGAGCTGCCCGGCCTCTGCCACTTTTCTATTACCCTCGAGTACAAATGTTTGCTTACTTTTAATAAGCGATGTAAAATGAGCATGTAAATTACAAGAGAGAAGGAAAGTCTTATGTATCATACAAGCAATGAAGAACATCCTATTGATATTGTTAATATTGCCTCTTTAGAAGGCCGCGTTAAAGAACGTATGGAAGCTGGCGCGTTTGGTTACATTCGTGGTGGTTCTGAAGATGAATGGACAATGAAAGAAAATACTACTTCATTTATGAATAAAAAAATTATGCCCCGCATTTTACAAGGAATTGATCATGCTGATTTATCAACTAAATTATGGGACATTGAACTTAAAACACCGATTATTCAAGCTCCTTCTGCAGCACAAGGTTTAGCTCATGAAAAAGGTGAAGCAGATACAGCTAAAGGTGTTGCCGCTGCGGGTTCAATTTTTTCCATTAGTACTTATGCCAACACTACAATCGAAGATGCTGCCGCTGCTGCACCAGATGCACCGCAATTTTTCCAATTATATATGAGTAAAGATGACGGTTTTAACGAATTTATTTTGGATAAAGCTGTTAAAGCCGGTGCCAAAGCAATTATTTTAACTGCCGATTCGACATTAGGTGGTTACCGTGAAGAAGACGTAATTAATCAATTCCAATTTCCACTACCAATGCCTAACTTAGCTGCTTATTCTGCTCAAAGCGCTAGTGGTGATGGTGAAGGCAAAGGAATCGCTGAAATTTACGCTGCTGCCAAACAAGGTTTAGTTCCAGAAGACATCAAAAAAATTAAAGACTTAACGCATTTACCTGTTTTTGTTAAAGGAATTCAATCACCAGAAGACGCTGATCTTGCAATTAAAGCTGGTGCAGATGGGATTTGGGTTTCTAATCATGGTGGTCGTCAATTAGATGGTGGTCCAGCTTCTTTTGAAGTTTTACCAGCAATTGCAGAAGTTGTCGACAAACGGGTGCCAATCGTCTTTGATTCTGGCGTACGCCGTGGTGAACATGTATTTAAAGCTTTAGCTAGTGGTGCTGACTTAGTTGCTATTGGTCGCCCAGTTATTTACGGATTGAACTTAGGTGGCGCAGAAGGCGTGAAATCTGTCTTTGATCACTTAAACAAAGAGTTATCCATTACGATGCAATTGGCTGGAACAAAAACAATTGCGGATGTAAAGAAAACAAAATTAATTGATTAATTTTCAATTATTAAGAGTCTGACGGTTAAAGTCAGGCTCTTTTTTGCACAAAAAAATTTTACTCTGCTCTGTTAGTGGCAATTCCTCTTAAAAACAGGTAACATAAAATTAACTGATATTTTAAAGCCGAGGAGGAAAGAAGATGAAAAAATTAATCTTAATGACCATTTTAGGTAGTAGCTTACTTTTAGCCGCTTGTCAGCAAAATAGCGAAAATCAAAATGGGAATACAGCTCAGACAACTAATACAACTACAACCACCACAACAGCCACTACAACAAGTGAAACAAGTTCAAAGGTTACTGATCAAAATGGGATTGCAGTCCCAAAAGCAGAATTATTTGATGAAACGATAACAAAATTTCAGTCCGCTCATACAGAGGCAGTTATCACAAGTTTTAAATGGGAAGCCCAAGGACCAAATGGACAAGTTGAGATTGAAGGAAAAGATAGTAGTCAAGAATATCAGATGATTTTTGACGCCAGTGGTAAATTACTGGGAGATACGAGTGAAGTGAACGACGATAAAAATTGGCAAGAAGATGAAGTGAAAACTGATGCTGTTATTTCATTGTTAGATGCGATTGAAAAAGCCCAAGCTGATACTGAAGGATCTGTTACTTCAGCAGAATTAGAAAAAGACGATGGTGTTACAAAATGGGAAGTCAAGCTACTCCACACCAATCAAGAGATTGAATTAACTTTAGATGCCCAAGGTGGCAAAATTTTAAATAAAGATGTTGACGATTAAGTAAAAAAACAATGTTTAGCATAGTAATGTTAAGCATTGTTTTTTTAATGATAAAACCTAATAAGAATGCGGGTTTAAACTAAATTGCCATAATTTTTGCAAATATTTGTTATAATACGTAAAAAAGGGGGGAGTCCGTTGCCAATTATGCGAAAAAAACGGTTAATGCAAGTGGAAAATCAAGTTGTGTTACCGTTAAGTGAAGAATTTTTAGTCAAGAACAATTTGAAAGCAGATAGTATCGTAAAAATAGATGAAACTTTATTAGCTCAGGCATTGACGGTACTTTCCAAAGAAGATATCTTAGAAGATGTTTTGGCTAAAGTAATGAATCAATACGATGAAGAAAAAGAGGAAAATAATCATGAAAATTAGAGTGGCAACGCCTAATGACTACGACGAAATTTATCAGGTAGTTAAAGAGGCTTTTAAAACAGCGCAAGTTTCAGACGGAAACGAACAGGATTTTGTGGTTGCCTTACGCCAAAAAGAAACATTTATTCCCGAATTAGAACTTGTAGCGGTAGCCGATGAAAAAATTGTCGGTCATGTTATGTTAAGTGAGCAAGAAGTTAAAGCAAAAGACGGTGTGCGTAACTTTTTACTTTTAGCTCCGTTAAGTGTCTCTTTTGATTACCGCAATCAAGGGATTGGCGGTGCCTTAATGGAAGCAGCTTTTAAAAAAGCTGTGGCAATGGAACATCATGCTGTCTTCTTAGTGGGAAATCCAGATTATTATGCCCGCTATGGTTTCCGCCAAATTGCTACTTTTGGTATGAAAAACAAAAGTGATATTCCGGATCAATTTATTTTAGGTCAAGAATTAATTTCTGGTGTATTAGAAGACCTTGAAGGTGAATTGGAAATTAAAGAATAAGGAAGTGGTTAAAATGCCCAAAACTAGAATTGAGGCATTTACAGATGCGGTAATTGCGATTGTTATGACTATTTTGGTTTTAGAATTACATGAGCCAAATGGCAGTACATGGCGAGCTTTTACCGGAGTAGAACATCAATTTGCTATTTATTTAATCAGTTTTATTTCATTAGCGGTTTATTGGAATAATCATCATCATCTATTTAATATTGTCAAAAAAGTTGACGGTTGGGTATTATGGGCCAATAATTTATTTATTTTAATGATGACACTCTTTCCTTTTGCTACCGCTTGGATTGGGGATTATCCTGTTGAATTGGCACCGCAGTTATTATATGGGGCAATAATTTTTGGTACGGACTTAGCCTATTGCCTTTTAGGTTATACGTTAGTGCGAGTTAATGGAAAAAATTCGCCGGTGGGAAAACTTTTTGCCCATTATCCTAAGATGAGGCTGACACTTATCTTAAATGTGATTGCTTTATTAGCCGGTTGGTTGATTCATCCTATGAGTGTGTTAGTGGTCAATGCGTTAATGTTAATCATGTGGTTTATTCCAGAGAAAAAGATTGAACATCTAAGTTCAAACGAAAGAAAGTGATTTTATGTTTGAAATTTTTGCTGAATTAAATTTACATGTCACAGAAATGCCAGTGGAATTAGAAGAAAATCGTCCGGTTTATCGTGGCTTTTTACGAGAGTTACCACAAATTGCGGGGCAAGGACACTCTCGCCAAGCGTTATATCGTGAATTGGCTGAAAAATATGCCGCCTATCGCCAACGTTTAGAAGAACAAAGCAGTGAAGAGGCGCAAACAACCTCGCTACTAAGTGCAGAGCAGCTACTAAAATATTATGATGGTGAAACTTTTGATGGCTTTTCTTTTGGAGAAAAAGAATAATTTTTTTGCACCAGTAAACAAGAAAAAATCAAAGCACTTAAACTAGTCAGAATGCTTGACCCTTTTAATAAAAATAGGTACAATATCTTTTGTGAATATTTTCAAATCGTACAGATAACACGTCCTTTGACGTGTCGAGAGAGAGGCGGTTTCTATTTCGATAGAAACTGCTTCTCTTTTTTTAGGCCTAAAGTTACTTGAAGTAAATAAAATGAGGCAATTAATGCAATGATGTAAACTTTTAGCGAGTAACGTCTTTTGCCTAAGTTTTTGTACGGGATGAAAAACAAGGAGGAATTTGATGGAGAAAAAAATTCACTTATTATTAGCCGTATTGGCAACTGGTATGATGTCATTTGCGGGGGTTTTAATTGAAACGGCGATGAATGTCACTTTTCCTACTTTGATTAGTGAGTTTGGGATTACGACAGGTCAGGTTCAATGGGTGACAACAATTTATCTTTTAGTTATTGCTATTATTGTGCCTTTTTCAACGTATTTATTGAAAAATTTTCAAATTCGGACGTTGTTTTTGGCTTCTAATCTTTTATTTATGACAGGATTATTAATTGATTTTTGGTCACCAAGTTTTTTGATTTTGTTATTAGGACGCCTGTTGCAAGGGATTAGTACAGGAATTGCACTACCGTTAATGTTTCATATTATTTTAACTTATACACCGATTGATAGACGTGGCGCTATGATTGGGATTGGAAATTTAACAACTTCCATCGCACCAGCAATTGGGCCAACCTATGGGGGTGTATTGACTTCTGCTTTAACGTGGCACTATATTTTTCTATTTTTAGTACCGGTATTGTTCCTTTCGCTAGGATTAGGACTATATGCGATTCCAAACATGGCTGTAAAAAAAGGTGGCAAGTTGGACATTCCAAGTATGGCGGGGATTGTTTTAATGTTCAGTGGCTTTTTATTATTCTTAAATCAAGTAGGAACACTTGTGAGTGTGATTCCACTTGTTGTGGGACTAGCAGGTTTAGGTCTCTTTTATCATCGTTCGACTAGTGTCAAAGATCCGTTAATTCGCCTAACTGTTTTAAAAAATAAAGGGTTCCGCTTATTTTTATTAGGCTTTTTAGTTTGCCAATTTTTATTGCTGGGAATTTCTTTTGTCTTACCAAATTTTGTTCAAATTGTGATGGGAAAAGACGCTTTTATCGCAGGATTAGTCATGTTACCGGGGGCTGCAGTCGGTGCTATTTTGGCGCCTATTTCAGGTCGAGTGTTGGATAATCACGGCGCGAAAAAACCAATTTTATTTGGCCTAAGTCTGGTTACGATTGGTTGGCTAGCTTTAACATTACTGTTACAAGCACCTATTTTATTCGGTTTTGTGGCCGCCCACGTCTTTTACATGATTGGGATTGGTTTTTCGTATAGTAATATGATGACTACAGGAATGAGCCAAATTCCAACAGAAATGTTTGCCGATGGTAATGCCATTTTCAACACGTTGCAACAATTTTCTGGCGCTGTAGCCACTGCGATTGTGGCGACTATTATTAATTTGGCCCAAAAAAGTCAGTCTAATTATGAAGCCGGGACAGTATTTGGCTCACAAATAGCATTATTGTTCTTATTTGTTTTAGTACTGCTGGTATTAATTAGTTGTGTACGCTACTTTAAGGTTAAACAAAATTAAAAAAACTGACACAAGTTGCACTGAATTTTCAGTTGGCAGTTTGTGTCAGTTTTTTAGTTGATAATGGAGATATTTGATTATCATAAGCAATTGGGTGAATTTGCTCGGATTAAAAAAGAGTTACCCACTGTCTTTAGCTTTTCTTTTGATCCAGCACACAAACGAACTCTTGGCGACATTAAGTCGAAATGCTAAGAAATTTGAGGAGCAATTTCGTATCATTCCGCCTTAATGCTGAAGAGTTAAGCGCGTTTGCGTAGCTTTTCTAGGTGTCTAGCAAAATGAACTAACTCGCTGCGACAATAAGCTGAAATTTCAAGAAATTTGGGAAACAATTTATTAAAATTCCATCTTATTGCTAGCGAGTTGTGCGAGTTCATTTAGCTTTTCTTATCGGGCATAATCCAATGATTGATTTGTTTTAAGACGATACTTAGACGATGTGTCACTTTCGGGCGAGATAAAATATAGACGGTTAAAAGGGAGCCGCCGATTAAAATTAAAGCATGTAAGATGGGGTTTACTACAAATTCGCCAATTTGGACAATCGGCGCAATTAGATAAATGTGTAAAAGATAAATCGCTAATGTATTTTGTCCCCAAACAGTATAAAAGTGTCGTTTTTCAGTCGCCATCACCAAAAAGGCGAAAACAAAAGCAAATCCCAACCCATAAAGGTATAAATCAGCCAAAATATTTTGCCACAGCGGGATTTCAAATAAATTATAAGCACGATCTCCCCATAAAATTTCCGGTGGTAAAGGAGCTTTGACCCAAAGAAAAGCAGTTACTAAACCTAATATAATCACCATAAAGCCCAGTAAACGCGCAAAAGGAAAGTGGCGTAATTTTTCAATCATTTTGCGATCAGTATAGTAACCTGCTAAAAAGAACGGCAAAAAACCTAATGTCCGAGCCAGCGCCATGTAAGTGCCAAACTCAGTTAAAAAACCAGAAAAAATACCGATGATAAAGCTAAAAATTAAAATGTGCCGTACTTTAATTAAATCTGGTAATAATAGGCGCCAGATGAACATACAATACAAATACCACAGCGTCCATCCGGGATTTAAAATCGTGATAGTTTCAATTTTACCCATCATTAACAAAATGATACTTAAAATGAAGTTTAAAATAAGATACGGAATCAGAAATGTTTTGACCGCTGTTTTCCGTCCTTTTTGGACCTGTTTAGAAAAATAGCCAGAAATAAAAATAAAGACCGGCATGTGAAACAGGTAAATAAAGACATAGAAAAATTCTGCTGTTTGATTTGTTAAGCGAAAATATTCTAAAGCGTGACCTAAAACGACTAAAAAGATTAGGACACCTCTTAAATTGTCAAAAAGTAATTCCCGTTGTTTTGAAATAATGGACACCTCCTAGTCCGTCAGTTATGCTAGAGATATTACTATTGTACCATTTTTAAAGGAGGGGTGAGATGCGTTATTCTGCCAAATTGGTTAAACAAGTATTCAAAGTAATTCAAATGAAAAAGCTTGTGGGTATCGCCATGGTGACGCCACCAAAACGACGTAAAATTAACATTCGCCAATTAGAAAATAGCGACATTCCGCAAAAACGCAGTCAAATTAGCGGGCGAGAATTGATTACGCTTTTCCCCCCACATGTAACTAAAAAACACGTGCTGTATTTACACGGTGGAGGTTATGCCTTAGAAGCGTCTCCTTTTCATAAACAAATTCAAGAACGTTTTGTTAGCCGTTTTAATTTGAAAGTTAGTTACTTTGACTATCCTCTAGCACCAGAAGCGACAGCAGAAAAAACGCTATCTGCCACTAAAGCTGCTTTTTATCATTTGCGTCAATTATACCCAGATGATGAAATATATCTCTTTGGTGATTCTGCTGGTGGGGGGTTGGCCGTTAGTTTGGCACAGCATCTAAGAGATGAAGGTACCCTAAGACGTCCGCAAAAATTAGCTTTAGCCTCTCCTTGGCTTGATGTTTCAGTGAGCGATCCTCGTTCAGATGAATTAGAAGCAAAAGATGTTTTGTTGGAAAAAGATTTATTGATGCAAGCTGGCGCTACTTATGCGGGCAATTTAGCGGTAGATAATCCACTTGTTTCTCCTATTTATGGAACATTTCAAGACTTAGGGGAGCTTTTCGTGATCAGTGGCACAGCCGAAATTTTATATCCCGATGTTTTACGTTTAAAAGAAAAAGTAGCCCACGTTAAAGGTACAACGCTAAATTTAGTCATTGTTCCAGATATGATGCATGATTTTGTCGTGTATCCTTTAAAAGAATCGTTACCTTATGTGGATGAAATGGGCGAATTTTTTGCTGCTGATTAGTAGTCAGAAAAGTGTTGCCTAAAAATAAAAGTTTCAAATAAAGACCAATGACAAAAAAGTTTTAAAGTATCTTTTGAAGGCAAGCCCTTTAGTGATACGTTAAAATGTTTGTTTTGTCATCGGTCTTTTTAACTTGTTTTCCTAATTTATTAAACTTTGGGTAACATTTTTTTCATCAAGTCAAATTGTTCATCTAACTGTTGTTGGGTGATACCACCAGTGAGGGCCATCACACTCATGCCTTCAATCATAAACATAAAATTTTCCGCAATTTCTGCGATTTTTTCATCTTTTAAAACGCCTTGAGTAACTCCTAATTCCAAAATAGCCAGAATGGTTTTTTTAGTTGCGGCGAGTTGTTCTTGTTGGAATTTATGATCAGCTGCTGTTTTATGGGTAAAATAATATTCATACATGGAGCGTAATAAACTGTTATCCATTTGATTTAACAACCGATCTTCATGACTTGTAAAATAGTCATTTAACAATTCTTCAAAGGGCGGATTTTTAGTGATAGCTTGGCGAATGTCATCAAATTTGCGATTGGACCGCTGTTTAATGACTTCCATAAATATTTGATCCACAGAATCAAAGTACAAATAAATGCCACCCCGACTGATACCGGTGGCTTCGATTATGTCTTTCATCGTCACGTCTATTAAGCCTTTTTGGCGAAAAACTTGACGGGCGCTAGTTAAAATGGCTTCTCTTTTTTGCCGTTTGCGTTCGGCATTAGATAAATTTTTCATTTTCTCACCTCAAATTAGTGACACGTGTGTCATTTTCTTGTATAATCATTTCAATGACACTAGTGTCATTATAATAGAATCAAAAGGAGAACTCAAATGAATACGAAAAGTAAAAGTTATCGCATTGCCATTCGGGCCATTTTAATTGCTATTATTATTTTACAAGCGATGGTACCTTTTTTAGGCTTTATTCCATTGGGGATTACAAGCTTAACGATTATTCATATTACGGTTATTGTAGCTGCAATTGTTTTAGGAACAAAAGACGGCATGTTTGTTGGATTAGTTTGGGGAATTTGCACGATTATTCGTGCTTTCACTTCACCTACCACACCTTTAGATACAATGGTTTTTACTAATCCAATTGTGTCTGTTGTACCTCGAGTTTTAGTGGGGTTAGTGGCAGGATTTTTGTTCCACTGGTGGTATAAGAAAAATGAAAATCTTTATGTCGCTTCTATTTTAGCAGCGATTGGTGGTACACTAACCAATACAATTTTAGTTTTAACTTTTATGGGGACGATTTACACAGGACCAGTCGCATCCGCTTATGGTGTTGATCCTTCTGGTTTATTAAAAGTTTTAGCAACAATTGTGGCAACAAATGGGGTAAGTGAAGTGATTGGGGCGGTAATTTTAACGCCGATTTTAGTTAAAGCAATCTTTACTGCTACCCATTTAAAACCGGTTTATCGTTAGTTAATAGAATAAAAACAGTGGTATAAAAGGAAATTTACTCATCTGTAAGAAGAGCGAGTTTTCCTTTTAGCCACTGTTTTTTTATAACCAAAAGCTACGTATTAATGAAAAGGGCTATAGCAAGTTTATGCCACAGCCCCAAAAGTTATTTTAATTTTCTTCAATCATGATCGCTTTAATACCAAAGCCAGCTAAAATACGGGCAGCAGTATACGTATTTAATCCTTTACGGAAAGTCAAATAGACTTTTTTATCTTTGGGAATTTCAGTGATACGTTCGCGTAATTCACTTAATGGAATATTGGCGGTCGCTTCGACACTACCGCTTTTGGCTTTGCCTGCTTCTCTAACGTCTAAGAAATAAGCAGTTTTAAAGTCTTCTGCTGGAATTTCAGCAACATCAATTGTTTCAGCGACTTTCGTTACTTGGTTAATTCCAACGTAACCGGCGATATTCACCACATCTCGGGAAGAAGAATAAGGCGGTGAATAAGGAATTTCAAGGTCTGGTAAATCAAAGACAGTCAAATTGCCGGTGATGGCAACTGATAATTGACCAATTCGTTTGTCGACGCCTTTTTTACCAACTGCTTGCGCTCCTAAAATTTTACCAGTTTCTCCGTCAAAAATTAATTTCAAGTTTAATCGTTCCGCCCCAGGATAGAAATAGGCATGATCAAATGGTGTAATAAAAATTGTTTTATAATTGGTAATCCCAGCTGCTTTTAACATATGTTCAGTCAAACCAGTATAACTTGCAGTATAGTCAAAAATTTTCGCTACACCACTACCTAAATAGCCACGGTAATGTAAGTCCGCACCATTAATAATATCCGCAAGTAAATGGCCTTGGCGATTAGCGGCACTGGAAAGCATACTTGGTGTTGGTAGACCAGTGACAATACTTGTAGTTTCGATAATATCACCAATTGCGTAAATATCTTCCACGTTTGTTTGCAAGCGATTATCTACTTTTACTTGACCAGATTTGGATAAATCAATCCCAGCAGAAGCCGCTAGTTCATTATTTGGCGCAACACCGGTGGCGAAAATAATCATATCGGTTTTCAATGTATCGCCATTTGATAAGTGGACAGTGTGGCCGTTATCGCTAATTTCAGTGACGGTTGTATTTAAAATTACATGTAAACCATGTTCAACTAAATGATCGTAAACTAAATCAGCAATTTCAGTATCATATGGGAATGCAACTTGTGGTAATTGATCAATTAATGTCACGTCAAGACCGCGTTCTTTAAAGTTTTCTGCTAATTCTAAGCCCATAACACCAGCGCCTAAAACTGTTACACTTTGTGGATTTTCAGCCTCTAAGAAGTTCATAATTTTGTCTGCATGAGTAACATTACGTAAAATAAATCCATTTTTAGCTTCTTGTGCCCCTTTAATTGGTGGCAAAGTTGGACGAGCACCTGAAGCAAGGATTAGACGATCGTAATGATCGGTTTTATTCGTTCCGTCTGCCAAATTTTTGACATTGACTGTTTTATTGACAGGATCAATACTGGTAACTTCGTGTTCAATAAAAACATCGATATTATTTTTTTCTTTTAATTGGGCAGGGGTCCGTTCAATCAAACTATCACGATCTTTAATTACACCACCCAAATAATAAGGTAGCGCACAACTAGCAAAAGAAATATTTTCTCCTCGTTCATATAAAACGATTTCGTGAGTTTCATTCAAGCGACGTAAACGCGTGGCAAAAGAAGGGCCACCGGCTACGCCACCAACAACGATAATTTTCACAAACAACAGCTCCTTTTTTTTCTAACTTACTTGTATAGTACCTTTTTTAACAAAGGGGGGCAAAGAAAAACACTTACCAAAAATAAGCAAAAAATGAGATGAATGGTCTGTTCATTTGTTGTTAAAAAGAAGGTGTGACGTCTTGTCACACCTCCTGTTTCTGAATAAACGGAATGACAAAAGCAGCTTCTTCGAAAATAAGAGGAAACTCCCAAAAATTTGAAAAACAATTTTAGGGAATTTCCTCTTATTTCTTAAAGCTAGTCGCTTCTATCACAACCACTTTTGCTTAAAATGAAGTTTTGTTTGTTAAATGTAAGATTGGAAAAGGTCGCGATGCATCATCTAAAGGTGAGCGATTCATAATTTGAAAGCCCATCTTGTGATAAAAAGCGACAGCGGATTTATTTTGTTCATTTACATCCACAAATTGGACCTGATAGTTTGTTTCAGCTAAATTTAGCAATGCTTTTCCTAGTCCTTTACCTTGAAAAGAAGGTGCGATAAAAAGCATTTCAATTTTATTTTCTGCAATACCCATAAAGGCTTGTGGCTTGTGATCTTTGATTGCAAGAATCAGTGTTTCAATTTGACTTAAACCTTGTGTGACTTCTGGTTTAATCGCCACAATATCTGTCGGTGTCAAAAAATCATGACTGGTAAGAACACTCTGATGCCATAGTAGCGTTAATTGTTGAAGGAGTTGCTTTGTCCGCTTATTTTTAGGGATGACATAAAATGTAGAGTTGAGATTATCATTTGCTTTAGTAGTAATTGGTAAAAAATCTTGGCTTATTAATAAAGTATCTAAGGATAAATCATCGTTTTTTTGTGTCATTTTATCACCTAGTTTTAGTTTGATATTAAAGAGAAAGTTTAAATGCATAAACAGGCATCAAAACGCCAGCGACAGTTCCAATTTTTTCTTCTTGGAAAGTATAACCAAGACGTTGCCAAAATTCTTGCGCTCGGGGATTATTTTTCAAAATACCTAAGCGAATTTCGGTGCCACCTTCTGATTTGATTTGTGTGACAATTTGGGCATGAACTTGCTCACCGATTTGTTGTCCCCGCGTAGTTGGCGACAATAAAAGTAAGCCAATCATCCACGCTTTGGTAGTCGGATAGTTGCGGATAAGATCCAGCACACCAATTAAATTGTTATGGGCATCAAAAATACCATAAAGTGTTTTATCTTCTAGTCTTTTTTGCGGTGGAAATGAGGTTAATAAATCCAGCGCTTCTTTTTTTGGATTGGTTTCACCAGTGGCTAATACCATATAATCACTTGCTTCTTCACAAAGCGTGGCAATTATCGGTAAATCTTGTTCAGTTAAAATTTTCAATTTGTAATCCATGTTTCATAAAACTCCTTTAGTGAATAAAAATAAATTAATTCAATTTAAAAAACCAACAATACATTCCATTGTAGCATGGATGTTGACAATTATAAATAACAAAGAAAACAAAGAGAAAACATTTTTTGAAAATAAAATTACTTACTTTTAAAGTATTCGTTTTTTCTAAAAGATAATTAGTTTCTAATTTTGAATACCATTTTTTTGACTGTATTCGCAATAGGCATATCTTGAACTCCAGTTTTATGTGCTTCTTGGGTCCAAAGTAAGAGAAAGTTTTCTTTCCCGGACTCGCTATTTAAAGTAATATAGCGAGCGCTTGTTCCTTCTAATAGGTAATAATCTTCTTCTTCATGATACTCACCAGCACTTAGAGGAGATGAATCTGCTAAGTAGATACGTTCATTTCCCTCTAATAAGAAGTGGAGATCAATCTCTTGATTGTGGGCTTCCCAACTTCTATTTGTAAAAGTATCAGTTTTATAGCTCAAAAGCCGAACTATAACTTTATCACTTAAACGTTCTTCTTTAAATTGCCAGGGCTCTTGTTGCCAGTTGTTGATAAAGTCGCTAATGGTTTTTAACTGCGGTTGTATTGCATTCAGTTTCATAACATCGTTGCTAGTTGTGAGTAACAAAAAAATTCCTCCAATTATTATTAAATTTTTCTAATTAAAACCAGAAATGTAAATCGCTTTCAATGTACCGCAAGAAAATGATTTTATCAATTGTTTTATTATATAAAATTATTTTCATAATTTTTATCTAAATAGAATTTATATAAAAATAGCTAATAAATGTTCTTTAAAGAAAAATATTTTCATCAAAAAATAATACAAGAAAAAAATTATCGTGATATATTGGATTTATCAAAAATATGGAGGCGTTATCATGGTAAATTTAATAACAGCATTATTAGTTCCGTTTGATAAGAGTGGTCAATTAATGGAAGAAAGCTTAAGAAAAATAGTAGAATATAATATTTCAGAAAATAACGTAGATGGATTATATGTTGGCGGTAGTACTGGAGAAAATTTTATGTTGGATACAGCAACGAAAAAAAATATTTTCCGAATTGTTAAAGAGGTTGCAGAAGATAGAGTCGAATTGATTGCACAAGTAGGTTCATTAAATATATATGAAGCAAAAGAATTAGCGGCGTACGTTGTGAATGAACTAGGATACTCTAAAATTTCTTCTGTGACACCTTTTTATTATAAGTTTGACTTTGAAGAAATCAAAAACTATTATTTTGAAATTGTTAAGGATGTTGAAACTGAGCTGATTGTCTATTCCATTCCAGCCCTAACAGGTGTCAACTTCAGTGAAGATCAATTTGGAGAACTATTTGCAAATCCTAAAATTACTGGAGTCAAATATACTGCAGGTGACTTTTATTTAATGGAACGTTTACGTAGCCGTTTTCCTAATAAATTGATGTATTCCGGATTTGATGAAATGCTTTTACCAGCGGCGGCTGTGGGAATTGATGGAGCAATTGGTTCGACCTTTAATGTCAATGCAAAACGAGCACGCCAAATTCTAGAAGCTGTTGAACAAAATGATTTTGTAACAGCGCGCAAACTACAAGCGGAAACTAATGATTTAATTCAAAAAATATTAGATAACGGTTTATACAATACCTTAAAACTTATGCTTACTGAAAAAGGAGTAGATATGGGATATTGCCACTTGCCGATGAAACATTACACCGACAATCAAGTGAAAGTAGCCCAAAAACTTGTTAAAGACTACATGTAAGCTGCTTTGGAGGAATAAGAAATGAAAAAAGATTTTTTGTCAGAAGTTAAAGGAAATTTAATTGTATCCTGCCAAGCTTTACCAGATGAACCACTTTTTAGCCCTTTCATTATGAGTCGGATGGCTAAAGCAGCCTTAGAATCGGGTGCTAAAGCTATTAGAGCGAATACAATTGCAGATATTCAATGTATCAAAGATGTAAATGACACAGCTGTGATTGGCATCATAAAAAAAGAATATGGCGACAACCCGGTTTTTATTACCCCGACTTTAAAAGAGGTACGGGCACTTTGTAGTATTGGCTGTGAAGTGGTAGCTATGGATGGTACGCTAAGAAAACGCCCAAATGGTGAAGAGTTAGCAGATATTGTAGCAGAAATAAAAAAAGAATATCCTGAAATTTTGTTAATGGCAGATTGCTCTACTGTAAAAGATGCACTGTACTGTCAAGATTTGGATTTTGATATCATTGCGACTACGCTTCACGGTTACACTGCTGAAACAAAAGGACAAGATATTGCAAATGATGATTTTTCTTTAGTAGATGACTTATTAAGAGTAATCACTAAGCCGATTATTGTAGAAGGAAATATTGATACCCCAGAAAAATTAGCCAAAGTTATGAAAAAAGGTGTCTTTTCTGTGGTAGTAGGGAGTGCTATTACACGACCACAATTAATTACGAAAAAATTTGTTGCTGCCCTTGAAAGCTAATGATAAAATCCGACGATTTTTCGTCGGATTTTAACTAAAGGAGGATAAAAAAATTGGAAAAAGCACAACGCTTAGATATTGGGAAAAATACACAAACGAAGAAAAAATTTCGTGGGATTGAAAATCCAATTTCTGGTTATTTGTTTATTGCACCACAAGTTCTATTAATGTTAGTTTTCATTGTCTATCCTGTGTTAAAAGGTTTTAAGATGAGTCTTTACGAAGTTTATGGTATGGATAAATATTTTGTTGGTTTCCAGAATTTCATAGATTTGTTCCAAGATCCTATCTTTGTAAAATCAATTTTTAATACAATTTTCTTTGTTGTTGCGATTGTCGTAGCTACTATTGTGTTTGCTTTATTTGTTGCAACTACAGTTTACGATAAAAATCCAAAATATGTTTCCTTTATTCGTGGTAGTTATTATTTGCCTGTAATTGTTTCCATGGTAGTTATGAGTATTATCTGGAATTTTCTCCTAAATCCTTCTAATGGATTGATTAGTTATGCTTTAAATAATATAGGCGTTGAAAATGTTAATTTATTGGGAGATAGTCGAACTGTTATGCCAGTGATTATCTTTGTTACCTTTGTCGGAAATGTGGGACAAGCCATTATTTTATATATTGCAGCCATGATTGGGCTACCAGCTGATTTATTTGAAGCAGCACAGTTGGATGGGGCAACTAGATGGCAAAGAATTCGTCACATTTTAGTTCCTTTGATGCGGCCTACGACGATTTATTTAACAATTATTAATATTATTGCCGTATTGAAAATTTTCGTTGTGATTCAATTATTAACAGGTGGGGGACCCAACAATGCTTCTGTAACAATGATGTATTACTTATATCAAAATGCTTTCATCTACAACAATACAGGGGCTGCTTCTGCAATTGGAGTTTTAATGTTTATTATCGCAATGCTATTTAGTTTGCCACAATTAAAGACATTTTTAAAATCAGATAAATAAGGAGGGTATCTCGTGTTTGCTAAATTAAAACGAATGGAAAAATTTGACTTAGTCACTAATATTATCGTCTTTTTCCTAGCACTATGCTTCTTACTACCACTGTTTTGGTTGTTAACCAATACCTTTAAAACTTCGCCGGAAATTTATAAAATGCCACCAGACATTTTGCCTAAAAATTGGTTTACGGGAAATTTATCGGAATTGTTTCAGGGTCAGCCAGCTTTTCAATGGATTTGGAATAGTTTTGTAGTATCATTTCTGACCGGTTTATTCAGTGTTTTGATTTCGGCTTTAGCAGCTTATGGTTTTGCCAAATTACATTTCAAAGGTAGAACTGTTCTCTTTGTTTTAGTGATTGCTTCCATTATGGTGCCTAAAGAAACATTTATTGTCCCGTTATTTGATGTTATTATTGGGCTAAATTGGATTGACACATATCAATCAATGATTGTCCCGAACTTAGCGACTGGTTTTGGTACATTTATGCTATATTCCTTCTTTAAAGATATCCCAGAATCACTGCGAGAATCTGCCAAGTTGGATGGCGCCAACGAGTGGACAATTTTTAGTAAATTAATGTTGCCAATTGTAAAACCTGGAATTGGAGCATTATTCATTTTGAATTTTGTTACTGCTTGGAATGATTATTTGTGGCAATTGTTAATGGCACGCAGCAAAGAAATGAAAACGCTAACTATTGGGGTGGCTAGTTTGCAACAAGATATTAATCCTAATATTGGCTTGCGCGTTGCAGGTGCTGCTATAGCTGCTTTGCCAATGTTAATTATCTTCATTTTATTCCAACGATACTTTACGAAAGGGGCTACTGCAGGCGCGGTTAAAGAATAGCACCTGTGAAAGAGAGGACTATAATTATGAAAAAATTATTCTTAGGTTTATTAGCGAGCGTTACCCTTTTCACTGTGTCTGGTTGTGGATCAGCTAATGCAAAAGCACAAAATGAAATTGATGTTTGGTTGACTCCACAATGGAAAGGTACTTTCAGCGCAGATGAAAAAGGTGCAGATTACGATAGTTTTTTAAAAACCGCTGCCAGCATGTATGAAAAAGAACATCCAGATGTGAAAATTAATGTACAGGTTGTTCCTGGTGATGAACGAGATAGTAAAATGAGTGTAGCAACACAAACTAATACTTTACCAGATGTGTTTTTTGATTCCACATTTGTTTTATCCACATTTGCTCATCAAGGTTTATTGGAACCTTTCAATGAAGTCATTGATAGTAAGAATGAAGGGGATATTTCAGAAGCAATTTGGAATAATGTTCAAATTGATGATAAAACATATTTTTATCCCTTTGCTCAAAATCCTGGTACGCTAGCGTACAATGCGGATATGTTTAAAGCTGCAGGATTAGAAGAATATATTAGTGGTAAACATGATATTGCAACTTGGACGACTGATGAATTTTATAAAATTTTGACAAAACTAAAAGAAGCTAATAATAAAGCGGCACCTTTAGGATTTTTTTGTAAAAATAATCAAGGTGATACATGGAATATGATGTATTTGCGGATGTTTGGTAATCAATTCTTTGATGAAAACGGAGAGTTGAATGTTAATGAAAAATCTGGTGTAGAAGCGTTAAGTTTTTTGAAAAAATTAAACGAAGAACAATTGATGGCTTCAGGTCCGGAGTCTTTAGTAAGTAACGATGTTAATGCGATGTTTCAAAATCAACAAGTAGCTGTTAGTTTTACGAATGCAATGTTGTTTAATGGTATGTTAGGAGCTATGAAAGATGGTACAGTAGAAAATTTTGATGCAAGACTTGCAAATGTGCCAGGGAAAAAAGTGCCAGTTTCCTTTACTTATGTATTGGGATCTGGGGTATTTAATACAAATGGTGAAAAGCGCAAAGATTTGGCACAAGATTTCGTTAAATTTTATTCCGAGAATAAAGAATTAGTAGAAGCAAGTATTAAATTCCTTCCCATCCGTAAGAGTGTAGCGGATGCACATAAAGCAGATCTACCTTATCTTGCTGCTTATTTAGATAATGATAAGTATGTTGTAAATTTTTCTAATAATAGTCCTGGCTATGCCGAAATACGTAATGCTTTATATCCAGAGCTACAAGCTGTAATGACAGGTGATAAAACACCAAAAGCCGCTTTAGATAACTTTGTAAACACTGGGAATAAAGTTATAGACCGTGGATTGCGCCGCTCTAAAGCTTTGGAATAATAAGCTATAAGCCGCGAGTCTGTTGACTTACGGCTTATAATACTCTTTTATGAAAGGAATTTTTTAAATGTCCAATTATTTTTGTATTGATATTGGCGGTACTAGTATTAAAAGTGGCGTGTATAATGAAATGGGAGAAGCTGTTTCTCCCAGTCAAACAACACCTTGTCAAAATACTAAGAAGCAAAATATGATTTTAAAGACAGTTCTTGACTTAATCCAACGAATATCAGTAGAATATAGCATAGTCGGTGTTGCAATCTCTAGTTCAGGTGTTATTGACCCCGAAAAAGGAGAAGTTGTTTATGCAGGCTACACTATTCCTAATTTTCAGGGCACAAATTTTAAAAAAGCCGTTAAAGATAGTTTTAATTTACCTTGCGAGGTAGAAAATGATGTCAATTGCGTGTTACTAGCTGAAGCCTGGCAGGGAAAGCTATTAACCCAAAAAAATATTGTCTGTTTAGCTGTGGGTACCGGCGTGGGTGGTGCTGTTTATCAAAATGGTGCACTTGTGCGAGGTACGAATTTTTGTGCAGGGGAAGTGGGCTATTTACAGGTAGAGGGAAAAAATTTTCAAGACCTTGCTTCAACAAATGCTTTAAACATGCGGGCGCAAGAAATTTTACAGCAACAAAATTTAAATGGCCATCAGATTATGGAATTAGCTGAAACTGGAAACCCTAAAGTTTTAAAGGTATTAGATGATTGGCTGCAAGATTTGGCTAAAGGGATTACTACTATTATGTATTTACTCAATCCTGAACAGATTATTTTAGGAGGTGGTATTATGGAGCAAGTTGATTTTATTAAGCCTCACCTAGAAGCAAAAATTGCCGAACAATTAATATCACCAATTTTTGATAAAAGTGAATTATATTTTGCAAAACTTGGAAATAAAGCCGGTATGGTTGGGGCGTTATACCACTTTTTAACCCAGCAAAATTAATTTTTATAAGTTAAATTGACAATAAGAAAAGGGGGCGCAACATGGATATTTTACAAACAATACAGCAGAAATATAATGACTTATCTGATAAAGAAAAAGCTATTGCAAACTATGTTCTACAAAATGATAGTAGTTTGCAAAATATGAATATTACCAGTCTTTCCCAAGTAACTGGCGCCTCGACTTCAACAATTACGCGTTTTTGTCGCAAAATGGGAGCTGCTTCTTATGTCGATATGAAGATGAAAATTAACTCCATTTCTAATCAATTTGAAGTTAAACAAGATGATTATTTTGATCAAATTTATTATTATTACAACAAAATTATTGATCGAACAAATAAAAGCCTGGATAAAGAACTTATTTATGAGGCTATAAAAAAAATAAAAACTGCCAAACGAATTTATATTTATGGATTGGGTAGTTCAGGTTTTACAGCCGAAGAATTAAATTTACGCTTCTTAAAAATGGGAATGACTGCACGCTGTTTGACCAATACGCATTTAATGCTAATTGGTAGTCGTTCGTTGACAGAGGATGATTTAGTTATTGCAATTTCTTCTTCTGGAGCAACAGATGAAATTGTGGAGACTTTGGATATATGTAAAGAACAAGGTGCAGGAATTATTTCTATTACTTCGTTTGCCGATAGTTATATTTCTGAGATTAGCGATATTTCGCTCGTTGTTTTCAGTAGTAATTTTGCTGATGAAAAAAAGTTTGTGAATACGCAGTTTGCAATTATCTATTTATTAGATATTATTACGACTATTTTAATGAGTGGCGAAGAAGAATACGAAAAAAACTATGAAGAAGTAGATGAAATGATGACTAAGCGCAACAGACACGATAAGCATAATATTATGTCGAAAAGTTATAATATAAAATAAGCAGGAAATCCGAGAGGATTTCCTGCTTATTTTATAGGTACAAAGTCAATACTTTACAAAAATGTCCACAATTTTTCTAAGGCAGATGGGTTATTGCGATTCGGGCGTAAGGCGGTGATTTGGTTATGCAGCTTTGTCTGGGTGACGGTAAGTTCCACCAATTCATTTTTAGCTAAAGCTTTAGTAACCAAGGGTCGTGGTAATAAACTGATGCCAAGTTTGTTTTTTGTGGCGGCGATTAAACTAGCCGAATCTGTACTTTCCCACGTTGGATAACAGCGTAGCCCTTTTAGTGTTAAGAAGGCTTCAAAGGTTTCTCGTACCGCAGAACCTCTTTCTCGTAAAAGCAGCGGTTGGCTCAAAAGTTTTGTTAAAGTTAATTTGGTAGTAGGTAAAAAATCAGGGGCGGCGACAAAAGCTAGTGGGTAGTTGGCGATTACTTTTTGCTGATAATTTCCCTTTGGCACCTGGCCTTCTAAAATGGCAAAATCCACTTTTCCAGCGGCTAATTTTTTGTAGCACTCTTCTGCTGGGGAAATTTGGGCGTTAATTTGTTGCTGGGGAAATTGACTTTTAAATTGCGCTAAAACTTGAGGCAACGTAATTTCGCCATACGTGATACAAGAAGCCAAACGTAAAGGTGCTACTTGTTCTAAATTTTGTAACTGCATTTCGACTTGTTGAAATTTTTCTACTAACGGCGTGACAGTCGCAAGGAGGGCAGTACCTGCGGTTGTTAGTTCAATTTTACGATGCAAACGTTCAAACAACGCTACGCCAGCTTCTGTTTCCAAATCTTTCATGGCATGGGAAATAGCCGATTGCGTCATAAAAAGTTTGGTAGCTGCTTGAGTAAAACTTTTTTCTTTGGCGACAGTATAAAAAATGAAACATTGCCGGTATTGCATGATAATCTCCTTTTTTGACATGAATTTTATGCATGTTATTAAGCAAATAATAGCATTTCACACATGTTAAAACAAATCGTATACTTAAAGGAAAGGAAAAAAAACGGTGTAAACGAAATAAGGTTGTAAGGGATGATACAATGGAAAAATTAAAGTTTTACGCTTGGATTTGTCGGGTAAATTTATATATCAGCGCGTTTACTTTTGGCGGGGGCTATGTGGTTGTTCCGATGATTCGTAAATTTTATGTTGATGAAAAAGCGTGTTTTTCAAAAGATGATTTAATGGAAATGGCGGCAATTGCACAATCTTCCCCAGGAGCGATTGCCATTAATCTGGGTGTCTTGGCTGGAAAAAAAGCGGGGGGCTATGTTGGTGCACTTTTAAGCGCAATTTGTGGGATTATTCCGCCAATTGTAATTTTAGCAATCATTTCGAGCTTTTATGTTGCTTTTAGCCAAAATCTGATAGTGATGGCGGTGTTAAGAGGGATGCAAGCCTGTGTAGCGGCAATGATTGTGGATTTGTTAATCGATATGGTGCAGTTAATTGTAAGTGAAAAACAACTGCTATTGACGTTACTTATTCCTTTTAGTTTTATTGCCAATGCCTTTTTCCAAGTGAATGTTTTGGTAATTTTAGGCATTACGGCAGTTTTATGTATGCTAGTGGTTTGGCAAAAGGGGGAAATTTAAATGTTGCAGCTATTTTGGCGATTTTTGACTATCGGTTTTTTGAGTATTGGTGGGGGCTATGCCATTATTCCCTTGATTCAAGAACAAATTGTCAATGAACTCCACTGGCTTTCAGAAAAAGTATTTACCGATATTATCACGATTTCGCAAATGACTCCCGGCCCTTTGGCTGTCAATACGTCAACGTTTGTTGGGATGCAGTTGTTTGGTATTCCCGGAGCAATTGTCGCGACAGTCGGCTGCATTTTTGGTGGCGTGAGTATTTCGCTTGGTTTAGCTGCTTTTTTTCAGCGGAAAAGAGAATCAAAAATTGTCCAAGGGTTATTAGCAGGTTTAAAAGCATCTTCAGTTGGATTAATCATGTCTGCGGGCTTAACCATTTTATTATTGACGCTTTTTAATAGTAGTGATGTAACGAATTTTCAAATTGACCACTTGGATTTTATTGCATTAATTTTAATGGCTGCCTCCCTTTTTGTGATGCGTAAGACGAAACTAAATCCTATTTTATTGATGATTGTAGCTGGCGTGATTGGTGGCTTTATTTATATTTAGGCATCGCTAAAAGAAACATACTAAGATTAGAGGGAAGAGTCAGTGACGACTGATTCTTCCCTCTAATTTTTTTGGATTATATTGAGGGTGTGACAGAAGCTGCTTCTGTCACACCGTTTATTCGAAAAAAAGGAGATGTAACAAGACTTTTGTCACATCTTCTTCTTTTTTGTTAGGTAAAGGAATTATAGGATTTTAGAAATAAGCCGTTAGACCACAGCTTCCATCTTTTTGCTTGAGAACTAGACGAGTTTGGAAAACTTTTTCGTGCGGTCCATCATAGCCAATAACTCTTTGGGTCAGTTTGAAAAATCTCTTTAAAATAATTCGTCAAAGAAAACACCTTTGAAAAAGGATAAACTCAAAAATATCAGCATTAAGACGGTTAATTGGATCGGAAATCCCTGTAAGAGTGGTGGAATCGGGGCGATTTTTAATCGTTCTAAAATACCGGCAGAAAATAAACTGACGACAAAAAAGAAAAGCAAGCTAAAGAGATAGGTGTACCAAAATTCAGCTTTACTGTCTGCTAAAAGTCCTGGAACAAGGGCCAAATTTAATAGCATTGGCATTAGTAATAAACAAGATTGTAAGGCGCACGCTAACCTTTTTTTGACTAAAAGAAGGACTGAAAAAGACACTACAAAACTCATCAAACCGACTAAAAATGGAAGCAGCACGACTTTGTTACCACCAATGTTTCCAAAAATCTGCTCAATTCCCCAAAATAAAGCTGTACCACCTAAAGCGGCGCTAGTAATTAGGCAAGTTAATTGAACTTGACTTGAAAAGGGGGTTGTTTTTGTTTGACCAATTTTTACTGGCATGTGTGTGATTACGCTTTGCAAGAGTAAAATGGTGAAAAAACATACTAAACGCATCGTTAAATTCATCTGTTTTTCCTCCTATCTCCTGAATTTCAAATCAAAGGGCAGTGTCTTTTTTTCACCTAGAACGCGGCGCCGTAAAACACGATCAATAAAAGGGGTAGCACAGTTCATGGTTAAAATGGCATAACTGACTCCTTCTTGAGTTGGGCCAAAAAAACGAAAGACAACAATTAAACAGCCAATGCTAAGCGCATAGAATATTTCTCCTGCTTTAGTGGAGGGGCTTGAAGCATAATCAGTCGCCATAAAAACCGCTCCTAATAATAAGCCGCCACTTAATAAATGACCAACTACCGTTTGCCAAGGGGCAAAAGTACCGTCACCAGCGAAAATCCAAGCACCAATACCTACTGTGGTTAAAATGATTAAGGGAATATGCAAACTAATAATTTTTCTGCGCCATAAAACAAAGAAGGCAATTAAAATCAAAAGACTGCTCGTTTCTCCAATTCGGCCACCAGTAAAACCGATAAATGTCTGCCACAATTCGCTCTGACTTAAGGTTTCTGTTTTCATTTGGGCCAGTGGCGTAGCTTTGGTGACAACATCTGGGGCAATACTTGCAAAAGGGGGTGCTGGCCAACTGATTTTAAACATATCTTGGAAAAATAAACCGACTAATAATGCTCTTCCGCCTAATGCGGGATTTAAAAAATTATAGCCTAGCCCGCCAAAAAATTCTTTTACGACAATAATGGCAAAAATAGCGCCAATGACAGGAAAATACCAAGGTGCAGAAGGAGGGAGGTTCATGGTCATTAACACCGCAGTAACAATCGCACTTAAATCCCAAGTTAATTCTTTTTTTAAGCATTTAAACCAAATAATTTCAGCTAACTGAGCGGTGATGATCGCGATTAAAAAGAGCAGATAGATGCGCCAGCCAAACAAGTAACCAGCTACCAATATTATTGGCAATAGCGTAATTAAGACCCATTTCATAATACTACGAGTAGTCGTATCTCCTAATAAATGGGGCGAGTCGGCTGTTTTTAACAGATTACTATTTTGCATCTTCTAACGCCTCCTTCTCATTTTTAATAGCGGCGCCTGCTTTCGTGATATTAGCTGCTAAATTACGGCGGGCCGGACAGACATAGGTACAACAGCCACAATTAATACAGGCCGTTGCCAGCAGCTGATCACAAGTGAATAGGTCATCGTTGCGATAAGCCAGATCAATATTTTGCGGTTCCAAACGAACCGGACAAACTTCAACACAGCGATTACAGCGAATACAAGGAGATTCCGTTACTTTGCCGTCGTGTTCTTCATTAAACACGATAATGGCATTACTGCCTTTAGTTAAGGGAAAATCTAAATCCGTAATCGTTTTTCCCATCATCGGCCCGCCGTGAATAATACGAGAAGGTGTACCGTAAAATCCATCACAAGCGTCAATTAAGTCTTTGACTCTAGTGCCTAAAGGAAAATAAATAACTTGTGGCTTTTTCACATCTCCTGTAATTGTCACATAGCGGTGCGTCAATGATTTGCGTTCATCCACACTTTCGGCAATCGCAAAAGCCGTTGCAACATTAATCGTAAAAGCACCTGTTTCCACTGAACGACCATCAAGCGGAGATTCAGCGGCAATTAAGGTTTCTAAAAGCTGTCCTTCACCACCTTGGGGATATTTCACTGGTAAAGGGACAATTCGACAATTTTTAACTTTGTTTGCGGCTTTTTCCATCGCAGCAATGGCTTTTGGCTTGTCTTTTTCAATGCCAACTAAAATTTCTTTAGCTTCTAAAATCTCCCGTGCGATTTCGCCACCCCGTAAAATTTTGCGGCTTTCTTTTTGCATTAAAAAATCATCAGAGGCAATAAACGGCTCACATTCAGCTCCGTTTAGAATAATTGTTTGAACATCAATATGATCGGCGGGATTTAATTTAACGTGGGTGGGAAAAGTGGCACCGCCCAAGCCGACAATTCCTGCTGCCCGCACGGTTTTTTCATAAGAAAAATTTGCGTCAATTAAACTTTCGGTATGATCTTTGCTTTGATTACGTCTTATGATTGCGGCCGTCTGAGTATTCTCACCCAGCGCAGGAACTTCACATACCTCCACCACTGTTCCAGTAATTGAAGAGTGAACATGACCACTAATATCGGCGCTACTTTTAGCAATAATTTGGCCTTTTTGGACTTGATCGCCTATTGCTACCACCAGTTTATTGGGAGCGCCAATGTGCTGATCAAAAGGAATAGCAACAAACTCAGGTTCAAAACGCACAACTTCTGTTTGATTTACTTTGAACAATTCTTTTAAACGATTGCTACTGTCATCAAAAAAGAAGCCGCCGGAAAATCGTTGTATTTGCATTTTTTTGTCCCTCCTTTGCAAACGGTTTATATTTTTATCGTAACATAATGAAAAAAATCACAAAAGAAATATGGGAAAGGAGGACAAGTTTTAACGATTCGAAGATCCCCTTAATAAAAATTTAATAATTTGAAAAATGAACGTTAATCCACGATCAGGACTTAAATTATTAGAAGAATACCACGCTAAAAAAGAAAGCGGATACATAACGTTTGAAGATAACAATCTTTTTTCTTTATACTGGAGTTAACAGATGTAACAAAGTTTTAATGTAACTTTTCGACAACAATTAAATGAGGAGGAATTCGATGAAGAAACCTGCAGAATTGCTAGACGAAAAATACTTGATGTACATTAATGGTGAATGGACCAAAGGGGTTAAAGGCGAAACATTAACTTCTAAAAATCCAAGTGATGGAACAACCTTAGCAACTTTTATTAGTGCTGAAGAAGAAGATGTGGACCAAGCGGTAGCCGCTGCTAGTGCTGCTTTTCCTGAGTGGAGTAAAACTGGCGTTGAAGAACGCAGCCAAATTCTTTTAGACATTGCCGATGTTTTAGAAGAGAATGCTGAAAAATTAGCGTGGGTTGAAACGTATGATAACGGCAAGCCCTTACGTGAAACAAAAAATGCCGATATTCCTTTAGTGATCGATCATTTTCGTTATTTTGCGGCCTTGGTACGTTCAGAAGAAGGAACGATTAAAGAGTTAGATGAACATACCTTGACGATGGTTTTAAAAGAACCAATTGGTGTTGTAGGACAAATTGTTCCGTGGAATTTTCCTTTGCTGATGGCAGCGTGGAAAATTGCTCCAGCTTTAGCCGCGGGTAATACGATTGTGATTCATCCTTCGTCTTCTACTCCGCTTAGTTTATTAGAAGCTACCAAACTAATTGGACCACTTTTACCAAAAGGCGTATTGAATGTTGTTACTGGTAAAGGATCTGAATCTGGAAATTATATGTTAACCCATCCAGGTTTTGCTAAAATTGCTTTTACTGGCTCAACAGAAGTGGGCTATAAAGTAGCTGAAGGTGCTGCCAAGAATTTAATTCCAGCAACACTAGAATTGGGTGGTAAATCAGCGCACATTATTTTCAGTGACGCCAACCAAGAGCGTGCCTTAGAATTTGCTAAAAATGGCATTTTAACCAATCAAGGACAAGTTTGTTCAGCGGGAAGCCGGTTATTAGTACAAGCTGATATTTACGATGAGTTTGTTGAAAAATTAGCTGAAAGTTTTAAAACAGTGAACGTTGGTCTACCGTGGGAAGAAGATACAGTCATGGGTTCTCAAATTAATGAAGGACAAGTTGAAACTATTTTAGACTATATTAAAATTGGGAAAGAAGAAGGGGCGAAAGTGATTGTTGGTGGCGAACGCTATACAGATGGCCCACTATCAAAAGGGGCCTTTGTCAAACCAACTATCTTAGCCGATGTTAAAAATGATATGCGCGTGGCTCAAGAAGAAATTTTTGGTCCAGTTATTGTCGTAATTAAATTTGAAGATGAAAAAGAAGCAATTGAAATTGCCAATGATTCAGATTACGGTTTAGCTGGCGGTGTCTTTACAGAAAATATTAATAAGGCATTTCGGGTTGCTCGAGCGGTTCGTACAGGTACTATGTGGGTCAACACTTATGGCGAATTACCAGCTGGAACACCGTTTGGCGGATATAAAAAATCGGGTATTGGACGCGAAACGTATAAAACTATTTTAGACGCTTATTCCCAAACAAAAAATATTTACATGCACATTGAATAATTAAGTCAGTCTAGATAAAAAAACACGAGTTCCGCTTTTTTTAAGAGAAGTGGAATTCGTGTTTTTATGTTTGCTAAGATTATATTGCACAAGAAATAAAGTCGATAGGCTCCGTCTTCTTGCCGCAAACTTAAGCAGTTCGTTGTGCTTTTCGTCCTTATTTACTCGAGGTGTCATCTTGTGTCTTTTTTGCGTATATCGGTAAAAAACCATCTAAAAATTCAATGGTTAAAGGTAAAACAGGTCCCTTATCACCGTCAATTCGACTGTAAATTTGTTTTTTTTCTAAAGGTGTCAACTTAATTTTTTTAGGTTTTAAATAAGTCAGCGTATGGGCCTTTTTCTGCCGTAAATTACCAGTTAGAACAAAAAAGAGTAATTGAAATAATTTGCCCAGCCGCATATTGTGCAAAATACTAACGTGAAAAGCATGGGGACTAGAAGGAACATAATCAATCCCACCTACCAAGTGCGTAGTCGTTAATAAGAAAATCCAGACCTTAATTTTTTCGTTGAAATCTTCTGTTTGAACCTGCACTTTGTAAGAAGCTTTTTGACTAATTTGTTTAATGCCTTTTAAAGGATAAATTAATAAACCAAATTTTCGTTTTTCACTTTGCCGAACTTGGTTGGAAATATCTGCTAACGATCCAAATGTCAAGGAACTGACAATGGCTTTTTGCCGATCTTGGCAAGCGCCGATCCCCACTTGTTTTAAATGTTGGTCTAAAATTAAATTCACAGCGGCATCTAAATCATGGGGAATTTGCCACCGTTTGGCAAAATTATTGATTGTGCCTCCCGGGATAATTCCTAATGGGATTGTTTTTTTTGCTTGTAAAAATGCGGTTGCCACCAAATTAAGCGTACCATCGCCACCAATGGAAATGAGACCGTCATATTCTGTGACAGCTTGGCAGATTTTTTCGACCGCTTTTTTGGGATTAGGCGCTGTTAAGGGCTCAGAAGTATGACCGGCGGCTTTTAATTTAGTCGCGATTTTTTTCGCTGTATCTTCGTTATTGCCACGTCCAGCCGTGGGATTATAAAAAATAGCGTAATGCATTGCTATCACCTCATATTAAGGGTAACACTTTTTACATAGTGGAACGAATAAAACGATTGTAGGGCGTTATTATTCTTTTAGCTCCTCTGTGTCACATGAAATAATATCACAACGCTTGGCGACAGCTAATTCATTGGTATCTAAACATTCGACAATCGCCACATTTTGATATTCTTTGACTAAAATAATATCGTGAATACCTTCTAAACCGATTATTTTTGCTTGGTAAGTTTGCGTAATATTTGTTTTTGTCATGATGCAACAATCCTTTATTTTTTAGGTAGAATACCTTATTTAGAAAAAATAATCGAATAATTCGCCTTGTGAAACTCAAAATTTAAAATAATTTAGCATAATATTGAGTAGATTTAGTTTTTTGTTGCGTTTATAGCGTATGCTAAATTATTACACTGCTTTAAAGAGTAAAGGGCATTATGTTTGACAAAGACTGCTTGCCATCGTTCACTAGACTTAGTGAAACAGAAAAGGTAAAAGGAGTAGACCGATGGAAAAAACAATTTCAAATGATGATTTTAATAAACTAATCCAAACAGAAGATGTAGCTATAATTGATGTGAGAGAACCCGAGGAATTTATTGCAGGACACATTCCCAATGCAAAAAATATCCCTTTAAGTCAATTGGAAACGCGTTTTATAGAACTGGCTAAAGATACTCATTATTATGTGATTTGTCACTCTGGCAGACGATCTGAGCTGGCGCGGGAATTTTTAACAGCTAAAGGCTACCAGGCTACGAATATCTTGGGTGGTATGATGGAATGGCAAGGGGCAGTTGTCGCTGAAGGCTAACTTTCAGCACAATAATTTTAAATTATTAAAGCCTTTCAGATCAGAAAAGATAGATTTAGTGGCGATAAGTGATAATGACAGATGAGAAAATCAGTGCCTATCACGATTTTCTTTAGTAGGATTTTCGTAAGTCATCATCAGCTAAGAGGAAGTACAATAGAAAAGGATGTGCGCAATTGCCAAGAAAATCCTGAAAAATATCATGTTTTGATAAAAGACAGGCTACTACTAAAGGATAATTAAATAGTAAAAAGCGTCGTCATACAACAAGAAAAGTGAGTGTCTTTACTTTTCGATAATGTATGTGACGCTTTTTTTGTGCCTAAACTAAAAACTGATTAACGCCAGCCTAGTTCTGGTGCAACATCTTTCATGATTGTTTCTAAAATGTGCATGTTGTATTCAACACCCAAAGTATTTGGAATGGTGATTAAAACCGTATCGGCTTCTTTAATTGCTTCGTCTTCTGCCAATTCTTTGACTAATTTATCTGGTTCGCCTGCAAATGTACGACCAAAAATGGTTGGATTGCGGTGATAAGCTAAATAACCGACCGAATCTTGTTGTGGTTGCCCATCTTGACCAAATAATTGGCGATCTAAATCAGTTGTGATGGGTTGAATTGAGCGTGTAACTAATGTTCGTGGTTCAAAGTCGTGCCCAGCTTCTTTCCAGGCTTGTTTAAAGGCCCGTAATTGATTTGCTTGTTGCACATGGAAAGGTTCATTACTTTCATAGTTTACTAAAGTGGATGATTGTAAATTCATACCATGTTTAGCTGCCCAAATAGCAGTTTCTTTAGAACCTGCACCCCACCAAATCCGTTGACGTAATCCTTCAGCGTAAGGTTCAAGTCGTAATTTACCAGGGCCTTGAGGGAACATTGGTTGTGGATTTGGTTCTGCAAAATACTTGCCTTCTAATAAATCCAAAAATTCCAATGTACGTTCCCGAGTAACTTCTTTAACTTCTTCTTCGCTGTAATCATAACCAAAGTATTTCCAGCCATCTAAAACTTGTTCAGGTGAACCACGGCCCACCCCAAGTTGCACACGACCTTGGGTAATAATATCCGTTAAACTTGCATTTTCAGCCATCATGTATGGATTTTCATAACGCATATCAATTAGGCCTGTTCCAACTTCAATCTTACTTGTTTTTGCACCAATTGCAGAAAGAAGTGGAAATGGTGAACCAATTTGAGGGGCAAAATGGTGGACACGGAAATAAGCACCGTCAACGCCAATTTTTTCTGCTTCAACTGCTAATTCAATTGATTGCAAATAGGCATCACTTGCGGTCTTAACCAATGAACCGCGATCCATCCAATGACCAAAACTCAAAAAACCAATTTTTTTCATGTTGGATAACCTCCTTTTATTTATCAGGAATCATCTGATAATTATCTAAAGTGTACTACGATTTTTTTTAAAAGACGAATAATTGTGCCGGAAAGAATAAGATGTAGTATTTATATCATGTTTCAATTTTTTTATTTAAAAAAGTGATGTTTTTTAGATAGTTATTACTTTCTATGAGGAAAAAAGTTTTTCATACAATCAATTTTTTTATTTAAAAATAAAAATTTGATTGTGAAATAAAAAACAACTGTTGTATTTTTTATTTCAAAAAATGGACAAATGTTGAAAAGACAAGCAACTAATAGTTGGTAATTCTCAATTTTTTTTGAAGTCTCTGGAATTTTTGAGAAAAGTACCGCAGTTTTTTTCGTTTTTATTAAATAACTATAATATTTTTGAGAAAAAAAGCGGGTGAGATTTTTATATACTAAGACTGCAACAAAGGAGAATGGTAGGTAAATTAGCTTAGGTCGCTAATTTTACTAATAGAATTGACGGAATAAACGTAAGAAAGGGGCAAAGAAAATGTTTGGTAAAAAGAAAAAAGATGATTTGTTAGCGGAACTAGAAGAATTGGGTTTCCATGATGAAGGTGACGATGAAACTGTCAAAGAATTAGAAGAAAAAAATGCGGCATTAACCAAAGAAATTGCCGACTTAAAAGAAAAAAACACAACTTTGGAAAAAGAAAAGCAAGAACTAACGACTAAAGTGGCAGATTTACAGGCGACGATTGAAAAAATGGAGCAGGAGTTGGCTTCTGTGGCGGCAATCCCTGCTGATTATGATGGTCGGGTAGAAGCAAGTGAGCAACTGAATCAAAAAATAGAAACTTTAAAAGCTGAAAATAAACAATTAACCGCAAATTTAGAATTTGCCAGTAACCGCGCGATGGAATTAACCCAACGTCTGGAAAAGCAAGAATCACAAGATGATGATTTTGAAGCAAACAATCTGACAAGTGATGCTTACAGTGAATTAGAAGAAAAATATCAACAGGTAAAAGCAGAACTGACCGCATTAAAATCAAGCCAAGAACGTGATGAATTGGAACTGACAAAAAATGAACTGGCAGATGTTTTGTTGGCCGCAAAATCTAAAGCCAAAGAAATTGTACGTAAAGCTGAATTTGAGGCTCACGATCTCAAAATGAAATCAGAAGAAGAACTAGAAGAGTTAAAACAAGGATGCTTACGTTATCAAAATTACATTGAAAAAATGCGTGATGAGTCCATTTCATTGTTAGAGCAATTAGTACAACAATCCCATCGTGCCACTAAATAATAAAAGTAAGGGGGGAAAATCCATGAAAAAGATCGTACCACTATTAACAGGAGCGTTTGTGATTGCTTCATCTACTACCACTTTTTTATCAACACCAGTCAATGCAAAAAATTTGGCTGATAAAGAAAATGAAGTCAAAGAAACAAACGAAAGTGACAAGCAGGAGATTCCTCTCTTAGCTAGTGATAATGGGGAAAAAGAAGCTGAACAAGAAGAAATAGAAGGAGAAAAAAGTTCAGAGTTAACAGCGTTAGAAGATGAAAAACAAGTCGAATCATCTGATGATGAAGTTGAAAAAACGAGTGATACTACTGATGAACAACTGGAAACAACAGAAGATACGCAAACAACAGAAGAAAGTACTGAAGATGCTACTTCAACTGAAAGTACCGAAACTACAACATCAACTTCAGCAAAAGATGAATCACAAAAAGACAAGGTTACGCAAGAGGCAACAAACGCTAGCACAACATCAAACTCAGCTGAAACACCCCAATCTACTAAACCTAGCACAAGTTCCAGTCAGAAAAAGACTATTACAGCCTCTAAAAAAGAAAACAAAGCTGTTAAGAAAAAAGCTCGTAAAAGCACCCTGTTTGTCCCCGTTAAAAGTCAAAATTCTAAAAAATCGACGACGAATGGTAATACTACAAGTGGTGTAACCATTGGTGAAAACAGTTATACTTTTTCACCCAATTTTACGACGCAACGATTTGTGAAAACCATTGGTGAAGATGCTAGACAGTTAGGGCAAAAGCATGGATTATATGCATCTGTCATGATAGCGCAAGCTATTTTAGAAAGTGCGTCAGGAAACAGTTCACTGGCAAGCCCACCAAATTACAATTTATTTGGAATTAAAGGAAGTTATAAAGGCACTAGCGTGAATTTTGCCACCCAAGAAGATGATGGTAGTGGCAATCACTATACCATTCGGGCTAACTTCAGAAAATATCCTTCATATAAACAATCATTGGAAGATTACGTTCAATTAATTCGTGGGGGACTTCCTTATAATCACAACTTTTATAGTGGGGTTTGGAAAAGCAATACGAAATCTTATCAAGATGCGACCCGCTTTTTAATGGGAAGATACGCTACGGATACTAGCTATGCAGCAAAATTAAATGGTTTAATTCGGACTTATAATTTGACGGCTTATGATACTCCGGTAGTAAAAGTTGAAAATTTGACTAATCCTATCTCGAGTGAAAAAACAGAAAATTCAAAAAACAATGAGCGCGATCTTGCAAAAAATCTGACGGCAACAAAAGAAAAAGCAGCCAAACCGAATAAATTAGTAGATAAAAAGTCTAGTACGGTCGCCCATACGGTTAAAGCTGGGGAGTCATTAGCTTCTATTTGTCAATTATATCAAGTTCCACTTCATCAAATCATTTCACGAAATGATTTAAATAGCTATTTGTTAGCGGTCGGCCAAGTATTAGAAGTTGGCAAAACAATTCGTTTAAAAGAAGAAGAAAAATTGCATTATAGTGAAAAATATTTTGAAAGAGACCTTGAGCATTTTAGTAAGCCAGCAGGAAACGAGCTGTTTTTGAGATTGAACACACCCTTTTTCAAAAATTATTCCGTCAAGGCCTACAGACAACGTCCTGCTGGTTTTTATAGTGTTCAACGCGGCGATACATTAGCAAAAATAGCGAAACGCTTTAAAATATCGGTGCAATCTTTAAGACGATGGAATAATTTAGAGGGCTATCTGATATATGAAGGACAACAATTACGGCTAATACCGTGGTTAGATGACTTCATATCCCAAGGTTTCACCACAATTTAGTGGTTGAAAATACGCTCATTGCTTTTCTCCAATGGGCAAAAAAACACAATAGAAAGGAGTTGAGAATTGAATGAAGAAAGAGAAAAAAGGGTTGATTGTTTTAATGGCAATTGCGGGTTTGTTGCTAGTTGGAAATGTTATTGGCTATTTACAGCCGATTTTTGCGGGTGAAGATCAGACCGTCCAAACGACAGATAGTACAAATATAAAAACTACTGCTAGTTCAGCTATTTTAGAAGAAATTGACGATTCAGACAACCGTGATCACTCAACACAAGTCTCGTCATCTGAAGCATCTGAAACAGTTGAAGAAGCTGATGAATCAGATGAAAAAGTATCAAAAGCACGATTAATAAAAGCCACAGCAGATGAAACCGCGGTTTGGGGTACAGAAGCAGCTGCGACGAAGATTATTGAAGTAGATAACTGGTCAGATTTTAATAAGGCTGTCACCAATGGCTTTTCAGGAGATGAAGCAGAAAAAAATGATGCGGATTATATTAAAGTAACCGCAAGTTTTTCAAATCCTCAGACTGGAACAGGGTCTAGTTCTGATCGTCCTACTCTTCCAGTTAATCGTGTAGATTTTGTTGTAGACGGACTAGGAAATACGATTCATTTCCATGGGACGTCATACAGTTGGCGCTCCAATAGTAGTGATGTCAGAAAAGTTTATGTCAAAGATTTAGCGATGTACGGAACGAATTATTACGGACCTTTTCAAATAGGAACTGCAACTTCACTTGAATCAGAATTAGCAATTGAAAATGTCTATTATGAAGGTGGCCAGCTAACCGCTTCATATCAAGCGACCATGCGTTTTATTGGTAAAAATACTATTAAATCTGTCAATAGTTACGAAGACCCCTTTACCCCTGGGAGAATTATTAGTACGCAAGGAAACCAATCGGGTTTAGAAGCTTTTCGCGCTGTATTTGAAGAAAATAGTGAAACTGAGGTGGAAGTTGAAAATGGTAATGGTTTTATCTTAGCAAGTTACTATGGAAACACAGGCTCCACTTCAGGAGAAGACGCTTATGCGCTATTGAAAAGGAAAGCTAAAGTAAATATTACTACTCTTGGAAATACAGGTGAAAATGTTGGTTTGGGCTACTATGTTTTAGCGCTTGATAAAGGCGATGTCATTGTAGAAGACGAAGCGGAATTAACTTTGAATACAGCAGATGGTACAACTAAAGGTGGGATAGAACTTGCTAACGCCACAAGCATTGATATTTCCAATAAGGCAAAAGTAAATATCAATATCAACGGCCAAATGGGTGGAACTAGAAATGCGATATCAATCGGTAATGATTCAATCCTGAAAGTTCGGGATGAAGGTGAGTTACACGTTAACTTGGCAAACCAAGGGAACGATAGCCGGGATGTCATCACTGCTGGTAGAGATAGTACTTTTGAAATTGGGCGAAAATCAGTTTTCAATATTAAGTTAGCAGATGGAACAGGCTCGCGAAATTTGATTGATATTGGAGCCAGGGGGGCTTTTCGCTTCGCTGATGCCTACTCCATTGATTTAGATGCTCGCGCTAATCCAAATGCCGACTTGATTAACATGTCAAATCCAGGTCATTTTATTGCCGATGTTCAAAAAGTTTCGACATGGCTAAAATCTGATCCGACGGTATTATATAAATCTTGGGCACCAATTTATGGTGTGGATGTGACCTATAATCGGACGAATCAGACGGGTTTATTAGGTCAAAGTGTAACAAACGCAATTACGGATGACTTCTTGGCGAATTATTATACGAGTGGACGCTCTGGCAGCGGTGTTCCGCCAGCTAGTCATACCGGTTTCTCACGAGTTTTGTTTGAATTTATTGAGGATGTCAATATTGGCATAAACGATATTACGGATAATCCAAACGAAGATGCTCATAAAGAATTCAGCGGGGTGGTAAATCCCGATCCAGAGTATGGCAATGGAACAGCTATTACCTTTTACTATGTTGATCGTGATGATTATACAGAAGATGATCCGCCACCATTAGATCGACCAGTTGGAACCCCAGCAGTTGCCTCTCCTTTAGAAGGGGATGAGCGGGTTTTCCATACGATTGCGGATTCTTTTACTGGTGACTATCAATTTACAGTTCCTGAAGATGAGCGTGAAAATTTAGTTGCTGGTCAGAAAATAATGGCTGTAGGTTGGCTAAACGGGAAAGAAAACTATGCGATTACGACAGTAAAAGATACAACTGCACCGACTGCTGATGGCCGGTCTTACATTGTTGAAAAAGGAGTTATGCCACCTAGTGCTGATGTCTTTTTAGAAAATGTGCAGGATACAAATCCAATGGAAAATCAAACATTTGCAATTTCTTACAAGACAGATATTTCTGAATTAGTTCATCAGCCGACTAAAGAAGGCCATGTGATTGAAATTAATGTAACAGATGCAGCTGGCAATACAGCTACAGTTGAAGCCAAATTGATTGTTTACGACGAAGGAACCGGCATTGACGCTAAAGATATTGAAATTGACGCAACAGACATAAAAGATAAAACAGAAGCAGAAATTAAAGATTTTATTTTGGCCGAAAGTAGCGCAAGCGCTTTTTATTTAAAAGATGGTGCTGAAGTTGATGTAACAGAGAAGATTGAAGTAGCAGATTTAGGTGGATTATCAACAGCATCTGGAGAATATACCGTTAAGTTAATTGTACCGGCAGATGTCGAAAATGGGTTACAAGAAAGTATCACAAAGGAAATAGTGGTGACAGTAAAAGATGTGGAACCTCCGACTGGTACAGGGAAACATACCTTGGTACCGCTAAATAAAGCAGACTACCTCATTGGATCAGATGTCGATTTATTTAAGTTTTTAAGTACGTATCAGGATAATGTAACCGAAGCTGAGGAGCTTCAAATTCGCTTGGTAGAAGATACAAATGAAATTGAAACCTTAGTAAGTTCTGTCGGTAGTAAAGTTGTCCATGTAATTTTAACGGATAAAGCCCAAAATGATAGTGAACCAATCGAAATTCCAATTACTGTAGTAGAAGGCGAAGTAAGTGGCAATGTTGCAATTACCGGAGAAGATTTTCGTTTGGATCGAAGTGAATGGGAAAATGCAGTTACAGAAAATCAATTAAAAGAATTCATTTTAGCAAATGGGCAAGTAGAAGCGGTGGAACTGATTGAAGGTGTAGTTACTTCTGTGACCGATACAGATAAGGTCAGTATTGATGTGGAAGAAGTCATCGTCGATAGTGCTCATGAAGAACAACCAATGACGATTACATTAACTGTCGACAATGGAACGGATAAAGTTTCAAAAACTATTCAAGTAACTTTTAATGATAAAACAGCACCAACAGCCGAGCCGAAACCGACAGAGATTAATATTGGGAATGTTAATGCCATTCAAAATGCCGATCCAAAAATATTTTTAAAAAACTTGACTGATAATGTGAGTGAAGTAGACAAGATAAGTGTGGAATTTGCTGAAAATCAAGATTTTGATGAAATGGTACAAACTCCAGGTCCAAAAGAGTTGCTGATTGAACTAGTAGATGAAGCCGGCAATAAAGCGATTATCACAGTGGAAATTACAATTTTTGATAATAGTTTAACGATTCGATTTGTCGATAGTAAAGATCAAGATATTGTGACACCAGTCGTAATTAGCGACAAGATTCCAGGCGATAAAGTTGATTTAACGGCAGAGCAAGCTGTTTTAAAAGGATTACAAGAGGCAGAGGATTTACATTACTTGCTTTTAACTAGGCCTGAAGATGAGGATCAAGTAGAAGTGACTTCCACCGGTAAAATTGTGAAGTATGAATTTGACGGTACTTTATTTATCTCTTCTTATCCTAAAACATTGGATTTTGAAACACATCAAGTTTGGTTTTCTGACATTCGTGTGGATAAACCACAATATCAAGAACCATTAGTGATTTGGGATAATCGTGGCATAAAAGCTAACTGGACATTAACGGCAACCTTGACAAAGGACTTCACCTTGCAAGCAGGAGATGTTGATGACCCAAACTTTGTTTTGACAGATGTCTTAAGTTATCAAAAAACTACTGAAGAAAATTCAGCAGTGGTACTTCACGATGAAGCAGAAGCAGTTTATTCAGCGCAGCATGCTGAGGATCAATCAGAATATAACATTAGTGATACTTGGGATGAAAACGGACCTGGGTTGAAATTTGAAACAACAGCTGCCAATGTCAAAAAACTCGGCGATTACCAGGCAGAAATTCTTTGGACATTAGGGGATGCAAGGTAGAAAGGACGTGAGAAAAAATGGAGCGTAGAATTTTTAGTCTTAAACAAATTGTAACAACCGCCGTTATTTTTCTTGCGTTGTTTACATCCTTTGGTGAATTTTACGCCGAAGAACAAGGCCAAAAATCGCAAAGTGTAACGACAGAAGGTGTGATTGTATTTGAAGCAGGAGAACAAGGAAGTGTTGAATCCACGCAACAGTCACAAAGTATTACACCAGTTGCAAAACCTAGTGGCACGTCAAAACCTTATGGTAAAAGTTACCCTGCTGCAGGGGAAATGATAAAGAAAAGTTTGATGTACACAGGTGTTGGCCTCATCTTACTATTCTTCTTGTTACTTTTTTGGAAGAAACGCAAAAAGGAGGAGAAGGGATGAAAAAATTCTTTTTACTGTCTTCTTTCCTTTGCTTGATGATGCCACAGGTGGTATTGGCACAAAGCGACACTGCTGGAACAGGAAAAATTGAGTTTAATGATCAGCAACAAGTAGCCGATCCTGAAAATCCAGTAAATCCAATTGAACCAGAAGATTTAATTCCCCCTAGTTCAGATTTATTACGGTTGGATTATGTTCCGAGTTTAAACTTTTCAACGCAAAAAAGTGATACAAATGATCAAAAATATGCAGCAAATGCCATGATGTTTGCAGATGACACAATGCCACGAGCACACTTTATTCAAGTAACCGATCGCAGAGGAACAAAGGCAGGGTGGAACGTTAGTGTCAGACAAGAAAAACAATTTGCCACAGCAGAGAATATAGAGTTAGACGGTGCGATGTTGTCTTTTGATTATTCTTGGACGAATGGTTCGGATAAAAACAAAGCGCCCGTTGTAAAAAAAGACATCATTGAAATGAAAATTGGCGAAACACAAGAAATCGCCAATGCCAAAAAAGGCACAGGTGATGGTACTTGGTTTATCTCATTTGGCGCATCACAAAATAATTCGCAGGGTGTAAAAAATACTTTAGAACCGCGACTTGACCGTGACGATCAAGTAATTATGCACGATACGTTTAACAAACCATTATTTTTAAATTCTGCTATCCAACTGACAGTCCCAGGACGAACAGAAAAAGTTATCGGTAAACCTTATAAAACGGAGCTAACTTGGATTTTATCTGAGTTACCATAAAAAATTGGAGGAAAAGAAGATGAAAAACATTACAAAATTAACTACCACAGCATTACTAGGAGCATTGGCGTTAGGCGTGGTTGCCCCAGTCGCAAATGCAGCCCCAGAAGAAGTTACGGGAAAAGGTGTGATTCGCTTTGACCAAAGTAATCCAGAAATTCCTGAAGTAACACCACCAGGAAAAGATGAACCTGAAATTGATGAACCCGAAATTAACCCAGATAAAGGGCCATTAATGATTGTATCGGTAACGGATTTAGACTTTGACACGCATTCAATTCCAGTCGGGAATGCGGATCGCGAATATTTAGCGAAACCTTTTACAACCAAAGCAACAGGTACAGAAGATGATGTAACAATGGCGCATTTTGTTCGCTATATGGATATTCGGGCAGACGGTCAACAAAATCATCATAGTATTATGGCGCAACTGACATCACCATTTACACACGAAACAAATGCGAGTAGTACATTAGAGGGTGCCTCGATTCTTTATAACGATATTTCTATTCTGCCAGTAACACCAACACCAACCGCACAAGTTCCTCAAACTGGAGTTAAAACGAGTGTTGAAATTTCAGATGAGCCGGTTGAAATAGTAAACAACAATCAAGATGCAGATGGCGGTCGTGGTCTATTTGATTTAGTTTTTGGTTACGATGAAAATGATAATTATGATAATTACGATAGCGTATCCTTAAAAGTACCGGCTGCAGTAAATATGCAAGAAGGTGAATATACCGGTGAGGTTACGTGGACAATTGGTGATGCACGATAATTTGTAAGACATAGTTTTACCATTCAGACGGCTGCGGTGTGTGGTCATTTTCAAGTAGCCGTCTGATTTAATGACTAAAGGGGTGTGTACCATGAATAAAAAGGCCTGGTTGGGAATAATCTTAGTCTACATAACAGGATTATTTCTCGGAAATGCAACTATCAGTTACGCTGATGAGAGCGGTGAGGTGGAAGGTGGCTTCTCTTATGAAGTCATTCGACCGGAAAATCAAATAGATAAAGGTGTCGGCTATTTTGATTTGTTAATGAAACCAGAACAAAAACAGACAGTCAAAATAAAGTTGAACAATACAGGTGACAAAGAAATCACCATTTTGGTGGGAGCCTATGGTGGAAAAACCAACAGTGGTGGTGTGATTGAGTATAGTAATAATGCGATTGAAAATGACAAATCATTAAAATATCCTTTTGAATCGGTTGTAAAAGTACCAAAAGAAGTCAAACTGGCGGCTAATTCATCAGAAGATTTAAATATTGAAATTGCAATGCCTAAATCAGAATTTGAAGGCTATATTGCTGGTGGTATTTTATTACAAGAAAAAGATGCGGAAGGGGCAAAATCCCAAAGCCAACAAGGAATGGTAGTCAATAAGTTTGCCTATCTAACCGGCATGTTACTAAGTGAGAAGAAAACAGATAATATAAAACAAGAAATGAAATTAAATCGGGTTTATGCAACATCTAAAAATCATCGCAATGTGATCAATGTGAATTATTCCAATATCCAACCAGATTTTGTTGATGGTATGACGACAGATGTGCAGATTATGAAAGCAGATGCCGATGAAGTAGTATATGATGCGAAAAAATCGCAAATGCGCATGGCCCCAAACTCGATGATTGATTTTCCGATTAGTTTAGAAGGTTCGGAAATGGTGCCGGGAGATTATCGAGCTAAAATTTTAGTAACAACGGAAGCAGGTGGCCGGTGGGAATGGGAGCAAAAATTCACCATTACCGATGAAGAAGCAGATAAATACAATGCACGCGATTTAACCTTGGTACAAGAACCAGGTCTGAACTGGCGTTTGATTTTACTAATTGTCGGCGGTCTATTACTGGTGTTGCTGCTTATTTATTTAATTGTCCGCAAAATGAATAAAGAGCGTCGTAAAAAAGAATTAATTGCCAAAAAATTAGCAGCGAAAAAGAAAAAAGAATAGGGGGAGGTAGTGATGGAACTACTTGATTGGCTTTTTGTCATCCTCTTATCACTGGCTATTTTCGCGGTAATTTTCTTAGTTATTTCACTAGTTGGCTGGACTGTAGGTAGTCAAAAGTTAAGTAAAGTTAGTGCACTAAAGCCCAACAAAAAACAGCGACGTGCTTGGCTAGAGTATCGACTGGAATTGACGAATCAAATTAGTAAAAAAAGAAATCACGCGCTTTTTGCGGTGATCTTTGCAGCAGTTTTTGCTGGTGGAAGCTTTTATATTCAGTATCACCAATCTACCAGTTTGACCGCCAAAGACTCAGAAAATGTAGTGCAAGGCTATTTTATCTTGCAAGAATTGGAAAAACAATTAACCGAACTTCCTAATAGTAGCAATGAAAAAAAGACGCAAGCGACTATTTATGAACTGTCTTCGCGTTTGGTTAGTTATGGCTCAAATGTTCCCGAACCAAGATTAGGAAAAGAAGAAAAATTGGTCTTAAAACAACTCTACACCCGCATGAAACAATTAGGAATTAATTTAGCTGGACTTTCCATTACCCAGCTAAAAACAGAAGATGTCAATACCGGTTATTTAAATGATATAAAAAGAACGCAATTAGCCCAGGAAAAAGTTTTTGAGCACTTCAAGGTCAATAAAACTGCCCTCCAACAAGAATAGGAGGGCTAATGATGAAAAAGAAATTAACGCCCTATCAACTTAGTATCCTAGCTCGTCATATTGAGCAAAAAAGGCGTCAGCAAATTTGGCGGGATAGTCTGATTACAATCCTGATTTTTAGTCTATTGGTAATCGGTACTTTCTTAGCATTCTTTCGTGTTTGGCAAGTTGAAGATTTTAGCATGTTGCCTAATTTGCAAGCAGGGGATCATTTACTTTTAGCCAAACATAAAGAGATTACGCGCTTTGATTTAATCGCGTTTGACATCCCTGGGCAAAACAAACAAGCAATTCGGCGAGTAGTTGGTTTACCGGGAGAAGATATTCGTTATTACGACGATATTTTATACGTGGGAAGTCGCGAAATACCTGAACGCTTCTTAAGTGAGGAGTTATTAGCAGCTAAAGAACAAGATTATCAATTGACGCAAAATTTTACGTTGCAGGATATTCGTGGAACAAAAAAGCAACGAATTCCTGAAAATCATTATTTGGTTTTGGCAGATAACCGTAGTTTTGGTATGGATAGTCGTGACTATGGTCTGATTGCCAAAGAAAATATTTTAGGCGTTGCCAGTGGAATAATTTTTCCTATTTCCGCATATGGTATGATGCAGTTTAGGAGTTGAAGGTGATGGCAGAAATAAAGAAAAAGCAGCAAAAATCACAAATTACATCGCCTACAATGACTCAAAAAAGAAAGCGTAAAAAGTTGTCACAAGCTCAAATCGCCCTTATTTTACGTCACCGTCGAAAGCAACGATTACAAAAGTATTGGGATTACTTTTTATTATTTGTAGCGATTGCATTTTGTATTTTCTTTTTGACCAACTACAAAGCCCATCAAATTGTTGGCAATTCTATGCTGCCAACCTTAGCAAACGGCGATCGTATTCTAATAAAAAAAACACAAAATATTCAACGTTTTGATATCGTTACCTTTCGTCCGGATGAAAAGAATACAGAAGAAACTTATATTAAACGGGTCATCGCAATGCCAGGTGATAAATTTGTAATTCAAGGAACGAATATGTATTTATTTTTCCAAAAAAGTATTGTAGAAGATTTTGAAGCTATGCGCTATACCAGTAATTTACCGGACAGTACGGAAGTTTTGCAGTTGGATAAAAAAGTGGCAGATAACTTACGTAATAAAACCCAAATTCCGAAAGACTATTATTTGGTTTTAGGAGATAATCGTAAAAATTCGGCAGATAGCCGCGTCTTAGGTCTTATCCCCAAAAATAATCTTGAAGGGGTAATGAAATTTCGCTTTTATCCACTCAATAAAATAGAAATAGTCCACTAATTTAATCAAAAAAATAAGACGAGTTAGTCTGACTGTACTTGCTAAAAGAAGATGGATTTTAGCAAGCTAACACAGTAGCCTATTTCGTCTTTTTTGATTGCAAAAATTTACTTTTAGAGTTGAGATCAGGGTCGCAAAAAGGGTGAAACTAAAAATAAATTAATTTTGGCTTTGATAAAACGTTTTTGTTGCCATTTTGTAATTTTTCATCAAGTTATGATGGGCTTTTTTGGAAATTTTGGCTTTAGGAACGACTAAATCAAAAGCGTGAAATACGCCTTGATAGACGTCTAGCTGCGCTTTTATACCGGCTTTTTGCAACTGCTCGATATAATTTTTGGTCTCATCATAAAAAGGTTCTTCGCGGCCTACAAAAGAATAAGTCGGCGGTAATCCTGCGTAGGTGTTAAGACGGGCTGGCGCAGCGTAAACAGAAACATCATCTGTTTTAAAAGCTGTACCTAGATAGAGTTTCCAGGCAGTTTTATTGGAGGTGATATTCCACAAAGGCCCATTATTATCTTGCATTGAAGGTGTTTGCATCCGGTCATCTAACATTGGATAAAGTGGTATCTGATAGGCAATGTTTACTTCACCTTTATCTTTGGCATAAGCCGAAAGACAACACGTCAGACCTCCGCCTGCACTTTCGCCACCAATAAATAATTGGTTTTCATTGATACCAAGCGTTTTTGCGTTGTTTTTCATCCATAAAAGGCTAGCATAAGCATCTTCTAAAGCCGCAGGAAAAGGTGCTTCAATAGATAGACGATAGTCTGGCGCAATTACGATTGTCTCACTTGTATGAATAAATTCTTCGATTGTTCCTGTTTCTTGTTCTGGCAAGCCATTGGCATAGCCACCGCCATGGAGCCAAAGTAGCCCGGTGATTGGCTTTGTTGTCGTGGGGTTTTTAGGGCCGTAAATACAAAGACGAATCTTATTGCCGGCGTTTCCTTTAATCCATTCTTCACGATAAAAAATGTCGTCACTTTTGGGTCTTTTTTTGGCATAAAGTTTTTTATAAAGCCATTGGACTTTTTTGAAAGTTTTGGGTGATTTTACTTGTGTGATAGGCTGCAAAAGGCCACCTACGACACGTAGTTGCTTATCTAAATGACTCAATTTGAATTTCATCTGCTACGCTCCTTTTTCTACAGTGTACCATTAATAAAAGGCGAGAAAAAATTGTTTGATTTTATTTATCTAGATAGAGATAAAAGAACTTAATTTAACGAAATAATTAGTAACTAAGATATTTAGGCGGACTCTTTTTAAAGAGGTTTATATTGGAAATAAATTCGAAATAAAATTGAATCAATCATACTTGTGCGGTTTTGATGAATTTTAAATTCTATTTTTTGTTCGTTATTTTAACCGTTTTTTTTACATGTTTTTCTAAGTTTTAGTCTTAAAGCTAGCAAAAATTAATTTGTCAAAAAGTTTGAATTATGGCGGTAATAACCCACTTCTTGGGATCGTTTTCTTGCCAAAATGGTAATTACTTGAAAGATCGATTTTAGAATTATATACTCGCAAAAAAGGGGGGATTAGCATGAAAAGAAAGGTTCAAAGGTTGGGTAAGTTTCTTTTTGCGGCAATGTTGGTTTTACCAATTTTATTGCCTGTTATTTTTTCTGGATCAGTACTGGCTGCAGATCAAAAATTGGCGTTAACATTTCAGCCACAGCCGACACAAGTTACAGATCAAGGTGAATTATTGGTAACAACTGCAAATCCTGATAATTTAATGGTTACGGTGACGCCAGATACAGGATTGCAATTGACTAAAAAGAACGTGATGGCTGGTATTGTTACATATCATTACAAGGTAGATGCGGTCGGGAAATACACGATTAGCGCCAAACAAGGTACAAATCAAAATGATGTAGAGTCTGTGACGGTTGATATTGCAGCAAAAAATACTACGACAACTAAAGATATACCAGCGACGGCTACCAGCGGAGCGCAAACGAGTACACAAACTGCGCAAAATCAAACTGCCACCAGCAGTAAAGAAAGTACAAGTGTCAGTGAAAGTACACGTACACCACAAACAAAGCAAATAACTAATCAAAGTACGTCTCAAACAACACAAGAAAAAGCAACAAGTAAAGCGGTAAAAGGAGCAACTGTCCCAGAATTACCAGCAGAAGATGAAGATAAGTTAGGAAATCTTTGGGATTACAATGCTTATTTAACCGGACAACATTCGGCAAATATGGCGGATACTGAAGGCGCATTAGCGGTAAAAGGCGATAGCGTTTTTCCTGATGATTTGCAAACATTTACTTATGGTGCTTCATTTCGGGAAGTGAACACGACAATTGGAGACCCGATTCGACCAGATCAGTACGTCAATGTCTTGATTGGGGGTAAAATTGATAATCGCGCCAAAAATGATTGGGTAAAACCAGTCGTCGAAAATCGGACGAATGATGAGAAAACGCAAGGCTGGCTAGTGGGCCGGATGAATATGAACGATTGGATTTATAAAAATTTAGGGGAATGGTTTTCAGCTATTGCTTACAAAACGAGTGACAGTGTCATTGATAGTGCGTTTGCTAAACTGCAAGCACAACAAGACCAGTTAACTGAAAAATTAACGCAAGTGACAACTAATTTAGGGGAAACCGTTTATGAAGGGGACAATTTTAACTTAGTCACTTCAAAAAGTGACGCCCAAGTATTGATTTTAAAACCAACGAGTACCCAAGATTCTTTAGAGCTTAAAACACTTTCTATTCCCGCAGAATATCTCCAAGGGAATCGTTACAAACAAATTATTGTCAGTTCCGCAGCTACAAAAGTTGTGATGAATGGAACCAGTATTGCTGGTGCTGTTCAACAAGATGTGGGGACGTATAGTCAATTAGCCAGTAAAGTTGCCTTTTATTTTCCCAATGCGCAAAGCATTACAAATTATTTAGAAGATGACGGTTCTTATCCTGACACATCACACCCTGGTATTGCAGAAGATGGGTCGGATAACTACGGTAAAGATAATGGCAAAAATTATTACCATAGTTTTACCATTGGGAGTATGATCGCTCCTAATGCGACGATAGTTTATCACTCAGGTAGTATTAACGGTTACGTTTTTGCCAAAAATTTACATCAACGTGACGGCATGGAGATCCATAACTTCTATAATCCGTGGTTACCAGAGATTGAACAAGAACAAGACGGGGAAGTGCAGTTGCACAAAGAAGATGCCGCTAATAAAACAGCTCTTGCTGGAGCTGAATTTGGTATTCGTAAAAAAGGGGACACCGATTTTATCGCGGTGAAAGCAACAGATGAAGCCGGCGATTTAAGCTTTAATAATTTGGCCTATGGTGAATATGAAGTAGTAGAAACAAAAGCCCCCGCAGGTTATCAATTATCTACAACTGTTCATGCAGTGACGATTAATGAAGAAAAAACAACAATTCAACTGACCTTAGAAAACAAAAAAGAACTGATGATGAAAGTTGGCCTTGAGATTCATAAATTTGATTCTGAAAATCAGGCATCCTTATCTGGTGCAGTCTTTGGTTTAAGAGGATTGCGGGAACATGATTTTATCAAAGAAGAAACAGATGCAAATGGTAATGCTGAATTTGGTGATCTTCTACCTGGTTTTTATGAACTTGTTGAATTAACTTCACCAGAAGGTTATGAAATTGCGCCACAAACGCAAATTGTTTATGTGGATGGTCAAGAGCAAAAGAAAGTGATTAACTTTGAAAATAAAGCTAAAGTAGCAAAAAAAGGGAGCATTCAACTGAAAAAAATTGATGCCACGACAGGAGAAGCCTTAGCTGGCGTTGAGTTTGGGGTGCGGGAATTAGGACAACGAGATTTTATCACCAAAAAGACGGATAGTCAGGGTGTAGTCCAATTTACCGATCTAAAAGCAGGCGCATTTTATACGGTAGCTGAATTAAAAGCTATTCCGGGCTATGAATTGACACCCCGACCATTAATTGTAAAAGTCAGTGAAAAAGGACAAGATGTCAATATTGGCAACTGGACCAACCAAAAAGAAGTCTTCAAGACAGGTTCTTTACAAATTAAGAAAACCGATCAAGATACTGGTGCAGCACTCCCAGGGGCAATTTTTGGGGTACGCGCATTAGGTCAAAGAGAATATAATGAAAAAGAAACAGATGCTAACGGTATGGTACGTTTTGATGATTTAGCCCAAGGCGTTTATGAAGTGCGGGAATTAAAAGCCCCCCTTGGCTATGGAAGTACCAATCTGGTTAAAAAAGTTAGCGTCGGTTATGATGAAGAAAATTTGCTGACGGTTGAAAAGTGGACAAATGTGAAGACCGCAGTCCAACTTGGTAGTGGTAAAATCATTAAAACAGATGAAAGTGGCACACCACTCGCAGGGGCAGAATTTGCCATTCGTAACGATCATGAAAGAGAGTTTAGTCATAAGGCCACCACAAATGAACAAGGGGAAGCTTATTTTGACAATCTACCCTTTGGCAAATATGACGTAATTGAAACAAAAGCGCCCGCTGGCTATCAACTTGATGGAAAAATGTATCATCTCTTTGTCGGTAACGCCGAAACAGATGAAGAGACGCTAACGATTACAAACCAAAAGAAAACTACTACTACAGGCCAAGTTGCCCTTGAAAAAAGAGATACGAGTGACATGGTAATGAGTGGCGTTGTTTTCAGTTTGGAAAAAGCGGATGGTACGGCATTGGGTACTTATACGACAGATGAAAATGGCCGTATTTTTGTCAAAGATTTACCTTTTGGAGATTATCAATTTGTCGAACAAAAAACTTTGCCAGGCTATGTTCTTGATCAAACACCGTTAACTTTTAGTTTGACCCAAGAAAATGAGACACAAGTCCTGTTGTTAAATATGGTGAATGAAAAGGAAACACCAACAGAATCGACAACAGAGTCGACAACAGAGTCGACAACAGAGTCGACAACAGAGTCGACAACAGAGTCGACAACAGATTCAACGACTGAATCGACAACAGACTCAACGACAAGTACAACAGATAGCACGNGTCGACAACAGAGTCGACAACAGATTCAACGACTGAATCGACAACAGACTCAACGACAAGTACAACAGATAGCACGACAACAACAGATTCCACGACAAGCACGACAGATAGCACGACAACAACAGACTCAACGACAAGCACGACAGATAGCACAACAACAACAGATTCCACGACAAGCACGACAGATAGCACAACAACAACAGATTCAACGACAAGCACGACAGATAGCACAACGACAACAGACTCAACGACAAGTACGACAGATAGCACAACAACAGATTCAACGACAAGTACGACAGATAGCACAACGACAACAGATTCAACGACAAGTACGACAAATTCTACGCCAGGGAAGTCTGATGCAACCACCAATAGACCCACCAGCTCAACTAATACCCATTATCCTAAAACAGGAGATCAGCCAAACTGGTATTTGGTGATTGGTGGAACGGGGCTATTAGCTGGAGTAGCTTATCTGTTTTATCGAAAAAATAAATAATGACTAGGCAAAATTAAATTCTAAAAACCGCATCCAAAAGTGCTCTTTAAAGCGGACTTTTGGTGCGGTTTTTATTAGGAAGAAATTGTATGATTTTTAGAAGGAATCAAGCCAGTACAGCCATTTTTTTGTTTATTAGCCTACTAAAAAATATGTCAAAAAATTCAATTGAGTGATTTTAGTATGCGCTTTGCTATCTTTCTTTAAAGAAATGTTTAAATGAAGAAGGGAAGTTGATGAAGCCAAGAGTAGGTATCAAATTTAATTTTAGTAATGTTGACAGATAGGTATTTAGATGGAATAATTAAATACTATAATAGTTAGAAGAAGGAGCTGTCTTGTTTGTCGGAAATTCTGTAAAGATTTAATAAAAAAACAAATGTCTAAAACACTAGATGTTTTTTTGTTATGCCTTGCAGAAATGTATTTATGCCGACGTCTTCTTTGCATAGATATGATATTTTTTAGCATGGCTTAGTGTCATGCTTTTTTTGCTGCTTGGTAAATTCAATTGAAATTTGGAGGAAAAAATGAGCAGTATGAATGAAATAAATATTTTAGCAAAACGTTACACAATGCGCTCTTTAATTTTATTTACGCTACCAACTATGTCAATGATGTTATTTAATGCGATCTATACAGGTTTAGATGCTGTATTTATAGCACGATTTGTGAATACAACCGCACTATCTGCGATAAATATTGTTTTGCCACTAACAAGTTTAATGTGGGGATTAGGAACGATGTTTGCTACTGGGGGTAGTGCTTTGATAGCTAAAAAAATGGGGGAAGGAAAATCTGATGAAGCCCGTCAGAATTTTTCAGCTTTAATTTTAATTGCAACTATTTTGGGAATTATTATTACCATGGGTGTCCTTTTTTACTTGGAAGAAACTGTTTTGTTGTTGGGAGCTAATCAACAAGTTTTGCATTATGGAATGGACTACCTTGGAATTTTGATTTTATTTGCTCCTATGGTGCTGATTCAAGTGCTATTTCAAAACCTTTTCGTGACAGCTGGAAAGCCAGGTTTTGGCTTATTTGTAATGATTGGTGCGGGATTGATGAATATTATCATGGATTATTTTTTTATTGCGATAGTCAATCTAGGAGTTTTAGGTGCCGCCTTGGGAACGGGAATTGGTTATTTAATTTCTGCTTTGGCGGGAATTATTTTTTTCTTCATTTCAAAAGGCGAACTACATTTTACCAAGCCTAAAATACAGGTTAAAGAATTTTTCTTTTGTTGCTATAATGGCGTATCCGAGCTAATTACACAGATGGCAATTGCGATTACCATTTTCATTATGAATAGAACCTTGATTGAATTTGCCGGCGGAGAAGGTGTAGCAGCAAATACTATTATCGGAAATACCCAGTATCTTTTTACAACATTGTTTTTAGGTTTTTCAATGGGAGTGGCACCGATTTTAAGTTATCAGTATGGTGCAAAAAATAAAAAAGAACTTCAGCGTCTTATGCGCCTTTGTTTTAAGTATATCTTTACAATCTCAATTTTTATTTTTTTCATTTGTTTTATAGGAGCGCCATTAATAACGAGTTTATATGCTCCTGCAGAAACGGAAGCATATAAAATAGCTTTAAATGGTTTTAAGTTGTTTTCATTTAGCTTTCTTTTCAGTGGGATTGGTGTCTTTACAACAGCATTTTTTACAGCTTTATCTAATGGCAAATTATCTGCGATACTATCTTTTTTAAGGACGTTTGTATTTTTGGTAATTTGTCTGTTATTATTGCCTCGCATCTTTGGCTTAGCGGGTGTGTGGACTGCAACGCCTCTGGCTGATTTAGCTGGTGCAATTGTATCTTTGGTAATGTTATCTCGATATAAAACAAAAAAGCTATTTGACTAAGAAATAACGTGATAAGTTGTGCTGTAATTTAGCTGTAGATTTTAAGCTTAATTTTACTTCCTAATGGATAATAAAATTTCCAATTTGAACCGTATCCAAAAGTGCTCTTTAAAGCGTGCTGTTTGGTGCGGTTTTTCCTTTTTTAGTCCTTGTTGCACCATTTGAAACTGGATTAGTTTTTACTCGCATTTTAAAGGGGCGGAGGAAATTGGTTTTGATGATAAGATAATTCGTAACTGAAGTTGTGGGAAAATATTATGTGCGAGAAATTTTAGTTTATAATAAAGAGTGAGAAGTAATGGCAAGGAGGCCTTTTTTGTGAATGGACAAAAGCGCATATTAATGATTTTTTTGCAATTGTTGCGTGGTAGAAAAATTACGAAAAGAGAATTAATGGCAACATTTGACAAAAAAGAATCCACGATTCAGCGGGATATGGCGATTATTGATGAAGTTCTTTTAGAAGAAATAGAAGGAAAAACAATGCGTGAAACGGTTTTTGTGGCTCGTGATGGTAAAGGAAATTATCAATTAAAAGATTACGGGAATTTATTTGATTTAGAAAAATTTTCAGATGAAGAGTTACTTGTTTTGCTAAAAATTCTTTATGGCAGCCGCGTATTTAATGCCCATGAGTTAAAACAAATGCACGAAAAGTTACTTTCTATGGCCCAACAACCCGAAATATTGCAAAATTTCTTACGTAATGAAGAATTTTATTATGAAGGTGTAGCCAAAAATAACTTATTAGATCAAATTCAGCTAATTTGGGAAGCGATTCAAGAAAATCGATTGGTAGAGTTTACTTATACAAAAAACGGGGTTACCAAAACGTTGAAACGTCTACCAGAAGCGATACATTTTTCAGATATGTATTTTTATATGATTTCAGATAATCATTATGGTAAAGACAATGCAAATTTAACTGAGATGAATAAGTTTCGCATTAACAACATGGAAAACTTGCAAAAGTTAGCGGAGTATTTACCCCACAAAGCATACAAAGAACGTTATGAAGGGGGCGTGTTACGCAATCAGACCGGTAAATTTTCATATTTTGGTCAGCCAATTACCATGGTAGTGGAATTTTATTTTGATCCAGTTTATGTCTTGGATCGCTTTCCCAATTCTAAAATTATTCGACAAGAAGATAATGTCTACACCATTGAAATGCAAGTTAATGATGGTTATGGAATGAAAATGTGGTTATTGAGCCAAGGAGATATGATTAAAGTGCTCTCGCCTGCATCCATGCGGGATTATACTGTTAATGAGATGATTGGTGCTTTAGAAAGTTATGGTTTTGAAGTATATAAAGATGGTGAGCAAAAACATGTGCAAGATCTGGATAGTAATTGATCCTTTATAAAAATGGGGAAGTATGAAGCGTGTTGGTTTGATTTTTTTAAGTGATATATAGAAGTAAAAGGCAAGTGTATAAAGTAAGTAAATTTATAGGCAATGTTAAAGCCAGTGGTTTTTTCAACCCCTTACAGGTATATGGAAAAAATACTTAGATGTAACAAACTGCACTCTAAGTGTTGAAAATCGAGGATAGATTTTGTTTACTCCAAAAATGTGACTATTTTTAGTAACGTAAAACCCGCTATTAGCAAACGCTTTTTATGCGTATGTTTATAGCGGGTTATTTTAAAGATAAAGTGATTATATGCTTCACAATGATTTAGGCATTGTGTTTTTCTTTAGTTAAGCATTATAAACGAACGGGCTCTCTAGGATAGTAAGTTGCTGAAATTTTTTAATTTCAGTTTACTACTTGAGAGCCAAAACAGTTCGTTATACTTTTTATGTGCTTATGAACTTTTTTTAGTTCATAACAAAAGTGATGCTATGATATTAAATAAATCTTTGGTGTATGGAAATTACTGCTAAGAATACATCTGATGACAAACTGTGCCATTTGCGCAATTTGACAGATGTTGTTTTCTTTGGTGAATTCCAGTTGCCAAAGAGTTATTAACACATGAATCGCGCACTTTGCAGAGAAAATTTTCCTTAGAGAAAGGTTTTATAATTCTCATCTCTTTTAGTATAACGCATTAGGTAGTCATTATATGACTGGCAAAAAACCATTTCTTTTTGAGAGGTGGCTTTTAGTGACAGATTAAAAATGTAGGCGAGAACGATTCAAAATGGGATGTTTCATTATCCAAGCGACAACTAAACAGGACAATATCTTATCAACTATGCTGTCAGTCACTGCTCCCCAATAAGCTGATGTAATCATTTTTTGTCCGTTGGCTTTTAAACTAATAATCAAAAAATCAGTAATAGAATTTGAAAAGCCACCGAACATGATTAAGCGAATCGGCGCACTAATCAGAGAACCAAGTAAGGTTAACAAGATGCCTGTAAAAAAGGCCCGTTTGTAGTCAAAGCCATTTTTTGCCATCAGATTTGTAATAATCGCAATCGCGATACTGACGAAAATAAAAGGTAAAAAAAGTGGTCCACTGACGATACTGATTACTAAACTGGTTACGATTGCGGTCAAAATGCCATAACGTATTTCAAAATTTGCCGCTACAAAAATGGTCCCAACTACATCAAAATAAAGAAAAGGGATACGGGCAGAGGCAATAATTGTTCCCAAAATAATATTAACGCACACAGCTAGTGCACAAATAGCAAAAATTTTAGTCGAACGGTTCATTATAATAGTCTCCTCTAAATAATTAAAACAAAAACCAGTCGAGATTATTCGACTGGTTCAGCACTCACAATTGAGATTTATTTCACCTGTATATTATTCCCACTCCACGTAAGTTACTTCGTAGAAACACTGTTATATCAGCATTCTTTGAACAAACATCACATTTAGGTAGGGAAATGGTAGGGTTAGATTTTTACTGCTTGATTTCCGTTAAAGTTTGTTAAATTAGATTTTGTTGCGTAAATAAATTTGATATTTCCTGTCATTTGTTCAGCAATTCCTTCATCATTACGGCTCCATAGATGAGCATAGTGCTTCAAAGTAATCTCAGGACTAGAATGCCCTAGCCGTTGGGAGACGACTAAAATATCTGCATTGAACTCATTGATTAAGTAACTAACGTGAGAATGTCGTAATCCCTTTCCTTGAATTATCGGAACTTTAGCTAATTTGGCATAGCGCTGAATAATTCGCTGAACAGTTGAACGATAGAGCGGGAGATCGGTGTAGCTAAGAATAAATTGTTCTACACCATGATTCTTTTGAACAACTTTCCACTCTTTTAACACTTCAATTGTATCATCGTCCAAAGAAATGATTCGCAGACCGCTTTCAGTTTTTGTGTAGGGTTTTCGAATAAAATCTTTTTGATTTGTCATTTCCAAGGTGTGATGAACTCTCAACTTTTTACGTTTAAAGTCCACGTCATTCCAATTAAGTGCTAATCCTTCGCTCACACGAACACCAGTCATGTAATATAGCCATATCATTACAAAACACATATGTTCATAGAAATCATCTTTATAGATTTTTGCCAAAACATCTTCAAATTCTTCTTTTGTCCAGTAGGGAACGATTGATTTTCCTTTTGGAATTGCTTTTGTTCTTTTGGAAATATTCTCATTCAGAAATTGCAGGGTGACCGCATAGTCTAATGATTTGCGAAACATACCATACATAAGTGAACTGTAAGCTTGCGAGTATCCGCTATCGTTTAATAACCAAATTCGATAATTTTCGCAATCTCGCACATTGATTTCACGAAGCTTCTTATCAGCAAAAAATTCAGTAATCTGAACTAATCCACACTCACGAGAACTCCAGGTACTTTTTTGTACACTAGCTTTGTAGTGTGGAACGTAAGACTGCTCCATAAATTCTTTGTAAGTTAAATCATAATTCGCAAATCCATTTACAACCATGTATTCATTTTTGATACGCATGACTTCTTTGTGTGCTTCACGAGCGGATGAAAATCGTTTGCCTAGAGAATCTTTTGTTCCTTTCTTCTGAATTCTCTTTCCGGTTACTTGATCTGTTCCTAATTCAACCAGATAGGAAAAGCGACCATTTTTATCTTGATACACACAAGGGTATTTTGTTTTCATAGTTATTCCTCCTGTGAAAGAGGAACACCTATAATTTCTTCAATTACTTGTCGAGGTACAACCCCAACTCTTTTATTATTATAATATGGATATCCCTGATTTACCATTCTTGTTTTTGCTTGGCGGATTATTGTGGCAGCTTGATGTGCTTTAAATCCTAAAGCTTCTAAATCTTTTCGACAAATTGTATTCTTCATTTTATAAACTCACTTTCAAAGAAAACACTAGCATTGAGTAATAGTGTTACTTTCTTATTTTTGTATAATGAACGGTACTTTCTTGAAAATCCATCACTTGTTCAGGACTTCCAAACTCATTTAAAGCATTGTAAAAATATGGGCGTCTAATGATATATTCGTTTGTATAGAGCACATCTTGGTTCGTGGAATCATAGGGTTTCTTTACCATCTTTTTAGTGACAATTGGTAGTTTGAGATTCCGTGACTTGAAAAAAGCTTTTTTCTTATGCTCTTTCAATTCCAGCTCTTTATCGAAATATTTGCTGATATAGCGCCCACGATTTTCGATGCTATCCACATCGATCTTGTTGATCCTAACGAAACCCTGACCCCAAATCGTGGTTAAGCGATCAAAGGAGATAAAGGGAAAGTCAAACAAGATAATATGGTAGTGGATCGCACCGCGTTGTTGCTTTTCCCACGTGGCGAGATATTTCAAATTTGCTTTTTTAGTTTTATAGAGGTCGTAATTCAGTCGTTTGATAAATTTTTTGAATTCATTATTCGCATACTCAATGTCTTGAATGTTTTCTTTGAAAGTGAGCGTTAAAAATTTTGTTTGATTGTCAAAATTCGTGTCTACAAGGCGGGCAATTTCAAATCGCATATTTTGATAATGTTTCTGTTTGCGTTTTAAACTGTCATATTGTCCTTGAGCGGATAGTTCATCATAGTTTTTTCTTTTTTCAAGAGTAGTGTCATCTTCATAAAGCCAAGCTAATTGTTGTTTTCGTTCAGGATTCATTTCGTTTTCGATCGTTTTACGTTTGGGAGTAATGATTGCTTCATAATCATAAATTTCAATATACGTGGGAGTTTCAATGATTTTTTGATTATAAGCCTGCAAAAATCATCACTCCTTGTTGCGTATTCAATTGTCAAAGAGCAGTCAGTTTTCTCCTGATGTTGTTCTATAAATCAAGTTAAGGGGAAGAAAGTCTTCGACTTTCTTCCAGATCCTTCGTCCATCGTGTGGTTACTTTCGAGCGGAAAGCGGCTTGAGCTTTTAGGCTCTACCGCTTCCGTCGAAACCACCCGCCGGAGGATTGATCTAGAGAAGTGAATTTTTCTTCTAAAGTTGCAAGCTGTCTTAGCATTGCTCGATAGTGGTTTTCCAGTATCTCAATTTTTTTAGCTTGTGATTGAATTAATTCTGTATTGCTTGATAACTCTGCGTCTACTTTTTCAAATATAATAGGCATTAGTTCACTATGCTTCAAGCCGTCTATAATATATTTGTCAGAAAAAATTTTCATTAAAGATTGATTTCTTCCTAGTGATGGAATTAAGTGGACTACTTCTTGAAATTTTTTAATCTCTTCACTAGTAAACATTCTTGTTTTACGGTGGGAAGTAGTTTGTCCTCTTTTTGAATAAACATTAAATGGAATATAATCGTAATGAAATTCATAGTCACATTCTTTTTGGATAAGATTTGCCCATTTGTTTAAAGTAGAAATCGAGTTTAGCCCTGTTACTTGTTCGAGAACTTCGTGAGCAGTAAAGTATTTGTTCATTTGCTTTGAATGAGTGTAGCTTTAGAAGCAGTTGCGGATAAACCATAACTAACAAATTGCCCGTTAGCTCTTCCCCATGGAGCGATTAGTAAGTTGTCAAATCGAACAACCGCTAGTCCTTGCTTTTCAAGCTCTTCTTTTGAAATTACGGGAAATTCAGACTTCACTTTAATACTAATTTTTTCAAACCGTAATTTTGGAAGAATGCACTCATATGTCCAGCCAATCTCTTCTCCATCCTTTTGCCAGTGAGTGACTTGAACTACTTGATACTCCGTTTCCAGTTTTTCTTTTGGTAAAGTTAAATCGTTAATTCTAATTGGCATATAAATCCCTCTTTCTTTTTAGTACATATTTTAGTACAAAAATAGAATAAACCTATTTGATTTGTTTGTCAACTTTTTTAGTACAAAAAATAGTACAAAAATAATTTACTTATTTTGTTTTTCTGATATGATTAAATTGTCTGGAAAGCTGAGAATCTTTTTGAAAGATAAGGAGATCAATTTAAATGAAACCTGATAAGAGAAAAGTCGGTGAAAGAATAAAAAAAATACGAACTGACTTAGGTTATAGTATGGACGAATTTGGCAAAGTAATCGGGGATATTCCTAGAAGCTCTGTTAACAACTGGGAAAAAGGAGTGAGTATTCCCAAAAAGGACAAGTTAGACAAAATTGCGTTATTAGGCAAAATGATGCCAGATCAGATTTTATATGGACGAGCTGATGAATACCTTTATGATTTATTTAGTCAGAATTTAGATGTTAAATTCAGTGATAATATTTTATTTGAAATTTTTGAAAGTATTCCTCCAGAAGAACGTTCTTATGATGATATTCTTTGGCTTTCAATTGGAAAATACTTTCTTGAACATGGTAGACGTGGAAAGGCTGTGGGAAGATATAGTTACGAATCTATGTTGGGAATTTCCAGTCTATACATGGCAGAGTATCAAAATGATTTTATTGAACAGCGAGAGGATTTCAATAAAAAGAATGTAAAGTATTATGCTTACTCAGATATAGATAACAATATTTTACATATCATGCCTTTTACTCCTGTTGAGGAAAATATCAAGCTTTTTTATAAGTATCCTGACTTTATAGAAAAAGCACATGAACATGTAGTATTTACTGAAAATTTTAATCAAATTGGCTTGTCCTTGAAAAATTCAAGGATAATTTTTTATGGTATTCAGAAAAAGTCAATGACACCTCATATACAAACGTTTATATACGATAAAGATTCAGATGTGTACCGAGAAATTCAAACTTCAGAAACTTTGTCTATGTTTAAAGATGAGATTGATAAACAGATAGAAAGATTAAGATAAACAATAGAATTGAGGATAAACTTAGAAAGCTTTTGGATAAGCGAGGGGTCTATATGGCAACGTTATTTGAATTACTGCTTTTGGGAATAGAATACTTTTCAATTGGGTTTATAAACGGGAGAATGCTGGAAAGAAAATTTGATAAAAAGTATTTTTTATGGTCGTTCGTAATAATAATCATGAGCGTGGCTCTATTTTACAGTTTTGGCAATATTTCTTCTGTCTGTTTTGGCATATTATTGTTGATACTATCGTTCAATTTGGAAAAAGATAAATTTGTTGCTATCATTACCAGTACAATGTCTTTAGGAATGTACATCTTTTTAAATTATGTAGTGGGTTTTGCTTTAACAAAATTAAACATTTATGATCGTTTAAATATGGTGCAAATTTTAGGAACGATTATTACCTGTTACTTGATTATTGGTTTAGTTTTATCAATGAAGATAAAAAAATTTTTATTGCATTTAACTCAGCAAAAAGAAGTAGGTTGGGTTCTTAGTATCCTATGTATATTAGTTCTTATTAGCTACTATGCTCTAATCATTGAAGAATCTTATTTGAATGTTCATTCTTACTATGGATTAACTAACTTATTTTTTGTTAGTATGTATACAGGTGTTTTAATCATTGGTGCATTTTTTTCAGTAGGTTTGATTAAACAATCTATCAAAAATAGGCTTCTGAAACAAGAATATCAAAGTTTAACGGAATATATGAAGATGCTAGAGTTAACTAACAATGAAATAAGAAACTTTAGACATGATTATAAAAATATTTTGTTGACAATTGAAGGTTATCTAGATGAAAAAGATTATTCCGCCCTAGATCACTATTTTCGAAAGGTTATTATGCCCACAGTTACCTATTTAGAGAAAGATAGTTTTAAAATCTCAAAGGCTTCAAACATTGAAAGTAGAGAAGTAAAGAGCTTAGTGGTGAACAAAGTGTTAATTGCTCAACAAAAGGGGATTAACACAATCATCGAAATCCCCAAATTAATAAAAGAACTTCCTGATAACTTAATTATGCTATTAATTCGTGCATTGGGAATTATTTTGGATAATGCTATTGAAGGTGCTGATAAGAGCGAAAATCCTGAATTAAGGATAGCTATGTTTGAGGTTGGAAGAACATTGACGATTATTATTCGAAATTCTTGCTTAGAAAATATTCCACCTTTACATCAGATAAAACAAAGTGGCTTTTCTACTAAAGGGGCTGGAAGAGGGCACGGATTAGCGATACTACAAGAATTAATTCATGAGGTAGATAATGTTTTTTTAGAGACAAAAATTGAAAATGATTACTTTATGCAGAAAATAGTGATCTTATCTGAAATGGGAAGGGATGATTCATGATGAATATCTTTGTCTGTGATGATGAGCAACATTACCTCAATCAACTTACTAGGATTATTCAAAATTATATCCTTTTTAAGACCCGTCAAGTCGTGTTGAAATTGAGTACGACAGATCCTAACAAAATTTTAAATGCGGTTGAACAGAATATTGAGGAGGACAATTTATTTTTTCTTGATGTAGATTTAAAAGCAACTGTAACTGGGATAGAGTTAGCTGAAGAGATTAAAGCTCGTGATCCAAATGCAAAAATTGTCTTTATTACTACTCATGGGGAGCTTTATTCCCTTGTATTTCAGTATCAAATAGAAACCATGGATTATATTGAAAAGGATCAGTATGCTACAGTAGAAGATAGAATAAAAAGTTGTATAGATAAAGCTCTTGAACGATTTTTTTTAAGTAGTGCTTCAAAAGAAGAGATGATTACTTTGAAGATTGGCGATCAAATTGAAAGGATTCCAGTAAGTAAAATTCTATTTTTTGAAAGTTCCTTTAAGTCACACCGAATTGAAGTTCATTTAAAAAATCAGCAGTTTGAGTTTTATGGGAAACTAACGGATATCGTTAAACTACATTCTTCATTTATCGCAAGTCATAAATCATTTGTGGTAAACATTGAGAACATTAGAAGTGTTGACGTGAAAGAACGAATAGTAACATTTGAAAATGGAGAAACTTGTTATATTTCTCTTCGATTTCAAAAAAATTTATTGAACCAGTTGGAAAGTCATCATTAAGATGGCTTTTTCTTTTGCGTTCAGGCATAAATTTTGACCTCTTAGGCAGAAATCAACTATAGGTATAACTTTCGTGCCAAAATAGTCACAAGGAGGAACCAGATGGTGGAAGAAAGATTAGCATTATGGGTTTATGAACAAAGTCTAGCAAAGCAAGAACGTTCAGATTATGAAAAAGCAAGAATAGTCTATGGTTGGACGGTTCTATTTTACAATCTATTTAAAGTTTTATTGATTTTACTTGTTTCAGTATTACTCTATTCATTAAAGGAAACTTTGATTTGTTATGTTCCGTTTTGTCTGTTACGGGTATCTGGATTTGGCTACCATGCCAAATCGAATACTATTTGTAACTTATCGAGTGTCTTTTTGTTTTCAGTTCTTCCATTCGTTCTTGATAATGTGATTGGACAAATTCAGCAGGGGTCAACTTTATTCTTCTTCGTAGTATTTGGCACATTTGGATCGATTGCTATCTGCTTATTTGCCCCTTCATTTACTGAAAATTCATATACGAATAATCAAAAAAAAGTAAAATTTTTAAAATATATTTGTCTGATTACTTTTTTGATTTTGCTTTGTGTTTCATATTCGTTACCAATTAAATTTGGGTTATTAATGGCTTACGGTATGGGGATAGCAATCATATTTCTAATACCAAATAATATATTTTAAGGAGGAAAAGTATGAAAGAAGCAGGAATGGTAGCAAAAGTTGTCGAGAAGCTAGGGTTTATTTTTGGTGATGGTGCTAAATGTCAATTAGGTTTTTACGAACCTAAGAAGCCGGAGATTTTGAGACAAGAGAAAAAATAGAAAAGTCGGGGATATTTAATTTAGAAAGGGTGAAAAAAATGAATTTGAAAAAAATTGTTATTGCGTTTGTTGCTACTCTATTTGCTAGTGCTTCGTTTGTGTTTGCTGGATCTAGCGTTTATGCTAGTGAGAGTAATAATGACGCACAAGAAGCGATTCTTAGTGAACAAGAAATGAAAGAACAGGCAGTTCAAAGTTTGAAGTTCTATTTGGAAGATGCAGGATATATTGATCCTGTAACTCATCAATATATACCTACAGATTTAGCAGCTTTGAAGGAGAAAGCTGAGTTGCCAGGTGCTGAAGGTCAATCGGGAAAATTCATTTATGAAAACTTTGTTATACCTGCCTTAGGAGATGACTTACAAAAATATGCTGCTTGTGTCGTAATTAATTCACTTCCATTTGGAGGAGTTATTTGGGATATTCTTGAAGGTGAGAATATTATGCAGACTTTAATTAATTACCTACAGGGTGCAAACTACGATAAAGCAGTTGATATCTTACTCGATATTGCTAAAGAATCTTTAACTCCGTCACAATTTGCAAAATTTAATGTTATAACCATTGCTGCTAGTGTAGCAATAAATGCTGTCTCTTGTTGGGGAAATTAGGATATAATATGACAAGTAGGACTTCAAAATGAATCCTACTTGTTTTTAAATTAGATCAAAGGTGGATTAAACGTGGATTCAGATGCTAAAATTGAGCAACAAGCAATTAAATTTTTAAGTTATCTTGGTATTAAATCTCAATCTAATTTTTTTACGTGTTATAGGTACCCCTTGCCAATTTTAGGGATAATTCCTTTTAAAGCAGTTGTTCAGGCTATGCTGGTAAAGGTTAACCTACTTGTATTTACCCCAAATGAATTGGTTATTAAAAAAGTAGGCAGTGGATTTTCGTTAGTGAAAATTAAAGAAAAAAGCTTTGACAGAAATGTTATTCGAATTCCCAAAAAACAGATAAAGCGATTCGAGATTAAAAATTGGGTAGTTTTAGGAATGAGTTGGGGATACCTTATGACAATCGAAGCGGATAAAACCTATTATTTTAATGTGGCTAAAACAATTGGGGAAGACTTTTCTACTCGTAATTTCTTTAATGTTAAAAAAAATAATTTTTATGGGTTAGTTACTGAAGATAAAACAAACTCATAAATCCAGTTTAGTTAAACTTATTGGTCAACTTATGTAGAGATAACAGAAGAATAGTTACTATAATGTATCAATGTATCGAAAAAGATGTCTTGATTATTGTTCTCTAAAATTATTAGAAATTGCAGATGTTACTAAAAATACTTATCAAACTAAAAAACACTCCAATTTTTATAGTAGGATAAATAAAGAAATCCCTTGTCAAATATTAATCTGACAAGGGATTTTTGGTAGGGAAAATGGTAGGGAACCATATCATTTTTAATGAAAATCAAGCACTTTAGCAACTGAAGAATGTTGATTTATAGGCATTCCCCATCCATATTATGTTGGCTCTTTATTCCCACTCCACAGTTGCAGGTGGTTTAGAGGTAATATCGTACACGATGCGGTTAACGTGATCTACTTCGTTAACGATGCGGACAGAAATTTTTTGCAATACATCCCAAGGGATACGGGCAAAATCGGCTGTCATGCCATCGATTGATGTTACTGCACGGATACCGACTGTGTAATCATAAGTTCTGCCATCACCCATAACACCGACAGAGCGGATGCCAGGTAATACAGTGAAGTATTGCCAGATGTCTCGATCAAGACCTGCTGCAGCGATTTCTTCTCGTAAAATGGCGTCTGACTCACGGACGATTTCTAATTTTTCTTCGGTTAATTCACCTAAGACACGAATGCCAAGACCTGGGCCTGGGAATGGTTGGCGCCAGACAATAGCATCCGGCATGCCTAGTTGTGTTCCTAATTCCCGCACTTCATCTTTAAATAAAGTGTTTAATGGTTCAATTAATTTGAACTGCATATCTTCAGGAAGACCACCAACATTATGGTGAGACTTAATGGTTTGGGCAGTTTCAGTTCCAGATTCGATTACGTCAGTGTAAAGTGTGCCTTGGGCTAAGAAGGAAATGCCTTCTTTACCGGCAAGTTTAGTTGCTTCATCGTCAAAGACGTAGACGAATTCATTCCCGATGATTTTACGTTTTTGCTCAGGATCAGAGACGCCTTTTAATTTGTCTAAGAAACGATCTTTGGCATCTACTTTAATAATGTTTAAACCAAATTTGCCGCCAAGACTTTCCATTACTTGTTTGCCTTCATCTTTACGCAACAAGCCGTGGTCTACAAAAATACAGGTTAATTGGTCACCGATGGCTTTTTGTAATAAAACCCCAACAACAGAAGAATCTACCCCGCCTGATAGGCCAAGTAAGACTTTTTTGTCGCCAACAGTTTTGCGAATTTCAGCAATTTGCATGTCAATAAAGTTATCCATTGACCAGTCGCCTTTACATTGACAAACGTCCATTGCAAAGTGTCTTAATAATTCATTGCCGTGTTCTGAATGACGAACTTCAGCATGGAATTGGATACCATAAATTTTGTCTGCTTTATTTTGGATGGAAGCAATTGGGCAATCTTTACTTGTTGCAACAACTTCAAAACCACTTGGTGTCTGGGTTACCAAGTCACCGTGGCTCATCCAAACGGTTTGTTTTTTCGGTGTGCCAGCAAAAAGCTCCGCGTCATCTGCGGTTACTTCTAATTCGGCTTTACCATATTCTTTGTTTAATGCGGGCTCAACTTTACCACCTAATTTATAAGTGATTAGCTGCATGCCGTAACAAATACCTAAAACTGGGATTCCTAACTTCAAAATCTCTTCATCAATGCCAAAGGCGCCTTCATCATAAACGCTATTTGGTCCGCCAGAAAGAATAATTCCCTTTGGATTAATGGCTTTGACTTCTTCTGCAGTGATTTTGTGGCTCATCAATTCAGAAAAGACACCAAACTCACGGATGCGGCGTGTAATCAATTGGTTGTACTGGCTACCATAGTCTAAAACGATAATCTTTTCGACTGTGGGTAGGTGGTCAACATTTGTCACAGTTAAATCCCTCGATTCTTTAGATTATTTATTGTAAAGAAGTAAGCTTCTTACAAGCAGTTTAACAGGCATGAAAATAAAATCAATATTTTCGCAAATAGATTTCATCAATTAAATGATGGTTTGTTTTATGGAGAATTATATCTGCTCTGCTTCTAGTAGGCAAGATGTACTCCTCTAAATTTTTCAAATTCACATTTTGCCACACGTTTTCAGCCATAGCGAGCGCTTTTTTGCGGTCTCCAATAGCAAATTGATAGTAATAATTGGTTGGATCTAAAAAGGCGGTGTCGAGTAATTGTTCAAAGCGTTCCAGATACCAGTGTTCAATTAATTCTGGTTTTGCATCCACAAAAAGAGAAAAGTCAAAAAAGTCGCTGACGTAAATTTGTTGATTTTGTGGCAGTTGTAAAGTATTGATTCCTTCAACGATTAAAATATCTGGTTGTTCAATTAATTCAAATTGATCGGGCACAATATCATAAACACTATGAGAGTAAACTGGCACTTTAATCTCTTTTTTACCTGACTTGACTTCATTTAAAAATTGAATTAATCGCTCCATATCATAGCTTTCAGGAAAACCTTTGCGATCCATGATGCCTTTTTCTTGGAGTGTAGCATTAGGGTATAAAAAACCGTCTGTAGTTATCAATTGGACGTTGCGTCTTGGAAACAGACGAGACAGCAAGGTTTGGACTAAGCGGGCAGTCGTTGATTTTCCTACAGCAACCGAACCGGCGATTCCAATAATAAAAGGCGGTGTTTTGACATAGCGATGTAAAAAAAGACCTTTACTTAAATTTAAAGATTCCGCTTCTTTCATATAAAGGTGAATCAAATGGCACAACGGAATATAAACATCTTCCACATCTTGCATGGATAAGCGATCATTTAAACTTTTAATGCCATCTAATTCTTCTTGGGTTAGTGGCATATTCTTACTATTGTAAAATCCTTGCCATTCTTGGCGCGAGATTTTGTAGTAATTGATTTTTTCCTCCATAAGCGACTCCTTTAGGTTGCTTTGCTACCATTAATTAATGCGTAATAAAAGATACTGACAAAATAATGGTGGACTACCTGATTGGCAGACTTCGCGAACATTTTAACACAAAACAGACCGCTTTATTAGTGAAAACACAAATAAATGCAGTTTACCAACCTTTCTGCTAGTATAAAGAGGAAGAGTCTGACAAAAAGAGACAAAATACGTGCGAAAATTAAAAAAGGAGCGAGGAAGATGAAAAAAATTGTCATCATGGGCGATAGTATCGCAGCTGGTTTTTTTGAAGGCGAAGTAACAAATTTGTTAAATGAATATGTTTTAGAAACATTGACTGGCATGGGTTTTCCTGATTATACAGTCGTAAATTTAGGTGAAAGAGGAGCTTCAACGACTACAGCATTAGAACAATTACCTCAAGCGGTGGCGGAAAATCCTGATTTTATCGCGCTAAATGTGGGGATTAATGACGCTTTAAATGATGGTCAAAATATCCAAGGCTATGGCGAAAACTTAAAGAAAATGATTGCTTCTTTCCCCGCTGAAAAAGTTATTTTGGTAGGACCGAGTTGGGTTGATTTTACAATTCGCACCACTGGCGATAAAGAAACACTACTAAAATACATTGCAATGGCAAAAGATATTGCCCAAGAAACAGGGGTCAATTACATTGATATGTATCATCATATGTCAGTTTACCCAGAGCCAGAAGAATTTTTACAAAGTGATGGTTTACATCCTTCTAAATTTGGGTATCATTTATTAGGAGCTTTAATTGCTCGTGATATTAAAAATAAATTATTAGGATGAAATTATGAGTGATCATTATTATACCAACCAACCCCATGCGGACCACGACTTTACTGAATTTGATTTTGAATTAAAAGGACATAAATTTCATTTTGTAACAGATAGTGGTGTTTTTTCCCGCAATACAATCGACTTTGGTTCAAGAGTTTTAATTGAAACTTTTTCGGCTACGGATTTGCCTAAAGGCCCACTTTTAGACGTGGGTTGTGGCTATGGACCAATCGGTTTAACATTGGCCGCAACTACTGAGCGCTTTGTAGAAATGATCGATGTCAATCAACGTGCCATCGACTTAGCAAAACGCAATGCTGGGCGCAACCAGATTGAAAATGTCGCAATTCATGAAAGCAACATTTACGAAACTGTGAACGAAACAGCTTATGCGGCAATTTTAAGTAATCCGCCGATTCGCGCAGGTAAAAAAGTCGTCCACACGATTTTAAGTGACGCCTATCCGCTTTTAACAGAAGGTGGAACGCTAACTGTGGTCATTCAGAAAAAACAAGGTGCACCGAGCGCCGAGAAAAAAATGAAAGAAGTTTTTGGCAACTGCACAATTTTAACCAAAGATAAAGGCTACTATATTTTACAAAGCATCAAAGAAGATTAATAAAAAAACGTCAGCTTCTCGCAAACTTAATGAGGGGCTGGCGTTTTTTTGTAAGGCGGGATATATACTGATCTAGTTTTGCAAACCAACTCTTAGCGACATTCAGGCGAAATGATAGCGAATTTCTCCTCAAATTTCGTATCATTTTGCCTGAATGCTAAAGAGTTAAACGCATTTGTTTAGCTTTTCTATTGATCTAGCAGCATGAACGAACTCTCTGCGTTAATCAGCCGGAAATTTAAGAATTTTGCCAAACAATTTATCAAGATTATGGCTTATTACTTAAGAGCTAACCACGTTCATTCAGTTTTTCTGATAAAAAGTGAGTTTTTTTCCTTGCTCTGAAACGAGTTTCATAGATTATGCTTTGAATGTAGTTAAAAAAGCGCTTTTTAACCGGCAATCTGAAACAGAAATAGGAGGAAGGTTTATGTTTACTTATGTGAAATTAACTCAAAATGGCATTACGCAACTTTATTATGTGCAAGTGGAGATTAAAGCAGAAAAAATTATATTAACTGATGTTAGCGGCTTGCAATCAAAAGTGCTTTTAGCAGAAGATATTTGTGAATTAGATTGGCAGGTTTTTGATGAATATTATGGCGGTCGTCGCTTTTCTTTTGGTAAAGGAGAAATGAGTTGCCAAGTTTATGAAGCAGGCCTAGCTGTGATAGACTATCTTTATCAACAATTACAAGTAGCTGTCTAAGTAAGATAAATTAGAGGTGGGAAAAGTGGCAAATATTCGAGATATTGCAAAAATGACGGGGTATTCGGTGACGACCATTTCGCGGGTGATTAACAATCATCCTTATGTGGCAGAAGAAAAAAGACAAAAAGTTTTGGAAGTCATGAACACCCTAGATTATAAGCCTAACCGAACGGCGCAAAATTTGAGCAAAGGCATTACGAAGAATGTGGGAGTTATCGTGCCTTTTGTCGATCACCCTTTTTATAATCAGTTATTAAAGGGAATTATGAAAGCCGCTTTTGCCCACCAATATAAAATTACATTATTACCGACAAATTATGACGAAAAATTGGAAAAAAGTTATCTGGAAGAATTAGCCGCTAAAAGTTTTGACGGTCTAATTGTCACCACGCGAGCCAATCATATGGATGTTTTTTTACCTTATTTAGCGAAAAATAATATTGTGTTTTGTGAAGCATCAGATTTAAAAGAAGTCCGTTTTGTCGCCATTGATCTGGCCGCTTCGTTAAAAGCCAGTATTCTATATTTAAAAAAGCAAGGTATAAAGCGTTTAGGCCTAACTTTAGGGCGTAGTAAACGGCTAAGTGGCAACTCAATTTTAACGATTGCCCAAAGCAAAAAGTATTTTCCTGATTTTGATGAAGCGGATATTTTCTGGGACTGTATTCATGCTGAAGATGGTTTTCAAGCCGCAGAATTTTTCCAAAAGCGCCAAGTAGACGGAATTATCACTAATGGGGATGAAGTAGCAGCGATGATTTTAGCCCAATACCCGCCCGAGCAAAAGCCTTTTGTAATTGGTCGGGAGAATTTGTTAGTCAGCCAATTGTTGCAATTTTCGACTGTTGATCATCAATTAAAACAATGTGGCAAAGCGGCCTTTCAACTTTTTTATGAAGAAAAAAATGCTCAACTGACGATCCCACACCGCTTAATCATTCGTTAAAAATCTCTTCTGCCGATTTGGTGGAGGAGATTTTTTTGATGGAAAAGGGGAAAGATTTTTGATGCATGAATGTATTTTAGAAATGAAATAGTACTTTGTAATTTCTTACATCCTCTTTTAACTCCCTATTTTTTTAAAGTAGATTTTGGTACACTATTGCGTATGGGGGGATAAAAATGAAGCTGACAATTAAGCAAATAGCAGAGATGGCGGGCGTTTCGGTGACGACGGTTTCGCAAATCTTAAATAACAAAGGAACACGTTTTAGTAGTGAAACACGACAAAGAGTTTGGGATATTGTGAATAAATACCATTACAAACCCGATTTTTTTGCCTCAAACTTAATTAATCGGCGTTCCAAAACGATTGGAATGATTATTCCAGATGTGACCGACTTTTTCTTTTCAAAAGTGGTGGAAGGCGCAGAACGCTATGTTAATCCACTCGGCTATATGATTATTCTTTGTAACTCCCAGCAAAGTCAGGAAAAAGAGATTACTTATCTGGAGGAATTGAGTCATCGTTCTGTCGATGGTGTTTTATTGGCGACACCGCATTTACTAGCAAGTGGCTATGAGTTGGGGAGTCCGATTTATAACAATATGCCAACGATTTTAATCGACCGTGGGATTAATCAGCGTAATAGTGGTCGTTTAATTGTGAAAGATTATGAAGGTGCTTACCAGGCGATTAATCATTTAATTTCACGAGGACATAAAAATATTGGTATGTTAAAGGAAAGTACGGGTTATTATCAACTCCAAGAACGTTTTAATGGTTACCGTCACTGTCTAAAAGATCACGGAATTGCTTATAAAAGTCGTTACGTGGTGGAAAATGAATTGACAGTAGCTGGTGGGTATCAGGCGGCTAAAGAATTACTACGGCAAAAAGAGTTAACGGCTATTTTTTGTAGCAATGATTCCATGGCGATTGGGTGTTACCAAGCTATTTACGAGTTAGGTAAAAAAGTACCAGAAGATATTTCTGTGATTGGTTTTGATGGTTTGAATTTAACAGAATACGTCACACCTCCACTGACGACGGTCTTACAGCCAGCTTTTGATATTGGTTTTTATGCCGCGAAGTTTTTAGTCGATGCGATTGAGTTTCCAGAACGCCGAATTCCGAATAAAGTATTTGATACTAAATTAATTATTCGTGAGAGTGTGAGGACCTTGACAAGCGAGAATTAATACAGTATATTGCTCCTGTAAGCGCTTTAGCGCAATGGAGTTTATTAGGTAAACTGTTTTACTAAAGTGGTTTACCAATCGAAAAATTGTTGTATAATGACACTGGACTTGAGGAGGAAAAAGCATGCGAATGGTCGATTTGATCGAAAAAAAGCGTGATGGTCAATTGTTATCTAAAGAAGAAATTGACTTTATTATTACGGAATACACTAAAGGTACAATTCCTGATTATCAAATGAGTGCCTTACTAATGGCAATTTATTTTACCGACATGACAGATGAGGAGATTACGAACTTAACCTTAGCGATGGCGCATTCTGGTGAAGTGATTGATTTGTCTTCTATTGACGGTATAAAAGTCGATAAACATTCTACTGGTGGTGTGGGAGACACGACGACTTTGGTTTTAGCTCCCCTTGTGGCAAGTGTCGGGGTTCCAGTTGCTAAAATGTCTGGTCGTGGTCTTGGTTTTACTGGTGGCACATTGGATAAATTAGAAGCAATTCCTGGTTTTAAAATTGAACTTACGGATGAAGAATTTATTCGGGTTGTAAATGAAAGTAAAGTAGCGGTGATTGGACAATCAGGTGATTTAGCCCCTGCGGATAAAAAACTTTATGCCCTGCGAGATGTGACGGCGACAGTAAGCTCGATTCCATTAATCGCCAGCTCCATTATGAGTAAAAAAATTGCGGCCGGTGCAGATGCTATCGTCTTAGATGTAACTACAGGAGATGGCGCCTTTATGAAAGACATTAAAGATGCCCGCCGCCTTGCCCATACGATGGTACGAATTGGGAAATTAGCCAATCGCCAAGTAATGGCAGTAGTTTCTGATATGTCCCAACCTTTAGGTGAAGCCATTGGTAATAGTTTAGAAGTAGTGGAAGCAATTGAAACGCTACAAGGTAATGGCCCTGAAGATTTAGTCGAAATGTGTTATGCCTTAGGAAGCCAAATGGTAGTGTTAGCCAAACAAGCGCAAACTTTAGAAGAGGCGCGGGAAATGTTAGCAGAAGCCCTATCTTCTGGTAAGGCATTAGCAAAATTCAAAGAGATGATTAAAAATCAAGGTGGCGACGAAACAATAGTTGATGCGCCCCAACGTTTACTAACCGCTCAATATGAGATTGCTTTACCGGCTAAAAAAAGCGGGGTAGTGACCCAACTTGTTGCCAATGAAATTGGTATTGCCGCCATGCTTTTAGGGGCGGGAAGAAAAACTAAAGAAGATGAAATTGACTATGCAGTCGGGTTAAAACTGCATAAAAAAGTTGGTGACAAAGTAGCAAAAGGTGAATCGTTACTGACAATTTACAGCAACACAGAAGATGTCACAAATGTTAAAGAATTGCTTTATAACAATATTACCATTGGTGAAAACGGTAGTGAACCACCACTTATTCATGACATTATTACTGAATAAGTGTCTTTACAGGAATCATTTTTTGATTAGCTGAATACATGGTAAAATAAGAATGATGAAAGTTTTTTAAAAAATTGGGTTTTGTAAAGGATAAAAAATTTACAAACTAAATATTTAGGAGTTGTCCAAAATGGAATTAAATCGCATGATTGACCACACTATTTTAAAAGCAGACGCGACACAAGAAGACGTATTGCGAATTATTGAAGAAGCAAAAAAATATCATTTTTATTCTGTCTGCATCAATCCAACGTGGGTAAGTTTTGCAGCAGAACAATTAAAAGGTGAACCAACAGCGGTTTGTACCGTAATTGGGTTTCCTTTAGGCGCAAATACATCTGAAGTGAAAGCCTATGAAACAACAGATGCGATTCATAATGGTGCTGATGAAGTTGATATGGTCATTAATGTTGGTGCGTTAAAATCTGCCCAATACAAAAAAGTACAACAAGATATTGAAGCAGTAGTTCATGCTGCTAAAGATAAAGCGTTAGTCAAAGTAATTATTGAAACGGCGCTGTTAACGAATGAAGAAATTGTCAAAGCTTGTGAGCTAGCCAAAGCTGCGGGAGCGGATTTTGTTAAGACATCTACTGGTTTTTCAACTGGTGGGGCAACGGTAGAGGATGTTCGTTTAATGCGTCAAACTGTAGGACCTGAAATGGGTGTGAAAGCATCTGGTGGCATCCACAACGAACAAGAAGCAATGGCAATGGTGGAAGCTGGTGCTAATCGCTTAGGTACTTCTGCTAGTATTGCGATTGTAACTGGTGCACAAGGTGGCGGCTATTAAACGCAATTAATATGCAATCTGAGATCTATAATTAAGGTCAGGTGAAAAAATGAAAGCAAAAGAAGAATGGATTGAAGTGGCTACAGATGCGCTAACAAAAGCCTATGTGCCTTATTCTCATTTTCCTGTGGGGGCTTGTTTAGTTACAAAACAAGGCAAAGTTTATCAAGGGCTAAATATTGAAAATGCTTCTTATGGGCTAGCCAATTGCGCCGAGCGGACCGCTTTTTTTAAAGCAGTTTCTGAAGGCGAAAGAGGATTTAGTCATTTAGTGGTAGCTGGAAATACGCCAGAACCCATTTCACCATGTGGCGCTTGTCGCCAAGTGATGGCAGAATTTTGCCCGCCGGATATGCCTGTTACATTAGTGGGTAAAAACGGTGTGACAAAAGAGATGACAGTAGGAGAATTATTACCATATTCTTTTACTGACAAAGATTTTGACTAGTTTTGACTAGTCGCTAACTATGTTCATTCAGTCATTCGGGCTGTTGAAAAAAACTTACTTTTAGGGGGCTTTACAGAAATGAAAAAAGCAAAATTATTTGGTCTAGCAACAGTTGCGTTAGCATCAATCATGTTGTTGGGTGCCTGCGGTAGCGGCGGTAGCAACAGCACTGATAGCACAGGTGGCGGTTCAGACGAAGGCAAAGATCCAAAACACAGTGCAGCAATCGTAACAGATATTGGCGGGATTGATGACCGTTCTTTCAACCAATCTGCTTGGGAAGGTTTACAAGCTTGGGGTAAAGAACACAAGTTGGAAAAAGGCGTGGGCGGTTTTAACTACTTCCAATCAGATGATGCGTCACAATACACAACAAACATTGACACTGCTGTTTCAAATGGTTTTAAAACTGTCTTTGGTGTAGGTTACTTATTAACAGATGCAATCAGCCAAGCGGCAGATCAAAATCCTGATACTAATTTTGTTATCATCGACAGCGTTATTGATGGCAAAAACAACGTCGCTTCTGCAACTTTTAAAGATAATGAAGCTTCATATTTAGCAGGTTACGCAGCAGCTTACACAACAAAAACTAATAAAGTTGGTTTTATCGGTGGTGAAGAAGGTGCCGTAATCGACCGTTTTGATGCTGGTTTTACACAAGGTGTTAAAGATGCAGCGAAAAAATTAAACAAAGAAATTACAATTGAAAACGAATATGCAGCTTCATTTAACGATGCCGCTAAAGGGAAAGCTTTAGCAGCAGCAATGTACCGTGATGGCGTAGACGTAATCTTCCACGCTTCTGGTGGTACTGGTGCCGGTGTCTTCTCTGAAGCAAAAGAATTAAACAAAAAATCAACTGAAGCAGAATTAAAAGACAACAAAGTTTGGGTTATCGGTGTAGATAGTGACCAAGAAGCAGAAGGTAAATTTGAAACTGCTGATGGTAAAGAAGACAACTGTACACTAGCTTCTACCCTTAAAGGTGTCGGTGCAGCAGTACAAGATATTTCTAACCGTGCTTTAGAAGACAAATTCCCTGGTGGCGAACACTTAGTATATGGTCTTAAAGACGGCGGTGTTGATTTAACAGAAGGTTTCTTATCAGACGATGCTAAAAATGCAATTAACGAAGTGAAAACTGAAGTTGCTGACGGTAAAGTTGAAGTTCCTGAAACACCAAAAGATGTTAAATAATTAATTTTTCAGGTCTTGTCTGTTTGACGGACAAGACCTGATTTTTCAATTGATTTCTTTAATAGTGAGTTTGACTGGCTTAAATTTACGTAAAAAAACGGTAAAGTAAGCCAAACTTAGTTTTAAGGAAAGCAATTTCCTGGCGGTAATGCCGCAAAAATTTTTGCATTTATAGATAACGTATTTCATTTTACAAGTTGCGCAAGACAAAAAGTAAGGATGTGAAAAAATTTGGCACAAGAAGAGAAATATGTCATTGAGATGCGACATATCACCAAAGCTTTTGGCGATTTCAAAGCCAATGACGATATCAATCTACGGGTCAAACCAGGAGAAATTCACGCTCTCTTAGGAGAAAATGGTGCCGGTAAGTCAACCTTGATGAATGTTTTGTCCGGATTATTAGAGCCTACTTCTGGCGATATTTTTATGAAGGGGCAAAAAGTGAACATTACAAGCCCAACTGCTGCCAATAAATTAGGTATCGGTATGGTGTATCAGCACTTTATGTTAGTGGATGCTTTTACTGTAACTGAAAATATCATATTGGGTAGTGAACCGACAAAAGGCGGCGTCATTAATCGGAAAAAAGCCCGGGAAGAAATCATGCGGGTTTCTGAACAATATGGTTTAGCTGTTGATCCGGATGCCTATGTGCGGGATATTTCAGTCGGAATGCAACAACGGGTAGAAATTTTAAAAACTTTGTATCGTGGTGCCGAAGTGTTGATTTTTGACGAACCGACAGCCGTTTTAACGCCTCAAGAAATTGATGAGTTGATCGCTATCATGCATGGGTTAGTTAAAGAAGGTAAATCCATTATTTTAATTACTCATAAATTGGATGAAATCAAAAAAGTTGCCGATCAATGTACCGTCATTAGACGTGGTAAAGGAATTGGCACGGTGGCAGTTAAAGATGTGACCAGTCAAGAATTAGCCGATATGATGGTAGGACGTGCTGTTTCGTTTAAAACAGTGAAAAAAGATGCCAATCCGCAAGAAGTTATTTTGTCAGTTGAAAATCTAGTTGTAAAAGAAAGCCGTGGTTTAGAAGCGGTGAAAAACTTAAGCTTACAAGTGCGGGCAGGAGAAGTTTTAGGGATTGCCGGAATTGACGGCAATGGTCAGTCTGAGCTGATTCAAGCACTAACAGGATTGCGGAAAGTCGAAAGTGGTAAAGTCTTTTTAGATGGTGATGATATTACCAATAAAAAACCACGGCAAATCGTGGAAAAAGGGGTCGGTCATGTACCAGAAGACCGACATAAATATGGGCTTGTCTTAGAGATGACATTGGCTGAAAATATGGCATTACAAACGTATTATCAAGAACCGTTAAGCAAAAATGGCTTTTTAAATTATAGTGAAATTAACGAAAAAGCCCGGGACTTAATTAAAGAATACGATGTACGAACCACAAATGAATTGGTACCTGCTAAAGCATTATCTGGTGGGAATCAACAAAAAGCTATTATCGCACGAGAAGTAGATCGCGATCCGGATCTACTAATTGTTGCCAATCCGACGCGTGGATTAGACGTAGGCGCGATTGAATTTATCCACAAACGTTTAATTGAACAACGGGATAAATTTAAAGCTGTCTTATTGGTCAGTTTTGAATTAGAAGAAATTTTGAATGTTTCCGATCGCATCGTGGTTTTACACGCTGGTGAAATCGTTGGGGAAGTTAATCCTAAAGAAACTAGTGAAAAAGAACTTGGTTTATTAATGGCAGGGTATTCCTTAGAAGAAGCACGGGCTGAATTAATTAAAGAAAACAAACAAGCACAAGCTGAGGAAGTAGGTGAGGCAGTTGAATAATCGTTCCGAAAAAATTCGAAATATGTTGGTGCCGATTATCGCTGTATTACTTGGTTTTGTAATTGGCGGCATCATTATGGCAGCTTTTGGTTTTAGTCCAATGGCCGGTTATAGTCAAATGATTAAAACAGCCTTTTTAAATCCCCAAACAGGTGCCATTAATCCACGGAATATCGGTGAAATTTTTGTGACGGCAGGACCGTTAATTTTTACCGCGCTAGGCTTTTCAGTGGCTAATTCGGCTGGCTTTTTCAATATCGGTCTTTCCGGCCAAGCCCTTTGTGGCTGGGTGGCTAGTATTTGGGTCGCTTTAGCCATGCCAGATGCGCCCAAAATTGTTGTTTTACCTTTAGCGATTCTTGCTGGTGCGTTTTCTGGGGCAGTGGCAGCTGCAATTCCAGGGATATTGCGAGCGTTGTTTGGTACAAGTGAAGTTATTGTAACGATTATGATGAACTACATTTTGTTATATACCAGTACACATATCGTCAATAATGTAATGGACGAAAAGTTGATGAGCAATAAAGGTGTCACCAAAATGATTGGGGCAAACGGTTCATTACGGACTAACTTTTTGACGGAAATTTCCGATCACTCCCGTTTAAACATGGGGATTTTTCTGGCTTTGATTTTCTTAGTTCTCGTTTACTTTTTAATGAAGAAAACAACATTAGGCTATGAAATTCGGTCAGTCGGGTTAAATCCTTTTGCTTCAGAATACGCGGGGATGAGTAGTAAGCGAACGATCATTATCTCGATGGTAATCTCAGGCTTTTTAGCAGGTCTTGGTGGTGTCGTTCAAGGCTTAGGAACCTTCCAAAACTTCTTTATCCAAGGGTCCTCATTATCAATTGGTTTTGACGGGATGGCCGTTTCGTTATTAGGGAGTGGTAATTCAGTCGGAATTTTATTGTCAGCGTTATTGTTTAGTGTTTTAAAACTTGGCGGTCAAGGGATGCAGGTAGCAGGTATTCCATCTGAATTAGTCGATGTGAATATTGCGATTATTATTTTCTTTGTCGGAATTAGTTTTGTGATCCGTTTTGTATTGGCAAAATTCTTTGGTACTAAAAAAGAAGTTGCGGTAGTAGAAGAAGTGGAAGCTAATCCAAGCGATCAAGATGAAGAAGGAGGGAAAATCTAATGAATATTGATTTGATTGCCTCAATTTTAACCCAAACCTTGATTTATTCGACGCCTTTAATCTTGACAGCTTTGGGTGGTGTTTTCTCAGAGCGTAGCGGGATTGTTAACGTGGGATTAGAAGGAATCATGGTAATGGGGGCCTTTACCTCCATCGTGTTCAACTTGGAGATGTATGATCAATTAGGTGCGATGACACCTTGGTTAGGTGTTTTAGTGGGCGGTTTAGCCGGAGTTATTTTTGCACTTTTACATGCAGTAGCAACAATTAACTTTCGGGCTGACCACATCATTTCTGGTACGGTTATGAACTTAATGGCGCCTGCTTTAGCTGTCTTTTTAGTTAAAGCTATTTATGGCAAAGGCCAAACTGATAACATTAATGGCACGTTAGGTTACTTTAGTTTTCCTGTCTTAAAAGATATTCCAGTCATTGGACCAATTTTCTTTAAAGATACTTTTTTACCAGCTTATGTGGCGATTTTAATTGCAGTTTTAGCTTGGTTTATTATCTTTAAAACAAAATTTGGCCTGCGTCTGCGTTCAGTCGGGGAACATCCCCAAGCGGCAGATACATTAGGAATTAACGTCTATCTTATGCGTTTTTCTGGCGTATTAATTTCTGGTTTTCTTGGCGGTATGGGTGGTGCTGTTTTTGCACAATCTATTTCCGGCCGTTTTGCGGTAACTACAATTGCTGGTCAAGGATTCATTTCCATGGCAGCAATGATTTTTGGTAAATGGAATCCACTGGGTGCGATGGGGGCAGCTTTATTCTTTGGCTTTGCGCAAAACATCAGTATCGCGGGTTCAAAATTGCCAATCATCTCTTCAATTCCAGCGGTTTACTTGCAAGCAGCACCATATGTATTAACCATTTTAGTCTTGGTAATCTTCTTAGGGAAAGCTTCTGGCCCTAAAGCTAATGGTACAAATTATATTAAATCAAAATAGTTTATTTAAAGGGTGGGACTAAGGGACATTGTTGCTTTGTTCTGCCCTTTTTAGTTGTTTACAACTGTCAAATAAGGCAACTATCTAGTAAGATAGAGATAACTTAAAATTATAGAAAGTAGGGAATAAAATGTTTAAACGTGTACATTTAATCGTCATGGATTCAGTTGGAATTGGTGAAGCGCCAGATGCTGAAAAATTTGGTGATGTCGGTGCCGATACATTAGGACACATTGCTAAAGAAGCTGGTTTAACTATTCCTCATTTAGAACAATTGGGCTTAGGCAGCATTCGCCCACTAGCCGGTGTAAAAGATGAAAAAGATCACCAAGGCTATGCGACAAAATTAGAAGAAATTTCTGTTGGTAAAGACACAATGACAGGCCACTGGGAAATTATGGGACTAAATATTAAAAAGCCTTTTCGTGTTTTTCCTAATGGCTTTCCTGATGAATTATTAAAACAAATTGAAGATTTTTCTGGTCGTAAAGTCGTCTGCAATAAACCTTATTCTGGGACAGAAGTAATTAACGATTACGGCGAACATCAAATGAAAACAGGAGACTTGATTGTTTATACGTCAGCTGATCCGGTGTTACAAATCGCAGCTCACGAAGAAATCATTCCTTTAGAAGAATTGTATCGTATTTGCCAGTTTACCCGGGATATTACCAAAGATGAACCTTATATGATTGGCCGCATTATCGCCCGACCTTATGTTGGCGAACCAGGTAATTTCACCCGCACTAGTAATCGTCATGACTACGCCTTAGATCCTTTTGGAAAAACGGTATTAGATTCACTAAAAGATAATGGCAAAGATGTAATTGCCGTTGGTAAAATTAATGATATCTTTAATGGTCAAGGGATTACAGAAGCAATTCGCACTAAGAGCAATATGGATGGCGTCGATCAATTATTAACGGTAATGAAAAAAGACTTTACCGGTTTAAGTTTTACAAACTTAGTTGATTTTGACGCATTATATGGTCATCGTCGTGATGTTGTCGGTTATGCTCATGCGATTGAAGATTTTGATTTGCGGATTCCAGAAATTTTAGACAATCTAGCTGAAGATGATTTGTTGTTAATTACCGCTGATCACGGCAATGACCCGACTTTTTCAGGAACTGACCATACACGAGAATATGTACCATTGTTAGCTTACAGTAAAAAAATGCAAGGACAAGGCGCTTTGCCACAAGGTTTTTATGCGGATATTGCGGCAACTATTGCAGAAAACTTTGCGGTTCCGGCGACAGAAAATGGCAAAAGCTTCTTAGCCGCTTTAAAATAGTTTTTTTGCTTAGTGATAGTTAACAAACGTATTTTTAGTAACTAGCTTATTTTAAGCGTGTAAGAAAACAAACCGCTTATTTAAATTTTATTTAGTGGAGGTCTTTATGACAGCGATTTTAGCACAATTAAAAGAAACAACTGATTTTATTAAAGAACAAGGGGTAAAAGACGTTGAATTTGGCTTAATCTTAGGTTCTGGTTTAGGAGAATTGGCCGAAGAAATCGAAAATCCGGTCGTCATTCCATATAATGAAATTCCGCATTTTCCCATTTCCACGGTTGTCGGTCATGCAGGACAATTAGTTTATGGCCAGTTGGCCGGTAAAAAAGTATTAGCGATGCAAGGACGTTTCCATTATTATGAAGGAAACGCAATGCAAACAGTGACTTATCCTGTGCGGGTCATGAAAGCGCTAGATGCGCATTCAGTCATTGTGACCAATGCCTGTGGTGGAGTAAATGAAACATTTGCGCCCGGTGATTTAATGTTAATTACTGACCACATTAACTTTATGGGGGCAAACCCTTTAATTGGTCCAAATGAAGATACATTGGGACCGCGCTTTCCGGATATGAGCCAAGCTTATACACCTGAATATATGACAGTCGCTAAAGAAGTAGCCAAAGCTTCTGGGTTACATTTAAAAGAAGGCGTATATATGGGCTTTTCTGGTCCAACTTATGAAACACCGGCTGAAATTCGTTTTGCTCGTACGATAGGAGCAGATGCGGTAGGGATGTCTACTGTGCCAGAAGTAATCGTTGCCGCCCACAGTGGTTTGAAAGTTTTAGGGATATCTTGTATCACTAATCTGGCTGCTGGAATGCAAAAAAATCTGAACCACGAAGAAGTTGTGGAAACCACAGAACGTGTGAAAGCAGAATTCAAAGCTTTAGTAAAAGAAACATTAGCCCAATTATAAAAAAGTTATACTGACATTTACCCAGAAAGGAAGTTATTCATGAGCGTTCATATTGAAGCACAAGCCGGTGAAATTGCCGATAAAATTTTGTTACCAGGAGATCCGTTACGGGCCAAATATATTGCCGAAACATTTTTAGAAGATCCCATTTGCTATAATAATGTGCGGGGCATGTTAGGCTATACCGGAATTTATAAAGGAGAACGTGTTTCTGTTCAAGGAACAGGGATGGGGATGCCTTCTGCGAGTATTTATGCCCATGAGTTAATCAACTCTTATGGTGTGAAAAAATTGATTCGAGTAGGAACTTGTGGCGCTTTATCAGAAGATGTACACGTCAGAGATTTAATTATTGCCCAAGCTGCTACCACTAGCTCTTCGATTGTTCAAAAGAACTTTCAATCGTTTCATTATGCGCCAATTGCTGATTTTGAACTATTGAAAAATTCTTATGAAATCGCCCAAGCCAAAGGTTTTACGACTCACGTTGGGAATATTTTATCAGAAGATACTTTTTATAAAGATGATTTAACTGAAACATTTGCCTTAGCTGATATGGGAATCTTAGGTGTGGAAATGGAAGCAGCAGCACTTTATTATTTGGCGGCTAAATTCCACGTTAAAGCGTTAGCTATTTGCACGGTAAGTGACCACATGATTACTGGTGAAGAAACAACTGCTGAAGAACGCCAAGTAACCTTTAATGATATGATTGAAGTCGGCTTAGAAACAGCAATTAAAGATTAAGAAAAAAGAGCTATTAAAGAAGACCTTTCTTTAGTGGCTCTTCTTTTTGTAGTTAGAGGAGCCCGGACTTTCTTTTATTTAAACTTCGCGTTAAAGTAAAAGTATCAATTAATTTTTAAGGGAGTGACGTCAGTGAATAATTTTACATTTCAAGTTGGAACGGATATTCGTTTTGGAAAAGATCGGCTTGAAGAATTAGCGCCTGTTTTGACAGAATTTGGCAAGACCGTTTTACTAGTCTACGGTGGTGGTAGTATTAAGAAAAATGGTTTGTATGACCGTGTTTTAAAAGAGTTGCGTGATTTTACTATCATTGAACTAGCTGGTGTGGAACCAAATCCGCGAATTGAAACAGTTGCAAAAGGTGCTAAACTTTGTGCTGAAAATGAAGTGGATGTTATTTTAGCAGTTGGTGGTGGTTCAACGATTGATTGTGCCAAAGCGGTAGCTGCGGTTTATGGTAGTCCTGATTTGGAACCGTGGGCTGTAATTGAAAAAAGAAGTTACGATGGACCTGCTTTACCGATTGTGACCATTTTGACGCTTGCTGCCACTGGTAGTGAAATGAATCGCGGTGCGGTGATTACTAACTGGCAAACCAACCAAAAATTAGGTATGGGTGGTAAAAATCTATTGCCAAAAGTTTCCTTTTTAGATCCTCAAAATACGTTTAGTGTCAGCAAATATCAAACAGCTGCTGGTTCAGCCGATATTATGAGTCACTTGTTTGAAAATTATTTCAACAATACACCAGCAACCGATGTTCAAGATGGCATCAGTGAAGGATTAATGCGGACAGTTACTAAAAATTGTCCAATTGCTTTAGAAACACCAGATGATTATGATGCCCGGGCTAACTTGATGTGGGCGAGCACCTTAGCTTTAAATGGTTTAACTGGTAGTGGTAAAGGCGGAACGTGGTCTTGTCATGCGATGGAGCATGAATTGAGTGCTTTTTATGATATTACTCACGGGATTGGCTTGGCAATTTTAACGCCGCGTTGGATGCATCACGTTTTAAATGAAGAAAACGCACCCCAATTTGCCCAATACGGTCGTAACGTATGGGGAATTACCGAAACAGTACCGATGATGGCTGCCCGCATGGCGATTCAAAAAACTTATGATTATTTCAAAGATTGCCAGATTCCAATGACGTTACCTGAAGTTGGGATTAAAGATGAGAGTAAATTTGAAGAAATGGCCCAACAGGCTGTAGCTTATAGTAAAATTGCCACCGATGCTTTTGTACCATTACAAGTGGAAGATGTTGTTAAAATTTATCAAGCGAGCATGACAGAACAAAACTATCTGTAAAAAGGAGTAATTGCGATGTTAAAAGAACAAGAAATGTTTTTAAACTTCATCAAAGAACGTGCTGTTAAAGGAAATGAAGAACAAATTGAAGCAATTTTAGTCGATGCTTTTGCCAAATTAGCCACTGATGAATTTACAACTGAAGAATTTACGAATGTAAGAGAAAAGTTGCTGCCTTTAATTGCGCCTGAGTATCAAACAGAAGTAAAAGAAGCAATGGCACATTTTGCTAGCATGTTGAAATAAAAGTAATTGTGACAGAAGTGTTCTGCTTCAAGCAGTAAGAAGGAATTTTAAGAAAAACTGCTACTCAGGTTTTTGCGAAATTTTAGCTTATGTAAGTAGCAGTTGCTTTTGAAACATCGTTTATTCAAAAAAATAAGGTATGACAAGAGTCTTGTCATACCTTATTTTTATTGCTAATTATAAGTAGTATTTTTTCGCTACTGTTAAATCGTCGTTTAATTCATAAACAAGTGGTTGGCCAGTTGGAATTTCAAGATCCATGATGTCATCATCAGAGATTCCTTCAATGTGTTTTGCCAAAGCGCGTAATGAATTACCATGAGCTGCAACTAAAACAGTTTTGTTGTCTTTTAATGCAGGGGCAATTTCATCTTGCCAGAATGGTAATGCGCGTTCTAAAGTAACTTTTAAGTTTTCCCCACCAGGTACGTCACGAGGGTCTAACATTGCATAACGACGATCGTTTGCAGCAGAACCAGGATCAGTTGCATCCAATAATGGAGGTAATGTGTCGTATGAACGACGCCAGATGTGAACTTGTTCGTCACCGTATTTTTCAGCGGTTTCTTTTTTGTTCAAACCTTGTAATGCACCGTAATGACGTTCGTTTAAGCGCCATGATTTAATTTGTGGTACCCACAATTGGTCAGATTCTTCTAAGATATAGTTACAAGTTTTGATAGCGCGTTTTAATACAGAAGTATAAGCGATATCGAATTCGATGCCGGCTTCTTTAATTTTGCGGCCGCCTTCTTTTGCTTCTTCAACACCTTCTGGAGCTAGGTCTACGTCAACCCAACCAGTAAATTGGTTTAATGCATTCCATTCGCTCAAACCGTGACGAGAAAATACTAATTTTGGCATGAATAACTCTCCTTTGTCATTTGGTTTCTGAAATTTTCAATTCCTTCCATATTGTACACTGTTTTGGTTCATTTTGCTACTAAAAAAAGGCACAGCAACTTGTTTCTCAGGTGAGAATAGGCTGCTGTGCGTCATTTTAATTTGTAATTTTTGCCAATTCATCAGGAGCTAAATTAATGTATTTATAACAAGTTCCCACTGATACACCACACTTGGAAGAAATGAATTGGATTGTTTCTTTTTTATCGTAATAAAGTTGGCGAATTTTTTTGACGGTCTTCATATCAATTTTAGGACGACCGCCAATTTTTCCCTTTTGGCGAGCTTTGTTTAAGCCGACTAAGGTCCGCTCTTTAATTAGCGCACATTCCATTTGGGCTAAACCTTCCATTAAATTAAAGTAAATATCGCCCATTTCGCTACGAGTATCGATACCTTCAGTCAAGCTGACTAAATGAAGGTTACGCTTTTTAAATAAACTAGTTAATTCTGTCAATTGACGCGTAGAACGTCCCAAGCGATGCAAATCGGACACCACCAAAGCGTCTCCTTGTTGCATTTGTGCAATCACAGTGTCTAAATCCGCATGATTTTCTTCGTGATATTTTTGTTCAAAAGTATCTTGAAAAATTGTTGCACAACCATAGTCAGTCAAAGACTTCAATTGGGAATCTAAATCATTGTCGTTGATTGTTGTCCGGGCATAGCCAAAAATTGTCATGATAAATCCTCTCAGTCTTCATTTTCATTAAGAAAAATGTAGCATAAACTCCGTGAAAATGGTACCGTTTCTTGCAAAAAAATCAAAAAAACTAAAGAGTGAAAATTACAAGGATCTATAGTCTTAAAAATTGCAGGTAAAAGATGTGATGAGATAAGTTGTTGATCAGATACTCTTGATGGAGAAAAAAGCGGTGGGAACAAGTGATCAGTTGTAAGAAAAAAGAAGGGATTTTTTTAATTGCTGCTTAAAATTTCAAAAATTTTGGCTTATGTTTGGCCTAGGTAAGAAGAAATTATTATTCTAACACCGTAGATTTGCAAAAAGAGGTTGTGATAGAAGCTACTTCTGCTGCAATCTTTATTCGAAAATAAGAGGCGTGACCAAATTTTGTCACGCCTCTTTACACCGCTATGGTTAATTATTTTTCTAATGCTGGATTAAGCAGTGTTTTAGGGCCTTCTTTTTCACCGACGATGACAAAGTTTGTCATATCTAAAAACAAACCATGTTCCACGACCCCTGTCATGTGAATTAATTCTTCGGCTAGGGCGTGAGGATCTGTTATGGCTTCTAGGTGAAGATCAATAATATAGTTACCACTATCCGTGTGTAAAAATTCACCATCGCTGGTTTTGCGGAAAGTTGGACGGTAGCCGCGTTTTTCTAAAATATTAAAGATTTGTTGGCTACCAAAAGGAATCACTTCAACTGGTAAGGGAAACTTGCCTAATTGTGGTACCATTTTAGATTCATCGACAATCCAAATCACTTTATCTGAATAAGTTGCCACAATTTTTTCATATAAAAGAGCAGCACCGCCGCCTTTAATTCCCAGAAAGTTTGGATCGACTTCATCTGCGCCATCAATGGTGATGTCGATGTGATCGACTTCATCAATTGAAGCCAATGGAATTCCCAACTCACGAGCTTGGATTAAGGTTTGGGTGGAAGTTGTGACCCCTGTAATTGTCAAATTTTCTTCTTTTATCATGCGACCTACTTCTGCCACCATATGATAGGCTGTTGAACCAGTTCCAAGACCGACTGTCATCCCGCTTTTTATATGTTTGCAAGCTTCTTTTCCGACCATTTCTTTTAAATCCATCGTTATTTCGTGCTCCTTTACAAACTGATTTTGAGTTTATTTTAACCTGAATAATTCATAGCTCTAA
>NZ_JXKG01000029.1 GCF_001885735.1 Enterococcus canintestini | reverse complement strand
ACACAAAATATTATAGAACCAAAGAAGCTATATAGTTTGCAAGTGTTAGAACCAGTGCACGGCATTTGAAATATTGTCCATCAACCAGCCTGAGTTAGAGAGTCTACCTGAAAGAACTCAGTATACGATGAGTCAAAAATCGGTTTGTTCCCCCAACCCCAGTGCATACAGGACCTTGTCAAAGTACCAATAATCGCCTCGCCAATATGGACGGAGTGAACATTACTGAATCTAAAACAATCAGCACGTCAAACAAAATCTATTCATTAATTCCAAACAGCGAAGCTTTTCCTATTAACAAAGTACCTCAATAGGATGGGGGTAGAGAGTTATTCATGAATGTTTTTGTTTAAAGTGATAAAACGCGCCTAGAAAGCCGGCATTATTCTGATGTTTGGCAAAGGTAAGCGTGGTTTTTTCTAAAATACTAGAGATTAAATACTTTGGTAGTGTTTGTTCAAACAGTGGGCGCAAGTATGCTACTTGCGTCATAATTCCGCCACCTAAGATAACCACTTCAGGATTTAGCACATAACAAATACTAGATATGCCTTCACATAAAGCCTCAACCAATTCTTGGATAGCTTTTTCACATTTTACATCTCCTGCTTTGGCTAACTCAAATATTTTTCGCCCATTCCATTTGCTAATATCTTCTTGCTTCAATTGTGAAACTCGTTGAACTAAAGCGGTTGTTGAAGCTAAGTCTTGAAAACTCACTTTGCCATGGTGCATGTACCCGACTTCACACGCACTGTTGCTAAAACCATGGAACACTTTTTTATCTAATAAAATACAACCACCGATGCCCGTACCGATTGTCAAGCACACAGAAATAGAGGCATCTTTCCCTGCTCCTGAAATTCCTTCTGCTAAGCCTGCACAATTAACGTCATTTTCAACTTCACAAGGAAGAGCGAATTCTTCTTCTATTACTTTTTTAAATTGAGTCCCAGCATAATTAGGAATTTGTGTCCCCGCATAGAAAATAGAACCTTCTTCAGGATTAACCATCCCAGCAGTTGAAATCGCTACACCAAGTAATTCATTTCCTTGTTTTAAGTGTTTAATAATTTCACAAACCGTTTGTAAAATAAATGGTCCTCCTAAATGTGCTTGTGTTGGTTGCTCCCATTGGTGAATAATCTCAGCGGATTCGTTGATCAAAGCATATTTTAAATTTGTTCCGCCAATATCAAAACATAGATATCTTGCCATTATCATCACCTTAATCAACAAATTTTGTCGTTACTTGTTTAATATATGCCGCACACGCTTGGACTTTTAGCAAATCTTCAGGAATTAATTCTGTCAATGGCGCACGAACCGAACCAATATCTAAATCTTCATTAATCCGTAAAATTTCTTTAGCCACCGCATACATGTTCCCATGACAACTACACATTTGAGCAATAATTTCATTTACTTCAGCTTGTAGTTCTCTCGCTTTATCCCATTGATTTGTTTTTAAGAAACCATCTAATTGTAAGAATAATTGTGGCATCACTGCATATGTTCCACCAATACCACCTTGAGCTCCAATCAAACGCCCCGAAATAAACTGTTCATCTGGACCATTAAAAACGATGTAATCTCCGCCTGCCTTACAAAATGTTTGAATATCCTGAACTGGCATAGATGAGTTTTTCACACCGATAACTCGTGGATTTTCACGCATTTTTTCATATAAATTTGGAGTTAATGCCACACCTGCCAATTGTGGAATGTTATAGATAATAAAATCAGTATTTGGTGCTGCATCACTAATATCATTCCAATACTTAGCAATTGCATATTCCGGCAAACGAAAATAAATTGGAGGGATCGCTGCAATAGCATCTACACCTAGACTTTCCGCATGACGCGCCAACTCCTGACTATCTCTGGTATTATTACAAGCTACATGAGCGATAATCGTTAACTTCCCTTGAGCTGTTTGAACAACATTTTCTAAGACTACTTTCCGATCTTGAACACTTTGATAAATACATTCTCCTGAAGAGCCATTCACATAAACGCCCTTGACTTCTTTTTCAACAAAATATTGGGTTAGAGCTTGGACTCTTTCCGGACTAATTTCCCCATTCTCATCATAACAAGCATAAAAGGCAGGAATCACGCCATAATATTTGGTTAAATCTTTCATTTTATCTACTTCTTTCTAGTTTTCTAATACTTCGGTAAACCGTTTGGTAATCAACTGCGGACGCGTAATGATCGAGCCAACAACCACACTATAACATCCCAACTCGAGCACTCTTTTCACTTTTTCTGGAGTATCAATATTTCCTTCCGCAATCACAGGATGTTTTACTTTGGACAAGATTTTACGAATTAATTCAAAATCATTCGCTTCTATCTTCGCCTCCTTACTTTGACTAGTATATCCTACTAATGTCGTACCAATAAAATCAAAACCTAAGTCATCTGCAATAACGGCCTCTTCGTAAGTTGAACAATCTGCCATTAATAATTGTTCTGGATATTTTGCCTTAATTTGTGCAAATAATTCCGCTAATGTTTGTCCGTTTGGTCGGATATTACTTGTCGCATCCAAAGCAATGATTTCTGGTTGAACGCTCATTAACTCATCAATTTCTTGCATCGTTGCCGTAATAAACACCTCTGAATCAGCGTAATCTCTTTTAATAATACCAATAATTGGTAAATCTACCATCTTTTGAATTTCTCTAATGTCTACTACACTGTTGGCTCGAATTCCCTTGGCTCCACCTTCTTGTGCAGCTAAAGCCATTCTTCCCATGATGAAAGAAGAATGTAACGGTTCATCTTCTAAAGCTTGACATGATACAACTAATTGATGGTCAATGCTTTTTATTTTTTCATCCATCGTTTTACGCCTACTTTTCGATTAAAATTATTCTACTTCACAATTTCTGATAAATTCACTTTGCGATCTTCATTGATGGAAATTGTACAAGCATCAGCAGTTGCAATTGCCTCTAAAGCAGCTTCACCAGTTAAAAGTTTTTCGAATTCTTGGCTAACCGGCGCCCCCTGCATAATAGCATGAAGATATTGCATCTCTTTATCAATCACCGATGAAAGCCATAGAGGGGTACGTTTACCAGGTTTTCCATAAGCAATCGCACCATCCATTTCTGAACTATGATAAATTCTAGTACGATCGTCGTCTTCTTCTTGAGTCTCATGAATCAAGAAGTGGGTTTCTTCACCGTTTAATTTTAGCGTCCCTCCACAATTAAACATATCCAATTTAATCGCGCCCTTTGTTCCTTGAATTAAAACATAGTGTTCCCCCCAACGATAAGCAGAACCCCACTCTAATAGAGCAAAACGTTTATTTGAAAATTCCATGTTGATAAAAATCATATCATCTTCATCTCCAAAGTTTTTACTATTATGCGCTACGTTTCCACCAGTCATTGTTACCTTTTCAGGCATGCCACCCATTAAAAATTGTACACAATCTAATTCATGGATATGATGATAAAGGTGCCCGCCAGATTTTGAACGAATTTTCTTCCATGAAATCGTTGGTTGTTCTTCTTCCCATCCATTACGAGCAGTATGGCAGAACAATATCTCTCCAATTACACCTTGATTAATTAATTCTTTGGCATGATGCACTCCATTAAAGAAATTCATAATATGCCCAGCCATGAATGTCACATGATGTTTCTTGCATGCATCCACCATTTCTCGACAATCTTCATAAGATAACGCAATTGGTTTTTCACAAAAGACATGTTTCCCATGCTTCGCAGCGTTAACAACTGGTTCTTTATGCAAATAATTTGGTGTCGCAACAATCACACAATCAACTTCTGGACTACTTACCAAATCTTCTAAACTTAAAGCTACTTTCGCTCCCAATTCTTCAGCAATCGCTTCAGCGTTTTCTGGATCATACAATAAAGTAATCTCTGCTCCATCATTTTTTGACATATATCGTGCTAATTCTGCACCAAAATATCCTGTGCCTACAACTCCGTATTTTGTCATCTTTTTATTCCTCCATTATGAAATGATTATTTTAACAACTCGTTCATTTCTAAATCCACATAATGTACCACATTGCTTAAATGAAGTTCATTTCTAGACCAAGAATCATACTTTTCAAAAAATAAACCTATATGTTGGTTTGGTAATTCAGTCAAAGCAGAATAAGCATAGCCATAAGTTGGTAAATCCACATTATAATGGTAACGCCACTCAATACTATCATCCGAATTAATTAAGCCTACCCACAGTTGCCCACCTTTTCTGCCAGTAGTAGAGTTTGGCGTGCTTAGAATAACTGCATCCTTGCCATCAATTTTTTTCGAATATTTAATTACCGAAACTTGAGTTCCATAAGAGGTTTGTCTAACGATGTCTAAATATGATACTCCCGACCATGTTTCTCCAGAATCGTAACTCGTCATATATGCTATCTTACCTGTCGTTGTTCTGAAGAAAGTACGAATCACACCTTCTCTCAATTCTACCATTTGTGCCTCCGCTGTTGCGTTTGTAAAAGGGACACGTGCTGAACGTTTGGTAAACGTAGCACCTCCATCATCAGAAACAAGATAAGTCAACTGGCCACTGGTATATGTCGCAAATATCAGACGATTGCTATTCTTTAAGGATAGTCCTTGACCTGGACTTAAATAAGTAGCATTGTGATTTATTCCTAAAAACGGAGGTAATAATTTAAATGCTGCCCACGTTTCACCATTATCCAAACTAGACGTCACACCAATATAATTAGTTGGCGCCACTTTAAAGATAGAATCCTTGTAAAACACATTCATTGGGACATGTTTTCCATTATGGTATTCCTGCAAACTTAAATTGCTATCAAATTTTACTGAATATTGTTCTACAGTCAGCGGCTGATTATTTTCAAGTATTTCAAATTTTTCATTCACTCGATAATTCGTAGGTTGATTTGTATTATCATTGTAGACAACACCATTTTCACGAACTGTATATTGATAAGTTGAATCCTTATTTCGTTTTAACTTCAAATAATATTTACCATTAATTTCCTTAAATCCCGAATCAGAACGATTGGCATTATTGTTACCTATTCCCGCTGGCATTACATCTGCAAGTAAAACTACTTTTCCATTTTTATCTTGAACAATTGCCGAGTCAATAAAAGAGGCGCTTCCATTTATTTGAAGATTTTTAGCATTCCCCTCTCTTGGCCACTCTATCAACTGTTCCTCATAATCATCAAATTTCATTGCAAAAACAGGAGTGCTCCAAGTTGCTCCGTTGTCATCACTATAGGAAGTTGCAATATTAATTTTACTTCTTGAATCATGAGTTCCACCATATCGTGCATCTACACTGGCGAGTACTCTATTATTATTTAATGTGTACAAAACTGGTATACGGAAATAATTTGCTTGCGTTGCATCACCTGATTGAAAGATTAATTTAGAATTAGCCCCAGAATAACGTTCTAAAACTTCATCAGCATTTAATACTTGATTAAAAATTTGTAGCTGATTTACTTTACCGTTCATCGTAAATGCCTGTGTTCCTTCACGATTTACCGCACCAATCATGGCGTTATCTTGCCCAGTAATTCCTTTAATTGGTACAAACAAATCTACTTTTTTAGAAAAGATACATTTCCCATCAACGTACATTGTATATGTTCTATCAACTGAATTTGCAGTAAAAACAATCGTATTTTCTACCGCTTTACCCTTATGTTCTCCCCACAAAGATGCAGGCCTAGAAAATAGATAATTCACACCTTTTTGAGTATCCCTTATTTCTACACCTAGTTCTCCAGAATCTCTCATAAAAATGTCAAAATAATTGTTTCTATAACCACTACTACTATTAGAAATTCCAAAAATTGCTTGTAATGCATTTGGTTTATTCGCCTCAAATTTTAAAACAATACTTTGACTATCCCCTTGAATTTGATCCAAAACACCGCTACTCACATCTATTCCTGTGTTAGTCAAGATATATGGTCCGCCTTGATACACAGGCATCGTTTCTAAAACCGTAGAAGTTGTCTCATCCGCTTGAACCTGAGCAAGCGGATACCCAAGTAACCCGCCAGAAACTAAAGCTATACTGATAAACGAATAAAATTTATTTACCATGGAATTATGCCCCTTCGTTATAAATTACTTAACTGAACCTTCTGATAAACCACCGGCAATTTTATTTTGAATGATCGAGAAGAAAATAACTGATGGCAATACAACGATTACTGAAGCAGCCATCATATCACCCCAATCCAATATTTCTGAACCATTTAATGATCTTAATGCTACTGCCACTGTCATTTTGTTTGTATCATTAATTAAAATCAAAGCATACAAAAATTCATTCCAAGCATTGATGAACGTATAAATTGCTGTTGCCACAATCCCAGGAGCCACAATTGGTAATACAATTCTGTAAAAAATCGTAAATTTATTCGCTCCATCTATTCTGGCAGATTCTTCAATTCCTATTGGCACCGTTTGAAAAAAACCTACTAACAGCCATACAGCATAAGGAACACTAAATGATAAATAGATAACTATCAGACCAATTAAACTATTTGTCAACCCTACCTTAGCCATCGCAATTGAATATGGAATCGCCAACAAAATTGGTGGAAAAATATAAGTCGTAACTAATAATCGGGACATTATTGCGCCTAATTTAGGAAAGAAACGCACTATTCCATAAGCTGCCATAGATGAGATAATAATCGCAATTACCGTTGTCGCCAAAGCAATCCATACGCTGTTTTTTATATTGACAATAAAATGTAAATCATTAATAACATGCGTAAAATAATCTAAAGTAAAAATTTTTGGCCAAAACCTTGTTGGAAACTGCGTCAACTCCCCCTTACTTTTAATTGAGGAAATAAAAATCCAAACTAATGGAAAAACGGCAATAATGGTTGCTATAATTAACAAAAAATGTGAGGCCAAATCTAGAAAAATATTCGAACGCTTTTTCATTAATTTCGTTCCTCCTTCTCCCACTTACTAATAATGCTGAAATATATAAAACACACAGCCAATAAAAAAATAAATAGTAATACTGTCACTGCGGATGCCCGCCCTAACATCTTTGTTCCCCATCCTAAATTGTAAGCAAAGATGGGTAAAGTCATCGTGGCATTAGATGGGCCCCCACCTGTGATTAGGTAAATAATGTCAAAATTATTAAAAATCCAAACCGTTCTTAATACAACTAATAAGCCAACCACCACTTTAATATGCGGAAATGTAATGTATCGAAACGCTTGCCACGAAGAAGCTCCATCGATTTTCGCAGCTTCAAACTGCTCTTGAGGCACCGTTTGTAACGCCGATAAAACATTGACCATGATCATTGGTGCCCCAAACCACACATTAATAAAGACTAAGCACATAAATGCCCAAGCAGTATCTGTCAAAAATAGCGGAGCAGTATCCATTAATCCGAGTTTTACAATCATATTGGGGAGATAGCCATAAACTCCATTTAAAATCCATTGCCATGAAAAAGCAATGACAATCGTTGGAAATGCCCATGGAACAATCAAAAGTGTTCGATATAATTTTTTAAAGCGACGCACACGATGTAGCGCTAAAGCTAAAACAAAGCCTACAAAAACTTGTCCAGCTAATGAGAGAACTGTCCATTTAATCGAATTAAAAAATGCATTAAAAAAATTAGGATCGGATAAAACTGTCCGATAATTATCAAGACCAACAAAACGATAAGTTGGAGAAATCAAATTTTTATTAGTAAAACTATAAAAAATACTAGAAAAAAACGGATATATAAAGAGTAATCCAACAATAATCAATGCTGGTAAAACAAATATCCAACGTGTTAGATTTCTATCTTTAGCCACCCTCATACCCCTCTCCTTTAGCAATTATTGAATTGGTTGGAGCTTTATTGCTTAAGCATTGGGCCCCAACCAAATTTTTACTTCACTGCTACCGTCTCAAATAAATCATTCAATTGTCTTTCTGCACTCTTAGCTGCCTTCATAGGATCCGTATCATTAGAAATAATATCCTGGAACATTTGCTCAATAATATGTTGGTTCGTCATTAAACCGGCTTGGGCACTTGGTTCATTCTCAAAACCAATTGCTGTACCTTTTTTAACAGCATTTAAAATCACTTCTTCAGCATGTGCAAATTCCTTACGTGTTTCATTATCTTTATATTCTGGTAAATCAATAATACCGCTAATAGTAGGCAACATACCGACTGGCGTTGAATTTAAAAATTCTACATAGTTTTTGTCTTCAAACAAATATTCCATAAAAGCTTTAGCGACATCTTGATGTTTTGAATTTTTCCAAACGACCATTGGAATGTTAGATGTTTCAATACCATAATCTTTGTCAGCTTCTTTTACTTTCGGCATTGGGTAGGCATCAATAGAATCCAATAATTGTGGACTATTAGCTTGAACTCCACCGATATGGAACCCGGAGTTAAAGTCAAAAGCTGTTTTTCCTTGATAAAACAAGGTCGCTTGTTGTAATACATTGAAATTTAGTGAATCTTTAGGTGAAACTTCTTTATACATTTTCACCCAGTACTTGATACCATCTTGTGCTAATTCACTGGTTAAATCCGCTTTTAAATCTTTCGTCAATAAACTCCCCCCTGCACTTCGTACATAGAAATTCAAGAAACGAGTTGCCATAAAGTCATTTGTTCCCAAAGGTACAGACACACCATAGACACCATCTGTAGTTAGTTTTTTGCTTGCTTCAAATAGCTCGTCCCAAGTTTTTGGTACTTCAATACCATATTGTTTTAGCAAGTCTGTACGAACCCACATAACTTGAGCGTGAGAATATAATGGCACTGAATAATAATTTTTACCTACTTTTGCCTCATTCAAAGCAGTCTTATTAAAACGATCCTGACCAATTTCTTTAATCTCATCATTTAAAGGAACGATAGCATCTGAATTAATCATTTCCATTACTTGGTTTGGTAAAGCAGTACTTAAATCAGGAACATTACCATTTGCTAAACCTGTTGTCCATTTAGTATAAAAGTCATTCCATGAAAAAGTTTCAATTTTAATTTTTACTTTTGGATGCTCTTTCATGAATTCATCCGCTGATTTTTGAATACTTTCCAATCTTGGTCCCTGAGTAAAGGAGTGCCACATCACAATGTCCCCTGATAATTCACCAGATTTAGCGGAGCTTTGTGGTTCTTCTTTTTTATCATTAGAAGAACACCCTGCCATCGCAAATACTGATACCGCTAACCCAACTGCACACAATAGTTTGACAATCTTTTTCATATTAATTCCCCTCGCAATGTATTTTTTGAAACGATTTTCATTGTTCCGTTCACTGGGTTATCCCTTAGTAAACTACTCATCTTTGTTTCTTGTAAAACCATTCTTTTTGTCTTGACCCCCTAATTCACGTTTTTGTATTTCCATGACAATCCTCCTCGCTATTTGTTATTGCCAATTTAAATACTGCTTTCTTGACAACCTGGGCATTTACTTTGACTTTTGGTTGGTGTAAATCTTCAGGAAACGTAATTAAACAATCCCCTGGGTTTAGATGGACAAGTTGCTCGACTTTCCCCTGATAAAACTCAATATCTTTAGCTTCATCATACGTTTGAGAAATGGTTGTTGATTGCGCTGTTGAGACAGCCATATCTTCGGTATTTTCAATGACTAGATGAACATCTAAATATTTGTAGTGGGTTTCAAAAAAATCGCCAGACGCTCCATCTGCTACATAAGTAAAACAATTGCCAAATACTTTCTCTTCAAGGATTGGGATGGCGCCTTCTTCCAGCTTTTGCCAGTCATTAATTTCAAAAAAATGAATAAGATCCTTCATATACGGATTGACCTGAACGTACGTTTGCAAATTTTCAACCTTACTAATAATCAAACTGTTCACTTCCTTCCTAAAACGGATTGAATGGTTTCTTGCATCACTGTGTTATACTCTTTATCATCCAGTAATATCATTGTCAGGATATCCACAATGAACATCATTGCAAATTGTGAATTAACAAAACTGGTATTATTTACAAATTTACTGCTATAAACAATCAGACTAATATCACTGTACTGAACAATTTGACTGTCAATAAAACTGGTAATTGAAACAGTTTTAGCTCCTACTTTTTTTGCAATAGCTACCATATTCACAATTTCAGTTGTTTGCCCTGAACTTGAGATACCCATCACTAAATCTTCCTGTGTGACTAATGATTGACTGATCAACATCATATGTGTGTCCGTAAAGCATGAAACATTCAAACCCATGCGGATGAGTCGTTGCATAAACTCTAAAGCTGTCAATCCTGAACTACCCACTCCGTAAATATAGATTTTCTTTGCATTGACAATTGCTTTAATCGTTTCTTTGATATCTTGTGAGTTGACTAATTTATTGGTATTATCCATAACAGTCGCATAAAACATATGAACTGCATCAAAAATATTATTCTTTTTTACAATGGATTCCTGCGTACTTTCATCTACTAGATTAATCTTCATCTCAGCAAAATTAGCGCAATCAATTTTTTTGCAAAAGCGCGTAATCGTAGCTGGAGAGATGCTTAAAATTTTCGCTAATTTAGTGATATTCATATTCTTTAGATGCTTTTTTTGCATAATATAAGTTGCAATTTTTTGTTCTTTTGGTGTAAATGAATGATAATTTTGTTGAATAGTTTCTAGTATCATAACAAGTTTCCCACCCTATAATTTGTAACCGCTAACAATGTTAATATATCACACTTTCTTTATAAAGAAAAATTTTTTTATAAATACTATTAATGAAAATAATTTTCAAAAGTTATATTTTCAAAAAGAAAGGTACTAGATTGAAAAATCAAGCTTCTGCAAATAAAACTTCCCAATTATTTATTCGTGAAAATAATTATCACATGACTTTTTTATGCGGAAAGAATAAAAAGCATGGGGATCTGGCGAAGATAGACCACTAACAACATTACATGACAAAAAGCATAAAAGTTTATCACCGGCCTCTATTGAGTAGCAATACTAAATATTATAGCCTACAAAAAAACTCCGCACGAAAGTTTGAGTGTATGGTTCATCCAGGCGTTTTTATTCTACTTCGTTCAGATAATGAAGCTTTTAGTATGTTAAAAAAACAATAAAAGAATTTGAAAAAATAACTCCTATATAAGTTTTGAAATCTACGTATGGAGCTAACATCGAACTATGGCTAAGTCCATATCATATAGTTGTGAACATATACTCTAACCAACTGTGAGTGCACATGCTATAATACTGTTGAGGTGATTAGTATGGAAGCATTCAAAACATATGTTGGTATGTTGGATAAAGTTAGAGTGATAAAAAGTAGCCCCTTGCTAATTCGTTTCACTTTGAAAACTGCTAGTAGCCCACTTAATTGCATCGTTGCAGATAAAGATCTCGCAAATAAGATTATGTTGCTCCCTAACGGAATATATAATGTCGCCGTTTCGGGTCATTTAAATAAACGAAAACAGCTGGTAGTTACTTCACTATCCATCCGCAACCCTGACAGATACTCTCGACAGCTACGGTTATAACAGTTCCTTCTCTTTGTAAAGAGTATGGTAGAGTAAAGATTACAGCGTAGGATTTGTCAACTAAACTGTGAAAATTAATTAGCTAAAAGTTTTTAACAAACAAAATTCTTGGCTATTTTTAAAATCAGATAGAATTTGATTGAATAACCCCGCCTTTATGAAAGACAATGACATACTCTTCACGAAGAGGTTTCGTTGACCATTAACTGATTCAGCAGCACCTTCGCCCAGTCTTAGATATGACCGTCAGCTCACTTCGTATTGTATTCTTTCGTGCGTAGTAATAAAACGGTTTTAGGAATGCATTCTCATTAGAGAACGCTCCTTTTTTGTGACTTTTCTGAAACTGGAATGAACACTCTCAACTACATTGGTAGCGTACATGATTTTGGGAATGGCACTGTCAGAATCAATAGTTCAGAATCAATAGTTGTTCAACATGTACAAAATTCCGTTTCCAGACCTCTATAGCACCTGAGTAATGTAACCATTGACTTCGAAAACTGTCGAAGTCGGCATCAGGATTTCTTTTCTTGCCAGTCGTTGTGTATTCACCTCTTGAACTTAATTAAAAAAACTGTGAAGTAACCACCTGTCTAGGAATTATGGTTACTTACACAGTTAACATTACAACCTCTTCTTACCTAATTAGATATCTGAAATCTTTATTTTTTCTTCGAACAATATAATTATTATTGTTTTCTTGCTTTTGTTCTATATACCCAAGCACTTAAGCTCGCCAAAAAAATTATTCCTCCAAATAACGTTGAAACATCATTAGCAACTGAGCCAGTCCTAGGATAACTAGAGTTTCTAACAGAATATTGCTTTCTCCCCTTATTATTTTTATTAGGTGTATTTTTACTAATCACGTCACCTTTTTCTTTCGGCACCGCCGGTGTCACTACAACCGTTTGAGCTTTATCTCCAGGATTTTTATGTTCTACCACATGTTTTTCTTCTGGAGTGTTGTCTTTATTCGTATCAACCAAATTATCTTTCGAAGTTGCTGTTTCGTACACTACATACGTTTTACCTGCTTCTAAACCAGTTACTTGACCAAACGCTAACTGCCATTCCCCTTTGCCTTCTTTTGACACAGTGAATTCTTTTGTTGCGGTTGCTTTGGCAGTTCCTACTACTTGACCATCTTTCACTTCATACAGCTCACCAGTCACACTATATACTTTTTCTGGGACTAAACCTTCATAGGTAAGTGTATCGATTATTTCTACCCCAGCTGCCGTTTTCTCTGCAGTCACTTCTGCCGCTTTTGTTGCACTAGCAGTTGTATTGTCTGCTTTCACAGTTGTACGTAACGTACCTGTCGGATTAACATATTCCGTTTCATCCGTTACTGTCAATTGATTATTGGCTGCTGCTACTTTATTTCCATTTGCCTCTTTTACTGTTACTGTTCCATCTTCATTCACACTAAACGAAATATCTGTGACTGCTAGATATCCTTTTGGCGCAGCTTCTTCATGGAATACATAATCTCCTGGTAATAGACTTAACTCATGATTTTTCCCTGCTTCGGATGTCCAACTTGCTACTTCTTTGTTATCTTGATTGATTTGGATCTTAGCACCAGCAATCTCTTCTCCCCCAAGGTTTACTTTACTGATTACTATACCTTTTTCTTTCGGCACCGCCGGTTGATCTATGTCGACATGAATTACATTCTGAGTAGGGGTTGCTCTTCCACGAATATATTTAAAAATCCTAATATGAACTTGTGCCAATTGATCAGAATTCAGTGGGTTGGCTATTGCTTTTTGATAAAGGTGTTTGCCTTCTTCTGATTTTTTATTCCCAGTATAAAAACTAGTATTACTATATAGACCATTCGTGAATTCCCAAACTGCATCCTGTATCTGCTTATATGTGTACCCTTCTGTTATTCCATAATAGTAAACTCCTTTAATATAATTAAATATCTCCTCAGGTGTCTTATACGGCAATCTATTAAGTTTCGCTTCACTTAATACTATAAGGTCAAAAAGATTTTGTGGATTATCACGTTGTAGCTCCTCATACTTCAATGCATTATTTTCTGAATTTGCTCCGCTTATTACTTTATCTAAATCTATGCAAAATCCATCAATTGTTTCTCCTCCATTAACTGGTTTCACTGAAATTTGATTGTTGGAATCCACCCACACATTATGAGTAATATTCTCTGCCGCATAAGCTGCTATAGGAAAGATTGCAGAAAAAATAATATTTACAATCAAAATAGCACACATCACAAATCTAGATAATATTTGATTTACTATCTTCATTCATTCTCCTCCTCATAAAATATAAATAGTAACTATCAGTATTTTTATACTTTACAATACGATCACCCCCTCTAAAAACACGTATTTTTAACACAAAAAAACAAGCATAACCTATCTCATTCATAAAGACAGATTCTGCTTGTTTTACGCAATATTAAATAAACCCTATAAATATATAGTGTCTGCTCTGCTCTGCTCTGCTCTGCTCTGCTCTGCTCTGCTCTGCTCTGCTCTGCTCTGCTCTGCTCTGCTCTGCTCTGCTCTCAGAGTAATCCCCTCCGTAACTTTGTCAAGTTAATTATAAAATATCTTTTTTATTTTTTCCAGAAAAATATTTTTATCACATCGAATATCTACTGGTATCTGCTTGAATGTGATTTTATTTTGGGTTTTATACAGCCTCGTTTTACTCGTCTTCTTTAAAAAATGTAGTCTATTAGGTTATCATCATTGTATATTGACAGACTATCCTTATTGAAAGATGATCAATTCGTAAACCTATGACTAGTTCATTATTTTTATTAAAGTTCATTATCTCAATATTAAGAATATAATAAGAATCTAAGAAATAAAAACAATTTATTTGTAAACATTTTTTATAATGGATATATTAAAATAAAAAGGTGGTAAAATGAATTCTATATACAATCTAGAATCTAATACGAAAAAATTAATTGCTACGAAAAAGGATTACGCAATTTGGGAAATAAAACCGATTATTACCATAATTTATTGCCGTTTTGCTATTCTAAAAATTAAAAATTTTATAATAAATTGATAATCTTCAAAAAAAGTAACTGTTTATGTATGACACGTATCGTTGCTTTAAAAACTCGTTTTGCAAGGAACTTTTTATGAAAAAAGGTTGCGCTATCACAATTAGTTATTCTTCGGTATTATGGCTGTCTAATTGCGTTTAATATCCCCCTGTACAGACCTTATTAAATAATACTGGCTATTTCTGTTGTAGTAAAATTCATTGCACCTTATTATTTGTTTCCTGAAATTCAGAACGTTAAGAAAAGCAATCCTTTAAACACTTGTTGATTTTCTTTCTCATTCTGGGTAACTCTTTTAGAATAGTGAATTTTGCTAATGAAAATACTAAATTAAGTACCCCACTTATAGTTAAAGCTATAAGTGAGAGGTATTGGAGAATACCATTAAAAACCAGTAAACAAATAAAAACGCACAGTCCTTGCAAAAAATGAAACCACTATGAGTAAATTAGCGATCCTTTTAGCCTACAAACAGAAAGTCAAACAAAAAAAATAGTGAAGAGAGCTATCTGAATTGTAGACATGACAATAGAAATACCGTTACTCGCAGGTTTCAACGTACGCTCAAAAACGATAATCATTCCTCTTCTGGAAGGAATACAAGATATTCGTTTGCTAGACCGTAATAAATTACACAAAAACTTATTCACAGTAGCAGTCATGTAAACATAGAAAGAAAAGTGTAACCCCAATCGTGTTCAGTCACTATTTTCACTAAAATGTCCATTACTTAAACTAGCGATTTACGAAGTTGAGCCGAGCCGCGTTTCGGAATTCAAACACTTTTTTTGACCGTAGGTGCAAGAGCAATCCCAACAAAAGCAGTTAAGGCGCTTCGGTGCGAAAAGTAGCGAATATCGCCAATCTCTGTCATGAGCTGTGCCCTTAAGGAAGGGCCTACACCTTTCATCGCCATCCCCACAGGATACTCAGGTAATTGTGCAGTCGGTTGAGCTACCTGCAGACGTAACTGCTCGATCGCTTATATAATTAAGTTTTTGATCATTTTGTCTTTAGGTAAAAGAGCACTCAACTCTTTAGAAGTTTCGATTTGCACTGATTTATCTGGGTGAGCGTCGCATCCTTTATGTACAGTGTAAAAGTACATTGCCAATTCAATCTACTGCGGTGTGACACGAACGTACTGGAAAACAGCAGTTCAACCTGCGTAAAACAAACGCTGTGAATGAGCGGCTGGTTGGCAGACTAAGATATAGGCACGAAAATTCAAGAAAAAGAGTGCCTAACCGAGAGTGTAATATAAACCTTGTAAGGAACCATCAGTCCTAGGCAAACGGTTGCTTCACGGTTTTTCTTAATGACTTTGAGGCTGAAAGAAAAGTGTTTAGCACCAAGAATAAGAAGGAATTTCCGAAAATTGTTCTTTGATTTTCGGAAAATTTCGGCTTATTTCCGAAGGAGCTACTTTTGTTTAGCTAATTATCTTATGATTTAGACAGTGAAGCTGTGACATAAGCAAAAAGACGACTTCAAATTCCGAACAATGAATTTGAAGTCATCTTTTTATAACTATAAAGTACCGGTTTCACAACATTCTAGAATGATTTACAAAATCTCAAACGAACAGTAAAGACTATAAAAGTTTTTTCATTCGCTTTTAGTTTAACGAAATGACTTTTGTTACAGTCTCATTCCTACGTTTAGTCAAATTCTTTTTTCTATTGATTTTTATCAAAAAAAAAGTATACAAAATAAACCTAATAAATGAGAAAAATTTTTATTAGGTATGGTATAATCTATTTAAGGATAATTTCCTTATTGGTCGTTAGAGGCCGTGTATGAGTAATCATACGTACTTGAATGTCGTACCATTGAGTGGAGACATTTCAAGAGCTTGTTGATGCAAGCGACTAGCGCAACCTTATGCTTTTTGGGCGAAGGTTGCGTTTTTAATTTGTAATAATAATCGACAATGTGATTGGGTGCAGCTGCTTGCTGCCGAATCATGTTCATCATAATAAAATACAAATTCTTTCGTGCCTTTGGATTCCCATGTTTATTCATGTGTTCTTGGGCAATATATTTTCCAGATTGATACCTTCTGGTATCAACACCGACGAAAGCGTTCAATTGTTTATGAGTAGAAAAACGCCGAATATCTCCTAGTTCACCAATAATTAGTCCTGCAGAAAGTTCACCAATTCCAGGAATACTTTGATAGAAACCAAATTCTATTGTTTGTTTTGCAGTTTCAACTAGCTGTTTGGTGAGTTGTTCTTTCGTCATCAGTAATTGTTTCAATTGTCGGGCATAATACACGACTTTTTGAACAGAAATGCTTTGAATAGATTCTGCCAGATAAGAATTTTGTGCAAGTGAAAGTAAAGTTTGTGCTTTAGCCAAGGCTTTTTGATTGGAAATTTTTTTATCCGTATTTTTCTTTAACACATTTTTCAGCTTGTTTTGACTTAAGTGTGCCAAGTAATCGGGATGAGGGAAAAGTTCAACAAGATTTAAGGCGAGTTTTGATAACCTGTTCGTGAAAAGTGTTCCCAATTCTGGGAAAGTTAGTTGTAAAGCGGTATGAAGGTTCATTCTCATGTGTTTAATGTCACTTTCAATTTGTTGATAAAAGCATGCTAAATCACGTGTTTGTTTATAGATTTCTGATTGTGATTGTTTTTGTTTCCGCAGAAATTGACCGTGCGTTTGTGCGAGACGATGGGCATCTCGTTTATCCGTTTTTACTGAACGTAAGTCACTATTCAGTTGCCTTTTTGCTTCTAAAGGGTTTAATAAACAATAAGTGAAATGATTCTTTTGACAAAACGTTTCAATGACTCTTGAATAAACCCCGGTTGCTTCAAAAACGATCTGTGGTCGTTCTGGAAGAGCATAGATTTCTTGAAGAAGTGCATTGAAATGTGTTTTATCGTGAAGGATTTCTTGTCCAAAAAGACAAGTAGTTTCATGATAAATAACGACATAACTTTTTCCCATTGAGACATCTGAAACAAGTACATACATGATTTTCATCTCCTAAAAAGTGTTGAAAGGTTCTTCACTTCTTCATTTCGTTCCTAATTTCCTTCACACGTGCTCGAAACCCTAACATACTTAAATCAGATTTTAAAATGACAGTGAAGGAAACCCTTTTTTGTTTGACACTCGAAGTCCAAGAGACCATGTTCGGTCATCCTTTCACTTACAACTATACGCTTAAAAGAGCAATAGAGGGTAAATTTATCCGTCGATGAATTTACCCTCTAATCTTAGTATGTTTTCAAAGTCATTAAACAAAATAGCAAACAAGACTAGGGTGAATTGTTTGCTCTAAATAAGTCATTTTATTCCAGATAAATTATTTACAATGTTTTCTGCTGATTACTCAAACACACAAATCGTTGATAAGGTGCTTGATAGCATTTTGCAGAATCTCCAGGGTAATAAACAGCTTTAACTTGATTCGTCTTTCTCCATTTATTTAATAGTTTAAGATCATTTCTTCCTGCTATTGCACAGAACATTGCACCATATGCTGGGCCTTCATCAAAATTCAGTACTTCGATTTCAGTTTGAAAAACATCCGCAAACAATTGTAGCCAAAAAGGATTTTTTGTTACACCGCCTGTAATGCAAAAGGTTGCAATCGGCTTCGATTGTTTATCATCCATATTTTCATAAACATTTTTTAGTGAAAAAGCAATGCCTTCCATAATTGAGCGAACAATATCATCACGATTATGATAGGCACGTAACCCAATTAACGCTCCACTCAGTGTTGGATTGAAATAAGGGCTTCTTTCTCCAAATAAATACGGTAAAAAAGTAATGCCTCTGCTTCCAACTGGACTTTGCTCAGCCAATTCAGTAAATGTTTCAAATGATTCTTCTGGTGCAACGATTCTTTTAAACCACTCCAATGAATATCCAGCAGCAAGCGTTGCGCCCATTTTATAATTCACATTCGATATAACAGAATTAAAATAATGATATTTACCTAATTCAGTTAGATTTTTATCCGTTTCATAGATCAAAACTACTCCTGAAGTTCCTACAGAAATTAATCCTTGTGAGTCTTGATCAGAAATATTCGCATAAGCGCCGCAAGCATTATCTGCTCCACCTAAAACGAGTTCTACTTTACCTGTTAAACCGAAGCCTTGTTTTAAATCTTGTTTCATCTCTCCAATGATCTCTGTTGAAGCTTTTATCTCAGGACATTTATCTAAAGGGATGTCCAACTCTTCTAGCAGAACCGTATCCCAACATTGATTTTCAATATCCAACATGATTGTCCCGGCTCCATCAGAAGGCTCTGTGAATACTTTTCCTGTTAAGAAATAAACCAAATAGTCTTTAGGCAGCATAAACTTCCATGTCTTTTCCCATAAATCAGATTCATTTTTCTGAATCCATAAAATTTTAGGTAAAGTAAATCCTTCTAATGGTATATTTTTTTCGACTGTAAGCAAATGCTCTCCTACTCGCACTTTCAATTCTTTTACTTCTTCGGTTGTCCGGCTGTCGTTCCATAAAATCGCTGGGCGAAGGACCGTTCCAACAAAATCAACTAAGACCAAAGTGTGCATCTGTCCTGAAAAACCGAGTGTTAAATCGGCTGTTTTTATTTCTGGAAACTGTTGGATTAACTCTAGTAACGCTAAATCAAACGCATGAATCCAATCATTGGGATCTTCTTCGCTATAGCCGCTTTGAGAGGATATAATTGAAAATGAACTGCTGGTACTGCCTAACAAACTTCCTTCTTCATCGCCTAAAACGATTTTTAGCGAACTCGTCCCTAAATCAACACCTAAAAAAATCTCATCTGCTTTCCTCCTATTCGATTTCATATGTTGTATAAGCTTTATAATTAGTCGTTAAATAATCCTTCTCTGAATGAACATAATTGGGGCGGCGATGCATTTCAAAGGTTATTTCGCCAAATTGTTCAATCGTACTTTCCTGAGACAGCTTTACTTGGTCAGAAATTTTATTCAAGGTGTAGATGACACATGCTTCTTGATCAGAGTATATCTTTAATGTATTTTTCCTTTCAGCATCTCTCAGGATAATTTTCGGTCTAGTAGATGAAGCCTCTGTAAAGCAATAAGCGAGATCAATTCCCTCCGCACAGATTTTTGAGAGGCTTGTTCCAAGACATAAAGCTTTATTAATTGGTTGTTCTTGAGAAAAGTCGAAAGGAGCTGTTTCAGTATCCTCCATCATAGTATATTCACCTGTAGGTACAAATTGCTCATCAATCACCTGAATCTTGGCGGGAGCTGTCTGCAAAGAATGCGACCTGATCGTTTTATGGTCACCTAAATTGAAATAACTATGATTGGTCAGATTGACAACCGTTGGAATAGAAGACGAAGCTTTCATCTTTATAGTGAAACGATTTTTGAATACACGATAGATGAGCTCTATTTTCAACGGCTCATAAGGTGAAATGACGTCTTCATACCATAAACGATAGCTTGAATTATCTAACTTTTCTACCTGCCATGTGACCTGATGGAGCCTTTCCCTCATTGGTATCTAGCATGATTTTCTCTCCAGCATGATTCAGATATTTTGGTGGAAAAGTTCTACCCGCATTTCGTCCAATCATCGCACCAAAGAAATAAGGATTCTCTTGATAATCTTCGGCATTTTCATAGGCTAAAAGATAATTCTGTCCAGTTTTCTTATTTATCATTTTGGTCAAAATTCCGCCATAATTTAAAAATTCAATCAACACATACTTATTTTCTAATTGAAACTTTTTCATCGCTTTGTCCTTTCAAAAACAGACTAGGGCCATCGGCTCCTAGTCTGAATCAATTTTATGATTGTGTCACCCGTTGAATCGCCGGGTTAGTAAATATATCACTAGCGTCATCACTTGGAGAAGAAAATTCAGAAACAACTGCTCCTTCGTCTCCTGCTTGGAACCAATGTTTGGTATTTGGCTCAATCGTATACTGTTCTCCTGCACTCAAAATAATCTCATGCATCACCGTATAATACGCCTCTTGTCCACTTGGAATCGTACTTTGAATCAGATTAGTTGCTTCTCCTTCTACATATAAGTAGACTTTCCCTTTACGACAGCGGAAAGTTTCACGCTTCCCTTCTTCCCTATTACGAGGGGGATGGCGATGCTCTGGGCAAGTCTGCCTAGGAAGTAAAACCATTTCCTTCGCGCAATAGCGGTCATTGGTTTCATAAACAATCAAGTTTAACCCTTCTGATTCAATTCTACCTAAACCAAAATCGGCATAATCAATAGCCGCTAACTCTTCTTTAGTAAAAATAATCCCTGAATCAATAAATATTTTTTTAATACGTTCGTAATAATCCATAGATGTTTTTCCTCCTAATTGATCGTCAAATCATCCCAAGAAATATCCTCTTCCTCTTTTTCCTCTATGATAGCCTCTGCGTTTGGATCTACTCGTTTTTTCAACAGCAGAATGGTGATTGCCGTGGTTAGAGAACCAATAAATAATGCAGCAACAAATGCCCAAGGACGAGTCATTGTCGGGATTGCAAACATTCCTGAGGCCGGGATATGACTATCGGCTCCCCAAAGCATACTCAATCCACCGCCAATAGCTCCACCCACTCCTGTAGCAGTCACATTACGAACTAAATCGTTTAGCACAATTGGGAAACAACCTTCAGTGATTTGACAAATTCCCATAGGAAAAGCGGTTTTTAATGTTTCAATTTCCTGACGGTTGAAGATGTTTTTCTTAATGACCTTCCCAATGAAGTAAGCCATTGTTAAGCCAAATGGCGTTGTATTGAAACTAAAATTAATACTGTGATAGGCTCATAGATTCCTTCTGAGAATAAGGCGAATACAAACGCAAAGACGACTTTGTTAATTGCTCCACCGTAATCAATGGATGCTAAGACCCCAATGATTGCTCCGTACAGGAATAGGGAAGAAGTGTTCAGATTTCCAAGATAAGCAGTGATTAGATCAGTAAACCAAATGATTGGCGTGCCAACAATGTAATACATCACCATCCCAGCAATAAAAGCACTCAGAAAGGGTAATACTAATGTTGGCAGAAGTCCTTCCATCCATTTTGGAACCTTGATGATGGCCATTAAAATAACTACCACATAACCAGCTACATATCCACCAACAACACCGCCCAAGAAACCCGTTCCAATACCATGAGCCACGAATCCAACAATCAGACCAGGAGCAACCCCCGGTTTGTCCCCAATAGAATAAGCAATCGCAGTTGAAACGATCATCGACAAGAATCCTAACCCGTAGCCGCCCATTGTTGTCATGGTATCCGCAAAGCTGAAGCCATCACGGAAGTTCTCAATCGATGTACCACCCATCATGTTTCCGATCGCTAACAAAAAACCCGAAGCAACAATAATTGGCAAGAAAAACGAAATGGCTGTCATTAAGTGTTTTTTAAATCCAATCTGCTTGATTTTCTCCATTTTTGCCCTCCTAAACTTTGACTTCTTCCAACTTCTTTACTAGCTTGTTTGGCGACTTCACAACTAACCCTGTCGGCACTTCCACCACTTTTTTATTTTTGAATCGGTCTCGCCCATTGACTTTAATGTCAGCAGCGATAATCACCACATCTGCTTCGTCGATTTCTTGTTGTGTCAGTGCATCTTGTGTGCCGGCTAAGCCCTGCGTTTCAATGTGAATCTGATGTCCACAGTCAACACCTGCCTGCATCAATTTTTCTTTTGCAATATAAGTGTGGGCGATCCCCGCCGTGCAAGCTGCAATTCCAACGATTTTCATATAGATTTCGTCCTTTCATTTTTAATAGTATTTAACTTTGTCCTCCGATTTGAATAGACGGATTTTCTCCAGCGCTACTTTTTTCGTTTCTTCCATACATTCTGGGAACAAAACATTTGGTTCTCTGATCTCATTGTTTCCAGCATTTAGTACCTCACGCAATTTATTTGCGAAAACAATTTTGATGTCACTAGAGATATTGATTTTATTGACACCCATCGTGACTGCTTTACTGATTTCTTCGTCTGGATTACTTGAACCGCCATGAAGAACTAATGGAATATCTGTCAATGCTTCGATCTCCTCTAAAATATCTAATCGTAATTTTGGATCGACATCTTTCGGATAAATTCCATGAGCAGTTCCGATCGCGACAGCTAAACTATCTACGCCTGTTTTTTCAATAAAGTTTTGCGCAACTTTAGGATCGGTGTAAATAATTTCACTAACCCCGCCTTCAACAGTGTTACCAGTATCACCAATCGTTCCTAATTCTGCTTCCACCGAAACACCTGCTGCATGCGCCGCTTCAACTACTTTTTTAGAAATTGCGACATTGTCTTCAAACGATAAATGAGAGGCATCAATCATGACCGAGGTAAACCCAATACTAATCGCGTGAATCACTTGTTCAAAACTTGCCCCATGATCTAAATGAATACATACTGGAACTTTTGAATGATTTGCTAAATAGGTGGCTTGTGCAACGAAACTATCGGTTAAAAAGCTCAATTCGTCTGGATGGATCGCAATAATAACTGGCGATTGTGACTCTTCACACGCTTCCATTACTGCGTTTAATAATTGACCTGATCCTGCATTAAAAGCTGGAACTGCAAATCCTTGTTTTTTTGCGACACTCAAAATTTCTTTCCCAGTTACTAACATCTTATCTTCTCCTTTATATTAGCCATTTATTGAAATTCCAAAATTAAATCATACAACGCATCGACAGACTCAACATTTTTTACTGCTTCAATAAATGTGTTGTTTGCCAATAAGATCGCGACCTGTTGTAAGAGTAAAACGTGAGTGGTATTTGCATCAGAATCTTTCACTGCAAACATGATGACGACTTTGACCCCCTCTCCATCTAATGTTTCCCACTCAATTTCCTTATCTAAAACCGCGATTGCGACTGTTGTCTCTTTCACTGCTGCTGACTTTCCATGAGGGATTGCCACACCTTGACCAATACCGGTTTCCCCTTCTTCTTCACGTAAATAAACATCGGTGATAAAGCGTTCGGCTGAACTGATGAAATTTTGCTCTTCCAGTATTTTAGCCAGTTCACTAATGATCGCCGCTTTTGTTGTTGCTTTTGAGCCAACCATAAGCAATTTCTTATGGATCACCTTACTTAATTCAATTTTTTCCATTCTTCTAGCTCCTTCATTGTATGATTGATATTTTGAATATCTTTGTCCGTCAATAATGGACTTATGAGCAATACAGGGATTTTTTCAATTTTTAACGGTACGCGGATCGTAGAAAATATTAAATCTACATTTTCTTTAATAAACTCCTGATTTTTTTTGACTTGCCGCTGACTCATCGTGGCGGTAATGTTCAAACTAGAAAAATTTTGCTGGATACGAACTTTCAAAAGCTCTGAAGTCCCTACACCCGTTGAACAAATCAATAAGACATTCTTATTTTCTTGACGATGGATTTTGTATTTTTCGAAGTACAATGTAAGATAACCAATTTCGGCATCGTTCATTTTGGTATCGAACATCAATTCATGATTGATTTCCTCTGCGATTTTTTTACTTTTAGAAATGTTGCTCGGTATTCGAGCAGCAAGCTATCTAACAGATTGTTCTCTACCTTTATGCCTAAGCGTAAACGGCTAAGCATTGGCATGATGTGTAAATATAAATCTTCATATAATGAACGACTAGCGGGTAAGAGCGTGACATCTGAGATCAAAAAATAATCGGTGATAAATTTCTTAGTAATCTCTTTGGCAAGCTTTTTATCCACATTGCTGCTTTCTCTTTTTTGGCTGTTAATCGAATAAATATTTTGAAAAATAGAGTAGACTTCCAAACTATCCATCTTAACTGATAGGTAGCTTTCAATATTACGAATAATCTCAGCTGCTACTTCCATCAGTTTGGGGTTTGCTTCCATCAGTTGCTGCTCTTCTTTTTCGAGGGGCTCTTGATTTCCTAGATAATGTACCTCTCATTCACGATATCGTTTAATGATCATAAAAATATGTGTATAGATTGTAATATCGTAAGGATAGTTAATGTATTCATTTAATCGTTCCTCCAGCAGAGTAATCTGCTGATCAATAAAATGTTTGTCGATCACATTTATTTTGATTCCGATCTCACTGAGACTATTTATCTTATTCATTTCCAAAAAAATGTGGTTGATAGCTTTACGAATACTGACTTCCTCGCCTTTTATCCATAAATACTCACGATTATAATACAAATGGATGTCGTATTTTTTTAAAATTTCAGAGAGTTTTCGTAATCTTCGCTCAATGGAGCTGTCGCTTAAAAACTGAGTATCCATCAGATTCCTTTTTATTTTATGAGGATATTTGAACAATAGAGCTAAAGATACTTCATTCAAATCATTTTCTTCTGCAAATTCCACCATTGAGTGAATATCTCGATTTCGGAAATGAGAACTTAATTTATACCCTTTTCCTGGTTCTGAGATAATCAGAGGTTCTTTTTTCTCTTCCATAAACAGCTCGTTTACTTTTTTGATCATTCGATAGACGGTCTTTGTCGATACGTAGAGTGTTTCAGCTAAATGTTTGGCTGAGACATACTCTTCGTAAGTCAAAATATTGATCAACATGTTTTCATTCGAACTAAAAATCATTTCTTCCACCTCTTGGTTTTACTATATCTCTGATGAATACGTTTTCTCCGTCATGTTCTGTCTATAGTATGTGGACAAAAATGGATCCAAGACAAGTCATTCCGTTGAACTAGAAATCCTAACCACACGTTTTCACACAATATCATTAACTTAAGCATATTGACTTTCATGAAAAAGTACAAATTCGTAAATATTGCGGATTTATACTTCTTTTTACATTTTATTCTATAATTTAAAGAAGGCCTTACTATTTTCTGAGGAAAGATTGAAAATGACAATCCGGAATGATTTTTATGAGTTTATCTAAGAAACCCCTGCAATTTTTTAGAAGATGTTCGAGAAGGGAATCCTCAGGTGTTTATCCGAAAAAGAAAAACAACCCTACTTATCCACGATGCTTGATCCAGCATTTAAAAAGCAACTCTTTACTTAAACAGACACCAACAAGCGATGAGCCATGCGTTAAAGTACCTCTATTCGAACGGAAAACTTGAAGGGAAGCAAAACCTGATTAAAGTAATCAAGAGAGACCCCTTGTTTTTAGAACCTTTCGTCATCTTAGTATGCGAGGTCTGATTCAACAGAACCTTTGCGACATCATTTAAGCGAAGAAAAACAAAAAGAAAAAAGGAAACGCCG
>NZ_JXKG01000028.1 GCF_001885735.1 Enterococcus canintestini | reverse complement strand
AGTCAAAGTATGAATTATTCAGGCCCTATTTTAAAAGATTTAACAGGTAATATTCGGATCTTTATCTTGTGAGTGTCATTATTGACAATCTAGCCGTCCGTTAATTATATGAAGATACCTTTCCTTTTTCCAGAGAGTTATTTTTTGAAAAAGTTAAGTTTTTAGCTGCTAAGCCAAGTAGTTTTCTAGTAGGAAGTACAGGGAACTATCTTTTTTGAAATAAATAATAAAAGTGAACAAACTTTAAAATTAGGGTTGACTAAAAATCACTTTTTGTATACCATATAACTGTGAGAATCATTATCATTTAGAAGGAGAAAACTATGTTAAAAGCAGAAAAGCTTAGTGTTAGTTATAATAATTTTTTGGCATTAAAAGAGATTTCTATAGAAATACAAGAAGGCACTTTAACGGGAATTATTGGTCCAAATGGAGCTGGGAAGTCTACGTTGCTTAAAGCAATGCTAAATATTGTCCCTCATCAGGGGAAGGTGTACGTTAATAATGAAGATATCAGTAAAAATTTAGCAAAGATTGCGTATGTAGAGCAAAAAGCAGATATTGATTTTACCTTTCCAATAAAAGTAAAAGAATGTGTATCCATGGGAACCTATGCTGAATTGAAAGTTTTCCAACGAATTAAAAATTCAGAATGGGAAAGAGTTTTTAAGGCTTTGGAAAAGGTCAATATGGAAGAATACTCTAATCATCAAATAGGAGAATTGTCTGGGGGGCAATTTCAACGTGTACTTTTAGCAAGATGCCTTGCTCAAAATGCAGATTTCATATTTTTAGATGAACCATTTGTAGGGATAGACTTAATTAGTGAGAGAATTATTATGGACACTTTAAAAGAATTGAAACATCAGGGGAAAACAGTGTTAATTGTGCATCATGATTTGAGTAAGGTGAAGAAATATTTTGATAATATTGTACTTTTAAATCAAAAATTAATTGCTCATGGGAGTGTAGAATCTGTATTTAATGAAGTGAATTTAAAAGAGGCCTATGGGGATACTATATTTATTGGAGAGGGGATATAATATGCTTCAGAATTTTATTGATGGTCTGTATGATTTTCACTTTTTACAGAACGCATTAATTACATCCATAGTTATAGGAATTGTTTCTGGAACAGTAGGTTGTTTTATTATTTTAAGAGGAATGTCTCTTATGGGGGATGCTATTTCTCATGCTGTTTTGCCAGGAGTAGCAATTTCTTATATTTTAGGTATTAATTTTTTTATTGGTGCGATTGTATTTGGTCTATTAGCTTCTATCATTATTACTTTTATAAAAAGCAATAGTGTAATAAAAGGAGATACAGCAATTGGTATTACTTTCAGTTCTTTTTTAGCACTAGGAGTTATCCTTATAGGAGTTGCAAATAGCTCAACGGATTTATTTCATATTTTATTTGGAAATATTTTAGCTGTACAAGATATTGATAAGTGGATTACAATTGGCGTTTCGGTTTTAGTGTTGGTTATAGTATTTCTATTTTTTAAAGAATTATTAATCACTTCTTTTGATCCATTAATGGCAAAAGCAATAGGGATGAATGTCAGTTTTTATCATTATCTATTGATGGTTCTATTAACTTTAGTAGCAGTAACAGCTATGCAAAGTGTGGGAACTATATTAATTGTTGCAATGTTAATTACACCAGCAGCTACGGCATATTTATATGCAAATAGCTTGAAAACTATGATATTTATTTCTGCAACAGTCGGAGCAAGTTCATCATTGCTTGGATTGTTTATTGGTTATAGTTTTAACATAGCAGCAGGATCAAGTATTGTTTTAACAGCGGCATTCTTATTTGTAATTAGTTTTCTAATCTCACCAAAACAAAAATTTTTAAGAAAGAAGGAGAGATCGTTATGATGAGAAAATGGAAAGCAGTACTGGGAAGTCTGGGGATTTTGATTGCTCTTTTTATATTCGGGGCATGTTCAATAAATAGTAAAGACAAAGATAAAGTGGCTTCGAACGAAAAATTAAAAGTAGTAGTTACTAATTCGATTTTAGCAGATATTACCGAAAATATAGCAAAAGATAAAATTGATTTACACAGTATCGTACCTATTGGGAAAGATCCCCACGAATATGAACCTTTGCCTGAAGATGTTCAAAAAACTTCAAAAGCAGATTTGATTTTTTATAACGGTGTTAACTTGGAAACTGGAGGAAATGCTTGGTTTACAAAATTAGTTAAAAATGCGAACAAAGAGGAAAACAAAGACTATTTTGCAGCAAGTGATGGCATAGATGTTATTTACTTAGAGGGTCAGAGTGAGAAAGGGAAGGAAGATCCTCATGCTTGGTTAAATTTAGAAAACGGTATAATTTACGCTAAAAATATTGAAAAACAGTTAGCGGAAAAAGATCCTGATAATAAAAAATTCTATAAAGAAAATCTAGATAAGTATATTGAAAAATTGTATTCTCTAGACAAAGAAGCTAAATCTAAATTTGCTTCAATTCCGAATGATAAAAAAATGATTGTTACAAGTGAAGGATGCTTTAAATATTTCTCGAAAGCGTATAATGTGCCTTCTGCTTACATTTGGGAAATCAACACTGAAGAAGAAGGAACACCAGATCAAATAAAACACTTAGTTGAAAAATTACGCACAACAAAAGTTCCCTCCTTATTCGTAGAAAGCAGTGTGGATGATAGACCAATGAAAACAGTATCAAAAGATACCAATATTCCTATCTATTCAACGATTTTTACTGATTCAATTGCAGAAAAAGGACAAGATGGTGATAGTTACTATGCGATGATGAAATGGAACCTGGATAAAATTGCTGAAGGCCTTTCGAAATAATTTGGAGGGTAGGTATGGTACAAATTAAAACGACTACTATACTAATTTATTTACTAGCAATTCAGGAATTATCAAAAAGAAAAAAGAAATTAAAAAATAATGATTTAGCAAAAGTTCTAAGTGTTAGTCCAGCATCTGTAAGTGAGATGCTGGCTAAACTTAGATATGAGGACTATTTAGATATAGGATTTCAATTAACTGATAAAGGGAAAAAATTTATTGACGATTACAAAAAAGGTTTTAAGTAAAAGACTTTATTTTTAGGGAGGATAAGAAAATGGCTATTGGAGTGATTATGATAGGACTTATCCTAATAGCTGGATATAATTTTTTTAAATCTTTCTCGGTTTATTTTAGAAAAGGTGAATGATTTAGATGAGTCTATTAATTCTTGTAGGATTGCTTTTTGTATCAGTTATTTTGCTCTTTCTCATTAGTTTAGCTCTAAGGAATGAGTTCAGTAATAGACGTTAACGATTGAAACTTCAAGTCCTGTGTAAGATAATATAGTTAATTCATCTTATTAGGAGGAAGTACCCATAGAAACCAGAGATTATATTACAACTCACCAAAAATTAATAGAAAGTGGACTAAGCCATTTTGAAAAAGAAGGATTTCAGCAAACTAAGATAAGGCAACTGTGCTTGACCGCAGGCGTAACTACGGGTGCTTTTTATAAACATTTTACTTCTAAGGAAGCGTTATTTGAAGAAATTATTCAGCCGCATATTAATGCGCTTATTAATATGTATAATGAAGAGTTTACCAAATACCTCTTAAACTTAGAAAATATAGATATAGAGAAAAGTTGGGGAGAGAACTTCAATGAATTAGATCCATTTATTAATTATATTTTTGAGAATAAACGTATATTCGATTTGGTTTTATTCCAATCAGCTGGAACCAAATATCAAGATATTGTTGAAAAAATTACATCATTTGTGACAAAAAAAACAGTCTGTTGTCTAGATAAGTTAAAGACTATCGGAATGATCAATCAAAATTTAGTCTTTAATGAAGAAGAAATCCACTTCTACATTTACTCATTCTACGCTACATTCTATGATATATTGAAGCATAGCTATTCAAAAGAAAAGACTATGCTATTAACCAGAAGATTGTATCAATTTTCTGTTCCTGGGTGGATTGAATTACTGAGTTAATTAAAAAAAAGCTTGCATTGAGAATTGTTCTCAGTTATGCTTTTTGATAAGATCGCACTGTTATCTGAATAACGGTGCGATCTTATCAGCTTAAGATAACAGTGCGATCTTATTTTTTGGAGGTGAAAGAGTGTTAAAAATCAATCCGTTAACCTTGATTACTTTAAATATTTTTTTTCCGGTCATTATTTTTTTAGGAAAGGGAAATACATTTCAAGTGGGGTGTTTCATTATTGCTACAGTTTTAGTATTGATGTTTCGTAAAATAAAGACATGTATTTATTTCATCTTGATTTATTCAGTTCTGTTTTTAGTAATGAAAATTATTGATGCTATCAAGATAGAGTTTTTTACTATATTTTTTGGGACATCCTTATATATTGTATTTCGAATGTTGCCGGTCGTAATGATCTCATGGTTGTTGGTTAGTGTCTATACTAGCAATGAATTATTATCCTCTTTAGAAAAAATACATTTACCGAAAAAAATAATGTTAAGTATTACAGTAGTGATCAGATTCTTTCCGACTTATCGTTCTGAAATAAGAATGATTAAAGAATCTTTAAAAATGAGAAACATTCGCTTGTCTTTTTTTCAGCCTCTGCAATATTTGGAATTTCTGTTAGTTCCCGTTCTTATACGTGCAACTATGATTGCTGAAGAAATGACCGCTAATGCAATAACAAAGGGGATAGAATCTCCTGTGAAAAGAAGTTCTTACTATAAAACAAACATGAGCTTATTAGACTATATCATCCTGTTTTCCGTTACTATTTTTTTCTTAAGTATTTTGATTTGAGGTGAAAGAATTGTTTGAATTTAACAATGTTTCTTTTTCATATAAGGATGTTAAGGAACAAGCGCTTGTTGACCTTAATTTTTCAATAAAAAAAGGCAGTCTTACATTGATTACTGGTTCTTCTGGGAGTGGGAAATCCACACTATTAAAGTTAATGAATGGACTTATTCCAAGACTTTATGACGGAAAATTGGTTGGGGAAATTTTATTTGAAAATAACTCGCTACAATCCTTAACACAAGAAAGTATATCAAAAAATATTGGCTACGTAAGTCAAGATCCTAGAGGACAATTCTTTACAACAAATACAACGAGTGAGTTAGTATTTTCGATGGAAAACTTTGGATTTACAAAAGAGCATATGGATAAAAGAATCAATGAATTAGCTGAATTATTAGATCTTTCAAATATATTAGATAAAAACATTTTTTCGCTATCAAGTGGTGAACGGCAGAAAATTTCTATTGGATGTAGTTTATCGCTAAACTCTAAATTAATTATATTGGATGAACCGTCTTCAAATTTGGACTTCAAAGCGACTAAGAAACTTGCTGACTTACTTTGTGATTTAAAAAATAAAGGATTTACTATTGTTATAGCTGAACATCGTTTTTACTATTTGAAAGAATTAATTGATCAAGTTCTATTTGTTAAAAATAGAACTGTAAAAACTACAACTATTCAGTTGTTAAAAACTGAAAACAATAACGCATTAAGGAAATTTGACATTTTTAATAGTTCGATTGAAGTTCCCTATATCGAAAAGGTAAGTGCAGATGTATTAAAAGTTGAAGAAATTACTTATGAAAATATTCTAAAAGACATAAATTTTGATGTCAAAGTTGGAGATGTTATTGGTTTGGTAGGGAAAAACGGTGTGGGGAAAACAACCTTACTAAGAATACTCATGAAGATTATTCGCCCTACCAAAGGAAAGATAATCGAAAATAAAAAAATTTCATCGCCGTTTTTAGTAATGCAAGAAATGGATTACCAATTTTTCACAGAATCAGTGAGGAGCGAGTTAGCCCTGGGGAATGAAATAGTTAGTAAAGATCAGCAAGAAAAAATTTTAAAAAAAATGGAACTTTATAAAATGAAAGATCAATTACCGTTTGATTTATCCGGTGGAGAAAAACAAAGATTATTGGTTTCTATAGCTTCATTGTCAAAAACTAATTTATTTCTATTTGATGAACCTACAAGTGGGTTGGATTATATTAATATGGAAAGGATTGCTGACCTTATTAAAGACTTAAAAGAAAAGGGTGCAGTAGTTATAGCCACTCATGATCCGGAATTTCTTTATAAAACATGCAATAGAATTATTTATTTAAAAAATGGTGGAATAAAAAAAGATATAAAACTTAGAGTAGAAGATTCAACTTTGATAGAACAGATTTTTAATGACATAACGAAATAGAATTGAGGAGAATATATATGAAAACAAAAGATTATATTTTTATTGGTTTAGCTACAGTTATTTCCCTAGTAATTTACTTTTTTTCAATAATGGTTAGTAGTATTGGTGGGGCGTTTGGTCACAGCATATCCCCAGGGATTTTTGGATTATTATCTGGAATCATATTTGTTTATATTAGCTATAACTACCCTAGAAAAGGAATTTTTACTATTTACACAATTGTTTTATTGTTATTTTTTACGTTAATGGGCGGGGCGTACTTACCTTGGTTTATCAGTTCGATTAGTATGGCGATCTTAGCTGATATTATTCTATCTGTATTTGGATATGATCGAGCAATTCCTCAAGTTGCGTCTTGGGCTCTAATGCAATTAGGCAGTGCTGCCGGACAGTGGATTCCTATATGGTTCTTTACAGATCGTTTTCGTCAAGATTGGATAGATAAAGGACAATCTGCTGCAACAATGGATGCAATGATCCACTATGCGGTAGGTATATGGGGAATCATTTCAGTGTTAGTTGTAGCAAGTTTATCTATGATTGGTGTATTGATTGGAAGAAAAGTCTTAAAAAAATACAAAAATAGAACGTAGTTTACCTTCTATCTGTTTGTACATCTCTAATTTACGCTATTACGGAAAGCATTAACAGTTGTAAACGAATAAGAGAAGAAATTGAATGCGGGGGAGGAAAAAATGAAAGTATACAAAAAATTATTTAGTTATGTCCCTAAAATGAAATACTACGGATGGTTAGCCACTTTATTTTCTGATTTTTCTGTCGTATTAACAGTCTATGGATATTACAGTATTTACAAATTTCTTCAGTCTCTAATTATTGTAGAAGATGAATATTTAGCTAAGAGTTATGCGGTTCAAACTGTTGCTTGGTTAACTTTAGGAGCTTTATTTTATATTTTTTCTGGCTTATTTTCTCATATCCTTGGGTTTCGCTTAGAGACTAATTTGAGAAAAAAGGGAATTAGCGGTTTAACAGAAGCAAGTTTTCGTTTTTTTGATTTAAATTCTTCGGGATATATTCGAAAGACAATTGATGACAACGCGGCTAAAACACATATGGCAATTGCTCACTTGATTCCAGATAGTGCTCAAGCCATAGTAACACCTGTTTTATCAGTTGCCTTAGGCTTTTTCATTAACTTTAAAATTGGATTGGTTCTAATCGCCATGTTAGTAATTGGTGTATTCTTGTTAAAGAAAATGACAGAGAATACAAATTTTATTCAAAAATATCAAGAATCGTTAGATGTGTTAAGCTCTGAAACGGTAGAATATATCCGCGGAATTCAAGTTATAAAGATATTTGGTGCTAAAGTAACATCATTTAAAGCCTTGAATAAAGCAATTAACGATTATGCTAAGTTTGCATATAAGTATTCTTTGAGTGGGAAAACACCTTTTGTTCTTTTTCAATGGCTATTTTTTGGCATAGTTTGCATTTTGATAGTTCCTATAACCTTTTTTATAACTTCTCTTACCACTCCCAAGATATTAGCTGTTGACTTGTTGATGTTGTTTTTTTTAAGTGGAATTATTTTTGTTTCTTTCATGAGAATAATGTATGTAAGTATGCACTTGTTTGAAGCAAGATATGCAGTCGAAACACTAGACTCCCTTTATTTAGAAATGAAGCAAGACCAACTAAAATATGGGAACGAGACACAGATTAAAAATTGTGACATTGCATTTGAAAATGTCAGCTTTTCATACAAAGAAGAGTGTGTTTTAGAAAATTTCAACTTAGTTTTAGAACAAAAAAGAATTTATGCATTAGTAGGAAAATCAGGAAGCGGAAAGAGTACGATAGCTAAACTAATTTCAGGTTTCTACAATGTGGATAAGGGACAGATTAAAATTGGTGGTAAGCCTTTAAATCACTATTCAAAAGACACAATTATTAACACAATTGCTTTTGTCTTTCAAGATACGAAACTATTCAATCAGAGTATTTACGATAACGTTTCTATAGCAAATCCTCAAGCGCCAGCAAGTAAAGTATTTGACGCGCTAAGATTAGCCGGTTGCGAATCGATTTTAGAAAAATTTCCCGAAAGAGAGCATACCTTAATTGGTAGTAAAGGAGTTTATCTGTCAGGAGGAGAAAAACAACGTATAGCTATTGCCAGAGCAATTTTAAAAGATGCAAAGATTGTTATTATGGATGAAGCCAGTGCATCTATTGATCCAGATAATGAGTATGAACTACAAAAGGCTTTTCAACATCTGATGAAAGAAAAAACAGTTATTATGATAGCTCATCGATTATCCAGCATTAAATCTGTAGATGAAATTCTTGTCTTGTCAGAAGGGAAAATAGTAGAACGTGGAAATCATAATGAATTAATGGCTAAACATCAAGTGTATAAACAATTGGTCACTAATTATGAGAATGCAAATGATTGGAGGCTTGACAATGAAAAGTTTTTATAAAAACAAATTTGCTTTAAGTGATCAGGGCGCAGAAGCTTTAACTAAAGCTTCTATTTCTAGTTTTTTTGTATACTGCATTAATATGGTACCAGCATTCATTATAATGATGCTGATAGACGAATTAATTTTAGAAAATACAAAGCCCCGTTGGCTTTATTTTGCCGTATCGTTTGTTACTTTGCTTTTCATGTATTGGTTGTTAGATAGGGAGTATGAAAACTTATATAATAGTACTTATAAAGAAAGTGCGCATTTAAGAGTGCAAATTGCAGACGATTTGTCAAATTTACCATTATCCTATTTTTCAAAACATAATTTATCAGATTTATCTCAAACTATCATGTCTGACGTTGAAGGTATTGAGCATGCGATGAGTCATGCAATACCTAAAGCCGGCGGTATGGCTCTGTTTTTCCCTTTTATTTCAGTGATGCTTTTGGTTGGTAATGTCAAAATGGGATTAGCTGTTATTTTGCCAACGTTATTTAGTTTTGTCTTAATCTTGTTATCAAAGAAATCCCAAACGAAAGCCAATACTAAATATTACGATACTTTGAGAGAAAACTCGGAAGAATTTCAAGAAACTATAGAATTGCAGCAAGAGATTAATAGCTTTAATCTATCTAAAAAAGTTCAAGACAGACTTTTCAAAAAAATGGAAGAGAGTGAAAGGATTCATTTAAAGGTAGAATTAAGTACTTTTTCAGTCATGGCCTTATCCTCTATTTTCTCATATGTTAGTTTAGCAGTAGTCATTCTAGTAGGTGTTCACTTACTGTTAACGGGTGAAGTGACTATACTCTACGTCGTTGGTTACTTACTAGCCGCAATAAAAATAAAGGATTCCTTCGATTCTATGAAAGAAGCAGTGCTTGAAATATTTTATTTAGCTCCTAAAATACAGCGAATTAGAGCTATGAAGGAAACCAGTATCCAAGAGGGATCAGATAGTCCTCTGAAATCTTTTGACATTGAGTTGCGAGATGTCTCTTTCTCATATGATAACAATACCCCAATTTTAGATCATATCTCTTTTACGGCTAAACAAGGAAAAGTGACTGCGTTAGTAGGTGCTAGTGGTTCCGGGAAAACTAGTATCTTGAAATTAGTGTCTAGACTGTATGATTATGATGAAGGCTGTATTTTAATTGATGGGTATGATATTAAACGTGTATCTCCAGCTTCTTTGTTTAGCAAAATCGCTATTGTTTTTCAAGAGGTAACTTTGTTTAATACAAGTATTTTGGAAAATATACGTATTGGAAATAGTCAAGCGTCAGATGAGGAAGTGAAAAAAGCAGCTCGTTTAGCTAACTGCGAAGACTTTATTGAAAAACTACCTGACGGTTATCATACATTGGTCGGAGAAAACGGAAGTTCACTTTCTGGAGGAGAGCGACAACGCCTATCCATAGCACGGGCTTTTTTGAAAAATGCGCCAATTTTAATTTTAGATGAAATTACTGCCAGTTTAGATGCGGAAAATGAAAAACGTATTCAGGAAAGTTTAAATCGTTTAATACAAGATAAGACAGTACTAATTATATCGCATCGCTTGAAGTCTATTGAAAAGGTAAATAAAATTGTAGTGATGGATCAAGGAAAAGTAGTTGATCAAGGTACTCATAGTGAGTTGTATCGAAGGTCAGAAATATATAAAAATCTCATAAAGAAAACTAAACTATCTGAGAAATTCGTCTATGAAAAAGAAGCTCAATCACGATGATGAAATAGGCTTTAAATTAACCTACAATTTTTGGGATATAGTTATAATTCTTTTTCAAAAAGAATAATTTTATTAAACAGCATCTAATTTTGAATACACGAAAGAATCAGTATGATTGAATTAGTTCACTTAATGTCTATTTTTATAATATAAGGAATAATCAAAGTTTTAAAAAATTGGCGATAAACCAGTTAAACATAAAAGATTGAATAAAAAGTTATAGTTTCTTTCATATTGCCGTTTTAAGTAGAGGAAAAGCTACTTAAAACGGTATTTGTGTTTGATTGGACTAATAAAAGTGAATTCTTATTTTTCAGAGCTTAAACTGCATATTCTTTTAAATGATTTGATTATCTCTATGTACCGATAAATTCGTTTTCAAATAGTTATCTATTCATATGAGTTTTATTTCATGTTATTTATTGTTGACAAGAGCAACTCTTGTTGGTAAAGTATCAGTGTCAAAACGTAACGATTACGATTTGAGATGTCTAAATCAAAATAAAAGGAGTATAAAGGTATATGGCAAAAAAGTCGAAAATTGCTAAAGCAAAGAAACAAATGGCGATGATTGAAAAGTACGCAGATAAACGTCAGGAATTAAAAGCCGCAGGAGATCGCACCGCTCTCGCTAAATTGCCAAGAGATTCAAATCCGAATCGTCTGAGGCTTCGTGATCAGACGGATGGTCGTCCAAGAGGGTATATGCGAAAGTTCGGTATGTCCCGTATTAAGTTTAGAGAACTTGCCCATCAAGGGTTGATTCCTGGAGTAAAAAAAGCAAGTTGGTAAAAGGAGGAAATATCATGGCAGTACCAGCAAGAAAAACATCTAAGGCGAAGAAACGGTTAAGAAGAACTCATCAAACTGTAGTAAAACCAGAAATTTCATTTGACGAAGCGAATGGTGATTATAGACGTAGCCATCATGTATCTTTAAAAGGGTACTATAATGGAAAGAAAGTAATTAAAGGAGCTTCAAAATAGTTTAATATATAACTTTTAGGAGGGAATCAAAATGGAAATTATTTACCCACCTTTAGTTGAAGAAGGATTAAAGTATTATCTTGAAACGACCCAGCAATCGCTAGATAAATGCACTTTTTATCGTTCGATGGTAGAGAGAGGAATTATTACTGAAACGGGTTTACCGACCCAACAGGCAATTGAAAATGGATTAGTCAAAGATTACTATGAGGACCAAGGCTTATCATTTGATGATTTTTTAAGAATCTATCCAATTTTTGAAGAGTATGACGAGGAGTTATTTCAATGTATTGATGGTTATTGGGAGATACCTGTTGATATGAAAGAAAATTTAGTTTCACAATTGGAATCTGGCGAGTTAACTTTTGAAGATGCACAACAAATTCAAGCATATCTTGAAGATCGATAAGTATTGAAGGAGGAAGATTTATGCGTCAAAATATTATTTTGGAATGTGTCGAAACTGGAGAACGTCTGTATCTCACCAGCAAAAATAAACGGAATAACCCTGAACGGTTAGAATTAAAAAAGTATTCGCCAAAATTGCGCAGACGGGCAATTTTCAAAGAAGTGAAATAGCTAAGTGGTAAAAAGGTGACAAAATGGGCATACCAGTTACAATCGTTTCTGGGTTTTTAGGGGCTGGAAAAACAACGCTAATCAATCAAGCCTTGCAAGTCCCACCCTACCCCAGGGAAGAAATTATTATAATTGAAAATGAGTTTGGTGAAGTTGGGATTGATCACAAATTATTAGTTCATAGCGAGGAACGGGTGTTACAACTAAATAATGGATGTATGTGTTGCAGTCTTCGCAGTGATTTATTAGCAATATTGATTTCTTTACTGGAAACAATAGAAGAACATCAACAACCAATTTCACAAATCATCATTGAAACTACAGGTATAGCAGATCCCCAACCAATCATTCAAACACTTTTAACAGCGCCTCAACTAAGAGGAAGAGTATATATCGATAGTTTATTGACTGTTATTGATAGTGACAGTTTTGAACTTATTGAAAGAGAACCACAAGCCCTTAAGCAACTTGTCATGGCAGATCGCATTTTTGTGTCTAGAAAACAAAACTTGAATTTATCTGCACTAAAAAAATTACAGAGAGAAATCAAAAGTATTAACCCTTTATCCGATATTCGAATGTTCACACATAGTGAAACGATTCAAAAAAAGGATTTTTATAATTTGGAAAAATTCAATCATCCCTTAGTTTTTGAAAGTGATTCATCAGAAAATCACTATAATGGCAAACACTATCATCAACATCATCAAGAACATGAGTTTAAATCAATTCTCTTAACTTCAGATCAAGACATAAAAAAAGATTTTTTATTCCAATGGATTGACCGGCTGATTTTAACCAACCAAGGGAGCCTGTATCGTTTTAAAGGATTGATTGCTTTGCAAGATCAAGATTTTATAGTTGCCATACAAGGGGTAAACGAACAGGTTAATTTTCAATACACCACTCGACAAAAAGACCAAACCACTATTATTCTAATTGGAAAAATGTTGGATGAAGAAAGGATCAAACAGAGTTTTGATAAATTACTGGCGGAAAGCAAATAATGATAAGTATTGATTAGGGGTAATTTCTAATGGAGAAAACGGATATATCTAGTGCATATCGACGACTTAAAAGCCCGAATATCAAAACTAGAAAAAGAGCATTAAAAATTATCAAAGAACATAAACAAAATAAAATGAAGAAATTAGCATAATTAAGGAAGGAAAAAGAATGAAGAAAATCAGTGTAGGACTTATTGGGATAGCAGCTCTAGGATTATTGGGAGCTTGCTCCAGCACTAATGATGCAAAAGTATCGAATGATAAAGATGGAAAATTAGAAATTGTAACAACATTCTATCCAATGTATGATTTCACCAAAAACATCGTCGGCGATGAAGCGAACGTGGATTTAATGGTTCCAGCGGGATCAGAACCTCATGACTATGAGCCCTCAGCTAAGGATATGGCAAAAGCTCATGATGCTGATGTTTTTGTATATCATAACGAAAACATGGAATCATGGGTACCAAAAGCTAAAGAAAGTTGGAAGAAAGCTGGGCCTAATGTAGTAGAAGGAACAAAAGACATGATTTTATTGCCAGGTAGTGAAGAAGAAGATCATGATCACGGAGAAGAAGATCACCATCATGAACTAGATCCTCATACGTGGGTTTCACCCAAAATGGCAATTAAGGAAGTTTCAAATATCAAGGATCAGTTAGTTAAATTGTATCCGAAAAAAGCAAAAGTATTTGAGACAAATGCTGAAAAGTATTTGACTAAACTGAAACGGTTGGATGCTGACTATACCACTAGTCTTAAAGAAGCGAAACAAAAAAGTTTTGTGACACAACATGCAGCCTTTGGATATTTAGCTTTGGATTATGGATTGATACAAGTTCCTATTGCTGGACTAAGTCCTGAAGAAGAGCCATCTTCTGGTCGATTAGCTGAATTAAAAGAGTATGTTAAAAAAAATAAGATCAATTATATTTACTTTGAAAAGAATGCTAATGATAAAATCGCAAAAACTTTGGCCAATGAAGCTGGGATAAAATTGGAAGTATTGAATCCTCTTGAAAGTCTTACAAAAGAACAAATGGATAATGGTGAAGATTATGTTTCAGTAATGGAAGACAATCTAAAAGCGTTAGAGAAAACAACTATGGTTGCTGGTGAAGAGGTAGTTCCAGAAAAAGAAGCGAAGGATGAAAAGACAGTTGCTAATGGGTACTTTAAAGATGCCGATGTGAAGGATCGCGAATTGAGTGATTATACAGGTGAATGGCAATCTGTTTATCCGTTGTTAAAAGATGGAATTTTGGATGAAGTTTTCGATTACAAAGCAAAACTCAATAAAGACATGACAGCTGCCGAGTACAAAGATTATTATACTACTGGCTATAAGACAGATATTGATACTATCAACATTAAAGACAACACCATTGATTTTGTAGTCAACGGTGAACATCATCAATACACATACAAATATGTTGGATACAAAATTTTGAATTATGAAAAAGGAAACCGTGGTGTTCGTTTTAATTTTGAAACTGATGATGCAGGTGCTGGTCGTTTTAAATATATTCAATTTAGCGATCATGGAATTGCACCAAGTAAGGCAGAGCATTTTCATATTTTCTTTGGTGGAGAAAGTCAAGAAAAACTTTATAATGAAATGCATAATTGGCCTACTTTCTATCCAGCTTCATTATCTGAGCATGAGATTGCTCAAGAAATGATGGCCCATTAAAATCCAATCTTTGGAGGAAATACATGGTAAGAAAAGTATTATTGTCTATGGATTCCAAGAATATTGATGCTTATCGGCGTTATCAATTTGCAAAGCAAATGAGATTAAATGGGAGTACATTAGCTGATATTGCTGCAACTTTACATGTTAGTATTGACACAGTTCATAGAGTATTAAAACGGGATCCTGATTGTTGTTTTATCAAGGTCAATACTGGAAGAAGTAGACGTTTAGCAAAACGGCATAATAGCTTGGCCAATTAATTGATACTACCAGAGTAGATCATTTTTCCCTTATTTGGATTTGATCTGCTTTTTATTATTTCTTGAATTGTCAAATCAAGCGCAACACTTTATCAAAGAAGACTTCATAAGGTGTTCTCCAATCTAAACACTTTCTAGGTCTTTTATTCAGTTTTTCAATCATCTGATTTATCGTTGAGTTATCTACCGTAGCTATCTCTTTCGATTTTGGCAAGTATTCTCGAATGAGTCTATTCGTATTTTAATTTGTTCATTGTTGCCAAGGGCATGAGGATCTGGAAAATAAAAGGGCATATTATTCAATACTTCTGTAACTGCGAAATGATTGGAGAATTCTTTTCCTCTATCTGGAGTGATCGTTTTGACCGCCTCATTTGGAATACTGCTTAAAAGTTCAATCATTTTCTCGCTCACATAAGCGGCTTTCTTTCTGGGGACCTTCTTTCCTGCTAAAAGGAAGCATGATTTTCTGTCTGTCAAAGTCACTAAACAAGTACCACTAGTTTTGCCAGCTACAATATCGGCTTTCCAATGACCAAAATCACTTCTATCATCTGCGGATTTTGGATGGCCATGGATCGAATGAGTAAGGCAAATCTTCCCACGAGACTCGACATGATTTTTTGTATGTCTTGTTTTTCCTCGATGGTGCAATGAACGGATCAGGCCTTTATTGCCGTGTGAGAGGGGTTCTGTATCGAAAAGATCATTGCAAATTGCACGGTAGATCGTGATAAAACTAATTGAAAAGTCCATATGTTCATGCTTCAAACGATTCGAGATTTTCTCTGGCGACCACTGAAAATCGACAAATAAATGACGAACAATTGACCAAACTCACGGATCATTTAGAATGTGATAACGTCCGCATTTTTTTCTTCGATAAGCATAATTTTTTTCCGCTTTGGAAGGTGATTAGTTTTTTTCTTGTTTCTTCTCAGTTCATGTAAAATAGTAAACGGGCTATGCTGAATGTCGTTGCCAATTATACTAATAGAAAATCCTTCTTCGTGAAGCAGAAAGATTCTTTCTCGTTCGAGTATAGTAAGATGACAATACTGGCTCATAATTATTTTCCTTCTAGGAGTGTTCTCGACAAACTTATACTAGTTGGATATCGATTATGACTCATTTTTATGTGTTGCACTTAAAGTGTAAATTCAAGGTATAGAAAGAGGTTCCCTATGAAAAAAATACCTATTACAATCTTAACTGGCTATCTTGGTTCAGGAAAAACGTTACTTCTAAATCATATTCTGTACGGTGATCACGGAAAGGAAATTGCTGTCATTGTAAATGACATAGGGGAAGTAAATGTTGATGGGGTATTAGTCGACAAGAAAGGTTTTAAAAGAACTGGAGAAAAACTTGTTTCGATGCCGAATGGATGCATTTGTTGTACATTACGCGAAGATTTGATTGTTGAACTAGATCAATTAGTGCAATTTTCTGACTTGAATCAAATTGTTATTGAAGCTTCAGGAATCAGCAAACCAATTCCAATTATTCAAGCAATTATATTAGCTAAAAACCCTTTAGACATTGATTTGACCCAACGATTAGAGATTGGTGCCATTATTATAGTAGTGGATGTAAAACGTTTTTGGGATAATTTCGAAACGGGTGAAAAGATTCAGGAAAGAAAAGCTGAAGGTAATGTAGTTGAAGAAGAACAGGATATTCGTGGCTTGTTAATTGATCAATTCGAGTGTTGTAACATATTACTTTTAAATAATAGTGACTTAGTGTCAACCAAGACGATTTACAAAATTAACGGTCTAATTGCTAAGTTACAGTCCAATGCCAAAATAATTAGGACAATTAAAGGTGAAGTAGACTTATCGAAAATTCTAAATACAAATCTTTTTAATATAGATGAGACTTCCTATTCAATGGGCTGGTTCAAAGAGTTAGAGCTTGGCTATCAAAATCATATTCCTGAAACAGAAGAATATGGTATCTCAAGTTTTATCTATCGAAATCGGTTACTCCTTGACGCACAAAAATTTGCCCATCTTACGGATAAAAATTTTCCTGGCAATATTACAAGAGCAATTGGTATGAAGATGGATCAACAATGTATTAAGGAACAACTTGAGGGTTGTTTAACTGATTCTCTTAATGCAGATAATTTCCGAAAAATTTCACCATTTCCATGGAAAAATTCTAATATGTTTAGCCAGATATCGTTAATGAAATTTTTAAGAAAAGCTGGTGTCAAGATAGGCGATGTCATAATTATTGGCATTTTGATTATTACCTCTTTTATTCCCTTATTTGTATTCTCTATAGAAAAGGAGAATGAAACAACTGAAGATGCTATCAAATATGCCATCGTTCGAATTGATGGCAAGGAAATGGATCGCTTCGATTTGGATAAGATCAATCATAAACTCGTGAATTATCATCCTGCGAAGGGACAATATAATATTGTTGAGATTAAAGATGGAAGAATTCGAGTTAAAGAAGATAATAGTCCTGATCAAATCGCGGTTAGAACTGGATGGATCTCAAAACCCGGTCAAACGAGTATTTGTTTACCCCATAAGTTAGTTATTAGTATTGAGAAAAAAGAAAGCACAGATTACTACATTTACTAATCTGGAAATAGATGAGGAGGTTTTTAATAAGAAAAAGATATTATTATTAATAATAGCAGGGGCTTTATTAAGTGTGTTAAGCGCTTGTGGACAAGAAAAAGAAGCGGTGACAACAGGCACAAGTATCTTTAACGGGACCTGCAATGGTTTAGTTAACAGTCGGTTAGATTACTTATTTTGGCTCTTCGTCAATGAGTGTTGGTGAAGAAATTCAATAGAATAATCGAGATACTCACACGGCTAGACAGCTATCTTGTCTAGCCGTGTTGTTGTTCTGGCTTTAGTCAGTTGGGTAGTGTTCTTAGTTTTCTTGAAATATTTTCCTCGATATAAAAAGATTCGTTCTCGGTAGTTTTGAAAATTTCTAAAGCCATAGGCAATTCGTTTTAGTACTTTGATATGGTTGTTCAAACATTCTATAGGGCCGTTGGAATAGGGAACGCGCAACGCTCGTTTGATTTCTGTTTGGTATTTCTTGAAGGTCGTGAACACTGGTTGGTAGTGCTCTGGCAACTCCTTGTAGTCTTCTTTTAGGAGCGCGACGAATTCAGGAACATCTTGTCTTCTGATAACGGAAAGAAAATCCTGGTAGACTTCGTAGCCTCGCTTTAAGGAATCATCATAAGATAATAGCCGATCGACTATCTCTGCTTCTGTCAGATGATCTCGAAATGACGGACGCCAGTAGCGATGCTGACCTTTCAATTCCCACGCATTCTTTTGAAGTAGTCTCCAGTATTTCTTTAAGTGCTTCGACCGACGATCCCCTTTTTTAAAGGTCTTCATTACTTGAATTCGGTGGTTGGTAAAGGCCCGACCGATGTGTTGGCTAATATGAAAGCGATCGGCGACGATTCGGGCATTCGGAAAACACTCTTTCACCAATGTGCGATAGGGTGTATAGAAATCTGAAACCACTAGACGTACTTGTTCACGGACTTTTCTAGGGTAGCGCAAGAAATAGTCGCGTAAAGGATTGAGTTGCCGATTTTCCACAATATCAATCAGTTGATGGGTCTTGCCGTCCATCATGACAAAGCTCATGGCTCCCGAGACATTTTTCACTGATTTGAATTCATCGAAACACACCACTTCTGGTAACAGCTGGTTCAAAGAAACGGTTTTAGGCTGAAGGCTGCGAAGTATTCGAATGACAGTGGTCGGAGAAATGTGCTTCATACGTGCGATCAAAGACATAGAAAGAGGTTCGCTTAATAGCTCAAGAATGGCTTGTTTGACTCTGCGAGCAATGGAGCAGCGACGATCACTAACTGAATCTTCTGCTAAAAAAGTCTTTCCACAGTGTTTACATTTGAAGCGCTGTTTGTTAATCCGCAGAATGGTCTTGTAGTTACTGACATCATTCAATAAGATGGATACTTTTTTCCAGCCCCATTTAATGATCGTTTGCTCATTTTGATAGTGGCGATGAAAGCATTCCTCCGGTTGATAGGTCAATGTGCCATCAAAAGCAAAACATGTTTCGTCATTGATTCGCTCTTTGCGAAAGGCATCCTCATGAAAAGTAAGATTTAGGTCTAGAATATCTAGTAACTCTTTGGTAAACTCTGAATAGGACATCTTGAAACGCTCCTTTGAATGGTTTTTGTCGACTTTATTCTAAAGGATTTTAAGGTGTCTGTTTGCGTTTATTAAAAAAAAGAAAAAGTATTGGCAACAGAAGGCGTCACCAACACTAGATATTATAGATTCCTTATTTTCTTCGCTTCAAATTGTCAAGGAGTCATCATAAATTTTGTATGGATTCTTTTGTTTGGGTAGTAGTCTTCTAAATAATCTTGGATTAACACCTTCATCTCTATTTTACTTTTATATTTGTTGGAGTCGATTAATTCTCATTTGATTGATCGATGAAATGCTTCAATTACTGCATTGTCAACAGGAGTCCCAGTTTGGCTCATTGAATGTGTGATGTGGTGGTCGGTCAACAGCTCTTGATAAATAAAAGACCGATGCTGGCTACCTCTATCGGAATGAATTACCGTAGGCAATTCTCCTTAATAAATTTGTAATGGACGGACGACAATCTCTTTTTTCATGTGTGAATCCACCATATAGTAACGTAGAATACGAGTTGCTAAGTCAATATAGGTGGACAAATAGAGGCGACCGTCATTACATGGAATGTAAGTAATATCCGTCACCCAAACAGCATCAATTTGGTTCTGTTCAAATTATCGATTCAACATTTTTTTTACCATTTCTTTGATTGTTTTTTCTCTACCATGAGAAGATTTGCGTCGATGAAATCCTCTTGTGCATAAATTCATTTCACGCATAAGAACAGCTACAACACGTTTATTGATTTCGATTCCTTCATCGTAAAGTTTTTGAGTGATCCCTGGAGATCCGTATCGATCTTTGTGTTCGTAGAACACTCGTCTTCCTCTTTTAGTCGTTTATTTTCCTGTTCAAGAATGTAGAAATCTGCTTTATCAGGTAATCTTTTTCCTTGTCCAGCAAAAGCATTTTTCCCGTATCGACGATATTCTGAAACCCATCGGGAAATTGTTGGACGAGAGATATTGTATTCTTCAGCAATTTTCTTGGTAGTTACTTTTTTCTCAAGGATATCCTGTGAAATCTTTAGTTTAAATTTACGATCATATGTTTTTTTCAATAGAGTTCATTCCTTCCGGTAACGTAACTGATAGTCAAGAAAAGTGTATCATAGCCCAACTTAGTATCAGGGTTTGTCAACTAAACTGTGGAAGTTGATAGATAAGAGTTTTTAACAACCAAAATTCTCTTGACTATTTTTGAAATCAGACAAATTTTGATTGGACACATAGTTGAATAAATCTACCGTCGTTACGGAAGGTAAATCGCATGCTTTTCAATTCTAGAGGAGAAGTCCTCGTTGAAGTACCATAGCCCAGTTCTGGATTCGACCTCCTGCCCACTTCGTACGTAAATAAAGTAATTTTAGGAGTGAGACTGTGACAAAAGTTATTTTTAAGCTAAAAACGAATTAAAAAACGTTGATAATTAAAATCATTCGTTTTAGATTCTATGAATCATTATAGAACGCTGTAAAATCGATACTTTATAATTATAAAGAAGATGGCTTCAAATTTATTGTTCGAAATTTGAAACTATCTTTTTACTTATGTCACAGACTCCCTTAGTTGAGTTATTCTTTAATTTCGAATTTCGAGATAGCTAGATATATTGCAAGCATACATTCTTGATAACAATCTTGATCATATTTTCCAGTTCTCCAGGATTGCTTATGGACCAAAGCGCTAAATCTTTTGAGAACGGCCACAACTGCTTCTTCATTTCCATTCTTTGCTAAAATGAAATCTTCTTTTAAAGTATTCATAAATTTACCTTCTTCCCATGAACTTATAATCTATTTATTTTTTTGGGAAGGAGGAGGACGAGCAAAGAAGCATACAAAATTAGTTATTATGCAGATATTAAACCAGCATTTTTTGAATTTTTTTGTAAAGTCGATGTTTTAAATTTGTCGCACCCTGTCTTGTAATACCCAGAACCTTTCCAATTTCTTTATCAGTTTTATTAAAGATAAATTTTTCGATAAGAAAAATTTGTTCAGGTTCTTTCAACAAAGGAAGGATTTTTGCTAATTTTATATCTTCAACAAGGAGAGTCACATTTAAAACATTAATCGGTTGTTTAAATTTTATAGTATCTTTAGTAAACAAATATGGTGGGAGTTGATCAAGTTGTTCATGTTTTTGAATTTCTTCTTGTTTTTTATAATAAGTATTAGCGGTGTTCAAAATGACCTTTTCAAAGAATCGAATCAACTGGGCATTTACGCGTTCGTCGTTATCTGACATATTGCACACCTCCTCCATTAAGATTTAAAGGGAAAAGAGGCAAAAAACACGAAAAGAAGCTAATGCAATTATGCTGCGCTGCGAATAACTTCTATAAGCTCACATGCATTGATAGGACTGCTGATGTTTATTTTCAAAAATGTTTTTTTAGTTGATAATGGATAGTTATCTTTATACTTAGAAAAGAAAATTCATATATCTTCTTAAATATCAAACATGTCCTTATGGCTAAGAAAATGTCTTGAGCTTTTTACGTATAATAAATCTTTTCTAAAACCTCCTTTTGGATAATATTCTTATTCGTGTATAGATTGTATTTTTTATTTCTTCCCCCTTCATAATTAACAACTAGAAAAGAGTTCGAATAGACACGTATTTGAACGAAAATTTTTATTGGATTCCCAAATTGGAATATTTAGAAACGAAAAATTCCTATTATCTGTATAGTGCTTAGATAATAACGGATCATAATAATTATTGTCTTTGAACTAGATATATGTAAATAGTATTCATCATGATGAAAAATGATGAGTTCTCGGTGATAAAATGTACTTTTTACGGTGGAATATACATGAAAGCGATAAGTGGATATTTTATAATGAAGTAAGTTAGCTTATTTTGACAGAGGAATAGTATTTTAGATAACGTATAAAATACTATTTAATGATGTAGAAAGGAAAGAGAGAAACAAAAGTGTTTTCAGATAAAGAAGTCTTATTAAAGTCTCTTCATGTTTGTTTAAAGTTACCTATCGTGGTTTTTAATTCCGAATTCAGTATTATAAAAGAGTATCGCTCAGATAGAACTACTTATTTTTTTTATGATTATAAAAAGTTACTAACTGATAATATTAAAAAAACTAAAGATTTCCATTTCTTTACTGGTGATTTTAATGAGATGTTTCTTCTATACATGTTTAAAACCAGATATTACTTATTTGGTCCATTTAGAGCAAATAATATTGATAAAGATTTTTTTAAACTAAAAATGAACAATTTGAATGTTGCAATGGCTGATAGAGAACGACTCTATAATTCATTGCAAAATTTGACTTTGTATTCTTTAGGAGACATTCGAGATATTCTGATTTTAGTTCATTATTTTTTTACTGGAAAAATAGAAGATCTATTCCATGAACCGTTAATTGAATATACAGGAAATCTAAGTAAAACTATCGAGCAAATCAAAATAGATAATCTGTTATCACAAAATTACGATCCAGAAATATATCTGTTTCTTTATGAAAATAAAATACTGGAATATGTTAAAAATGGAGATATTCGAAATTTAGAAAACATGGTTTTTAATCTGAGTAATGGAATAATTCCAAGTGTTAGTGGAGATACGATTCGGTCTGAAAAAAATTATTCTATCATTGTTTTTGAAAAGTTAGCACAAACGTCTATAACATTAGGAATGGATATAATAGAAGCGTATCAAAGTAGAGATGCTTTGATACAAGAAAACGAATTAGCTGTATCGTTACCTGAGGTCTTAAAAGTGAGGGATTCTGGGATTGTTTATTATACTAAGGAAATCGGAAAAACTAAGATAGAGCATCTTTCTCCCTTAATTTCTTCTGTCGTTCAATTCATCGGCTTAAATATCTATAAAAGAATTACTGTAAAGGAAATAGCTAATTATTTTCTGTAAGTGAAACTAAATTAAGAGAAAGCTTTAAGAATGAAATGCATATTACGATTTATAATTATATCTCTAAGCGAAAAATTTCTACGGCTAAAATAATGTTGAAATCAAACCATACTATCAGTGAAGTTTCTTTAGGTTTAGGATTTTCAGATTCTTCACACTTTTCGAGAGTATTCAAAAAGTACGCAGGTGTATCTCCTAAGCAATATCAATTAGGTTTAGTGGATAATTTCAACAACATTAGCTGAGAGGTTTTATTTTATTATGAGACTATATCATTTACGTAGTTTGGAGGAGTTGAGGAAATTGGATTTTAACAAAAAATTTTTTTGGGAAATTTCTGATTTGAGTTGTTTCGTAGAATCTGAGCGTCTAAGTAATGGTAATAATAGTGTGTTAAATGAATATGACAAAGTAGTAATTAATAAAGTAAAAAGTTTATGTGAAGAAGCTAGAGAATCTATCAGTCATATTAATGGTAGCAATTTTAAGCAAACATTATTTAATCTGATTAAGCTAGATGCTAAAATATCAAGTTATTTATTCTTTTTAATACATGATGAATTTATGGATTATCAAAAATTGGATCAGTTAATTGAAAGAGAAAGCTGGGAAGATTATTACGTGGGTCTAACTTTTTCAGAAAAGTTAAACAACTACAAGTTAATAGATTATAAGTATTTGAGTGAAAGCAATTAATTATTCATGTAGAGTACTAGACACTTTAAATATGGACAATTCAATTATAAAGAAAAAGAATCAATAATTTAATGAGGCTGTGACAAATGTCATTTTTTGTTTCGCTAAAAACGAGTGAAAAAATGTTGATAACTCCAATCATTCGTTTAAGATTCTAGGAATCATTCAGGAATGCTGTGAAACCGATACTTTATAATTATAAAGAAGGTGATTTCAAATTCCGAAGAAGGAATTTGAAGTCACCTTCTTACTTATGTCACAGTCTCATTCAGTAATGCGGGATAAGGCTCCTTATTCCGTTATTTGAATACTCTGAAGTTTAATCTAAGAAAGGGTAATATTTTGAAAACATGCTTCATCGCATAGAAATGAACTTAATTTCAGAAAGAATACATACATATCTTTTTATATGTTTTCAGCTGCTGAATGGTTAAAAAGCACAAATATCCGAAAAAAACATGAAGAAATGTACTTTTTTGTTGTAATGTGCATGAAATTCTCTAAGTAAATTAGTTAACATAAGGTTAGTAAGATTCCTATTCTGTGAATAATACGTATCAGATTTATCTTTTATTCTTACTAGGAAAGTAATTATTAAGGGAGTTGATTTGAATAATGGTTAGCAAGAATAATAAGAGAGTGTTTCTAGAAAAAACAAAGAAACGAGTATTGAAGTACAGTATCAAAAAATTAAGTGTTGGGGTTGCATCTGTTTTGGTTGGTGTTGGTCTTGTCTTGGGAACAACTGAACTAGTTCAAGCACAAGATGACATTTCTCCTATTAGCTCACTTGAAACAGCGATAAGCTCCGTACAAGTAGGGGATAAAATATCCTCAGGGAATACTTTTCAGGAGAATCCTGGCTATACGAAAAATTATAACTTTTCGGATTTACAATTTAGTCCTCAAGAATTAACTGGAGACACACTAAAAGGCAATACAATTGGATTTGAAGTTTACGGAAAACATAATATTGCAGCATCAACTAAAAACTGGGAAATCCGTCTTCAATTAGATGAACGATTAGCTAAATATGTAGAAAAAATTCAGGTCGATCCAAAGAAAGGAATTGGATCTTCTAGACGGACCTTTGTAAGAATTAATGATTCGCTGGGTAGACCTACAAATATTTGGAAGGTCAATTATATTCGTGCAAGTGATGGATTATTTGCTGGGGCAGAAACAACCGATACGCAAACCGCTCCTAATGGGGTAATTACGTTTGAAAAGAGCCTAGATGAAATTTTTAAAGAGATAGGCATAGACAATCTCAAGACCGATCGTTTAATGTATCAAATCTACTTGGTAAGTCATCAAGACGATGATAAAATTGTACCGGGTATTGATAGTACGGGCTACTTTTTAACAGATTCAGATGATTTCTATAATAGCTTAGATGTATCTGAAAATAATCCTGACCAGTTTAAACATGGATCAGTAAGTGCAAAATATGAGAAACCTAATACTCAAACAAAAGATGGTTCAGGATCCACAGGTGCTAATGGAGCTATAATCTTAGATCATAAGTTAACGAAAAATTATAATTTCTCATATTCATCTTCCGCAAAGGGCACGCCTTGGTATGCTAATTACAAAATTGATGAACGATTAGTTCCATATGTAGCGGGTATACAGATGCACATGGTTCAGGCTGACAAAGTAACATATGATGTTTCGTTTGAATCCGGAACAAAAGTGGCTGATTTAGCAATTGAACGACGTAAGGATCATGAAAATTATGGTGTAGGATCAATTACTGATAATGATTTGACTAAACTTATCGATTTTGCTAATGCAAGTCCACGTCCAGTCTTTATTCGATATGTTTTACAATTGACTAAGCCATTAGATGAAATCTTAGAAGATATGAAAGCAACAGCACAAGTTGAAGAAAATAAACCATTTGGTGAAGATTTCATCTTTGATTCTTGGTTGTCGGATACGAATAAAAAATTAATCCAGAACACTTATGGAACAGGTTATTATTATTTGCAAGATATTGATGGTGATGGAAACCCTGACGATAAAGAAGAGAGCGGAGACACGAATCCATATATCGGGAAACCTGAATTAGAAGAAGTATATGATGTTGACACAACAGTTAAGGGGAAAGTATTCATCCACGAGTTAGCGGGAACAGGTCACAAAGCCCAGCTAATGAGTTGGTAGTGATAACAGTGGTTCGGGTAACAGACTTATTTGGGTAGACAAAGCTACAGGAGAGAGTAGTAAATTCCCGTTGGATCCTTTCCATACATCCATTGTACTCTGAGAAATCACGCAATAACGAAACAAATTCCGGAAGGAATTGATTGCAGAAGTCAAACAACGTTACCAAAAATATATTACTGAATTCGAGACCATTCCAGAAGAGTTGAAAAATAAGCGGATTGAAGAAGTTGATAAAACACCTTCTGAAAACTTATCTTATCAATTGGGCTGGTTAACCTTATTATTAGAGTGGGAAGAAAAAGAGAAGGCAGGAATTGAGGTTCAAACACCTGCAGAAGGTTATAAATGGAACAATTTAGGTGGACTTTATCAATCGTTTTATGAAGCATATGGAACAAAAACTTTGGCTGAACAAATTACACAATTAAATAAAAAAGTGATTGAATTATGTACTTGGATAGAAATGTTAAATGATAAAGAGCTGTTTGAACCTGAACAACGGAAGTGGGCAACGACGAAAGCCAAATGGCCCTTGTACAAGTGGATTCATATTAATAGCGTAGCACCATTTACAAATTTTAGAACTAAGATTCGTAAATGGAAGAAGATTGTCTTATGAAATATGTTTGTGCATAAGTAAGTACCCTCAACCAAAAGCAGTAATTTAAAAATAAAAAAGAAAAGATGGCAGGGCCAAGTGAGGTGAATATACAAATAAGTATAGTTATTTTGGCAGAGAAACCTAGTCAAACCTTAGCTTATGCTAATGCTTTGAATGCTTTGAAGTACAGTGGTGAGTAGTTCACAAAATTCGATCACTTCTTCTAAATCTTCCATGACAGCTACCGCATTGGTTTTTCAGAGATTCTATACGAGAGGATTTTACTGTTGAATAGATCCATAAATGGATCTAAATAAAGTTTTTTCTGACGAATGATAGTGTTTACTTCGAAATATTTAAATTCTGTTGTATCCGTTGTAATCTTTTGATGACAAACGCTAGTATAGAAACGATGATGGATAAGGTTTTTGGCAACTACACCAACTATTAATCTTTAAGAGCTAAAAAATACTCAAAACAATTGAGTGATTTCTTAGTTCTTTTTTCCAAATGAAGTGTTCATAAAATCAGACATAAAAGTTTGGAATATTTCATTGGGGAGTGATTAAGAAATAAATGATAAATTCATTTCTGCAGAGGCTGCTGTTTTGGATTATTACAATATCAGTCTGACCTAATTGATGTCTTTTGTTAAGAAAAGCAGTCATTTTTATAAACCTAAGTTTTAGCATCACTTTTTCTTACGATTTTTATGATTATCACCCAAGAGGTTTAAATCCTTAATTAAGAAATATATAAATATAGTTACAGGAATAAGCGAGAAAGCAATAATAAGAGTGTTTTCCATGATTATCACCCCTATCTATATAATGAGTTCAATTGATATGTTTAAAACAGTTAATTATTAACCTGAATAATTCATACTTTGA
>NZ_JXKG01000027.1 GCF_001885735.1 Enterococcus canintestini | reverse complement strand
TTGAGACTTGGCTTTTTTTGATTTTAAAATTACATAAAAATAATAAAGTAATTCTTAAAATATCTTTTTTTATTGTATTCATTCATCTAAATTGTCTACAATATTATTATCATGAGAGGAGTAGTACGATGAGTATAAAAAATAAAAGAAAATCAAATTATTTATTACCTATTATAATCGCAATGTTATTAACGTTTTTTATTGGTCTAGCCAAAAACGCTTCTGCTGCTGAAGACGCGGTGATTAATGAACGTTGGGGAAAGCCTACGGTTGTTTTAGGATCAGCCTTAAATAGTACCCAAAGAGCTGAAACTTTGGAGAAATTTGGAGTAAGTGCAGATGCTGTTAATATCGATGTTGCAAACGGTGCGGACTTAGTGAAATATTTAGGTTATGGTAGCGGAGATGATAATGTTATGTTCAGCTCTGTCATGGTCACAAGAGAAAATGAAGGCCAAGGTGTTAAAGTTGATATTTTAACACCAGAAAATATAACATTAATTACTGCTGATCAGTATAAAAATCCTTTGATTACTGCCGGTATTACAGATGCAACAATTAAAGTAGCCAGTGTAGTTAAAGTGACTGGTGAAAGTGCGTTAACTGGCGTTTATAAAGCTTTTGAAGCAAATGGCGAAAAAGTTGATGAAAATCGAGCAAAATTAGCCCAAGAAGAATTGGATACAACGAAAAGTGTGTCAGATACAATTGTTAAAAATGCTGCAGAAAAAAATGCAAATGAAAACTTAACTGAACAAGAGCAAGAAAAAGCAGATGAAGCTTATCGTACCCAATTAAATCAAACATTGGTGGAAATCAAACAAGAATTAGCTGCTTTAAAAGAAAAACAAGGTGAGCTAGCTACTAAAGCAGATGTTGAGAAAATTGTTAATGATGCCCTAGCAAAATATAATTTATCTGATTACATGTCAAGCGAGGATGTCAATAAATTAGTGTCTTTAGCTGAAAAATATCAAAAAACTGATGGTGTTTTAGATAAGGACTCACTAGCACAATTAGACAAACTCAGTGATAGTTTTAATAAAACTGTTAATAAATTAAGTGATGAACTGGGATCTTTTGGTGAGAAACTAAAAGGAACATTAAATGACAACCAAGGATTTTTCAGTAATTTATGGCAGAGTATTAAAGATTTCTTTAATGGCCTGTTTAATTAATACTTAACCGCAGTCGAGGAGATCTCGTTACTGTGGTTTTTTATTATCTAGTGTGTTCAAATAACGCTTATTCACTATTTAATGCTAAAATAGTACTATATTGTGGTGAAAGAAGGGATTAAGATGAATAACGATTACGAAGAAACAGATTTGAAGGCCACTGAAGTTGAAAATTCAAAAAGTTTTAGCGAGATCAAAGAAGTCGCTTCAAAAAACATTGGTCAAATGTTGCATGATTTGCAAGATTTTGAATTAGCGATTACAGAAGAACGAATTCCCGATATTTATCGGATATATAACGGCCGTTTACATGACGAGCTGAAAAAAACCTCAAACGCAAACCACGAAATCGATAAGTTATTAACGAAAAAAATTCATGATAGTTTTTTAGAAACATTTCCATTTATGCAACATCATGAAAAAGTTTCTGAAACTTTAAATTATTATCGCATTGGTGATTATTATCGACAAAGAGCAACAGTAGGGATTGATGCTAGTTTACCAGAAATTTTTATTATTCCTAAAATTGATAGCCAGTGGGAAGCATTTATCACCGATCATGAAGGTCCAATGAGACAAATTGAACAAGAAATTGATCAACTTACTGCTAATACAATCATGGCTCAAAAACAAATCGAAAAATTAGATGAAGAAATTAAGGAGCTTAATCAAAAAGAAAAAGCAGTTGAGAATACCAAAGGATTTTTTAATCGAAATAAAGCAGATGAAGAATTGGATGTTATCGTAAAACAAAAGGAAGAATTAGAAAAACAGCGGGCCCAGTGGCTACCATACGTTGAAAAAAGGGAACAAACGGCCCAACAAAAAGCGACTTTAGAAAATAATTACCAACAACTAAGATTAAACCGAGCTGTCGTTATTAAGGAATTTCGCCAAATTAACCGTTATTTTGGCAGCTTAGAAGACTTACAAAAACAGTTGCAAACTTTCTTAGCCGACTACTTGAATCAAGGAGGGGAAGCGTAATGGGAGAAGAAAATAACAATTTGGAAGAAAAAGAAACGGTAGCAAAAAACGTTAGTTCAACGCAACCACCTACTGATTCGCAGCTAGAAGATACTACTGGGGCGACTAATTTAGCAGAAGATGGTCTGACTTATGAAGCAACAAAGACTACAGAAGAACAAGCGTATCAGCAAAACAAAGAAAATGATCATGATGAAATTGTGCGATTAATTGCAGCGTCTGAGGCAGAACTGGCGGACTTAAAACTACGTAAATCATTAATGGAAGCCGACTTTACAGAATTGTTAGAAGAATATAAACGACTGATTATTCCTCAAGTTGAAATCTCGGTAATCGCTAAAAAAATTCTATTAGAATATTTCTCCTATGAGCTTTTAAAACCACTACATTCGGTTGGGCTAAAACCAGCCGAAAATAATTATGATGTGTGGGAAACAAAACACTTTTTGGTGCAATACTATTTAGATGAATCACAACAATTAATTTTTAATTTTAAAATTAATCCAGTTGACCAGCGTTTCACATCAGAATTCATGCCACTATTGACGCTTGATGTTAAAAATATGAAAGTGACAATTAAAGATGATGAAGTTTTGCGATTAATTCATCTTTGGTATGCTGACAAAGTTTTTTCAGAAAGTCAGCTATCTTTAGTGAACTACGATATTAATTTATTGTTACAACACTTACGCAGTCTTGGCTTTGAAGTAGCGGCTACGCTGTTGGATAATACGCAAAAATTACACGTTGAACTTGAGACAGAATATCAGCTATCAACTTCAGTTTTAGATGAAATATTTATCATTGCAATGGAAAATGAAGACTATGATTTTGAAAAAATTGAAAGGGATCATTATGAAGTTCTACTGGATCAAGAGCAAAAAGTTGCCATTTATCCTAGCACTAAAGGACTCACATCATTATTTATTGATTCCAATCAAAGACGTCGTTCACTTTTAGACTTTTTTACCAGCTATGCTTTTTTAGTACCATTACTCGTTCGTAATTAATTTAAAAAGACCCTCTATCTACCATTTACCAAAAGTAGATAGAGGGTCTTTATTTTTAATGTAAATGAATTAGTCTAAAATGCTATCAGTGATCATCCCACGCTTTTGAAAAAAATAAGAAACAACAATTAAACCATACATCACAATTGTAACTTCGGTAACTACTAAATTACTGGTGGTTAAAATCGCAATAAAAATACAAGTTAAGCTTAATAATGTAATAATATTGATTATTCGTTTGACAAAAGAGGTATTGTTTTGCTGCAAGTAACGGAAATAAGCTAAACATAACATTAACCAGATTAAAAGAACTGTATATGATAGTGAACCGACTAAATAATTGAAAAGTGATTCACCAAAAAGATAAGATAATAAAACACCAACATAAAGCATTCCTGTCGAGAACATCACTGCTCGATTGGGCACACCATGTTTATTTAAACGCATAAATTTACTGAATTTTTTTGTTTTTGAAAGTTGTAAATGTAAAATTCTAGAAGATGCATAGATACCTGAATTGATGGAAGAAAATAAGGCGAATACAATCACCAAATTCACAATATCTGCGGCAAAAGGAATTTGCATTTTTTCAAAAACCAATACAAATGGACTTGCATCTGAATGTGCCAACGTTTGCCAAGGGTAAATTACCAGTAATAAAAACATAGGTACGATATAAAAGGCGATAATACGAAATAACACACTACGAATTGCCTTGGGAATTGATTTTGCCGGATCTTCTGTTTCCCCCATGGCAATAATTACCAACTCGGTACCACCGTATGAATAAACCACTAATAGTAAAGAATTTAGTAGCCCTTGAATTTTATGAGGGAAAAAGCCACCATGACTCGTTAAAGAACTCATAGTAGGAACTAAGCCTTCATGAAGAATTCTGCTTAAGACGAGATAACTGGCAAAAACGATTAATAAAACAACGACACTAATTTTTCCCATCGTCAACCAAAATTCTGTTTCTGCAAAAATTTTAACAGATAAAAAATTAATCATTGTCGTCAGGATAGAAATAATCAAAATAAAAACCCAAGCTGGTACATCGGGAAACCAAAGTTGCATAAAGCTTGCTGCTGCGACTGCTTCAGCCACGATATTAATCATCCACATCGTCCAGTAAAGCCAATCGGTAAAATAGGCCGAAAAAGCCCCGATATAAGGTGCCACTACTCCGGATAAACTCTGAGCATGACTGTTATTGACGGCTAACGTACCAACAGCGTTCATGATACTAAATAATAATAATCCGCCTAAAAAGAAAGCAAGAATAACAGATGGACCTGCCAAATTGATCGCTTCACCACTTCCTTTAAATAAACCAGCACCAATTGCGCCTCCCAGCGCCAGCATAGTAACGTGGCGGGAATGCATTTTCTTTTGTAATTTATTTTCCATTTTTTCACCTAACTTAAAAGGCTTTGTTAAATAACAAATACCTAAGATTTTAAAGAACAAACAGTATCATACTGGAATATTCTGAAAATTTCAACACTCTATTGTATAAATTTTCTCAAAATTATATTTCATTTGTCCAAATCTTAAATTTAAGGCATAATAAATGGATATTTGAGGGTGAATTACAGTAAAGGAGAAATAGGTTGCAGTAAAGTGAAGGCTTTTATTTCTTAATAATGTAATTATTATCCGACAACAAACTTTTTAAGGTGGAAAAATGAAGAAAAAAATTAGTTTTGGCGGGATTTTAACAGTTTTAGTAGTTGTTATTTTACAAGTTACAGGTATATTACCATTTGATCATGAACTGACATCACAAGAAACACACACTACGGTTACTAGTAACCAACAACTTTCGCTTGAAAATGTTGATTTAAATAATCCGCCTCGTTTCAAAAAAATCGCGGTTAATAACATACGCAATGTGGATGGTGATACATTTGCTTTTTATTTTCACCAAAAAGAATACAAACTCCGACTTTTAATGGTAGATACGCCCGAAAGTGTCAAACCAGGTATGAAAGTCCAACCTTTTGGCAAAGAAGCAAGTGATTTTTCAAAAGAAATGTTAAAAAAGGGAAACGTTAGTCTCGTTTTTGATAAGGGAAGTATAAAAGATAGTTATGGTCGCTACTTGGCTTATGTTTATATCGGAGATGAAATGCTACAGACAGCCCTTTTAAAGGCAGGATTGGGTATTGTACGTTATGTGAACGCTGGTGGTGATAGTTATGTTGCAAAATTAATGACGGCACAAGAACTAGCGCAAAAAAATAAGCGTGGGGTCTGGCAAAAAGAAAACTACGTCGTCAAAAAGAAAAATGGTTATTATCAGTACAATGAAAATTAGTTTTACAATTATAATTGCACACATAAAAGGATTAGCTTGAGCAATTATGTAATCAATATATGCTATCTCAAAAAAATCAGTATACAAGGTATTTTGCATTTAGTAGCAGAATTAGTTAAAAATAGTTAGAAAGAAAAAAACTCTGTCAGCAAAGCCACCAAAATTAGCGATTTTTACTAATCTTGCAGTGGATAAAGCAGACAGAGAATTTTTTATTCTTCGGCTAGGATAACCCGTACCATCTTGTCTAAAAATTCTTCTTCAGTCATCGGATTTTCTGGATCTTCATGAGAGAACGCTTTTTCGTGTTTTTGACCATCTGTGAAGCGATAAGTATCTTTTGGACTAATAAAGAAGAAATAATCTTTTTCGCCTTCAATATAGAGGACTTCTTTTTCCTCAGGATACTCGACTGTGACATCCATCACAGTGATACCGGATACATGATTTGTCAAATAATCTTCTGCTTGTTTCATTGTTAATGCCATGATTATCAATCCCTTCACCTTTATAATACCACTATCTTAAAAAGGTAGTATAAATAAACACTTATTGCCAAAGGATAAAAAAATATTATTTTTTTTTGCCAGAAAAGGTTCACATTTGAATCGTTTTAGATTATAGTAATTATAAATTGATAATTAATCTTTTCCTGCTAAAAGGCTTTTATCCAAAGATTTTTTTCAATTACATAAATATATTCTCAATAATTACTGGAGGTAACGTAATGTCAATGATCGGAAAAGAAGTTGCGGAGTTTAGTGCGCAAGCATATCACAATAGTGAGTTCGTCGAAGTAACAGCAGAAAACTTTAAAGGAAAATGGAGTGTATTATGCTTTTACCCAGCTGACTTTACTTTTGTTTGTCCGACTGAATTAGAAGATTTACAAGAACAATATGCTACATTGCAATCATTAGGAGTTGAAGTTTATTCATGCTCAACAGATACTCATTTTACGCATAAAGCATGGCATGAAACATCAGAAGCGATTGGCAAAATCAAATATTATATGATTGGCGATCCAAGTCATAAAATCGCTGAAATGTTTGACGTTTTAGATGAAGCAGAAGGATTAGCGCAACGGGGAACTTTTATTATCGATCCTGATGGAATTGTTCAAGCGGTTGAAATTAATGCCGATGGTATTGGCCGTGATGCTAGTACATTAGTTGATAAGGTTCGTGCGGCACAATATGTTCGTAATCATCCCGGTGAAGTTTGTCCTGCAAAATGGAAAGAAAGTGGCGAAACATTAACGCCAAGTTTTGACTTAGTTGGTAAAATCTAAAAAGAGCATCACCTTATGAAATTAATTTAAAATACAGCTGCCGCCAGAATTTACAACCATCAGCATTTTGCGCTGTAACTTTGTAAAAGCTGGTGGCTTTTTTAAAGGAGAAAATAAATTGTTAGATAATAATACAATTCAACAATTAAAACAATATTTGACGATGTTAGAAGGGCCCGTGGTTTTTCACGCAACTCTCGGTAATGATGAAAATTCCGCAAAAATGAAAACCTTTCTTGAAGAGGTAACTGCTCTTTCTGAGTTGTTACACTTTGATGAGGTTAGCGACGGACGTACACCTCAATTTAGCGTAGATCAGCCGGATAAAAAAAGCGGGATTGTCTTTGCTGGATTACCAATGGGGCATGAATTTGCTTCATTTATATTAGCTGTTTTACAAGTTAGTGGTCGTCAACCTAAAATTGAAGAAGCAGAACTTAAACAAATCGAAGCGATTACAGAACCACTTCACTTTGAAACGTTTATTAGTCTAACTTGCCAAAATTGTCCAGATGTTGTACAAGCATTAAATATTATGGCTGTGTTAAATCCTAATATTAGTCACACTATGATTGAAGGTGGAACTTATAAAGAAGAAGCGGAAAGTCGCAATATTTTAGCTGTACCAACAGTCTTTTTAAATGGTGAAGAATTTTCAAATGGTCGCGCTACTTTAATGCAATTGCTTAAAAAAATTCCGAGTCTGAAAAAAGAAGCTTTCACGCCAAGAGATCCTTTTGACGTTTTGGTAGTCGGTGGCGGTCCGGCTGGGGCAAGCGCTGCAATTTATGCTGCACGTAAAGGTATTCGGACAGGTCTGCTTGCAAACGAATTTGGTGGACAAGTTTTAGAAACACTTACGATTGAAAACATCATTGGTACGCCCAAAACAGAAGGACCTAAGTTTATGGGTGAAGTTAAACAACATGTACAAGAGTATGACGTAGATTTAATTAGCGGTGAAATGGCTACTGGCATTCAAGCAGATGAAATGGTCAGAATTGATTTAGAAAATGGTGAACAATTACACAGTAAAGCTGTTATTTTAGCTACTGGTGCTCGTTGGCGGAATTTAAACATTCCTGGTGAAGCGGAATTTAAAAATAAAGGTGTGGCCTATTGTCCCCATTGTGATGGACCTTTATTTGCTGGAAAAGATGTGGCGGTAGTTGGCGGTGGTAATTCTGGAATTGAAGCGGCGATTGATTTGGCAGGTATTTGCAATCATGTCTATGTCTTAGAATTTTTACCAACCTTAAAAGCAGATAAAATCCTGCAAGAACGTCTTTTAGAGTTGCCAAATGTTACGGTAATTTTAAATGCGCAAACAACAAGTATCAACGGTACTGATAGAGTTGAAAGCTTATCTTATCAGCAACGGGAAACTGGTGTAGAAGAAACCATTTCCGTAGCGGGAGCCTTTATTTTAATCGGGTTACAGCCTAATACCAAATGGTTAGAAAATACGGCTGTCAATTTAAATGAACGTGGTGAAATTATTACTGCTATAGACGGTGCGACAAATGTTACCGGTGTTTTTGCAGCCGGAGATTGTACTGATAGTCGTTACAAACAAATTATCATTGCCATGGGTTCAGGTGCTACGGCAGCTTTGGGTGCATTTGATTACTTGATTCGTAAAGGATAAAAATTATTAGCGGGAATTTTCTGCTTTGATTAAAGCGGCAAAAGACAGTGGCTAAGCCGTTTATTCATCGAAAAGTTATGACTTTTTTGCTAAAGTCATAGCTTTTTTTTTTAGGGTTTGTTATCATAATAGAGTATTATTTTTCTATATTTTGTAATGGTTGAGTCAAAGACTTCAAGGATCGCGTTCTTCAAGGGGTGAGAAGAGCATTTTTGAGGTGCTTTTTAAAACGTACTTCAAATTTTTGAAGTGCGTTTTTTTTATAGCATAGTAAAGGAGGAATTAACTTGAAGGAAGCTTTAGATAAAATAAAAGCAGCAGAAATGCGCAATGATAATTTGCAAACGGAGCTACAAAAGGAATTACACGAGTATGCTACTGAAAAAGAAGCCGAACTAAAATTATTACAAGACGGCCTAAAAGCAAAGCGGCAACAAGAAAGTGATGCCAATGAAAAAATTGCAGCCACTGCCTTACAAAAAGAAAAAGAAGATCTTTTAGCTGCTGCTAAAAAAGAAAAAGCGACATTTACTACGCTTTATAACGAGCGCCATGAAAAAGTCGCCACTTTCATTATAGAAAGGGTGCAACAAACTTATGGCAGTTGAAGCAGTAAAAAAGATTTCCCTTATCTTAGAAAAATCTCACCAAGAGCATTTGCTACAGTTATTGCAATCTTTACAAATAGTGGAAATTACAGATTTATTGGCAGATGAAGATAATAGACAATGGATTGATTACTATTTTCCATTAGGTTTACAATCTTCTTCTTTAAACCTACAAAAATACGAAAAATTATTACAACAAATTGAAAGAAACTTACGCTTTGTAAAAAATCATGGTAATGCAAAAGAAAAAACAGTTGAATTAAAACGGAAAAACTTGGATTTTCTATCTTTTGAAAAACAATTTGATGAACAAGCCCTTGTTAGTCAACTGGAAAACTTGGAAGATTTACAAAATCGTTGGCGCACCGTGCAAGAAGCTAAAAAGAGTAACCAAGAAAAAGAACAGTGGGCAACATTGTGGCAAAGCTTAGATGCTTATACTGCCGATGATACCGCTAGTGCCAATATGTTACTTGGTACTTTAGATGATCAATCATGGCTTGATTTTTTAAGTGAAGTAAAAGAAAATCCTAATTTATATGTGGAAAATATTTTTACCGAAAAACAAGTCACTGGTTTTGCATTGGTGTATTTAAAAGAAGAAGCGAATTTAGTCCAGTCACTACTACAAAAATTTGGCGTAAAAGAAGAAACCAATCCTTATAATGAGTTGCCAAAACAAGTGTTACAAGAGGCGAAAACACAATTAGCCCAACTTGCTAAAAAAGAACATGATCTAGTAGCAGAGATTGGCCAATACAAAAAAGAAGTTGCCCAATTGCAATTAGCCGAAGAAGTTATTTTAGCAAAAAAAGAACGGGAAAATGTCAAAGCTGGTTTAGTAAAATCCGAGAATTTAGTTGTACTAACTGGTTGGTTAGCAAAAGCCGACTGTCAGCATTTTGAAACGCAGTTAGCGCAGCACTTTCCTAATCATGAGATTTATTATACTTATAGTGAACCTACAGAAGAAGAAATTGTCACTTTAAAAACACCAACGAAATTAAAAAATGCTGCAATTGTTCAACCTTTTGAAATGTTGACAGAAATGTATAGCTTACCCCAGTACCGTGAAATCGATCCAACACCATGGCTCGCACCTTTTTACTTTGTCTTTTTTGGGATGATGGTGGCTGACTTAGGGTATGGTATTTTAATGCTTTTAGTTACAACTTTTGCATTAAAGAAAATCATCTTAAGTAAAGGTGTCTCTCGTTTTATGAAACTGTTTCAATATTTATCAGTTTCAACCATTATTTGGGGTCTTATCTACGGTAGCTGTTTTGGGGCGGAATTACCATTTCACGTCTTATCGCCATCTCAAGACTTTATGGCAATTTTTGGTATTTCAATGGTCTTTGGTGGAATTCAACTTTTCACCGGTTTGTTTTTAGCCGCCAAAGAAAATATCAAGAAAAAAGATTACTTGCAAGCAGTTAACCAAGGCTTTTCTTGGCAAGCGATTTTGGCTGGTATTATTATTGCTGCAGCAGGCAAAATGGTGCTTGCTTCAAATGCACTTTTCATATTAGGTGTAATTGTAGCAGTAATTGGCGCCCTATGCGTATTGTTAATTCCTGCAGTAACAGGAAAATCAAAAGTAGGCGGCTTTTTCATGGGCTTGTATGAGCTTTATGGTGTTACCAGCTATATTGGTGATTTTGTAAGTTATAGTCGTTTAATGGCTTTAGGAATTTCTGGTGGTAGTATTGCTGCAGCCTTTAATATGTTAGTTGGCTACATGCCCCCAGCAGCGCGCTTTACAGCTGGTGCAGTTTTAATTATCGCCCTACAAGGATTAAATATTTTCTTATCCTTACTAAGTGCTTATGTTCATGCGGCGCGTTTACAATATGTCGAATTTTTCGGCAAATTTTATAACGGTGGTGGCCGTGCTTTTAAAACGTTTAAACCAACGGAAAAATATGTAAATTTTAACGAAGAAGATGGAGGAAAAAACAAATGATTGATTTTTTAATTAATAACCAAGGTGGTATGATTTTTGCAATTATTGGAATGGGGATTGCAACAATATTTTCAGGAATTGGTTCATCTAAAGGGGTAGGACTAACCGGTGAAGCCGCAGCTGCTTTAACCACTAGTCAGCCTGAAAAATTTGGTCAAGCCTTAATTTTACAGTTATTACCTGGTACCCAAGGTTTATATGGCTTTGTTATCGCCTTTATGATTTACGGTAGCCTATCAAGCGATATGTCAATTGTGACTGGCATGGCTTATTTAATGGCTTCTTTACCGGTTGCTTTTACTGGTTTATTTTCTGGTATGGCGCAAGGTAAAGTTGCTGCTGCTGGTATTCAAATTTTAGCCAAAAAACCTGAGCATTTCTTTAAAGGGGTAATGTTTGCGGTAATGGTTGAAATGTATGCTATTTTAGGGTTTGTTATCTCATTTCTATTATTAGGTAGCATCTAGTTTCTAATTGTAGAAGGAGGCAGACAGATGGATGCAATTACAAAAATTATCGAACAGATTGATGAAGCCGCTACGGTAAAAAGAACTGCATTTGAAAAAGAGCAACGCGCGCAAATTGACGCAGATTTTTTGAAACAAAAACAAAAATTGGAAATTGAGGACCAAAAGTTACAAGCGCAATTAACGAAAAATCAAAAAGTAAAATATAAACAGTTGCACGCAAGACAACAGATGGAAGTTAAACAAGAGACACTAATGGCAAAACAAAGTTACCTTAGCCAAGTCTTCTCAGAAGCATACGCTAAAATGCAAGCTTGGGATGTAGCTGAGGCCCAAAGTTTTGCAGCAAGTTGTTTGGAACAGTTACCCTTTGAAGCTGACAAAAAAGTTGTCTTCCAACCATCTAAGCAAATGCCCGCTGAAATATATACTGCAGATTGGTTAGCAAAATTAAATGCTAAATTACGTTACGAATTACATTATGGTGATCCTATTACAACAGAATCTTATGGCTTTGTAGTAGACGATAAAGGTGTGCAATATAACTTTTTATACCGTGATTTATTAAATGAAATTAAAGCAACAGATAGTAACAGCATTTCAAAAATGCTGTTTGAGGAGTAACAGTACTAATTTTAGTCTGTTATAAAAAGTGATTTTATGACAAGGAGCGCGTTTATGAAACAAGATTTATATCATCAACTGAATCCTTACATTCGTTTAAAAGAAACCGAAATTTTAGCTCCTGCTTTTTATGAGCAATTAATTGCTGCTGATTTACCAAAAATAAAAGAACTTCTAAATACAACTGTTTATGGCAACTATTTAACGGCTGATTTTCCCAATGATTTTGATGCGGTTTTAAATAAAGAGCTTTTAGCGAGTTATAGCGAATTGGTGGAACGTGCACCAGTACCTGAAGTGGTTTTCATCTTCACGATGCGCTTTACATTGCATAATTTAAAGGTATTGACAAAAGCCCACTATATTGGTGAAAACTTTGACCACCTCTATTTACCAGATGGTTTTTATTCATTAGAAGAATTAAAATATGCCATTGATACAGGGAAATCAGCAGTTTTGCCTTCTTCTATTTTGGATAGTATCAATGAAGTGCGGGAATATCTTTTGGAATCAGCTATTTTACAAGGAATTGACGTCATTTACGATCGTGGCTTTTTAAAAGAGCAACGACGTTTAGGTGAGCTGTTGGGCTATCCGGAATTGTTACAAGAAATCATTACGTTTATCGATTTAACTAATATTATTACAGCATTACGTTGTGTGTTGCAAAATCGCAGTCAAGCTTTTTTAACGGCTGTTTTATCCAGCTCTGGCAGTATTCCAAAAGAAACATACTTAAGTTTTGCCGATAAAGAGATAACAGCGTTACGTGATTATCTGTTAACAAGTGAATACGCAGATCTTTTAAAAGATGCTATTGGCGGTGAAACCATTGATTTTGCTCGCTTGGATCAGATTAAAGATAACCGGTTGACAGAAATGTTTGCATCCGCTCAAACCCAAGCTTTTGGTCCACTACCATTATTAGCATATTTAAATGCAAAAGAAATTGAAACAAAAAATTTACGTTTAATCGTTACTGGGAAAAGAAGTGGCTTTACGAATGAACAAATAAAAGAGAGGATGCGTATAACCTATGACATATAAAATTGGCGTAATCGGAGATAAAGAGTCTGTATTACCCTTTAAATTGTTTGGGTTTTCCGTCTATTCTGATACTAGTAAAGAGGCTGTTTTAAAAGCTTTTCGTCACATGACAGCTGAGGGCTATGGCGTTATTTATCTAACGGAAGAATGCGGTAAAAAGATTGCAGATGAAATTGAGCGATATAAGTCCAATCCTAAGTTGTCTGTTGTTTTAATTCCAAATCACGATGGTACTTTAGGCATTGGACGCCAAATGATTCAAGACAATGTTGAAAAAGCAGTCGGGCAAAACATTTTGTAAAGGAGCTAAAAAATAGTGCAAGTTGGCAAAATAATCAAAGTATCCGGTCCTTTAGTAATGGCCGAAAATATGAGTGAAGCCAGCATCCAAGATATTTGTTTTGTAGGTAGTCTTGGCGTTGTTGGCGAAATTATTGAAATGAGAGGCGATATTGCCTCCATTCAAGTTTATGAAGAAACTGCAGGAATTGGGCCGGGTGAGCCTGTTCGTTCAACTGGAGAAGCGTTATCGGTTGAATTAGGCCCTGGCATTATCTCGCAAATGTTTGATGGAATTCAGCGACCATTAGATGTTTTCATGGCCCAGACAAAAAGTAACTTTTTAACTCGTGGGGTGCAATTACCTGCGTTAGATCATGAAAAAAAATGGGAATTTATTGCTAGTGCATCAGAGGGAACCTTTGTTTCAACTGGAGATATTATTGGTACTGTTGCTGAAACAAAAATTATTACCCATAAAATTATGGTACCAAATGGCGTTTCAGGTACGATTAAAGCAATCAAATCAGGATCATTTACTTTGGATGAAGTTATTTATGTACTAGAAACACCAACGGGCGACAAAGAATTTACGATGCTACAAAAATGGCCTGTCCGGCGGGCACGGCCAGTGAAAGAAAAAATGAACCCACAAGCGCCTATGATTACTGGCCAGCGGGTAATTGATACTTTCTTTCCTGTTACAAAAGGCGGGGCAGCAGCCGTTCCTGGTCCGTTTGGTGCGGGTAAAACCGTCGTTCAACATCAAATTGCCAAATGGGCGGATGTCGATTTAGTGGTTTATGTCGGCTGTGGCGAACGTGGTAATGAAATGACCGACGTTATGAACGAATTTCCGGAATTAATTGATCCGAATACTGGTGAATCATTAATGGAACGAACAATCTTAATCGCCAATACCTCTAATATGCCGGTGGCAGCTCGAGAAGCTTCTATTTATACTGGGATTACCATTGCGGAGTACTTTAGAGATATGGGCTATTCTGTTGCGATTATGGCAGACTCAACTTCTCGTTGGGCTGAAGCGTTACGGGAAATGTCAGGTCGTCTAGAAGAAATGCCAGGGGATGAAGGTTATCCGGCTTATTTAGGCTCACGGTTAGCAGAATATTATGAACGTGCAGGTAAAGTTATTGCTCTTGGACAAGAAGGCCGTGAAGGAAGTATTACAGCAATCAGTGCCGTATCTCCTTCTGGTGGGGACGTTTCAGAGCCGGTCACTCAAAATACTTTACGTGTTGTAAAAGTCTTCTGGGGCTTGGATTCAACCTTAGCTCAAAAACGTCATTTTCCTTCGATTGATTGGCTAAAGAGTTATTCTTTATATGACACAGAAGTTGGAAATTATTTAGATCAAGAATTACAAGTTCCTTGGTCTGAGCTGGTAACAGATGCAATGCGACAACTTCAAAAAGAATCTGAACTACAAGAAATCGTGCGTTTAGTCGGAATTGATTCTTTGTCTGAAAAAGATCAATTATTACTAGAAGTCACAAAATCTATTCGTGAAGACTACTTGCAACAAAACGCTTTTGATGATGTAGATACGTTTACTTCACGGGAAAAACAATATCAAATGCTTTCAAATATTTTATCATTTGGTAAAGAAGCCGAAAGGGCGTTAGAATTAGGTTCTTATTTATCTGAAATCATGGCTGGAACAGTTTTATTACGGGATAAAATTGCCCGCATGAAATATGTGCCAGAAGATGAGATTAATAAAATTACTGCTTTAGCACAAGAAATTAAAGAAACAATCAAAACAATTATCCAAGAAGGGGGCATGAACCGTGATTAAAGAATATAAAACGATTGGTGAAGTGGTTGGCCCCTTAATGGCTGTCGATAAAGTCGCCGGTGTAAAGTATGAAGAACTAATTGAAGTACGTTTACAAACAGGTGAACTACGTAAAGGGCAAGTTTTAGAAATCTCTGAAGATAAAGCCTTGGTCCAAATTTTTGAAGGGACAGGCGGCATTAATCTAAAAGATTCTGCTGTTCGTTTTTTAGGCCATCCGCTACAATTAGGTGTTTCGCTGGATATGATTGGTCGTACTTTTGACGGCTTAGGCCGACCAAAAGATAACGGTCCAGAAATTTTGCCTGAGAAAATGTTGGATATTAACGGTGAAGTTATCAATCCAATGGCAAGAGATTATCCGGATGAATTTATTCAAACTGGTATTTCTTCGATTGATCACCTAAATACATTAGTACGAGGACAAAAATTACCTGTCTTTTCTGGTTCAGGTTTGCCTCATAAAGAATTAGCTGCTCAAATTGCCAGACAAGCATCTGTTTTAAATACAGAAGATGATTTTGCCGTGGTTTTTGCTGGTATCGGAATTACTTTTGAAGAAGCAGAATATTTTATGGAAGATTTCCGTAAAACTGGTGCGATTGATCGCTCTGTGGTCTTTATGAACTTGGCGAATGATCCGGCAATTGAACGAATCGCCACACCACGGATGGCTCTTACTGCGGCGGAATATCTCGCTTATGAAAAAGGTATGCACGTCTTAGTCATTATGACTGATATGACCAATTACTGTGAGGCGTTACGTGAGATTTCAGCTGCACGTCGCGAAGTCCCTGGTCGTCGTGGCTATCCAGGTTATTTATACACCAATTTAGCTACTTTGTATGAACGCGCAGGTAGAATCAAAGGGTTGAAAGGTTCTGTAACACAGATTCCAATCTTAACCATGCCTGAAGATGACAAAACACATCCAATTCCCGATTTGACGGGATATATCACTGAAGGTCAGATTATTTTGTCCCGTGATTTATATAAAAGTGGCATTAAGCCCCCAATTGATGTCTTACCATCTCTATCTCGTTTAAAAGATAAAGGGACTGGACCAGGCAAAACTAGAGAAGACCATGCAGCTACGATGAATCAATTATTCTCAGCTTATGCTCAAGGAAAACAAGCAAAAGAATTGGCCGTAGTTTTAGGGGATTCTGCTTTATCTGATGTAGATAAAATTTATGCCCAATTTGCGGAACGTTTTGAAACTGAATACGTGAACCAAGGCTATGAAACAAATCGTTCGATTATTGAGACGCTTGATTTAGGTTGGGAATTATTGAGTATTTTGCCAAAAACTGAATTAAAACGAATTAAAGACGATATGATTGAAAAGTATTTGCCAGAAAAGGGGTAATTTAGATGGCGCGTTTAAATGTGAATCCAACGCGAATGGAGTTAGCCCGGCTACAAAAGCAGCTAACAACCGCTAAGCGAGGACATAAATTACTAAAAGATAAACAAGATGAACTGATGCGCCGCTTTATTTTAATGGTCAAAGAAAACAATCATTTACGTCAAGCCGTTGAGCAGATGATGGAAAGTGCGATGCGCGCTTTTCGTTTAGCTAATGTGACGTTAAACGAAGCTTTTATTGAAGAACTTTTCATTCTACCAGCAACGCGGGTGGAACTTGAAATGGATCAAAAAAATATTATGAGCGTGGAAGTTCCAGTTTTAAACTTTCATTATGATGAAGATATTTTCAAAGCGCCTTTAGAATATGGCTATATTAATTCCAATGTACCGCTAGATAATGCAATTGAACGTTTTAAGACGGTTTTACCCAAATTATTGGCGTTAACAGAAATCGAAAAAACATGTCAGCTGATGGCAAGTGAGATTGAAAAAACCCGACGTCGTGTGAATGCATTGGAATATATGACAATTCCTGAACTTGAAGAAACAATTTACTACATTAAAATGAAGCTTGAAGAAAATGAGCGCTCTGAAGTAACACGAATGATTAAAATAAAAAACATGAATCGCAATTAACGAAAAAAGTTTCCGTTTAAAAGCGGAAACTTTTTTTTATTTATCTGGTACAATCAGAGGTAATAAAATGTTTACCCAATTATATTTCCTATCACTAAGTTTGATTGGGTAGGGTGGAGGTTAGTTTGTTGAAACAATTAAAAAAAATCCGCTTAGCGACGCCCCAGCTAATTTCATTGGGCTTTGCAACCGTGATTTTGGTGGGCTCATTATTATTGATGTTACCTATTTCCAGTCGGACAGGGGAAGTGACGTCTTTTATTGACGCTTTATTTACAGCTACGTCAGCGACTTGTGTGACCGGATTAACAACAGTCAATACAGCTGAACACTGGACTCCTTTTGGTCAATTTGTCATTTTAGTCATGATTGAAACAGGAGGATTAGGCTTTATGTCCTTACCAGTTTTCTTTTTTATGATTGCCAAAAAGAAAATCAATTTACGAACGCGGATGATTTTAAAAGATGCCCTTAACTTGGAGCAAATGAATGGTAGTGTCAATTTAATGCGGTACATCCTTTTAACTTCTGTTATTATTCAAAGTTTAGGAAGTTTTGCTTTAAGCTTTTCTTTTGTACCAAAATATGGATGGTTAAAAGGTATTTGGTTTAGTATCTTTCATTCTGTTTCTAGTTTTTGTAATGCGGGGTTTGATCTTTTAGGTGATAGTTTGGCTAATGATCAACAGGACATTTGGCTCCTTTTTGTCATCATGATTTTAATTATTGCGGGTGGACTTGGTTTTCTAGTCTGGTTTGACTTAATTCGTTATCGCAAGCAAAAACGCTTGTCTTTACATTCTAAAATTGCGTTACTAATGACTGGGAGTCTTTTATTCTTTGGAACACTGGGTTTTTATGTAACCGAGCACAATGGCCATTTTCTCGTAGCTGGAAATGAGTTACAACGCTTCTTTAATACGATGTTTATGGCGGTTACTCCGCGAACGGCAGGCTATTATTCGGTAAACTATTTTGAAATGAGCCATGCCGGCTTAATTTTAACCATTGTTTTAATGTACATTGGCGGTACATCAGGTTCAACTGCTGGTGGTTTAAAGACGACAACATTTGGCGTTTTACTAATTCAGATGAAAAGTATTTTAAAAGGAAGAAATCGGGCCGAATTTAGCGGTCGGACTATTCCCGCTGATGCCATTTTTAGAGCATTAACGCTATTTTTTATTACACTTACCTTATGCATTTTTGCTACGATGATTTTATCGGTAACCGAAAAAATTCCCGACGTAGATGGTCTAGGCTTAGAATATATTGTTTTTGAAGTGATTTCAGCCTTTGGGACGGTAGGATTAACGATGGGATTAACACCAGAGCTTAGTATTATAGGCAAGGTAATTATTATTTCTTTAATGTTTATTGGTAGAGTTGGAATTATGACAGTATTATTCTCACTGATTGCCAAAGCACGTCAACAAGAACAACACTTTAAATATCCCGAAGAATCAGTTTTAATTGGCTAGTATTAAGTTGTCAATAATTTGAATATGTAAACTAAACATTGTGAAAAAGTATGTCGTGCACTTTACGACATACTTTTTTTTACGATTAAAGCAGTATCAAGTGATTGCTTAAGATAATCAATGGCAAATTGCTCATCTTTTAACCAGGAGCGAATGTCTGCTTTTTTAATAATTAATGGCATGCGATTATGGATAGGTGCCACTACCTCATTAGGCGTAGTCGTTAAAATAATTGATTCTAATTCACCTTGATGTTCGCGGTAAAAACCACCGACATAAATAGCTTCATCAGTTGGTGGAATAAACAATAATTTATTTTTTGCGTTATCCCACTCATAAAAACCAGTCATTGGAAAGACACAACGATGCCTTCGAAAACTATCGGCAAATAATGGTTTTTCCGTGACAGTCTCACTGCGGGCATTAATAATGCGGCTTTTATTTTTATCGGTGGTAAAGCCCCAATTGGTGAGCCCTAGACTAATTTGACCATTTTTAGTAGTAGCGATAGTTAGCACCTTTTCGCTAGGAAAAACCTCCCCAGTTTTTCCTAATTCTTGTAATTGACTGTAATATTTCTCTAGTTCCAACGTTTTTAAGTCAAAGAGGTAACGACCACACATAAAAAAGACTCCTTTCCAGCTTTATTTTTTAGTTACGCTATAATAAAGAAGAGGTGATTATTTGAATCAACAGCTATATGCATTATATCAAAAAATGTTTCAACAGATGGGGCCGCAAGGTTGGTGGCCGGCTGATTCAAAAGAAGAGATAGTATTAGGGGCGATTTTAGTCCAAAATACTAATTGGCAAAACGCGGCGCTATCTTTAAAAAACTTAAAAAAAGAAACCGAATTTTCAAGTGCGAAAATTGTTGCATTGCCTTTAGAAAAGCTACAAGAAGTTATTCGTCCGAGTGGCTTTTTTAAAAATAAAAGCCGGGGAATTCACGAAGTCTTTAATTGGTTACTACGGTTTGATACAGATTTTATAAAAATTCGTGATTATTATGGAGAGGATCTAAGAAATGAGTTACTCAATCTTCATGGTATTGGGGAAGAAACGGCTGATGTATTAATGCTATATGTTTTTGATGTCCCAGTATTTGTCTCAGACACGTATGCCAGACGTCTTTTTACCAATTTAGGAACTCCCGGGCTTTCAAATTATCAGTCTTTAAAAAGATTAGTCAATCTTACTGGTTTCACGTTAACGGAGGCGCAGGAATTTCATGGATTAATCGATGAGTTTGGCAAAGTTTTTTTAAAAGGTAATAAATTTTCCGACAGCTTTTTAGCCCACACAAAAATAAATTTACGAAAGGAGGAAGAAATTTGAATCCCTTTTTTAGCGTTTTTAAAAAGACTCAGCAGTTTTTATTATTGCAAGCCTATGCTGATTCGATTATGTCAGAAGAAGAATTAATGACTTTTTTATTAAACGAAACAAGCGATGAAAGATTTTGCCTAATTAGCCAAAAAGGGCTATATATTGTGACTCCAAACGTTTCGTTAGATGAATTTACGCACATTTTTATTGCACCTGAACAAGTTCATGTCAGAATTGATACATCAACTATTGTCTTAGAAGTTCCAAGCGAAATAATTCAAATTCCATTTAAAGAATTAACGGATGCCCAAAATATTTTAGCCGATATTACTTATTTATGGAAAAATTAACTTCACTTTTGCGAACAAACGTTCTATACTGGGTTAGTGATCAATCTAAGATAAAAGTTATTAAAAAGTATCTTTTATAAAAAAGACTAAATTACGTGCCATAAGCGTACTGTAGTAAATGAGGGATATTATGAAAACCGCACTAACTTTGGCAATGGAAGAAGCACTGTATTTTCATTGTCGCCAAAAAGGTGACGTAGTAATTGAAGAGGTAGTTATGCCAGATGATCAAGGAATTGTCGATACGCTTGCATGTAAAATTTTGCCTAATCAAACATTTGAGTGGCGCTGTTACGAGTTAAAAGTAACGAAAGCAGATTTTAGAAGTACAGCGAAGTTGTCTTTTGTCGGGCATTTGAACTATTTTGTTTTGCCTCAAGCACTCTATGAACAAGTGAAAGAAGAAATACCTGTTCATATCGGCGTATTACTTTTTCATCCTTATTTAGATGATTCAGAATATGAAGTGCCGGGATATTTTGAAACGATAAAAAAAGCGCAACGTCAAACTTTACAAGTAAACGAGAATGAACTTTTATATCGACTAATTACAGCCCAAGCAAGAGAAGTCAGCAAAGCGAAACAAACCGAAAGAGGATTGCGTGTTTTTGGAACTCAGCAGTTGTATAAAGAATTGAAAAGACGTCAAAAAGATTATGACCTTTTTGGTGGTAGTAACAATTACTATGACCGATTTATTACAGACACGCAAAACCAAGCTGTCGAGGCTTTAAAAGAAGAACTTGAGGCCACTCGAGCTGCCTATTTTCAGCTTGAAAAACGGCTGTTGGAGGATGCGTAATGTATTATCCTTATTTGCGAGGAAAACAATTTGATTTGTTGGCTTTACGACAATTAAGTGAAGAAAATAAATTGAGTGCTGCAATTCATCCAGTTATTGAACCAGTTAAAGATAATCCGGCCTTATTTAAATTGATCAAACAATTTGAAGCTGTAAAACAACCCTTTTCACTGATTGCCAATCCTCAGGCGGGAGATTTTTTAACCGTTTCAGGCCAAGAAAAGTTGCAACATATCACCAATAAAAAAGCGCGTCTGTTAACTGGTGTAAGTGATGATTTAAAAGATGCACAACTCTTGATTGCACAAAACGCCGAGTCTTTAAAAGAAAATGGTAACATTCAGTTAGAAGTACCGACTATTGCTCCAATGGAATTTCGTTTATTACAACACATAAAAGGACCTCTAGTTTTATCTGAAGATCATTTTTTACGCTTAAAAGCAAACTATTATCGGGTAATACCGGATGAAATTTTTAGTACTACTCACCTAACCTTTTCAAAAAGGGGTTTTGTAGGATTTAGCGACTTTTCGATTGATAGTCGGATTTATTATGAGCAAAGCTATCCAACAAGAGAGATCGTCTTACATTTAATCTACTTTACTGCTGATAAACAATTACGTATTCATCACTTTGTTTCGCCAGAAGATGAGTTGCCGGATTTTGCGAGTCGCTTTTTTGCTGTAATGGCTGAAGTATTGGAGTTTGTTCCATTGCAAAGGCAAATAGATACAAGTGGATTAAAGCTTTTAAAAGAAAATTACTTTAAGAAAAAATTTCCTGGTATGGGAGTGTTACGAAAGGCCAGTGTGATGCACCATCTGGAATTGATGAGTCGTTTTTTTGACCAACAAAGCGAATAATTTTTAAAAGACGTGATTATAAAATCACGTCTTTTTTTACTTTTTAAAAAGTTAGGCTTGCCGAAAAATAAAAAATTCGCTATACTGATAAAAATAAATTATTTAGGTTAGCCTAAAAATAAAATGAGGTGGAGAAATGATACGCTTTGAAAATATAACAGCAGCCTACAATCAACAAATCGCAGTCAATCAGGTCAGTTTTAGCGTCAATAAACCGACCATTGTAGGCATTTTAGGGCCAAACGGTGCGGGTAAATCTACTTTTTTAAAAGCTGCTTTAAAATTGATTCCAGCCAGTGGGAATGTTTTGTACCAAGGAGAACCGTTAGCTAAAAATCAAAAAGAAGTAGCTTATGTCGAACAAAAAAGTGCGATTGATTATACATTTCCAATTACAGTATCTGAAGTAGTAGCTTTAGGTTTATATCCCCATTTAAAACCTTGGCAGCGGATGAAAAATCATTTAGAAAAAGTCAATACCGCTTTAAAAGCGGTAGACATGCAAGACTTTTCGAGTCGTCAAATTGGTGAACTTTCTGGCGGCCAGTTTCAACGCGTTTTATTAGCACGCACACTTGTCCAAGATGCAAAGCTAATTTTTTTGGATGAACCCTTTGTCGGCATCGATACAACAAGTGAACAAATTATTATGGAACTGTTGCGTAGCTTAAAGCAAAAAGGTAAAACTATTTTTATTGTTCATCACGATTTGAGTAAAGTTTCCGATTATTTTGACGAAATTTTATTGTTAAAACAAAAAAAGATCGCTTATGGTCCAGTAAAAGAGGTTTTTACTTCACAGTATTTAAAAGAAGCATATGGAGATTATCTATTTATTGGAGGTGATTTAACATGATAGTACATTTTATCGAAGGCTTAAGAGACTATCATTTTTTACAAAACGCGCTTATTACGTCAATTGTAATTGGAATTGTTGCAGGAGCCATTGGTTGTTTTATTATTTTGCGGGGGATGTCACTTATGGGAGACGCCATTTCCCATGCTGTCTTACCAGGAGTAGCATTATCTTATATTTTAGGCATTAACTTTTTTGTTGGTGCAGTCATCTTTGGTATTTTGGCGAGTTTGATTATTACCTATATTGCAAATAACAGTACGGTCAAAAGTGATACTGCTATTGGAATTACTTTTAGTTCCTTTTTAGCTTTAGGTGTCATTTTAATTGGCGTGGCGAATAGTTCCACTGATTTATTTCATATTTTATTTGGTAATGTATTAGCTGTTCAAGATACAGACAAATGGATTACACTTGGGATTGCTGCTGTAGTTTTATTACTTTTAGTCATTTTTTATCGCCCGCTGCTTTTGAGCTCTTTTGATCCGATGATGGGTAAAGCTTTTGGAATGAGAGTTAACGTGTATCATTATTTACTGATGTTAATGCTGACGCTCGTTTCTGTGACTGCGATGCAAAGTGTGGGGACTATTTTAGTCGTGGCGCTTTTAATTACGCCTGCTGCCACCGCGTATTTATTTACTAAAAGATTAAAATATATGATTATTTTAGCAGCAACTTTAGGAGGCCTATCTTCACTTATCGGCTTGTTTATCGGTTATAGTTTTAATATTGCCGCCGGATCAGCAATTGTTTTAACTGCTGCCACAATGTTTTTAATTGGCTTTTTCTTATCGCCAAAAAAAGTCGAACAAACAAAAACGAAACAAAAAATTTATGGCATCTTGGCCGCAGGAGTGCTCCTTGTCATAGGGGTATTTAGTTATCAACGTTTTCTAGCGCCTAATGAGAGTGCGGCTGAAAATAAGATGGCAGTGGTCGCGACAAATTCTATTATTGCAGATATGGTGAAAGAAGTTGCCGGTGATAAGGTTAACTTACACAGTATTGTTCCGGTGGGAAAAAATCCTCACGAATATGAACCGCTAGCAAAAGATGTAAGAAGCACCCAAGAAGCAGATATAATTTTTTATAATGGGCTAAATCTCGAGACAGGGGGCAATGGCTGGTTTACTAAATTAATGAAAAATGGTCAAAAAAAGGAAAACAAAGATTATTTTGCTGTCAGTGATGGTGTCGATATTATTTATTTAGAAGGGGATGGACACGGCAAAGAAGACCCCCATGCATGGCTAAATATTGAAAATGGGATTATCTATGCGCAAAATATTGCAAAAACGTTAATGGCAAAAGATCCAGCCAACAAAGAGACCTACCGTCATAACTTAGCAGAGTATGAACAAAAATTAACCGCTTTAGATAAAGTAGCTAAAGAACAGTTTGCTACTTTAACACAAGATGAGAAACTGATTGTAACAAGTGAGGGATGTTTTAAATACTTTTCAAAAGCCTATGATATTCCCTCTGCTTATATTTGGGAGATCAATACCGAAGAAGAAGGTACACCAGAGCAAATTACAACTTTAGTTAATCAGTTAAAAGGATCCAATGTTAAATCTTTATTTGTCGAAAGTTCCGTTAATAAAAAACCGATGCAAAGTGTAGCTAAAGATAGTGGTATTCCAATTTATGGCGAANGTATTCCAATTTATGGCGAAATTTTTACTGATTCAATTGCAGAACCAGGTAATCCAGGCGATAGTTACTATAATATGATGAAAGAAAATTTAAAAACTATTTTTGCAGGTTTAGCCGGTAAAGAAGATTAATTGTTAAAATTCAACCTATCTAGGTGAAGCCCTTTTTTATGCTATGCTCTTTTTAGGAGATGATGAAGATGCGCTTTACATGGATTAAAGACACCAGTGAATGGGAAAAAGCAATTCCCTTAATCGCACAAGTATCTTGGCAGGCAGGAGCACATTTAGCTCAGCAAATGAAAAGCAACAGTTTAACGGATTGGGAAAATGTTTTAGTCTGTTGGAACGGAAAAGAACTCGTTGGCTTTTGTGCGCTTTTAAAACAAGATATTGTAAAAGAAACAACCCTTACTCCTTTTATTGGTGTCGTGTTTGTTGCTGAAAAATACCGTGGCAGAAAAATTAGTCAACAACTGGTAAAAAGAGCAGAAAAAAAAGCAGTTGAACTGGGTTTTGAAAAAGTTTTTATTGCAACTAGCCACAAAAGCCTCTATGAAAAATTTGGTTATCACAAAATAGGGACTAAAGAAGATATTTTTGATCGTTTTTTATTTGTTTATCAAAAAGATTTATTGTAATCGCAGCAAAAAAGAGACAGAATTCTTAAAGAAGTCAATCAGATAAAATAAAAACTAACCATAGAACATGTGGAGTGGTTAGTTTTTATTTTATTAGTTATTAGCAAAAATTCAAAAATTTTATAATAATCTTTGCGTAAAAAAACGATTCCAGTATTTGTTATGCTAAAATAAAGATATTAAATTATTAGGAGTTTTAGTATGCAGTCGTTTAAGAATTCAAAATTGTTTTATTGGACCGCCGAGTTGGTTCTCGTGATTATTGGCGTATATTTTTTATGGCAAATGCCGGGGATTTTTCAGCCCGTCATTGAAATGGTAGGTGCAGTGCTTCTGCCAGTCTTTATTGCCGGCTTTTTATATTATATGTTTGATCCAATCGTTAATTTTTTACAAAAAAGAGGATTTTCTCGCGTGCTAGGCTTTTTAATATCCTTTTTAGTCGTGGTTATTATTATTGTAGTCACTGCAATGAATGTGATTCCACAATTAATTGAACAAACCGTTCAATTAACGCAGCAATTACCCACCTATGCGGATGAATTCGTGCAATGGTTGGATGGATTGGCTAAGCAAGATGAATTTAAAAACTTTAATTTAGAGCAACAATTGGAATCGGCAAATATTACAATTAATCGTATTATTAATTTTATTATTGTCAGTGTGACTTCAAGTTTATCTTCGATTGTTTCGGTCTTAACGAAGTTTTTCGTTCTTTTGTTTACGGTGCCATTTATTTTACTATTTATGTTTAAAGATGGTCATCGCTTTTTAGATGCTGTTTCTAATTTTTTCCCTCGGACAATTCGTAAAGAATTAAGACAAACGGTTCGAGACCTAAACGATACATTATCGGCTTATATTAGTAGTACCGTCTTAGATGCTTTCATTATTGGGATTATGAGTTTTATTGCCATGACAATATTTCAACAACCATATTCCTTACTGCTTGCTTTAATTTGCGGAATAACTAATATTATTCCTTACGTGGGTCCTTTTATTGGAGCAGTTCCAGCTGTTATTGTCGGCTTATTTATTTCACCATGGCAAGCACTTTATATGGCACTTTCAATTTTAGTTATTCAACAAGTAGATGGTAATGTCATTAAGCCGCTTTTATTTGGTAAGTCATTAAATGTGCATCCAATTACGATTATTTTGGTATTATTAGGGGCTGGACGAGTTTCTGGAATTATTGGAATGTTGATTTGTATTCCTGTCTATGCTGTCATTAAAACACTTATTATTAATATTCGTAAAATTTATCTGTTGAAAAAAACAGAGGCCTTAGCATCTAACTTAGAAGAGTCAGAAGAATAGATTTTGTTTATTTATAACTCATCTTGCCGTAAAACTACGGTTAAGATGAGTTCTTTTTTTGGGAATAATAAAGCTTAAGGAAAGTCTATTTAATCTTTCTTACAATTAAACCTGCGCACTAATAAGCCCATTCACTTTGTGTTTGGGTTGTATTTACGACTATTTATATATATAATTACATTGTAATTACTTTTAAGGAGGGATACTATGAAAACAAGACGGCAAGGTAACGCAATTGTACTCACTGTCCCGACGAAATTTGGTATAGCAGAAAATGTTGAGTATCTGGCAGTAAAAGGTGCGGATGACTCCATAACCTTCATTAAAAAGAAAAAAAATATTTTTGATGAAGCAATCAAACAAGGTCAAAAACTTGATGCTACTTTAGGATTTCCAGAAGAGCAACCACAGGGAGAGGAAATTTTATAATGAGTAATTATCCCGCGCAAGGTGATATTATAACATTGAATTTTGATCCCAGTGCAGGGCGTGAAATTCAAAAAAGGCGACCGGCACTTGTTGTTAGTACGAAAAATTATAGTACAGTGACAGGCTTAGTGGCAGTTTGCCCAATTACTAGTACAAATAAGCCTCATTTTGTACCTTTAGATGAAAGTCATCAAATTAAGGGATTTGTAAATCCACTACAAGTTAAAACATTGGACTATAACGCCCGTAGTTGGAAAAAAATTGAGTCCGCAACTTTAGTAGAATTAGGGAATGTGGCACAAATTGTTGCGATGATTTTTAGTTTTGATCAGCTTTTAGGCGAATAAATGAATGACATAAAATGCTTGTAAGAGACGTAGTCAACTTCAAGATAATCAGGGAAGTTAAGAAATTGTTGCTCTAATTTTGACTCAGTTTCTGTTGATTGAAAAATCTGCTTTTAGGACAGCCTCTATACGTAAAAAGTAGAGGCTGTGACATAAGTCTCAAAAAAGCACTAGAAAAAGACGTGAAAAACGTCTTTTTCTAGTGCTTTTTGGGTAAAAATCATAACCACCCTTCAA
>NZ_JXKG01000026.1 GCF_001885735.1 Enterococcus canintestini | reverse complement strand
ATTGGATTTTCCAATAAATTTTGGCCAGTCGCGGTAATTGAACCGCCTCCTAGTGCATCAGCTGGATCTGAACTATAAGCAGTCGCTTCCATCATCATTGTTTGACCACTTGGCTGACTTTGATCTGCGGTTTGTTCGCTAGCTTCCGCTTTTTTTGCCGCTTCCTTTTCGGCTGCTGCTTTTTGGGCGGCTTCTTTTGCAGCCTTTTCTTTAGCAGCTTTTTCGGCCGCTGCTTTTTTAGCTTTTTCAGCCGCTGCTTTTTTGGCAGCTTCTTTTGCTTTAATATCTTCTTTTACCAAATCTACTGCTTGATTATTCGTCGTTTCAACTAATAGTGAGCTAGATAAATTCGTTGCTTGATTTTTCGTCACAAGTTCTGTATGCACTGTCGGTTCGCTCGTAACTTCATTTTCTGCCGCATAAACAGGCAACATACTTCCTACTGCGATAACAATTGTTGCACTTAAAATTGGTAATAATCGGGTTTGCATTTATTTGACACTCCTCAAAAAAATAAAAATTCGAATGGCTAAACATGAGCCTTTACAATTATTTGAAATTTTCCACGAGAAGTATCATAGCATCTCTTTTAAAAGCGTAGGTTACAAGAGAGTTAAACCTCTTTGACAAGAAAAAAGGAACAGCTTTATTTCTTGTTACAAACGAAATATTTGTCTTATAATTTTGATTTCTCCTTTAAAAACCTTGGTATAACAACATTTTAAAATATTACAAGTAGTAATTTTTCCTGTTAATTTACTTAAAAAGATGGGTATAAAAAAAGCGCGCGCAACAAAATATTACAGTAGATTTGGGCGGATGCACCAAAAGTAACCTTTTATTACACCTACCTTACAAAAAAGACAAAATATAAAACGGTAACAACTTTTCTTTCTCCCACTTTAAAAAATTAGAGGCAGAAAAAAATTTCTTTTAAGATAAAATGCTACCATTATTAAAAGTTGAATAGACTAAAAAAGCCGACCAAAATGGCCGGCAACAAGTTTTATTTCATGAAATCTAAGATATGGGTCCAAAGTCCTGGATAGAAAACTTTTAATGGCATTCCTTCACCAATTCCGCCATAACCAATCATTGTTCCGATAATGAACATAATCATAGCCAGTAAAAGGACAAAGAGAATTTTCACTAATGTCGTAATGATATAACGATTTAACCTCATCCAGTTACACCTCTATTTCTTAAGCAATCGTTGTCGCATTTTTAGTAGTTGCTTTGTGTTCAATCTCAACGCGCTCAACATTACCGCCTAACGCTTGTAGTTTCTTATGGAAGTTATAGTAGCCACGGTCTAAATATTTTAAATTACGGACACGTGTAATACCATTTGAACGTAAACCAACTAAAATTAAAGCAGCCGCAGCACGTAAGTCAGTGGCATAGACTAAAGCACCTTGCATTTCATGTCCACCTTCAATAACAGCTACGTTACCATCAATTTTTACGTGAGCATTCATGCGACGCATTTCTTCTAAATGTTGGAAACGATTTTCAAAAACTGTTTCAGTCACAACGCTAGTGCCAGGAGCTATCATTTGAATAGCTGTCATTTGTGCCTGCATATCCGTTGGAAAACCTGGGTGAGGCATTGTTTTTACATCCGTTGGTTTTAACACTTTAGGGCCAATAACACGAAGTCCATCTTCTTCTTCAATAATTTCAGCACCCATTTCACTCAATTTAGAAATTAAAGGGCGATTGTGTTCTGAAATAGCATCTTGAATTAAGACATTTCCTTCAGTCATTGCGGCAGCTACCATAAACGTACCAGCTTCAATTCTATCTTGAACGATAGAGTGATTAACCGCATGTAAATGTTCTACCCCTTCAATGCGCATTGTTTCTGTACCAGCACCAAAAATTTGAGCACCCATTTTATTTAAAATGTTGGCAAGATCAACAATTTCTGGTTCACGAGCTACATTTTCAATAATAGTAGTCCCTTTAGCTTTAACAGCAGCCATCATAATATTTTGGGTTGCACCAACACTTGGGAAATCCAAATAAATTGTGTTGCCGTGTAATTCATCAGCAATTGCTTCGATGTAACCTTCTTTTTGGTTAATTTTCGCGCCTAGGGCTTGAAAACCTTTTAAATGTAAGTCAATTGGACGTTTACCAATCGCACAGCCACCAGGCATGGCAACTTTTGCATGACCATTACGAGCCAAAAGTGGGCCCATTACAACAATTGAGGCACGCATTTGGCTTACCAATTCATACGGTGCTTCAATTTCCAATTGACGAGAAGCGTTGATTGTTACTTCATTTGCAGCTTCATTAAAATTCACATCCACATTTAAGTGGCGGATAACTTCATTCATTGTTAAAACATCGGATAAAATTGGCACATTCCGTAAAGTGGTTGTCCCTTCTTCAGCTAATAGGCTTGCAGCTAAGATTGGTAAAACGGCATTTTTGGCGCCTTCAATTTTGACAGTACCCTTTAGCTGATTACCACTTTGAACGATAATCTCTTCCATTAAAATTCCCTCCAGAAAATAGCCTGAATGCTTTTGCACTCAAAATCTGTTTTATTATACCATAACTTTTTCATAAAGTACGTTTTTTGTATTCACTATACGATTGATAGAAAAACATTCTTCAATAAATTCAGAACTTCTAAGAAAAAACTACTGGTTAAAAAGCCTAGGCTAATTGCCAGCATCAAAAGAACGATTCTGATTTGCGCAGTCTGAAACGTTTTGAACTGTGTATCAAGCCGTAATGACCGCAATCCCCAGAAGGCTAAATAAACAAATGCAAAATGACTAATAATCCGTACAATCGCATCAATACCGTAGATTTGCATTCGTTCTTCCTCCTGAATAAAAAATTCAACAATCCCATAATACCACAAATGGTAGTTTAAAAAAACAAAAACTTTTTTAAGGTTTTAAAACGTTTTTTTAAAATCTCTTTTATATTTTAGCCTATTTTAGTTTTTCTGCAAACCAAAAAGACTAATCTAGTGATTTTCCAAAAAATAACAATAGCTATAAAAGTAAAAGAATCTAAAAAAAGGTTATGACTGCTAGGAGTCATAACCTTTTCATTTTATTGATGTTTTGAAACATTGATGCGGTTAATAGCGCGATGTAAGGCAACCGTCGCCCGCCGTAGTTGATCGACGTCTTCTTTTTCTCGAGCTTCTTCAATCATTCGTTCCGCGCGTTGTTTTGCGCGTTCTGCCCGAGAAACATCAATATCTCGTTCTCTTTCGGCACTATCGGCAATAATGGATACGACATTATCTCTTACTTCCATAATGCCACCATTCACTGCGATCCAATCGACATGAGTATCAGAATCGGTCCTTTTCACCCGAACTTCATCAATTGCTAAAGGTGTGATAATCGGTGCGTGTTTTGGTAAAATACCAATTTCACCAGCCGTTGTATTGGCCACCACAATTTTTGCATGATGGTCATAGACTAAACCATTAGGTGTTACCACATTTACAGTTAAGTATTCCATGGTGCACCCCTTTCTAATAGCCTAGTTTTTTCGCTTTTTCCACCGCTTCTTCAATTGTACCGACATTACGGAAGGCTTCTTCTGGTAATTCATCGTGTTTCCCATCTAAAATTTCCTTAAAGCCTTTAATTGTTTCAGCAACAGGCACATAAGAACCTGGTTGACCGGTAAATTGTTCGGCAACGTGGAAATTTTGTGAAAGGAAGAATTGAATTCGGCGCGCTCTAGCGACCAAGATTTTTTCTTCATCAGATAATTCGTCCATCCCTAAGATGGCAATAATATCTTGTAATTCACGGTAACGTTGCAATACGTGTTGGACTTCACTGGCTACTTCATAGTGCTCTTCTCCCACAATTTCTGGTGCTAAAGCACTGGAAGATGAAGCAAGTGGATCCACCGCTGGATAAATCCCTTGTTCAGTTAATTTACGCTCCAAGTTGGTTGTTGCATCTAAGTGAGCGAAGGCTGTCGCTGGCGCTGGGTCAGTATAGTCATCGGCTGGCACATAAATCGCTTGGATTGAGGTAATAGAACCTTTTTTCGTTGAGGTAATCCGTTCTTGTAATTGCCCCATTTCAGTAGCTAATGTTGGTTGATAACCAACGGCAGAAGGCATTCGGCCTAATAAAGCAGATACTTCTGAACCGGCTTGGGTAAAACGGAAGATATTATCAATAAACAATAAGACATCTTGGCCTTCAACATCGCGGAAATATTCTGCAATAGTCAAACCAGTTAAAGCAACCCGCATCCGGGCACCAGGTGGCTCGTTCATTTGGCCAAACACCATGGCTGTTTTTTCGATAACGCCAGACTCTTTCATTTCATAATACAAGTCGTTACCTTCTCGAGTTCGTTCACCAACACCGGTAAAAACAGAAATACCACCATGTTCTTGTGCAATATTATGAATCAATTCTTGGATTAAAACGGTTTTACCTACACCGGCACCACCGAACAAACCAACTTTACCACCTTTTAAATAAGGAGCTAGTAAGTCGATAACTTTAATCCCTGTTTCTAAAATTTCAGTACTAGTGCTTAATTCGTCAAAATCAGGCGCTTTTTTGTGAATCCCGCTCCGCTTTTGATCAGCAGCAAAAGGTTCTTCTAAATCAATTGTATCGCCTAAAACGTTAAATACACGACCTAGAGTATCTTTTCCCACTGGTACAGAAATGGAACTGCCTGTATCAACAACTTCCATTCCTCGTTGCAAGCCATCAGTAGATTCCATTGCGATCGTTCGAATCACACCATCGCCTAGTTCTAAGGCAGCTTCTAGTACAATCTTGGTTTTTTGTTCGTCATTTTTATAGACAACCAAAGCATTGTTAATGTCTGGTAATGATTGATCTAAAGAGAATTCCACGTCAACAACGGGACCGATTACTTGAACAATCTTGCCTGAACTCATCTGTTTTCCTCCATTCACTTACGAAATCATTAATCAAGTGCCGCAGCACCAGCTACGATTTCGGTAATTTCTTGGGTAATTGCCCCTTGACGTGCGCGATTATAAGAAATCGTCAAATCAGCGATAATATTCTTCGCGTTGTCAGTTGCTGTCTTCATTGCTGTCATCCCCGCAGCATGTTCGGCTGTTTTAGCATCAACAATTGCGCCATAAATCAAGCTTTCAGCATATTGGGGTAGTAAATGATCCAAAATTTCTTCTTTAGAAGGTTCAAACAAATACTCTTGTTCATAACTTTCTGCTTCTTCTGGATCTAAGTCAACAATCGGCAACATTTTTTCTACTCGAAATTGACTAGTCAATGAATTAATATGGTGGTTATAGCACACATACAATTCGTCAAATACTTCATTTTGATACATCGTAGTTGCCATCGTGACAATCTTACGTACTTCTTCAAAACCTGGTTGATCAGATAGGTTACGCAATTCGTAAGCTAAATCAATACCACGGGCTTTAAAGAAGTCTGCGCCAGTACCACCAATGGCAATCATAACGTATTCCTCAGGTGAAGTATGATCTTCTTTTAACATTGACATCATTTGTTTTAAAATCGAGCTATTATAGCCACCAACTAGACCACCATCAGAGGTGATCACGATGTAACCAGTTTTTTTAACTGGGCGGCTAATTAACATACTATTGTAGTTCACCCCATCTTGTGGGCCGGCAGAATAAATATCATTTAACTGTTGTGCAGTTAAATGCGTAACTACTTCCCGAACTTTTGAGGCATAAATTTGAAACTGTTTTGAGTGAGCTTCAGATTTGGTCAATTTGGCAGCCGAAACCATTTGCATGGCGTTGGTGATTTGACTGGTTTTCTTTGTTGAAGCAATCCGTTGCTTAATCTCATTTAAGGAAGCTCCCATTTATCTCACCTCTTTTAAGAACGTTCGTTTTCGATTGAAGCGGCGGTATCTTTAGCAGAAGCAGAACTACTATTACCTGCTGCCATAAAGATATCTTTTGCTTCTTTAATTGCTGCATCTAATTCTTCTTCTGCAGGTAAATCTTTAGTGGTCCGAATAGTTTCAAAAATATCTGCATGATTAGCATCAATATATTCAAATAAGTTTTCTTCAAAGTCTAAAACTCGATTTACTGGGATACTATCAATAAATCCATGAGTTAAGGCATATAAAATTAAAACTTGTTTTTCAACTGCTAATGGTGCATGTAATTTTTGTTTCAAAATTTCCACTGTGCGACGACCACGATTTAGTTTTGCTTGGGTCGCTTGGTCTAAATCAGAACCAAATTGAGTAAAGGCTTCTAATTCACGGTAACTAGCTAAGTCTAAGCGCAAAGTTCCGGCAACTTTTTTCATCGCTTTAATTTGAGCAGACCCCCCAACCCGTGAAACAGATAAACCGGCATCAATCGCGGGTCTAACACCTGAATAGAACAAATCACTTTCTAAGAAGATTTGTCCATCGGTAATTGAAATAACGTTAGTTGGAATATAAGCAGAAATATCACCAGCTTGTGTTTCCACAAATGGTAAAGCGGTCATTGAGCCACCGCCTAATTCGTCAGATAATTTTGCTGCCCGTTCCAATAAACGAGAATGTAAGTAGAAAACATCCCCAGGGTATGCTTCACGACCTGGTGGCCGACGTAATAGTAAAGAAAGTTCACGATAAGCGACCGCTTGTTTTGATAAATCGTCAAAGACGATCAAAACGTGTTTGCCGTTATACATAAATTCTTCACCCATAGCAGTCCCTGCATATGGCGCGATATATAATAATGGTGCGGGTTGAGATGCCCCTGCTGAAACAACAATGGTATAATCTAACGCACCATATTTGCGTAACGTTTCAACTTGTGCCCGTACTGTAGAATCTTTTTGTCCAATGGCAACGTAGATACAAATCATATTTTGACCTTTTTGGTTGATGATTGTATCAATCGCAATTGAAGTTTTACCGGTTTTTCTATCCCCGATAACTAATTCCCGTTGTCCTCGACCGATTGGAACTAACGCATCAATGGCTTTTAAACCAGTTTGCATTGGTTCTGAGACAGATTGTCGTTGCATAACACCAGGTGCTAATGTTTCGACTGGACGAGTACTCGTGGTAGAAATTTCACCTAAGCCGTCAATGGGTTGTCCCAATGGGTTAACGACCCGACCAATTAAAGCATCCCCAACTGGAACTTCCATAATCTTCCCAGTTCGTTTTACTTTATCTCCTTCACGAATGGTCTCAAAATCACCTAAGATAATAATCCCGACATCGTTTGTTTCTAAGTTTTGTGCCATCCCAAATGAACCATTGGAAAATTCTAGTAATTCACCACTCATGGCATTTTCCAAACCGTGGGCCCGGGCAATCCCGTCACCGACATACGTTACAGTTCCAATTTCTTCAACTGCAAGTTCACTCTGGTAATTTTTGATTTGTTCTTTAATCAGAGCACTGATTTCTTCTGCTTTGATGGCCATTTGTTTCACCTCTTTAATTAAACTTATCTACCGATCATAGATCGCAGTTGTTCTAATCGGCTTTTCACACTGCCATCAATTACTTGATGGTTGGCTTCAACTACGACACCGCCTAAAATACGCGGATCGACTTTTTCTACCAAATTAGCTTTTTTATAGCCTAATAAGCCCGCAATTTTTGTTTCTAATTGTTCTTTTTGCTCATTTGATAACGTCACAGCAGTTGTGACCGTACCCAACACTAAGCTTTGGGCTTCATCATAACGGCGTTCGTATTCATCGATAATTAACTCTAAATCATCCATACGGTTGTAACGGAAAACGACTTCTAAAAAGTTTTTCGTAATTCCGTCAAATTCGGAAACGATTTTGTCCATTAAAGCACGTTTTGCTCCTAAGTCTAAGCGAACATCACTTAGCATATTACCAAGGTCTGGAATAGCTTTATAAACTTCTTTCAAACTGAGCAAATCGTTGTAGACAGTCTCGGTAACCCGTTCTTCTGTCGCCAGTTCAAACAACGCCTTACCGTAGCGTTTGCCTACTGTATATTTATCGAGTTTCATTGCTGCCCAATCCTTCAATATATTGATTAATCAAAGCTTCGTGGGCTTCTGGCGATAGCTCTTTATTCAAGATCTTTTCAGCAATTTGTAAAGAAAGTTCCGCTACGTCGCCTTTAACACTTGTCATAGCAGCGTCTCTTTCCATTGAAATATCACTTTTTGCCTTATCTTTTAAACGAGATACTTCTTCTTTGGTTTCGTTTAAAATATTTTGACGGCTGAGCTCGCCGCTGTCTTTTGCATTTTTAATGATTTCAGCTGCTTCGCTTTTGGAAGACATCAATTGAGCTTGACGTTCTTGTTCAAGCTTAGCTGCTTTAGTGCGGGATTGTTCAGCTGAATCTAAATCATTGGCAATTTTGTCTTCCCGTTTTTTCATCATATCTGAAATTGCGCCCCAAGCAAAATGCTTTAAAAGTACAACCAATAATAAGAAAGAACCAGAGACTACCACAATACTGCTGATTGTTGTATTCCCGACTTCTGCTAATACAATATTTAGCATAAGCGTAAGCTCCTTTTCTACTAATTAAGGGTGCCATATCATGGCAAAAAAGCAAAAACAGTTAAGATCCGTTTCTGCTTTTTCAATGGTTTTAGCCCATGAAAACAAGTAACAAAGCGATAACCACACCAAGAATAGGCACAGCTTCTACTAAGGCAACCCCGATAAACATTGTAGAACGTAATTGACCAGACATTTCTGGTTGGCGTGCCATTGATTCGATCGTTTGTGAGATAACTTTCCCGTTACCATAACCAGCCCCAATAGCTGCCCCGACGATTGCGATACCTGCTGCGATAAAGTTCATAATTTTTTTCCTCCTAAATAATTAAGTTGAGACGATTGATAAATGTAATTTACATTTTCTCGTCAAACCAGTTGATAAAATCCTTTAAATCTACTCTTCTGTTTCCAATTTATGCCCCATAAATACCATTGATAAGGTGACAAATACATATGCTTGAATGGCCCCGATAAATAAAGAGAAGCCAATCCAAATCATCTCTAGTGGAATAACCACAGGAAGTGTCAGCCAACCGACATTATTTAACATATCGACAATTAAACCTAGCAAAACTTCACCGGCGAAAATATTCCCGTAAAGACGTAAACCTAGGGTAATGATGTTGGTAAATTCTTCGATGATTTTAATTGGTAATAAAAAGGCAACGGGTTGTAGGAATGATACTTTGAAATACCCTTTTAAACCAAATTTTTGCACCCCGAAGAAATGGGTCATGGCAATCATCATCAATGCCAACGTCAATGTCACAAAGGGATCCGCGGTTGGACTTTTCCAAAAAGTTGTTTCACCGACAACGATTTTCGTCACAAGGCCAATCTCATTGGCGACAAAAACAAATAGAAACAAGGCAAATGATAATAAATGGAAGTTGTTCACTTCATTACTTGGGAGGTTATCTCCTAAGATACCGCGAACGAAATCAATTACCCACTCAATAAAGTTTTGTTTGCCTTTTGGTTTCAATTGTAAATTACGGGTACAAACAAAAACTAGTGTAAAAACAATAACACACGTGATAAGTGTCATCAAAAGGATGGTGCCATCAAACCAGATGGGACCAATATTGAAAACGAGTGGTTTTTCTTTCAATATTTCTCACCTCTTTTCATACGTATGCTCCAGCTAAAAAAGAGCTGGTAAATAAGTGCTGTCAATGCTTTTGGCATGATAACCAATGCGTATCATACCACCACGGATAGAAAATTTCAAAAGATTTTCAGCAAGATTCGACACTTTTAGCAAAATGACTAATAGAAATGTGTAATACCTATAATCAGTAAAACGAATCATTAACTAAAAAAATGAAATTTTGCACACCGTCTGAGTAAATGCTATCAAAAAGACCTAACTTTATAAAGCAATAGCCCCTGTTAAAATCAAATTTCTTCAATAATTTTTTAAAACACGGCTGATTTGTCTTTCTTGATCTTTTCGTTTTAATGTTTCGCGTTTATCATATTCTTTTTTCCCTTTTGCCAGACCAATTAAAACTTTAGCAAAACCGTCTTTTAGATAAACTTTTAACGGTACCACGGTCATCCCCGCACTTTTCATCTCACCATATAAACGATCAATCTGTTTTCGATGCAGTAAAAGTTTACGCGTTCTTAGCGGATCATGGTTAAATAAATTTCCTTGTTCATAAGGAGAGATGTGAACATTATATAAAAATGCCTCGCCATTACGAATGCGGACAAAACCATCTTTTAAGTTAATCCGAGCGTTACGAATTGATTTAATTTCTGTCCCTTGTAACACAATTCCGGCTTCTAAAGTATCAATGATTGTATAATCGTGACGGGCTTTTTTATTTTGCGCGATTAACTTTCCATCACCTTTTGGCATAGAAGCTACCTCCTTCATTTGTGACCTGTTTTTTTCTATTTTCAAACAGGTCTATTTCGCTTTTTTCTTTTTAGCGCCTTTATAAAAAGGCTTTTTACCTTTTTTCTTTTTGCCACTATTCAGATCAACTTTTAGTTTTCCTTTTTTATTTGTAGCGCGATCTTTTTTCGGGGCGTTTTTCTTTCTTCGGTTAGCGCGGTTATCAGCTTTTTTACCGCTTCTGTTACTTCTACTTGTTTGTGGACGAGGCAGTTGGGTTACTTCTTCAGCCGAAACCAATTCAAAATCAATTTCTCTAGTTTCCGGGTTGGCATTTGTTACTTTAACCCGCACTTTTTGACCAATTTTAAAAGTCATACCGGTTCTTTCACCCACTAAAGCTAATTGCTGTTCGACAAAATGGAAGTAGTCATCTTTTAAGTTACTGATGTGAATCATACCTTCAATTGTATTTGGCAACTCAATAAAAATACCAAATTTCGTAATCGAACTAATGACACCGTCAAATTCTTCACCAATATGCGCCTGCATAAATTCCGCTTTTTTCATTGCGTCTACTTCTCGTTCACACAAAACAGCACGTCGTTCCATATCAGAAGAATGATGTGCGATTTCTGGCAATTTATCTTGCCACTTGCTCTGCGTTTTTTTACTCATATCCTCAGCGTAACTTCTAATTAAGCGATGCACAATTAAATCCGGATAACGTCTAATCGGTGAAGTAAAATGCGTGTAGTAATCTGCGGCTAAGCCGTAGTGCCCGGCATTATGTTCAGAATACTTTGCCTGTTGCATACTACGTAATAACATCATATTTACGACCATTGCTTCTGGGCGCTCTGCCACTTCAGCTACCACTTTTTGTAAGTCTTTAGGTGTAATCGTCCCTTTTGTATGCTTCACTACCATCCCTAAAGCGGCAGCGAAATCAAAGAAACGTTGTAACTTTTCTTCTTTTGGATCTTCGTGAATTCTATAAATAAATGGCAGATTTAATTTATTATAGTGTTCCGCCACAGTTTCATTGGCAGCTAACATAAATGATTCAATTAAACGCTCCCCCACACCCCGACTGCGCAAAAGAATATCTTGGGGTTGGCCGTTTTCGTCTACGACAACTTTGGCCTCGCGGTCTTCAAAGCTCACTGCGCCTCTTTGAATCCGGTTTTGTTCTAAAATATTATGCAATTCTGCCATCTCAAAAAACATTGGCACTAGTTGTTCATAACGTTTAGAAACTTCGGGATCATTTTTTTCAATAATGGCGTTTACCGCAGTATAAGTCATTCGTTCTGTTGTTTGAATGATACTTGGAAAAATCTCGTGTTTCACAATTTTCCCTGTTTGATCAATTTCCATTTCACAGCTCATGGTTAAACGCGGAACGTGAGGATTCAAAGAACAAATTCCGTTTGATAGGCGCTGGGGAATCATTGGAATCACGCGATCAGTTAAATAAACACTGGTTCCTCTATCATAAGCTTCTTGGTCTAGTGGACTACCTTCTGTGACATAATAAGATACGTCTGCAATATGAACGCCTAAGAAAAAATGACCATTCGCTAATTTTTTGACAGTCACCGCATCATCTAAATCTTTGGCGTCCTCTCCATCAATGGTCACAATTAACTGATCTCGGCGATCTTTGCGTTCGGGAAAATCAGCTGGATTAATTTTCTCAGGAACTTGATCAGCCTGGGCTAAAACATCTTCTGGAAAACGAGTCGGAATCCCATGACTAATCACTATCGACAAAATATCCATCCCAGGATCATTTTTATGACCAATAACTTGTTTTACAATTCCTTCAATACTAGTAGGATACCCTTTTTCAGGATAATGGGTAATTTCGACGATAACGATACTACCGTCAACAGGCTTGATTCCTTCTGCGGCAACTAAGACTTTTAAGCCGTTAAAGTTTTTGTCTTTTGGTTTAACACTGCCGTATAAATCACTTTCAGCAATTTCTGTTTCATCAAATAAAGTAAACTCCCCAACAATTTGAGTCACTGCTCGTTTTTTTATCGCAACAACTTGGCCTTCTGCTCCCCGGTCAGAAAAAGGATCGGAAATTTTGACAATATCAATTGCTACTGTATCACCATCCATTGCATAACCAGTCGCTTCTTTGGGAATAAAAACATCGTCTTCTTCAGGATCAATCGTCACAAAGCCAAAGCCGCGTTCATTGGCGCGAAAAATACCTTCGACTAATACTTTTTGAGGAGGCAATTTTACTTTCCCTTTTTTATTAAAAACAATTGCACCTTCACGCTCCATTGCCGCTAATGTTTGCACGAGTAATTTAAAATCGTTACTTTTATTTAATGCTAAGCCTGCGGCAATTTCTTCAGCAGAAAAACTCTTCTTATTACTTGTTGTAAGAAAAGAAAGGATCTGCTCTTTAATTGTTGATTTCATTTTCTACCTCTTTTCATTCCACTTTCTTCAAAAAGTGGCTCACATCTTTTTCAAATTGCTGGTGAACGGAATCTACTGTAATGACATGTCCGCTCTTGGCATACCAAGCGAGTGTGACGTCAACTTGGGATAACGCTGCTGCCGTTTTAAATACCGTTTTTGCATCAATCATTTCATCGGAACCACCTTGGGCCAAATAAATAGGTACTTTAACAGCAGCTAAATTTTGACTCACTTTTTCACCAAACAATTCAATTTTTTCTAATTGCTTTATTACTAATGGTTTTAATTCTCGTAATTTTTCTGCCTTTATATCACCAATAATTTTTTGACGTTCATAAACCTGGCTTGCATATAATAGGAAGTTTTCTGGTACATTGTTTTTAGTTTTAAATAAAGGCGAACAAAAAGCGCCACCACCAATAATTTGCGGATAGCCTTTTGTCAATAAATTCATAGCGAAAATGCCGCCCATTGAAAGACCGAAAACAGCGATTTTTTGATAACCTTTTTGAACTAAAAATTTAAATGCGTTTTCGGCATCTTCTTCCCATTGTTTAAAATCAGTCGCCAAAATCTCTTTTGGTTCTACTGTCCCATGACCTGAAAAAAGCGGCGCATAAACGGTATAGTTTTCTTTTTCTAATGCACGGGATAACATTCTCACGTCATTGGGACTACCAGAATAGGCATGAAAGAGTAACACAGCTGTTTTTCCTTGTGCTGTAAAAAATGATGTTGGTTTTTTTTCCACGATTTCTCACCTCATTAGCCCAATTTTACCATAAAAATAAAAGAAGGCTGAAACCTGACGCAAGACACGCCACAAGCTTCAGCCAAAAAATGATCGGATTAATCCGTTTATTTTGATGATAAAAAGGCTAATACAAATAACAAAATCAACCAAATAGCACCTAAAACTGCTGTTGTGCGCTGCATAACAGCTTCAAAACCACGGGCTTTTTGTTTTCCGAATAACTGATCGGCACCGCCGGTAAAGGCACTGGCTGCACTATTTTGTTTGCTCGGCTGCATCATAATAGCGATAATGATAATGATTGAAAGCACAATCACTACGCCCAATAAAAAATTATACATTCGCCGCTTCCTCCTTAAATACAATTCGTCCATTTTACTTTAGCATAATTGTTCTGAGATTACCACAAGGAATAGCCTTGGGAAAATACTTTGTTAATTACTTTACTTTTTATCTTATCAAAAATAGAAAAAGTGCTGTGACAAACTACGTCACAACACTTTCTAATAGTCGTTAATCGTTAAATAGATTATTTACGTAATACATCGTCATATTCAGGTTTTTCCGCAAATTCCTTTTTAGCAAACGGGCATAATGGAATAATTTTCAAATTATCGCGACGCGCGCGTTCCACACCGTGTAAAACCAAATTTTCGGCAATTTTTTGACCACGATAAGCCGGATCAACAAAAGTGTGATCAATGATCATCATGTTGTCGGCAGAAGACCAAGTCATTTCACCAATTTCTTTTCCATCATCGTATACTGCAAAGCGATCTTTTTCTTCTTTAAATTCCATCTTAAACATCCTTCCGAATAAATTTTAATGCCCCAGTTGGACATGTATTAATAACGCGTGCATCTTCATCTGCGCTAGCATTATCTGCTAGTATCCACGGTCTGCGCCCTACTTCAAATACAGCACTGTTTCCCCGCACACAATTTCCCACATGGGCACAAATGTCTTTGTTGTAATAAATATCGATATCTTTACCAGAATACTTACGATAGCCATCGGCAATTAACATTTCTTCTGTCACAGCTTTGTTTCCGATTTTATTACCTTCCATCTGTCTGCCTCCTTTTTTGTGAATCATAACTTTAATTGATTCGTTAAACCAAACCATAACCACTTACATTTTATCAGTAGTATTAGTATTAGACAAATAATTATCCTTTTAACTAAAATACGATTAATCTAAGCCAAATTAACCTAAATTTTTATGAATAAAGGACCAAATTATCTGCCAATATGCTACTGGTTGCTCTTCTTTAGCTTTTAAATGGTCACAATTCGTAAAAATGTGTCGCTCTTTTACACCGGCTGTAGCTTCCATTAAAGTATCAGTTTCACTGACAGGAATAAATTGATCTGCCTCTCCATGTAAAAATAAGACGGGTAAATGATTACTTCCTAACTGCCGCGTCACAGAAGCCTCAAGTAATGAATAACCAATGCGTTTTTTAGCATAGCTGTTTGCCAAGCCCATAAAACGATTAACCGGATATTTGGTAAAGCGGTGTAATTGATATTTAAAGACACTGTAAACTGAAGTATAACTACTATCAGCAATTAATAACTTCACTTGATTTGGTAGTTTTTCTCCGCTAGTCATTAAGACCGCCGCTGCTCCCATCCCTTCGCCATGCAGAATAATCTCAGCTTGAGGGTTATTATCTGTAATTAGGTTTATCCATGTAATCAAATCCAAGCGGTCTAACCAGCCAAGACCGATCACTTTACCACTACTGCGTCCATGCCCTCTAAGATCTGGCACCAAGACATTATAACCGGCTTCAAAATATGTTTTAGCCGTCTGCGCCATTTCATCAAAACCCGTGCTACGGTAACCGTGAACACAGACTACCCACCGATTGCTATCTTGTAAAAAAGTCGAAGCTACTAGTTTTTGCTGATCAAAACTAGTCGCTCCCCATTCATATTCCGTTAACCAAAAATTGTAAAGTTCATCTGTTGGCTCTTCTTTTTTCAGATTAGGGTTTAACGTGCTTCGTCCTTTAGTTAAATACCAATCATTATCTCTTTCGACTATCGCATCAACAAAAAAACGTGCCCAACGTCTCAAATAATAGAAATAAAAAAGCAAACTAATTCCTAATACCACTACAATTATTCCGATAATCACTAACATCCACGTCACCTATTTCTATCTAAACTCAACAATGTAATTTCCCCATCAGACCTTCACTTTAATTAAGTTTATCATTTCAAAAATTAAACCACCATCAATAACCCTCTTTTTAGTCAGAAGTTAACTTTTTGTCAAAAACCCGCTTTGTCCTATAATAAAAGTATCAAAAGGAAAGAAGGTTAGCATATGAAATACAACTTAAGCTCCACTTCAGTTTTCCCTTTAGTTGACATTACCCTAGATAAAGAAGAAGAAATTCAGATTGAACCCGGCTCGATGGTTTATCACAACGGTTTAGTTACATTGGAAGGCCACATGAATAGTAACGGTAAAAAAGGACTGGGTGGAATGGTCCGGGCATTGGGCCGTTCTTTATCAAGCGGTGAAAGTTTCTTTATTACTAAAGTACACGGGGATGAACCAAATGCCAAAGTTACAATTGCCCCTTCAACACCTGGTACTATTCGTGAGCTACCCATTGGCCCTACCCAATGGCGACTAAATACTGGTGCTTTTTTGGCTAGTGAAAGTAGCGTTTCTTATACAATGCAACGACAAAAACTAGAAGGCGCGCTATTAGGAGGGACTGGTGGTTTATTTGTAATGGAAACTTCAGGAGAAGGGTTAATGTTAATCAATGGTTATGGCGATTTAGTTGAAATTACTATGGATGGCAGCCAAGATTTTGTAGTCGATAACGAACACGTCTTAGCTTGGAGTAAGTCCCTTGATTACCATATTGAATTTGCTTCTGGTACTTTTGGTTTTAAAACCGGTGAAGGCGTGGTCAATCACTTTTCAGGACAAGGCAAAATTATCATCCAAAGTCGTAATATTGAAGCCTTTGCAAATTTAATTGCTCCTTTTATTCCCGCTAGCAGTAATTAAGTAAAAGAGTAGCTTTCCTTTACGCTTACTTTGAGTAAGAATATTGGTATTTTTTTTGAATTGGCGGTAACATAAATTTAGGTCAATAAAACGAGTACATTTTTTAGTTTGCTCGATAAAATAAGAAAGAAGTGTTTAAAATGACAAAAATCAATGCCGGTGTCGCAATGTTAAAAGTCATGGAAGATTGGGGAATTGATCATCTATATGGTTTACCTGGTGGTTCCTTCAACTCTACAATGGATGCTTTATTCGACGAACAAGATCACATCAAGTACATTCAAGTCCGTCATGAAGAAACTGGTTCTTTAGCTGCAGCAGCAGATGCTAAAGTAACTGGTAAAATTGGTGCTGTTTTTGGTTCAGCAGGTCCTGGGGCTACTCATTTAATCAATGGTCTGTATGATGCTCAAATGGATAATGTACCTGTTTTAGCTTTATTGGGGCAAGTTGCCTCTAGTGCAATGAATACGAACGCTTTCCAAGAATTAAATGAAAATCCACTTTTCGCTGACGTAAGTGTCTACAATCGAACAGTCATGAACGCGCAAAGTTTACCTTTTGTGGTGGATGAAGCAATCAAAGCTGCCTACCGTCATAGCGGTGTAGCAGTGGTTACGATTCCTGTTGATTATGGCTTCGAAGAAATTGAAGATACATTTGTTTCAACTGCTGCAACCTATCAAACCACTACCATTCAACCAAATGAAGCACAATTAAAAGCAGCCTTGCCTTTAATACAAGCAGCAAAACAACCAGTCTTGTATATCGGCCAAGGGGTACGAGGTGGCGCAGATGCTGTTAAAGCTTTTGCTGAACACTTTAGTATGCCAGTTGCAGCTGCTGTATTAGCCAAAGGAATTATCAACGATGATTATGAAAACTATTTAGGTTCTGCTGCCCGCGTCGCAACAAAACCTGCTAATGAAGCATTAGCTAACGCTGATTTGATTATTTCCGTTGGGAGTAACTTCCCATTTGGCGGTGCGTTCTTTAACAAAGATGCCAAATTTATTCAAGTCGATATTGATGGTTCAAAATTTGGTCGTCGTCATGATGTTGATGTGGCGATTTTAGGTGATGGTATTTTAACTTTACAACGCCTAACAGAACTTGGTGAAGCTCGCACAGCAGATAAGTGGTATGAAGCAAACCAAACAAATATTAAAAACTGGCATAACTGGCGCCATAGTTTTTACGATGATAAACGCAAACCAATGCGCCCTGAACCAGTTTATAAAGAAATCAACCGAATTGCTGAAGATGACGCAATTTTTGTCGTTGATGTTGGTAACGTGACTACTCATTCTGTCCGTCACTTAGAAATGAATGGTAAACAACAATTTACCACTTCTGGTTGGTTTGCAACTATGGGCTATGCTGTTCCAGGTGCGATTGGTGCTCAATTGAGTTATCCAAATCGCCAAGTCTTCACCATTAATGGTGACGGTGGTTTTGCGATGAATATGCAAGATATCATTACCCAAGTTAAATACAAATTGCCAATCATCAACGTTATCTTAACTAATGACTCCCTTGGTTTTATTGAAGCAGAACAAGAAGAAACCAACAAAGCGCTTTTTGGGGTCGATTTATATGATGTAGACTTTGGTAAAGCCGCTGAAGCAATGGGTGCAAAAGGATTTACTGTCACAGATTACGATCAATTAGCCCCAGCATTTGATGCAGCAAAAGATAGTGATCGTCCAGTTGTCATCGAAGTGAAAATCGCCAACGATCGCCCACTACCTGTGGAATCAATGGTCTTAGATCCTAATACTTTTAGTGCAGACCAAATTAGCGCTTATAAAGAACGTTATGAAATTCATGACATGCCAACATTAGTTGATTTGTTAGCACAATAAAATGTCCTAACTAAAACCGTGGTCAAAGTGGTCAACTTCAACAATAGAAAGAAATTTTAAGAAAGTCATGACTCAAATTTTTATGATATTTCGTCTCATTTAAGAAGTTACTGCTTTAACATCAGTTATTCTAAAAAACAAGAGGCACGACCTGATTTTGGTCGCACCTCTTGTTTTATTTATTTAATCCACAGTGATAATCCAACCCGTTGGAGCTGGTTTGTCGCCAAATTGAATTCCCGTTAACTCATCATATAATTTTTGTGTTACCGGTCCGACTTCACTCTCAGAATAAAAAACATGAAATTTATCTTCGTATTGAATACCACCGATAGGAGAAATAACCGCTGCCGTACCACAAGCCCCCGCTTCTTTAAAACGTGCTAGATTATCGATTGGCACATCTTCTTCTAGTGTTTCTAGCCCAAGGCGTTCTTTTGCTAAAAAGAGTAAGGAGTATTTGGTGATACTTGGCAAAATTGATGGTGATTTAGGCGTCACAAATTGCTCATCTTGTGTGATACCAAAGAAGTTAGCGGAACCGACTTCTTCAATTTTAGTATGTGTTTCTGGGTCAAGGTAGATACAATCAGAAAAATTACGGGCTTTTGCTTCTTCTCCAGGTAAAAGACTCGCCGCATAATTTCCCCCAACTTTAGCAGCCCCGGTTCCTTTTGGTGCCGCACGATCATAATCAGAAACAATAAAATTAGTCGGCGTTAAGCCACCTTTAAAATAAGCACCTACTGGCATACAAAAGACAGTAAAAATATACTCAGGAGCAGCATGAACGCCAATATTTGGTCCAACTCCAATTAATAAAGGGCGAAGATATAGCGTTGCCCCAGTACCGTAAGGCGGCACAAATTCGCGATTGGCTAAAACGACTTGTTTAATTGCTGTTAAAAATAACTCCTCTGGAACCTCTGGCATCAATAAGCGCCGCGCACTACGATTTAAGCGGGCACTATTTTGATCAGGTCGAAATAAATTAATCTTACCATCTTTTCGTCCATAAGCTTTTAAGCCCTCAAAACATTGCTGACCATAATGTAAGGCGGTGGATCCTTCGTGAATGTGCAAAAACTCATCTTCTGTCAATTGTCCACTATCCCAAGCTCCGTTTTTAAAATGAGCAATAAAACGATAAGGCAATTTCATATAATCAAAACCTAGTTCGGCCCAATTTATTTCCATGTAACTTCACTCCTTTTTATTACTGACAGTGCTTTTTGCTATGGTACAACAATTTTTTAAATTTGTCATGAATTTTTTGAAAATTTCAATAATTAAAGATAAACTGACGGATTTATAATTTGGAAATCAATTACTACGCCCTAAAAAGCTAACTAGTTTACCAATTCGCTCAGAAAATCCCCTTTATCCATCAGTCTTTCCTATAAAAAAAGAATTTGAGCCTCTCAATAGACTCAAATTCCCTTTTTGACTAAATTTATAAAACGATTTTTCATTTCAACCAAAAATAAATTTTAAGCAAACATTTTTTTAGCAGCTCGCATTAAGGTTGGTAAATCTTTATCATAACGCGGTGTTTTAACCAACCGACTCATCGGAATTCCTGCAAAATGGAAGGCAGCAATTTCACCAGAACGAACTGCACTTTGTTCAGTAAAGACCATTTGATACGGTTGTTCGACAAATTCGCCGGTAAAAGCTAGATTCGTACTGTGTTTAGGGATAACTTTTGGCCGATCTGATTTTGCACGATTATTAAATAAAGCAGAGGCATAAGGCATATAGACTGGGATGTTGTTAATAATACTATCTAAAATCTCAGCTTCATGTTCTTTTATATTTACCGGACCAGGATCTACTTTTGATAGTTGACCAATTAATTCTTGGGCCATCTCTTTACCTGTCATCTTAATGTATTGTTTATCAACGAACTCTCCTTTACGGCGTGGATACAAGAAGTAACCCCAAATGACCGTTTCATTTGGTTTTTGACTCGTAAAGTGGGGTTGGTGATGAACAACAATCGACATATTAACATCAACTTGATTCAAAGGCGTAATCGGTGTCGTAGACAAGAACGAATTTAAGGCATTGCCTGGTTCTTGCGTGGTAATCCGTGTAATCTCATTTAGTAACAAATGATCTTTAGTTGTTAAAGTAAAGCTTACCCACTCACTGGCATCACGATCTGCAAAGAACTTATCAGGATTGCCTAGATTATAAAATCTTTCGGCGGCTTTTTTCCACAAACTAGCTGCTGCCCCATAATCCATATTTTCCGGTGCCGGTGTATTATAATCCCCTAAGCTAGCCGCATCTGTTATAGAACCATTGGTAAAGATAACTGCCGTATCTTCATCGACTGGGACAAATTCTTCTTCGTTTGTTTTTGTATTGGTCATAGATAAACCTGTAACAGTAATTTCATCTTGCATTGGTGTTTCTTTAAACTCCCAATTAGTTACGAGTCGATCTAAAATAATGTTAACGCCTTGTTCTTTTAAATAATTAATTAAAGGTAACATGATGCTTTCATATTGATTATAACGGGTTCTATTTACCCCAACTAGATGTTCAATTTGGGTAAATTCATAAATCATTTCGTGCATATAGCGCCGTAGTTCTTGCGCTGAACTTTTCGTCCGAAATGCAAAGGTTGTTTCCCACATATACCAAAAGTTTGTTTCAAAAAAACCAGGATCATCTTTAAAATAGTCAGCAATTGTCACATTATCAAGTTTTTCTTCTTCAGAATCAGGTAGTGCGATTAGTTTGGTCAATAAGAGACGATTTTTGTTGCTAAAACCTAAATGACCGCCATCCACAATTCCTTTGCCCCCTTGCAAAAGGCGCGCCTTATCAAAAGTACGATGCTTTGCGTCAAAATCTCTTGTATCTTCTGCGGCTGTCATATTTGCTTCTGTGGCAGAGGGGACTCTTTCTAACAAATCCATTAAATCAACATATGTGCGGTAATTTAGCATCCGTCCCCCCCGAGCAATATAACCTTTTTGATTTTCTAAGGGATGATTTTCATTCCAATAGTCATCTGTTGCATCTTTTAACGGTGAACCATCATTTGAACCATGGTCATCTAAAGAATAGAAGGTAATTTTATCGCCAGACCATTTTCCTTCTTGAATCAAATAAACGGCAGCGGCCATATTGGCTAAGCCAGCTCCAATCATAATCGCTTTCTTTTTTCTCATTGTAATTCCCTCCAATTAGGAACACGGCAATTGGATCTAAGCCAATTGTTATGCTTCAAATTCATCATATAAATGACTATCGTCTTCAAAAAAGCCAGTTTTCTTTGCTACATAGGCAATACCAAGTGATAAAACGGCAACGCCGATGCCAAAACGAATGAATCCTTTTTTCATCTTGATCACTTCCTTTCACTAAAACTTTCCAACAGTTTTTTCTTTCTAAATAAAGGATAGACCGGAACAATTGATTGTGCAAAAATAAGCAACTGTATTCCTTTTCTTTTTAGACAATTTTTAGCCACTGTCTAGAAATTAAATTCAAAAAAATGCATAGATGTATTCCTTTTCAAAAAAGATGAAACTATTTTTACAGTTATTTCAAAAAATCCAAATAAAAAACGCAAACCAATACTGGCCTGCGCTTCATGGTGCTATTATGGCAATTGTTGGGTTAAATCTTGATAGAGCTGTTTGGTTTTTTCTTCTTCTTTAAAAGTAAAATAGTAATCACGTTTTTTAGTAGTTATCTTTAAAAATGGCTGGACGCGATTATCCAAGTAAAGTGTCGCTTTTTTATTAGCGACCATATAATATCCGGTACTATAATTTTCTCCCCCATAACCATTGGTACGTTCCACTGGCTTTTTAAGCTTGTTGACCAATGCAACTTGCGCAATATCGTCTAGTTTAATTTCACTAGTAGTAGCAAAAGGAGCCTTCAAAATCAATTCTTCATTCTTTAGTTCAGCTGAAAAGGGTTCTTTATTAAAATCCATCATATAGACTGGAATTAAGGTGGCAAATAGCACCCCTACTACTAATAAGCCGATTGCTCCCATAATAACTTTACCGATTGGACGGCCTAAATTCATTGTCATATTTAAACCAATGCGATCTGGCAGCATCAAGCGGTGATCACTTGGATTAATATAAACTCCAAAACGCCAATATTGATCTTCACCTTGATAGCGATAATCGGTTACTTGATTTAAAAGGGCGTCTTGTTTTTTACGCAAGCGAATTAAATACCAGACTGTAAAAAGACTAAAGCCAACAACGACAATCAGCAAAAACCAAATCGTAACTTGCGCCCAAATTCCACTTAATTGACTGGCAAAAAATGGCAAGGCTAAAGCAAATAAAATAGCATAGGCAGTTCCTACGGCCACTACTGACCAATCATGCTTCGTTAAATCATTATATTGACGATTCAATTTTTCCACGTTTGTTGGTGCGGCTACTGGTAATCGTTTCACACCATACCAACATGCAAAAGCAATCAACCAGCCAACTACTAATGATAGCGATAAAATTACTGCTCCATCATTTTGACTATTTAACATAATGAAAGTTAAAACAAGCGATAAAAGTAAAGCAGGAATTAGATAACCAAAATGTAACATTTTCTTATTTTTGGTGAGGGTCAATTTTGTATCCACTAACACAGGTGTGACAGGTAACAACCAGCCTTTATCTACTTTTAACTGAGCCATTTGACGAATATAAAATAGCTCTGTTCCATAACAAGCTCCCATTGGAATAAGGAGGAGCAGCCAAAACAAAGTCATTAAAATGGACTCATAGTGCACAAAAAACATCGTAAAATTCAAAAGACTAAAAACAAGTGCAATTTTCCATAAGCTCAGACGATACTTTTTAGTTAAAGCTTTTACCTCAGGATGAAGTAAAGCTTCACTAGGTAATGTATTTTCTAAAACAACATTTTTATGTGGTGTAGCGGCCAGTCCCAATGAAAAGGCCATGATAACGTTACAAAAAATCAGAACTCCAACTAAAATTACTACGAGCATTTTTATTCCTTCTTCCTCTATCATTGGCTTACTTACGAAGTTTCATCCTTTTTAAATTCTGCAAAACCAGACCAAGTTTTATCAATAAAAGCAGTTAATTCCGCTTCTTTGAATTGATGAATTTTCGCTTCGGCTAATAATTGTGCCAATCGTTTTTTTAAATCATTTTTATCTATTTCTTCATATGCGTCTGGGGTTGTAACGATGGAACCTTTTCTACGATCAGTAATTAAATAACCCGCTTCTTTTAATTGATTGTATGATTTTGAAATCGTCATCGTATTGACCCCTAATTCATCCGCTAATTGTCGGACTGTCGGTAAGCTTTCTCCAATTGCTAATTCCCCCGTCGCAATTCCCATAATAATCTGTTCACTTAATTGCTGATAAATAGGAATTTCAGAACGTGTATTAATCTCTAATAACATACTCCCACCTCTTTGTATCATAAAGTATAATACAAAAATTTCATTATAGCAATAATCACGAAACAACTATCTGATTTACATAACTATTGTGCCAAAAAAAGTTAAACAGACAGCTTAATTTTCAAATATTCATCGAAATCTTGATCCTCACACTTCAATTGAAGATTACACAATCTTCTATCTGACAAAAAAGCCCCGTAACAATTCACTTAAAAGTAAACTGTTACGGGGCTTTAGAATAATAAAAATGATTTTTATTTTTTAAAAAGCTTGATTAACATCTTCAATCATAATTTTAACTGATTCCAGCCCTGAACCGGCTAAATACCAAACGCTAGGGTCTAAAGAAATCACTTTTTGATTTTTACCAGCAGTGGTTTGTTTCACTAACGCATTATCCGCCACATTATTTTGGCTGTCATCGCCACCAATTGCTTTAGTGCGATCCACGACAAAAATGATGGCTGGATTTTTTTCTAACACGTATTCATAAGAAACATTTTGGCCGTGGGTAGAAGCTTTAATTGTGTCGTCGGCTTCTTTAAAACCAAAAGTATCGTGAACAATACTAAAACGTGATCCTTTGCCATAAGCTGAAATACTACCTTCATTGGCTAATAACACTAATGCCGTACCACTATCAGCCGCTTTTTTCTTAGTGGCTTCAATCTGTTCTTGTAAAGCTGCAATTTCCTTTTTGGCTTTATCTTCTTTGCCAAAAATTTTAGCAATGGCATTGACTTGGTTTTGAATTGATTTCCAAGTGTCTTTGTTATCCGTAGAAAAGAAAACCGTTGGCGCAATTTTCGCCAAATCTTCTTGAAAATCCCGTTGACGTCCAGAAATAATAATCAAATCTGGTTTCAGCGCATTAATTTTTTCTAAATCAGGCTCTTTAATTCCCCCGGCTGACTCCACCTTTTGATAAGCTTTTAAAAAGTCAGGTAAATTATTCGTAGCCGCTCCGACTACTTTATCGCCTACACCTAAAACGTTCATTGTATCTAAGGCACTATTATCAAAAACCACTACTTTTTCCGGTGCTTTTGGTACCGTTATTTCCCCGTTAGCATCTTGAATGGTTACCTCACTTTTTGTTTGCGCTTGGCTATCTTTTGATTCATCTGTTTTAGCGGCACTATTACTACAACCCGCTAAAATCATTAGCGCTACTGCTGTTAGCATAAAAACTGTTTTTTTCATCATATCCTCCTAAAAAATTATTGATAAGCGTCTAAACGCTAGTATCTGTATCAAAATACATACAAACCCGTTTGCCCATTAACTCACAAACGCGTACGTCCATCTCATAAAGCTCGCCCAAAACCGCTGATGTGATGACTTCTTCCACCGGTCCTTTTTTGAAGATGGCTCCATCTTTCATCGCCACGATAGTATCGGCAAAAGCCGCTGCAAAATTAATATCGTGAATTACTAAGAAAATCGTTTTCCCAGTTTCTTTGACTAATTTTTTTAATAAACGCATCATCTGATTGGCATGATTCATATCCAAATTATTTAAGGGTTCATCTAACAATATATATTCAGTATCTTGCGCTAAAATCATCGCAATATAGGCGCGTTGTAATTGTCCGCCAGATAAATTTTGCAATTCATTTTCAGCTAAATCACTTAGCGCCATTGCTTTTAATGCATCTGAGATGATTTGTTGGTCTGTTTCATTTAATTTTCCTCGTGTATAAGGAAAACGCCCAAAAGCGACTAATTCAGCTACCGTTAGACGGGCTTGCACTTGATTATTCTGTTTCAAAATGGCTAAACGCTTAGCCAATTCTTTGGAGCGCCAAGTGCGAATTTCGCCATTATCAATAAAAAGTTCACCAGCAAAATCTTGTTGTAGACGACTCATGATACTCAATAACGTACTCTTACCAGCACCATTGGGACCAATAAATGCAATCAATTCGCCTTTAGGTAACTGCAATTCAATTTTATCTAATACGATTTTTTGTTGATACTTTTTACTTACTTCTTTTAGCTCGATCATGCCTTTTTCCTTTCTATAACTAATTTGGCAATAAAAAATAGGCCACCGATAAATTGAATTAAAATACTAATTGTGGTGTTCAAGCCAAATACTTGTTCTAATAAAAATTGTCCGCCAATTAAAAAAATAATTGCAATTAGACTCGCACCCACAAAAAGTTGCCGATGATTTGCTTTAGGAAAAACTTCATAGCTGATAGTTGCAATAATAAAACCTAAAAAGATAGTTGGCCCTACTAAAGCAGTTGCAACTCCGATTGCAGCAGCGATTAGAAATAGCATTATCTTTTGCAATCGCGCTACTGAAATGCCAAGATTAATAGCCAAATCAACCCCTAATCTTAACGCATCTAATTCCGGCGAAAAGTACCAGAAAAAACTAACAATCAACAAAAGTAAACCGGCACTAATTAATAAATGATTGCCTAAAACATTGCTGAAACTGGCAAAAAGCCTACCTTGTAATAAATCATATTCATTTGGATCCATTAGAACTTGTAAAAAAGTACTGATGCTACCAAATAAACTAGAAGCAATCATTCCCACCATTAAAAGGGTAAATAAATCTTTACCAGATTTACCTAAAAAGAAGGTGATAAAAAGTACGCTAAGCCCTGCCATTAAAGCAATATTTAATAAAAACAAAGCGATAGACTTTTCTGCTAAGACGCCTACACCACCAACAAGAAAAAACAAAAGCGTTTGCACTGTCACGTATAGCTGATCAATTCCTAAAATTCCAGGGGTTAAAAACTTATTTTGCGTTAGCGTTTGAAAACTAATCGTGCTAACTGTCGTCAAAATAGCGACTAAAATAAAAGCGACGATTTTTTTGCCCCGCAAAGAAAAGGCAAAAGACCAATTTCCATAAGTACCATAACTAAGATAGAGGACTAAAAATAAACCCGCACATAACGCCAATGATAAAAATTTGCGACTATCTTTTTTCATGTAAAATTGCGCCTCCTCACAATTAGCAGCAAAAAGATAATACCGCCAATAACACCCACCACTACGCTTACAGGTAATTCATAGGGCCTAATGAGGTTGCGGGCAAGTAAATCACAAATCAATAAAAAGTTTGCACCCCAAATACCAGCAAATGCCAAAGAATGATTCAAATGATCACCAAAATACCAGGTTACCAGATTGGGGACAACAATTCCTAGAAATGGTACACTTCCCACCATGATTAATACCACACTTGAACCTAGTGCGACTAAACCTAAAATGACAAACTGCATTCCTTTGACATTCACGCCCAAATTTTGCGCTAAATCATCACCTAAACTCAACACCATAATTTGTTGCAATAGTAAAAAAATAATCATAAATACCGGAATGGTTAAATAAATTAAGCGATAATCTTCTTTCATAACCGTTGCAAAATTACCTTGCAACCAAGAAGACATATTTTGTACTAACTGAAATTGATAACCAAAAAAATTGGCGACTGCCCCAATAATATTGCCAAACATCATACCGGTTAAAGGGACGATTAAAGGGTTATTTTTTGGCAGTAACCGTGTTAAAAAGAGAAAGGCTAAAACACCAGCATAGCTAAAAATAAAAGCGACCAAAGAGCGTTGCCAAATACTACTATTAGGCATAAATAACATTACTAACAAGATTCCTAAACGAGCAGAATCCATCATACCAATCGAACTAGTCGAAACAAAACGATTTTGTAGTACTTTTTGCATGACTAAACCACAGATACTTAACATGCTTCCCGCCAATATTATACTTACACTACGGGGTAATCTTGTTTCTTCCATTAGAAGCCACTGACTTTTTGTCCCTTGTAGTAAACCTGTCAAACTCATCTCTCCTACACCACTAAAAATGGAAAGAAAAAATAAAATGACAAGTAAAAAGATTCCTAATTTTTTCACAAGCATATTCCTAACTATCTAATTGATAATGATTCTCACTTTCAATTAACTATACGCAAAAATAAGTAAAATGACAATAGTATTTTGATGTTTTTTTATCGTTTTCAGCCATCTTTTTTGACGGTTTCAATTTTAAAATGTTTTTTAGCTCTTCTTTTAAAATAAACTAAGACTTTCACTCTCTTAAAAAAAATCATAACCACCCTTCAAA
>NZ_JXKG01000025.1 GCF_001885735.1 Enterococcus canintestini | reverse complement strand
TATTGCTCATTTCCTAAGCAAGCTGTTTTAGCAACTAAATTAAGGAGCGGAATTATTTCATGGAATATCAAGCGGAAAGTTATGATGTGATTGTTGTTGGTGCCGGTCATGCCGGCAGTGAAGCGGCGCTTGCTAATGCACGCATGGGCAACAAAACACTGCTTTTGACGATTAATTTGGATATGGTGGCTTTTATGCCTTGTAATCCGTCTGTTGGAGGTCCTGCTAAAGGTGTTGTCGTGCGAGAAATCGATGCACTAGGGGGCGAAATGGGCAAAAATATCGACAAAACTTACATTCAAATGCGGATGTTAAATACTGGTAAAGGTCCAGCAGTGCGGGCATTACGCGCACAAGCAGACAAACATGCTTATGCACAAGAGATGAAACACACGATTGAAAAAGAAGAAAATTTGACTTTGCGTCAAGGAATGGCAGAAAAATTAATCGTTGAAGATGGCGTTTGTAAAGGTGTTATCACGAATACTGGTGCCCGTTATAGTGCCAAAGCTGTTATTATTACAGCTGGTACAGCTTTACGAGGGGAAATTATTATTGGAGAATTGAAGTATTCTTCTGGTCCTAATAATTCTCAACCTTCAGTTGGCCTTGCCAATAGTTTAAAAGAACTAGGCTTTGAAATTGCACGTTTCAAAACAGGGACACCACCACGGGTCAAAGCAGGATCAATTGATTATGATCAAACTGAAATTCAACCAGGAGACAAAGAAGCCAATCATTTTAGTTATTCCACTCCTGATAGTGCTTATAAACAAGATCAAGAACCATGTTGGTTAACTTACACAAGTCCAAAAACCCATGAAATTATTCGCGATAATTTACATCGTGCGCCAATGTTTACTGGTATTGTCGAAGGTGTGGGGGCAAGATATTGTCCTTCAATTGAAGATAAAATCGTACGTTTTGCTGATAAAGAACGTCATCAACTTTTCTTAGAACCTGAAGGATTAAATACAGAAGAAGTCTATGTGCAAGGATTATCGACTTCCATGCCTGAAGATGTTCAAGTAGAGATGTTACATTCGATTGCGGGTTTGCAAAATGTTGAAATGATGCGCACAGGATACGCTATTGAATATGATGTGGTGGTTCCGCATCAATTACGCCCAACTTTAGAAACAAAATTAATTGAAAATCTTTATACTGCCGGTCAAACAAACGGAACTTCTGGTTATGAAGAAGCTGCCGGCCAAGGTTTGATTGCGGGTATTAACGCGGGGTTAAAAGTTCAAGGAAAAGAACCCCTAATCTTAAAACGCAGTGACGGTTATATCGGTGTTATGATTGACGACTTAGTAACCAAAGGCACACAAGAACCTTACCGTCTTTTAACCAGTCGGGCCGAATATCGTTTAATTTTACGTCATGATAACGCGGATCTACGCTTAACGGAAATGGGTCATGAAATTGGCTTGGTTAAAGAGGACCAATATCAAGCTTATTTAGCCAAAAAAGTGGCAGTTGAAAATGAAATTGCCCGCCTAAAGAGTATTCGCATTAAACCAACCGCTGAAGTTCAAGCCTTTTTAGCACAAAAAGGTGCGGCCCAATTAAAAGATGGCGTGTTAGCAAATGAATTTTTGCGCCGTCCTGAAATTAGTTACGCTGAATTGTTACAATTTATTCCTGCTGACGAGAATCTTTCCCCAAAAGAAATCGAACAAGTTGAAATTCAAATTAAATATGAAGGCTACATCAAAAAAGCCTTAGAAAAAGTTGAAAAATTAAAACGGATGGAAGCCAAAAAAATTCCAACCAATATTGACTATGACGCAATTAATGGCCTTGCTACAGAAGCGCGCCAAAAATTAACCAAAATTCAACCCGAAACCATTGCCCAAGCCAGTCGCATTAGTGGTGTTAATCCGGCCGATTTGAGTATTTTAATGGTTTACATTGAACAAGGAAGAATTGCAAAAGTAACACAAGAATCATAGTATAACCAAAAGCCGCCTCATCTTGGATGAAGCGGCTTTTATTATAGGTAAATAGAAAAAATAAAATTTTAACTCCCAAATGTTTCACATGAAACTTTTTTTGATCGCATTGCCATAGCGGAAGGTTCTTAATGATCCTTATCACTATTCGGTCTGATCTGTATCGGAATTTAACAATTTATCATTTAAAGCAGTCATTTTTTGGTTGGCTGCTTGAAAAAGGTCGGGAATTTGCTTTAGTAATTGCTCACTAATAGCTAAGGAATCTTGGTTGGCATTTTGTGTTAATACTGTGCTACTGCGAGCAAAATTTTCTGCAAGCTCTGTGACGATTGTCTGTGTCTTCGCCAATACTTCTTCTGGTAGGGCTGCTGAAGCATATGCAGAAAAAAGGGTGCTAGTAGCTGTAATTGTAGCGCTGTACTGCAAGACCCAAGTAAACAAATATTCTAAATCAAGGTCTGTGATGGTCTGATTTGCAATCGCAGTTAAAGTCGTCAAAATAGGCAAAGTGACAGAAGGAGTAGCTAATTGTGCTAAAGCTAGATTTTTGACGGCTAACTGTGGATTTTTGGCTAAATCAAAGCGATAGCACAAGTAAAGTAGCTCTTTAATGTTATTTTGTACAAAAGAGCCTGTTTTTTTATCTGCTTGAAAAACTTTGGTCGCAGGTAATTTTTCAAGCAATAAAAGTCCGGTCGCAAAAGGTGAAGGCGTAACATAAAGGCGAAAATAATTTTGGTCACTGGTGATAATGCCATCTAAAAGGGATTTTTCTTTTTTATTTATCTTTAGTTCACTACTAAGCTCGGTTTCTTTAATCCGGCTTAATTTTTTTTGCGCATCTTTTATCACCGTTGCAGTCAGAACAGGTTGTTTATTGTCTGCTTGAAAACCACTTTCGGCAAAATAATGTAGCTTAAAAAAATCATTTTGGTAAAAGAACGCATTTAAATTAGCCAGAGCAATCGTTTTTCCGGCTTGTTGACTAAGCCAGGCACGTAAATTTTGTTGCAGCTGGTCTTCTTGGGTAGGTTCCTTTTTAAACAATGCCATGGTTATGCTCCTTCATAACTATATTCTTAATTCTATTTTAGTCGAAAAATGTGAAACTTAACAAATAATTGACTAGGCGTTTTTTTTACAAGTGGTATAATGAGGGCAATCAAGGTTGGGGCTTGAGGTTTTTAATTGGAGGTGGGCAGGTTCGTTGGCTGATTATCAAATGGAAAAAACGTTAGGTAAATGTTTTCGCACAACAAAAAGCAGTTTCACCGGTAGTGTCCGTATTTTAGGCAGTTGGTACGACTACAAAGTTGTAGCTGGGTTGCCAGAAGTCGGAGATATGCTGGAAGTTGTCAGTTATACGCCTAATGCATTATTAGTTCAAGTAAACAATAGCTTATATGAAAGTGATGTGAATTACATTGGCAATTTTTAGTATCTTTTTTGTTATCGTAATTATTGGTCTACTTATTTTGTTGTTATCACAAATGATTATTATTGTAGAACAAGGGGAAGTTAAAGTCGTTGAAAGTTTTGGTAAATACGTTAAATCCCTTGATCCGGGACTTCATTTTTTAATTCCGATTTTATATAACGTCAAACAACGTGTTTCGTTAAAACAAATTCCAATTCAAATTGATCCACAAAGTGTTATTACAAAAGACAATGTTATCGTGGAAATTGATGAAGCAATCAAATATCATGTCACAGATGTACGGGCCTTTGTTTATGATAATCAAAATTCTGTGGTTTCGATGATTCAAGATTGTCAGTCAAATTTACGGGGCATCATTGGGAAGATGGATTTAAATGAAGTTTTAAATGGGACTGAAGAAATAAATGTGGCCTTATTTGAAAGCGTCAAAGACATCACAGCGGGATATGGCTTGTCGATTGACCGAATTAATATTGGTGAGATTTCAGTTTCAGATGAAATTGTTAATTCTATGAATAAATTAATTACTGCAAGTCGCGATAAAGAATCATTAATCACCATTTCAGAAGGGAAGAAACAATCGGTCATTTTAGATTCAGAGGCCAAAGCCTCAGAAATGGAAATTGATGCGGCGGCGCGAGCAAAACAAACTAAAATCGACGCTACTGCCAGAGCCGAGCGAATTAAAATTGACGCCCAAGCTGAAGCTGAGCGAATTAAAATTGTAACAGAAGCTGAGAAAAAACGAATTCGCGAAATTAATCAAGCCATTCAAGAAAGTCAAATTGACGAAAAAATGTTGTCTTATCTTGGCATTGAAGCCTTTAAACATGTAGTGGAAAACAATCACAACACCGTTATTTTACCAAGTAATTTAACGGAAATTGGCAATATTCCAGCCATTAAACAAGTTTGGGATGCAACTGATAAAAATAAATAATAAAAAATATTTCAAAAAAAGTGGGAAATCCAAACTTGGCTTTCCCACTTTTTTGCTAGCAAAAATAATTATTTTGCTTATATGCTTGCCAAGTAAAGTCATTATATTAAGAATTTAAAGGACTTATGTCTGACAGATACTTTGGTCATGGTTGAAAGTTACGATTTGTCGTTTAAAGTGATTAGTGTCTGACTTCATGAAAAATTGTTTAGGCAATCAGATGATGTTTTAAGAAATGAAAGAACATGTTGCTGTTGTTTCATCTGATCGCGTGTAAATGAGGAACGTTCTTTTGGCTTATTCATCTCGTAAATCAGGATGGAGTTGAATGACGTTTTTCTCCCAATCGACCGTTTCAAGATGGTAAGGAAAATTACCACTGACTGTGTAGCTACCAGGAGCAGGAACATTAATTTTTTTCATGCGGGCATTGCCTTTGGCTAAATAGCCGCTACCAAGTTTTAACATATCGCGCAAGCCGAGATTACTTTTCGTATGTTCTTTAACGGTTCCCAAATTTTGCGTAATCGCACTTAAGCTGGGAGTTACTGTTTTCCATCTCATAAAGCGAATCAAATCTTCCTGACGAGTAAAAACATCAAAGGAACGATCATCGTCAATTTGATAACTAATGTAGGCATCGATTTCGGCTAAAGATAACTTTTGTGGGCCTAATAGGAATTTTTGGCCGTTTTTTAAAGCGGTAAAATCTTTTTCTGAAGTGATCGTTAACGTACCATCTGCATCAAGGCCGGCTTCTTTTATGGCCGCAAGCCCTTCTTCTTTAGTTAAAATAAAATATTTGGTTACCGATTGTGAAAAAGCGACAGAAAAATATTTCAAAAAATCAGTAATAGAATTTTTAACATAAAGTTCTCCTAGCGTAATATTGTGCAGCCGAATTTCTGGTGAAATGCGCCACAGCGTTCCTTTATTTTGCAAATCGTAAACAAAAAAAGACGAGAATACGCCATCATCAAAAATAAATAAAACCTTCATATTTTTCCTCCTTGAAATGTAGTTAGGTAGTCAAGCTAATTGAATTAGAGATAAAATGGATAATTTTTTCTTATGAATAAAGAGCTAAACGTTGCCTTTAGCTTTTCTAGATGTCTAGCACAGGCAACAACTCTTCGGGAAAAATTCAAAAATTAGTTTCTGGTAAAGAGCACCAGAAAACGAATTTCTGAGATTTTTCCAAAGAGCTAAACGTTGCCTTTAGCTTTTCTAGATGTCTAGCATAATAAACAAACTCTCTACGGCAATAAGCCAAAATCTTGAGAAATTTGAAGAGCAATTTATCAAGATTTCGTCTTATCGCTTGAGAGCTGGACGAGTTTATTATGCTTTTCTTTGATCCAGCTTCACAAACGAACTCTCTACGGTAATAAGCTGAAATTTGAAGAAATTTGAAAAGCAATTTATTAAAATTCCATCTTATTACTTGAGAGTTGCCCACGTTTGTTCAGCTTTTCTACGTTAACTCTATCAATTTTTAAACTTTTTGACTAGCGACGTGAGACCGTTGCATTTTTTTTGAAATGCGAGTATGATAACGAAGATTATAACAAGGTGGTGGTCACATGATACGATTTGTATCTTCTGTACGCACAATTGGCTGGCAGTTATTCTGATGTCGCAGTTGTGACTTTCTTCTGCGCCTCAGCGGTTTGGAGAAAGGAAAATATTATGAAACTAGAACCTTATCACTATTTTGCCCTAGCAAAAGCAATTGACGATTTGATTAATGTTTATCAATCTGTCAATGACAAACAAACAGTCAATGCCGTTCAGGCTTTAACAACTGAAAAAATTAATGAAATTTTGCCCGAGGATTCGACTCAAAAGGAAGAATTGCTTCAATTTATTTTAGATCCTCATTTGACTAAAGCTTCAGCAGAGCGTTATTTAAATGGATTAAAAGAACATGTTACGCCTTTTGTTGCGCCAAGTGCAAAACAAGTGGAAAAAGTTTTTCGCAAGACTAAAAAATTACACTTACCAAATTTTGACGCGATGGACTTAAAAGAACATACCTATATTGGTTGGAACGATCCAGGCCAGCAGCAAAAATTCCTACTGTATTATGATGAGCAGGGCTTACAAGGTTTAAAAGGTAACTTTTCAAGTAATGTTTTGAAAAATGTTTGTTCCATTTGTCATAAAACCAGTGAAGTCGCGTTATTTTTAGCTACGACTAAAAAGGGTGGAGATGGCACTTACACGAAAAAAGGTAACTATATTTGTGTCGACAGTGAAAAATGTAATCATCAGCTTTACGATAAAAAGCAGTTGTTGGATTTTGTCGCCAAAGTAAAATAAGGACTTCTTATTTTTTGATTACCCTCGAGGGATAAAAAGATGGCGAGATTTTCTCGCTGTCTTTTTTTTGTTGGAAAAATAATGGTAAAAATCCGAACATTCACTACTAATTAAGCTAAAAAAATCACAAATTGGTAGAAAAGGTAGTGAAAAGCTGATAAAATGGCAAAATATTCAGATTATTACAAAAATAAAAAGTTGGTTGGAAACGGTGAAGTAAAAATTGTATAGACAGCGAGAATTTTTGTTAAAAATGGCACGGTAAATTAAAGTTTTTATCCGTTTTTTATGATAGACTTTAGGTTCTTGTTTATTTTTAACAATAGTGAAAAAGGAGGCGTAAAATGAATCAGTTGCTTGTAAAAATTAACGATTTTATTTGGGGAGCTCCCATGATTTTGCTAATTTTGGGCATTGGTCTGATTTTAACGGTTGGTTGCCGTTTTATTCAGCTGAAAAAATTGCCATTGGCATTGAAATTCATGGTGCAAGATGAAGAGGACGGCAAAGGAGATGTCTCTAGTTTTCAGGCTTTGTGTACGGCATTATCGGCGACAATTGGAACTGGAAATATTGTCGGTGTGGCAACAGCGATTGTCGCCGGTGGTCCTGGCGCATTGTTTTGGTTAGAACTAGCAGGACTTTTAGGGATGGCGACAAAATACGCAGAAGGTCTATTAGCGGTCAAGTATCGCTCCTTTGATTCCGATGGTAAAGCACTGGGAGGTCCTTTTTACTACATTGAAAAAGGGTTAGGAAAAAAATGGCGTCCCCTTGGTAAAGCCTTTGCTTTATTTGGTATTTTAGCCGGTTTATTAGGAATTGGAACCTTAACACAGATTAACGGGATTACTTCAGCGGCAGAAACTTTTTTTGATCCCAATAAAAATCATAGCCTACAATTATTTGGGCATCACTACTCTTGGGCTGTTATTATTTCGGGCTTACTGGTGACGATTTGTGTGGCCGGAGTTTTAATTGGCGGTGTTAAACGAATTGCCAAAGTTTCTGAAATTATTGTACCAGCGATGATTCTTTTATATGTCGGCTTGTGTTTGTGGCTAATTGTTTTAAACGCAGCAAAATTGCCTAGTGTGATCGCTTTAATTTTTCGTAGTGCTTTTGGCTTTGAAGCCGCGGCAGGTGGAGCATTGGGTGCGATGATGATTGCGATGCAAAAAGGAATCGCTCGGGGTATTTTCTCCAATGAATCAGGACTTGGTAGTGCGCCGATTGCAGCCGCAGCGGCCCGTACCAAAGAACCAGTCCGACAAGGTTTAGTTTCGATGACCGGTACATTTATTGATACGATTATCGTTTGTAATATGACAGGGATGGCAATTGTATTAACGGATGCGTGGAAAATCGGTAAAGATGGCGCAGCGGTAACTATCTACGCCTTTAGTGAGGCATTGCCACTGTCTGCACCAATTGTTTCTTTTTTACTGATGATATGTTTGGTGTTTTTCGCTTTCACGACGATTTTGGGATGGAATTATTACGCAGAACGGTGCTTGGCTTATTTGTTTAATACTAATAAATTTGCCAATTTCTTCAAAGTTTTATATGTTGCGGCGGTTTTCATTGGACCTTATCTGACTGTTTCAGCTGTGTGGACCATCGCCGATATTTGCAACGGTTTGATGGCGTTTCCGAATATTATCGCGCTGATTTTATTAAGTCCAGTTGTAGTTAAAGAAACACGTAAATTCTTTGCAGTGAAAAAAGCAACAGTACCGCGTTTAGCGTCAGAACTTTCTTTAGATGAAGATTAAATCATTAAGAGGTTGTGACAGAAGCTGCTTCTGTCACAATGTTTATTCGGAAATAGGAGGCTGTGGCAAAATTTGTCACAGCCTTTTTGTACTAGTAAAACAGTCAGTCAATCGTAAATACATCATTGAAAAAGAAAGTGTGGGCAGAAATTTTTTATTTAAGCTACAACAAAAAATTTTTTCTCGCTTTTTTTCACTTTATTTTTAATTTATTTTAGTTGCTTTTGATATTGTAACGGTGCACAGCCAACTGTTTTTTTGAAAACATGATGGAACGTTTTAACGTTGGCAAAGCCCGCTTTCGCTGCAATTTCACTCATTGGCGAGTGTTCTGTGGCCAATAAAAACTTCGCTTGTTCAATCCGATATTCTTTTAAATATTGTGAAAAAGGTAGGCCAACTTTTTGTTTAAAAAAGCGGGAAAAATATGTTTCACTAAAGCCTACTTGGCGGGCAGCGGCTTCTAAAGTAATCGGGGAGTCGAAATTCGCCTCGACGTATTCAAAAATTTGATCCAATAGTTCTAAAGTTTCGCGACTTTTCAAATTTTCTTTGACCTTACTTTGTTTGACATCATCTTTTGGCGCTAACTGATATAAAGCATAAATAAATTGGGTCAAAAGACCTGTCACACCGTATTGCCAGCCTTCATTTTTTTCTTCATGGCAGTTAAAAATAGCGCGCAACAACTGATTAATTTCTTTTTGCGCGGAAGTGGGCCAGTCTCGGCTATAATTTGGTGCTTCATCAAACAGTTGCAACAAAGTACGGTCGGTTGTGACTAAATTATTTTGCTCATAAAAAAAGCGCAAATCAAATTGGAAAACGATTCGTTGACTGTCTGGAGACGCCAAGAAAAAATGAGGTTCGCCACTCGGAAAGAAAAAAATCTCCCCTTCTGCTAATTCAAAAATTTCTCCAAAAGCTCCCAGTTTAACAGTGCCAGTTAAACAATAAATAACCTCAATTTCCTTGTGCCAGTGAGGATAGACAATTTCCCAGCCATCATTAATAAAAGTTCGAAAAGGAAATGCGCTATGTAATTCGGGTATTTCTAAATATAAACTCATCTTTTCACCTCATTTGAGTAGGATTAATAAAAGTTATCGACTGTTTTTGATCCGAGTTCCTTTAGTTTTATGACAAACTCTTGGCGACATTAAGTCGAAATGCTAAGAAATTTGAGAAGCGATTTAACAAGATTTTCTCTTATTGCTTGAGAACTGGACGAGTTCCTTTAGCTTTTCTTTGATCCAGCACAGGAAGCAACTCTTCGGGAAAAATTCAAAAATTAGTTTCTGGTAAAGAGCACCAGAAAACGAATTTCTGAGATTTTTCCAAAGAGCTACCCACTTCCTTTAGCTTTTCTATTGATCTAGCTTCATAAACTAACTCGCTGCGACAATAAGCTAAAATTTCAAGAAATTTGGAAAGCAATTTATCAAGATTTTCTCTTATTACTTGAGAGCTGAACGAGTTCCTTCAGCTTTTCTTTAGTATAGCGTATTTTTAAAAGAAAAAAAGATAAAATCTGGGAATTTTTGGCTAAGGATGTGGGAGGAATTTGATGCGGGCTTTTTTTATAATAAAGAAAATAAAACGTTTTCAAATAAGGAGAAATAATTATGAGTTTAAAAGTGGGAATTATTGGATGTGGCGGAATTGCTACGGGTAAACATTTACCGGCCTTGGCTAAAATTGAGGAAGTTGAATTGGTGGCTTTTTGTGATGTCATTTTAGATCGGGCAGAAAAAAGTTGTAAAGAATATGGCAGTGAAAACGCCAAAGTTTTTAGCGATTATCAAGAAATGTTAGCAGCGTGTGATTTAGATTTAGTCCATGTGTTAACGCCCAACAGTTCTCACGCTGAAATTTCAATTGCGGCAATGGAAGTTGGCTGTCATGTAATGTGTGAAAAACCAATGGCGAAAACGGCTACTGAGGCAAAGGCAATGGTAGAAGCTGCAAAAAAGACGGGGAAAAAGTTAACGATTGGCTATCAAAATCGGTTTCGTAAAGATTCCCAATATTTACATACTGTGTGTAGCGAAGGGGAGTTAGGCGAGATTTATTTTGGTAAAGCTCACGCAATTAGACGTCGGGCAGTGCCAACGTGGGGTGTTTTTTTAGATGAAAAAGCGCAAGGTGGCGGCCCATTAATTGATATTGGAACGCATGCGTTGGATTTGACACTTTGGATGATGAACAATTATAAACCAAAATTTGTCGTAGGAACTGCTTATCGTAAATTAGCGGAGATGGAAAATGCAGCTAATGCTTGGGGTTCTTGGGATCCAAAAGAATACAAAGTAGAAGACAGTGCTTTTGGTTTTATTACGATGGAAAATGGCGCCACGATTTTCTTAGAAGCAAGTTGGGCGTTGAACTCATTAGACGTTAAAGAAGCCAAAACTACTTTGTGTGGAACCAAGGCTGGCGCAGATATGAATGACGGCTTAACGATTAATGGTGAAGATCATAGCACGTTATATGAGAAAAAAATTGAATTAGAACCAGGCGGCGTCGATTTTTATGACGGTACTGCTGATGATCCCGCTTATAACGAAGCAAGAGCGTGGATCGATGCGGTTTTAAATGACACAGAGCCACTAGTAAAACCAGAGCAAGCCTTAGTTGTTACAGAAATTTTAGAAGCGATGTATCAATCTTCAGCGACAGGTGAGCCGGTTTATTTTGAACGCTAATTAAAACTAGCACGATTTTTTCTGACATAAAAAAATTAACCAGTAAACGAGTATAGAAAGGATGAAAAAAATGAAATTAGGCGTTTTTACCCCATTATTTAATAATCTAAATTTTGATGAAATGATTGAAAAAGTAGCCAGTTATGGTTTGGAAACTGTAGAAATTGGCACCGGCGGATCTCCTGGTAATGCCCATTTGGACATTGATAAATTATTAGCTTCTGGAGATAGTCGTAAAGAATACTTGGCGAAATTAGCCGATAAAGGATTGACGATTTCGGCTTTAAGTTGTCATCACAATCCGATTTCACCGGTAAAATCAGTGGCCCAAGAAGCAGATGAATTATTGCAAAAAACGATTAAATTAGCTCAATTAATGAATGTTCCTATCGTAAATGGTTTCTCTGGCGTGAGTGGCGGTAATGAAACAGATACCCAAGTCAACTGGCCTGTTTTGCCGTGGCCAACAGAATATAGCGATAATTATAATTATCAATGGGAACAAAAATTGATTCCTTATTGGCAAGAAATTAACACAGTAGCCGAAAGTGCTGGAGTTAAAATCGGGATTGAATTACATGGTGGTTTTTTAGCCCATACACCTTATACGATGTTGCGTTTACGGGAAGCTACCGGTAAAGCAATTGGCTGTAACTTGGACCCAAGTCATTTGTGGTGGCAAGGAATTGATCCGGTCGCGGCAGTGAAAATTTTAGGCGAAGCTGGGGCAATTCATCACTTCCATGCCAAAGATACGTATTTGGATCAAGACAATATTAATATGTATGGACTGACTGATATGCAGCCTTATGGCAATGTTAAAACACGTTCATGGAATTTCCGTTCCGTAGGTTGTGGGCACGATTTAAAAGTTTGGTCTGATATTATTTCGGCGTTGCGGTTATACGGCTACGATTATGTATTAAGTATTGAGCATGAAGATCCTTTGATGTCCATTGATGAAGGGTTACAAAGAGCGGTGACGAATTTGCGTTCTGTCATGATTCATGACACACCAACCGATATGTGGTGGGCGTAATTTTTTTAAAGATAAGGGAAATTATGAGTTTTAAAAGAAAGTGAGTAAAAGAATGAAACCATTACAATTTGCGATTATTGGTTATGGTGGCATGGGTTCTTATCATGCCAAAACCATTATGAAAAAGTCCAGTGAAGTTGTGGCTGTAAAAGGAGTTTATGATATTAAATCTGAACGCCAGGATGTCGCGCAAGCCGATGGATTTTTAGCGTATGAAAGTTTACCAGAACTTTTAGAAGATGAAACAACGGATGCCGTTTTAATTGCAACACCCAATGATAGCCATAAAGAATTAGCAATTGCAGCTTTAAAAGCAGGTAAACACGTGGTTTGTGAAAAACCAGTTGCTATGAATACAAAAGAATTAGATGAAATTTTAGCCGAAGCTAAAAAGTGTGAGCGGACGTTTATGGTGCATCAAAATCGACGCTGGGATCCAGACTTTTTAATGATTCGCCAAATGTATCAAGAAAAAACGCTAGGCGATTTATTCCAAATTGAATCGCGCGTGCAAGGAGCCAATGGGATTCCCGGTGACTGGCGCCATCTACAAAAACATGGTGGCGGCATGTTACTAGATTGGGGCGTTCATTTATTTGATCAACTGCTATTTTTAATTGATAGTCCACTGCAAACGATTCAGACTGATTTGAGCTATATTTTAGGAGATGAAGTAGACGATGGTTTTCATAGCTATCTAACGTTTGAAAATGGGGTTAAAGTTATAATTGAAGTGGGCACCACCAACTATATTCCGTTACCACGTTGGTATGTCAAAGGCATGGAAGGGACGGCGCTTATTTCAGACTGGGATTTAAATGGCAAAATGGTCAAAGCCACCCATGAAGAAACAGCGGCACCAAAACCTATTCAAGCTGGTGTGGGATTAACCAAAACCATGGCCCCTCCTCGCGAAGATGCAACCGAAGTTTTATCTTTACCAGCAGTTGAAACACCGTATCCAAGTTTTTACGCCAACTTCTACGATGTGGTAGTAAATGGCGGCGAGCCGATTGTCAAAAATAGTGAAGTCCGCCGTGTTTTAGCACTACTTGAAACTATTTTAGCGAAAGAGTAGTAAAAAAGTGAGTCCTTTATTTAAAGGATTCACTTTTTTGATTGTTCATTTTTATAATTAGCTTACTTTTGCAAATTTTCAATCAAAATTTTAGACACCGCTTTAACAGAAAATGGATTTTGTCCGGTAATGAGTTGGCCATCTTGAATGGCAAATTCACTGTAGGCGCGTTTCTTTTGGAAATGAGCGCCCCGTTCTTTGGCGACGTGTTCGTTTAAAAAGGGCACGACTCCTTTTTTACCGGCTAAAATTTCTTCACTCGTCGTAAAGCCAGTAATATTTTTATCTTTAATTAAGTAATTACCGTTATCATCTTGTAAGTTTAAAAGCCCTGCTACCCCATGACAAACTGAAGTCACATAGCCGCCTTGTTTGTAAATATCTAAAGAAAGCTTATGCAAGGTGTCATTATTGGGAAAGTCCCACATTACACCGTGGCCACCAGTGAAGTAAATGGCGTCATAATCTTTGGGATCAACTGCTTCAACAGGCAAAGAATCTGCTAAAGCCCGCTTTTTAAAATCAGCTGTGTTGTAAAAGTCCATAATTTCTTCGTTGGTGTATTTCATACTTCGAGGATCAATCGGAACATAACCGCCATTTGGACTAACGTAGTCATATTCAATCCCATGTTTTTGTAATTCTGCGGCAAATTCTGTTGCTTCTCCCAGCCATAGTCCCGTGGCATCATCTGTTTCACCATAATGGGTTGTGTTGGTTAATACGATCAGTACTTTCATTTTTCTGCCTCCTGAATAATTTGTGTGACATGATCTAAGAGTGTTTTTAACTTATCAATTTCTGTTGTATCGTGAGATAAGTAATAATAATTTTTCGTTCCTTCTTGGCGATAATCTACTAACTTGGCTTGTTTTAAAATTTTCAAATGATGGGAAACGGCCGGACGAGATAAGTTAGTGGCTTCTGTCAAATCAGGAACGCGTAATCCATTACAGGCTTTTTCAGCTAATAATGCCACAATAATTGCTTGCCGTTTTTCGTCCCCTAAGGCAATTAGAAAGTCACTGCTCGCAGTAAATTCATTTTTTAAGTGCGTTAAATCATGAGGCATATTAAAATCTCCTTCGTCGATAATTTTAAACCATTAAAACAAAAAAGCTGTCTAAAGTCAATTATTTTAAACGGTGTGACTTTTTATAATTCAGAATACAAATAAATTTACAGAATTTTTTAAATCCTTAAATACACAATTAAAAACCAATCTGCCCCCATTGCGAAAAACGTCCATTTGCGTTAAAGTAGAGAAAGCGTGAAACAAAAATTTGTTTCACAAAAAAGAAAGGAAAAGGCAATGTTACCAGAAGAATTTCAGCAACAGTTAGCTAAAAAAGGCATTGAACTTAGCCCACTCCAAATGCAACAGTTTGAAAAGTATTATGAATTGTTAGTGGAGTGGAATGAGAAAATGAATTTGACCGCTATCACAGAGAAAAAAGAAGTTTATTTGAAGCATTTTTACGATTCAATTTTGCTTGGTGCAGCTGTGGAGTTGAATCCCGAAGCGTCCATTTGTGATGTTGGCGCGGGAGCGGGTTTTCCAAGCATTCCTTTGAAGATTGCTTTTCCTAGTTTAAAAGTAGCTATCGTAGATTCGCTCAATAAACGGATTACCTTTTTAAATCATTTGGCGCAAAGTTTAAACTTGACGGATGTTTATTTTTATCATGATCGCGCCGAAACTTTTGGGCAAAATCCTGAATTTCGTGGTCAGTTTGACTATGTAACAGCAAGAGCAGTTGCCCGCTTAAATGTTTTAGCAGAATTATGCCTACCTTTAGTCAAAAAAGACGGCTTTTTCTTTGCTTTAAAAGCAGCTAAGTCCGACGAAGAATTAGCAGAAGCTAAAAAAGCGATTGCGACACTTGGGGGAAAATTCATTGAAGATAAAGAATTAGCCTTACCAAATGGCGATGCGCGACATATTTTAGTCATTCAAAAGAAAAAAGAAACACCTAAAAAATATCCTCGCAAGCCAGGTACACCAAACAAACAACCGCTAAAATAGTGCGCGATTTTCGAAAAAATGCTTTATTAGAAATAAAATTTATAATTTGACGGCAAATAGGCCGTTACAACTTTTATGTTATCTAGTTTCTTGAGCTAGAAAAGTCGAGAATAAGTGAAAAAATGAAAAAGTCTTAGAGCGACTTTCTAATTTTTCCGACTTATTCCTCCTTTTCTAAAGAAGCTCACTCAACTNTTATGTTATCTAGTTTCTTGAGCTAGAAAAGTCGAGAATAAGTGAAAAAATGAAAAAGTCTTAGAGCGACTTTCTAATTTTTCCGACTTATTCCTCCTTTTCTAAAGAAGCTCACTCAACTTTTTATGTTATCTAGTTTCTTGAGCTGAAAAAATCGATACAAGTAAAAATAGCTAACTGACAAAAAAGCGTCAGTGATCTATTTTGAGCTTGTCTCTCATTTTTCAAACGAGCTCACTCAACTTTTATAGGTATCTAGTTTCTACGGCTGAAAAAGTCGAGAATAAGTAGAAAAATGAAAAAGCTAAAGAGCAGCTTTCTAATTTTCCCGACTTATTCCTCCTTTTTCAAACGAGCCGTTACAACTTTTATTAAAGGAGATAAGAGGATGGCACGAATTATTTCGGTGGCAAATCAAAAAGGTGGCGTCGGTAAGACGACCACAACAGTCAATTTAGGAGCTTGTTTGGCTTTTATCGGCAAAAAAGTCTTATTAGTCGATATCGATGCCCAAGGTAATGCCACAAGTGGCATGGGTATTCGTAAGCCAGATGTAGCCAAAGATATTTACGATGTATTAGTCAATGAAGAACCTATTAAAGAAGCAATTTTACCTAGTTCACGGGAAAATATGGACATTGTGCCGGCGACAATTCAGTTGGCAGGAGCTGAGATTGAATTGACTTCCATGATGGCCAGAGAGTCTCGCTTGAAATCAGCGTTAGAAGAAATTAAAGACGATTATGATTTCATTTTTATCGATTGTCCACCATCATTGGGGCATTTGACGATCAACGCCTTTACTGCTAGTGACTCGATTTTAATTCCAGTACAGTGTGAATATTATGCGTTAGAAGGTTTGAGTCAGTTATTAAATACAGTGCGGTTAGTGCAAAAGCATTTCAATCCCGGCCTTGAAATTGAAGGGGTATTATTGACAATGTATGATGCCAGAACGAATCTTGGCGCAGAAGTGGTAGAAGAAGTGCGTCGCTATTTCCAAGAGAAAGTTTATGATACAATTATTCCTCGGAATGTGCGTCTTTCAGAAGCACCAAGCCACGGCTTATCAATTATTGATTACGATCCAAGTTCAAAAGGCGCCGAAGTTTATCAAGCACTAGCAAAGGAAGTGTTGTCTCGTGAAAAATAAAGGTAAAGGTTTAGGTCGAGGCATCGATGCTTTGTTTCAAGATTTGCAAGATTTGGAAGAAGTGGATGTAAAAACCGAAGAGGTCGTTGATATTCCGTTAAGTGAATTGCGACCAAATCCTTATCAACCGCGTAAAACTTTTGATGAAGCGTCTTTGCAAGAACTTGCTGCTTCCATTGAACGTTCTGGCGTATTTCAACCGATTATCGTGCGCAAATCAGCAGTAAAAGGGTATGAAATTATTGCTGGGGAGCGTCGTTTTAGAGCGTCAAAATTAGCACAACGGGAAACAATTCCAGCAATTATTCGTGACTTTGATGAAGAATCAATGATGCAAGTGGCAGTATTAGAAAACTTGCAGCGGGAAGATTTGAATCCGTTAGAAGAAGCCGAAGCCTACGAGATGCTAATGAAAAACTTGAAATTAACCCAAGCCGAAGTTGCTGAACGCTTAGGCAAAAGTCGCCCGTATATCGCCAATTATTTACGATTATTAACATTACCCAAATTGGTTAAAGAAATGGTGCAAGACGACCGTCTTTCCATGGGTCAAGCGCGGACGTTATTAGGGTTAAAAGATAAAAGTCAAATTTTGAAATTAGCCAATCGCTGTGTCAAAGAAAATTTGACTGTGCGCCAGTTAGAACAACTCGTCAATACACTGAATGAGAAAAAAGTAGAAAAGAAAACACCACCGCGGGTTGTGAAAGAAAAACCTTATTACTTGCGGGAAGGTGAAGATCGTCTAATGGATAAATTTGGGACTAACGTCGAAATTTTAGAAAAAGACGGCAAAGGAAAAATTGAGATTGAATATTTATCTCAAAGTGATTTAACGCGTATTTTGGATATTTTAGATATTCATTTTGACGAAGCTTAGTTTCGTCTAAAATTTTTGTTAAAACGAGGAGGATTTAAATGTACGATTTAGGTGACATCGTGGAAATGAAAAAACCCCATGCTTGCCAAGCAAACCGTTGGGAAATTATTCGCATGGGCGCTGACATTAAAATTAAATGTACCAATTGTGGCCACATCGTCATGATGACCCGCCGCGATTTTGAGAAAAAAATGAAGAAGATACTGGAAAAAGCACCAGAAAAATAGTTTCATGCCCACTTAATAGTGGGAGAAAGCTGATGAGCTAGAAGAGGTGCGGATAAGAAAAAAGTCCGAAAACGACTTTCCAATTTTTCCGACTTATTCCTCCTTTTCTAACCAAGCTCAATCAACTTTATAATTAAAAAAAGAAAGAGTGAAGAAATCATGGCTTTAACTGCCGGAATCGTTGGTTTGCCAAACGTAGGGAAATCGACTTTATTTAACGCAATCACAAAAGCAGGTGCAGAAGCTGCGAACTATCCTTTTGCTACCATTGATCCAAACGTAGGGATGGTGGAAGTACCAGATTGGCGCTTGCAACGTTTAACTGAACTTGTGCATCCGAAAAAGACTGTTCCAACAACTTTTGAATTTACGGATATTGCCGGCATTGTAAAAGGTGCTAGTAAAGGGGAAGGTTTGGGAAACCAATTCTTAAGCCATATTCGCCAAGTGGATGCTATCTGTCACGTTGTTCGTTGTTTTGACGATGACAATATTACTCACGTTGAAGGACGTGTGGATCCATTAGAAGATATTGACACGATCAACTTGGAACTTGTTTTAGCGGATTTAGAGTCGATTAATAAACGCTATACACGAGTAGCAAAAGTTGCCAAAACCAAAGACAAAGACGCTGTTGCAGAATTAGCAGTGTTAGATAAAATCAAACCGGTTTTAGAAGAAGGCCAATCTGCTCGTACGATTGAATTTTCTGATGACGAACAAAAAATCGTGAAAAGTTTGTTCTTATTAACAACAAAACCTGTTTTATATGTTGCCAACGTTTCAGAAGATGACGTGGCCAATGCAGATGATAATCACTATGTTCAAGAAGTGCGCAATTTTGCAGCGACTGAAAATGCTGAAGTTATTGTAGTTTGTGCTCGTGCTGAAGAAGAAATCGCTGAATTAGATGATGAAGACAAAGCAGAATTTTTGGAAGCTTTGGGAATTGAAGAATCTGGTTTAGATCAATTAATTCGCGCCGCTTATGATTTATTAGGACTTGCAACTTACTTTACTGCCGGTGAACAAGAAGTGCGGGCTTGGACTTTCCGCAAAGGGATTAAAGCACCCCAAGCAGCTGGTATTATTCACACCGACTTTGAACGAGGCTTCATTCGAGCAGAAACAGTTTCCTTTGAAGATTTAAATAAATACGGTAATATGCACGCGGCTAAAGAAGCAGGACGTGTCCGTTTGGAAGGTAAAGATTACGTGGTACAAGATGGCGATGTCATGTTATTCCGTTTCAACGTCTAAAAAAACGGTGTCATCTTGGCTGCAATGTGGTAAAATGCCCTTTGTAAAAGAAGTTCAGGAGGAAGTCATTCATGGATGCAGAAGCACTACGCGCAATGGTTGCAGAAAACCGCGCATTAGAACCGCAACTAACCAAACGTAACCAACAATATATTTTTGATTTGAAGAAATCTTTAGAAGCAGCAAACTTATCTGAAGCAGAAATGGCTACAGCTTTAAATGAAATTCTGCCAGTTTTAGTCAAAGAACAAAAAGGCGGGAAAACCGCGCGTCAACTCTTTGGTACTGTTTCAGAACGCACCGAAGCGATTTTAGCTAAACCCGAACCTAAAAAAGAAACGCGTCCTGTGTTGATGTGGGCCGATAACGTCATGTTTATCTTTGGTTTATTTGCAGTGATGTTAGGTTTAATGCGTTTATTCACTAAAGATACTGGGCAACAAACTTATGGTTTATTAACATTAATTATTGCCTCATTATTTGGGGGTTATGCTTTTTACTTAATGTATAAATACATTTATCAATACGAACGTCCCGGTGCGGATAAGAGTAAACGGCCAAAACTGTGGAAGACAATGCTTATTTTGGTACCAGTTTTCTTCTTATGGATTTTAGTCTTTACTGTCAGTGCAATGTTGCCATTTAACATTGTCTTGGATCCATTTATCCAATTAGTTTTAGGGGCTGCAGTTTTTGCCTTACGTTGGTATTTGAAGAAAAAATACAACATCGAAGGTTCATTGACTATTCCCAAAAATTAATTAGTAGCAAAAGAGGTTGTGACAAAAGCGACCAGTTTCAAGAAATAAGACGAAATTTCCGAAAATTGCTTTTCAAATTTTGGGGAATTTCGTCTTATTTCCGAAGAAGCTGCTTCTGTCATACCGTTTATTCGGAAATAGAGGTTGTGACAAGACTTTTGTCACAACCTCTTTTTTTGATCTAATTTTACGAATGAACTTTTGAACTTTTAATGTCAATAAGTAAAAAACTTAAGAAATAAAAACACAATTATTTAAAAGGCCGTCTTATTTTTTGAAAGTTGGAGGAACTCATTTAGTTTTTTTATCTATAAATGGTGTTTAGTGTAATTAAAGGAGGGGTCAGGAAACGTATTTTTATTAAACAAAAAGCTGATTTTTTCCGAACATTGTCTAATGGCGTCACTACTGAATTTTCAGAATATTACGTAAACAATTTGGGCTGTTGACTTGTCGGATATTTTCTGTTAGTTTCATAGATAAAAATAAAACTGAGGAGTGGTATTTACAATGTCTAACTGGGAAACGAAATTCGCTAAAAAAGGTCTAACTTTCGATGATGTCTTATTAATTCCAGGCGAAAGTCACGTCCTACCAAATGATGTGAATATGCAGGTCCAACTAGCGAAAAATATCCGTTTGAATATTCCAATCATCTCTGCCAGCATGGATACTGTGACAGACAGTAAAATGGCGATTGCGATGGCACGTCAAGGTGGTTTAGGGGTCATCCATAAAAATATGAGTATCGCGATGCAAGCTGATGAAGTGCGCAAAGTGAAACGTTCGGAATCTGGCGTTATTATTGATCCATTTTTCTTAACTCCGGACCATTTAGTCCAAGATGCTGAACATTTAATGTCAAAATACCGCATTAGTGGTGTGCCGATTGTCGAAACAATGGAAAATCGCAAATTAGTCGGCATTATTACTAACCGTGACATGCGTTTTGTGACAGACTATAGCATTAAAATTGCAGATGTTATGACTAAAGATGATTTGGTTACCGCCCCAGTAGGTACCAAATTAGCAGACGCTGAAAATATCCTCCAAAAACATAAAATCGAAAAATTACCAATCGTTGATGAAGACGGTCGTTTAAGTGGCTTAATTACGATTAAAGATATTGAAAAAGTAATTGAGTTTCCTAATGCCGCAAAAGACGAACACGGTCGTTTATTAGTTGCCGCGGCTGTTGGTGTCACCAGTGATACGTTTGAACGAGCACAAGCATTACTTGATGCCGGTGCAGATGCGATTGTAATTGATACTGCTCATGGCCATAGTGCCGGTGTGTTACGTAAAATTGCTGAAATTCGCGCTAAATTCCCAGCTGCAACTTTGATTGCCGGAAACGTTGCCACAGCTGAAGGTACAAAAGCACTCTATGATGCTGGTGTGGATGTCGTCAAAGTTGGGATTGGTCCTGGTTCAATTTGTACGACGCGTGTCGTGGCTGGTGTGGGTGTTCCCCAATTAACTGCGATTTATGATGCTGCTTCTGTTGCACGTCAATATGGTAAAGCCATTATTGCTGACGGTGGGATTAAATATTCTGGTGATATCGTCAAAGCTTTAGCAGCTGGCGGACATGCGGTAATGTTAGGCTCAATGTTAGCTGGTACAGATGAATCTCCTGGTGAATTTGAAATCTATCAAGGACGTCGCTTCAAAACTTACCGTGGGATGGGCTCTCTTGGCGCAATGGAAAAAGGTTCGAGCGATCGTTATTTCCAAAGTGGTGTTAATGAAGCTAATAAACTTGTCCCAGAAGGAATTGAAGGCCGTGTAGCGTATAAAGGTAGCGTTTCTGATATTATCTTCCAAATGATTGGTGGTTTAAAATCTGGGATGGGATATGTTGGTGCAGCTGACTTGAAACAACTACGGGATAATGCGCAATTTGTTCAAATGAGTGGCAATGGTTTGAAAGAATCACATCCGCATGATGTCCAAATCACAAAAGAAGCACCAAACTATTCGGTTGAATCTTAATCGTAGCCTTAGGGCAAGGTGTTTCCGCTAATTTACAAAATAAAAAACGAGTATCCAAATTAAGGGATACTCGTTTTTTATTTTAGCTTAAAAGATTGTCGTTTTTTTAATCAGCTTATTCTGCTTTTAAGGCGCTACGTCGACTCAATTTCAAAGCACTGACGGCAAGGGGACGCACGATAATTAATTGTAATGGTAAGGCCATTATCAGATTAAATAACCAGGTATGTAAATAAGTGCCCCAATTTAAATGTTGCCAACCCATTTCCATCACAATACCAAACACGGACATAAAAGTAACCATGCCTAAAATCATACATACACTAATCGAAATACCTACTTGCCAGCCTTTTTCTTTATTGGTTGGTAAACGTAATGCAATATTTTTGGCAGGTTTGCCGACGACGAAAACATCGAGTAAAAGGGCGACTAAAAATGCAAAGGGAAAACCACTAATCACCGCAATAAATGATAGTTCTCCTTGTAAAGCAATATTATAAATTGACATTCCTAAGACCATTAAGGTACACATGCAGCCGGTAAAAATCCAGCTTTCTTTTTTATTTGTTGGCATTTTAAAATTCCTTTCTGACGCCTGCTTAAAAGCAGTTTTACGTTTTCTTGTTTTGTGCAACGTCAACTATGGTATCAAGTCTAAAAATTCTTCGTAAGTTATTTTTTTCAAATTTAGAATTTCTTAATAATTTGGAAAAGATTTTATCGGTATGTTTCTGTCAGCAACATCAATGTAGGTGATTACCACCAAACAACGGATAAGTTTTTAGCGAACTCTTAGTTTATTGAAGGCAGTGGTCAAGGAACTTATTTAGCCACAAAAAAAGAAGTTGTGACAATAGTCTTATCACAACTTCTTTTGGCGTTTTCTTTTTATAAGTCTTTGGCTAGGCGATAATCATCAGCACCAAAGTAAACGTACATTGGTTTTTGTTGTTTTTTCAATAGTGTGTCTACAGAAACAAATTCAAATCCTTGTTGGCGCATGTTATCAATGACACCCGGTAAAGCAGCGACTGTCGCCGGTTGAATATCATGCATTAAAACAATGGCGTTTTCAGTTAAGGTTGCTTTAATACGGCTTTGAATCATATCAGCATTTTTTGATTTCCAGTCTTCAGAATCTACGTCCCAGTTGATGATGGGTTTGCCGGCAACGCGGGCAACACGTTCATCAGCAGCCCCATAAGGAGGACGGATATTACGAGGTAAAATACCGCAAGCTTCAAAAATCGCTTTATCAGTATCCCGAATTTCTTTTTTCAAGGCGGCATCAGATAATCCAGTTAAGACAGGGTGCGTGTAAGAATGACTGGCAACTTCATGCCCCTCTGCTACGACTCGTTTTACGATGTCTTGGTTATCGCTCACGTTTTTACCTAACATAAAGAAAGTAGCACTGGCTTTTTTATTTTTTAAAATATCTAAAATTTTTGGTGTTGTGGCGGGATTTGGTCCATCATCAAAAGTCAATGCCACATATTTTTTCTTAGGATCAAGTTGTGGAAAGGCATCTTTAATTTTTTCCGGATTAACAAAATCGGTGTTAACGTAAGCGGCAATATCTTTATAATCTAACGTAACTTTATCGACGCCGGTTTTATTTTGCGCTAAGGTAATCGTCAACTCATCTGGTGTAAATTCAATTTTATTTTGATAATTAATTCGTGGTAAATCTAAAATACTATCAATTACGGCATTTTTATCTTTTGCTTCATTGAAAATCTTTTGTTGGATGACTTGTTGGATTCCTAAAAGGTCGCCTTCTTCTGGAATTAAGTCTTTGACTGTGACAGCTTTACCCGTTTTATGCGTAATATAAGCGGGCTGATTTGTTACCAATTTGCCCTTCGTAAAACTTTCTTTGTCATCGTGCCACACGTAAGGTTCTGCGACTAATTCGTAAGTGTCCAGCTGGTCACTGACCGGATTTACTTCCAATTTTGCAACGATTAACCCTTTTTTATCTTTTAAATTTTCTTTGGCTTTACTCATTAGCGTGGCTAGTTCTTTTTTACTGTTTTCTTCAGAAAAAACAGGATTATTTTTTGGTATATAGGTAACAGTTACTAAATCGGTTGCTTTTTTCTCTGATTTTTCACTGGCAATCCCACTTTGATTTCGCTCTTCTTGAATTTCTTGTAAAAGCGCTGTTGATTTTTCTTCAAAAGCTTTTTGAGCGGCCGCTTCTGCTTGTTTCATTTGATAAAAGGTATAGGCAAAAAAGCCAAATAATGCCACCAATAAAATACTAAATAGTGTAAAAATATTCTTGCCCCAATTATTTTTAGGCTTTTGCGAGTGTCGACTGCTACGCGTGCTGTTATTTTCCATTTTTACTAACTCCCTAAATTTGTTCGTAATTGCTTTCACTGTACCATTATTGGCATAGTCATTCAACTCAAAAAGATTGCAATACAGCTTACATTATCGTTATTTGGCTAAATTTTATCATTTTTTTAGAAAAGTGAGCTAAATTAATTAAAAGTGTTCACAACAGAAATGCAGATATAACAAAAAACGAGGTTAAAAAATAAGGATGGACTGTGACAACAGTCTTATGACAGCTTTTGTTTTGCGAAGAAATGGTATTTATGAGGTAACTTCTGCAATAAGTTTAAAATTTCGCAAAAATTTGATTTATTTGTGAGGAGAGTTTTCCATTAAGAAAAGCGCCTCAGAAAAGTGAGCTTTTTAGGCTAATTTTCTAAGGCGCTGATTATTCTAAATTCTGTGCAAATTTTAAGTGCTTTAAATTTTAATTTTCTTTAGTCTTTGGCGATTTTTTGTAAGCCACCCATGTAAGGAACTAAAACTTCTGGAATGGTAACTGTGCCGTCTGCATTTTGATAGTTTTCTAAAATAGCAGCGACTGTCCGACCAACTGCTAGACCAGAACCGTTTAGTGTGTGGGCATAATGTAATTTTCCGTCTGCATCACGATAACGAATCATCGCCCGTCGCGCTTGGAAATCTTCACAGTTTGAACATGAGCTGATTTCACGATATGTTTGTTGCGCTGGAATCCAAACTTCTAAGTCGTACGTTTTCGCTGCTGAAAAGCCCATATCACCAGTAGATAAGGCAACGACACGATACGGTAAGCCTAATTTTTGTAAAATTTCCTCGGCGTTATTGGTCATTTTTTCCAATTCTTCATAAGAATGTTCAGCATCAGAGAATTTTACCATTTCGACTTTGTTGAATTGATGCAGGCGAATTAAACCACGGGTATCGCGTCCGGCACTACCAGCTTCAGAACGAAATGATGGGCTTAGTGCTGTAAAATAAATCGGTAAATCTGCACCATCTAAAATTTCACCGTTATAGTAATTAGTCAATGGCACTTCTGCAGTTGGAATCAAAGTTAAATCCGTATCCGCTAATTGGAAGACATCTTCTTTAAATTTAGGAAATTGACCAGTACCAAACATGGCGTTGCTGTTGACAATGTAAGGAGGAATCATTTCTGTGTAACCGTGTTCGTATACGTGTAAATCTAACATAAAGTTATATAAAGCCCGCTCTAATCGGGCACCTAAGCCACGATAATAAACAAAACGGCTACCAGAAACTTTTGCGCCGCGTTCAAAATCTAAAATTTCTAGATTTTCTGCCACTTCCCAATGCGCTTTTGGTTCAAAAGCAAAATCTCGGGGAGTACCAAAGCGACGCACTTCAACATTATCGTCTTCGTCTTTACCAACTGGCACTGAATCATTTGGTAAATTAGGTAAAGTAGTTGCGATCATTTTTAACTCTTCATCAATCGCTGCAATTTTGGTGTCGTATTCTTTAATATTGGCACCAACAGCTTTCATTGCCGCAATTTTTTCGGTAGCATCTTCTTTGTTGCGTTTTAATTGGGCAATTTCTGCGGAAACGTCATTACGTTGTTTTTTTAATTCTTCTGATTTTACTAAAAGAGTGCGGCGTTCTTCATCCAATTTGACAAATTCATCTAAGACATCTGCAGGTACACCTCGTGTGGCTAATTTTTCTTTGACCATCGTCATGTTTTGGCGAATCATTTTAATATCTAACATTCTTTTCCCTCGCTTTATGATTTAATCTAAAAAGACTTTTTCCACTTTTAACACAATTACCAATTTTTTTGTTAATAAAAAAAACTATCTCATCCCAAAATGCTTGGGACGAAATAGTTTGTTCGCGGTACCACCCAAGTTCAGCTTACGCTGCCCTTGTCGACTGGTATCGTCAGTCAGCCGCGCTTATTTATCATAAGCGTACGTCAACAAAAACTGGATTCAATGGCTTGGCCTGCTGATTTTCACCACCATCAGCTCTCTTTAAAGTTACACCATTTACTAGGTTTTCTCGTCTTCTTATCTGATTAGCTTTAGCATACTCAACTTTTCAAATTTCGTCAACTGCCATCTTAATCGATTGCGGTCAAAAAAGTAATGCAAAATATTTCTTGCTTAGTATTAACCATTCAAGTAATCTTCAGCTTTGCGCGCGCTAGGCGAAACATTACTTTTGACCGGTAAGTGAATGATAAAAGAAGTCCAATCTGGATTACTTTTCGCATAAATATAGCCGCCGTGTAAAGCCACGATACTTTGGGTAATGGCAAGTCCTAAGCCGGTCCCGCCAGTCGCTTGGTTACGGGATTCTTCTACGCGGTAAAAACGATCAAACAAAGAGTCTAGCGCTTGTTTTGGAATCATGGCGCCATTGTTTTTGACAACAATCACCGCTTCTGTGCCAATTTGATCGACTTGGATAATGATTTTGGTTGCACCTTTGCCATATTTAAAGGCGTTTGTAAACAAGTTATTAAAGACTCTGACGATTTTTTCGGTGTCACCATCCATGATTAATTGTTCTTTGGGAGAGGAAACTTCGATCGTAATGTTTTTCTTTTTGGCTTCTAACTCAAAATCAGCCGCCAATTGCTCCACCAGTTGAATCATATCAAAAGAAGTCAAATTAATTGGCACACTGGGTTGTCTCACCTTCGTGTATTCAAATAAGTCATCTACTAAGGATTTCATTTGTTTGGCCTTCACAAAAGCCGTGTGGGTATATTTTAATAAGTCTTCTTCTGATTGATATTGCCCGTCTTCAATTAATCCTAAATACCCAATAATGGATGTTAAAGGGGTGCGAATATCGTGACTGACGTTTGTAATGAGTTCATCTTTTGATTTCTCAATTTTTCGCTCATCTTCAATCGCAGCCACTGTACTGTCAACTAAACCATTAATACTCGAAACAACACGACTTAAATCGCCACTTAATTCAAATGGAATGCGATGATCATAATTGCCATTCGCAATATAATGCAACTCACTGATAATATGCCGTAATTGCATTTGGCGATAGCGGCGAATTAATCGCCAATAAACTACGCCAGCATCGATTAATAAAAATAGCGGCAAAATAAAGTTGCGACCGTTCCAGAAAAAATCAGAGTCTAAACGGCGAGCAAAAATATTTTTTGAATCCCAGATGGCATTTTCTAAAGAAGGGGAGTTGCGAATAAAAGACGTTAGGACAACTAAAAGTGCCACATTAATTAAAATTAATAAGATAACTGTGACAATACCTTCAGCCAAAAGTTCGCTAATTTCTTTAGAAGTTAGGGTAATACGTTTTCTTTTTTCAAGTTGATTTTTTTTGTTTTTATTTTGCATCGATCTTATAGCCAACACCCCAAACTGTTTGGATAACTTTTTCGCCGCCAGTAGCGTCTTCAATTTTATCCCGTAAGTGACTAACGTGTACCATAACGGTTTTAGCGGAAACTACGCTTTCTTGTTTCCAAACGCGTTCAAAAATTTCATCGGCACTAAAGACGCGATTAGGGTGAGAGGCTAATAAGTATAAAATGCCAAATTCTAATGCGGTTAATTGAATTTCTTTACCGTCAATTGTTTTAACTTCGTGAGAATCTTTGTTAATGATTAAAGAGTTTACTTCTAATATATCCGGTTGATCTGGTGTAACTTGCATCTTAGTCCGACGCAAAAGTGATTTGACCCGTGCCATAACTTCTAAAGGATTAAAAGGTTTCGTGACATAATCATCAGCCCCTGCCACTAATCCTTTAATTTTATCCATATCCGTTGTTTTAGCAGTAAGCATAATAATTGGAATTTGAGATTCTTTCCGTAATTCTTTAACGACTTGCATCCCATCTTTTTCCGGCATCATAATGTCTAAAATCATTAATTCAATATCAGGGTTGGTGCGAATCTTTGATAAGGCTTCTTTCCCATCATAAGCTTTCACCGCTTCATAACCTTCATTGTGAATATAAATGCTCAATAACTCGACAATCTCTTTGTCATCATCAGCAACTAAAATTTTCATCATAAAAATCCTCCTGTAATAAAAGTAATTTATTCTTTCTATAGAAGAAAAGATTTGAAAAACAAAATTAAACGAAAAAAAAGAATAAGTTTCTACAGCTATAGTATCAAAAAAGTGCTAAAGAAAACACTCAGAGCCTCTTTTTAACAATTATTTAAAAAGACGGCTTTGAAATTTAACGAACGAAATTTCAAATAACCCAGTTTTAAAAAGTTTGATTTCGATAAAAAGACGAACGATTATTTGAAGGTTAGAATTTATAGTTTAGAATTGCGAAAAATGTTGTTAAATCAATAAGTTTTCGTTGACTTAGACTTTCAAAGTTGGTATATTATTACTTGTCCTTGAGAACGTGTTTCTTAAGAAAACAAACTTTGAAAAAAGTTTAAAAAAGTTGTTGACAGTCGTCAAAACGAC
>NZ_JXKG01000024.1 GCF_001885735.1 Enterococcus canintestini | reverse complement strand
CAGTCTTTTGAATAATCAACAGTTTTACAATCTTCCAACGGCAGAGAATATTGTTGCCAATCTGTAATAAAATGTAAATCTGCCATTACACCTCTTCTAATACCCTTTTTTTGAGTTTCTGCAAAGAGCTTATGTCCATAATTGACACGTCCCATATTTTCAATCAATATATCAAGTTGATTGACATGTTCGGTCATACTAACTTGTATATCCTCACCTATTTCTGTTTGATACTGAGTAGCTTGTAAATTTTGGTTAAGAAACAATTGACAACGATCCCGTCCATCAATTACACGTAATCGTTCTTTATTCGCATCTCTTTCAATCATTGTTCGATAGAGTAAATAACCAGTATTTTGCCCCAACGATTCCATCGTCTTTGGATATTTTGATTCCACAGGTTGACTTATCGTAGCCAAAGTTGCGAAAAGGCTTACCTTATTTGCCAAAGGGATATTTCTCTTTTCAATTGTTGGTTTAATTAAGGGGTCCAATTGCTTGATCTCAGGATAATTTTCGTGAATCATTTTGCGCAACGCAAAATATTTTTCCGTTGGATTTCCCTGTTCATCTAACGGTGCTCCATAATCATAAGAAGTGATTTGTGGCAAATCAATAACTCCTCGCGCGGAACAACCATTCATAAACCCAAAATTTGTTCCTCCATGAAACATGTATAAATTAATACTCCCTTGTTCCAATACTTCTTTTACCGCTTCAGCTAATTCTTGTGGATCTCGTTGAATAATTGGTTCTTTCCAACGGTTGAACCAACCATCCCAAAATTCCATACACATCAACGGCCAGTTCTTATTATGCTCTTCAAAAAACTGCTTCATAGAACCAAAGTTTTCTCTCGCCTTAGAACCAAAATTACCAGTGACTAAAATATCTTCCTCAATCATACTTCCAGCGCGTAAAGTAGCTCGCCACGGACCATCTGACGTAAAAAAAGGAACTGTCACTCCGCGATCAATCATCAAATCTCGTATCGCGCGCAAATATGCTTTTTCCTCCCCAAAAGAACCATATTCATTTTCAATTTGAATCATTAAAATATTGCCACCGTTATCTAGTTGATGAGGAACAATCTTTTTCATCAAAATATCATAGTAATCCGCCACATGTCTCAAATAAGCGTTTTCATTCCTTCGGATAGAAATTGGTTCACGGAGTAGCCAAGCAGGAAATCCCCCAAACTCCCATTCGGCACAAATATATGGGGAAGGTCGCACAATTGCGTACAACCCTAAATTTTGAGCTAACGTCAAAAATTTCTCTAAATCTAATCTATCCTCAAAATGAAACTCTCCTTTTTGGGGCTCGTGTAAATTCCAAGGAACATACGTTTCTACTGTGTTAAACCCTAGTGCTTTTAAATTATACAGAGAGTGCTCCCAATCATATGGATGAATTCGAAAATAATGAATTGCCCCAGATAAAATTTTAAAAGGTTGCCCATTTAAAAGAAATTCTTTTTTTATTTCAAAAGTTCCCATTCACCTTCACCTCAATTTCATTAATATACTAAGTATATTAAGATGCCTATTAAAAGTCAACATTTTTTATAAAATATGTTACTATAAATAAAATACTAAATTTTAGCCCCCAGTAATTAGTTAATAGTTGTTTTTTTATGGCCTATCATTTAGTATGTTTAAATGCCTTAACATATTGGCGCTTGCTCAATTGTTATAATACAATTTCATTGTATAATTATATTTGCGGTAAGCTCTACTTGATTCTTTTTCTGTGTGTCGTCCTTACTGAAGTGAAGCGTCTATTGCGCTATCAAATGAATTATCAATCAATAAAGTTGTGACTATTACCTCATGACATCAGTACGGTAAGAAGGAATATCAATTCACAATACGTATTCTAATTGCATAGTAAGAGAAATCTCGCAAGAGCTGCTCGTTAATACAAACATAAGGAGATATTCATGATAAAACCAATGTATTTAGAAATTAAAAATGACTTAAAACAACAAATTGTCAACGGTGAATTTCATAATGGCGATCGATTCTATTCAGAAGCTGAAATCATTAAAAAATATAACGTAAGCTCTATAACAGCAATTCGCGCACTAAAAGAATTAGTTAATGAGGGCTATATAGTACGTTATCAAGGGAAGGGAACTTTTATTTCTCGTGCAAGAAAAGAAAAATTAGTAAAGTTTTCTGATATAGAAATATTTTCATTCGATTGCGACAAAGTACACGTATTTTCCATTATGCGGAAAAATAAAAAACAAATATTAGATACGTTACAATTACCCACTAATTCATATTACTACCAAATCGAACGAATTAGGGAAGTTGATGAAACACCTTACATTTATCAAAAATCATATTTACCAGAGCAATATATAAACCCAAATTATCCGGAAATGGATTATTACAGTTCTATCTATCGACGTTTGAAGTTGGATTATGGTATCGATTTAAGCGAAGAGTATTTTGTAGAAACAAATGAAATTTTATTTCCTACTCCTAATAGTATATCTGAGCGTTTAGAAATGGATAAGTCTGAACCAGTTGTTTTTCAAAAAAGACTATCTACATTATCCGACAGCAATAAACCTATAGAATATGTCGAAAGTTATAAAAAATGGGACTTTTTTAAAATTCAATTAATGTCTAATTAAATAATCACTTCTCTTTATCTTGTTAACCGTCTTGATGTTGCGAATAAAAAAGTAGCAGCTAATTACTAATTTTTCAGGAATCGAGGTCTTCATTATGAAACATATTTCAGTATTGATTAAACCAGCATCTTCCCTCTGCAATCTTCGCTGTAGCTACTGCTTTTATGCTAATGTCAGTTCCTTGCGGGAAGTCCGCTCTTTTGGCAAAATGAAAGATGAAGTGACAGAGAAAATGATTAAAAATATTTATGTAGACTTAGAAGATGGAGATCAGTTGACATTAGCGTTTCAAGGCGGAGAACCAACGATAGCGGGCCTCAATTATTTTAGGAAAGTAACCCAGCTAGTAGATCAACAGCAAAAGCGGGTACAGGTCCATTACGCTATTCAAACAAATGGGACTATGATTAATGAGAAATGGTGTGCTTTTTTAAAAGAACATGATTTTTTAGTTGGTCTCTCGATTGATGGCCATCCACTTTACCATGATCTACATCGAGTTGATCCAAAAGGAAAGGGCTCTTTTCATCGGGTGCTACAAACAAAACAGCTATTTGATCAATATGAGATTGATTACAATGTGCTTTGTGTTTTAACGAACCCGTTGGCTAAAGAGGCCAAGAAAGTCTTTCGCTTTCTAAAAGAACATCAGATCAAGTTTGTTCAATTTATCCCTTGTTTGGATGATTTAGATGCAAAAGAAAAAAATAGCTATGTCCTTACACCAAAACGTTTTGCTGGTTTTTACCACCAGCTTTTGCAGTTATGGATGCAAGAATTAGCAGCAGGACATTATGTGAGTATCAGACTTTTTGATGACCTTTTGAATCTATTTGTCAAGCAACAAGTAACCGCATGTGGAATCTTAGGAAACTGTCAAGTGCAGTATGTGATTGAAGCAGACGGCAGTGTTTATCCCTGTGATTTTTACGTGTTGGATGAGCATCGAATGGGGTATATTCAAGAGCAGACCTTACGACAGTTATTTGAACAAGATGTTACAAAAGCGTTTATGTGTGAACGACCCAAAATATCTAAAAAATGTCTAAATTGTCCGTTTCAAACGATGTGTCGTGGTGGCTGCAAACGGATGAAAGATGCCATCTATGTAGATAGTAAAGGACGTTGTGGCTATCAGCAGCTTCTGCAAGAGTTTATGCCACAGATTAATCGGATTTTAGGATTGTTACAGTCTAATGGTAATAAGTAAAAATGAAAATTGAGCATTTTTTATTGAGTAACCTATTTGAAGCACACTTAACTAGACCCGACAAAAATCAAATTTTTTTCGGGTTGTTTCAAGGGTTTGCGTCAATAACAAGATGTTATTTATCTATCACGCTCCTTGGTGGCGTATAGAGTTGATGGTTACGTGGTATCGTATCCACCAGACGCGTAAATTTTCTTGCGGTTAAGACGAGTGCTCGTTTGTGTTGATGCTTGGGAACCTCTTTATATTTACTTTGATAAAAAGCTTTATATTCGGAAAGATTAGTTTTTTACTGAGTTGGCAACTTCAACTAAGTAGTATCTAAAATATCGATTCCTTTGCTTTGTCAGAAGTGTGTTTTGTGATTGATAATTTCTAGATTGTTTCACTTTCCAACTTAATCCAGCGTACTTCGCTAATTTTGTCTGATCTTCAAATCTTTCGATTTTTCCAATTTCAGCAATCAAACCGGCAGCATAAACTTTCCCAATGCCTAGAATACTAGTTAAGCATTGATATTCTGGAATGACGACAACGAGCTGTTCAATTGCTTTATCTAAGTCTTTGATGTTCTTTTCAAGCGCACGTATTTCGCGTACAAGAACACTTAAGACAACATTGATAGACTCTTGTGCAAGGTCACCTAAACGATAACTCATGGTAATTGCACGTTGAATCGCTTTAGCAATTTTCTCTGGTTCTTTAAAGCGTCCTCTACCTTTTTCTTGGAGTAAGTCACAGAACGCTTCCAAAGGAAGCTCAGCTAATTCATCTAATGTATAGTCATCTGTCATGAGGGAAATGACTGTAGCACTAAAAAGGCTGGTTGATTCGTCGCGCATTTCTCGAGCAAGTGTATTACATTTATACGTTAGATTTTTCAGAAAGTGTTGTTTTGTACGAGTCAATTGCTTAATGAGTTGATAGCGAGTGCGTGTTAAACGCTGCAAGGACATGTACTTCTCTTCTTTGATAGGAGAAGTTGTGAACCGCTGTATACGTAAGAAATCAGCAATTCTTAATGCATCGTTTCGGTCGGTCTTATCCTCATCAAACATGCGACTGAATTGTTTAATCCGAAAAGGATTTTCAATCGTTACAAGTGCATTGAGTTTTTTCAGCTCCTTATCTTCGTGAAAAAACATCGAAGGATGGAAGCTGTACATGGACGTTGATGCCATGCCAATCACAATTTGAGTAAAGTGATATTTCTCGTTGAACTCAAAAATCATTTCTCGAGTTAATGTAGCTCCTTCAATGTCATTAGCAACAGAGATTTCAGACAAGATAGATAATTGATCGTCATCCGTCAGGAAACAAACATCTAATTTTTCAGAGCTAACGTCAATACCGACAAATAATTTCATGGAAGAAGGACCTCCTTTCGTTTTAAATTTTGGAAAATGCTTCGATACTGTGGGATTTCCCAGAATCTCACTGTGTAGCCACAACCTCGCCTAATAGAATACGGTGATAACAGAGCTAGAAGCTGCCTTCCAAACTACTATTTGAAAGTCTAGTCCATTATCGAAACAGCTAATGAGTTGGTAGTGATAACAGTGGTTCGGGTAACAGACTTCTCTAGGTAGACAAAGCTACAGGAGGGAGTAGCAAATTCCCGTTGGATCTTTTCCATACATCCATTGTACTCTGAGAAATCACACAATATCGAAACAAATTCCGCAAGGAATAGGTTATTCAATAAATTTTACAAGTTAGAAGTATCCTGTAGAAAGATCATTAGACAAATAATATTTTACGAGGAGGTGAATGTATGATTGGGGTCATTTATTTTATTGTAATTGTGTTAGCGAATACGATCGGTTCCGTCTCAGGAATGGGAGGCGGGGTCCTAATCAAGCCCATTTTTGATTTTATCGGTGCCCATTCTGTTGCGGCCATCTCTTTTTATTCTACCGTAGCCGTTTTTACCATGTCGTTAGTTTCTACCGCAAGACAGTTGGCTAGCGGACGTAAAATCAATTGGCAAATCGTCCTTTGGGTTTCAGGAGGAGCTATCTTAGGCGGTATATTGGGCAATGTCGTTTTTGATCAGCTACTGTTGCTTTTCCAGAATGAAGATCAAGTACAGATGGTACAGATTTTTTTGACTGTCGTGATGTTGTTGTTTGCTTTCTTTTATACCAAATATGACTGGCCCGGATTCCAACTGAAAAAAGACTTCTGGTATTGCTTCTGTGGCCTAGTCCTTGGTTTTCTAGCAAGCCTGCTAGGAATCGGCGGTGGACCAATCAATGTTTCCTTGCTAATGTTAATGTTCGCTTTACCAATCAAAGAAGCAACCGTCTATTCGATTTGTACGATTTTTTTCTCACAATTAGCGAAAATTGTTACAATCGCTGGGATCACCGGATTTGGGCTCTATGACTTAAAAATTTTATGGTTTGTGATTCCGGCCGCTATTGTTGGCGGTTTGCTAGGGGCATGGGCCAGCACCATTCTTTCCCCACAAAAAGTGACTATTATTTTCCAGATGGTGATTCTCCTCGTGCTAGTCATCAATCTTTATAACGGCTATCAATTATTATAAACAGGAGTAGGTAGATGATCACGCTCCCTACTAGAATATCATGTGGAATAGATTTTATGGTAGAATTTGGAAAAAAGAACCATGGGAGGATTCCCAAGCTAGGTGGAACTCCCTTAACAATTGATAAAACAATTGCCACAATTAACAGCTTGAAGCATTTATTTCTAATACAGGAAAGCCCGTTGTATAGTCAGGTTTCCCCCAAAAAAGATTGTTCAAAATCAAAACCTTATTTAGATGAAAAAGTAAACTTATAACCAAGTTTGCTAACTAATTGTGGAATAATATTCAAGAGTTTTTACAGCCATTCTTTAACTATTTTTAATATCAGATATTCTAATGGAAACGTAAGATTAACCCTATCGTTATTATAAAAGGTAATTCCTTACTTTCTCCTAGAAGAGAATGTGTCTTTGATCATCAACTGATTGAACCCAGCCTAGTTCTAATTCGTCCATCTATCCACTTCTAGTACCATTTTTCATACGTAAATGAATTACTCACCACTTAGCTAAACCTAACGGTTCTTAACGCTTGAAGTGGGAGCTTCTTGGGGATAGAGCATACTTGCAAGCGTATTTCTTCACTAACAGCGGTCTCTCTTGTTTACCAAGCGATCCCCGTAGTTCCTACGGTTCTTGATGATTGGATCTAAACCAATCCCATAGAATGTAATCTTAGACCTTCGGTCAGAATATTGATACTAGCATTGATATCTCATATCTCGGTCATGATGAGCATAACAAACAGGCCTTTTAAAAATCCTATTCTTCTTCAGCCATGTACCGGTAAGAATATTACAAGTGGAAGTAATAGCTCCTTATGAGCAATTTTGTAGGCTACTTCTCGTCCTCTTTGGGGCAAATTGCCGAGATTAGTATAGCACAAAGCTTATGAAAAGAAAGAGTCCTAAAACAAACGTCGTCTCAACTCGCGTTTCAGGGCAAACCATGACGGAATAACCATGGAAAAGCATACGGGAAACTGGGACCACAGGAGGTGCCCCGCCCTGCAGAGCAATAATACAAAATTAACTCTTCCGTATATAAAACACTAGTTTCAGGGGAGTGAACCTATTGGTGTGGGTGGCACAGGATCACTTCAATAAATATTTCAGTGTCTAGTAATTGCTAAAAATGCTTTTGTAATAAATATGTTAGATCCTAAAATTAGAGGGAAATTATAAAGTGTTTTTTAACGCTATTATTTCTAGCTATTGACTAATAAGTTATATAGATTAATGTCTGTTATTCATCAATAAAATAAACTACAAATAGGCTCTTCGTCAATTGCACCATCAAAACAATTTGACGAAGAGCCAACCTAAAAAACTTTCGAGCCTTCCCGCTCCATACTGAATTATTACCACTTTGTTTATTGGAACTGCATTCCGCCATCCACTATGATCGTTTGTCCAGTTATATAGTTGGCGTCATCACTGGCTAAAAATGAAACAACTGCCGAAACATCTTCAGGTTCAGATAAACGTTTTAATGCGATATCTTTACTGAAAGTTCGCATTCCCCATTCATCGTCTTTACCAGCATTAACACCTACTTGATGAGCAATATCCATCATCATAGGTGTTTTAACAATACCTGGTGCATAAGCATTGCAAGTAATACCATATTCAGCTAAATCTCGTGCAGCAATCTGGGTCATACCACGAACAGCAAATTTTGAACTACTATATAACATCAGGTTAGGATTACCCACAACACCCGCTTGTGAACAAGCGTTGATGATCTTTCCACCATGATTCAATTTTTGGAATGCTTCGGAAGCTGCTTGTGTTCCCCATAAGACGCCTCCCACATTAACAGAATAAACTTTTTCAAACTGTTCTGGAGTAATAGAATCTATCGGTGTAGTTGGTGCTATCCCAGCATTATTTACAATCACTGACAAGTCTCCATAGGATTCTATCGTTTTATTAACTGCTGAGAAAATCTCGTCACGCTTCGAAACATCCGCTTCGATAGCCATTGCATGTTCACCAAACTCTATTGCTGCCGCTCGTGCAGAATTTTCATTGTAATCCACCAATGCCACATCAAAGCCATCTCTATATAAACGCTTAGCTATAGCAAAACCTATACCTTGACCTGCGCCAGTAACTAAGGCAACTTTTTTCATTAAATTTCACTCCTTCTAACATTTATCAACTTCAAAATAAACCTACCTCTCTTATTAATATTAATAAAAAATAAACTCACATTAAAAATAATATCCTCACTTCCTTGTATATTTAGATTACTCAATTAATCAGCTATTCCGTTTTAATTAGCTGTTATTTTATCTATAATTGAGTTAGACGCTGTGGACTAGTATGTTCTCCACCGGGTTCTTTTGGAATACTGTTTGGAACAGGCTCTAGTCACAGCTCTTTGTCAAATTGTTAATAATTTTGTTAGCGCAGGATATCTGTTCGTGACGCTTGATTGAGCACAAGGTTACATAGGCAAATAGTACGTGGAGCACAGTGTAAATTTTATCTGATCAGGAGTGGTCCTTATGTTGTCTGTTGGAATAGCTGTTGCCAAGCATAAACATGACTTAGCGGTCGTTGATCCTGAAGGACCGATTTTTGTCCACCACTTTCAAATCGAAAATAACCGTGAAGGCTTTACGAAGCTTCAAATGGCACTTGCTAATTTGAAGAAATCTACCGGTGAAGACATCAAAGCGCCTTATAAGATACCGATCATTATTGCTTTAATATCTTACGCTTTCTTCGGACGCAAACCTCCCCAACCTACAGCTATAATCCGTACTTAATTAAAGAATATGCCAAGAATCAAAGCTTGCGTAAAACCCAAAACCGATAAAAAAACGCCATGATGATTGCTCGAAAACTACGAACAAATCTTGATAAATAATCATTTAGCGCTTCCTCTTAAATGATTGAATTGAAATATTTAACTCGACATACAACCAGATTAAAAGAGGATTATACTCGAAAAAAGTAAGCTATACACACCTTAAATATTCGCTTTCTGAAATCAGCCTCTTCTTTGGGTTCTTCTTTTCTGCAAAGCACCAATCCCATGTGTACGCGATTTTGGAAGAATACCTTTCTACTAGAAAGCTAGGAAATGGACACTTAACGAAGTTGACGAATTTCATTTCAATACACTCAAAAGGTCGCTTCGGAAAAGATTAGGCAATCAAGATTAAAGTCCTCGCACAAACCACCATTAGTCAAGATTCCCCTGCGCTAGAATTTGAACTCCTTCAAACCATTAATACCATTCAGTAACTTACGACTATGCGAGACGAAACAGAGAAGGAAGTCGCTCGATTAATGAGTGAAATTGATTCGCCTATTTTAACGATTCCTGGCATTAGTTTTAAATTAGGGAGTGTCATTCTTACCGAAATTCGGGATATTAAGAATTTTCGTTCACCGAATCAGCTGCTTGCTTATGCAGGTGCAGAATCATCCGTCTCCACTTCTGGAATGAATTAAACAGAAACTGACCGAATGGTCAAACGAGGATCTTCACAATTACGCTGTGCATTGCATGAGTTCGCCAGGCTCATGTCTATTTGGTCGCCGTCTATGCGTGTCTATTTCCAGAAAAAACTAGCGGAAGGAAAACACTACAGTGTCGCAATTAGTCATGTCGTAAGAAAACTGGTGCGGATCATTTACCAATTACTGAAAGATAATACACCTTATGGGGAACAGAAAATGACCGTTAACTGATCTTTTCAAAAACTTCCTCTGCCTAAGGTTTCTTTGTCATACCTTCAAACCATATCCAAATTACGTTATTCAAACTTTTTATATTGTGATTGACTTAATATAGTTTGTCTTTCTATCTCTTATTTTCTTTACAAAATCATTTTACAAAGAAAGCGTTTTATCGTCAAAAAATAAGATTTTCATTTACTCTCCGTTATTTTTTCAACAAATAACGAAATTGTTCGACAAAAGAATAAACGCCAATTGTTTTTGAGACGTTTTCTTAATTCATCCCCAGTTAGATATAAAAATGTCGCTTTTGATTTCCCTACCACTTCACGATTATTTTTATGTCACTTTTGATGATTCCCACTAACCACTACACTGATAGCTACTTCCTTATTGTCGGATAATCTTCTCTTTTCTGTGGCGGAGTATAGTTTTATACTGCCAGAATGACTGGTAAACCATTGAGGAGTCTTGCTATCCATTCTTTGAGAACAAACAAGCTAATCCAAGCCTATTAGCCGTAGTCGTCTTGGTAACTTAAATCCTCTATTAGATCACTATTTAAATAACTAAGAGAAACTAAAATCACACTATTATCCTAAATAATTGAAACAAGAGAAAATAAATTCCCTTACCATTGAAATTTTTCAAAATATAAAAGCTTATGCTATTGAGCAGTATGGTAACTGGTATCATAAACCTATTGATTTATTTAAATTTTTATAGAAAAGTTATTGAAAATGAATTAGTTGATACTGCTTCTTTTTTATTAAATTTTACCCCTTCTTGTAAATGAGTTTTACAGTTTTATGTGATTACTTAAAACTACTCTATTCAATCAATCAAGAACAAATTATGTATTACTAATCAAATAAACAGTTTCAAAATGTACCTAAGGTAATTTCCCACTAGAATATTGCCTAACAGAACTTCTGAACGAGAAAACCTACATGTTTAATCATAAAATGATAGTATTGTAAGCAAGAGTATTAATAATAATTATTATAGTAACAGAAAATGAAAAAGCCGCGAAATAACCACCTGTCCAAGATTGATGGTTATTACACGACTTAGACTTATATCATATTTTAATTAAACACTCTTTAAACACTTCTTTGTTAGATACTTCCATACTTTTTTGATCGAATTAATTGATTGATTTTAAAGTAATTAGTGGACGTCATATGAACATAACCTTTACTTTTATGGTCAAATATATAGTTACACAAACTTTCTCAAACATTAATCGTTCATAAAATTCCCCACCTGATAGACAACTACTTGCTAGTATACTTAATCTCGACCAATCGTTACATCAAAATACTAATTCTACCTTTGAAGTGTCTTTAATATTGAAAAAAGTAATAAAAACATCTAACTAGTTCCACTTATATTTCTTTTCAAACTCTTCCCATGACTTTGAAAATTCCTTATTTTTAAAAGCTTCTTTAAGACCAGAAAGTTGCTTCAAACGAAAGACTTCATCTCCATCCATTCCTAGCATCTCTGCAATCTCGGAATCTGTCTTCCCTTCTCCAACTAATCTTATAACTATCTTCGACATGTCTAACACTTGATGGGTACCTCTCGCACGATTAAATTGAACAGTTGCAGCTATCCTTTTAACAATATCATGTTTTAGTACAACTATTGGTATTTCCTTTAAATTTAACTTCTTTGCAACTGTATAACGATGAAAGCCGTCTACAATACAGTACATGTTATTTTCATCCTTTATGACTGCTATTGGATAACAAAATCCATTTTCTATAATTGATGTTTCCAATAATTTCATTTCAGGTGCTGCAACTATATTAGGGTTATAATCGTTAGCATAAACTTCATCTATTGGAACTAATTTTGCTTCTAACGCTAACATTTTAATCTCTTCTGCCATTTTCCTTTAACCTCTCATCAAAATATATTATCTTATTCTCTGTTTCATCTTTTTCTAACATCGCCTTTAATTCTGCGTCATCTCTTTTGGTTTGTGAAAACGATAATCCTCTACCATAGTAATCATTTTTTAAAATCATTTTTGCACATCTTCTCCATGAAGCTACTTTCTTTTTAGATTCTAAGTATTTCGGTGCAAAATCCTGCATTGGGATCCCTTTTTTCACTTCATACCATTCAATAAACCTTTCTATTTTTCTCGCATAGTGAATCATTAAGTCATAATTTTTAATCCCTATACTCTCCAATAAAAAGATTGTGTACTCTTGCCATGTTAAATACTTGGGTTTTTCCAACTTCATATACCCAAGGGCTAAACTTTTAGCATAAATATTGCCAAAATTTACTCCACCAACTCTTATTAAAAGTTTAGACCAAGTTTCCGGTTCAATAGCTTTAAATTGACTTAGACCTTTTCTTTGGTCATCACCATACGGTTGACAAATTCTTGCTTCATGAATGGAAAGTCCAGATTTGTAAAAAAGCTCATAAAGTTGATTATATTTTAAATCAAGTTGAGAAACAGCAATCCAAATGTCTCTTGTTTGCCAATCATAAATTGGATAAAAATTGTAAATTGGAAGGTGTAAGTCATTTTGGACAAGAGTTGTCCAATTATAATCTTGCCATTTCTCTTTTCTAAGAGACACAATCGTTCTAAAACGATTAAAACTTTCATTTGTCCTAATACCAACACCACACATCACTGGTTTACTATGCTTTTTTTGATACCATTTTGCAAAAGCTACAATGAAAGTTTCAAATTGCATATCATTAATAAAAAAATCCCACCCATATTTTGAAAGATAATTATCTTCGTTAATGCAATTTTCAGGCATATCTCTTATCCAGAACTCTTTCTGCCTTTTATCCCAACAAACCCAATGGGTACTTAATTGGCTTACTGCATTTCTTAAAACTAAGGGTAGGCAAACCCAATAAAATTTATTGATTTGACTTAGATTTTTAAGATCGTTTACATGATCAATGGTATATTGATAATTACCTTCTAGATCAATGAACAAAACATCAAATTTCTTATTTTTCTCTTTTGCAACTATATTTGCCAGTTGTAACATTACGGAACTGTCTTTACCGCCAGAAAACGAAAAGTATACAGCAAAGTCTTGCGAAAAAATTTTTTCTAATCTTTCAAGTGCAGCGGTATAGACATTTTTCTCTAAATAAACCTTTCCCAAAATATTCACCCCTATGAAAAAAATTTAATAGGTACTTTAATTGAACGTTACTACGCAAAGTTTTGTTCATATCAATCATACATTAAAATTCGTACAGGTACGTATAAAAGCACTCCTTATTTTAATAATACGAACCAAAATCTATACTAATTGACTAGCCACTATCTTCAACCACAACTTATATTTATTTATACGCACTGCTTTTATATTCTAATAAAGTTATCTCAGTTAAGATACTCTACACAATACAGGATAAGTCATCATTATTCATATGTCCCTAACCTTATACTTACTATAAAATTTTTTGAAGAGTCAAAGTATTATACGTAATGAATAATTGCACTATAAACATAACATGATTCAGTCACCACCTCTAATTCTAAAAAATCACTGTTGTTTATGTTACTAATAATACTCAATCTAAAAAACATCATTATCAAACACTTACTATATTCAAAAACTGTTACTAATTATCTACTTTTTCTACTAACTTACTACAAATTTTCTAACTTTACAAATTTATTAAATCGTCAAACCCAATCATAGGAAGATAATCAAATGTACGGATGGAATGACAAGTCATTCTAGCAAGCAAATTCTAAATATCAAAGATTCCTATATTCCCTTTCCAAAATATTGTGGACATGATTCTATTATTCGTCACGCCTATCAAGAGAGCTTTATTCCGTTATTTCCGTATCAGGAGGTACCGAGTGATCTACACCTGTATAAACAGCGTTTTTATTGCACGCAATGCCATCATACTTTTTCTGTAAAAACCTATCATGTAGCAGAAATTTTTACATTTCGCAAAACTTAAAATTCGCAATCACTGTTGATTTGAAGAAAAAGATTTCATGAAAGATATTGCGGAACGCTACTTTGTCTCCACAAAAACCGTTGAACGTGTCTTAGATAGTTTTTTGAAGAAGTATGTAAAAAACAACTATCTTCCCAAAGATCTCCTCCTTGATGAATTCAAGGGGACAAGTGATTGCGAGGGCGCTATGTGCTTTATCATCTGCGATGCGGATACTGGTAAAATTTTGATATCCTAGATGACCGGCACAACTTCAAGTTGCAGGCGTATTTCCATCTATTTACCTTAAAAGCTAGAAGACGAGTTACGCACATGTTATGGATATGAATATCTCTTACGATACAGTGACCAAAGAAGTTTTTCCAAATGAACGAATCTCTATCGATCACTTCCACGTCATCCAACAAATTACGAGTGCCTTTAATAAGCAACGAGTTCAGGCAATGAATCAACTAAATAAAAATGATCCGCAGGATCAAAAAGATTATCGAAAGTTGAAAAAAGTATTGGCGAACAATTTTGAAGAAGAATATGAAGTTAAATTATACCTCCTTCAATCAATTTCCCCTCTGTCAAAGAAAATATTTAACAGAATCTAAGGTGACAGATTATCTAGTTTCTATAGATGACCAACTACACCAAAACTACGAGGTCTATCAAGAATTGTTGGCTTTTTGATACAAAAAATTCGGTCGATTTTTTCAATTTGATTGACGGATTACCGCATTCTTTGAACGATGAATTTAAAAAAGCGATTTGATACCTAACAAAGCACAAAAAAACAGCAAAAATTCTTTAGAATATCCTTATTCAAACGGGAAATTGAAAGGAAAGAATAATCTTATCAAAATAATCAAAAGAATAGCAATTGAATTTCACACTTTTCGTCACCTCCGGATGCATGCTCTAATCCAGAAAAATATTGTGAAATAATTAATAACACAAAAAAGGAAATGCTTCAGCATTTCCTAAAGTATGATTTAATCAAAACAACACCATTGACAAAGAGCCAGCAAAAATTTATTTTTCTTTATCTTTTTTATCAAACAATTTGTTGATTTCACCAGCTACATCATCTTTTAAATCTTCAGCTTTTTCTTTGATTTTGCCAGCTTCTTGTTGTAGCTTACCTTTTAATTCTTTTGAATCATCACCTGTTGCCTTACCTGCTGTTTCATTTACTTTACCTTTAACTTGATCTTTATCCATTGATATAGCCTCCTTATTCTTTACTACTCTTCAAGTGTAGCAAAAATATGGTCAACTGCCCAATGAAAGAGCTTCAAATGTGTCAGATTATACATTAAATTATTTTAAATTTGGATTATTTTCAACAGTATAATTATTTGTCTTTTGCCAAGGACTCTTTTTGGTAACCAGGGTAAATCGCTCATCTGTCACTTTTTTAATTTGAATTTTCAAATTGCCCGTAGTCGATTTCAGAACGTATTTTCCACCTTCCATCGCTTCAATTTGAATGATTCCTGCTTCATCACTTGTTGCTTTTAGCGGTTTGCCATCACGATTGATTTGATGCTTTCCTTTACGATCATAAACCGCAAAAGTCACCCCGGTTAAGGGCTTTTGATTCTGCAATATGTTGAATTCCAACAAATAGCGCTTTTTGGCAATGGCTAATGTTTTGGCATGCTTAATAACTGCGGCGACTAAAAGTGCGATAAGTAATACTCCCCCTACCACAATTCCAATAATTCGCAACAATTGATAGCGGTCGGCTTTTTTCAGCTCGGCTGCCATTTTAGGTACATAGGCAATGCGATGGCCTCGCACCAACAGTCGGTGACTGTTAATCATGTAAGGCGTACAGGTCAAGAGCGTGACGTAATCCTTGCCCTTTTCAATCTGCAGATAATCCGTATTCGTCGGTTCTACTACTTTTATTTGATCCACTTCGTAAGCATGGATTTCTTTACTAATCTCAATGTAGAACTGATCCCCATTTTTTAGCTCTGGTAAATCCGTGAACAGTTTCGCTTCTGGCAACCCCCGATGTCCTGAAATGACGGCGTGGGTGCTTTCGCCGCCCGTTGGATAAGAAGTCCCTTCCAATAGCGAAGTTCCCTTTGCTAAAAATAAATCATTGGTGGTGTCAAAAATTGGCAGTTTAATTTTTATCTTAGGAATATTAATGACACCAATCGTATGGGTTTGATAATAATCTTTGGGTGGATTTTTCGGCACCTTTTTCTTCTTTGTCGCATCAGACCAAGGATCAGCGCCTGGATTACTACCTTTTTCTGCCAATTCCTTATTTTTTTGCTCCATCTTTTCTTGTGCCGCCTGCATCGCCTCTTCATTTTCGGCATTTGCTTTGGCTTGATAATAATTGATGATTTGCTGATCTAAAAAAGTATTCAGCGTGTCACTGATAAAAGGATAAGACAGCGCCCCAATGCCAAAAATCAGCAACAAAACCATCAAAATATCCACAAATGTTCTTTTTCTCGTTGTTTTCTTCTTCGCTGCCTTTTTCATGAGACGCTCCTTATAGCAAAATCAGGACAGAAGCCATTCACGACTTCTGTCCCAGTTCAGTTCGTTTACGCTTCAGTTTGTTTGCGTCCGCGTGTAAAGTAGAATACCGCACCCGCTACCGCAATCGTACCTATTGCGATGAAAGCATAGATCCCTTTACCACCAGTGGAAGGGAGGGTACCTTTGTGTTTGTTTGGTACTTTTTCTGCATCAATTAGATTTTCAGTAGTTCCGTAAGAAGCATCGTCAACTGTAAATTTAATACGATTCGATAATAAAACATAATCGTTTGGTGCCACAGTTTCTTCTAAGAAGTAGGTACCGTATTTAAGACCAGTAATCACAATCAAGCCGTCATCTTCTGTAGTAAAAGTTGTTGCATTTTCTTTAGTATCCACCCAACTTACTGCCTTTGTGTCATCGATCTTCAAATATTTCGCAGTATCACTGTTTTCGTTACGAACAACAAATGATGCACCCGCTAGTGTTTTATCTGATGTTACATCGGCATCAACTTTGACGAAGCGTTTGCCACCCGTTACAACTTCAACACTTGGTGTGTTTGGATCATTCGTGTGACCATTGTCAACGTTGGCTTCATTTTTAAACCCTTTCGTTGGATCTGCCTTATCATTTAAATGCATAAAGTAAACAAATTTTAAGGTGCCACCAGGCGTTAATGAAGGAATAAAATCTGGATTAACAGCAACCGTAAATCCATTATCTTGTTCAGTAACTTGGTAGTTTTTTGAAGAAATCACTTTTTCTCCATCATATAATACATACCCATAGTCTCCAGAAGTTTGGTTATCAAAGGTTAAAGCCGCATCATGCGTATCGACTAAGTTGAATCTCACGTATTTATTTACATTACTATCCTTATCTGCAATCCCTAAAGGAATGTTAACAGAAATTTGATATTGAATTTTTTCTCCAATTGCTACATCTTTGCCGTTTAATTGCGGTGTTGTTTTTTCAACCTTTGATGTATCATTTTTAATGGTTAATTCAACTGGTGTTTTTTCGGTACTATTGGCACTAATCGTAAAGGGTGTATTTGTTTGACTGTCAATTAATGCTGCGTTATTAGGAGCTTTTACTTCTTCTAACGTATAGGCGCCAACTTCAAGATTTTTAACGGTCAGTTCACCTTTTACACTATCCGCATTTTTCGCTTCTGTAAATTGATTGTCTCCGATACTGTAACTATAGCCAGTAATAAAATGTTTTGCGTCCTCTTTATTCGTAGTCCAAGTATATAAGCCATCCTTAACTCCTTGGATGTATTTGACTGTGTTTGATTCGCCTTCAGATTTTGAAATGATAAATTCCGCACCATTCAAGCCTTCATTTTCAGCGGTACCTTCTTTTTTCACCTGTAAACTTCCGTTATTAGAGACTACGTTTTTAGGGTAGATATGAATTGTGCTTAATTCTTCTGTTCCATATTTATAAGAACCATCTGCCTGTTTAATCATTTCATAAACTGGAAAGGCAACTACCATATTGTCAGCAGCTACAACCCCATCTTTTTCTTCTTCCTTAATTGTATAGACCGCATCTTTGCCATTTTGTTTTTTAGGTAAATTCAAAGTAAGATTTCCACCTGCATCTGTGGTTCCTTGAGCAATTGGAGTATTTGGAGTCAAATTTTTTACTTCAGCTTTAGCATCATCCACCGAAGTATCAGCAGCGCGACTGTTATAAAATTCAGTCGTAACATCATAGACACTAAAAGTAACACCTGCTAGCCCTTGATAGTTATCAAACTCTGTCATCTCATTACCACTATTTTGAATCAGTGGATTAGGTACATTCTCACCTGTCATTTTCTTTTTATGGATGATGATATTAGCCATATCTGTATTATCATCAGCAAATACATTTTTAGCATTACCAAGTCCTAATACGAAAGGAAATACCATAATTAATGTTGCAATAATTCCCCAAATCTTCTGTTTTCTTGTTTTCATCTTCTTTAACCCCTTTTTATTCTTCATTTTTTTCCTTTTTATTGCGAACAAACACAATGATCATGATGAGAATCATGACGGCACCTAACCAAACCATCTTATTGTTCAAGATTTCATTGGTTTTTGGAAAATGGTGTTTGGTATTTGGTTTGTTTGTGTCCGGTACATTCGGTTTGTTTGGTTTATCGGGCTTATTAGGTGGCGTTTCGGTCGCCTTGTTGACAACTTTCAGTACACCATTTGCCATATCATAGCTCGTTTCGCTAATAACAAATTCAACCGGCGATTGATTCAATTGGTACCCATCCGGTGCGGTAATTTCTTGTAGTTGATACTTGCCATAGGCTAAACCAGTAATCTCAAACGCTCCTTCTTTATTGGAAACCAGCTTCACAAGATTCGAAGCATCCCTAGAATCTTCCCAAGCAAAACCATCTTTACTTTGCACGAGATATTGCTTTTGCTCATTTAAGACGACAAATTTGGCACCAGCTAATAGCTTATTATTATCCGCCATGTCCACCTTCACAAATTTTTTGCCGCCAGTCTTAACGTCCACTTCCTTGGTGATTTTATCGAAGTCTGTATCTAGGGAAGCGGTATTCACAATCTTTGCATCGACTTTTTCATGACTCATCAAGGTATCGGTATAAGTGATCACGATGGTTTTTCCTTCGTAATCGGATAACTTGTCAATATCCTTAAAATTCAATTCAAAGCCATGCTCGCGAACGGTTTTTTCATACAGGAAGCTGACCTCTTTACCATCAATCGTGACCTTTAACGATTCTGGATTAAAATGTAGAACATCATCCGCTTGGTCTGTAATTTTAAAGTATTTATAGTCGGTCAAATCATCTGGCACCGTGGTTGTTACCGTGAAAGGAATCTTATCACCAAAGTTATAATTGGCTTTACCGTCCGTCATGACCTTATTAAACCGAGGTGGAATCGTTTGTTTCCGTTCATTCTTCGGATAAAGATGAATCGGATTTAAAACTGCATCGCCATCGTAAACCGGCAGCACTACCACCAAATCTTTTGAAACAGTATTGATGTATTTTGGGGCACTAGCTTCATGAATCAAGTACACTGCATCTTGCCCTTTCGCTTGTGCAGACTTCGCAGCAAGATTGAAAATCAGCAAACCATCTTGCACATCAGCTACCGTGTAGCGTTGTTCCCCTTCACTGGCGCGGTGGGTGGTTCCTTCCGCAACCCGAACTTTATTTGGACCAAGTTTCGCAAGTTCTTGTTGCGCTTGTTCCGCCGACATTCCAGAATTTCTCAACTCATAAAATTTCCGAGAAACATCGAAAACTTCAAATTTCACATTATTCAAACCGTGATATTCCTTTAATAAGGAGGCATGATCGTCATCCGCACGGCCTGTGTTTTCACTATCAGCCGGCATCTCTCCATCCGGAAAAGCAATCTTGTGTAACACAATATCCACACGATTATCCTTTGACGTATCACTGGCCGACATCCCCATCATTAGAGGTACAAACAGCAGTAAACTAGTAAATGCCAACAGCATTTTCTTCATCTACGCCACCCCCTTACTATTACGAGAACGGTAAAAGAGATAACCGCCCACCACAACCAATGCTAGCGAGCCAGCTAAATAGTACATCCACGTACCCGAACCACCAGTGGAAGGAAGCGGGACTTTGGGTTTGTTGGGAACATCGAAAGTTATGACATTGTCAGACACAGTTAAATTAGCATTAGATAGTTCTTTGTTAGATATACTTACTTTTCCAGTTGCATCAATTTCTATTCGAATTGGATCATTCAACATTCGATAACCTTCTGGGCTTTTTGCTTCTCTTACCTCGTAAACTTTCCCCTTATTTAAAGTAATATTTTTGGGTAACACATAAGTTCCATCACCTATTGATTCGAGCAAAGTTGATTCGCTTAAATCACCACCAGAAATAGCAAACTCAGCACCCTTCAGTAAACTTCCGGTAATACTATCTTTCTTAGTAATCTTTAAAGACAAAGGGGTAAATATCTTAGTATTTTTCCAAGTATTATCATCAATTTTAGTTGATTCATAATTTGTAAGTTCTGTTAGTTCTTTACTAATTGCATATTTAAAATCATTACCTTGATTATCAAATTTTGGTAACCAAATTGTTTCATTATAAGGTAACTGCGCAGCAGAAATCTTCTGAACGTGTTCTCTACTCCAGATGTTTTTATCATCTGATTTTTCATTTTGACTAGTTATTTTCAAAACACCTATAGGGACTTCATTCCTACTAACCTGGAACAATAAATCTGATCTTCCTAGTATATTATTATCAAACTCATCCCATTTTTTAGTTAAATCTATTGTTGTACCTGGTGCTTTTGCAGAAGGAACACCGAAATCTACCATATTATCGGGGAGCTCTTGATTAGGTGTAAAGGTTGTTCTCCCATTTATTTGATACCACTTATCAGGCACAAAATTTTCGTCTTCTGTATTTATCCTAACTTGATAATGAATTTGAATTTCTTGACCTTTTCCCAAGTTAAGATTGTTGATGTCTATCTCACCATTTTTTTCTGGTTCGGTGTAATTTGGTATTAGAGCTGATCCAGCAACTGAAGTTATCTCTAATGAATTAGTTACATAATTGAATTGTTTCCCAATAGGATCAATTACTTTACCACCACTTACGGTACCAATAATCTGAACTGCCTTATTAGAAAAGTAATTTGCAATTCCCGAAGCCTTATTTGCTGTTTCATAATAAAGGACTCCGCTATCACTTTTAGTAGCAATTTGTTTCATTCTATTTTGAACTTGCTCCGACGTTAATCCTGCATTTACGTCACTATTTAGCTGTATACCCAATGAATGAATTTCAGTTCCTGCTTCTTTAATTTTAACTGCCTGACCAATAGTAGCAACAAAAGCATTTGGAACTCTAACGTACGTAGAATTTTCACTATATTTTGCTGTTGGATAATTTTTAACATAGTTACCTCTATTTCCGTTTTCAGGAGAGTACGTATAGTATCCATTTAATGAAGAAGAATTTCCCTGTCCAATAATAGTGTTTTCACTATCATCAGCATAATATTTTTCCCCTTCTGTCAGTGTTTTGGGTGCATTAGCTATGCTCTTAACACTTGATGGCTTATAACTGAAAGTTGGAACCCCATCGGTTAGCAGAACAATAACCTTCTTATGGTCTTTAGCACCATTGGAAAGTTGATTCTGGGCATCTCGCAAAGCTTTTTCTGTAAATGTTCCTCCCGAGGCTTTATTTGGTGTAAAAGTCTTTATTCGTTGCTGAGCGTCCTTGAAAGGCATTAAATTAATTGTATTGTTAAGATATCCTGGACTAGAGTACCCAACATAGCCAATATTAATCTTATCGGAGATTCCACTAGCAGCTAATGTATTGACGAATTGATCTATCCCTTTTTTCACTTCGCCAATTCGGTCATTATCATTCATACTACCTGACCAATCGACAACTAACATAATATCAATTGGTGTAATTTCCTTTTGAACATTTCCACGAATATTCAGGAAGACATCATACAATCCTTGTGATCGTGTAGATTCCTTGGCATACTTTCTAATTGCAAAATCAGCATCTGCTCTGGTTCCGCCATATTCTATATAAGAATTTTTCTTATTGTTTTGATTTCCGTCCCAAGATGTTATCCCATCCCATGAAGATCCTCCGCCAACCTTCCCTTGATGATTTATAACATTCGTATTTCCATCGGGAATCCAAGAGTATTCCGGATAAGTCCCACTGTTATCAGTAATATATTGAGGCTCGATATTTGCGTATGTTCTTCCAGCAAAACCCAAGCTATCTGCCGCGCTCCGCGTAATTACTTGTGGTCTGCCTGTTTCTTCATATTTCTTTTCAGCTTCTTTTTTAGCGGAATCAACTGTTGCTTCGTCAGCATCGCCTAGATTCGTTACATCACCACTTGTTGATTCTTTTGTAGCCTCACTAGAAGAAGTCGCAGTCGATTCAACAGTGCTTGAACCCAAGCTACTTTGTATTGTTGTCGATTCTGTTACGTTAGCTTTCACAAGTGTAATCGGATATTCTTTTGAGAATCCTACTTCTTCAGCCTTATCGTCCGTTTTTGTATTCAAACTAATTTTTAAATTGACTTCACTTACCACCGGTGTCGTAAATTTAATTTGATCGTTTTTAATAGCAGTGGATACTTCTTTTTCCACTACTTGACCGTAGTCTGCAATACTCTTATCTGTTTTTACCTCAAATAAATTTTCTGATGACTGATCATCTTTGACCATTGTTGGCAAGATAACAGCTTTATCTTTTACATCTTGTAGCGAATAGGTCAAGCGTGTTGGTTCTTTGTTGTCATTTTTATGTATATTGATTTGCCAATCAACATGATTTTCCTTAATTTGATATTGAATTGAAGCCTTACCGTATTCGTTATCAAATAATTGTTGTTCGTTTTTTTCTTTGTCTTCCGTTAACGCAATTGCTGTCATGCCATTAATGAAAGATTGAGCAGAGAACAATAACACGACTATCCAAACCAAGAAGAACAAACCTCTTTTTCTCATCATCTTCACTCCAAGTATAGTATTTTTATTAATGACTTTTATCTAAGTATTTCTAGTTTATAAATTACAGTAAAATAACACATATCCCACAGAATTTGTTTCGCTATACCTACTTTCTAAACTGTAAGTGAACGAAAAAAAGCACTTAATTCGTCTATAGCTTATAACAACAAACTATCTTTCTTTTTCACTTAAATTACAACCCAATAATAAAGGTAAGTATATTGAAAACTTTTGTTTTTACCCAAAGTTACTGAAAAATAAAAACTTGACTATATAATAAATTCGGTTTGAAAAAGCATTAATCAATATAACTATATATAATATTTCTCGAATTTTCATTAAAAAGTTTTAATATTTATAGAATCGATAATTATTTTATACGAAAACTCAAACTCTAAAAAAACAAAAAGGCTACCTCCTACTCAATCAAAGGAGCGTTCTGTATGTCTGATCTTCATTCTATCAAACTATTACTAGGAATCAAAGATAAAAACATTCAAATCACTCATGTCGAGAAGAAAAAATACATTCAATCAACAGTATCGTTGTTTCTGCTACGCTCATTAAAACGATTCATCGCTGTCCTAGGTGAATCAACATGGGCTGATCGTTAAGAACGGAAAGAAAAAATCGCTGGTCCTTCTCAATAAGTGTGCGAATCAACGGACTTATCTTGCTTTGGCAAGGCAACGATACCTCTGTCATGGCTGTCACACCTATTTTACGGCGAATACCTACATTGTTGAAAAAAACTGTTTTATCGCCAAACAAGCACATTATAAAATATTGGAGGAATTGACTGAAAAGCAAGCAATGACGACGATTTCTAAACATTGCGGCGTTTCTTGGTCAACCGTTTCGCGAACACTCGCTTCTCTGCTCCCCATGACAAAAGTGAAAAGAAATTGGTTGCATCGTTGTTTATTGGTGGATGAATTTCGTTCATTGAAAAATCAAGTTGGTCCCTATTCTTTTTCTTGTATGGATGGCGATACCGGGAAATTACTGGATATTCTTCCTTCACGTAAGAAGAAAGACTTGGTTTCTTATTTTATACAATTTGAACGACGTGCACGTTTAAACGTAAAAATACTCTAACGGATATGAATGCTTCTTATGCTTCGTTGATAAAAGAGTGCTTTCCTCATGCCAAACTCGTTGTGGATCGCTTTCACATCGTCAAGCACCTCATTCGCAGTTTTGAGGATATTCGACTACGAGTCATGAAAAGCTTCGACCGAAACGATCCAATACAAGCCAAACACTATCAACAAGTGAAGGCTTTATCTCGACTTCTGATTACACGACAGGACATGCTTGTTTATGATAAATGGACAAAATGGCGTAATTTTGGTTGGGCCTATCTAACCGAAAGTGAAGTCGTAGAACGTCTGCTTTCTACTTCTGATGAACTACGAATAGCTTATGCTTACTATTAAGAAATTCTTCAAGCTTTTCATGACAAAGAAGCGGACATCTTCTTTCAGCTTGTAAAAACAATGCCCAAGTCGGTTCCAAGAGAACTGCATCATATAAAAAAAGCGTTTATAAACTATGAATCAGGCATTCGTTTAGCCTTAGAGTTGCCTTACTCAAATGCTAAAATAGAGAATCTGCATACCCACATCAAAGCATTGAAACGAATAGCTTACGGGTTTAGAAGCTTTCGTAGGATGAGAACCAGAGTTTTCTTAATCAATCATCTGATCACTTATTAAACATAAAAAACATCTAAAGCAGAAAATAAATTCTACCTTAGATGTTCTTATATCACTCTATCAGTCCTATTTGACAAAGAGCCATTATCTTTTGGATTTTTCTTTACAACCTCATTTGACAAAGTGCCCCTAAAAAAACGGTTGAACATTTCGATTTCTCTACAGCCTGAGAGCTGTTAGATTTTCTCGCAGCTCAATCTTTTTGAAAAATCACTTTTACTTTTCTTAACAGTTCTTCGACAAAATCGTTAGAGACAGTTTCTATAAAATCATATTTTCCAGCACTGTAATCAATTGCAACTAGTTAATCTAGTAATACTTTTCCGGTGGTTTAATTTGATTTTGGTACTGGAACATAAAGAGGATAGTTTCGTTTTGCATTAGGAATTGAAGAGAATATCGCGATATTAGAATATTGCGCAACACCCTTATAGTTTAAACCAATATAAGGTCTGTAACCTTGCTGCTCATGACTTTGTTTCGGATTCAAATTAAATTTTACAATATCACCTTGTTTTACCATAGTTCATTTCCTACTGGTTCAAACTCTACCAATAAACTTTTTAAGGATTCTCCACTATAATCTTTAAATAATTGTTCAAATGTTAACTCATCTTTAGAATCGATACCTAAAACTAGTTTTCCATTTTCAATTTCAACATCCAATTTATCCCCTTGTTTCGCACTGATTGCTTTCAATAGTTCAGCGGGAATTCTAATCGCGTTTGAGTTTCCCCATTTCCCAACAGATATTTGCATCATAATGCTAACCACCTTTCTGTATATCTTCCATGTAATTTGTATGTGTCTGAATTTTAGTTAGTGTGTTTTTAATAAGTTAATTAGAAGATTTTTGATGAGAATAAGAAATTTTTGTTGAGGTAATTGGTACGCAAAATAGACTTAACATGCTGTTTTTTTACAAATTAAGTTTACTATAATCTTATTCGGATTTTCAATAGAATTTTCCTTGTTTTATCCCCCTTTTTTGCTTATTTATACCATTTTTCGATACAACTGACACGAATTTTCGACGGACGTTTCTCCTGTTCGCCTCTCGGATTCCGAAAAAGGATCTGTCAATTTTGTTTGATGATAGCCAACAACTAGTATTGTTGTCTGTTTTGTGACCATATGTTGTACTTTCCACCCCACACCAGTCACAAGAGCCTGTGCTTGCTTTCTCGTCATTGAACTCAGACTTCCTGTAAAAACGACAAATTCTCCTTTTCGCACTTGAAAATCACCTCCGTTTTGAACAAGTCTAATGAACACTAAGAAAGACTGATTTAATAACCACACAAAAAAGTTCAATAGAGTATACCTTATTGAACAAATCTATAACACAAACAGGAGTATATGAGACGTTGAAATTGAGACGGGTTATGAGAAAAGAGGAACCCTTAATTTAAAGGATTCCTCTTTTTTAGTTATCGCTTATTTTTATAGTCTCACAAACCATCGTTTTTGAGAGCGGTTTGTAAGACACCTAGACTGTTATTCTAGTGTGACTCTGATTGTTCCCAGCACTATATTAATTCAATTCTTTTTTTACCATAGAAATAATTTTTTCATTAGCTATTAATATCACGGATATTTTATTTATATATTCTTCATTTTCAATTGTCGCTGTTACTGATACCCTTTCTTCACTTTTAACTCTAGCACTTATATAATTTTCGGGCATTTTATTTTTATTTAAAAACAATCGGTAATTGTCATTATCGACAACTTTATAGTTCCTTTCTTTTAAAAAGTTCTCTAATTCAATAAATCCATCAAAAATTAGAATACTTGATTCAAATATATCGTTTGGAAGATACCATAACAGATAACAACGCTTACCATCTTGTTTTTGCTTAGTATTAAGTATGTGTAACAATTTGTCAAACAGCTCAATTTTATAAGGTGCAGATATTTTCCTATTGAAATATTCAAATGATTCTTTAATGAAAATTTCATCATCAGCATAGTTGGCATCTATAGCTAATTTATCCAAATTAGTTATCATTAGTTTCCATTTACGTTTTAATCCTCTAAATTTTTTTTTCATTTAATACATACCTAATTTTATTTTGATAAAATTTTTCCATTTCCATCTGTTGAAGCTTTTCTATTTCCTTGTTTATCTTTTATTTTCCACTTTCTTCCGCCATGTCCTGCGGTATCTTTTTCTTTAACATAGCCTGTTTTAGGGTCTTTCCAAGCATTTTTCCCTTTTACTTTTTGGTTAAAATTACCTAATTTGACATTACCATTTGAATCTAACAAACCTTTAGGAATACCATAGGCTCTAGAAGCACTATTTTGTGGATTATTTAGCCAATTCTTAATTGTGTTATATGCCCAGTGTCCAGCTCCAATCGTAATTCCACCTAAAACAATAGCCCCAGTTGCCGCTAAAGCAACTTGTCCAATACCTGGAATAAAGTAAACTCCTGCAGCGGCAGCAAATCTCTTTTGTCGTCCACCATTACTAGGCTGTTCAACTTCCTGCGCTGTTTCTAAAAGTGCTTCTAGTTTTTCTTGATTATAAACTTCTCCATTAATAATTAAATCGTTATCTGTCAACTGAACTGCTGCTGCTTCTTCTGTTTTAGTATCATAAGTAGTATTATTATCTTCTTCAATATCATACAAAGAGGTTTGATTATCTTGTTCTATTTCTGTTGCTAAAGCAGTTACACTAGGTATTGTTGCGCTTATACCTAAAATTGCTACCAAAGTTATTACACCAATCTTAAACTTAATATTCATAATTCATCCTCTTTCATTTCTTTATTTGTAGATTTTTAACCCCATCTACATAATAAAAAAATAACGTCTTGACAGTAATAATACAACTTACAATTTCGTCACGTTTTTTACGTAACTTTCTGATATTCTATACCTAGAAAATATTGTTTGTACCTTCAAATTGACACTCCCACGACTTAAGTCGCAGGAGTGTCAATTTTTGTAAATGGTGCTTCTATGACCAATTGAGTTTTTGATACGTCTACCTTGGCATTCCTTTTTCATAATGTGACCATGCACTCCAAACTTTTACCAAATGTTTTTCTTTTTCTGTTGTGTAAACAACCCTGTGTTTGTTGTTAATTCTCACCGTTTGTGAGACTAGTTGATTGAACATATCCTTTGTTATCTAACACAAATTCTTTATCAAACTTTTTGAAGTACATTTTCTCTAATGTATCCTCTAATTTGTACAACTTTTTTTGTGGGATATATGCCTTATCCCATTTCCAATCTATTAAATCATATCTACCAATATCCGCAATTTCTCGTACTTCTTCAATGGATAAGTTTAATACTTTTCTCAAATCTTCAATTTTTTTGTATTGTTTTTTTCTTCTAATCGCAGCTGGTAAATTAATTGAAGAAATTATCTCCATAAACAAGAAAAACGAAGTCCATTCCCAGTAGAAATTATAAACTTTACATACAAACAGTGCGAATAAACCTAACAACACTAAAATAATCGAATATAGCATATCTATTTTTTCATTTTTAACCATTACTCTCATGAAAATCACCTCTCAATCTGCCCGCTTGTAAGACTTCAAAGAACATCGTCATGCTTTCCAGTGGCTAGTAACCATAATTCTAAAATCTCGTTTTTTATTTCGTATACAAGAAGCCAGTCTTTTTCAATATGCAATTCTCTAAGTCCTTGTTTGTTTCCTTTTAACGCATGGTCTCTATACTTTTGATAAAGTATATCTGTTTGTTGCTGGACAAGTAATTCTAAGACAATTTCTAGTTTTTGCATGTCATAATGTTTTTTCTTTAGGGACTTGTAATTTCTTTTAAAAGTGGGAGTACGCTTAATCTTCATCGTTTAAGTCCTTCATTAATTCAGCCACACTATCAAATGATTTATAGTCTTCACTTTTCATTTCTTCTAATGCTTGAGCAAGATTATCTTTTCGTACAGTCATTTCAAAAGGAATTCCTTTTTCACGAACAACTTTAGTTAAAAATATTTTAATACCTGTTGTCAAATCAATTCCTAGAGAATCAAAGATTTCTTTAGATTCTTCTTTTAATTCATCGTCAATTCTAAAGTTAATTTGAGCCATTTTTCTCACACCTTTCATATTATAAGTATAGCACAATTGTATATCGTTGTGAAGTGTTCGCTTTACGGAAAATACGTTAACCACCATTCTTTTCAAGAACATGTGCCATATACAGGCTATCAATACTAGCCATGGGTAGTTTTTCTAGTTCTTCGTAAGTGAAGTCACTGTTTCGTACAATCAA
>NZ_JXKG01000023.1 GCF_001885735.1 Enterococcus canintestini | reverse complement strand
GTTCGATTCCCATCGATCGCCCTAATGAAGACTCAGCAGATTTCTGTTGAGTCTTTTTTGTTTACGGAATAGCCTTTTGTTCTGATTGAGAAGAAGCTATTCACGTAAGTTAGCATATTCTATTTTTGTTTTAAATGCGTTTTTATATTAAAATGACAAGGATGAATGATAGGAATGAGAAAAGAGGAAAAATGATGAATGATACACAAGAAACGATGAAAAAGATTAATAAGTTTCGGGATGAAAGAAATTGGCGTCCATTTCATAATGAGAAAGATTTAGCGCTATCTATTTCGTTAGAGGCAAATGAATTACTAGAAATCTATCAATGGAAAACCTCTGAGGAAGGCAATTTAGACCAAGAACACCTGAAAGAAGAAATTGCAGACGTATTGATTTATAGTTACATGTTAGCAGATAATTTAGGCTTTGATATCAATGAAATTATTGCTGAAAAATTAGATAAAAATGCTATTAAATATCCCAAGCCTACAAAATAATAAAAATTTCGTTTAAGCTTATTTTCTATGTACTAGCGTTGATAAAAGTTAAAATTTTGAGAAAAAAAGTAATTTATTAAGAGTTATTTTTTTGTTTAAAAATTGAACGTCTCTGTTAAAATTTTTAATTTAACACATCATTTTAAGACAATGAGTGCTGATTCAAACTAGTAACCTAGCAGGGAAAGTGATATAGTATTTCTGAACATCTTTGAAGGGAGTTATTTGATGAAATATCAAAAACCAAAAGGAACCATGGACATCTTACCTGGAAATTCTGCTAAATGGCAATATATAGAGGATACTGCACGTAAAGTCTTTGGTGAATATAATTTTAGAGAGTTACGCACACCAATTTTTGAACACTTTGAAGTAGTAGCTAGAAGTGTGGGGGAAACAACAGATATCGTAACTAAAGAAATGTATGATTTTTTTGATAAGGGAGAACGTCACATTACTTTGCGCCCAGAAGGTACGGCTCCTTTAGTTCGTAGTTATGTAGAAAATAAATTATTTGGCCCAGAACATATTAATCCCTTTAAAGGATACTATGTAGGTCCCATGTTTCGCTATGAGCGACCTCAAGCGGGGCGTCTACGTCAATTTCATCAGATTGGTGTAGAAGTAATTGGTAGTAAAAACCCAGCTACAGATGTAGAAACGATGGCAATGGCGCTAGATTTTTATCAAAAATTAGGCGTAAGTCAAGTGAAGTTAGTGATTAATACTTTAGGAAATAAAGAAAGTCGCTTGCGTTATCGCGATGCATTGATTGCTTATTTAGAAACTGTAGAAGAACAATTAAGCGAAGATTCTAAACGTCGATTACATCAAAATCCATTACGGGTATTAGATAGTAAAGATAAAAAGGATAAGGCAATTGTTGAAAATGCACCTTCTATTTTAGATTATTTGGATGAGTATAGTGCTACTTTCTTTAATGAAGTAAAAGGTATGTTAGATGCTTTAAATATTCCTTTTATAGTCGATCACCGGATGGTTCGCGGTCTAGACTATTATAACCATACAGTTTTTGAAATTATGAGTGAAGCTGAAGGTTTTGGCGGCGTTTTAACAACGATTTGTGCTGGTGGACGTTATGATGGCTTAATTAGTGAATTTGGAGGCCCAGTTGATAAAGATACTGGTTTTGGTTTTGCATTGGGAATAGAACGAGCTTTGATTGCCGTTGAAGCTGAAGGAAAGGAAATCCCTGTCGATGAAAGTATCGACGTTTACGTGGCCTGTATGGATCAATTAGGCAATGTTTTAGCACAAGCTGTAGCCCAAAGTGCTCGTCATGCAGGTTTAACCTGTGAAAGAGATATCGATTTCCGTAAATTAAAAGCGCAATTTAGAACGGCTAACCGTCTAGGGGCTAAACTAGTGGTGGTTATCGGTGATAATGAAGTGGAAGAACAAAAAGTAGTGATTAAAGATATGGAAAAAGGAACAGAAGAAAAAGTTGCCGTTTCCCATTTAAATGACTATTTTAAAAATTACAGTAATTAACAAAAAAGGCATGCACCATCTTAAATACAGATGGTACATGCCTTTTTATTTACTTTGTATCTTCATTACGATAAAAGCGAATGTTATCTTTAATAGTGGCAATACTAAATGGTAAAGGATCATTAAAAGTTGTTGTAGCGTCGTAATCTACTGCTTCTTTAAACATTTCTTCATATTCAAAAACAGAAAGCTTAGTGCGATTTGTTAATAAAGATTTGTGATGATCAGGGAGTAATTGTTTTTCATAGCCTGGTTGCAGTGTTCCAGTAAAAAATTGCGAAACAGCACCTGAGCCATAACTGAAAAGTCCCAATTTATCTCCTGCTTGTAATGATGTACTGTTTTCTAACAGAGAGATGAGTCCTAAATATAAAGAACCAGTATAAAGATTTCCTACTTGCCGACTATAAGTAATACTTTCTTCATAACGGGCTAAAAGACGCTCTTGATCTTGTGGTGTAGCTTTGGGTAAAACAGCTTGTAGAGCTTTTCGCCCCATTTTGGTATAAGGAATATGAAAGGCCAGTGCTGCAAATGTATCAAAACTTTCCTGGTAAATTTCTTCATAACGTGTATAAACTTTTTTAAAAGAATTGATATAAGTTTCATTTGATAATGGACCATCTACTAGCGGATAAGCATGTCCTGTTGGTCGCCAAAAATCATAAATATCTTGCGTTAAGTTCACAGTATCCTCACTTAAGGCTAATATTTTTGGTTCACTACTAATAATCATCGCTACAGCGCCGGCTCCTTGTGTTGGTTCACCGCCGTTGTTTAAACCATACCGAGCGATATCAGCAGCAATCACGAGTGCCTTACTTTTAGGATGTTGTCGAATGTGATTTTTAGCTGCTTCAATTCCTGCAGTTGCTCCATAACAGGCTTCTTTTATTTCAAAAGCGCGAGCAAACTCTTGAATCCCCAATAGGCGATGTAAAATGACTGCACTTGCCTTAGATTCATCAAAACTTGATTCAGTTCCAACTATAACTAAATCAATAGCTTCTTTATCTTCTTTAGTTAAAATGTTGCTGGCAGCATTAGCAGCGTAAGTAACAATATCTTGGCTACTTGGACCAATTGCCATTTGTGACTGCCCAATCCCGATTAAATACTTCCCAGGATCAACTGCCCGTGCTGTTGCTAATTCAGCCATGTCAACATAGTATGGTGGTACAAAAAAACTAATTTTATCTATTCCAACCTTCATAAACAAACCCCTATCTTAAAATTTTTCTTTTGATGTGTTACTTTTGCAGTCATATTTGCTATTATAAGGTAGCATAAAAAAAGGTTTTTGACGAAAAAATTATTTTATAATTTAAAGTTTATTTAAACTTTGGATTCTAAATGGTCAGAATTAGTTAAGGTTATTTTTTTTTTATCAAAGAAATGATATATTCCCTAATGGAGGTGCTACATTTGAAAAGAATAGTTATTGTTGCTGCCTTGCGCAGTCCAATCGGAAAGTATAAAGGGGCTTTAGCCCAATATAGTGCTGTTGATCTAGGTACTACAGTTACTAAATCTTTATTATCACGTTATCCTGAAGTAAAAGCTGATATTAAACAAGTTATATTTGGTAATGTCTTACAGGCTGGAAATGGTCAAAATGTGGCAAGACAAATTAGTCTAAATAGTGGCTTACCTTATGAAGTTCCAGCAACAACTGTTAATGAAGTATGTGGTTCTGGCATGAAAGCTGTTATTATGGCTTGGCAAAGTCTGCAATTAGGCCAAGGAGAAGTTGCCATTGCAGGGGGAACAGAAAGCATGACCAATGCTCCTGAATTGCGCCATTTTAATTATGAAACAAATGAATATGGTGAACCACTATCAGCGATGATTGTGGACGGTCTAACCGATGCCTTTAGTCAAAAGCACATGGGGCTTACTGCTGAAAAAGTGGCGGAAGATTTCCAAGTTTCCCGTCGTCAACAAGATGAATTTGCTGTTTTTTCTCAAAAAAAAGCAGCCCAAGCACAAGCAAATGGTGCCTTTGAAGCAGAAATTGTGCCGATTCAAACCAAGATAGGCATGATGAGCCAAGATGAAGGAATAAGAGCAGATAGTTCTGTTGAAAAGTTAAGTCAGCTACGGACCGTTTTTAAAGAAAACGGGACGGTAACAGCTGGTAACGCTTCTACCATTAATGATGGGGCGGCTGTTTTATTGCTGGCTACTAAAGAATATGCAGACAGCCACAACTTGCCTTATTTAACTGAAATATGTGGCTTTAGTGAAGTTGGAATCGATCCTGCTATTATGGGAGTATCCCCAATTAAAGCGGTCACTGAATTATTGGCGACTCAAGAAAAAACGGTGGCAGACATCGATTTATTTGAAATTAATGAAGCTTTTGCTGCTTCTTCTGTAGCGGTAGAAAGAGAACTAGGCTTAGATCACAATAAAGTGAATCAATACGGTGGGGGTATTTCTTTAGGGCATGCCATTGGTGCCACTGGAGCCCGCCTGTTGACGACTCTTAGTCATCAGTTACAACAAGAAGATAAAAAGTATGGGGTAGCTTCTTTATGTATTGGTGGTGGGTTAGGTTTAGCGATGCTACTTAAAAGTCCTAACCAAAATATTCAAAAAAAAAAATTCTATCAAATGAGTCAAACTGAGCGTTTAGATAAGTTACAAAATGATGGCAAGCTGACTGCGAGTCAAACAGCCGAACTACAAAAGACTGCATTAGATTCCACTATTGCCAATCACATGATTGAAAATCAAATTAGTGAAACACAAACGCCAATGGGCTTGGCATTAAATCTGGTGGTAGATGATAAAGAGTATCTCGTTCCGCTTGCAACAGAAGAACCTTCAGTTGTTGCCGCTTGTAGTTATGGTGCAAAAATGGCAGAAAGCTTTAAAACTGTGATTAAAGAACGATTATTACGAGGTCAAATCGTTTTTTATGATGTACTGGATGCAAAAAAATTAATTACATGGTTGGAACAGAATCAATCATTGCTATTTGACGTTGCTAAGGAAAGTTATCCTTCGATTGTCAAACGCGGGGGTGGGCTAAAAGAAGTCAGCTGGCGTCAAATTGAAAATTATCTTTCGGTTGATTTAAAAGTAGATGTAAAAGATGCCATGGGGGCTAATATTGTTAATGGTATTTTAGAAGGTGTTGCCACGAAATTACGCACAGTTTTTCCGACAGAAAACATTCTCTTTAGTATTTTAAGTAACTTAGCAACTGAGTCTTTAGTTGAAGTAAGTTGTCAGGTGCCAGTTAGTAATTTAGCCAAGGGCGGAAATGGCTATAAAGTGGCAGAAAAGATCGTTGTAGCAAGTGACTATGCTAAAAAAGATCCATATCGTGCTACTACTCATAATAAGGGAATTATGAATGGCGTGGATGGTGTTATTTTAGCCACTGGAAACGATACGCGAGCAGTGGCAGCCGCAGCCCATGCCTATGCAGCTCGTAATGGCCAATATGAAGGCTTAAGTGAGTGGCAATTAGACGGTGAGTATTTGAAAGGTCGCTTAGTTTTACCACTTGCAATTGCCACTGTCGGTGGTGCAACAAAAGTCTTACCAAAAGCCCAAGTTGCGTTAAATATTTTGGATGTTTCTGATGCAAAAGAATTAGCAGCAGTGGTCGCCTCAGTAGGATTAGCTCAAAACTTAGCGGCGTTACGAGCTTTAGTATCAGAAGGTATTCAAAAAGGCCACATGGCATTACAATCACGTTCTTTAGCAATGACAGTTGGCGCTAAGGGAAGTGAAATCGCAATAGTTAGTCAGGCTTTGCAAAAAGAAGCAAAGATGAATCAAGCAACAGCAAAGAAAATTTTAGCACAACTACGCCACAAGTGATAATGGGTTAAAATAAAGAACAGGTCACTTCAATGTGACCTGTTCTTTTTAATGTAATGAGCTGTGATTGAAAGTAAAACTTGTTTATTTTACTTTTTATTAGCGGTCCGAAACAGGAGTTGCTGCAAAAGCCTCAATAATTGGAATGACTTCTGTTTTCAATTTGTATTTTCGATCCAACGCTTTTTCAATTGTAAATGCGTCACTATCTTTTGCCACAGTAGCTAATAGCCGTTCTTCTTTTGGCGTTTTTTCGATAACTTCATAGTGATCGCCAGTGGTTTTAACTGTAAATTTAGGGAAGCTTTCAATTTTTTCTACAAAATTAGCGACCGTCATGGCATCGTGGTTCGCTTTTTTCTCATCATGAACTTCAGCAACATTGTTTTTTTCAGTTTCTTTTTGTGGTGTTGCTTGTTTAGTATCTGGTTCTTCTACAACTTCTTGGCTGTCTGCAGCGGTGGTACTTGACAATCCTTGTGGTAAGTTCGGTTGTAGGTAAGAAGCGATACTGTCAGCTAGATTGGTACTAAAGCGATCCAATAATCCTTTTTCTTGTTTTTGAATCCGTTTAACCACGGTATTGAAATTTTCATCCATTGGTACAGTGAATTGTTGGACCTGTTGGCCATTGTTAAAGGCTACTGTCATATCGTCTTTTTTCTTCGGATCGATGAAAATATCCAAGCTTAAATTATAATCTCTTTTGGCTTTTGAAACGATCTCGTTGAATAATTGTAAACGGACTTGTTCAAAATTAGGACGAAATTGTTTTAATAATTTTTGTTTTTGTTTCTTCTTCATAAATATCTCCTTTTCTGAATTGAGTTCTTTATGATTATAAGAAAAGTTAGCGTAAATGAAAAGCAATAATGTAAAAAAAGTGAAAATAAAGACAATGATTGCCAAATTTGTCGTAAAATATGACAACCATTGTCTTTATTATTGTTCCATTCCCGGTAAAATTAGGATTAAGTCACTATTTTTTTCAAATACTACCGAATAATTTTGAAAAGTAGTATAAATTGGAGTAGTAAAATAGTCGGAAATGGTCTTTTTAAATTGTGCTTGACGCCAATTTCTAGCTGGAAAATGTTGAACTTTTTTAGGCCAAACTAAGAAAACGAAATCAGAATGAATAGCGTTCAAAACTGCAGTGGGTAAATTTTGCAGCCGCTGTTGTACATTTTCTTCTGTCATCTTAAAAGTTTGCAGTATCAGGGTTTTTCGCTTTACCGACAACCCCATCCAATTGGTTAATAGTAGCCATTTCTTCTTCAGTTAATTCAAAGTCAAAGATTTCACTGTTTTCTTTAATTCGGTCGGCATGAACAGATTTTGGTAATGGTAAAAAGCCGTGTTGTAATGACCAACGAAGAGCCACTTGAGCAATTGATTTATTGTGATTAGCGGCAATTGTTTGCATTTCTGGAACGCTAAAAATTTTACCTGTGCCAAGAGGACTATATGCTTCTAATAAAATATCATGTTCTTGGGCATATTTCACGACTTCAGGTTGCAATTCACCAGGTGCTAAGAAAATTTGATTGACTTGTGGCATAATTTTAGCAGTCTTTTTTAACTCATCAAGGTGATGGGGTAAGAAATTGCTGACACCGATCGCTTTGATTTTACCTGCTTCGTATAATTCTTCCATTGCCTTCCAAGTTTGGGCGTTAGCTTCTTGCCAGTTATCTCTAAAGGTCACAGGATTAGGCCAATGTATTAAGAATAAATCAACATAATCTGTATCAAGTTCTTTTAATGATTGGGCGAAACTTTCCATTACTAAATCATAACTATGATTTTCATTCCATAATTTTGTAGTTAGAAAAATTTCAGAACGTGGTACACCACTTTCTTTGATGCCTTTACCGACACTTTTTTCATTATGGTAACCTTGAGCAGTGTCGATATGGCGATAGCCGGCTGCTAGCGCTGCTTTAACAGATTCTACCGCAACATCCCCGTCAGGAGTTTGCCAAGTGCCAAAACCGACTTTAGGGATTTTGACGCCGTTTGCCAGAGTGTAAGTTGATGTAAGATTTTCCATCTTTAAAGCCTCCAATTCTATTTGTTACTCTTAGTGTAGCGTAATTATTGATTTTTTTCTTTCATTTTGTTTTTAGTAAACAAATTTTCCTCTTTGCAGTATAATCAGCACCAGAAAAGAGGCAACTTCATGAAAAAGAGATATTGGTTAATGATAAGTGTGGTATTCGTCGCATTATTTATTATTGTCTGGCAGTTTATAGAAACACCTTTACCAGATAGTACCAAAGAGACAACTACAGTCTCCAGCATGTTGGTACAAAGTAATCCTTTAGTCAAGGCAGATATTAGCCAAATGGTTAATAAGGAGCATTTTAAAGGCGTGGTATTAGTGGTCAAAAACGGTGCTGTCATCAATCGTAGTGCTTATGGCTATGCCAATTTTGGTCGTCTCAAAAGAAATTCTAGCCGTTTGGCGTATCCAATTGCTTCATTACAAAAATTTATGACGGGTAGTTTAATTGCTCAATTAGTAGCCTCTGGAAAACTTTCTTACGATACCAAATTAGCAGAGTTTTATCCTGATCATCCAGAGCTTGCTGATATTAAAATCCGGCAACTTTTAGATCATACCTCAGGAATTCAAATGGCTGAAAGTAACCCTGGTAAACTACTGGGGTTAGAAGAAGATCAGCTAAACTATGTTTTAAGTGAGATTAACGTGGGAGAAGATCATAGTTTTCAATATACTAACGCAAATTATACTTTGTTGTCAGGTGTAATTAGTCAGCTGACAGGTGAAAAGTATGAAACTGTTCTGCAGAATAAAATTATTACACCACTGCATTTGAAACGTACATTTTCCTGGGAAAAGCGTCCGCCTAAAATGACATTACCAATTGCTTATTGCTACAAAGATGGTAAGGACTATCAAGATGATGCCTTTCACGCAGATAAAGCTCTTTTTTCTAGTTTATTAGGAGCAGGAAACTTATTTATGAGCATTGATGATATGCTGAAAGTGCAAGAAGGTTTAACAAATGGCAAAATTTTAACAGCCAAAGAGTATAAACAGTTAGCACAAATAGAAAATGCTGGTTACGCCGGTGGTATTTGGCATGATGAAGGACTAAAAAGCATTCATGGTTCACTGGGAGGTTATGATACTTTTGTTTACGGTGATGAAAGTAATCAAAACTTGGTTATTCTATTTGCCAATCAACCAGCTGTTGGCGGTGACGAACAGTTAGCAACAGAAATTTACGATTTTACTGTGGCACTTTAAATTATTTTAATGCGGTTAAATGAGGCTGAATTTTATCTTTTTAAGTAAAATCCATTTAAAAATAGCGGAAAGACTTGTCTTTTCGTTATTTTTTTCTGTAAACTAGAACAGAATGTTAATTTAAGAAAAGAGCGAAGACAATGGATATCTATTTAAAAAAAGCAATTTTGCATATTATTGATCGTCAAAGTGGCGATCCTGTGTACTCTCAAATGGAATTGGATCTAACGACAGAATATATTCGGGATTACTTAACAAAGAAAATTCAAAAACTAGCAAGTGCACAAACAAAAACGGGAAGTTTAGTGCCAGGTTCTGCTTTTGAGGCATTAGCAAGTCAAGCGCAAGATGATTTTGTCCAAGTATCTGAACAATTAGTCGCCCGTTGGTATGACGTTTACAGTCAAAGTGAAGATGCGCCTAGTGCGGATGTTTTTGTCGTTTTATATGAATTAGATACAAAAATGCAGTTGGCGTTTTTAAAAGTTAATTATAATGACGGCTTTACACATTTTGTGGATGCTACAGAAACAGGACTAAACAATCAACTTATTATTAATCGTGCGATTTTAGCTGGCAAAACACAAAAAGCAGATGAAGGGATTACTATTGACTTAACGGAGATGGTGTATGAATTAATTGAAAAGAAATATACTTTTTCTGGTGAAAAGGGGTTCTATTTTTCAACGCGGGTCATTGAAAGTCAACCCATCCCGTCACTGGAAGAAAATGTTAAAGTTATAAAAAAAGTAGCTGAAAAAATTGGCAAAAAATATGAAGCAGCAAGTCATGACATTGTCGCTGATGTAAAAGACGCTGTTTATGAAGCGATTGAAGAAAAAGGACAGCTAGAAGTAAAAGAAGTCGCACAAAAAGTTTTTAAAGACAATATTACCGCCCAAATGGCTTTTGAAGAAGAAGTCGTAGAGAAGGGCTTTGTCAACGAGGCACCATTGTTAAGAGAAGTAAAAGAGATTACCGAAAAAAAATACAGCAAACAAAAATTAAAACTTTCCAATGGTATCGAATTAATCGTACCTCTAGAAGTTTATCGCGACCCTAATTTAATTGAGTTTACTAATAATCCTGATGGCACAATTTCTGTGATGATTAAAAATGTAGAAGATGTGATTAATCGGTTATAAGTTAAAAGCTGTCGTTTTGAAGCGATGGCTTTTTTCTTTTGGCTTTTTTTAGTTGGAAATTTCAACTTATTTTGACCCAAGACATATCTTTTGACTTTGACTAAAATTGACCTATAATAAGAGTCAGATAAAAACTTATAAAAAGTAAGCAATTTACAAGCGTAAATTTTTTACAATTGTAAGGAAAAGTCTATAATAGATATCAGAGAGTCAGCAATGTTTGACCCGCTGATAATAATTATTGGAGGTTTTATTAATGGCAAAAGAACATTATGACAGAAGTAAACCACATGTTAATATCGGGACTATTGGACACGTCGACCATGGTAAAACGACATTAACTGCCGCAATCACGACTGTTTTAGGTAAAAAAGGATTAGCAAATCCACAAGATTACGCAAGTATTGACGCTGCACCAGAAGAACGTGAACGTGGGATTACAATTAACACTGCACACGTAGAATATGAAACAGAAAAACGTCACTATGCGCATATCGATGCTCCAGGGCACGCGGACTATGTTAAAAACATGATTACCGGTGCGGCCCAAATGGATGGTGCTATTTTAGTTGTATCTGCAACTGATGGTCCTATGCCACAAACTCGTGAACATATTCTATTAGCACGTCAAGTAGGGGTTAAGTATTTAATCGTCTTCTTGAACAAAACAGACTTAGTTGATGACGAAGAATTATTAGAACTTGTTGAAATGGAAGTTCGTGAACTATTAAACGAATACAATTTCCCTGGTGATGATATTCCTGTTATCCGTGGCTCTGCTTTAAAAGCATTAGAAGGCGACCCAGAACAAGAAGAAGTCATCATGAACTTGATGGACACTGTGGACGAATACATCCCAACTCCAGAACGTGACAATGACAAACCATTCTTGTTACCAGTAGAAGATGTCTTCACTATCACTGGCCGTGGTACTGTTGCTTCAGGTCGTATTGACCGTGGTAAAGTTAACGTTGGTGATGAAGTTGAAATTATCGGGATTAAACCAGAAACACAAAAAGCTGTTGTAACTGGTTTGGAAATGTTCCGTAAAACTTTGGATTATGGTGAAGCAGGCGATAACGTTGGGGTATTATTACGTGGGATTACTCGTGATGAAGTCGAACGTGGTCAAGTTTTAGCTAAACCAGGTTCAATTACACCACATACAAAATTCAAAGGTGAAGTTTATATCTTAACAAAAGAAGAAGGTGGACGTCATACTCCATTCTTTAATAACTATCGCCCACAATTTTACTTCCGTACAACTGACGTAACTGGGAACATTTCATTACCTGAAGGAACTGAAATGGTAATGCCTGGTGATAACGTTACAATTGAAGTAGAATTGATTCATCCAATCGCGGTTGAAAAAGGGACTACTTTCTCAATTCGTGAAGGTGGACGTACTGTTGGTTCAGGTATGGTAACTGAAATCGAAAACTAATTTTAGTTTCTTTTAAAGGCACGCTGCAGATTTGCAGTGTGTCTTTTTTTTTAGGTGGAATTTATTGTGACGATGAAATTTTACTTGAAGACTAAAGTAGTTCCTATATTTTTTTCATCCTAGTTATTTATATGCCTTATTAGAGGGCTAAAATAGATTATATAAAGTTAAAAACACAACAGAACACATTTTAAATTGTGAATTTTCATGTTAAAATGCCAAAGATGTGTGTTAAATGAGAGGAGTTGCCTAAAATGACAATTCAATGGTTCCCTGGACACATGGCAAAAGCCAAACGGGAAGTTACTGAAAAATTAAAGTTTGTCGATATTGTTTTTGAATTAGTTGATGCTAGATTACCACTATCTTCAAGAAATCCATTATTAGATCAAATTTTACAGCAAAAGCCACGCTTAGTGATACTAAATAAAGCGGACTTAGCGGATCCTGAGCAAACTCAAAAATGGCAAAATTATTTTGAAAATCAAGGATTTGCTGCCTTAGCTTTGAATGCTTTAGAAAATCAAGGGACTAAAAAAATTGTCGCTAAAGCCAAAACAGTTTTAGCAGCTAAATTTGCAAAAGATAAAGCGCGTGGGATTAAACCACGGGCCATTCGGGCTATGGTGATTGGAATTCCCAATGTCGGTAAATCTACTTTAATGAATCGTTTGGTAGGTAAAAAAATCGCCCAAACAGGAAATAAACCTGGGGTGACAAAAGGACAACAATGGTTGCGGTCTGGTAGCGAACTAGAGCTTTTAGACACACCAGGAATTTTATGGCCTAAATTTGAAGATGCTGAAATTGGTAAAAAATTAGCCCTCACCGGTGCGATTAAAGATCAGTTATTACATTTAGATGATATCGCATTGTATGGCTTGGACTTTTTTACGCGCTATTACCCTGGTCGTGTAGCCAAACGCTATCATTTGACGTTGGCAGATGAGGAGCTTCCCCTACCAGAATTACTAATGCTAATTACCGAAAAAAGAGGATTTCGAGATGATTATGATCGCGGGAGTGAGTTGGTTGTCGTTGAAATTCGTCAAAGTAAATTAGGACCGTTTACTTTAGATCGATATGAAGAAGCAGGAGCCTTTTATGAAAGCAGAAGCAATTAAAGAGATAAAATTAAAACTCGCAACATTAACAGATGCTCACGATCCTTATCTGACTATTTTAGCGGAGGATAAAAGATCAGGAGTGCAAAAATTATTGCAGCAATTTTATCGTCGCCTAGAAAAAGAACAGGCACTAAAAGATCAGTATTTTGAAATGACGCGTTTTGAACGAGAATTGTACCAAAAGGGGCACCGTTTTGTGGCAGGGATCGATGAAGTGGGTAGAGGACCTTTAGCTGGACCAGTAGTAGCCGCAGCCGTAGTCTTACCTGCGAATATTGAAATTTTAGGCTTAAATGATTCCAAGCAATTGTCAGCTAAAAAAAGAGCAGAATTGTACGCTGAAATACAAGCTCAGGCCGTGAGTGTTGGAATTGGTGTAGTAGATCACGAGGAAATTGATCGCATCAATATTTTACAAGCCAGTAAAAAAGCGATGCTACTTGCTTTAGAAGACCTGACAATAAAACCTAGTCATTTACTAGTCGATGCTGTCAAATTAGATTGTGATCTGCCGCAAGATAATTTAATCAAAGGGGATGCACGTTCTGTTTCTATCGCCGCAGCCAGTATTATCGCCAAGGAAATGCGGGATAATTTAATGAAAGAATACCATCAAATTTTTCCCTTTTATGCTTTTGACAAAAATGCAGGCTATGGAACAAAAGATCATTTAAATGGTTTGGCGCAGCATGGTATTTCACCAATTCACCGGAAGAGTTTTGCACCGGTAAAAAAATATTTATAAAAATTTTCCTTCTTTTTTGCGTATCTTTAGTTTGAAGATAAGTAGAAAGAAGGTTTTTTTATGAATAGAGAGTGGTTTTTATTAAAATTAGCTTTAGTTAAAGGTGCCGGTATCATTACGAAATGGCGTATTTTTGAATACGCGCAAAAGCAGAAATATTTTGATTTTACTGCCAGTGAATTGCGTCCATTTTTATCCAAAAGATGTGATATTTTTGTCTTTTGCAATGACTGGAATTTTTTGACTAAAGAAGTTTTGCAGCAAAAATTAAAGGGGCAAAAATACATTACACTGGATTCGCCACTTTATCCTGAACGCTTAAGACAACTTCCACAGCCGCCTTTTGTTTTATTTTATGAAGGTAAAATTGAATTATTACAACAAGAAAAAGTTATTGCTTTTGTCGGTTCACGTAATGTATCTGCCTATGGGCAAGAAATCGTTAAAAAATTTGTTCCACCTTTGTCAGTTCAAGGCTATACAATTGTTAGTGGCTTAGCAAAAGGGGTAGATAGCTATAGTCATTTAGCTGCCATGCAGTCTTTTGGAAATACCATTGGCGTTGTGGGGTGTGGCTTAGATATTTGTTATCCTAAAGAAGTTTTTTCAATTTATTGGGAAATGTTAAAAAAACAACTAGTGATTAGTGAATATCCATACGGGACACCGGTTAGAAAATATCATTTTCCTATGCGCAATCGAATTATTGCGGGGTTAGCACAAGCAGTATGTGTCGTTGAAGCGCGGGCCAAAAGTGGTTCGCTTACAACTGCGCAATTGGCACTTGATACAGGTAAAGAAGTTTTTGCTTTTCCAGGTGATATATTAAATGGACGTTCAACCGGTTGTTTACAGCTAATTCAAGATGGTGCGAAATGTATTATTTCCTTAAAAGATATTTTAGAAGAGATGCCAAATTTTGAGTAAGATTAATTGCCTTCCTTGACAAACATTTTTTTAATGGATATGATTACCTACGATTTGGTTACAAAATTTCAAGTATAATATAGTAGTAAAAATGTTAGGAAGGAGCCATCATTTTAATATGGCATATAAATATTTAGTAATTGTTGAGTCACCGGCCAAAGCCAAGACAATCGAAAAGTACCTCGGGCGAAACTATAAAGTCGTTGCCAGTGTAGGGCATATTCGTGATTTGCCAAAAAGCAAAATGGGGATTGATGTCGAAAATAATTATGAGCCTCACTATATTTCCATTCGTGGTAAGGGCGATGTTATCAAAAGTTTAAGAAGTGCGGCTAAAAAAGCGCAAAAAGTTTATCTTGCAAGTGACCCGGACCGTGAAGGAGAAGCAATTGCTTGGCATTTAGCTCATTTATTAAATCTTGATTTAGCAGATAAAAATCGGGTCGTCTTTAATGAAATCACAAAAGATGCAGTTAAAGCAGCATTTAAAGAACCGCGAACTATCGATTTAGATTTAGTTGATGCCCAACAAGCACGCCGAGTTTTAGACCGGTTAGTGGGTTACTCGATTAGTCCTATTTTATGGCGAAAAGTTAAAAAAGGTTTAAGTGCAGGTCGCGTACAATCTATTGCTTTAAAAATGGTTATCGATCGCGAAAAAGAAATTCGCCAATTTATTCCCGAAGAATATTGGTCAATTGATGGTAATTTTCAAAAAGAACGCAAAAAATTCAAAGCGAATTTTTGGGGTGTCGATGGTAAGAAGAAAAAATTACCCAATGCAGAAAGTATTAAAGAAGTCACTAGCCGGTTAGATGGGAAAGATTACGCGGTTACTAAGGTTGAGAAAAAAGAACGCAAACGTAACCCTGCCGCACCTTTTACCACCAGTAGTATGCAACAAGAAGCTGCCCGTAAGCTTAATTTTCGTACTCGTAAAACGATGATGGTAGCCCAACAGCTTTATGAAGGGATTGCTTTAGGTAAACAAGGAACAGTTGGTTTGATTACGTATATGCGGACGGATTCAAAACGAATTGCAGATTCCGCTAAAGCTGAAGCAGCTGAATTTATTGAAACAACTTATGGTAAAGAGTATTCTTCTCATAGCCACAAGAAAGTAAAAAACGCACAAGGAGCACAAGATGCCCATGAAGCGGTGCGTCCTACTAGTGTAATGCGGACGCCAGATGAAATGAAAAAATATTTGGATAAAGATCAATTAAAACTTTATACGCTAATTTGGTCACGTTTTGTTGCCAGCCAAATGACACCAGCTATCTTAGATACGATGAAAGTGACTTTAGAACAAAATGGCGTTATCTTTATTGCCAATGGTTCAAAGGTTAAATTTAAAGGCTTTATGCAGGTTTATGTAGAAGGTACAGATGACGGAAAAGAAGAAAAAGAAAATATTTTACCTGAATTGGTTGTCGGTGATGTGGTCAAAGCAGTTGATATTGAACCAAAACAACATTTTACACAGCCGCCAGCACGCTTTAGTGAAGCGACATTGATTCGGACTTTGGAAGAAAAAGGGGTAGGGCGACCTTCCACGTATGCGCCGACTATTGAAACGATTCAACGCCGCTATTATGTAAAACTCCAACAAAAGCGATTTGAACCAACTGAATTAGGGGAAATTGTGAATTCATTAATTGAAGAATTCTTCCCTCAAATCGTCAATGTGAACTTTACTGCTGAAATGGAAACAGATTTAGATAAGGTAGAAGAAGGTAAAGAAAACTGGATTAAAGTTGTCGATCGTTTCTACAAACCTTTTGAAGCTGAACTAACTACTGCGGAAGAAAAAATTGAAAAAATTCAAATTAAAGATGAACCAGCAGGCTTTGACTGTGATGTTTGTGGCCATCCAATGGTGATTAAATTGGGCCGTTATGGAAAATTCTATGCTTGTAGTAATTTTCCTGACTGTCGTAATACAAAACCCATCGTTAAAGAAATCGGCGTGACTTGTCCTGTTTGTCACGAAGGTCAAGTCATCGAAAGAAAATCTAAGAAAAACCGTTTATTCTACGGCTGTTCGCGCTATCCAGATTGTGACTTTACTTCGTGGGATAAACCAGTTGGTCGCGATTGTCCAAAATGTGGCCAGTATTTGGTGGAGAAAAAAGTCAAAGGCGGCAAACAAGTCGTATGTATTAATGGTGACTACGAAGAAAACGTGCAAAAATAAATCATACAAAAGGCTAGTAGCCATTTTCTAATGAAGAGGCTACTCCTTTTGTTAAAAATTAGGAACGGAAGAATAAAATGACTGAATTTGTAAATGTAATTGGTGCCGGTTTGGCCGGTAGTGAAGCTGCTTGGCAAATTGCTGAGGCAGGAGTTCCGGTACGCCTTTATGAAATGCGTCCGGAAAAATCAACAGAAGCACATCACACTTCTGATTTTGCGGAATTAGTATGTTCAAACTCATTAAGAGGCAATAGCTTAGCCAATGCGGTCGGTGTTTTAAAAGAAGAAATGCGCCGTCTAAACTCGGTAATTATAACATCTGCTGATGAAACAGCGGTGCCTGCAGGGGGTGCTTTGGCAGTCGATCGTGATTCCTTTTCTGCTACAGTTACTAAAAAAGTTAAAATGCATCCTAATGTAACTGTTATCTCAGAGGAAATCACTGAAATTCCTAGTGGGATTACAGTAATTGCTACGGGTCCTTTGACGTCTTCTAAATTAGCAGAAGCGATTAAAACGTTTAATGGTTCAGATGGTTTTTATTTTTATGATGCCGCAGCACCGATTATTGATAAAAGTACGATTGATATGGAGAAAGTCTACTTAAAATCTCGCTATGATAAAGGTGAAGCTGCATATCTTAATTGTCCTATGACCAAAGAAGAATTCGATGCTTTTCGTGAAGCTTTAATTACAGCTGAGGTTGCTCCTTTAAAAACTTTTGAAAAAGAAAAATATTTTGAAGGATGCATGCCTATTGAAGTTATGGCAGCTCGTGGAGAAAAAACGATGCTTTTTGGCCCGATGAAACCAGTGGGATTAGAAGACCCTAAAACAGGTAAGCGTCCATATGCTGTTATTCAATTACGTCAAGATAATGCTGCAGCTTCTTTATATAATATTGTTGGTTTCCAGACTCATTTAAAATGGGGCGAACAAAAACGGGTTTTCCAAATGATCCCTGGCTTAGAAAATGCAGAATTCGTGCGTTATGGTGTCATGCATCGTAATAGTTTTATGAATTCACCAGAATTATTACGTCCGACATATCAGTCTGTTAAACGAGATGATCTCTTTTTTGCCGGTCAAATGACTGGTGTAGAAGGTTATGTAGAAAGTGCTGCCAGCGGCTTATTAGCTGGCCGAAATGCTGCGCGTTTAGCTTTAGGACAAGATCTTTTAACGATGCCACAAGAAACTGTCATTGGTTCAATGGCATATTATATTACTCACGCAGAAGGCAAACATTTTCAACCGATGAATGCGAATTTTGGTCTGTTACCAGAATTACCTGAACGTATTCGTGATAAGAAATTGCGCTATCAAACATTAGCCGAACGGGCGTTAGATCACTTAGCTCAAACAGAACTTTAAAGCAAAAAGCTATGACTTATGTCATGGCTTTTTTGGCGTCATTTGAATAAAAATTTTTAATCGTTTGATGTAATTTCAAATATGTTAAGGTGAAATAGTTGCGACATTTTATCGATTGCAAAAGAGAATAAAGTTTGTTACCTTTTTTATGGTAAAGCTGACATGTGAATGACAAGTTTTAAAAAGCTTAAAAAGTTGTGTCAGCCTTGTTAGCATCCTCTTTATCAGCATTTTTTTAGAAAAAAATATGACAATATTGTGTAAATTGTGATAAAAGAAGGAAATATTGTTTAAATTCTGACAATTTGTTTGTTTTTTAATTCGTTGTATGCTACATTAATTGCGGACAGAAATGAGGTGTATAATGACAACATTTGACTGGCCACAAGAATTTTTTCGTTACTTGCAATTTGAGAGAGGCTATTCAGTTTTAACGACGGCAGCTTATCAAGAAGATTTGCAAGATTTTCGTGACTTTTTAAAAGAAAGCGGCGACAGTGATTTTTTACACATTGACCATCGTGACGTACGGGTCTACTTGAGTTTTTTAAACGAACACCAATACAGTCGCAATTCCATTAGTCGCAAAATTGCCAGTTTGCGTTCTTTTTATCAATATTTATTAAAGCAAGAAGTAATTGAAGAAAATCCGTTTTCTTATATTCATTTAAAAAAGCAAAATAGCAAGTTACCTCGTTTTTTTTATGAAAATGAAATGGCAGCGCTCTTTCAAGCTGCCCAAGGGGATAAACCACTTGAGATTCGTAATCGAGCCTTGCTGGAAATTATCTATGGTTCTGGTTTACGGGTAAGCGAGTGTGCCAAATTAACATTAGATGCAATTGACTGGCAAGGTGAAGTCTTATTGATTCATGGTAAAGGCAGTAAAGATCGCTATGTTCCTTTTGGTTCGTATGCTCAAGTAGCTTTGCAAGAATATTTGACATTAGCTAGACCATACTTGATGGAAAAAAGTGCACAAGATCATCCTTTTGTGTTTGTTAACCAACGAGGTGGCCCAATTACCACTAGAGGGATTGAGTATATTTTTAATCAGCTGATTAAAAAAAGTAGTTTAGATAGTAAAATTCATCCCCATATGTTACGGCATACTTTTGCCACTCATTTACTAAATAATGGGGCAGATATGCGAACCGTACAAGAATTATTAGGACATGCCAATTTATCATCAACTCAAATATATGCCCACGTAACAAAGGAGAGTTTACAAAATAATTACCGTAAATTTCATCCGCGGGCACACGAATAAGCAATTGAAAATTTAGGAGGACTAAAATGGAATCACAATTTCATTCCACTACTATTTGTGCAGTGGAAAAAGACGGCAAGTTTGCAATGGCCGGAGATGGCCAAGTTACCATGGGAGAACAAGTTGTAATGAAAGGCACTGCTAGAAAAGTACGCCGAATTTATCATGGCGAGGTAGTGGTCGGTTTTGCCGGTAGCGTGGCGGATGCTTTTACTTTAGAAGAAAAATTTGAAGCTAAATTAAATGAATATAATGGCAATTTGCAACGAGCAGCTGTTGAATTAGCCCAAGAGTGGCGCACCCAACAAGCTATGCAAAAATTAGAAGCAATGCTGATTGTGATGAATAAAGAAGAAATGCTTCTTGTTTCAGGTACTGGTGAAGTGATTACGCCAGATGACGGAATTTTAGCCATCGGTTCTGGTGGCAATTACGCTTTAGCGGCAGCGCGGGCAATGAAAAAATACAACAATGATGAAATGACAGCTAAAGAAATTGCCGAAAATGCATTAAATATTGCAGCTGACATTTGTATTTTTACTAACCACAATATTATTGTGGAAGAAATGTAGTGAGGGAAGCTTATGAATGAAATGACAAAATCACCCCGGCAAATTGTGTCAGAACTCGATCAATATATTGTCGGTCAAAAAGACGCCAAAAAAGCGGTTGCTGTAGCGTTACGCAATCGTTATCGCCGTTTACAACTAGATGAAGAAATGCAACAAGATGTAACCCCTAAAAATATTCTTTTGATTGGACCAACTGGGGTCGGTAAAACAGAAATCGCACGTCGCTTAGCTAAAATTGTTCAAGCACCGTTTGTAAAAGTGGAAGCAACAAAATTTACTGAAGTGGGTTATGTAGGGCGCGATGTTGAATCGATGGTTAGAGATTTAGTCGAAAATGCGATTCAAATTGTTCGTAAAGAGCAATATAGCCGTGTTTATACCCGGGCGGTAAAAAAAGCCAATCGTCGTTTGGTAAAAGTATTGGTGCCAGGAATTAAAAAAGAACAAAAGAAGACGAGTAATCCTTATGAACAAATGATGAATATTTTTAATACTCAACAAGAAGAACCAAAAGAAGAATTAACTGAAGAAATTAAAACAAATCGTCAAGCGATTTTTGAACAGTTAGAACGTGGTGCCTTAGATGAAAGAGAAGTCACGATTGAAATTGATGAGCCCCAAACAAAAGGGCCAATGATGAATAATGGCTTGGAACAAATGGGGATTGATATTAACGAAACACTAGCTGCATTAAAACCGCAAAAGAAAGTAGAGCGTACTGTGACAGTCAAAGAAGCACGGGAACTTTTGGTCCAAGAAGAGTCGGCCAAACTGGTTAATGATGCAGATATTCACAGCGAAGCTATTCGTTTAGCTGAAGCAAATGGAATCATCTTTATCGACGAATTTGATAAAATTACATCTCGCTCTCAGCAATCTGGTGAAGTCTCAAGAGAAGGAGTTCAACGGGATATTTTACCGATTGTAGAAGGTTCTCAAGTAAATACCAAATATGGCATGATTCAAACAGATCATATTCTATTTATCGCTTCTGGTGCCTTTCATGTGGCAAAACCAAGTGATTTGATTCCTGAATTACAAGGCCGCTTTCCAATTCGAGTTGAATTAGATGACTTGAGTGCTGAAGACTTTGTTAAAATTTTAACAGAACCTAATAATTCGTTGATTAAACAATATATTGCATTAATTGGAACAGAAAATGTCAAAGTAATCTTCACCAAAGAAGCAATTGAAAAGATTGCTCAAATTGCCTTTGATGTTAACCGTGATACCGATAATATTGGCGCCAGACGCTTGCATACGATTTTAGAAAAACTGTTGGAAGACTTATTGTTTGAAGCTCCTGACATGCAAATGGGAGAAATTACAATTACAGCTGCGTATGTTGAAGAAAAACTGGATGCGATTGTTGAAAATCAAGATTTAAGTCGCTATATTTTGTAATCACAGGAAGGAAAATGAAAAAGATGACAACTTTATTAGACAAAACCCGCCGTATCAATCAATTACTCCAACAAAAGAATACGTTTGATATGACATTAGACCTGCCTTATAACAATATGGCGTTAATTTTAGGGGATATTTTAGATAGTAATGCCTATATTATCAGCAGTGAAGGCGTCTTGTTAGGGTTTAATGAAAAACATGATGTGAATAATGATCGCGTTAAAAATATGTTTGAAGAAAAACAATTTCCACAAATTTACACAGATATGGTAGATCATTTAACTAAAACTGAAGCCAATATTCCTATTTCTTCTGATATGACTGCCTTTCCAATTGAGCAACGAGAAAAATATCCGAATGGTTTAACGACAGTGGTGCCAATCTTTGGGGCAGGAGAACGTTTGGGAACAATTATTTTAGCCCGAATGGATACTGCTTTTGATGAAGATGATTTGGTATTAGCAGAGTATGGTGCAACGGTAGTAGGGATGCAATTTTTATATCAAAAATCCCGTGATATTGAAGCGGATGTCAGAAGTGCTACTGCTGTTCAAATGGCGATTAGCACCCTTTCTTATAGTGAATTAAAAGCAGTGCAAGCGATTTTTGCCGCTCTACAAGGAGATGAAGGGCGTTTAACTGCTTCTAACATTGCCGATGAGATTGGCATCACCCGTTCTGTAATCGTTAATGCTTTACGTAAATTGGAATCTGCTGGTATTATTGAATCCCGTTCATTAGGAATGAAGGGGACATACCTACGTGTGTTAAATAAACGCTTTAAAGAAGAATTGGATAAACACAGTCACTAAGGGAAATAAGTAAAAGTTCAGATAGCTAAATGAGGAGGTGCCGTATATGACGGTTACAATTGAAAATGATCAATTACGTGCCAAAATTGCGTTACATGGTGCAGAGTTACAAAGTTTAGTTAGCAAAACGACAGATTTAGAATATATTTGGCAAGCAGATCCAAAGTATTGGGGCAAACACGCGCCAGTATTATTTCCGATTGTCGGGGCATTAAAAGAAGATAGTTATCAGTACAAAGGGAAAACATACCACATGTCCAAACATGGCTTTGCCCGGGATATGGATTTTGCACTATTAGAAAAAAATGATGATAGTGCGAGTTTTATTTTGAAGGCAACTGAAAAAACAAAAGCTATTTTTCCTTTTGATTTTGAACTGATTATTCGTTATGAACTGGGTGGGGATGGTTTAACGGTAAAATATGAAGTCGAAAACTTAGCTGAAGACGAAATGTTCTTTTCAATTGGTGGGCACCCAGCCTTTAATGTGCCACTGGAAAAAGACTTAAATTTTGAAGATTACTATTTAGCTTTCTCACCACGTAAATCGCGTTTAAGTTTACCTCTTGAAGGTAATTACATTGACTTAGAGCAACGAACATTGGGACAAACGAATACAAATCTAGCTTTAACCCATGATATGTTCAAAAATGATGCGGTGATTTTTGAAACAAAAGGTTTAAACGCAATCTCTATTTGTAGTGAAAAATCCCCGCATAGTGTGACCCTTAGTTATAAAGATATGCCTTATGTTGGAATTTGGTCGCCTTATCCAACAGAATCACCTTTTGTCTGTATTGAACCGTGGTGTGGGATTGCCGACACTACAGATGCTACAGGCGAATTAATTGAAAAATTAGGGATTCAGCAATTAGCAGGGCGAGAAAAATTCACTACGAAATACGCCATTACTGTCAAGTAACTATAAAAAGACCTTTAAAAGTTTTAAACTTTTAAAGGTCTTTTTGGGAATCAATCTTTTTTATCACGATTTAAACCAAAAGGGATATGGCTTTCAGTGCCATTTTTAATTCGGGTAATGTTATCGCGGTGCCGATAAAAAATGAAAATAGTTAATCCACAAGCGATTAAAGTTAACAACCAATTATGTTCTGGTAATACTTGTGGCCAAATCTCAGGTAAGATGACAGTCGATAGTGTAATTAAAACGGCTGCAATCATACTTGTTAAACTTACCATACTTGTCACAAACAAGCTGACAACAAAAATTGTAGCGGAGTATAAAAAGAAAATAGGGCTATAACCCAATAACATCCCAGCGCTAGTTGCAACTGCTTTTCCACCTTTAAAGCCAGCAAAAATTGGAAAAGTATGACCTAAAATAGCACAGACACCAAACCATAATGGATTGATATTATTGACGTGAAATAACGTAGGTAAAAGTGTAGCGAAAGTTCCTTTTAAGATATCCATCAGTAAAACAATAGTGCCAGCAGTTTTACCTAAAACCCGAAAAGTATTAGTAGTACCAGTATTACCACTGCCAAATTGCCGAATATCTTTTTGATAGAATAGTTTTCCAATCCAAACGCCAGAGGGAATCGAGCCTAGTAAATAGGCGATTATTAGTAAAATAATTATTTTCATAAAAAACCTCAATTCTTCAAACTAGCGTCATTTTAGCATGAAAGAATTACAGGAACAACTCTTTGCCAATATTTCTTCAGTAGCGTATAGTCTAATTGATTGCTATTTCATTTTAAAAGGAGTGTTTATTATGTTTAAAAATCCTAATCAAGAACAAATTTTTCAAATCTTAAAGGAGGCCAAAAATATTGCGGTGGTGGGTTTGAGTCCAAAAGAAGATCGCGTTAGTTTTCAAATTGCTCGTTTGTTACAAGATCGGGACTATCGTATTATTCCCGTCAATCCTCAGTATGCTGGTGACGAAATTTTAGGTGAAAAAGTATATGCTGATTTAGTCAGTGTGCCAGAGAAAATTGACATTGTTGATATTTTCCGGCGTAGTGAATTTTTACCAGCAGTTGCAGCTGACTTTTTAAAAACCGATGCTAAAGTTTTTTGGGCCCAATTAGGTTTGCAAAATGAAGAAGCTGCAGCGATGCTTGAAGAGGCGGGAAGAAAGAACGTCATTATGGATCGTTGCATTAAAATCGAGTTAAATAAAATGATTGCTTAATTTAAAAACTAAGTAAGTTTTTGCAACCGACTTTTAAAAGTGGTGTAAAAAGAGCTTACTTAGTTTTTTCTATGTTTTTGTTGTGTAAATTAGAATCACACTCGTCTAGCATAATTTGTTAAGAGAAAACTTAGAATTACGATAAAAAGGTCATATTTAGCTAGATAACTAAAAAAGAAAAAAATTAAGTAAAAATTTTTAACAGAGGAGAACGTACGTTTCCCTTGCGTTTGTAGCCTAAAAAAGCATGGCTTTAATTATCTGGGGATATTTAAGACTTTTTTTCACTGGTTTTTTAGAGTAAGATAGAGGAAGCGCACTTTTAAATTGCGTGAAAAAAGGTATAAGCGGGCTTAGCCCATTACTTTTATCAAAGGAGCGTTTACTTTGGCAAAAAAAACAACTGAGTATAATGATGCCTCCATTCAAGTCTTAGAAGGACTTGAGGCAGTTCGAAAACGTCCAGGAATGTACATTGGTTCAACTGATAGCCGGGGCTTACATCATTTAGTTTATGAAATAGTCGATAATTCTGTTGATGAGGCACTATCAGGTTTTGGAAATGAGATTGCTGTTACAATTAATCAAGATAATAGCATTACTGTTAGTGATAATGGCAGGGGTATGCCTGTTGGAATGCATGCGTCTGGCATCCCCACAGTCGAAGTAATCTTTACTGTTTTACATGCCGGCGGAAAATTTGGTCAGGGCGGTTACAAAACGTCTGGTGGTCTTCACGGTGTGGGAGCTAGTGTCGTTAACGCATTATCAAAATGGCTAACAGTAACGATTGTTCGTGATGGAATTGCGTATGAGGAGAAGTTCAAAGATGGCGGCAAGCCTCAAGGAACTTTAAAAAAACTGGGTAAAACAAAAAAGAAAAATGGAACCACCGTTACTTTTTTACCTGATGATACAATTTTTTCAACCATTAAATTTTCTTATGAAACTTTAGCAGAACGGTTAAGAGAATCAGCTTTTTTATTGCGGGATGTTAAAATTACGTTGACTGATTTAAGAGGTGAAGAACCTGTCGTTGATGTCTTTCATTTTGAAGAAGGCATTAAAGAATTCGTCAGCTACCTAAACGAAGAAAAAGATTCATTGACACCGGTTATTTATTTTAATGGTGAAAAAGATGGAATTGAAGTTGAAGTAGCAATGCAATATAACGACGGCTATTCAGAAAATATTTTGTCCTTTGTTAATAATGTCCGCACAAAAGACGGCGGTACCCATGAAGCAGGGATGAAAGCTTCTTTAACGAAAGCTTTTAATGAATATGCCCGTAAAGTAAACTTACTAAAAGAAAAAGACCGCAACTTGGAAGGTAGCGATTTTAGAGAAGGTTTAGCTGCTGTTCTTTCTGTCCGAGTACCAGAGAATTTATTACAATTTGAAGGTCAAACAAAAGAAAAACTTGGTACCCCTAGTGCTAGAAATGCAGTTGACGGTGTTTTAGGTGAGCAGCTTGGTTTTTATTTGCAAGAAAACAGTGAAATGAGCCAAATGCTTGTACGTAAAGCTATTAAAGCTAGAGAAGCTAGAGAAGCGGCGCGTAAAGCACGAGAAGAAAGTCGTACCGGTAAAAAGCGCAAAAAAGGAGAGTCATTACTTTCGGGTAAATTGACGCCAGCGCAATCGCGTAATCCGAAGCGAAATGAACTGTATTTAGTCGAAGGAGATTCTGCCGGTGGTTCTGCCAAACAAGGGCGTGATCGCAAGTTTCAAGCGATTTTGCCATTGCGAGGAAAAGTGATTAACACTGAAAAAGCGAAACTACAAGATATTTTAAAAAATGAAGAAATCAATACGATGATTTATACTATTGGAGCGGGCGTGGGACCGGAATTTACAATTGCAGACTGTAATTATGACAAAGTTATTATTATGACCGATGCCGATACCGATGGCGCCCACATTCAAGTGCTGTTACTTACTTTCTTTTATCGCTACATGAAGCCATTAATTGAAGCGGGAAAAGTCTATATTGCGTTACCACCACTTTACAAAGTTTCAAAAGGCGCAGGTAAAAAAGCAGTCACTGAATACGCTTGGACTGATGAAGAATTGCAACAAGTCATTCAAAAAGTCGGCAAAGGTTATATGTTGCAACGCTACAAAGGTTTGGGTGAAATGAATGCCGAACAGTTATGGGAGACCACGATGGATCCTGAAACGCGGACATTAATTCGCGTGCGAATTGACGACGCCGCAAAAGCTGAGCGACGCGTTACCACTTTAATGGGAGATAAAGTTGAACCTCGAAGAAAGTGGATTGAAAGTCATGTTCAGTTTTCATTGGAAGAAGACGGGAGTATTTTGGAGAAAAAAGTAGATGAAGAAGCTCCTAACAGCGAAATTTTTGATGAAGAAAAGGCACATGCCAAAAATTCAGATGACCAAAATGATGATTTTTCAGAAATTAATTTATTTGACGACTAGGAGGTGGCAAAGTGGAACACAATCATAATGTTCAAGAATTAACACTTGAAGAGGTCATGGGCGACCGCTTTGGCCGCTATTCAAAATATATTATTCAAGAGCGAGCTTTACCAGACATTCGTGATGGTTTAAAGCCAGTTCAACGCCGTATTTTATTTAGTATGAATAAAGATGGCAATACTTACGAAAAAGCATTTCGTAAATCAGCGAAATCTGTCGGTAATATCATGGGGAATTATCATCCCCATGGCGATAGTAGTATTTATGAAGCGATGGTTCGGATGAGTCAAGATTGGAAATTACGTGCAATTTTGATTGAAATGCATGGTAATAACGGGAGTATGGATGGTGACCCACCAGCTGCAATGCGTTATACCGAAGCAAGATTATCCCAATTAAGTAGTGAATTACTAAAAGATATTGAAAAAGAAACCATTGATATGGTCTGGAACTTTGATGATACAGAAAAAGAACCAACTGTTTTACCAGCGAAGTTTCCTAATCTTTTAGTCAATGGTTCTACCGGTATTTCAGCGGGATATGCAACAGAAATTCCCACTCATAATTTAACTGAAGTTATTAATGGCACTATTTATTTGATTGATCATCCTAAGGCGACTTTGGATAAATTAATGGAATTTATTCCCGGACCTGACTTTCCTACTGGTGGCATTTTACAAGGGAAAGCCGAACTAAAAAAAGCCTATGAAACGGGTAGAGGAAAAGTCATCTTACGTTCAAAAACGGAGATTGAAAAAATTAAAGGAAATAAAGAACAAATTGTGGTGACTGAAATTCCTTATGAGGTTAATAAAGCGACGCTCGTGAAGAAAATTGATGAAATTCGTTTAGCCAAAAAAATTGACGGTATCGCAGAAGTACGGGATGAAACCGATCGTACTGGTTTACGAATTGTCGTGGAGTTAAAAAAGGATGCCAATGCAGAAGGAATCTTAAACTATTTATTCAAAAACACGGAATTACAAATTAACTATAACTTCAATATGGTCGCAATTGATGAAATGCGCCCGAAACAAGTCGGGTTACTGACAATTCTAAAAAGTTATATTAAACATCGACGCGATGTCGTTATAAGACGCAGCCGTTTTGAATTGGAGAAAGCACAAAAACGACAACATATTGTCGACGGTTTAATGAAAGCATTGTCGATTTTAGACGAAGTCATCGCCACTATTCGTGGTAGTAAAGACAAAAAAGATGCTAAAAACAATTTAATTATCGCTCATGGATTCACAGAGGCCCAGGCAGAAGCAATTGTGAATTTGCAATTATATCGTCTAACCAATACCGACATCACGCAATTACAACAAGAAGCAAAAGAATTAGCTGATTATATTGCTGAATTGAAAAAAATATTAGCGGATGAAGGAGAGCTTTTAAGTGTCATTAAAAAAGAGTTGAAAGAAGTTAAAAAGCAATATGGACAACCTCGTTTGACACAAATTGAAGCGGAAATTAAAGAGTTAAAAATTGAAACAGAAGTTCTTGTTGCCCAAGAAGATGTCGTTGTTTCCGTAACTCACGATGGCTATATTAAACGGAGTAGTCTACGTTCTTATGCAGCTTCTAAACCAGAAGAATTAGGAATGAAAGATGGCGACTTTGTTTTATACACCGGTGAAGTGAATACCTTGGATCATCTTTTACTGATTACCAACAAAGGAAATGTCATCTACCGACCAGTTCATGAGCTACCGGATTTACGCTGGAAAGAAATCGGAGAACACATTTCTCAAACGATGCTTAATATGGCTGTGGATGAAGCGATTATCGCAGTCTATCCTTATAAGCAGTTAGATCCTGCTAAGAATTTTGTTGTCATCACCAAAAATGGTTTAATTAAACAAACTAAAATGACAGAATTTGAGCCTTGGCGGACGTATAAGAGCAGACCACTTGCGATTATAAAATTTAAAGATATTGAAGATGTAATCACAAATGTCTTTTTAGTGGATGAAAATGACGAATTAGATGTATTTTTAGTCAGCCATCGTGGTTTTGGTTTGCGTTATGCGTTAAGTGAAGTTCCTGTTGTTGGTCCTAAAGCATCTGGGGTTAAATCAATTAATCTAAAGGATGAAGATTTTGTCGTCAATGGCCAACTCGTATACCCAATGGGAGATAATCCAATTGTCATTGTGACCCAAAGAGGGGCAGTCAAACGCATGTTAGCGCAAGAGTTAAATCAATTAGGACGTGCAAAACGCGGCTTAATGGTCTTACGTGAATTAAAAAATAATCCTCATCGTGTCATTTATATGGGAAATGGCAGCGATCAAACCTTGTTACTTACAAATCAAAAAGGGCAACAAACAGAAATCGATGTTGCCAATTTCAATATTTCAGATCGTACTTCAAATGGTTCTTTTGTTATGGATGAAAAAAATGGTGGTCAAATAATAGATGTGCAAGAATTAAAACATCCGATTATTGTAAAAGATTAGCCTGTTATAGTGGTTGTATTTGAAAAGCATTTCTGTATTAATACAGAAATGCTTTTTTGTGAGCATGATAAATGATGAAAAGGCTTATTTAATAAAAAGATAAACTCTTCAATTATGTTGATATTACTGATATGACAGTGTTTACATAATGGTTTGTAAGATAACAAATGAAATTGTTCAATGGCACACAAGAAAATGCTTGCAAAGTAAAAACGATGTGTTATACTGTGTTCGTAAAGCTGTTACATAAAGTATAGCGAATTTTTAAGGAGGTCCATTCAATGGAACAATGGAACGGATTTAAAGGTAAAGCTTGGCAAAACGAAGTAAACGTACGTGATTTTATCCAA
>NZ_JXKG01000022.1 GCF_001885735.1 Enterococcus canintestini | reverse complement strand
GATAAATTGCTCTTCAAATTTCTTCTAAATAGAAGCTTTAAAACCAGAAAATAAACAAAAAAAGTCGCTTCAATTTTTACACATCAAAACCTCTACCATGATGAGATTTTTTGCATGCTATTGAAGCGACTTTTTCTATTTTATGTTTTGCCAATAAAAAAAAATACCACTGGCAACCAGTGGCTTAAGCTGACAATACTTTACGTCCTTTTAGACGGCGGCTAGCTAAGACGCGACGGCCGTTTTTAGTGCTCATACGTTTACGGAAACCGTGAACTTTTTGACGTTTACGTTTGTTTGGTTGGTAAGTTCTTTTCATTTATTTCCACCTCCGAGGTAATTCTCATATCCATGACTACAGACATACTTTGATAGTATAACGACTTTGGTTGGTTTTTGTCAACTACAAAATCAATTCAATCAACTAAAAAGTTATCCACATTTCTTTATAAGCCATGTTGATGGTTGTGAATTCACAAAAAATTTTTGAAAGTTAAATTAAAGTTTTGAAAAGAATTATCCACACTTTCACACAGCGGAAAAACTTTTCCACAAGCTTTCATTTTTCTGTGGATAGACGTTACAAAAACGCATTAAATTAGGTCTTTCTATCCCAAAGACCTTGTGGAAACTTTTGAAAAACTCAAATTCATCCACACTTTTTTAATGCCTGTGGATTATTTTTATCCCGCTTGTTGATTCACATTTTCATCTTCTTGTTTATTTGTGGAAAAGTTGCTGAAAATAATTTTTTTTATCTTTTTTGCGGTCTGCCTGTGGAAAACTTCTTTAAAAAGTGATAAATTAAAATTACCTATTTTTGTCTTTTTTTCTTTTTATTCCATGGCAAAAATGAGTTCGTGAAATTTCACAAAGTAGCGTCTATCCTTGTAATTCTTACGAGGGGTATTTGCGACGCGCTTTTACTTTTTTATTAGCATTTCGCGTAAGAACAAGTTTCTTACTGGTGCTTCTTAATGAATATACGCAAATTAAAACGTTGTACGTTTTATTGATGGAAAAAATGAATACTAATAAGGAGGAAGCTCATGTCATCATACGAAGCCTTGTGGCAAGAGGTATTAAATAGTTTAAAAAACGACCTCAGTCCCGCTAGCTTTCAAGTTTGGGCCGAAAGTGCTAGTCCCCTTTCTTTGCAAAATGATGAACTTTTAATCAAAGTACCGACAAAAGTCCATCGTGATTATTGGGAGAAAAATTTAGCACCACGGGTTTTGGAAAACAGCTATCGCCTTTACGGTCGGGAAATCATGCCCGCTTTTATCACTGAAGATGAAGTGCAAGAAGAGTTACCTCAAGAAAAAGAAGAAGAGGTAAAAGAAAAAGTCGATCGTTCGATTATGTTAAATCCCAAATATACATTTGATACTTTTGTAATTGGACAAGGGAACCAAATGGCGCATGCGGCCGCTCAAGTTGTCGCTGAAGAACCCGGCTCGATTTACAACCCACTATTCTTTTATGGCGGTGTTGGTTTAGGGAAAACCCATTTGATGCACGCTATTGGTCATGAATTATTAAAATATCGGCCCAATGCCAAAATCAAATATGTCAGTAGTGAAAACTTTACCAATGATTTTATTACCTCGATTAAAAATCGTACGAGTGAAGAATTTCGTCATGAATATCGCAGTGTCGATTTATTACTAGTTGATGATATTCAATTTTTAGAAAATAAAGTCGAAACGCAGAATGAGTTTTTCTATACTTTTGAAGAACTTTATAAAAACAACAAACAAATTGTCCTAACGAGTGATCGTCTGCCAAGTGAAATTCCAACTTTACCAGAACGCCTGGTTTCCCGCTTTGCCTGGGGGTTATCAGTTGACATCACCCCACCAGATTTGGAAACACGGATTGCAATTTTACGGAAAAAAGCCGAAGCAGAACGTCTAGAAATTCCAGATGATACGCTGAGTTATATCGCCGGCCAAATTGACTCTAACATTCGCGAATTAGAAGGAGCACTTTTACGTGTTCAGGCCTATGCCACGATGAATAATGCTGAAATCAGTACTAGTTTAGCTGCCGAAGCCTTAAAATCTCTAAAAAGTAATGGTGGCGTAGCCCAAATTTCGATTTTACAAATTCAAGAAGAAGTCGCCAAATACTATCATATTTCAATTAAAGATTTAAAAGGGAAAAAACGCGTAAAAAGTATTGTTGTACCACGCCAAATTGCGATGTATTTATCTCGCGAACTAACGGATAATTCTTTACCAAAAATCGGCGCTGAATTTGGGGGCAAAGATCATACCACGGTCATTCATGCTCACGAAAAAATCCAGCAATTATTGGAAAATGATCCAACGACTCAAACTGAAATTGCTGAAATCAAAAATTTATTATTAAAATAGGCATGTGGATAAATTTGAAAGTTTTCCATTTTTTATCCACAAGTTATGCACAGTGGAAAACTCTGATAATACCTTACGTTTTACCACTTATCCACTGATTCAACAGGGCCTACTACTACTACTATCTTTTTACTCTTAAATATAAAGGCATCCGCCTTCTTTTTAATTCATAAAAAATGCTATAATCAGCATGAAGGATCTTGAAAGATTTAAGAGCATGCGGTGGTAAGATTAAAAGGCTTATTTTAAACAGCAACAAATTTTTTAATATTTTAAATAAATTTTGTAATAGCTATTATTCCTTACAAAAGTCCTTTTAATTTTTTATTCCCCAGCTAGATGGTCTAGATTTAAAAAATTGCAACACATCAAAAAGATTGGAGTGCCATTTATGAAAGTCACTATGAATCGTTCTGCCTTTATGCAGGAACTACAAACTGTCCAACGGGCGATTTCTTCTAAAACTACTATCCCAATTTTAACGGGGGTAAAAATTGTTTTAACTGAACGCGGTTTAACATTAACCGGAAGTAACGCTGATATTTCCATCGAAACATTTTTAGCTGTAGACAATGAAAAAGCACAAATGATTGTTGAATCAGCAGGCGCAATTGTTTTACAAGCTCGATTTTTCAGCGAAATTATTCGTCGCCTTCCAGAAGATACTTTCACAATGGAAGTTGTGGAAAACGAACAAGTTGCCATTACTTCTGGCAAAGCCAACTTCATGGTTAATGGTTTAGATGCTGATAATTATCCGCATTTACCAGTTGTAGAAAGTCGGGACCAATTAAAATTATCAGCGCAAACACTAAATCAATTAATTAGTGAAACTGTTTTTGCTGTTTCTGCTCATGAAAGCCGTCCAATTTTGACTGGGGTGCATTTTGTGTTAGAAAATCAACAGTTATTGGCTGTCGCAACCGACTCACATCGTTTGAGTCAACGGATTATTCCGCTAGAACAAGAAGCAGAAGACTTTAATATCGTTGTTCCTGGCAAAAGTTTAATTGAATTATCACGTTCTTTAGCTGATGATGAAGAAGAAATTGCAGTTAGCATCATGGAAAACCAAGTGTTGTTCCAAACGGAAAATATGTTGTTTTACTCACGTTTGTTAGAAGGAAATTACCCAGACACGAACCGTCTAATTCCGCATCAATTCAATACTGAAATTGAATTTACGGTGCCAAGTTTCTTAGCGGCGATTGAGCGGGCCTCTTTACTTTCCCACGAAGGACGCAACAATATTGTCCGTTTATCAATTAAAGAAGATGCTGTCATGCTTTACGGAAATTCTCCTGAAGTCGGAAAAGTGGAAGAAGCATTAAGTTATGAAAAAGTTAGCGGCGAACCTTTAGAAATTTCCTTTAATCCAGATTACATGAAAGCCGCATTGCGGGCTTTTGGTGATATGAGTATTACGGTTCGCTTTATTTCAGCGATTCGTCCTTTCACCTTGGAACCTACTGCAGGACAAGCAAACTTTATTCAATTGATCACACCAGTACGTACTAACTAGCCATTTTAATTTGAACTTGAAACTGTCAAATAAATGAAAAGCTCCTGTAAAAAAGTACATTCGATTTTTACGGTAGCGGAAAATTTATTTGGCAGTTTTTTATTTTGGAAGGAGCTCTTGGCGACATTAAGCTAAAATGCTAAGAAATTTGAAAAGCAATTTATTAAAATTCTATCTTATTACTAGCGAGTTGTGCGAGTTCGTTCCGCTTTTCTAAGTGTCTAGTATAATAAACAAACTCTCTACGGCAATAAGCCAAAATCTTGAGAAATTGTTCTTCAAATTTATCAAGATTTCGTCTTATCGCTTGAGAGCTGCTCATGTTTATTATGCTTTTCTTTTGATCCAGCTTCACGAACTAACTCGCTGCGACAATAAGCTAAAATTTGAAGAAATTTGAAAAGCAATTTATTAAAATTCTATCTTATTGCTAGCAAGTTGGACGAGTTCGCAAAGCTTTTCTTTTTTGGAAAGGCTTGCAAATTATTTTTAGCTGTGCTAGATTATAAATAANTTAAAATTCTATCTTATTGCTAGCAAGTTGGACGAGTTCGCAAAGCTTTTCTTTTTTGGAAAGGCTTGCAAATTATTTTTAGCTGTGCTAGATTATAAATAAGGATTGTTACTGTTAGGCAGGCAAAACCGGAATTTACCACGTAAGCACCAAGGGGGAAATTCTAGGTTTTTTTTATTTGTCTGAAAGTGAATCGCAAGCAGGGAGTGGGAATTGTGAGAATTGAAAAAATCCTCAATAACAATATCGTCATGTCAAAAAACGCTGCTGGTGAAGAGGTTATCTACATGGGGCGTGGCTTGGCTTTTGGTAAAAAAGTTGGCGCTGAAATTGATGCTGCTGTCATTGAAAAAGAATTTATTTTAAAAGATTCCCTGACTGCTGGACAGTTTCAACAATTATTTACCGATGTAGCTCCTAAAGAAGTTGAGGTGGTAAAGCAAATTATTGATTTAGCTGAAGAAAAACTGCAACAAGAGCTGTCGGCTAATATTTACTTAACCTTAACAGACCATATTCATTACGCATTAGAGCGTAGTAAAGAAGGCATTGAGATTCCAAATCCTCTTTTATTTGAAACGCATAAGTTTTATCCCAAAGAGTTTGCGATTGCTAAAGAAGCGATTGCTTTAATTAAAGAAAAATTGCAAATTGAACTACCTGAATCAGAAGCGGGATTTATTACTTTTCATATCGTCAATAGCGAGCAGGTAAATTCGGAAGGATCGATGCAACAGACGATGCAGGCGACAGAAATTGTGCGCGATATTTTACAAATTATTAGTCGCTTTTATGGTATCGTTTTTCGCCAAGACTCTTTGAATTATCAGCGCATCGTTACTCATTTGCAGTATTTTGCGCAGCGTTATTTACGAGATGAATTAAATGAAGAGTCCGATGAATTTCTCTTTGCTTTAATTCAATCCAAATATCCCAAGGCTTTTCAAACGGTACAACGTATCAATGATTATTTAATGAAAACCTATCAAAAACCGCTGGGAGAATCGGAAATGATTTATTTGACGATTCACATTCAGCGCGTCGTTTCAGAGGAAACGTAAACATTCAATCAATAACGGATTGTTACTGTTAGGCAGGCAAAACCCAGATTGAAAAGACAAAGATACCCATTTTTATTTTTGGGATCGTGTTTTTTCTTTCTGGGTTTTTTTTATTTAGGTAAAGGGGGGTATAAGATTTTCACCAGGAATAAGATCAACATACTTTTCGTAGTATCTAGCATTATGAACGAACGCTTTATGGCAATGAGCTGAAATTTGAAAAACAATTTATTAAAATTCCATCTTATTACTTGAGAGCTGACCATGTTTATTATGCTTTTCATATTTATATAAATTAAACTGACAAGGAGAGAGAATTATGAGCAGCAATAAAGAAATCGCTAGTCGAGTTTTAGCGGCAGTGGGTGGGAAAGAAAATGTCAACAGTGTGGTGCATTGTGCCACGCGTTTACGTTTTAAATTAAAAGATGAAGATGTGGCTGACACGAAGGCATTAAAACAAGATGATGATGTAATTCAAGTCGTTCAAAAAGGTGGCCAATACCAAGTGGTAATTGGTAGTCAGGTGGGGGATGTTTATCGGGAATTAAATGATATTGCCAATTTTGATAATACCGAAGCTGTCGAAGAAAAAACGGGAAATATTTTTGATCGTTTGATTGATATTATCTCCTCTATTTTTACTCCTTTTTTAGGCGCAATGGCTGGGGCCGGAGTTTTAAAAGGTTTTTTAACTTTAGCTTTAACGCTCAATTGGGTGACAGATACATCTGGGGTTTATGTGGTGTTATGGGCGATTGCCGATGGTTTATTCACCTATTTGCCGGTGATGTTAGCTTTTACTGCGGCCCGAAAATTTCATACCAATGAATTTTTAGCGGCTGCTTTAGCGATGGCCTTGGTTCATCCGTCTATTACAGCACTGGCTGGCGAAACATTACATTTTCTAGGCTTACCGGTCATTATTGGGGCTAGCGCGTATACGTCTTCTGTTATCCCAATTATTTTAGCGGTCTTTTTACAAAGTTATGTGGAAAAATTCTTTAAAAAAGTTATTCCTGACTTTTTACAAACCATCGTAGTACCATTGGCAATCTTTTTGGTTATGGCACCATTAACGTTTATCGTAGTAGGTCCTTTAGGTACGATTTTAGGGAACTTATTAGGTAGTGGTTATGATGCGATTTATGGTTTGAGTCCAATTTTAGCTGGTGCGATTATGGGGGGCTTATGGCAAGTATTTGTTATGTTTGGCATGCATTGGGGCTTTGTACCAATTATGATGGTCAATTTAACTCAAACAGGTTTTGATACGATGATGCCAATGTTACTCCCTGCTGTTTTAGCTCAAGGTGGGGCTGCTTTAGCCGTTTTCTTTATGACAAAAAATGTAAAATTAAAAGGTTTGGCGCTATCTTCAACGATTACTTCGATTTTTGGGATTACCGAACCTACCGTGTATGGTGTCAATTTACCGTTGAAAAAACCATTTATCGCAGCTTGTATTAGTGGCGCTATTGGTGGTGCCTTTATTGGCTTTTTTGAAGTCCGTAACTATGTTTTTGGTTTAGTTAGTTTGTTAAGTTTACCAGGCTTTATCCCACAAGATACAAAAGCTATTACTGGTTTAGTTATGGCAGCAATCGGGACGGCAATCGCCTTTGTACTAGCCTTTATTTTGACATTTGTCTTACGGTTTGATGAACAACCTGAAGATGCTGCATTGGCAGAAAATGATGCAACAACACCAGTATCTCCTAAAGTTGAAGCGTTGGCTAATGGGCAAACAGTTATGATTACAAGTCCTCTATCAGGGGAAGTGTTACCGTTAACTCAAGTAAAAGATCAAGTTTTTTCTTCTGGAGCACTAGGTAAAGGGGTTGCGATTAAACCTTCTGAAGGAAAATTATATGCGCCAGCCGATGGTGTTGTGACTACGCTATTTCCAACTGGTCACGCTGTGGGAATTACGACTGAAACCGGTGCGGAAATTTTGATGCACATTGGTATGGATACGGTGGAATTAGACGGTCAAGGATTTACGGTAAAAGTAAAACAAGACGATCACGTTAAAAAAGGCGATTTATTAGTTGAATTTGACATTGAAGCGATTGAAGCAGCAGGTTTTTCTACTATTACGCCAATTGTAGTAACCAATACGAGCGATTTTATGGATGTATTGGATATGGATCAAAAAGAAGTCATTCACGGCGAAGACTTTTTAACAATTGTAAAATAAAAAATTAACTATAACAGGAGGAACATCATGACAAAATCAGTATTTAAAGAAGGCTTTTTATGGGGTGGCGCGACAGCTGCCAATCAATTAGAAGGAGCTTATTTAACAGACGGTAAAGGTTTATCTGTGGCCGATGCAATGCCCGGTGGTAAGCAACGTTGGCAGATTTTAGAGGATGAAAATTTCGATTGGACTATTGATGAGAAAAAATATATTTATCCCAACCACACTGGAATTGATCATTATCATCGTTTTAAAGAAGATATCGCGCTTTTTGCCAAGATGGGCTTTAAATGCTATCGTTTTTCCATCGCTTGGTCCCGCATTTTTCCACAAGGAGATGAAAGTACGCCCAATGAAGCAGGCTTGCGCTTTTATGATGAATTAATTGACGAATGTTTAAAATATGATATTGAACCAGTCGTGACAATTTCGCACTACGAAATGCCTTTAAATTTGGCTAAAAAATATGGTGGCTGGCAAAATCGGCAATTAATTGACTTTTATGAACGTTTTGCAGACGTTGTTTTAAACCGTTACTACAAAAAAGTAAATTATTGGATGACCTTTAATGAAATTAACTCTGCTTTTGAGCTACCAGCTTTAAGTATGGGAATGGTAAAAAGTAATGGTGGCGGAAATTGGCAAAATATTTTTCAAGCGTGGCATCATCAATTTGTCGCCAGTGCCAAAGCAGTTAAAATTGGTCATGCTTTAAAATCAGACTTACAAATTGGGTGTATGATTATTTACGGCACTAGTTATAGTTATGATGCTAATCCTGTGAATCAAGTGGCAACCATGATTCAAAATCAAGAGTTTAATTATTTTTGTGCCGATGTCCAAGTCCGCGGGCAATATCCTGCTTATACTAAGCGGATGTTAGAAAAATATCAGGTGAAACCATTGACTATAAATGAGGATGATTTAGCTTTAATAGCGGAAAACACGGTTGATTGCATCGGTTTTAGCTATTACATGTCAACGGCGATTAACGAAACGACGACTGCTGAAAAAGTGCAGGGCAATATCTTAGGCGGTGTAAAAAATCCTTTCTTAGCTGCTAGTGACTGGGGCTGGCAAATTGATCCGAACGGGTTACGAATTGCCTTAAATGAATTGTATAATCGGTATCAAAAACCATTGTTTATCGTGGAAAATGGCTTAGGGGCTTATGATGAAGTGGATGAAAACTTCTATGTAGCTGATGATTACCGGATTGATTACTTACGTCAACACATCATTGCCATGGGAAAAGCAGTCGCAGACGGCGTTGATTTAATGGGCTACACACCTTGGGGTTGTATTGATTTGGTCAGTGCCTCCACTGGTGAAATGAGTAAGCGTTACGGTTTTATTTACGTCGATAAAGACGATGAAGGAAATGGGACTTTAAACCGTTATGAGAAAAAATCTTTTGATTGGTATCGCAACGTCATTGCCACTAACGGTCAAAATTTAGATTAAGCCAATAAAAAGCAGCAACTCAGCTGAGTTGTTGCTTTTTTAATTTGCTTTATAAACTAGCTCTCTAGGGTAATAAGTTGAAATTTGAGGAACAATTTAACAAGATTTCGTCTTATTGCTTGAGAGCTGACCATGTTTATTATGCTTTTCTTTGATCCAGCTTCACAAACTAACTCGCTGCGACAATAAGCTAAAATTTGAAGAAATTTGAAAAACAATTTATTAAAATTCTATCTTATTGCTAGCGAGCTGGACGAGTTCGTTCAGCTTTTCTTACAAAAATGGAAAACAACTGTATTACTTTCAGAAAGTCATAAATTATCTTAAAAGGGCATAAAATCGTTTTTACGGCTTTTTTAACTTTTCGGATAAAAATTATCTAAAAAGATTAAAACTTCTTAGAAGTGAAAAAAACTGGGGAAAATTTGTTTTCTGGCCAAAAAAACGGTATAATAAACCTAACTGTGACTGGAGAAACGAGGGATGAAAATGAAAGCAAAAATCGCAATCACAGGAGACTACATGACCCTAGGCCAAGTGCTAAAAGAAGTCAATGTGATTTCCAGTGGTGGACAGGCCAAATGGTACCTGGCTGAAAACACTGTTTTAGTTGACGGAGAGATTGAAAACCGCCGTGGCCGTAAGCTTTATCCAGGAATGATGGTCGAAATTCCGGATGAGGGAACTTTTTTTATGGCGCAAGCACAGGAAACAGATAATGCGCCTGAATAATCTTTTTTTGCAGCATTTTCGCAATTACGAGGATCTAGCTTTGACTTTTCCTAAAAACTTAACAATTTTTTTGGGCGAAAATGCCCAAGGAAAAACGAATATTTTAGAAAGTATTTACGTTTTAGCTATGACCAGAAGTCACCGCACCAATAATGAGCAAGAACTGATTGAATGGGGTGCGGATTTTGCCAGCGTGAAAGGTGAAGTGCAAAAAAATCATAGTAAAGTGCCGTTGGAGCTTTTATTAACTAAAAAAGGCCGAAAGACGCGCATCAATCACATTGAACAAAAACGGCTTAGTAGCTACGTTGGTCAACTAAACGTGATTTTATTTGCACCGGAAGATTTATCTTTAGTCAAAGGTAGCCCTTCTTTGCGGCGTAAATTTCTCGATATGGAAATTGGCCAGATTGATCCGATTTATTTATACGACCTCGTCCAGTATCAAAATGTCTTAAAGCAACGCAACCAGTATTTAAAACAGCAAAAAAAAGTCGACTTGCTTTATCTAAGCGTCTTAAATGAACAGTTAGTAGACTTTGGCAGTAAAGTTTTATTAGCTCGCGCCAAATTTGTGAAGCGGCTAGAATACTGGGCCAACTTGTTGCATCAAAAAATTAGTCATGAAAAGGAAAATTTGACTTTACGTTATGTTTCCACCCTTGATTTTACGCTAGCTGATAGCGTTGATGAAATAAAGGAACGTTTTCTTAACCTTCTAGAGAAAAATCAAGCGCGGGAGTTGCAACGACAGACCACGCTTTTAGGCCCTCATCGTGACGATTTAAGTTTTGCCATTAATGAGATTGATGTGCAGACTTATGGTTCACAAGGGCAACAGCGAACTACTGCGTTAAGTATCAAATTAGCAGAAATTGATTTGATGCAAGAAGAAACTGGCGAATATCCAATTTTATTGCTTGATGACGTGATGAGTGAATTAGATGATTCTCGTCAACTACACCTTTTGGAAACAATTGAAGGGAAGGTACAGACGTTTTTAACGACGACTACATTAGATCATGTCAAAAATAAAATGACCGTAACTCCCACGATTTTTTACGTGGAAAATGGTCACTTAAGCACCACCAAATAAATAGATTATTGAAGAAATGAGGATCCGCATAGATGACAGAAGAAGAAAAAAGCTTAGTGGAACGTGCCAAAGAATATGACGCCAGTCAGATTCAGGTCTTAGAAGGCTTAGAAGCGGTACGCAAACGTCCTGGGATGTATATCGGCTCGACGAGTTCAGAAGGCTTACACCACCTTGTATGGGAGATTGTTGATAACTCAATCGATGAAGCTTTAGCTGGTTTTGCAACTAAAATTCAAGTCATTATTGAAGAAGACAATTCCATTACAGTCACAGATGATGGGCGGGGAATTCCCGTTGATATTCAGGCCAAAACCGGTCGTCCGGCGGTGGAAACAGTTTATACCATTTTACATGCCGGTGGTAAATTTGGCGGTGGCGGCTACAAAGTTTCTGGTGGTCTACACGGTGTTGGGGCTTCTGTAGTAAATGCTCTTTCGACCAAATTAAGAGTCAAAGTTTACAAAGAAGGCAAAGTGTATTTCCAAGAATATCGTCGTGGTGCTGTTGTAGATGATTTAAAAGTCATCGCTGAAACAGATCAACACGGAACAGAAGTACGTTTTTGGCCAGATCCAGAAATTTTTACGGAAACCACTATCTTCAGTTTTGATAAATTGGCAACCCGCGTGCGGGAATTAGCCTTTTTAAATCGTGGCTTGCGTATTTCAATTGAAGATCGCAGAGAAGAAAAACCTGTCTTAAAAGAATACCACTATGAAGGTGGGATTAAGAGTTATGTGGAACATTTGGATAAAAATAAAACCGTTTTGTTCCCAGATCCCATTTATTTAGAAGATCAACAACAAGATATTGCCGTAGAAGTTTCTTTACAATACACTGACGGCTATCACATGAACATTTTAAGTTTTGCCAATAATATTCATACTTATGAAGGCGGAACGCATGAATCTGGCTTTAAAACAGCATTAACGCGGGTTATTAACGATTACGCCCGCAAACAAAAAATTATGAAAGATAACGACGATAATCTTTCTGGTGAAGATGTACGAGAAGGTTTGACGGCGGTTATTTCAATCAAACACCCAGACCCTCAGTTTGAAGGTCAAACCAAAACAAAACTAGGTAATTCAGAAGTGCGAACGATTGTCGATCGTTTATTCTCAGAACACTTTATGAAATTCTTGATGGAAAATCCTAATGTGGGTCGTCAAATCGTCGACAAAGGGATGTTAGCTTCAAGAGCGCGTCAAGCAGCCAAACGAGCACGGGAGATGACACGTCGTAAAGGAGCTTTAGAAATCAGTAATCTGCCGGGTAAATTAGCGGATTGCTCTTCTAATGATCCAGAACGTTGCGAATTATTCATCGTCGAAGGGGACTCTGCCGGCGGTTCAGCAAAACAAGGACGTAACCGCGAATTTCAAGCGATTCTACCAATTCGGGGTAAAATTTTGAACGTGGAAAAAGCGTCAATGGATAAAATTTTAGCCAACGAAGAAATTCGTTCACTCTTTACTGCGATGGGGACTGGCTTTGGTGGCGATTTTGATGTTTCAAAAGCCCGCTATCATAAATTGGTTATCATGACCGATGCCGATGTCGATGGTGCGCATATTCGGACATTGCTATTGACGTTATTTTACCGTTATATGCGTCCGATTGTAGAAGCGGGATATGTGTATATCGCGCAACCACCATTGTACGGGGTTAAGCAAGGCAAAAATATTACCTACGTGCAACCAGGTAAAGATGCAGATGAACGCTTGCAACAAATCATGGATGAGTTGCCTAAAACACCAAAACCAACGATTCAACGTTACAAAGGTTTAGGGGAAATGGACGATCATCAATTATGGGAAACGACAATGGATCCAGAAAATCGTTTAATGTTGCGCGTTTCTGTCGAAGATGCGATTGAAGCCGATCAAGTTTTTGAAATGTTAATGGGTGATCGCGTTGAACCGCGCCGAGCATTTATTGAAGAAAATGCGCATTACGTGCAAAACTTAGATATTTAAAATTAGTCATGATGCTAGTATGAAGGGAAAAATTGAAAATTTTGTGCTGATTGTTGTTTTATTATAACGGCGGCATAAATTTTCTCACTTCCTTTCTAGCGGTCATGTTTACCACAATGAGTTTATTTAACCCAATGCTTTTTATTTTCTAAAAGCAACGTTTTTGGCGTTTTTTAAACATCTCAGTTAGGAGTGAAACACTTGGAAGATAATAAAGCCCACATTCATGACGTCAATTTGAGTAGTGAAATGAAAAATTCCTTTATCGACTATGCGATGAGTGTTATCGTCGCACGGGCATTACCAGACGTTCGTGATGGCTTAAAACCAGTTCACCGCCGGATTTTATATGGGATGAACGAATTAGGTGTAACACCAGACAAACCTCATAAAAAATCAGCCAGAATTGTCGGGGACGTTATGGGGAAATACCACCCCCATGGTGACTCGGCTATTTATGAATCAATGGTACGGATGGCCCAACCTTTTAGTTATCGCTACATGTTAGTAGATGGCCATGGTAACTTTGGTTCTGTCGATGGTGATGGTGCCGCTGCGATGCGGTATACTGAAGCTCGCATGAGTAAACTGGCTTTAGAAATGCTACGAGATATCAATAAAAATACAGTTGATTTTACCAGTAACTACGATGACACAGAACGAGAACCAGAAGTTTTACCAGCTCGTTTCCCTAACCTTTTAGTCAATGGGACAACCGGGATTGCAGTCGGGATGGCGACAAATATTCCTCCCCATAACTTAAATGAAGTTACGGCTGCGATTAATTTATTAATGGAAAATCCAGACGTTACTACGAATGAATTAATGGAAGTTCTCCCTGGACCTGACTTTCCAACAGGTGGTTTGGTTATGGGTAAATCGGGTATCCGCCGTGCTTATGAAACAGGTAAAGGTTCCATTACCGTTCGGGGTCGGGTAGAAGTAACTGAAATGCCAAATGGCAAAGAACGTATTTTGGTAACGGAATTGCCTTATATGGTCAATAAAGCCAAACTGATTGAACGTATCTCTGAGTTACACCGGGATAAGCGAATTGAAGGAATCACTGATTTACGGGATGAATCAAGCCGTGAAGGTATGCGGATCGTCATTGACGTTAGACGCGATGTCTCAGCTTCCGTGATTTTAAATAACCTCTATAAATTAACTGCCTTACAATCTTCATTTGGCTTCAATATGTTGGCCATTGAAAAAGGTGTACCAAAAATTTTAAGCTTAAAACGTATTTTAGAAAATTACGTTGAACACCAACAAGAAGTTGTAACGCGTAGAACTGCTTTTGATAAAGCTAAGGCAGAAGCGCGCGCTCATATTTTAGAAGGTTTGCGGATTGCTTTAGATCACATTGATGAAATTATCGCCATTATTCGTGGTTCAAATACAGATGATGAAGCTAAAAATACATTGATGGCAAAATTTGAATTATCAGATCGCCAAGCCCAAGCCATCTTAGATATGCGTTTACGTCGTTTAACCGGTTTGGAACGGGATAAAATCGAAAAAGAATACCAAGAATTATTGGCATTAATTACTGATTTAGCGGATATTTTAGCCAAACCTGAACGTGTAAATGAAATTATCAAAACCGAATTAGGCGAACTAACGCAACGTTTTGGTGATAAACGCCGGACGGAACTTTTAGTCGGAGAAGTTTTGAGTTTAGAAGATGAAGATTTAATTGAAGAAGAAGAAGTTGTCATTACCTTGACGAATAATGGCTATATTAAACGTCTAGCCAATAGTGAATTCCGCGCGCAACGTCGTGGGGGAAGAGGTGTTCAAGGAATGGGTGTACACGATGAGGACTTTGTTAAAACATTAGTTTCTTGTTCGACTCATGATACTTTACTCTTTTTCACCAATGTCGGAAAAGTCTATAAAGCCAAAGGTTACGAAATCCCAGAATACGGTCGGACGGCTAAAGGGATTCCGGTTATTAACTTATTAGGTATTGATTCTGCCGAAAAAATCCAAACGATTATTGCAGTTAGTGGCCAAAGTGACAATAAATACTTGTTCTTTACCACGCTTTTAGGTGTTGTCAAACGAACTTCAGTCGATGCCTTTAGCAACATTCGCAGCAATGGTTTAATCGCTATTAATCTAAAAGAAAACGATGAATTAGTGGATGTTTTAGAAACAAGCGGGGATGACACGATGATTATCGGGACCCATGATGGTTATTCCGTTACCTTTAAAGAAGAAGCCGTGCGGGATATGGGCCGAACTGCATCAGGTGTGCGGGGGATTCGCTTAAGAGAAAATGACTACGTTGTCGGCGTATCGGTCATTACACCAGATAGTGAAGTCTTAGTCATTACAGAAAATGGTTACGGAAAACGTACAGCAGGCTCAGAATACCCTGTGAAAGGCCGTGGGGGTAAAGGGATTAAAACTGCCAACATCACCGCTAAAAACGGTCCATTAGCCGGTTTAACGACGGTTAAAGGGGACGAAGACATTATGCTAGTAACAAACAAAGGCGTAATCATTCGCTTTAACGTAGCTTCTGTCTCTCAAACTGGTCGTGCAACACTAGGGGTTCGTTTGATGAAACTGGAAAATGACGCTAAAGTGGTCACGATGGCCGCAGTTGAAGCTGAAACAGAAGAAACAGATGAAAGCCCAGTAAGTGACAACGCAGCAGAAAACGTAACAGAAACTACAGTAGAAACAGAAACAATCATTGAAATAGATGAAGATGAACAAGAATAGATAGCATTAAGTTAGGAGATGTGACAAAAATTTTGTCACATCTTTTTTTTCGATCTTTTGTCCGAGTAAACGGTGTGACAAAAGCTGGTCGCTTCGGTCACAATCTTTTGCCATAACATAAATAGTGCAAAAGAAAGAACTTCTTCTTAGCTAAGGGTTCAAGGGCAATTTCATAAAATTTGAGCTACAATTTTTGTAAAAATTCTTACTGATTTTCCGTTAGGCTTTGTAGCTATTCGCTTAGTAACCCTAATACTGTGGATAAAAATATGATCCAATAAAAAAGTTATCCACTGTTGATAAGTTTTATAAAATTTATGAAAAATCGAACTGTAGTAAAACTGGTTTAAGAGTAGTTGCGTTAAAATGTTATTATTTTTCTGATAGCTATTGTAAAAGAAAGCCATTTTCAGCCAATTGTGATTTTAGTTGCTGTTATTGTGCCAAATTTTGTCATGATAGTTGCTAAAAAATTTTTATCTTTTTTGTATATTAAAATAAATTTACTAGCAAAGTGCGTAAATAAAAATGAAGGGATAAAAGAAGTGATTTGACGAGTAATAAAAAATTCTTGCTTTAATGGGGCGTTTCCTGTATAATTCTAATTTGTGAGTAGTCTTAATGATACTCTCTCTGCTCTTAGAAAACTAAGGGCCTAAAGTCCATAGGGAGGTGAAAAATCAATGGAAAACACGAAGTATGAAATCATGTACATCATTCGTCCAAACATTGATGAAGAAGCAAAAACTGCTTTGATCGAACGTTTTGATGCAATCTTAAAAGACAACGGCGCTGAAGTTGTTGAATCAAAAGATTGGGAAAAACGCCGTCTAGCGTATGAAATGAACGGATTCCGTGAAGGCATCTATCATATCGTCAAAGTTACTTCTCCATCAGATGCGCCAGCGATCAACGAATTTGACCGTTTAGCGAAGATCAACGACGGCATTTTGCGTCACATGATCGTTAAGGAAGAAGCTTAATATTGTTTCACGTGAAACAAATCTATGACGAGGAGATGATCCGGTTTGATTAACAATGTAGTTTTAGTCGGTAGATTAACCAAAGATCCTGATTTACGTTACACAGCTAATGGAGCGGCAGTTGCGACTTTTACTTTAGCAGTAAATCGTAATTTCACCAACCAAAGCGGTGATCGTGAAGCAGATTTTATTAATTGTGTTATCTGGCGTAAACCAGCCGAAACTTTAGCGAATTATGCCCGTAAAGGAACACTACTAGGTGTTACTGGTCGTATCCAAACACGGAACTATGAAAACCAACAAGGTCAACGTGTATACGTAACTGAAGTGGTTGCTGAAAACTTCCAATTATTAGAATCCCGTTCTGCAAATGAACAACGTCAACAAGGTGGGTCAACTACTAACGGTGGCGGTGGTTTCAACAATAATTATGGTGGTGCCAGCCAACAAAACAGTTTTAATCAAAACCAACCTTCTCAAAACAGCGGAATGCCGAGTTTTGATCGCGATACTTCTGATCCATTCGGGTCTGACGCATCAACCATCGACATTTCAGACGATGATTTACCATTCTAAGCAATTGATAGGAGGGAAATAGGATGGCACAACAAAGAAGAGGCGGACGTAAACGTCGCAAAGTAGACTATATCGCAGCTAACCATATCGAACATATCGATTACAAAGATATTGAATTGTTAAAACGATTCATTTCAGAACGTGGTAAAATTTTGCCACGTCGTGTAACAGGTACTGGCGCGAAAAACCAACGTAAAATTACCGTAGCGATCAAACGCGCACGGATTATGGGCTTACTACCTTTCGTAAGCGAAGACTAAAAATTATTTTACACCTCAGTCAAATGACTGAGGTGTTTTTTTGTAGCTAGATATAAATATAGTTGTGAGAATGAAAGAGTGATTTGGTGTGATTTGATTTTATAGTTAAAGTAGGTTCTATTTTTTTACTTGTAAGAAAGAATCCTATTGGGTTAAGAATTCTTGCAAGTAGTCAGCTACTACATCCAATGATAATAGTCGGCGCGTCGCTATAGTATGTTGAGGGGTGTTTTCTGCAAACTTGGGTAACTGTTTTTGAATACTGGGTCTAATTCTTAATAATATTTGTTGCGCATCTTTTACCTCTGATAAAGAATAGGTAAATCCCGTCTTGTTCCAGTGATGATGTAACATAGAAAGTGCAACCTCACATGCAAACCGCCTGTTTTGTGGCGTAGCAAGATTTTTACTTCCTTTGGCTGCCATTGTCTCAATTGTTTTATTTAGTTTTCGAATCATCGATTCAAATGCTTCTAAACAATATTGTTGTTCTTTATCTGTTAAATCCCGCATGCCTATCCTCCTATCTTTTCAAAAAGGTGATTATATCATACTGGAAAAATATTTGCTAAAGTCTAATAATTACCCGAAATTATCCCAACTTATCCACAGATATGAAAATAGCTGAAATTATTGTTGTAGCAATGATATTTAGCTAAATTAACAGCAAACCACAAATAAGTTTTCCACAGTGTGGAAAACTTATTTAAACAAAATTAGTTCAGCAAAAAGTATTTGTGAAGTTAAAAACAATTCTTAATTCAGAAAATGAATACTTATACAAATAGTATTTTCTTGTTATTTATTGCTTGGAAACATCTGATTTTGGCATAGGAAATTAGTTTAAATCATTAAAAATGAGTAGGTAGTAATAAAGCAAATTACGTAAAGGTAAAGAACTATTTTTGAAAATTTTTTCGCTACTAATTGTTTCAAGTAGGGCAAGATAGTGTAAAACACAAACAGACAATCGGAAAATGGAAAGTTAAAAAGTACTGTCTGTTTGAGCCGAACCCAAAAGTTAGACCAAAAAATCTAACTTTTAGGGTCACTGTCTGTTACCCAAGTAAAGAGTGTTCTTTTAGCAGCATTTATTACAAGTTAACTTTTAATAACTTAGATATAGAGATAAACAATGTAAACAAATACGATATGTAATAGCAAGGATAGGATATTTTACTTTTGGAATGTAAAATCAGAAAGTGATAATGTTAAAAAGACTTTCAATGTATTTTATTCGTAATAATTATAAGGAACTTAGGAATAAAACGTTGTGTAGGCGACTACTTGTCTGATTTTTATTTCAAGTCAAACAGTTTGTTAGCTTAAGAAACAAACAAAAATGTTTCACGTGAAACATTTTCCGCTGCTTTCAGCCATAAAAAGACTAAAAATCGCGTTAGGATAGGATTTATGCTAGAATGAAGGATAGCAAAAAAAGATAATTTGCGAGTTAAGGTTGTAAGAAACTTTCACGTCTATTTGGTAGTTAATTTTTAGCTAATTACGATTCTTTGTAGGCTAAGAGCCAAAATAAGACGTTAAAATGAGGAGTAAGCTATGAAAAAATACCCTTTTTTAAAAGTGATGGTACTAATTTTCATTGTAGAGTTTATTTGTTTAGTCTTTAATCCCCATTTATGGGCCAATATTGCCATCTTTGCTGCGCTAAATATTTTTGTCTACTATGTCTATTATACATTGCAAAATCTGAATGCTTTGACTGATGACAAGCGTATTCGTGAGTCGGCTCAAATTGCGATTGATAATTCCAAATTTTTATCCAGTGTTTCGCCATCAATTATTTTTATTTATGAGCCGAAAACGTTCCGGCTCGATTGGATGAATCATCGTGCTTTAGATTTAAAAGAACAAGTTGGGCAAGAAGTCTTATGGGATAAGACGTTAAAACCTCTCTTAGTAGGTAGTAAAGACGACGGTTTTATGCGCGTGGAAGATTTAAGTTTTGAATATATTATTGATCGTAAAAAAAATGTCATCTTCTTATTAGATCGGACTGCAGAAGTCGCGGCCCAAAACTATCAAGAAAATCAACAAACTGCGATTGGTATCATTTCTGTTGATAATTATGATGATGTCGTAGATAAAATGGATGATAAAGAAACTTCTTACTTGAATTCTTTTGTGACGACCTTTATTTCTGATTGGTCAGATGAATATGATATTTACTTGAAGAGATTAAACGCTGAACGCTTTTATTTTGTTGCGCATGCCTCTGATATTAAGAAGATGGCTCAAGGACAATTTTCTCTGCTGGATAAAATTCGAACCGCAGCCGAAGAACAGTCCATTCCATTAACGATTAGTATGGGGATTAGTTACGGTGATGAAACTGGCGAAAAGATTGGTGAAGTAGCCCAAACCTGTCTGGATATTGCTTTAGTTAGAGGTGGCGATCAGGTAGTTGTAAAAGAGGCCAACGATGAAGCCAAACCGAAATTTTATGGTGGGAAAACCGCCAGCATAACAAAAAGAACACGTGTTCGTTCGCGAGCGATGGGAACTGCTCTTAATAAAATTTTAGCCAGTGCAGAAGATATTTATATTATGGGGCATCGTTATCCTGATATGGATGCAATTGGTGCTGCTTATGGGGTGGCGACACTAGCAGATTTCCAAGGAAAAACAAGTTATGTGGTAATTAATGAAAATGAATTGATTCCAGACGTCGAACGATGCTTAGAAGAAATTCATAAAGATGAAGCATTAGAAGGTCATTTAATCTCTGTTAAACAAGCCCTAGGGCAGATTAAACAAAATAGTCTGTTAGTCATGGTCGACTACCATAAACCTTCGCTATCAATCTCTCAGGAGCTTTATGAGAAGTTTGATAAAGTTGTGATTATCGATCATCATCGCCGCGGAGAGGAATTTCCTAATCAACCGCTGTTAACTTATATCGAGTCTTCGGCTTCTTCTGCTTCAGAATTAGTGGGTGAGTTGATTCAGTATCAAAGTAACGCAAAAAAACAGTTGGATAAATTGACTGCGACGTTATTATTAGCCGGGATTTTTGTTGATACGAAGAATTTTTCTGTCCGTACCAGTTCGAGAACTTTTGACATTGCAAGTTATTTAAAATCAAGAGGAGCCAACGGCGAATTAGTGCAATATATCTTAAGTTCGGATTTAACTTCATTTTTGGAGATTAGTGAACTGGTTTCTAAAAGCGAGTTTATCGATCAAGATATTGTTGTTGCCTGTGCGAGTGAGGATAAAGTGTACGATAGCGTGACAACAGCTAAAACAGCAGATACGCTTCTTTCAATGAACGATGTGCAAGCCTCTTTTGTCATTACTAAAAGAAAAGACGGGCTAGTGGGCATTTCTGCGCGGAGCAATGGTAAGATTAATGTGCAGTCCATCATGGAAGATATGGGCGGTGGTGGTCATTTCACCAATGCTGCAACCCAAATCAAAGAGAAATCCCTTAACGAAGTGAAAACAATGCTTTATAATGAAATACAGCACAGTTTAAAGAAAGAATAATTGCAAGTTAGGCTGGAGATCGGGCTTTTTAGAAAGAAGCTGGGTGAAGGCATAACGCAATTGTAAAATTTAAGCGGTCATTGCGCTACACTTATCTCACTAACCACAAGTAAGATAAAAATGGCTTAATTGCCACAAAGTAAAGCCAATGACAGATCTTTACAAGGAGGAAGTTACATGAAAGTTATTTTTTTAGCTGACGTAAAAGGCAAAGGTAAAAAAGGCGAAATCAAAGAAGTTCCGACTGGTTACGCGCAAAACTATTTAATTAAAAATAAATTGGCGCAAGAAGCCAATAAAGGCAATGTGGCTGAACTTGCCGCTAAAAAGAAAGCCCAAGACAAACACGAAGCTGAAATTTTAGCTGAAGCCAAAGCATTAAAAGAAAAATTAGAAAAAGAAGAAACAGTGATTGAATTAAAAGCTAAAGCTGGTGAAGACGGACGTTTATTTGGTTCTATTCCTTCCAAACAAATTGCAACAGCTTTAGAAAAACAATACAATGTTAAAATTGATAAACGCAAAATTGAGTTGGAAAACCCGATTCGTTCATTAGGATTTACCAATGTTCCAGCGAAATTGCATCCAGAAGTAACAGCAACATTGAAAGTTCATGTAGGCGAAGAATAAGCAAGTTTTTTCCATCCAGTTGCTAAAAAGCACCAATCTCTAGCGACAGCCTTTTATGGGCATGTCTTTAGAAATTGGTGCTTTTTTATTGCATTTCATAAAGCTGTAATTTTCTGGCATCTACTTCTAGCCACAATGCAGGACGTACGCCGCCACTATTATCTCTAGTTAAAGGATGAATTGTTTTACTGCTATAATGATGAGTATCTTTTTTAATTTAACGAATAGAATAATTTCTAAATTTTGTCTTTAATCTAGCTTGATTTTCCCATAAAAGCGAGTGCAAATCCTGTTGGTGCCATATGCAACTAAAATTAAGTTATAAAAAATCTCAAAAATAAAAGAATATATTCAGTATAATAAGAACAGAGTATTTTTAAATAGGAAGTGTTTTTTATCGAGTTGATTTTTCCTGTTTAAGTTGAATGCTTGACTCAATAGTTAACTAAAAAGCTAGAAAAATGAAAACAAAACAAGAGGTGAAAACATGTCACAAGAATTCCTGTTAATCACAGTGTTAATTATCGCAGTTCCGATCGCTTTAATTGCGCTGAATTATCGAAGTCGCTACCAGTTAAAACAAAGTATCAAACAAAAGTGGGGAACCCAGCCGTATCAAAAGCGTTTGGATCAGCCGGAAAGTTTGAAAAAAGCCTGGTTAGAAGAAAAGAAATATCATCATTACACAGCAGAAGTCGATGATTTAACTTGGTATGATTTAGATATGGAGAGTATTTTTGCACTTTTAAACAACACTTACTCAAGCGTTGGGTCAGAGGCTTTGTATAAACGTTTGCGCAATTATGATTTTAACGATCAAAATCATTACGAGCCATTAATTAAATTTTTTGCAGAAAATGCTGCCACACGCGAAAAAGTCCAATATCTCTTTGCCACCCTCGGCAAACAAGACAATAACTTTTCAAAACAATATCTAGCAGAAGGTGGTAAAAACAAGTTACCTAACTCTTTTTTATACGTTATTTTATCATGTATACCAATTTTAGCTATTCTAGCTTTGCCACTGCAACCATCACTTTTTCTGATTGTTATTTTATTTAGCTTTTTTCTAAATGTTATCCTCTATTTTACGCAAAAATTTCGCTTAGAAACAGAACTGACGATCATGCGTTATTTGGTACAAACGCTCGTCTTAGCGAAAAAGATGAGTAAAGTAGATACACCTCTGCAAGCTGACCTAAAAGCAAAAGTTAAACCCTTTAAAGGAATTGAAAAATTTGCTTTTTCGTTTCGTGTCAAAGGCAACTCGGAAGCTGAAATTATATTTGAATTAGTCAATATGATCTTTTTACTACCGCTGATTTCTTATAATTATGTTTTAAGTAAAATCAGCCGATACAATAAAGAAGCTATTTCGCTGTGGGATAATTTAGGAGATTTGGAAGTGGCATTAGCCATTTTGAATTTTAGAACTTACATGCCATTAACTTGTTTGCCCACAGTAAAAACAGGTGGGGTGGAAGCTGAAGCAATTTATCATCCTTTAATTCAAAATGCAGTCGCAAACCCCGTTGACTGGCAAAAAAATACATTAGTGACTGGTTCTAATGCTTCTGGTAAATCAACTTATGTTAAAAGTATCGCGATTAATTGTATTTTGGCTCAAACTATTAATACAGCTACTGCGGAAACTTTTACGTTACAAGCCGGACATGTTTTAAGTTCGATGGCAGTCGAAGATGATTTATTTGAAGGAGATAGTTACTTTGTAGCTGAAATCAAATCGATTAAACGCCTCTTAGACAAAGTGGCGACAAAAGAACGCTGTTATTGCTTTATTGATGAAATATTAAAAGGAACCAATACCATTGAGCGTATCGCAGCTTCCAGCAGTGTCGTGGAATGGTTAGGACAACAACCAAGCTTAGCTTTTGTAGCGACCCATGATATTGAATTAACGGAAATTTTAAAAAATAGTTGTGACAATCTCCATTTCGAAGAACAAGTCACTGCTGAAAATGGTATCTCCTTTGATTATCGCTTACGCCAGGGTGCTGCTAAATCCCGCAATGCTATCGCCTTATTGGGTATTTTAGGGTATCCAAGTGATTTAGTTGCCAATGCTAAAAAAGAAGCTGCTTATTTCGATCAAGAAAAAAGTTGGCAGGTGTTGGGGTAAAAGGTAAATTAGACCGTATTTTATATTCAAAAAAAGATTACAAACTACATGACAAATAGTTTGTAATCTTTTTTTGTAGATGGAAATTATATTTTTTGAATTTTTAAAAGGAAATAAACCCAGCATCACTTTGCGATGTTGCTCTATCACTACTTATTTATTCAAAATTGCCTATTAATTAATGGAGAATGACATACTTCTTTGATATTAGAGGTGTAAAAGGAAGATAAATAATAAAGCAGCCACAGTTTGGACTGCGCCAACGGATAAGCCATAAAGTAAAAAGCGTGGGCCTTCTTTTAGAAATTTACGGAAATCTAAACGTAAGCCAATCGCAGCTAAGGCAATCGTTTCAAACCAAGTACTGATGAAATGGGCAACTTGATTAATCAAATCCGGTAATGGGAAAAAACTATTCACAATACAGATAATTAAAAAAACGAGTACATACCAAGGAATCGGCAGTTTTTTCTTAGCTTTCTTTTCTATCACGACATCATGACCAGCACGATTCACTTTTTGTTCAAAAATAAAAACGACTACGACTAAAAAGATGATCCGCGTAATTTTAAAAAGCATTGAAAACTGGACTGTTTCCCCATTGACTAAGCTAGCCCCCGCGACGACTTGACCGACCGATTGTAAAGTTCCCCCTAACAGCGCACTTCTGGCTAATAAATCATTTCCAAAGAGCTGCATGCCTAAAAAGGGTAAGGTGAGCATCATCACAGTTCCTAGTAAATTAACCAGTGTAATGATTTGGCCTTTTTCCGTGTCATCGGCTTTAATGGCAGGGGCAATTGCACCAATCGCAGATGAGCCACAAACGGCATTTCCACCGGCCATCATGAGCGCCATTTTTTCATTAAAGCCAAGTTTTCGCCCTAAAAAATAAGCACCGATAATGACCGTACTCATCATTAAAATGACATATAGTAAGCCTTTAATCCCCATTTTACTAATCGTTTGAAAAGTGACGGTAAAGCCAAGTAAAACTACCGAGTATTCCAATAAACGACTCTCAGAAAATTTTGTGCCGGCGGCTAATTGCGGTTGCTTAAAGAAGGTATTTCCTAAAATGATACCAAGTAAGATTGCTAAAGTAGCTCCTCCAAGTTGCGGCATTAAAAGAGCTAATAATTTTGCACCAATTGCTACGGCTAAGGATAAGAAAAAGCCGGGTAAAATTGTTTTACTTTTTTCAAAAGTATTGGTAGACATACATGTATTCCTTTCTTAAGCATGAATTTCTTGTTTTAAAACAATATAATTCATTATACCCGTTATTTTAATTTTTACGATTGATCCACTTAATAGCTAAAATAGAAAAATATAATGAAAATGGCGATCATCTTTTAGGAGCTAAAAATTTTTGCTCCTGCTAGTGAGAAAAAATTTTTTAAAACATTGGAAATCTTAGCTAATTCTTACTTTGCTCATTTGCCATATATTGTACTTTTACTGAAAGTTATGTAAAATTAGTAGACTGAAAACTTTTAGGAGCGATTATAATTATGGCAGTAGAAGATATGTGGCAAGACCGCATGCCGCCCCAAGATATCCAAGCGGAGCAGGCTGTTTTAGGTTCAATTTTTTTGGCTCCCGATGAGCTGATTAATGCGATGGAAGTTTTAAGTGCCAAAGATTTTTATCAACGGCGCCATCAATTAATCTACCAAGCGATGATTAATTTGTTTGATCGCAATGAAGCTATCGACGTGGTGACGTTAAAAGCAGAACTAGAGCGTGGCAATGCGTTAGAAGATGTCGGCAGTGTAGGGTACTTAGTGGAGCTTTCCCAAGCAACTCCTTATGCCGGAAGTATTGGTTTTTACGCCAAAATTGTGGCAGATAAAGCCTTATTACGTAATTTAATTCAAGCGGCAAATAAAATTGTGGCAGCAGGTTATGAGCAAGATGAAGATGTTTCTGCTATTGTCGAAGATGCGGAACGGGGCATTTTGGAAGTTTCTGAGCGCCGCAATAGTAATGGATTTCAAGCGATTGAAGATGTCTTACAAGAAACATTTCGCAACATTGATCAATTGGCGCAAAATGATGAAGAAATCACCGGTATTCCAACTGGTTATCCGGCTTTAGATAAAATGACGGCAGGATTACAACAAGGGGAATTGATTATCTTAGCGGCTCGTCCGGCTGTTGGTAAAACAGCTTTTGCTTTAAATATTGCCCAAAATATTGGAACGAAAACGGATGCTTCGGTGGCTATTTTTAGTTTGGAAATGGATGCTGAGTCTTTAGTTAAGCGGATGTTATGTGCCGAAGGGTTAATTGACGCAGGGCATCTAAAAACCGGTCAGCTAACGGATGAAGAATGGGGTAATTTGGTCGTGGCAATGGGAAGTTTGTCGCGGGCTAGCATTTTTATTGATGACACCCCAGGGATTAAAGTTTCTGAAATTCGTGCCCGTTGTCGCCGTCTAGCACAAGAGAAAAAAGATTTAGGTTTAATTTTAATTGACTACTTGCAGTTGATTGAAGGAACGGGTCGTGAAAATCGGCAACAAGAAGTTTCGGAAATCTCCCGCCAATTAAAAAAATTAGCTAAAGAATTAAAAGTGCCTGTAATTGCTCTCTCCCAGCTTTCCCGTGGGGTAGAGCAGCGACAGGATAAACGTCCAGTCATGTCTGATATTAGGGAATCTGGTTCGATTGAACAAGATGCGGATATCGTCGCCTTTTTATACCGCGATGATTACTATCAACGGGATACTGACGATCCAGATGAACAAGACGACACCAGAGATAATATTATCGAAGTGATAATCGAAAAAAACCGTTCCGGTGCCAGAGGGACAGTTGAGTTGATGTTCATTAAAGAATACAACAAGTTTTCTTCCTTATCATTACGAGACGATGCCATGTAGTAAAAAGACGCCAGCTAGAGATAGCCGGTGTCTTTTTTGTTTTTTTGACCAAACCACGCTTCATATTCTTCACATAATAATTGGACTTCTTTTTCTTGCCGTAATTTATCATAAAAAGAATAAAAAAAGTGATTGGGCCAAATGCGATTGTGGCAATCGATTTTTTGACAGGCGCAATTAATTAAAGGAGTGGGATCAATCGCTAAATAGTGGACGACAGAATCTAAATGTGTAAAGCGCTCGTAATTTTCTTCTTTTTTAATTTGCGTATGTAAAATGAATGCTTTACTCATGCAATGAATTAAGGCATTGCGTTTAATTGGAACCAGACAATCAAAGCCCAATAAAGTGGTGACATAAGCTTGATGATTTTTAGTATAAAAGTCAGCCAAAATAACTGGGTTGAGCCAGACCGTATTTTTAGGCGCAAGTTTACTGCTGGTTAATGGCATCAGACAAAAATCGCGCGTAGCAAAAGGTGCTTTTTTAAAGTTGTATAAACGTGCGACTGTTTCAAAGAAAACGCCACTATCTTGGCAACGATATAAGGGGATGATTTTTTTCATCATCAGCTGCGTGGGCGTACCATAAACCAGTTCCAACCCATCATTACTAAAAACGAGAGAATACTGCTGTTTTTGTTTCTCATAGGGAATTAAAGCATAGTAAATTTTGCAAAGTGAAAGTTCAGCGCGAGGAATCAAATGGTCTGCTAATTGGTGGCGCGATTCTTTGGTTAAAACAAAATTTGGGTGGGGTAAAAAGGCTGTAATCTGCTGGCGCACGTGATTTATCTCCTTTCTTAAGTGGAATTTTAAACGACTTTCATCAATAGGCATACCTGGCATACTATCCCTTCCTTTTCATAGATATTTCTATATAGAAATACGCATTTTTTTGCTAGGTTATTTTTCAAAATCAACTTTTTTTCGTTTTTTTTCCGCCAGAAGAAAATCTGGTGTTTTCTAAAATAAGATTACCGGCCGGAATAAAATAAAAAGAGGAAAAAAGATGAGAGAACAGCTGATGAATGAAGCCATAATGGAATATGATTCTTTATTTCGTCGCGTTTTAACACGGGAGCAAATTTATCCTAATCACAGTGAATACGATGATTGTCTACAGGAAATGCGGTTTAACTTAATCGAGCTTTTGCATGATTACAGAGATTTGGAAATTTTTAAAGAAGATTACAACAATAGTTATCTATTTCGCCGCTTTCAATGGTTGTGTCAAGATTGTCGCCGTAAGTATTTAAAGGCCCGACCTGAAAGCTTAGAAAGTGAACAAGCTGCTGAAATTGCCTCAGATTTTGACTTTATCGCTGACGTGGAATTGGCGGAAATGTTGCAACAAATTTTTTCGCAACTTAATCAAGCAGAAAAACGGGCATTGGGCATCTTATTAGTGGATAGCCAGTTCGTTTCAGATTCTCAACTGACTTTAAAAAAAGCAGAGCAAGATAAGTTTTCCCGACAATCTTATCGCTACCAAGGCACTACTAAGAAAGGGCAGAAAAAAATTTCCCGCCAGCTGCGCGCCTATTATCGCAAAAAGTTACGAAAAAAAGTCGCCCACCAGATTAAAAAATCACTGGAAAAAAACTAAAACAAGTTCAACGCAAACGAGCGACTAAAAAGTTGGTATTGTTACACGTGAAACATTTTGGTAGGAAAAATGTCAGGTAAGGTAATTAAAAACTTATCAAAGAGAGAAGTAAAATAAAGATAAATCGTAAATTTTTATCATTTTGTTTAAATTACATGAAAATATTGCACTTGCAATGGACGCTGCATTTTCACTAGTGTACTATCTTAAGTAGTACACTAGTGTTTTTAGAAAAGGAGCAACCGATGGACAACTATACAATTTTTGATTTTTTTTACGAACTACTTTTTGTTAATCCCGCTGCTTTATTAGGAGCCATTTTAATTACGGTTTTAATTTGCGTTTTAAAATTATCCTGGTCGCGCAAAATTGCCATTTTAATTCCGTCGTTATTGCTGTTTTATTATTTAGCAATTAGTTTAGACGCCATTTTTGGTATTGCCACTATTGGTGAATTTCGCCGGCTAATCAGTCTAGGCGAAGGATTAATTCATCCTCAAATGGAATGGCTACCACTAGCAGATGGTTTTTCTGCTGGTTTTATTGCGAACATCTTTGTTTTTATCCCAATCGGTTTTTTAATTCCGTTTATGAGCCGTAACTTTGAAAAAATGGGTAAAACGGTATTATTAGGCAGTGGTCTTTCTTTAGCAATTGAAATCAGCCAAATTTTCACATTATATCGCGCCACCGATATTAATGATTTATTGACTAATACCTTTGGCACGCTGCTGGGGTGGTGTTGTTTTAAAATGGCAACGAAGCTTTTTCATCGCCAAAGCCCAAACGCGCTAGAGCCCCAAACACGCTATTTACCGATTATTGTCGTAGCAATCGCTTTTCTCAATGTTTTTTTCTTATTTTAAATGAATAGACAGGTAGGAAAGTAAGTTAAGGTTGATAAAGAAAGTAGGGAAAATCATGAAAGATATCCTAGTAGTTTTAATTACGCTTATTTCAATTGGTTTTGCAGTATGGGGCACAGTTGTTGAAGGCAATTGGATGAAAGATCAAATAAAAAAGTATACTGATAAGCCGCATTAAAGACTATCTTTCATAAAAAACACAATAATCTGTGGATCAGACTGTAGACAAAGATCATTTGATGAATGGTGTCTACAGTCTTTACTTTGTGATGGTGATTGCTATCGAAGTTTCTTCTGATGAATAAGTTTAAAAAATTGATTTTGTGAACCTAACATAATCCAATGCAAATATTTTTAATATAAAGTTCTCATTAAATTTATTCTGTCGATTATTTGCGATAATAGTAAATAGAGATTTGCAAATCCTTGATAGCCATAAAATGCTAAATAGTACATTGACATTATGGCACTCGTTAGATTTCCTACGATAAAAATTATATTTAAGGTTTTAGAAGTGAAATTATCATGTTTAATTAAAAAATATAGCGCCAAACATATTGAAATTATCGGATTTGATTTGACTAAAAAAGCTAAATTAAAAAGGCAGATTGCAACTTGAATCTGCTTATTATCTTTGATCATGAGATCCCTCCTTGTCGATGTAAATGTATTAAATGTTATTTTATTGTTTACGCAAGTCTTCTAACTAATTATATATAGATTTATCAAAAAGTTGTCTTTATATAGCTTGGCCTTTTTATATATAAATAGTACTATTTCGAGAAAGCGGATACAATCATATTATATGTTATTTATTTTAATTGTCGATAAAGTTTCTAAGAAATTATTTTGGATAAATTATAGTACCGATTTGAATATTACGGTTGAAAAGTTCTTCTCGTAGCAATAGCTTTTCTTAATGTTTTTTTCTTATTTTAAATTAATAGCCATGCGGGAAAGTGGAAAGCAAGGTGTGTGATACGATTAAATCTTGTCTGGATAAGACAGGTTTAAACAATTGTCTAGCTAGGAGCACTTGTTTTATTTACCCAGAATACTTAAGATCTGATTAAACCTGTTTATGCTTCAAGGAGAAAAATTATGAAAAAGCGATTTTTAAAAATTCAATTTGTCTTTGGGCTTTATATTAGTATTTATTTAGCCGCACTTTACTTTTCAACAGGGTACGGAGTGGGATTTAAATTAGATGACAATCAATTGATTGGCTATATTCTTTGTGGCATTTCATTCCTGCTTTTGTTCCTGTCTTTTTTTATAAAAGAAAGCAAAAATAAAAAGCAGTTTGCGCTGTTATTGGCTGTTTTTTGTGCTGCTTTATTACTTGTGGCGTTATTGGCTATTAATTTTAATGAAGCTTTCTGGTATTTTATTTTCTTTATCTTTTTTATTCCCATCAGTGTAGTAGGTAATGTCATTGGTTTTCTTCTAAAAAAGTAGAGGAATTTATTTCACGCGAGATCTTTTGGTAACGTAATGTTAATGTATGCGGCAATAGCTTACAGGGATTGTCACTAATTGTAGTTCATTGTTTTGGCTTTCACTTATATGGGGGATGCAGCCGACGTAGCCGATTGTCACTAATTGCTAAAGGTTTTTTCGGTAAAAAAATACCGCCTAAATTATTATGGTTCTATAATATTTTGTGTTG
>NZ_JXKG01000021.1 GCF_001885735.1 Enterococcus canintestini | reverse complement strand
AACGAAGTGTTACAAGCTACGGCAACACCCGTTAAATTTTAAGAAAAGAGAACCGTCAATGTTGGCGGTTCTTTTTTTTGTAGTAAAGAAATTATCAGTTGGAAATCACTAAGGTTAGATTAATTCATGAATTTTGACCTTTTTTCATGCATTTTCCTGTTTAAGTCTGTTACAATATAAAAGTAAAAACTGTATTAGTTTTACTTGGCTTAGTGAGGAGGAAAAGTAATGAAAATAACTTATCACGGACACTCTGTAATCGCTATTCAACTAGCGGATGGTACAAATTTATTATTTGATCCATTTATTACCGGTAATCCCCTGACGGATTTGGTTGTAGAAGATGTCAAAACAGATTACATCCTAGTCACCCACGGACACAGTGACCACGTAGGTGATATGATACCGATCGCTAAAAAATGTGATGCAACAATCATTGGCATGGTGGAATTGTGTGCTTTTGCAGAAAAAAATGGTGTGAAAAAGACCCATGGCATGAATATTGGTGGGAAATTTGATTTTCCTTTTGGAAGAGTAAAAATGGTTCATGCCCAACACAGTTCAGGCTATGAAGTCGACGGTCAAATGCTTTATCTAGGTGAACCGGCGGGCTTTATTTTACAAGCAGAAGGTAAGACAATTTATCTTGCTGGAGATACATCAAACTTTGGCGATATGGCTTTGTTTGGCGAAGCTTTTGCAATTGATGTCGCCTTTTTGCCAATTGGTGATAATTTTACCATGGGACCAAATGAAGCAGCTTCAGCGGCTAAGCGTTTAAAAGCCAAACAAGTTGTACCTATCCACTACAATACGTTTCCATTAATTAAACAAGACCCGCAAGCCTTTGCAACACTTTTACCAGCGGGAGTAGCAAAAGTGATGGCAGTAGGGGAAAGTTTTACATTATAAAAAACGTTAATAAGCGCTGTGTAGAAAATTTACACCGTAACTAGGAGTGGAAAGATGGCGACAAAACATGATTTAATTTTGGCTCACATTGAAAGTTTACCAGTGGGCGACAGAATTTCAGTGCGAGGGATTGCCAAAGCACTAAACGTTAGTGAAGGTACGGCCTATCGTGCGATTAAAGATGCAGAAAATATCGGGTTAGTTTCCACTATTCAACGGGTGGGGACGATTCGGATTGAACGCAAATTAAAGAAAAACATTGAACGATTGACCTTTGGTGAAGTGGTTCAAATTATTGAAGGAGACGTTTTGGGTGGTAAAGCCGGACTAGATAAAGTCTTGCATAAATTTGTTATTGGTGCCATGAAAGAAGATGCAATGGCGCGTTACATTACACCAGGTTCTTTAATGATTGTCGGGAATCGAGAAGGGGTTCATCGGCTAGCTTTAAAAGAAGGTGCTGCGGTGTTAATTACCGGGGGCTTTGATACGAGTAATGAAATTTGTCAATTAGCCGATGAAGTTGAAATGCCAATATTGCGCACGACTTATGATACTTTTACGGTTGCTGCAATGATTAACCGCGCTTTAAGTGATCAACTAATTAAAAAAGATATTATGCTTGTCAGTGATATTTTCACGCCTTTAGAAAAAACATCCTATTTAGATATTTCTGCCACGGTCAAAGATTATAAACGGCTAGCAGAAAGTACAACGCATTCGCGTTTTCCTGTCGTTAATAAAAATATGCGTCTAGTGGGTATTGTTACGCCAAAAGATATTTTGGAAAAACAAGATAACCAAGCTATTGAGCGGGTAATGACAAAAGAAATTAGTTACGCGAAACGGGAAATGAGTGTGGCTTCTGTCAGTCATCAAATGATCTGGGATGGTCTAGAAGTTATGCCAGTAGTATCAGATGATTTAGGTTTAGTTGGCTTGGTATCCCGACAAGATGTAATGAAGGCAATGCAGTTGGTTCAGCGCCAACCCCAAATTGCCGATACAATTTCTGATCAAATTACCGGTGATATCCAACTTGTTGATCAAGATAATGAAGGCAATAAACTGGAGAAACCTTACTATACTTTCACGGTTACGCCTCAAATGGTCAATGAAGTGGGGACGATTTCTTTTGGTGTTTTAAATGAAATTGTGGCTAATGCTGCTAAGCGTGCTTTATTGCAACAACAACGACGCAATACTTGGATTGAGCAAGTGAACTTGCATTACTTACGTTTGATTCAATTGGAGAGTAAAATAGCTATTCAGACGCGACTGTTGGAATTAGGACGGCGCAGTGCTAAATTGGAAATTGAAATTTATTTAGAAAATACATTAGCGGCGTTGGCAATTGTTACTTGCCAAGTTTTAGAACGTCCATAAGTTAAGGTGAGAAGATGAATATCAGACATGAAATTTTAAAAGCAATTGAAGAATATGACCGCATTATTATCCATCGCCATATGCGACCTGACCCTGATGCCCTCGGATCTCAAGTCGGGTTAGCAGAAGTATTACGAGCAAGTTTTCCTGAAAAAGAAATTTATCAAGCCGGTGGTCCAGTAGAAGGATTAAATTATTTGGCCGAAATGGATGAAGTAGCAGATGAACTTTATGAAGGTGCTTTAGTCATTGTGACAGACACAGCGAATTCGCCTCGCGTTAGTGATCAGCGTTATGCCAATGGGGCAAAGTTAATTAAAATTGATCACCATCCTAACGATGAACCTTATGGAGATTTAGTATGGGTGAATACAAAAGCTAGTAGTTGTAGTGAAATGATTGCTGATTTTGCATTTTCATTTCCTGATGTTTTAAAAATTAGCGTGGAAGCTGCCAGACTTTTATACGCTGGTATTGTCGGTGATACGGGACGCTTTTTGTATCCGGCGACAACTTCTTATACGTTAGAAATTGCCGGTAAATTATTAGACTTTGGCTTTGATGCAGCAAAATTAAATCGCGAATTGCAACAAATATCGCTGAAAGTTGCCAAACTTTCGGGCTATGTTTATGAAAATATTGAAATTGATCAAAATGGAGCTGGTAGAGTCATTTTACCGCAAGAATTATTGGATAAGTTCCAAGTGGTAGACTCAGAAACATCCCATGTTGTTTCTTTGCCGGGTACGATTGATGTTACGCTTGCGTGGGGGATTTTTGTGCAACAACCAGAAGGCTATTATCGTGTCCGCCTACGTTCAAAAGGTCCTGTGATTAACGAAATTGCTAAGCGACATCATGGTGGTGGCCACCCATTGGCCAGTGGGGCTAATGCCAAGGACTTAACTGAAGTCGCAGAAATTTATCAAGAAATCAAAGCCGCTTGTCACAAGTATCGCCAAGAAGAAAGCTAAATTTAATGCTAAGATTTATTGGCTAAACGAATCTGCTTTTGTGCAGTTTACTGGGGCTAGTTATAAAATTATTTTGCTTTAGCTGGATTTTTTAATTAAGTCTAAGCAAACTTGAACACAAAAAAGCACGCTATTTTAAGAAAAGTTTCTTTTTGGATAGCGTGCTTAAAATTTTTATAGTCAGACAACTTTTTATTAAATTTTAGTTAGCCTCTTAAATCATCTAAAAATTCAGTTTTAGAAGCCGTCTGTTCATCTTTCATTTTGATAACTTTGGCAGGAGAACCTGCCACAACTGCTCCTTTAGGCACATCTTGTGTGACAACAGCTCCTGCTGCCACAACCGCACCTTTACCAACCCGTACGCCTTCTAAAACAACAGCGTTTGCGCCAATTAAAACATCATCTTCTATAACTACAGGATCAGCAGAAGGTGGCTCTAAAACACCAGCTAAGACTGCACCTGCACCAATGTGGGCCCGTTTACCAACTGTGGCTCTGGCACCTAAAATTGCGCCCATATCAATCATCGTTTCTTCTCCTACGACTGCCCCAATATTAATAACTGCTCCCATCATAACCACCGCATTTTTTTCAATTACTGTCTCAGCGCGAATGAAAGCCCCAGGTTCAATCCGAGCCTGCACTTTGGTTAAATCAAGAAGTGGAACAGCGGAATTGCGACGATCGTTTTCAAGGTAGAGATCTTCAATTTTTTCAGAGTGTTTTTGTAAAAATTCCTGTACATCTTTGTTATCACCGATTAAGACAAAGGAATTGTAATCGCCAAAAATTTTGATTTTATCGTGTTGTAAGCCACCAAAATTCCCTCGTACATAAGCTTTAACTGGTGTTTTTTTCTCTGCGTCTTTAATATATTTGGCTAAAGCATAAGGATCGGTGAAATGTAAATCAGACATAAAAAACTTCCTCCTAAATAATTTTAAGCTAGTAGATCTTGCATACTGTACAATCCCGCTTTTTGATTAATTAAAAATTCTGCGGCTTTCATGGCACCGTTGGCAAAGATGTCTCGCGATAGAGCCGTATGTTTAAATTCTAAAATTTCATCAGCACCGGCAAAAATGACTGTGTGTTCGCCTGGAATACTACCGCCACGGACAGCGTGAATTCCCATTTGATTGAAATCATTTTCTAAATCGTTACCCGCTCTCCCAAAAAGATATTCTTTTGGTGTAGTAAGTGTCTGGTTGATACTGTCCGCTAATAATAAAGCTGTGCCACTGGGAGCATCTTTTTTCTGGTTATGATGTTTTTCAATAATTTCAATATTAAAATCACTTTCTAAAGCCGGAGCGGCTGCTTGCAGTGCTTTTATTAAAACATTGATGCCCAAAGACATATTGGCAGAATAAAAGACAGGAATTACATGACTTGCAACAGATAACATAGCCTTCGTTTCTGCTGTTAAACCAGTTGTAGCAACTACTAAAGGCCATTCTTTTGCCACACAGCCGTTAATTAAGGCAGGTACGCCACTATAATGAGAAAAATCAATTACCACGTCAACTTCCTCTTTTACGTCATCGATTGTAGTATAGACCGGGAAATCGTCATTTTTTTTTGCGGTACGGTCAATGCCAGCTACAATTTCAAAAGTAGGGTTATCCGCGATTAATCTTTGCAAAACATGTCCCATTTGGCCGTGACAGCCACTTAGTAAAACTTTTTTCATGAAATGCTCCTTTCATAATTTACTAGTCCCTTGTTTAGAAGCCGAAATTGGAAATAAAAGGTATAGCTTGTCTAAAAAGCATGACGCTACTGACTACTCTTCTCGCAATAGTGTCTTATTGTAAAAGCGTTGAACGCTACCCTTAGCTTTTCCTGGTGTCTAGCACAAGCAGCAACTCTTTGGAAAAAATTCAAAAATTAATTTCTGGTAAAGAGCACCAGTAAACTAATTTCTAAGATTTGTCCAAAGAGCTACCCGCTGTCTTTAGCTTTTCTTTTGATCTAGCTTCACAAACGAACTCTCTACGGTAATAAGATGGAATTTGAAGAAATTTGGGAAACAATTTATTAAAATTCCATCTTATTACTTGAGAGTTCCCCACGTTTGTTCAGCTTTTCTTTTGATCCAGCTTCATGAAGTAGCTCTCTACGGCAATAAGCTGAAATTTGAAGAAATTTGAGGAACAATTTATTAAAATTCCAGCCTATTACTTGAGATCTGGACGAGTTCATAAAGCTTTTCATAGGATCTAGCTTCACAAATGAACTCTTGGCGACATTAAGTCGAAATGATAAGAAATTTGAGGAACAATTTATTATCATTCCGCCTTAATGCGAAAGAGTTGAACGCATTTGTTCAGCTTTTCGTTTAAATTAATCCATGATTTTTCATGGCGGTTTTTAATAATTGTAACGTGTCTTCTTCGGGTTTGTCTAATGGCAACCGGTAGTTCATCTCGCATTTACCTAAAAGACTGACTGCTGCTTTAACGGGAACGGGATTTACCTCTTTAAATAGCGCTTGAATCAAAGGCAGTTGTTGTAATTGTGTTTTTTTTGCTTTCTCAATTTTGCCATCAAAAAAGTCATGGACCATCTGGGTTGTTTCACTAGGTAAAATATTCGCAATAGTGGAAATTACCCCTGCGCCACCAACCGAAAGAAAGGGTAATACTTGATCGTCATTCCCAGAATAGACGGCAAAATTATCATCTGCCAACGCACAAATTTCTACCACTTGCGAAATATTTCCGCTGGCTTCTTTAATACCGACGACATTTGGTAGTTCTTTTAATTTCTTCACCATGTTCGGTGTTACATTCATGCCAGTTCGGCCGGCAATAGAATAGAGAATGATAGGGATGTTCACGCTACTACAAATCGCTTCATAATGTTTAATTAAACTGCTATTGGTCGCTTTGTTGTAATAAGGAGTTACTACTAGTAAACCACTAGCACCCACGCGTTCTGCTTCTTTTGAAAGATATACGCCGTGTTGCGTATTATTGGAACCTGTTCCACCAATAACTGGCACACGACCAGCCGCTTGTTTCACTACAGCTTCAATGACAGCAATATGTTCTTCATCATCTAGGGTAGAGGCTTCTCCGGTTGTGCCACAGGCGATGATCGCATCGATACCTTTCTCAATTTGCCATTCCACCAATTGTTTCAACTTAGCGAAATCTACCGTTTTATCTGCTTTCATTGGGGTAACAAGCGCAACGCCAGCTCCTGTAAAAATTGCCATCTTAACACATCCCTTGTTTTAAATATTTACTTTCATTAAGTTTCTAGGTAAAATAGAAAAAATTAATAAAATATTCAGAAAATATTTTTTATACGGAAATTCAAACTATTTACAAAATAATATACTATAATGTCACGGAATAGCCAAGGATATTCTGAAAATAGTGAATATTTTTGCAAAGTGAAAAATGAGGTTAATAATGATTTCGTGTGTAGTCAGTAGATAGAGAGCTTATTGGCTGAATAAAATGGTTAATAAGAATTTCGTCATGACAAAAAGGATGAATGAAAATTTTTTGAAAAAGTGTGAAATAAAAAGGGATGAAAAAATGGAAATACGAGAAGAGATTGCAGAGCTTTTAAAAGAAGTCACCACGTTTCGTCAAGATTTACATCAAATTCCAGAATTGGGATTACAAGAATTTAAGACCTGTCAGTATTTAAAAGCTGCTTTAGCCAGTTTCGGGGTAAAAGAGGTCTATGAAGTGCTTGAAACAGGCTTAGTGGCGGTATTTCGCAGTGACAAGGCGGGAAAGACTTTAGCATTTCGTACCGATATTGATGCTTTACCCGTAACAGAAGAAAGTGGTGTGGCCTTTACGTCACGTCATAAAGGACGGATGCACGCGTGTGGTCATGACGGGCACATGGCGACAATGTTGGGTTTTGCGAAGTATTTAAGTGAACATCCTGAAAGTATTAGAGGGACGCTTGTTTTGATTTTTCAACCCGCCGAAGAAGGCCCGGGGGGAGCGCAATTAATGATTGAAGCTGGTGTATTAGAAAAATTCGGAGTTGAACAAATCATTGGTCTACATCTTTTCCCAGAGTTTGACGAAGGGGTCATTGCTTGTAAAAAAGGTGCGATGATGGCGCGCAACGGTGAGGTGACGATCACAGTTCACGGCAAAAGTGCCCATGGCGCCCAACCGCAACAAGGCGCAGATACCATCTTAGCGGCTGCCGCAATTATTCAAGGGCTACATACGATTATTTCCCGTAATTTAAGTCCGCTTGATTCTGCTGTTTTAACATTTGGGCAAATCTCTGGTGGGGAGGCGATGAATATTATACCGGGAAAAGTTGAACTTCAAGGAACTATGCGCGCTTTTTCGGATACGGTATATAACACTTTAACAAGTCGTATTAACACTTTAGCCACCGAGATTGCAAAAGCCTACGATTGCTGGGCAGAAGTTACATTTAACCATATGTATCGGGTCGTAGATAATGATGAGAAAATGGTAGAGGCTTTAAAAGCTGTAGCAGGTGATAGTTATGTTACTTCACCACCTTATATGTTGGCAGAAGACTTTTCACTGTTTCAGCAACAAATCCCCGGTTTATTTTTCTTTGTCGGAATAAAAAATGAAGCCAAAGACTATATCTATCCACTGCATAGCAGTAAATTACGTTTTGATGAAAAAAATTTATTAGGTGGGATTCAGTGCTACGTGGACTTAATTGAAATGTTAAATCAGGAAGGGGCTTAATGAAATGTTTCAAGGACAAAGTAAAAATGGCCATTTGTATTGGGGTGGTTGTGATACCGTTAGCTTAGCAAAAAAATACGGAACGCCACTATATGTTTACGATGAAAATTTAATCTTAAAAGAATGCCACGCTTTAAAAGAAGATTTCTTAGATAAATATCCTAAGACGCGGGTGGCTTATGCCAGTAAAGCATTTAATACAATTGCGATGTTACAACTAATTAATACGGCGGGTCTGTCTTTAGATGTTGTTTCAGGAGGAGAATTGTATACCGCCATCGCCGCTGACTTTCCCGCAGCGAGAATAGAATTTAATGGCAACAATAAATCAGTAGCTGAGCTGGAAATGGCCATTGACTATGGTGTCGGGCGTATTATTGTAGATAGTTTGCAAGAAGTAGATTTAATTCAGCAAATTTGTCAAAAATTGGGTAAAAAAGCACAAATCATGTTTCGCATTACGCCAGAAGTGGATGTGAAAACTCACGCTTTTATTTCAACCGGACAAAAAGATTCCAAGTTTGGTATTCCTTTAGCGCCAGCTATTTTATATCCGCAAATTGAAAAAGTTTTTCAAGCCGAAAATTTAGAATTTTATGGCTTTCATTTTCACGTTGGCAGTCAATTAAGTGATAACAGTGCCCATCTTGCGGCAACTCAAGTCGCGCTAGATTTAATGTTGGAAGTGAAAAAACGTTATGACTACCAAATTCAGGAATTAAATTTTGGTGGCGGTTTTGGTGTTCGTTATAAAAAAGAAGATGTCCGAAAACCATATCGCTATTTTTTAGATCCCATGATGGCATTAACAGAAACTTTTTGCTTAGAAAATGATTTGGTCCAACCAGAAATCGTTATTGAACCCGGGCGTAGTATCGTAGCAGAAGCGGGAATTACCTTGCATACGATTGGTGCAATTAAAGAACTCCCGGGTTTAAGAAAATATGTCAGCATTGATGGTGGTATGACCGATAATATTCGTCCGGGCCTTTATGATGCGCAATACACTGGAATTATCGCCAATAAGGTAGCGGAAAAACCAACCCAAGAAGTAACGATTTCAGGAAAAGCCTGTGAAAGTACGGACTTACTGGCAAAAGATTTAGCCGTTCCAGCGGTTTGCGCTGGTGATATTTTTGCTACCTTTACAACAGGTGCTTATGGCTATTCCATGGCTAGCAATTACAATAAGTTACCTATTCCCGCGGTGGTTTTTGTTAAAGATGGGCAGGCAGAGATTGTAGTAAAAAGACAAACTTATGCGCAAATGATTCAAAATGAAGTAAAAAGATAGGGCGTGAGGTAATGCAAATTCCTTTTGTAAAAATGCAAGGAGCCGGCAATGATTTTATTGTCGTTAATAATCTTGAACTAAAAATGAGTACAGCTGCGCTAAGTGACTTAGCCAAAGGTGCCTGTCGTCCGCGCTTGTCACTAGGGGCGGATGCGGTTATGGCAGTGGATGAAGCGCAAAATGGAGGTAACTTTCGCATGCGCTTTTTTAATGCTGATGGTTCTGAAGCAGAAATGTGTGGCAACGGTGCCCGCTGTATTGCCCGTTATGCCTATGAAAAAAAATTAGCACCGGAGAATATGGTTATTGAAACGCTGGCGGGGAAAGTTTTAGCCCAGCGTTTAAGTCAAAGGAGCTATAAAGTTCAGTTAAATCCAGTCACAAAATTTTTAGTAAAAGAATTTGAAGGTAAAATCGTCTATTATGTGGAACTAGGTAATCCAGCTATTCCTCACTTGGTGATGCCAATGTCTGATTTAGCCAAAAAAGATTTGGATGATTTACGGGAATTGGCTCAAAAATTACGTTATTGGGATGAATTACCCAAAGGCGCAAATGTTAATTTTTATGATCGCAAAGATGAGGTGGTTGTTCGTACATATGAACGCGGGGTAGAAGATTTTACACTCGCTTGTGGGACAGGTTCAGCCTCAGTGGCGTATGTAGTAAAACAAGTAGAAAAAATTACTGAAAATCCCATTGCTTTAACTGTATTAGGTGGTAAGCTAGCAGTAGAGGTTCAAGCTGAACAACTTTTTCTAACTGGTGCAGCGACTTGGATTGCTGAAGGCAATTTAAGTGAAGAAGCGCTTTGATAAAATTCAAAAGGAAATTGGTGACGTATGTTAGAAGCAATTATTTTTGATATGGATGGCGTGTTAATTGATTCAGAATATAGCTATTTTGAAGCGAAAGACAGTATTTTAAAAGACGAAGGAATTATTGTCCCCAGCAGTTACCATAGTAAATTTATGGGCACTTCTTATTTGTATACATGGGAAACGATGAAAAAAGAATTGGGTTTAACCCAAACTGCCGATACTTATATCAAAGAAATGATTAACCGGCGAAAAGAAATAATTAAAAGAGATGGAATTAAACCAATTAAAGGGGCACAAGATTTAATAAAACGGTTGAAATCAGCTGGAGCAAAGCTAGCTGTAGCTTCTTCATCTCCTTTAACTGAGATTGAAAAATCATTGACAGAAATTGGGATTTACGCTGACTTTTCCATTATTACTAGTGGAGAAGAGGTAGAACATTCCAAACCGGCACCAGATGTCTATTTACTCGCAGCCAAACGTTTAGGGGTAAAGCCTAAAAATTGTATAGCAATAGAAGATTCCCCTAATGGCAGTATTGCGGTCAAAAAAGCCAACATGGTGGGAATTGGCTTTGCAAATCCAGATTATCCGACGTTGGATTTAGTATCTGATGTTGTTGTGAATACATTTTCTGATTTGGATTATGTTAAGTGTCAGGCGATTTACCAACAATTTGCTAAATAGAATATGTAATAAACGTAAAAATCAGCAGAAATGCCGATTTTTACGTTTTTTATTTTGTTTGTTCTTGTTTAGAAAAAACAGTGTTATTTTTAGCAGTGGCTGGGTTAGCAGCGTAGTTTTCAAAACGTTTGAACAGGCGTGCTTCAAATTCATTGCGGGGGGTAAAAGTTTTACCTTGTTTCTCTTTTATGGTCTTTGTTTGTTTCAAAAAAATCAACTCCTATAGTTTTTTATGAAAAAATAAATTTGTTTGTTATTGTTATATTAGCAAGAACATTTGTTATATAAAAAGGTTACGCTTATCTTTTTTCATTTTTATTAAAAAAAGTAGAAATACTTGATAATCATCAATTTATCCTAATTGTTTAAACGCTAAACTAAAGTCAGCCAAGGCAGAAAAAATAAAAGTGATTTAGCGATTTATTTGCACATGATTAGGAGGAGAAAAAAATGAAATTGCAACAAAAGATTTTGTATCAAGAAAGCACGATTACTGCCATAAGTGGCAGTCTGATTATTGCAGCGTTTATTAGCAGTGGCCTTCATTTTAAGGCTGGCTACACACTGGCGCTGATAGTAGCTTCTCTTTTGGGGGGGATGCCAATTTTTATTAAAGCTTATCAAGCTTTGCGGGTAAAAGTGATTAGTATTGATTTATTAGTTAGTTTAGCGGTGGTAGGTGCTTTTTTTATTGGAGAGTTTAATGAATCAGCGTTAGTAACGTTTTTGTTTCTCTTTGGCAGTTTATTAGAACAAAAGACGTTAGAAAAAACGCGCTTAGCGATTAAGTCACTGACGCAAATGGTTCCTAAAAGAGCTTTTGTTATTCGCAGTGGCAAAGTAGAAGAGGTTCCTGTTGCCCAAGTGAAAGTTTCAGAGCAACTTTTTGTTAAAACAGGAGGACAAGTACCAGTCGATGGCGTAATTACCAGTGGGGAAGGTTATTTAAATGAAGCTAGTGTCACCGGAGAAGCACGGCTTATCCATAAAACAAAAGGGGATTTTGTTTTTGCGGGTACCTTATTGGATAACGGAACCTTGCACTTAACTGCCCAAAAAGTTGGTGAAGATACGACCTTTGGCAAAATTATTGCGTTAGTAGAAGAAGCGCAAGATAGTAAGTCAAAAGCGGAACGCTTTATTGATCGCTTTGCTAAATTTTATACGCCATTTGTTTTTATTTTGGCCTTGTTTGTAGGAATTATCAGTCGTGATTTATCATTGGGGATTACTATTTTAGTTTTAGGTTGTCCGGGTGCTTTAGTGATTGGTGTTCCTGTTTCAAATGTAGCGGGGATTGGAAATGGAGCAAAATCTGGCATTTTGTTAAAAGGTGGGGAAATTTTGGATACGTTTAGTCAAGTGGATACCTTTGTTTTTGATAAAACGGGTACTTTGACGACTGGAAAAACTACGGTTGCTACTTTAAAAAATTATTTTGGTAACCAAGAAGAAAACCTGCGCATACTTGCTAGTGTGGAAAAAGAGTCGAATCATCCGTTAGGAAAAGCCATCGTCAATTACCAAATGTTTGAAAAATATTTACCTGTGAAAAATACGCATGTTTTAAAAGGACGTGGTATTAAAGCTGAGGTTTTGCAGCATCAGATACTAGTCGGCAATGAAAAATTGTTGCAAGAAGCTGGAGTAAATATGGATATAGCTTTAAAAGATCAAATCCTTTTACAAGAAAATGCGCACTCTTTAGTTTATTTAGCTGTCGATGGACAATTAGCACAACTAGTCGGAATTAAAGATCAGGTTCGCCCCCAGGCAAAAGCAACATTAAGACAGTTGAAAAAACTAGGGATAAAAAATTTCGTCATGCTAACAGGGGACAATGAAAAAACAGCTGAGATTGTAGGCGAGAACCTGGGAATGAGTGAAATTCATGGCGGACTTTTACCAGCAGATAAAGCAGAGTTTATTACACAACTACAAAAAACGGGCCACAAAGTAGCGTTTGTTGGGGATGGCGTCAATGATAGTCCTGCTATTGCCTTAGCAGATATTGGGATTGCAATGGGAAATGGAACGGACGTAGCTGTCGAAACTTCAGATGTGGTCTTAATGAATTCAGACTTTAGTAAATTAGTTCATGCTTATGCATTAACGAAAAAAACGGTTTGGAACATGAAAGAAAATATCGCTATTGCTGTACTTACAGTAGTTTTTTTACTAGTCGGGTTAATTTTTGGCTACATATATATGGCCAGTGGCATGCTTGTACATGAATTGAGTATTTTAGTTGTAATTTTAAATGGAATGCGTTTAATACCTTATAAAGTGAAAAAACTTGATGGTAATCAATTTTTTAAGAAAAAAGAAGTCTTACAATAAAAACAACCAAATCAGAAAGAAGGATAATAATGGAAAAAGTAGTGATTCAACTAGGAGCGTTAACCTGCCCATCTTGTCTACAAAAAATTGAAAGTGCGGTAAAAAAAGAAGCCGGAGTTAAAACTGTCCGAGTATTATTTAACGCAAGTAAAGTCAAAACTGAAATTGATACTAGTCAGACTACCAGTGAAAAAGTAGCAAATATCATCGAAAAACTAGGCTATGAAGTCCAATCAGTTAATGTAAAGGAAGGGTAAAAAATGAATGCAAAAGAAAAATATCAAGCTGAATTGCGTCAAAGTGAGCAAGATCACCATACGCCGACAGCAGGAGCTATGTGTGGGCATATTTTAGCCAATTTAATCATTCAAAAAAATAAATTACGCCAAGCCAATTATTATTTAAAGGGGGATAGTAAAGCTTTTAGTCGCCAAATTGAAAATACTATCGCAAAAGAAGAGGAATTATTTGACCACTTAAATCAGTTGTTGTTAGATGAAGGAGAGGTAATCCCCACGACAACGGCAGAATTTGTCCAATATACGATGTTAGAAGAAAGTGGACAATTAAAATATGAAACACCTGAGACAATGTTATTTACAGCTGTCAAAGATTTCAATACTCAAAATTTATTTGTCACACGTGCCATTAAACTGGCAGAAAAAGAAGAAAAATTTGCCTTAGGTTTATTTTTACAATCGTTATATGGTTGGTTAAAAGCGCAAAGCCGGCTTTTTCAAAGTTTTATCGGGCATGATTTAAAAGAAGGCTTGTTGGTAGAAGAATAGTAGATTGCCATAAAAAAGGAGGAGCTTTCATGACTTGTAATCATTTATGTGTGAGTTTGGTACCGTTATTTAATCACTTAGATGAAGAAGATCAACAAAAAATTAATCAATTGGTTACACATCATACATTTGAAAAAGGAGAACAAGTTATTACACCTAATGGAAAGGCCCAATTGGTGATTGTTGCAAGTGGTAATTTAAAAGTGTATCAATTATCTGCCAGCGGTAAAGAGCAGTTGTTGCGAGTAGTAGAGCCGGGTGGTTATGAAGGTGAAAGCTTACTTTTTGGGGCAGTTAACGAAAATTTATTTAGTGAGGCACTCCAAAAGACAGCAGTCTGCCTGTTAAAACAAGCGGACTTTAAGCAATTATTACTGGATTATCCAGAACTTAGTCTTAAATTATTGGAAATTAATGCCAAAAAAATGACCAAGATTGAACAGCAAAGTCAATTTTTAACAATTGAAAAAATTGAAGAACGTTTGGCGCTTTATTTATTAGACTTAAGCAAAGTCGCACAAACCAATCAGGTTACAATTCCGATGAAGATGAAAGAGCTAGCTACATTTTTAGGCACTACGCCTGAGACACTTTCCCGTAAATTCAAGTTATTGGAACAGAGGGACTTAATTTTGCGCACAGGTTATCATGTCGAAATACTAGATCAAGACAAATTAGAAGAAGTATAAGAAATAGAGGTTGTGACAAAAGTCTTGTCACAACCTCTATTTCCGAATAAACGGTATGACAGAAGCAGCTTCTTCGGAAATAAGACGAAATTCCCCAAAATTTGAAAAACAATTTTCGGAAATTCCGTCTTATTTCTTGAAACTGGTCGCTTTTGTCACAACCTCTTTTAATTTAGCAGGTTTAGCCATTTTAAAAATAACAATAAAAATTTCTTAAGCCAGTGGCTACCTTTTTAATCGCCCCTTTTCACAGCCATATTTTTTAGGTAAAATAAAAGCTACGAAAAAATTTTAAAGGAGAACGAAAATGTCACAATTACCGAAATGTCCAGAATGTGGGTCAGCGTATACATATGAAGATCGCGGCTTATTTGTTTGTCCAGAATGTGGTCATGAATGGAGTGCAGACCAAGTAGCAGAACAAACAGCAGGTGTTGTTGCTAAAGACGCCAATGGCAATTTATTACAAGATGGCGATAATGTTACAGTTATTAAAGATTTAAAAGTTAAAGGCGCTTCTAATCCGATTAAACAAGGAACCAAAGTAAAAAATATTCGCTTGGTTGAAGGGGACCATAATATCGACTGTAAAGTGGATGGTTTTGGACCAATGAAATTAAAGTCAGAATTTGTCAAAAAACTATAAACTTCTTTCTGATTCTCTTCACACTATTTTCATGACTAAAATGGTAAAATAGACATAGTTAGTTTAGCTAATTTTGTGAGGGAGGAAACAATTATGTATGGAATGGGTTATGGCTTTATGCCCTTTTTTGATCCAACGATGATTTTAGTGATTATTGGGTTGGTGCTTTCAGGAATTGCCTCAGCTTATGTAAATAGTACTTTTAGAAAGTATGATGAAGTAAAAAGTCGCAATCACGTTACCGGTACACAAGCGGCGCAATATATTTTAAATGATCAAGGTATTAACGATGTCGGTGTCCAAAGAATTGCCGGTAATTTAACAGATAACTACAACTCGCAAACAAAGATGTTGAGTCTATCAGAGGCAACTGCGCAATCAACTTCAGTAGCAGCTATTGCAGTTGCGGCTCATGAATGTGGTCATGCGGTACAAGATGCCAAAAGTTATGTGCCGTTGCGTTTGCGGGCGGCTATTGTACCAGTGGCAAACTTTGGTTCAACTTTAGCATTTCCAATTATTTTAATCGGCTTTTTCTTAAGTGCACCCAAGTTAGTAACAATTGGTCTTTGGGCCTTTTCACTGGCATTGATTTTCCAATTGGTAACTTTACCGGTTGAATTTAATGCGTCAGCACGGGCTTTAAAAATTTTAAGTAATGGTAATTTATTAACGGAAGATGAATTACCAATGGCACGAAAAGTATTATTTGCTGCGGCACTGACATATGTAGCTGCGGCTGTGGCAACTTTCTTACAATTACTTCGCTTAATTTTACTTTTTGGTGGTAATCGCAGAGATTAATGAGGTACGTAATCAACTTAGGTTGGTTACGTATTTTTTTGTGTAAAAGAATGAACTGTTTTTTTGGTGTAAGAAAGTTAAATGTGTTTTATTGCACTTTTTGGCTAAGTTTGACAAAATAATAAGTAGAAAAGCGATTATCGTTTAAAAATCGAGCTGGAGGCAGGATATGAATAAAAAAGAAATTGGAATTCGTGCACTTGTCGCACTAGTAGGGGTGGCGATCCTGGCCTTAGGTGCAACAACTTTACGAATGGGAAAAGTTGGTTTGGATCCATATACATCCACAAATATTGCATTAGGGGAAAAGTTTGGTTTATCATTAGGCGTCTATCAACTGATGGTAAATATCATTATTTTGATATTAATTTTTATTTTTGGTAGAAAATACATTGGTATCGGTACAGTTATCAATATGGTATTAGCTGGTTTTTTTATTGATTTTTATACTGAAATTTTTACTAATTTAAATTGGGTCGCAGAAACAATCTTTATGCAACTAATTTTTCTAATCATTGGAATTTTGTTGTTTAGTTTTGGTGCTTCTTTATATATGGGAGCAGAACTTGGTAACGCACCTTATGATGCGATTGCGCCTGTCATCGTCGATAAAACCAAGGCACCTTACCGCATTATTCGTGTAATTCAAGATGTTACTTTCAGTGTTGTCGCTTTTATTTTTGGCGGACCAATTGGAATTGGAACCTTTATTAGTGCCTTTTTAACTGGGCCGTTTATCAGTTTTTTTGACCAAAAAATTACCCATCCAGTTGTTAATTCCTTAACAAAAAGGTAGGAGAAAGATGGAATTACCAAAAGCATTTTATACAAAATATCAAAATTTATTAAAAGATGAAGCAAGTGATTTTTTTGACGCCTTAACGAAAGGTCAGGTTACAAAAGGGTATCGGGTCAATCCGTTAAAACCTAATTTTTATGCCATGATTGAAAAATACGCTCCCCACAATAAAGTTGCAGCTCCTTATGCTCCAAATGCTTACTTAGGTAGTGTGGGCGGGCGCACGTTGTTGCATCAAGCTGGTTATGTTTATAGTCAAGAACCAAGTGCGATGTTAGTGGCAACAGCGGCTGATTGTCAGCCTGGTGAAAAAGTTTTAGACCTATGTGCTGCTCCTGGGGGAAAGTCGACGCAATTGGCAACGCAATTAAAAGGAGAAGGGCTCTTAGTTGCTAATGAAATCTTCCCTAAACGGGCGAAAATTTTAGCTGAAAATATTGAACGTTGGGGAGTGTCAAATGCGATTGTGACTAACCATGCCCCTGCTGAATTGGTCAAAAATTTTAGTGGCTTTTTTGATCGGATTGTAGTGGATGCACCGTGTTCTGGAGAAGGTATGTTTCGTAAAGATCCTGTTGCCCTTAGTGAGTGGCAAGAGCAGACACCATTAAAATGTGCCAAGCGGCAAAAAGAAATTTTAACGGCAGCAGTAAAAATGCTTAAAACAGGCGGAACGCTCGTTTACTCTACTTGTACATTTGCTCCAGAGGAAAATGAAGAAATTATCAGTTGGTTATTAAAAGAATATCCGTTTACGATTGTGCCAATTCCCCAAGCGCAAACAAATGTTTCTTCAGGTCGACCAGAGTGGGGAGATGGGAATCCAGCTTTAGCCAAGGCCGTCCGCTTATGGCCACATTTAAATCAAGGAGAAGGTCATTTTGTTGCTAAACTAATCTTTCAAGGTGAAAATACGGTGGCTAAGCCAAAGAAAAAACATAAAAAAGTAGGGCTTACAAAAGAAGTCAGCAGTTTAGTGGCTGATTTTACACACAAATTTCCGCAACCAGAAAATACAACAATTCAACTGTTTGGCGATCACATCTGGGCAGCTCCTAAAAATGCCCCCGATTTAACCGGTATTAAAGTATTACGTAATGGCGTGGAGTTAGGGGTCGTCAAAAAAAGACGTATCGAACCAAGTTTTAATTTGGCGATGGCGGTAACAGATAAAACACTACCTGCTTTTCCCACTTTACAAATCAATTACGAAGATTGGCTGCATTATGTTGCTGGCGAAACCTTCACTAAACCGGGTAACGATAGTTGGGTTTTATTGTGTGTCGATGCGATTCCGGTGGGCTTTGGTAAACAAGTTCAAGGACTAGTCAAAAATTTCTATCCGAAAGGGTTGCGTTTTAAAGGCGAGCCTGGGCCAGAAGAAAAAGAATAAAAATATTTTAGTAAGAGTTAGTGAAAAGCACGGATTAACCACAAATTTTTATCATTAAACTGCATAAAAGCCCTTTTATTTTGGCTATTTTTTCCTCTGTGCTATGATGAAAGAGTAGAAAAGTTCATAGATAGGGGCTGAAAAAAGATGAAAAATAAAACAAAAGTGACGATTGGTCTAAGCATTGCAGCAGTGGCTGGAATTACTACCGCAGTAATTGCATCTGATGCTGTTATCAATAAAATTCGTCATAAAAAAGACCGTTACAAAGTAAAACGATTTGTTGGTGATAAGTTTGACGGCAATGAAAAATTAATGTCTGTTGTTGATAACTTATCAGATGATGAATTGGACTCTTTGATGAATGTTATGAAAAAAATTAAATCCGGCCGCAAACAAATTTCTGTATATGGCGATTCGTTAAAAGAAACAACAGAAAGCCTAAAAGATAAACTAAGCGGTTTAATCGACCAAATCGGTTAAGAAAAAGATGATTGATTTTAAAAGAGGTTGTGACAAAAGTCTTGTCACAACCTCTTTTTCCGAATAAACGGTATGACAGAAGCAGCTTCTTCGGAAATAAGACGAAATTCCCCCAAATTTGAAAAACAATTTTCGGAAATTCCGTCTTATTTCTTGAAACTGGGCGCTTTTGTCACAACCTCTTTTTTATCGGGAAAACTATAATTTTTGTAATAAAAAAAACGAAACCGTGGTTTCGTTTAACGTCTTTTTAATCAGACACATGGCAGATCCTGCTTAGTGCTGCTTCCTTCCAGATCTGACACAATTCACAAGCCTGCCATTGTCCTAGCCTTGCGGCAAGAATTAGTATAGCGTATTTCAATAGATTTGGCTAGTCTTTTTCCAAAAAAATTATTCATCAGCTTCTTTTAGCGCTAATTTACGGGCTTTTTTGGCAGCTTTTTGTTTTTTTCGTAAGTCGCGGAAAAAATCGGTTAAAATTTGACCGCACTCCGTAGCTAAAATCCCACCTTCAACATAAGACCAGTGATTAAAACGTTCATCTGTCAAAATTGTCATTAGTGAACCGGCTGCGCCTCCTTTTGGATCGTAGGCACCAAAGTAGACTTCTTCAACGCGGGCAAGTTGCATAGCGCCACTACACATAGGGCAAGGTTCTAAGGTGACAAATAATTGGCTTTGTTCTAAGCGCCAACTTTCAATATTTTGACAGGCCTGACGAATGGCAAACATCTCGGCATGAGCGGTTGCGTCTTGGTCGTGTTCTCTTAAATTATAACCCGAACCAATTACTTCGCCGTCTAAAACGACAATCGCGCCAATTGGCACTTCACCAATCGCTTGGGCTTTTTGTGCTTGTGCTAAAGCAAGTTTCATATAGTGTTCTTTTGCTGCTTGTGTCAAAGTGCTGCTTTTCTCCACATTTTTCACCTCGCTAAATTCTAGCATTTTTTTGCTGAAGATAAAAGAAGTGCCCGGACAAAATTGGCAGTTTTGTCCGGGCACCAGAGGAGAAGAAATGAAAAAATTATTGGGTATGACAATACTATAAGGGCGTTAACTTAATTTAAGCTTAAAGTGGCGTATTCTTTTACACCTTTTTTGAAGTTCGCTACAATCAAAGTAAGGAGTGATGGCAATGGAGAAGAAATCCACCCGCTGGATTAATTTTTTAGGGGGACGCAATTTAATTTTTACTTTAGTGGCATTATTATTATTGGGAGCTGTTTTATGGCTATTTTCACAACTGGATTTCTTATTTGATCCTTTTGTAACTATTTTTAAAGCTATTAGTGGTCCGTTAATTTTAACGATGGTCTTATACTACTTATTTGACCCAATTATCGATTGGTTAGAAGGCAAAGGAATTAAACGGATCATTAGTGTAGCGGCATTATTTATTCTTCTAATTGGCCTCGCAGTGGTGGCTGTGGTCTTGATTAGTCCAATTATTCAAAAACAAGTTCTTTCGCTGGTTTCATCTTTTCCAGAATATATGGACAAAACTATTAAAATGTTAACAAAATTATTTGATAATTCACCTTTTGAAGAGTCCTTGGATCAGACGATGGAAAAAGTCCAAAATTGGTCAGAAGGACTATCAAGTCGGGTGACAGATTACTTATCAGGTGTGATTAAAGGAGCTTCTAATGTTGTATCAACGATTACCAGTACCGTCTTAATTATTGGGACAGCACCGATTATCACGTTTTTCCTATTAAAAGATGACCGCAAATTTTTTCACTATGTCACAAAATTAATTCCACCGCGTTTTCGTAAAGATGCTAAAGCAATTGCTAGCAGTATGAATACACAAGTAGGGGCTTATTTAAAAGGGCAAGTATTGGTGAGTATTGCGATTGGTTTATTAACTTTTCTTGGCTTTTTAATTATTGGCATGCCTTATGCCGGTTCATTATCTTTATTAACAGGTGTAACAGCGATTATTCCTTATATTGGACCTTTTATTGCGTTTATTCCAGCGTTTATCGTTGCTTTAATGTCATCTTTTGGCATGCTAATAAAGATGTGTTTAGTTTGGGTAATTGTTCAAATGGCAAATGGACATTTGATTGAACCGGCGGTAATGGGCAAACACTTGTTGGTCCATCCCATTACGATCGTATTAGTTTTACTGGTGATGGGAGATTTAATGGGGATGTTTGGTCTGATTTTTGGGATTCCGATTTATGCAGTAATTAAAGTGTTGTGTATTTATTTCTTCCGCAAATTAAAACGGCGTTACAATCACTTTTATGGTGAATATGGTCAGTATGAAGACACGGATTTTGAAGAGTAAAAATTAGGTGTGACAACAAAATGGACCCTGTAAATAGGACGCTAGAAAAAAGTGTCTCTGTTTACAGGATCCATTTTTTAATTTTGCACATCTTTTTTAGATGTAAAAGTTAAAATAAAAAGTTAAGTTGTAGCTTTAATCAGAAAAAAACTATTGGTGATAGTCTTCATAACGCGGGGAGTTGGCTTTTAACTCGTTTTGTTCTTCTAAACTTAATTCACTAAAAACATCATTGCCATCTAAGAAAGATTCCCAATCAGAAGTCATTAATTCATTTAGACCGGCTTCATCATGTTTTTCCCAGACCTCGGTTTTAACGCCGTCTGGGGTAATAAAGTGACCGTGTTCATTTTTATTGGTTTTTTTTAATTCGGTTAAATCGTGCTTTTTACTAAATAGCTTTTCCCATTCTGTTTTTAACGGATGTTTCATTTTTTCTGCCTCCTTTTTACTACTAAATTTATTTTAGCAAATGGCAGGCTAAGGGTAAAAGATTAAAGCCCGATTATTCAAATAAGACGTTGTGAAAAAAATGTGCTAGTCTAAGCTTAGTTAAGTTACATACCTTTAGAAATGAGGCCTCTATATGGAAAAAATTACCATTATGCATACGAATGATTTACACTCCCATTTGGAAAATTGGCCGAAAATCAGACGTTACCTAGAACAACGGCAACGGGAACTAGCCCAAAAAGGTCACGGAGCGATTACGGTGGATTTAGGCGATTTTGTCGATCGCTGGCACCCGCTATCAGAAGCAACCAATGGGAAAGCTAACGTTACTTTGATGAATGAAGTTCACTATGATGCTGTCACAATTGGAAATAATGAAGGGGTGGGAAATTCAAAATATGATTTAAATCACCTTTATGATGAAGCCAATTTTGATGTGTTATTAGCTAACTTGTTTGATAAAAAGACATTGCAACCACCTAAATGGAGCAAAGAATACAAAATTATCACAACAAAAGCAGGAACAAAAGTAGGGTTAATTGCTCTTACTGCGCCATTTCCTCTTACCTATAGTCCCAATGGTTGGGATATTCGTTATCCTTTGGAAATTTTGCCTAATTTAGTTGCGCACTTGCGTCCTAAAGTAGACGTCTTAGTTTTAATGAGTCATTTGGGGATTGAAGATGATCAACTGATTGCCAGTGAAATGCCAGAAATTGATGTGATTTTAGGCTCTCATACCCATCATCTCTTTCCAACTGGAAAAGTAGTAAACGGTGTTCAATTAGCTGCCGCTGGCAAATTTGGCTACTATATTGGTGAAGTACGTCTGGAGTTAGAAGATCATAAAATTATTTCTAAAAAAGCCAGAACGATTGAAACTGCGACACTAACGGCTTTTCCAGAAGATGATGAAGAAACTAATGGCTATTTAACTAAAGGGCACGACTTATTAAAAGCGCAAAAAGTAGCAGTTTTGCCTTATGACTTAACATTAGATTTAAATGGCGAGCACCGCCTGATTGATGCTGCTTTAAAAGCAGTCGCCAAAAGAGGCCAAACGGATGTGGCGATTTTAAATAGCGGTCTGTTTTTAGAGGCTTTGCCAAAAGGGGTAGTTAATCAAGATCAACTACACACAACCTTGCCTCATCCGATGCATTTGTTAAAAGTAACATTAAAAGGTACGGATGTCCGGCGCTTAGTATTGGAAATGGAAAAAAATCGTAACTTTTTACGGAATTTTCCTATGCTAGGTATGGGTTTTCGGGGCAAAATTTTTGGTGTCATTACGTATGATGGTATCTTATATGATGCTGTAAATCATGAAGTTTACTGGTTAGGAGAAAAACTGATTGACGAAAAAGAGTATAGTTTTACGACGGTTGATCATTTTATGTTTGTCCCCTTTTTCCCAACCATTGAAATTGCCGGAAAATACGAATTTCTCTTTCCAGAATTTATCAGAAGTGTGTTAGGTGCGTATTTAGAAACTCACTATCCAAGGAAATAAAAACAAGGTATAATGAAAAACAGGTGGTGAAATGATGACAAAAGAAAACAAAGACCTAACCGAAGAATTAACGACGGTTTTAGAAGAAGTCGCAACCCAAGAAGTGGCAAAACCACAAAAAGGTGAGCTTGTGACACCGATTAGTGAGACGGATTTTATGATCGGACAACGTCAATACAAGCTTGTTTATGACCACCGGGAAGGCTTTGATGCTGAAAAATTAGGCGAACGTTTTAGCGAGGTTTTGGCGCGCTATGATTATATTGTTGGTGACTGGGGCTATGAGCAATTACGCTTAAAAGGCTTTTTTACCGCCGATGATAAAAAAGCGCAACCGGAACAACGCATTGATACTTTAGAAGACTATTTATATGAATATTGTAATTTTGGCTGTGCTTATTTTGTAATTCAACGAGTAGGCAATAAACGCGAAAAAACACAAAATCGTAAACGCCGGAAGAAAAATCACAATAATCAAGCTGCAGCGGCTCATATTGCTGAAAAGAAAACAGATGTAAAGAAAAAAGCCAAACCGGTTTTAAAGAAAAAAAGTGAGAAAAAGCCAACTACGAAAACCGAAATTGTAACAAAGTCGGTTAAAAAAGAAGGCAAAAAAGGTAGCTTTACTATTAGGAAGCGAGAAGATTAATGTACAAAGGATATTTAATTGATTTAGATGGCACTATTTATCGGGGGCAAGAGCCGATTCCAGCGGGGAAACGTTTTGTTGATGAATTAAAAAGACGGCAATTACCGTTTTTATTTGTTACCAATAACACTACCCGTAGCCCTGAAACCGTAGCACAACGGTTAAAAAATGAGTTTCAAATTGAAGTAGTACCTAAAACCATCTACACCGCCAGCTTAGCAACAATTGATTTTATGAAAGCTGATAATAAGGGGAAAAAAGTCTTTGTTATTGGTGAAGCAGGGTTAATTGATTTAATCTTAGCGGCCGGCTTTATTTGGGAGGAAGAAAATCCTGATTATGTGATAGTCGGCTTAGACAATCAGGTTACGTATGAAAAATTTGTTACAGCTACTTTGGCAATTCAAAAAGGTGCAACCTTTATTGGTACTAATCCTGATAAAAACATCCCCACTGAAAGAGGTCTATTACCTGGGGCAGGTTCTTTAATTTCATTAGTGGAAACAGCAACGCAGACTAAACCTATTTTTATTGGTAAACCCGAAGCAATTATTATGGATAAAGCATTGGAACAGATTGGTCTTTCAAAAGAAGACGTCATCATGGTTGGTGATAATTACGAAACAGATATCTGTTCTGGCTTGAATAATGGCATTGATACGTTGTTAGTATTATCTGGTTTCACTCAAAAAGAAGAAGTCGCCACATTACCAAAAGCACCGACTTTTGTTCTAGATTCTTTGGATGAATGGAACTTTGATGCATGAAAAAAATGATGGTACCTTGGCAAAGACGTTTGGGATTATTAAGTCTTTTTTTAACGATAATAACACTAGTGATTACGATTGCGATTAATTTTCGTCCGTTATATGTCTTTGATATCCATTATTTAAACATATTGGATGCTACTACGGTTGGGAAAACTACCTTATTGAAAAATTTCGATCAATTGATGGCTTTTTTGAATAATCCTTTTGCCCATACGTTAGCATTGCCAGATTTTCCTATGTCTTCTGCCGGACGCGGACATTTTATTGATGTCAAAAAGTTATTTATGTTAAATTACGTCGTTTTATTGGTGACCATAATTCCGGCAGTTGTTTTTTTAGTTAAGTTAAAAAAACAGCAAAGTTTGTGGCGTTTAATTCGTCCCTTTCAATGGGGGATGGGAATACCGGTGATTTTAGGCTTTTTGATGGCGACAAGTTTCGATCGTTTTTTTGTGACGTTTCACGAATTATTTTTCCAAAATGACGATTGGTTATTTGATCCGCTGACAGATCCGATTATTAATGTTTTACCTGAAGAATTTTTTATGCACTGCTTTATTTTGGCCTTTGTTTTACTAGAACTGTGCTTTTTAGCTCTAGTATTATGGGGACGTCATAGTTTAAAACCAAAAACCAACGCTCCTTAAGTGAGAGCGTTGGTTTTTTGTAAGTATTTTTTAGATGCTAAGTTGAAATCTTACAAAAGTTGAAAACAACTTATTAAAATTATCTCTTATAGTTGGAGATTTTTTGAGAGCCGATGGAATCTGGTTAGCTTTCATTAAATTAGGGTTATTGGGTAATGTAGTGTGAATCACCAGGATTTTGATGGGCTAAACGACTAGCAGCAGAAGCGGCAATCGCACCGACAATATCATCGAGAAATGTATGGACATGTTTGCCATCGTGACTATTTAATTCTTTTAAAATCCCTGGTTTTACTTTATCGATATAACCGTAATTGGTAAAGCCAATTGAACCATAGACGTTGACAATTGAAAGTGCCAAGATTTCATCAATACCATAAAGCCCTTCGTCATCGGCGACAATTTCTTGCAAGGGGGCTAATAATTTACCTTCTTCGGCTAAGATATCCAACTGAATACCGGTGATAATGGCGTTGTGAACTTCTCTTTTGGTTAAGACACTATTAACACTTTCAACACATTTTTCTAAAGTGATGTCTTTAATGTAATCCTTTTGTAAAAACATAACCAATTCGCCAATTTCATCTAATGTAACGCCACGACTTTTTAGTAGCTCGCGGGCTTTTTCTTCTAGTGTTTTTGTTTCAATTACCATAAATATCACTCCAATTCTCTGGCTTAAGATTAATTCTTCTTTTATGGTATACTATCTACCAACTTGAAGCAAAGAAAAGGGAGGGTATCATGAAACCTTTAATTGAATTTTGTGAACAAAATTTAAGCCGGCAAGGAAATATACTATTAGAAGATGAAGAGTTAAAGGAAAAAGCTGATTTTTTAATTACCAGTTGCTTAAGTATGTGTGAGCTTTGTGGGCAAAAATTATTTGTAATGGTAGAAGGAGAAGTTATCATAGCAGATACGACAGCTGAACTATTAGAAAAAGTTAAAAGCGCCATTCGGGAATGGGATGAATTTTAAAAAAGTTCCAAAAGAAAATGCTACTTTGCTTTATATTTAAGCAAAAATAGCATAACTTTTGGCGCTTTTTGTTTTTCAATCTAGTTTTTTAAAAGAGGCTGGTACTATGAGCAGGTTGGGTGCGGTTTTTAGGATCAATAAAATGCAAGGCATTGTTAACGGCAGTAGGTGCTTCACCAAATCCAGTTGCGATTAGTTTTACTTTCCCCTCGTAACCGGCAATATCGCCACAGGCATAAATTCCGGGAATTGAAGTACTCATATCTGAATTCACTGTGATTGTTTGTCTGGTTCCAGCTAAATGCCACTCTTTAACATTTAAATTAGAGGTAAAACCATAATTTACCAACAAGTGGTCAACAGAAAGCGCAATTTTTTCTTTTGTTTGCACCTGCTGTAAAGTGAGACCGCTGATAAAATCTTCACCTGTTACTTCGTTAATCACGTACGGTGTCATGATGTTAACAGTAGACTGATAAAGTTTTTCAACGCTGTGTTCTAAAGCGCGAAACTTATCCCGCCGATGAATCAAATAGACTTCTGAAGCAATTGGTTCTAACATTAAAGCCCAGTCAATCGCTGAATCGCCACCACCGGCTAAAGCGACTTTTTTACCTGCATATTTCATTAAATCGTTGACGTAATAATCCACTCCCCGATTTTCAAAAGTTTCAGCACCAGAAACGGTTAATTTTCGGGGTTGAAACGAGCCGTTTCCTAAAGCTAAAATTGCCGCTTTCGTATAATGAGTATCTTTATTGGTTGTAATCACAATCAGATCGTCTTGTTTTTCAATATGGCGTACTTCTTCACCTAAACAATACGTATGAGGAAAAGTTTGTAATTGCTTTTCTAAAACTTGAATTAAATCATTAGCTTTTATTTGAACATACCCAGGGATATCATAAATATTTTTTTCCGGATAAAGGGTCGATAGTTGGCCACCTAACTGAGGTAAACTGTCGATAATTTTTGTTTTGGCGCTGCGCATGCCTGCGTAAAAGCCGGCAAACATACCTACCGGACCTGCACCAATAATGGTGATGTCATACACTTCCATCTTGTTTCCTCCTTAATTTTATGAAGCTGAAACTTTGCAATAGTTCTAAGTATAAGGCCAAAGAGTGGTTTTTTCTATCAAAACGTTTTAGCGCTTTAACTCGGAATATTTTCTTAAAGTTCTTTTAGTAAAAAACGATCCATTGCATTATGAGGGCTTGGTGCTAATGGTTTTGCCAGTATTTTAAAATCATATTTTTGATAAAGTTTTAAAGCTGCCGTTAAGCGGTGGTGACTTTCTAAATAAACTGCGGTGTAACCAGCTTCTTTAGCAAAATTTAAAGCGGTATTCATTAATTGGTGGCTATAACCTTTGCCTTTTGCGTCATCTTTTAAATACAGTTTTTGCAATTCACAAATGTTTTTGTCCATTAGAAATTCTGCGATACCAATTCCGCCGACTAGTTCATTATTTTCAATTCCGACAAAATAATTTCGTCTGGGTGATTTCCCATAATACAAGGAGAGGTGATCAAGTTCAGGATCATAAAAAGCTGTGCCAGGAATGGCTAAGTTGAAAAATTCAAGATTTGTGCGGATGATTTTAGCCAAAGGCGCATCATCTGTTTTTTTTATTGGACGAATATACATATCAACACCTCTGCTTAATTTAGTAAATTTCCCGTTAGTATAGCAAATCTTGCAAAATAAAATCAAGAATACGTGGCAAAATAAGCGAAGTCTGCTATCATGAAATTAAGCTATTAATTGAAGGAGGAATTATTGTGAGTGAATTTCCACAACTAACATTAGAAAACCAAACAGGTCACAAAGCGTTAATTAAAACGAACCGTGGCAACATTTTAGTGCAACTATTTCCGGAGTTGGCACCAAAAACTGTTCAAAACTTTGAAGAATTGGCGAAAAAAGGCTATTACGATGGCGTTATTTTCCACCGTGTTATTCCTGATTTCATGATTCAAGGGGGCGACCCAACTGGCACTGGTATGGGAGGCGAAAGCTCTTTTGGTGGTACTTTTGAAGATGAATTTTCAAAAGAATTATTTAACGTGCGCGGAGCCTTATCGATGGCAAATGCCGGTCCGAATACTAACGGCAGTCAATTCTTTATCGTTAATAATCAAAACGTTCCTGGTAATATGTTAGGGCAACTAGAAGGTGCTGGCTATCCTTCAGAAATCATTGAAGCATATAAACAAGGTGGCACACCATGGTTAGATTTCCGCCACACTGTCTTTGGCCATGTAGTTGAAGGTATGGATGTGGTAGATGAAATTGCTAATGTAAAAAGAGGGCCACAAGATAAACCTGTTCACGACGTAGTAATTGAAACAGTTGAAATTTTAGCTGATTAAAAAAAGACCTAAACGAGATCGATTTCTTAAAAAGAAATTATCATCTCGTTTAGGTCCTTTTTATTTTAAGGGGTTTTTACTTCATTCGTAATATCATCAGTGATTAATTCTGCATACTCAATCGTTTCTTCTATTTCATGATGCGTTGTTTTCACTTCAATCAAATGAATCAATCGTCCGACACATAAAAGTGCAGCTAAAGTACCAATTCCAATGCCGCTTGGACGTCCAAGAAAAACCATCCCAACAAAAAAGGCAATTGTAATCATCGTTAGATCAAAATAAAATTTAACTTGACCGAATCGTTTGCCTTTTTTTAAGGCGATGATTTCAACGAGACCTTCTGGGGGATTTAAAATCAGTTTGGAGTTTACCATTAAAAAAGATCCGACACTTGTTGCAATTATCGCGGCAACTAACAGAAATATTTTCCCAATAAGAGTGGTCACCACAAAATTTTCTAGTCCTAATGTGACATTATAAAAATCAACTACCGCGCCAAAAAGAAAAGAAAAAGGTAACTGTAGTAAAATTTTTAACGGCATACGTTTGACTAAAATAATTTCTACAACAGCTAATAAGCCAAAAATTAAACTTGTTGCATTGCCTAATGAGAAACCAGTAATTGTGGCAGTTGTAAATGGGACTGAAACCAGAGAACTTACACCTAATTGACAACTGGAAAAAAGTACCGTGCCCAGTGCTAAAATGAAAATTCCTGGCACGTATTGCATGAAACGTTTGACTAAATCAGGCATTCTTGTCCTCCATTTTTAATTAATTTTGATAGCTAAAAACAAAAAAATGATATTTTCAATTGTTTTTCCTGATTTAGTGTAACAAATTTTCATAGAAAATGTAATGAAAAAAAAGACTGCATCAAAAGATACAGTCAGATATTTGCGATTATTTAAATGCTTGGGCGATTTGTTCTAAGCCTTGTTTTAAAGTATCTTTTGGACAGGCTATGTTTAGCCGCATATGTTGTTTACCATTAGGTCCAAATGTAAAGCCACCATTTAGCACCACTCCGGCTTCTTCAATCATCTTTTTATTGAGGGCAGTATCAGATAAATTGTAAGCAGAAAAATCTAACCAAAAAAGATAGGTTCCTTCTGGTCGCATAAATTTTACTTGAGGCAGATTTTTTTGGAGAAAAGAAATAGTAAATTCACTATTTTTATTTAAGTATTCTAATAATTCCGTTAACCACTGTTCGCCGCTTTCATAAGCTGCTTTGGTACCAATTAAGCCAAATGTGTTAATAGTATCTTGTTCACTTCTAGCTTGGATGGCTGTTAATGCAGCTTTTAACTGTGGGTTTTTAACAAAAATCATCGAGTTTTTAATTCCTGCTAAGTTGAAAGTTTTAGTTGCTGCCGTCAATATAATAGAAAAGTCAGCAAAAGTTTCATCTACATTATGGAAAGTTGCATGTTGATAAGGTGCAAAAATTAAATCTTGGTGAATTTCATCACTGACCACTAAACAGTTATGTTTTTTACATAGATCACCTAGTTGTTTTAATTCAGTCTTTGTCCAAACACGGCCACCAGGGTTATGTGGGTTACAAAGAATAAAAAGTTTTACTTTTTCTGCTATGATTTGCTTTTCCATTGTAATAAAATCTATTTCAAAATGATCATCTACAACTTTAAGGGAATTCCGTACCAGTTTTCTGTCATTTTCTTGCACCATTTTGGCAAAAGGAGGGTAGACGGGATCGTGAATCATGACACTGTCTTTAGGATTTGTAAAAGCTTGAATACTTATGGCAATACTTGGCACAACACCAGGTGAAAATAAGATTTCTTCTTTTTTGATTTCGTACTGATGGCGTCTTTTTTGCCAATTGATAATTGCCGTATAAAGATCATCACCAAACATAGTATAGCCGTAAATGCCTTGTTTTACATATTCCAATAACGCCTGTTGAACGGCACTCGGCGCAGCAAAGTCCATATCGGCTATCCAAAGTGGTAATAAATTTTCTTTTCCGTAAGTTTGTGAAATGCTGTCCCATTTCACGCTATCGGTGTGATGGCGATCGTGGTGTTGATCAAAAATTGACATAAAAAGACCTCCTAAATTTCTAAACTTCTTTTTTATCTCTAGTTACAGTATAATGAATAATACAAGGAGTGGAAACCAAATGTCTTATAAAATCGGCGATATTCTAGAAGGTCAAATTACCGGCATTCAACCTTATGGTGCTTTTGTTTCTTTAGATGATAAAACGCAAGGACTAATTCATATTTCTGAAGTGCAATCTGGTTACACCAAAAATATTCACGACATTTTATCTGTCGGCGAAACTGTCAAAGTTCAAATTATCGATATTGATGAATATTCACAAAAAATTAGTTTATCTAAACGAACGTTAGAGAAAAACTATATTCCCAATCGCAATTATAAAAAACGCTATTTTACAAATAAAAATAAAAAAATAGGTTTTGCTTCGATAAAAAAGGCTTTACCAGAATGGATTGAAGAAGCGGTAGTATATTTACATTCTGAAAACCACGCGAAATAATTATGCATATTTTCTGAAAATGTGCTATCATAAATTATAGATAAAACAGCCGAGGTGGTATCGTGACTAATAAAAAAGTTGCTGGAACAGTAATGTTGCATTTACAAAATGGCTCAAAACGATTTTTAGTTCATGCTGTAGGAGATACAATGGAGTTAGCCTCTACCGATTTTTCAAACGAACGCACTGGTTTAGCTAACATTTTGAGTTTATTAAAAGATAGTGTCAAACTAGATGTGAAAAAAATCGATTTAGTGGAACTAACAAATGGTCAGATTGCAGAAGAAAATGTTCCTTTGTTTGTTTTTGAAACAAGTGAAGAGAAATTAGTTGGCGATTTACCGGAAGATTTTCGGTGGGAAGAGCCCCAAAAGTTTCGGGAAATCATTAGGCATTATGATATCGAAGGTGTACCTTATTTTTAAAAAAGCAAAAGGAGATTGTAGAAATCTCCTTTTTTTGTACTCTTAATTAAGATATTTTTCAAAAAAGCGGTATGAAAAAATAATTTTACAAAAAATATTTAACGGATAAAATGAGCGCTGTTTGGAATTTAGTTCGCTATTTATCCTTAATAAGTGCTAACAAACAAAAGATAGTAAGACTAACATCAAAAAATGCGAATGAAAGGAAAATATAAAGAGAAGTGGCTAAAAAGACAAGCCATTTTTGTTAAACTTTTTGGTTGACCTTATCTTTTATTAGTGGTAAATTAGTCAACGTTGACGAAGCAGTCACACAGTTGAAAACAGCTTGAAATATTCTTGAAAAAAGTTGTTGACAATTGTAACAATGATTGCTAAACTAACGAAGTTGCTTAGTGAGCAGCACTTTTATGAAATATCATTTCAAAAAGTTTTCAAATTTTTTTGAAAAAACAGTTGACAATCAAAACGTCAGCTGGTAAGATATAAGAGTTGCCGAAACATTTGAAAAAGCAGCGATGTAGACCTTTGAAAACTGA